>JAACZV010000001.1 GCA_009996515.1 Comamonadaceae bacterium
ACCCGGCGACGCACACGGTCACCGTGCGCGTCGAGCTGCCCGCCGGCACCGCCGCCGCGCCGGGCGCCTTCGCACGCGCCTGGCTGCCGACGGCCGCGGGCGGCGCCGACGCGGCGGCGCGCGTCTTCATCCCCAGCCGCGCGCTGCTGCGGCGCGCCGAGCTGCAGGCGGTCTACACCGTCGGCGCCGACGGCCGGCCGCTGCTGCGCCAGGTGCGCACCGGCGCGGCCAGCGGCGACCAGGTCGAGGTGCTGTCGGGCCTCAGGGCGGGCGAGCGCATCGCGCTCGACCCCCAGCGGGCGGCAGGGAGGCCGTGATGGAACTCGGCATCTCCGGGCGCATCGCCCGCTTCTTCCAGTCGGCCCAGATCACGCCGCTGCTGGCGCTGGTGGCGCTGCTGCTGGGCATCTTCGCCGTGGCGGTCACGCCGCGCGAGGAAGAGCCGCAGATCAACGTGACCATGGCCAACGTGCTGATCCCCTTCCCCGGCGCCGCCGTGCAGGACGTGGAGCAGATGGTGGCCACGCCCGCCGAGCAGGTGCTGTCGCGGATGGCCGGCGTGGAGCATGTGATGAGCGTGTCGCGCCCCGGTATGGCCGTGATGACGGTGCAGTTCAAGGTCGGCGTGCCGCGCACCGAGGCGCTGGTGCGGCTGTACGACACGGTGCAGTCCCATGCCGACTGGCTGCCGGCCTCGCTGGGCACGGGCACGCCGCTGGTCAAGCCCAAGGGCATCGACGACGTGCCCATCGTCACGCTGACGCTGTTCGCCAAGGATGCCGACACCGGCGCGTTCGATCTGGAGCGCATCGCCCACAGCCTGGAGGCCGACCTCAAGCGCGTGCCCGGCACGCGCGAGGTGACGACGCTGGGCGGCCCCGGCCGCGCCATCCGTGTCGAGCTGGACCCGGCGCGCCTGGCCGCCGCGGGCCTGGGCGTGGCCGAGCTGCGCCAGGCGCTGCAGGCCGCCAACAGCGGCGCGGCGGCCGGCCAGCTCGTGGCGGGCGACCGTGCCGTCGACGTCGAGGCCGGCCCCTTCCTGCGCGATGCGCGCGAGCTGGCCCAGCTCGTCGTCGGCGCGCGCAACGGCCGCCCGGTCTACCTCGCCGACGTGGCGCAGGTGGTCGACGGGCCGCTGCCGGCGCAGCGCTATGTCTGGCACGGCAGCCAGGGCCGGGAGTACCCGGCCGTGACGGTGTCCGTCACGAAGAAGCCGGGCGAGAACGCCATCGAGGTGGCCGACGCGCTGATGCGGCGCGTGGCCGAGCTGCGCAACACCGTGATCCCGCACGGCGTGGAGGTGGCCGAGACGCGCAACTACGGCGCCACGGCCAACGACAAGGCCGTGAAACTGATGCAGAAGCTGGGCTTCGCGACCGCGTCCGTCGTCGCGCTGGTCTTCCTCGCGCTCGGGCGGCGCGAGGCGGCCATCGTCGGCAGTGCGGTCATCCTGACGCTGACCGTCACGCTGTTCGCCTCCTGGGCCTGGGGCTTCACGCTGAACCGGGTGTCGCTGTTCGCGCTGATCTTCTCGATCGGCATCCTCGTCGACGACGCCATCGTCGTCGTCGAGAACATCCACCGCCACATGGCGCTGCACCCGCAGAAGTCGCTGGCCGAACTGATCCCCGGCGCCGTGGACGAGGTGGGCGGCCCGACCATCCTGGCCACGCTGACCGTCATCGCCGCGCTGCTGCCCATGGCCTTTGTGTCGGGCCTGATGGGGCCGTACATGAGCCCCATCCCCATCAACGCGAGCATGGGCATGCTGCTGTCGCTCGCGATCGCCTTCGTCGTGACGCCCTGGCTGGCGCGGCTGTGGCTGAAGCACACCGGCCACGCCGCAGCGGCCGGCCACGGCCTGGCCGCCCGGCTGGGCCCGCTGTTCGAGCGCGTGTTCCGCCCGCTGCTGGACGATGCGCGCGGCGGCCGCAACCGCCGCTGGCTGGCCGGCGGTGTGGCCGGCCTCATCGCGCTGTCGCTGGCGCTGCCGGCACTGGGCCTGGTGGTGCTGAAGATGCTGCCCTTCGACAACAAGTCGGAGTTCCAGGTCGTCGTCGACATGCCGGCCGGCACGCCACTGGAGCGCACGGCCGCCGTGCTGCGCGAGCTGGGCGCCTTCGTCGCGCAGCAGCCCGAGGTGACCGACTACCAGGCCTATGCCGGCCTGGCCGCACCGATCAACTTCAACGGCCTGGTGCGCCAGTACTACCTGCGCGCCGGCGGCGAGGTGGGTGACCTGCAGGTCAATCTGGTGGACAAGCATCAGCGCAGCGCGCAGAGCCACGCGATCGCGATGCGCATGCGCCCGGCGCTGCAGCAGATCGGCCGGCGCCATGGCGCCAACGTGAAGGTCGTCGAGGTGCCGCCTGGCCCGCCGGTGCTCGCGCCCATCGTGGCCGAGATCTACGGCCCCGACGCCGGCGGCCGCCAGCAGGTGGCGCGCGCCGTGCGCCGCGTGTTCGAGCAGACGCCCGGCATCGTCGACGTGGACGACTCGGGCATCGCCGCCGCGCCCAGGAAGCTGCTGCAGGTGGACCGCCGCAAGGCGGCGCTGCTGGGCGTGCCGCAGTCGGCCATCGTGTCGACGCTGTCCGCGGGCCTCGCCGGCGAGGCCGCCACCTGGCTGCACGACGGCAGCAAATACCCGGCCAGCGCCTGGCTGCAGCTGCCGGCCTCCGCCCAGGGCGACCTCGACACGCTGCTGCAGCTGGGCGTGCGCGGCGCAGCGGGCGCGCTGGTGCCGCTGCGCGAGCTCGTCACCGTCAGCGACGGCCTGCGCGAGCAGCCGGTGTTCCACAAGGACGGCCTGCCGCTGCACTTCGTCGTCGGCGACATGGCCGGCACGCTGGACAGCCCGCTGTACGGCATGTTCCGCATGCGCGGCGCGCTCGCCCAGCTCGCCACGCCCGACGGCGGCACACTGGCCGAGACCTTCATCCACCCGCCCAGCGACGCCTGGCGCGGCTACACGCTGAAGTGGGACGGCGAGTGGCAGGTCACCTACGAGACCTTCCGCGACATGGGCGCCGCCTACGCCGTGGGCCTGGTGCTGATCTACCTGCTGGTCGTCGCGCAGTTCGGTTCCTACCTGACGCCGCTCATCATCATGGCGCCCATCCCGCTGACGCTGGTGGGCGTGCTGCCGGGCCATGCGCTGCTGGGTGCGCAGTTCACGGCCACCAGCATGATCGGCATGATCGCGCTGGCCGGCATCATCGTGCGCAACTCCATCCTGCTGGTGGACTTCATCCGGCTGGAGGTGTCGCAGGGCCGCCCGCTGAAGGAGGCCGTCGTGCACTCCGCGGCGACGCGGGCCCAGCCCATCGTGCTGACCGGCCTGGCCGCGATGCTGGGTGCCTTCTTCATCCTCGACGACCCCATCTTCAACGGGCTGGCGATCTCGCTGATCTTCGGCATCCTGGTCAGCACGCTGCTGACCCTGGTCGTCATCCCGTTGCTGTACTTCGTGGCCTACCGCCACGCTTTCACTGACACAAGGAGTGACTCATGAGTTCCTGGCAGATCGTCCGGCTGTTCGCCGGCAGCTTCATCCTGATCTCCCTGCTGCTCGGCGTGCCCGGCAGCCCGGCGTTCGTCAGCAGCTGGTGGCTGGCCTTCACGGCCTTCGTCGGCGCGAACCTGCTGCAGAGCGCCATCACGCGCTGGTGCCCGCTGGAGATCATCCTGCGCAAGCTCGGCGTGAAGAGCGGCTGCTGAGCAGGCTCATGACCGATCCCGCCGCCGCGTCCTGGGACGCCCGCTTCTCGACGCCGGACTATGTGTTCGGCACCGAACCCAACCACTGGCTGGCCGCCCAGGCCCACCGCTGGCCGCCGGGCGCGCGCGTGCTGTGCGTGGCCGACGGCGAGGGGCGCAACAGCGTCTGGCTCGCGCGGCAGGGGCTGGCCGTCGAGGCCTTCGATGTGTCCGCCGTCGGGCTCGACAAGGCCCGGCGGCTGGCCGCCGACGCTGGCGTCGCGGTGAACTATGTGCAGGCCGGCTGCGACGACTACGACTGGCCCGTCGGCACGCTGGACGGCGTGGCCGCGATCTTCGTGCAGTTCGCCGACCCGGCGCTGCGCGAACGGCTGTTCCGGCACATGAGGCAGGCCCTCAGGCCGGGCGGCCTGATCGTGCTGCAGGGCTACACGCCCGAGCAGCTGGCGTTCGGCACCGGCGGGCCCCGCGAGCCGTCGCACCTCTACACCGAGGCGCTGCTGCGCGAGCATTTCGGCGACATGGAGCTGCTGGCGCTGCAGCGCTACGAGCGCGTGCTGGACGAGGGCGCCGGCCACCGCGGGCCTTCGGCGCTGATCGGCCTGGTCGCCCGGCGCCGCTGAGCGGGCGCCACCGGCCGAGTGCGGCCGCTCAGTACTCGTCGCGTTCCACGCCCACATAGCCGGGCGCGAGGTTCTCGAACTTGGTGTGCATGCGCTGGAAGGCCAGCTTCACCGTGCCCACCGGGCCGTTACGCTGCTTGGCGATGATGATCTCGGCCACGCCCGGCTCCTTGCACTCGTCCTTGGTGTAGTACTCGTCGCGGTAGATGAACATGATGATGTCGGCGTCCTGCTCGATGGCGCCGGATTCGCGCAGGTCGGACATCATGGGCCGCTTGTCGGGGCGCTGCTCCACCGAACGATTCAGCTGCGACAGCGCGATGACGGGGCACTTCAGCTCCTTGGCCAGCGCCTTCAGGCCGCGCGAGATTTCGCCCAGCACCGTCGCGCGGTTCTCCTCGTTGCCGCCGCCGTTGCCGGTCATCAGCTGCAGGTAGTCGATGACGATCAGCCCCAGCTGGCCGCAGATGCGGGCCTGGCGGCGCGCACGGGCGCGCACCTCCGAGGGGCTGAGGCCGGGGCTCTCGTCGATGAAGATGCTGGCCTTGCCCAGCTTGTCGACGGCCTCGGAGAGCCGGCCCCATTCGTCGTCCTTGAGCTGGCCGGTGCGCAGATGGCTCTGGTCGATGCGGCCGATGGAGCCCACCATACGCAGCGCCAGCTGCGCGGCGCCCATTTCCATCGAGTAGATGACGACCGGCAGGCCCTCGTTGATGGCCACGTTCTCGGCGATGTTGACCGCGAACGCGGTCTTGCCCATGGAGGGGCGCGCCGCCAGCACGATGAGGTCGCCCGGCTGCAGGCCGGCGGTCTGCTTGTCGAGGTCATAGAAGCCGGTGCGCACGCCGGTGACGTCCTGATGCCCGGCCTCGGCCAGCTCGTTGACGCGGTCGATCAGCGCGACGACGAGGTTGTCCATGCTCTGGAAGCCCTGGCGGCTGCGCGAACCCTCCTCGCCGATGCGGAAGATCTTGCCCTCGGCCTCGTCCAGGATCTGCGTGACGGCGCGGCCCTGCGGGTTCAGCGCGGCCGTGGCGATCTCATCGGACGTGGCCACCAGCTTGCGCAGGATGGCGCGCTCCCGGACGATCTCGGCATAGCGGCGCAGGTTGGCGGCGCTGGGCACGCTCTGCGCCAGCGCGTTCAGATAGGCCAGGCCGCCGCACTCCTCGGCGCGGCCCACGGACGTGAGCTCGTCGAAGACGGTGACGACGTCGGCGGGCTTGCCCGCGTTGATGAGCTTGCCGACCGCGGCATACACATGCTTGTGCTCGAAGCGGTAGAAGTCGCCCTCGGTCAGCAGGTCGGCGGCCTTGTCCCAGGCCGAGTTGTCGATCAGCAGGCCGCCCAGCACGCTCTGCTCGGCCTCCACCGAGTGCGGTGGCACGCGCAGGCGCGCAACCTCGTCATCGGGCGGCGCGGCGGAGGAGGAGGCGGGAAAGATCGCGGACATGCCTGTGGATAAAGCTGTGAACGGACTGGGGGCAAGCGGTGGAAGGCGCGGGAAAACGCATTCCGCAAAGACAGAAGGCCGAAACCCCTGCGGGCCTCGGCCTTCTTTCGATGTTGCGGCGACCGAGGGTCTCCGCACATCAGGGGAAGCGAGATTTACTCGGCTTCGGCAACCACCTGGACGCTGATCTCGACGACCACGTCCGTGTGGGCGGCGACGTTCACCGGGAACTCGCCGACGGTCTTCAACGGGCCGTTGGGCAGCCGCACTTGCGACTTGGCGATGGGCGAACCCAGCTTGGTCAGCGCGTCGGCGACGTCGGCGTTGGTGACGGAGCCGAACAGGCGGCCGTCCACACCGGCCTTCTGGGCGATGCGCACGGTCTTGCCGGCCAGGGCCTCACCCAGCTTCTGGGCGGCAGCCAGCTTCTCGGCGGCGATCTTTTCCAGTTCGGCGCGCTTGGCTTCGAATTCCTTGATCGCGGCCTCGGTGGCGCGGCGAGCGGCCTTGGTCGGGATCAGGAAGTTGCGGGCGTAGCCGTCCTTGACCTTGACGACATCGCCGAGGTTGCCGAGGTTGGCGACTTTTTCGAGCAGGATCACTTGCATGTCGTCAGCTCCTTAGACCTTGTGCTGGTCGCTGTACGGCAGCAGGGCCAGGAAGCGCGCACGCTTGATGGCGACCGTCAGCTGACGCTGGAAGAAGGCACGCGTGCCGGTCAGGCGAGCGGGCGTGATCTTGCCGTTCTCGGCGACGAAATCGCGCAGCGTGTCGATGTCCTTGTAGTCGATCTGCTCGACACCGGCGACGGTGAAGCGGCAGAAACGCTTGCGGCGGAACAGCAGCGATTGTTGGTTGCGCTTGGGCTTCTTGTCCTTGGAGAAGCGACCTTTACCACGGGGCGGGGGCATAGTGGACCTCTGTTAAATCTATCCGGATTCAATACATCCGGGTTCTACGAAGCAGCGGGCTCGATCTCGGTCACGTGGGCGATGAAGCCCCGGCCGTTGCGCTGGTGGGTCAGGAAGCCGCGGAAGACCGCGACGCCACCGACTCCCAGCGCCTGCAACTGCTTGGCCACCTCGCCCACCGCAACCGCCTTGATCTCCAGCGAGACCTTGCGCGGCTTGCCGGCTTCGATGACTTCGGACTCGGCCTTGAGGCTTGCGTCCAGGGCCATCAGCCCGGCGGGGGTGTAGCGAACTTGACCGAGTTGCTGGATCTGCGCCGACAGTGAAAGCTGGTTCACGCGTGGGCGCTGCTGCTCGAAAAACCTGGTTCTTTAGCGATGAGCTGGGCTCAGGCCGCTTCTTGCTGCGGCGCCTTGCGGGCTTCTTCGCGCTCGACGGCCTTCATCATGACCGAGGGGGTCGTGATGGCCTTGTCCTGGACCACGGTGAGGTGGCGCAGCACGGCGTCGTTGAAGCGGAAGCCGGTCTCGAGCTCAGCCAGGACTTCCTTGCTGCACTCGATGTTCAGGCACAGGTAGTGGGCCTTGGCGAGCTTCTGGATCAGGTAAGCCATCTGGCGACGGCCCCAGTCCTCGACCCGGTGCACGACACCGCCGCCGGCGGTGATCAGGCCCTTGTAGCGCTCCAGCATGGCCGGAACCTGTTCGCTTTGATCCGGATGGATCAGCAGAACGATTTCGTAGTGACGCATGTGTACTCCTTGTGGATTCCAGCCCGGCGGGCTTGCCGGGCTGTGGAAGCCGCGCCACGGCGTCTACACGTGGGTACGGCAAGGGGGAACCCGCGATTCTAGCCTGGGAAGACCGATCTGCCAAATCCGACCCTTGCGCGGGCCGAGCGCCGGGCCGTACTGGCGATGTGCTCGCGGCTCGATGCCGCGAGCATCGCCGTCCCCTTGGGGGACCGGCCAAGGTACTCCTTGGACGAGGGGCTTCAAGGGCTGCGCAGCGCGTCAACGAAGTCGCGCTGCCGCGCGCCGGGCGCCGCCGTCAGCAGGCTGACCAGCACCAGCGCCAGCGCCCCGGCCGGCACGCCGAACAGCCCGGCCGAGGCCGGCTGTATGCCCCAGATCATGGCGGCCGGCCCCGGCAGGCCGGTCATGGCGCGCAGTCCGGGATGAGCCATCACCAGGTAGGCCAGGCACACGCCCAGCCCGGTCAACATGCCGGCCAGCGCGCCGGCCCGGTTGGCGCGGCGCCAGAACACGCCGGCCACCAGGGCCGGGAAGAAGGTGGAGCCGGCGATGGAGAAGGCGGCCGTGACGACGGCCAGGATGTCCGCCGGGCGGCTGGATGCCACCGCCGCCGCCGCCAGCGCGGCCGCCAGCAGCAAGGCCTTGGACAGCGTGACCCGGCGCGTGCGCGAGGCCTCCGGGTTGATGGCCTTGTAGTAGTAGTCGTGGGACAGCGCGCTGGAGATGGCCAGCAGCAGGCCGTCGGCGGTGGACAGTGCCGCCGCCAGGCCGCCGGCCGCCACCATGCCGGAGATGACGTAGGGCAGGCCGCCCAGCTCGGGCAGGACCAGCATCACCAGGTCGGGATGCAGGTGCAGCTCGCCCAGCTGCAGCCGGCCGTCGCCGTTCAGGTCCACGGCGGACAGCAGCGCCGGATCGACCCGCTGCCATTGACGTATCCAGGCCGGCAACTGGTCGAAGGCCGTGCCCACCAGGCCGTTGAAGACCTCGGTCTTGACCATGACAGCCAGCGCCGGCGCCGTCAGGTAGAGCAGGCAGATGAAGACCAGCGACCAGGCCACCGACTCGCGCGCCGCGGCCACCGTCGGGGTGGTGTAGTAGCGCGTCAGCAGATGCGGCAGGCCGGCCGTGCCCACCATCAGGCACAGGGCCAGCGCGATGAAGTTGCGGCGCGACTCGCTGGCCTGTTCGCGCTCGGCCGGGCTGCCGTCGGGGTTGCCGGCGAAGGGCTGGGTGTGCGGCACCAGGCCCGACAGCGGCCGGGCCAGCTGCGCCTCCGTGGCCTGCTCGCGCCGCCAGCGCTCCTCGGCCTCGGCCGACGTGCGCGGCAGCGCCGCGCGCTGCTTCTCGGCGACCTGGATCTGCGCCAGCGGCGCGTCCGCGGCCTTCAGCGCGGCCACGCTGGCGGCCGCCCTCGCCTGCTCGTCGGCCAGCGCCCTGGGCACGTCGGCCAGGCGCGCCGCCGCCGCCTCGGCGCGCTGCTGGTGGATGGCGCGCACCTGCAGCTCGCCCGGGTCGAGGATGAGCTCGCGCTCGCGCTGGGCCAGCTGATGCAGCTGCTGGCCGTAGACCAGCTGGGGCAGCGGCCAGCCGGTCTGCTTGACGCTCAGCCAGATGACCGGCACCAGGTAGGCCAGGATCATGATGAGGTACTGGGCCACCTGGGTCCAGGTGACGGCGCGCATGCCGCCCAGGAAGGAACAGACCAGCACGCCGCCCAGGCCCACGAAGACGCCCACCTCGAAACCCAGCCCGGTGAGCCGCGTCGTGATCAGGCCCACGCCATAGATCTGCGCGACCAGATACACGAAGGACACCAGGATGGCCGCCGACGCGCCGACCAGGCGCAGCGCGCGGCTCTCGAAGCGCTCGGCCAGGAAGTCGGCCAGCGTGAACTGGCCGAAGCGGCGCAGATAGGGCGCGATGCACAGGGCCACGAGGCAGAAGCCGCCCGTCCAGCCCAGCACGTAGGCCAGGCCGGCATAGCCGCTCGCGTACAGCGTGCCGACCAGGCCGATGAAGCTGGCCGCGCTCATCCAGTCGGCGCCGGCGGCCATGCCGTTGTAGAGCGGCGGCACGCGGCGGCCGGCAACGAAGTACTCGGCCGGGTCGGTGGTGCGGCACAGGATGCCGATGACGGCATAGACCAGCACCGTCGCGCCGAGGAAGGTATAGCCTATCCAGGCCTTGGGCAGGCCGCGCTGCTCGGCCAGTCCCAGGCCGAGGACGAGGCCGATGAAGCTCAGCGCGAAGAAGGCGTAGCGGCGGTGCAGATGGCGGGCAGTCACGGCCGTGATCATCGGTAACAAAAAGCCCGGGCTCCCCTGAGGAGAACCCGGGCCGGTCGTCGGCCGCGCGGGCTTACTTGGCGGCCAGGCGCTGCCAGGTGTCGATGACCGTGTCGGGGTTCAGCGAGATGGACACGATGCCCTCCTCCGCCAGCCAGTCGGCGAAGTCCGGATGGTCGCTGGGCCCCTGGCCGCAGATGCCGATGTACTTGCCGGTGGCACGGCAGGCGCGGATGGCGCGCGAGATCAGGGCCTTCACGGCCGGATCGCGTTCATCGAAGTCGCCGGCCAGCTGCTCCAGGCCCGAATCGCGGTCCAGGCCCAGCGTGAGCTGCGTCAGGTCGTTGGAGCCTATGGACATGCCGTCGAAATGCTCCAGGAACTGCTCGGCCAGGATGGCATTGCTGGGCACCTCGCACATCATGATGAGGCGCAGGCCGTCGCTGCCGCCCGCCGCGGCGCGCTTCAGCCCCTTCTCGGCCAGCATGCCCACGACCTTCTCGGCCTGCTTCACGGTGCGCACGAAGGGCACCATGATCTCGACGTTGGTCAGGCCCATGTCCTTGCGCACGCGCTTCAAGGCCTCGCACTCCATCGCAAAGGCGTCCTGGAACTCGCCGCTGATGTAGCGGGAGGCACCGCGGAAGCCCAGCATGGGGTTCTCTTCATCCGGCTCGTAGCGCGTGCCGCCGATGAGCTTGCGGTACTCGTTGGACTTGAAGTCCGACAGCCGCACGATGACGGGGCGCGGGAAGAAGGCCGCGGCGATGGTGGCGATGCCCTCGGCCAGCTTGTCCACGTAGAAGGCCCGCGGCGACGCATGGCCGCGCGCCACCGACTCGACGGCCTTCTTCAGGTCGGCATCGATGTTGGGATAGTCCAGGATGGCCTTGGGGTGGACGCCGATGTTGTTGTTGATGATGAATTCCAGCCGGGCCAGGCCCACGCCGCTGGAGGGCATCTGCGCGAAGTTGAAGGCCAGCTGCGGGTTGCCCACGTTCATCATGATCTTGATGGGGCAATAGGGCAGCTCGCCGCGGTGCACCTCGCTGACCTCGGTCTCCAGCAGGCCGTCGTAGATGTAGCCAGTGTCGCCCTCGGAGCAGGCCACCGTGACCAGCTGGCCGTCCTTGAGCTTGTCCGTCGCGTCGCCGCAGCCCACCACGGCCGGGATGCCCAGCTCGCGCGCGATGATGGCCGCGTGGCAGGTGCGGCCGCCGCGGTTGGTGACGATGGCCGAGGCGCGCTTCATGACCGGCTCCCAGTTCGGGTCGGTCATGTCGGTGACCAGCACGTCGCCGGGCTGCACGCGCTCCATCTCGGCCACGCTGTCCACCAGCCGCACCGGGCCGGTGCCGATCTTCTGGCCGATGGCGCGGCCCTCGGCCAGCACGGCACTGTGGGCCTTGAGCTTGTAGTGGTGCTCCACCTGGCCGGCCATCTGGCTCTTCACGGTCTCGGGGCGGGCCTGCAGGATGTAGAGCTTGCCGTCCTCGCCGTCGCGGCCCCACTCGATGTCCATCGCGCGGCCGTAATGCTGTTCGATGACGAGGGCGTACTTGGCCAGCTCGGTGACCTCGGCGTCGCTCAGCGAGTAGCGGTTGCGGGCCTCGGGCGCGGTGTCCACCGTCTTCACCAGCTTGCCGCTGGCGGCCTTCTCCTCGGGCGACGCAAACTCCATGCGGATCAGTTTGGAGCCCAGGTTGCGGCGGATGATGGCCAGCTTGCCGGCCTTCAGCGCGGGCTTGTGGACATAGAACTCGTCCGGGTTCACGGCGCCCTGCACCACCGTCTCGCCCAGGCCGTAGCTGGACGTGATGAAGACGGCGTCGGGGAAGCCGCTCTCGGTGTCGATGGTGAACATCACGCCGGCCGAGCCGAGGTCGGAGCGCACCATGCGCTGCACGCCGGCGGACAAGGCCACGTCGCCATGGGCGAAGCCCTTGTGCACGCGGTAGCTGATGGCGCGGTCGTTGTAGAGCGAGGCGAACACCTCGCGCATCTTGTGCAGCACCTCGTCAATGCCATGCACGTTCAGGAAGGTCTCCTGCTGGCCGGCGAACGAGGCGTCGGGCAGGTCTTCCGCGGTGGCCGACGAGCGCACGGCGAAGGAAGCGCCCGGGTTGTCGGCCGTCAGCTTGGCGAAGGCCTGGCGCACGTCGGCCTCCAGGTCGGCCGGGAAGGGCTGGCGCTCTATCCAGCCGCGGATCTCGGCGCCGGCCTCGGCCAGCGCACGGACGTCGTCGATATTCAGCGTGCTCAGCCGCGCCGCGATGCGCGCGTCCAGGCCCTCGTGCTTGAGGAACTGCCGGAAGGCATGTGCCGTGGTGGCAAAGCCGCCGGGGACGCGCACGCCGCTGGCGGCGAGCTGCGAGATCATTTCGCCGAGGCTGGCGTTCTTGCCGCCAACGACCTCGACATCGGTCATCCTCAGGTTCTCAAACGGTACGACCAGGGCGGTCGCCTCGAACAGGGTGGACATGGAAAAACTCCGGGAGGTTGAAAAACCGGTGCCGTCGCATCGTCCGCGCCGCCCATGAGGGACGCCGCCGAACCAGGGGGCTCAAGGCAGGCGCGGCTCCATCCATTTCTGGATTCTTCTGGGAGGACGGGGGCGCGCATGGGGGCTGATCGCGAGGAATTGGGCCGGATTCTAGGTGCTGCGTACCGGCATGTAACTTCGGCCTGTGCACAATCGCCTGCGTGGCAGCCGAACCCTCCTCCGAAGTCAATCCGCATTACCTCGACCACGTGATCCACACGTCCGAGGCGCGTCCGGTCCAGGCCATCGAGGACATCGTCAGCCAGAACGGCATCAAGCTGCTCGCCAAGGGCGCCCAGGTCAACGAGAAGGTGCGCGAGCGCCTGCTGATGCACAAGCTGCAGAAGCCGCTGGAGGATTGCCTGCAGGTCACCCACGGCGTCATGCCGCAGAGCTTCGGCCCCATCGGCGAAGCCCTGCTCGAGCAGCACCCGCTGCTCAAGGCCATCTGCGCCCACGACCTCTACCCCGGCGCCCCGGCGACGCTGGCCACGCTCAAGCTCAGCAACCCGGTGCAGTCGCTGCTGACCGTCTATGCGCAATTCCAGCCCGACCGGCTCAAGCACACGGCCGGCGTCGCCATGCTGGCGCTGGCGCTGGCGCGGCGCCTGCTGCCCGGGGAGTCCGACCGCCACCGCATGCTGGCGCTGGCCGGGCTGCTGCACGACGTCGGCGAGCTCTACATCGATCCGCAATACATGCGCCCCGGCACGCCGCTGGGCCCGCAGGAATGGCGGCACGTGGCCTCCCACCCCGTCGTCGGCGAGCGCGTGCTGCGCCACATGCCCGGCGCCGGCCGGGAGGTCGCCGCTGCCGTGCTGCATCACCACGAGCGGCTGGACGGCTTCGGCTACCCGCGCGGCCTGCAGGGCGCGGCGCTGCCGCTGAACGGCCAGATCCTCGCCGCCGCCGAATGGCTGATGGCCTTGATCGAGAACAGCGACACGCCGCTGACGCGCGCCAGCGTGGCCAACAAGCTCATCCCCGGCGAATTCAGCCGCGAGCTCACCGAGGCCATCACGCTGGCCGCGCAAGGCGGCGTGACCGCGACGGCGGCCGTCGACCCGGTGCCGCTGGAGTCCGCAATCCCGCGCGTCGTCGCCATCGTCGCGACGTTGCAGCGCTTCCGCGCGGCCCGGCCCTGGATGGACGAGCGCATCGCCGCCGCCCGCCCCAGCCTGCGCGCCGTGCTGGAGGCGGCGCTGCAGCGCCTGCTGCGCATCCAGACCGCCTTCTCCAGCACCGGGCTGGACGCCGACGATGCCGACGCCCTCGTTGCCGGCTTGGCCGAACAGCGCGACGCCGAGCTGCAGGTCGAGCTGATGACGGTGGTCGGCGAGCTGGAGTGGCGGCTGCGCGAGCTGGAGCGCGAGTTGCTGCTGCGCGCCGGCCTGCTGCCGGACGAGGACATCGCCGTCATGCGCGAGCTGCTGGCCAGGCTGAAGGCGCCGGCCTGAGCCCCGCTGGCTATCATGGCCGCGCCTGAACCGACCGGAGCCGCCGCCATGAACGCCAGAACCGTCTACTTCGTCTCCGACGGCACCGGCATCACCGCCGAGACCTTCGGCAACTCCATCCTGGCGCAGTTCTCCATCAAGGCCCGCCATGTGCGCCGGCCCTTCGTCGACTCCGCCGAGAAGGCCCGTGCCGTCGTCGCCGAGATCAACGAGGTGGGCATGCGCGAGGGCCTGCGGCCCATCGTCTTCGCCACGCTGGTCAACCGCGACGTGCTCAAGGTCGTGCGCGAGCATTGCCAGGGCCGCGTGATGGACATGTTCGGCACCTTCATCGAGCCGCTGGAAGACGAGTTCGGCATCAAGAGCAACCACCGCGTGGGCCGCTTCTCCGACGTCGCCCAGAGCCAGGAGTACCACGATCGCATCGAGGCGATCAACTTCTCGCTGGCCCATGACGACGGCCAGTCGTCCAAGAACCTGGACACGGCCGAGGTCATCCTGGTGGGCGTGTCGCGCTGCGGCAAGACACCCACCTCGCTGTACCTGGCGATGCAGCACGGCATCAAGGCCGCCAACTATCCGCTCATCCCCGAGGACTTCGAGCGCCGCAAGCTGCCCGCGCCGCTGCTGCCGCACAAGCGCAAATGCTTCGGCCTCACCATCGACCCCGAACGCCTGGCCTCCATCCGCAACGAGCGCCGCCCGGGCAGCCGGTACGCCGACGCGCTGAACTGCCGCTACGAGGTCAACGAGGCCGAGGCCATGATGAAGCGCGAGGGCATCGCCTGGCTGTCGTCCACGCACAAGTCCATCGAGGAGATCGCGACCACCATCCTGCGCGACATCCGGCCGGACCGGCTGATGTACTGACTGCGGTCCGATGCCCGCCTCGGCCCTCGCCCTCGTCCTCGCCGCCGCCCTCCTCCACGCGCTCTGGAACCTCGCCGCCAAGCAGTGGGGCGGCGGCACGCATTTCGTCTTCAGCTGCGCCCTCGGCGTGGTCGTGCTGTGGCTGCCGGCCGTGCTGTGGCTGGGGCTGGACGAATTGCCACGCTGGTCGCCGCTGGCCTGGGGCTTCGTCGCCGCCAGCGCCGTGGTCCACCTGGCCTACTTCAACTGCCTGATCGCCGGCTATCGGGCCAGCGACCTGACCGTGGTCTACCCGGTGGCGCGCGGCAGCGGGCCGCTGCTGTCGGCCGTTGCCGCCGTCGCGCTGCTGGGCGAGCACCTGGGCGTCTACGGCACGCTGGGGCTGGCGGGCGTCGTGGGCGGCATCCTGCTGATCACGATGGGACCGCGCCTCATCGGCCGCGGCACGGCGCAGGACGCCGAGACCGCGCGGCGGCGGCGCATGGGCGTCTGGTGGGGTGCGGCCACCGGCACGCTGATCGCCGGCTACACGGTGCTGGACGGCTATGCCGTCAAGGTGCTGGCCGTGTCGCCGCTGCTGCTGGACTACTTCGGCAACCTGCTGCGCGTGCCGCTGCAGCTGCCCACGCTGCTGCGCCAGCCGCACAGCTTCTGGCCCGAGTTGCGCCGCTCCTGGCGCGGCGTGCTGGCCGTCGCAGCCCTGAGCCCGCTGGCCTACATCCTCGTGCTGCTGGCCGTGCGCGAGGCGCCGCTGTCGCGCGTGGCACCGGCGCGCGAGCTGTCCATGCTGTTCGCGGCACTGCTGGGCGGCCAGCTGCTGGGGGAAGGCGAGCGCGGCTGGCGGCTGGCGGGCGCCGCGCTGATCGGCCTCGGCGTCATCTCGCTGGCGCTCTGAGGATTCAAGGCAGCGGCGCCGGCCCCTCGCCGGCGGCCGCCTGCACCAACGCACGCTCGAAAGCGCCGCGGCCCGGCGTGTCGACGAACACGCAGCGCTTGTGGTGGCGCTTGCAGTGGTCCTTCACGCGCCAGTAGGCGTCGTGGCTGATGCAGCCGGTCTGGCAGATAACGAGGTCGGCCGCGGCGAGCTGCGGCTCCAGCTGCGCCGGCCGGTGCTCGCTGCCACCGTCGTGGTGCAGGAACTGCGCGCCGCAGCCCTCCACCGCCTGGCGGTACTGCGGCACGCTGCCGCCGCGGCCACCGACGCACAGCACCACGCGGTTCAGCAACGTCATGACCTCGGCCTGCGGCGGCGCGGCCGGCTCCGTATGGGGAGGCGTCACCGCCAGCGGCGCTCTCGCCATGAGCCGGTTCACCTCGCGCTGCAACGCCTGATTGCGCTCCAGCTGCTCGGCCAGGCGCTCGCGCAAGGCCTCGCGCTCGGGCAGGTCCGGGCGGGCCGCCTGCAGCTGCTGCAACTGCTGCTGCGCCAGGGCCAGCCGGGTCTGCAGGCCGATCTGCAGCGCTCGCTGCTGCAGGCGCTCGCGCTCCCAGGCCTGTTGCTCGCGGGCGCGATCCGCGCTCCAGGCCGTCACGCGGCGCTGCACCTCGGCATAGTCGCGCGCCAGCGCCTGGTGCTCGGCGACCAGCTCGCGGTGGCGCGCCAGATCGACGCGCTGCGCGGCGCCGAGCTGGTGCTGCAGCATGTGCACCTGGCCCAGCACGCGCATCTCCAGCCATTCGTCACAGCGCGCATGGGTCAGCGTGGCCCACAGCGCGCCGGCAATGCCCTCGCCCTGCGCCGCGCGGGCACGCCACCAGGCCATCAAGTCGTCGCGGCACCGGGCTTGCGCGGCACTGCGCAGGTCCAGCGTGAAGCGCTGCTCGAGGTCTTTCTGCAAGGCCTCGGCCACCGCGTTGCGGCGCGCGGCGGCGGTGACCAGGCTGCAGTGCAGCGTGTAGTCGTCCCAGTCCCCCTCCTTGCCCTGCAGCACCAGCAACTTCTTCGCGAGCTGGCGCACGCGCTCCAGCGGCACGCAGACGCCGATGACGGGGCAATGCGCGTGGCTGCCCAGCTCCCACAGGCGGCGGCGGCGCGAGCCGGTGGTGGTGGTGGCGCCAGCCTGGGCGGCGCAGCAGGTGTCGGCCATTCGGAATCTCCGTGGATGGCGCGGGCTGGCGGCGGCTGGCTTGCGCGGGTGATCGAAAACGCGGGCGCTACTTGGTCAGGATCAGCTTGCCCTGGGAGGTGACGCGCAGGCGGTAGACCTGCTGCTGGTGGTCGATGAAGAGCTCGCCGCCGGGGCCCAGCAGCGTGGCGCTGTCGATGCGACGCTGGCCGAGGGGCGCCGCTGCGCGGGCAGGCCGGCTGGCCTCGGGCCGGGCCGGCACTGGGGTCGGGATGTCGTCGGGCATGCAGGCACTGTAATGAGAATCATTATCAATTGCAAGCCACATCGGGCTCGGCTGGCAGGGACCGGCTCGCCCGCTTCCGCGGCGAGCCCGAACGACATCAGCCCTGCTGGCGCGCGCTCTCGTACAGGCAGATGGCCGCCGCCGCCGCGACGTTCAGCGACTCCTCGCCGCCCGGCTGCGGGATGCCCACGGTCAGCGCGCAGCGCGCCATCAGCGCGGGCGACACGCCCTGCCCTTCATGGCCCATGACCCAGGCGCAGGGCGAGGGCAGCGCGACGCGATGCAGCACATGCTCGGTGTGCGAGCTGGTGGCGATCAGCGGCACCTGCAGCGCGGCGAGCGCGTCGGCCGCCAGGCCCTCCACCAGCCGCAGCCCGAAATGGGCGCCCTGCCCCGCACGCACGACCTTGGGCGACCACAGCGCCGCGGTCCCTTTGAGGGCCAGCACCTGGCGCACGCCGAAGGCCGCCGCGCTGCGCAGGATGGCGCCGACATTGCCGGCGTCCTGCAGCCGGTCCAGCACGACGCTGGCGGCCAGCGGATCGATGGCGGGCGCGGCGGGCAGCGCGAACTCGGCGCCGATCTGCGCCGGCGACTCCAGGCCGCTCAGGCTCTTGAACAGGGCCGTGGGCACGACCAGGGCGCGCGGCGCGGATTCGGCCAGCGCCGCCAGCCTCGCCTCCTGCAGCGCCGCCTCGGTCAGCACGACGAGGACCGGCCGCCAGCCCCGCTGCAGCGCCGCGCGCAAGAGATGGTCGCCCTCGATCCAGAGGCTGCCGGTCTTGCGGTAGCCGCCGGGGTCGGCGGCGAGCTTGCGCAGGCGCACGAGGGCGGGGTTGTCGCGCGAGGTGACGGGGTCGAGCTTCATGCCGGCGGGTGCTGGGTTGAGGCCATGCACACCTCGCGCACGGGCGCGAAGCTGCGGCGGTGCCAGGGGCTGGCGCCATGCTCGCGCAGCGCGGCCAGGTGTTCGGGCGTGCCATAGCCCTTGTGGGTGGCAAAGCCGTATTGAGGATGGCTCTGGTGCATCTGTTCGCAGAACAGGTCGCGCGCGACCTTGGCGAGGATGCTGGCGGCCGAGATGGCCTGCACGCTGGCGTCACCCTTCACGATGGCCTCGGCCGGCATGGGCAGCACCGGCAGCCGGTTGCCGTCCACGCGCACCAGGGCGGGCTTGAGCCGCAGGCCCATCACGGCCCGCTGCATGGCCAGCAGGGTGGCCTGCAGGATGTTGATGCGGTCGATCTCCTCGGTCGTCGCCTGCGCGATGCAACAGCACAGCGCCTTGGCGCGGATCTCGTCGTACAGGCGCGCGCGCCGGGCCGCCGTCAGCGCCTTGGAGTCGGCGAGGCCCGCAATGGGCTGGAGATCGTCGAGGATGACGGCGGCCGCGAACACCGGACCGGCCAGCGGCCCGCGGCCGGCCTCGTCCACGCCCGCGACGAGTCCGGGCGGCGTCCAGTCCAGCGCGCCCTGCTCAGGCACCGATGAGCGTCGCGATCGCATCGCTGGCCCGCCGCGCGGTGTCTTGGCGCAGCAGCTCGTGGAGTTGGACGAAGCGCTCGTGCAGCGCGGCGCGGCGTGGCGCGTCGGCCAGCAGCCCCTCGGCCTCGCGGGCGAGGTTCTCGGGCGTGCAGGCGGGCTGGATGAGCTCGGGCACCAGGAAGTCGCGCGCCAGGATGTTGGGCAGGCTGACCCAGGGCAGCAGGCCGCGGCCCTTCATGCGCCACCAGTTCAGCGCATTCATGCGGTAGGCGACGACCATGGGCCGCTTGAACAGCGCCGCCTCCAGCGTGGCCGTGCCGCTGGCCACCAGCGTCAGGTCGCAGGCCGCCAGCGCCGCGTGGGACTGGCCATCGACGAGCTGGATGTCCACGCCGCCCAGCATGGGTTCGACCAGGCCGCGCAGGCCCGGCACGATGGGCATCACGAAGCGGCGGCCCGGCCGGGCCAGCCGCCGGGCAGCACCGATCAGCGCCGGCGCGATGTAGTTGATCTCGCTCCTGCGGCTGCCGGGCAGCAGCGCGATGACGGTGTCGCCCTCGGGCAGCTGCAGCGCCTCGCGGGCGGCGGCGCGCGGCACCTCCATGGGAATGGCGTCGGCCAGCGGGTGGCCGACGTAGGTCGCACCGATGCCGGCCTTGTGCAGGATCTCGGGCTCGAACGGGAACAGGCACAACACATGGTCGGCCGCCGCCTTGATCTTCACCAGACGCTCGGGCCGCCAGGCCCAGATGGAGGGGCAGACGAAGTGCACCGTCTTGATGCCCGCCTCGCGCAGCCGCGTCTCCAGGCCGAAGTTGAAGTCGGGGGCGTCCACACCGATGAAGACATCGGGCCGGTCGGCCAGCAGCCGGTTGCCGAGCTGGCGCCGTATGGACAGCAGCTCGCGGATGTTCATCAGCGCATCCACGTAGCCGAAGATGGACAGCTTGCTGTGCGGCCACCAGGTCTCGAAGCCCTGGGCCATCATCCTGGGGCCGCCTATGCCTTGCGAGCGCAGCTCGGGCCAGCGCGCGCGCAGGCCTTGCAGCAGCAGGCCGGCCAGCAGGTCACCGCTGGCCTCGCCGGCCACCATGCCGAGGCGGGGCGCGGTCTGCATCGGCTTATCGAACAATCCCGCGCGTTGACGCAGCGAGGAAGGTGAGCATGTTGTCGATGTCGCCATCGGCCGCGCCGCCCTCCGTGCCACGCAAGGCCGCGATGGCCGTCTTGGCCTCGTCCAGCGTGTGGCCGCTGCGGTAGAGCAGCTTGTAGATCTGGCGGATGACGCCGATGCGCTCGGCGCTGAAGTCGCGGCGCTTCAGGCCCACGACGTTGACGGCGCGCGCGGCCAGCGGGTTGCCGTCCACCGTCATGAAGGGCGGCACGTCCTGGGCCACATGGGCCTGGAAGCCGATCATCGCGTGGTCGCCGATGCGCATGCGCTGCAGGATGCCGGTCAGGCCGCCGATGGTGACGTGGTCACCCACCTGCACATGGCCGGCCAGCGTCGCGCCGTTGGCCAGCACGCATTCGTTGCCGAGGACCACGTCATGCGCCAGGTGGCAGTAGGCCATGATCCAGTTGTCGTGGCCCACCGTGGTCTCGCCGCGGTCCTGCACGGTGCCGACGTTGAGCGTGCAGAACTCGCGGACGGTGTTGCGGTCGCCGATGACCAGCGTCGTCGGCTCGCCGGCGTACTTCTTGTCCTGGTTGGCTGCGCCTATGGAGCTGAACTGGAAGAAGTGGTTGTCGCGCCCTATGGTCGTGTGACCTTCGATGACGACATGCGGCCCGACCTTGGTGCCCGCACCAATCTTCACGTGCGGGCCGATCAACGAGTAAGCCCCGACCTCGACCGACGAGTCCAGCTCGGCAGCGGGGTCGACGATGGCGGTGGGGTGGATGCTCATCGGGCGCTCAGGCGTCCAGGCGCCGCATCGTGCACATCAGCTCGGCTTCCGCCGCGAGCTGGTCGCCCACCAGCGCGCGCGCCGAGAACTTGTAGATGCCGGCCTTGGCGCGGCCCAGCGTCACCTCCAGCACCAGCTGGTCGCCCGGCTCGACCGGGCGCTTGAAGCGCGCACCGTCGATGCCGGCGAAGTACACCACCGACTTCTCGTCCAGCACCATGTCCATGCTGCGCAGCGCCAGCAGCGTCGCGGCCTGGGCCAGCGCCTCGAGGATGAGCACGCCCGGCATCACCGGCCGGTGCGGGAAATGGCCCAGGAAGAAGGGCTCGTTGATGGAGACGTTCTTGATCGCGCGGATGCGCTCGCCCTTGACCAGCTCCACCACGCGGTCCACCAGCAGGATGGGGTAGCGATGCGGCAGGCGCGTCAGGATTTCGTGGATGTCCATCGTGATCGTGTCGGTCGTCATTTCTTCTCAAGCGCGCGGACACGCTCTCTCAAGGTGTGGAGCTGGCGCAGCGTCGCCGCGTTCTTGCGCCAGCTGGCGTTGTCTTCAAAGGGATAGGGGCCGCCGTAGGCCCCCGGCTCGGTGATGCTGCTGGTGACGGTGGTGGCGGCGGCAATGTGCACACCGTCCACGATGGTCAGATGGCCGACGATATTGACCGCGCCGCCGATGGTGCAGTGCGCGCCGATGCGCGTGGAGCCCGCCACCGCCGCGCAGCCGGCCATGGCCGTGTGGCGGCCGATGTGCACGTTGTGGGCGATCTGGATCAGGTTGTCCAGCTTGACGCCGTCCTCGATGACGGTGTCGGCCAGCGCGCCGCGGTCGATGCAGGTGTTGGCGCCGATCTCGACGTCATCGCCGATCGTGACGTTGCCGAGCTGCTCGATCTTCACGTAGCCGCTCTTGCTGGGCGCAAAACCGAAGCCGTCGGCGCCGATGACGACGCCACTGTGCACGATGCCGCGCGCACCGATGCGGCAGCCGTATCCAAGCACCACGCGCGCGCCAAGCCGCGTGTGCTCGCCCACCACCGCGCCGCGCTCGACGAGGCTGTGCGCGCCGATGCGCGCATGGTCGCCGATGACGGCACCGGCCTCGACGACGGCCAGCGGGCCGATCATCACGCCCTGCCCCAGGCTCGCCTGCGGCGACACCACGGCGCTGGGATGCACGCCGGCCTCAACCGCCGGGCGCGTGCGCGCCGCCCACCACTGCGTGAGACGGGCGAAGTAGAGGTAGGGGTCGGGCGTGACGATGACCGCGCCACGGGCCGCGGCCACCTCGGCCAGTGCCGGCGCGACGATGACGCAGGCGGCCGCCGTCGTGGCGAGCTGGGCCTGGTAGCGCGGATTGGCAAGGAAGCTGATGCTCTGCGCGCCCGCTTCATCCAGAGGCGCGATGCCGGCGATGCGGATATCGGCGCCACCAAGCAAATCGCCGCCCAAGGCGGCGATCAGTTCGGAGAGCGCGACGGAAGTCGAGCTCATGGGCAACCCGGCTTACTTCTGCGCGTTCAGCGCGTCGATCACCTTCTTGGTGATGTCCACGCGGGCGCTGAAGTGGATGGCGTCCTGCAGGATGAGGTCGTACTTCTCGGCGTCGAAGATCTGCTTGATCACGCGGTTGGCCTTCTCGACCACGGCGGACAGCTCTTCCTGCTTGCGCTGGGTCAGGTCTTCCTGCCATTCACGGCGCTTGCGCTGCAGGTCACGCTCCTGCTCGACCACGTCGCGCTGGCGGCGGTTGCGCTCGTTCTCGGACAGCGTGGGCGCGTCCTTCTCGAGCTTCTCGGCGGCGCCGCGCAGCTTGGTTTCCAGATCGCGCAGGTCCTTCTCGCGCTTGCCGAACTCGGCCTCCAGCTTGGCCTGTGCGGTCTTGGCCAGGTTGGCCTCGCGCAGCACGCGCTCGCTGTTGACGTAGCCGATCTTCAGTTCCTGGGCTTGCACGGCCGAAACGGCCACCACCATCGAAGCGGCCAGAGCCACCGATTGCAAGAGCTTGCTCATCATCAGAATGCAGTCCCGATCTGGAATTGGAATTTCTCGATTCTATCCGTGCGTTGCTTGCGGATAGGTTTGCCGTAACTCAGGCGCAGCGGGCCCATGGGCGAGATCCACGACAGGCCCAGGCCGGCCGACACGCGGATGGTGTCGAAGCTGACCTTCTCGGCCAGGCCCGAGCCCCAGACGTTGCCGGCGTCCATGAAGCCGAAGATGCGGAAGCTCTTGTCATTGCCGCTGCCCGGCACCGGCAGGTAGAGCTCGGCGTTGGTGTTGAAGCGCTTGCTGCCGCCGCTGTAGGAGCCGGTCACGTCCACCGGGCCCAGCGAGCCGGCCTCGAAGACGCGCACCGAACCCAGGCCGCCGCCGTAGAAGTTCTTGAAGATGGGATAGGGCTTGCCGCCCAGGCCCACGCCCCAGCCCAGCTCGCTGTTGATGCCCAGCGTGATCTTGTTGGTGATCTCGAAGTACTGCTGGTATTGCAGGTTGACGCGGGCGTACTGCGCATCGCCCAGCAGGCTGGCCTCGACGTTGACGCGCTGGTAGCGGCCCTTCATCGGCGAGATGACACTGTCGCGGCTGTCGCGCTGCCAGCCTATGGTCAGCGGCACGGAGTTGCTGCGCTGGCCGAACTGGTTGGCGAACAGGAAGTAGCTGTTGGGCAGGCCCTTGGACGTCGTGATGTTGGTCTGCTCGTAGCCGACGCCGAAGAACACCGTGTCCAGCTCCGAGAAGGGCACGCCGAAGCGGATCGCGCCGCCCTTGGTGACGTACTGATACTCCTCGCCCAGCGTGTTGATGGGCTTGGTGGTGCGGTAGAACACGTCGATGGCGCGCGACACGCCGTCCACCGTGAAGTACGGGTCCACGGTGCTGATCTGCAGCTGGCGGCCGGTGCTGGCCGTGGCCACGTCGATGCCCAGGTAGTTGCCCGAGCCGAACACGTTGTCCTGGCGGATGGAGCCGGTGAACGACAGCTTGGTCTGGCTGGAATAGCCGGCACCCACCGTGATGGCGCCGGTGGGACGCTCGGCCACGGTCAGGATGACGTCGACCTGGTCCTGCGCGCCCGGCACCTCCTGGGTATCGATGTTGACTTCCTTATCCTTGAAGTAGCCCAGGCGCTCCACCCGGTCGCGCGAGGCCTTGATCTTCTGGCCGTCGTACCAGGCCGCCTCGAACTGGCGGAACTCGCGGCGGATGACCTCGTCCCGCGTGCGCGAGTTGCCGGAGATGATGACCTTGCGCACATAGACGCGGCGCTGCGGCTCGGCGACGAAGGTGACGACGACCTGGCCGGTCTCGCGGTTGATCTCGGGCCGGCTGTCCACGCGCGCGAACGCGTAGCCGTAGGTGCCGAACAGGTCGTTGAAGGCGCGCGTCGTCGTCGCGACGGCCTCGCCCTGGTAGGGCTGGCCGGGCTTGAGGTAGACCAGATGCTTGAAGTCCTCCTCGCGGCCCAGGAAGTCGCCTTCCAGCTTGATGCCGGTGACCGTGTAGGGCTGGCCCTCGCTGACCGTGATGGCGATGCTGATGCTCTGCTTGTCCGGCGAGATCGTCACCTGCGTGGACGTGACGTTGAACTCCAGGTAGCCGCGGTTCAGGTAATAGCTGCGGATGGTTTCCAGGTCCGCGTTGAGCTTGGCGCGCGAGTAGCGGTCGGTCTTGGTGTACCAGGTCAGCCAGCCGGAGGTGGTCTGCTCCAGCAGGCCCAGGAGGGTGCTCTCGGAGAACACCTTGCTGCCCAGGATGCGGATCTCGGCGATCTTGGCCGGCTCGCCCTCGGTCACGTTGAAGCTGACGTTGACGCGGTTGCGCTCGATGGGGGTGATGGTGGTCGTGACCTCGGCACCGTACAGGCTGCGCGTCAGGTACTGGCGCTTGAGCTCCTGCTCGGCGCGGTCGGCCAGCGCCTTGTCGAAGGGCTTGCCCTCGCCGATGCCGACGTCCTTCAGCGACTTGGACAGCGCCTCGGTGTCGAACTCCTTCAGGCCCACGAAGTTGACGTTGGCGATGATGGGGCGCTCGTCGATGATGACGACGACGGCATTGCCGTCGATGCTGATGCGCACGTCCTTGAAGAGACCCGTGGCAAACAGTGCGCGCAGCGCGGCCGCGCCTTTTTCATCGTTGTAGGTGTCGCCGATGCGGAAGGGCAGCGACGCGAACACGGTGCCCGGGTCGGTGCGCTGCAGGCCTTCGACGCGGATGTCCTTGAGCACGAAGGGGTCGACGGCCCAGGCAGCGCCCGACTGGAACATCCCCGCGAGAGCCAAAGCCAGGAGTGGGGGGCGCAGCGATGCTCCCGAACTGAAAGAAAAGGACATGGGAACCGGGGAGTGTCAGTGCCAGCCCGCGAAACGGGCGACGTCGTTGGAAAGGGCCAAGGCCATCATCAGCATCAGGATCAGCGCGCCTGCGCGCTGCAGTTGCCGTTGCCACCACTCGGAGACGGGGCGGCCACTCAGACCCTCAAAAAGATGATACATGAGGTGCCCGCCGTCCAGCATGGGCAGCGGCAGCAGGTTCAACACCGCGAGGCTGAGCGAGATCTTGGCGAGGAAGTCCAGATAGGGCGCGAGGCCGGCCTGGGCCGACTGGCCGGCGTAGTCGGCGATGGTCAGCGGGCCGCTGAGGTTCTTGACTGAGGCCTCGCCGGTCAGCATGCGGCCCAGCAGCCGCACGGTGGTGGCGGCCATGTCCCAGCTCTGCGCCAGGCCGCGCCACAGGCCGTCGACCAGGCCGTAGCTGACGAACACCCGCTCGGGCGGCGCGCCGACGCTGATGTCCAGCCGCGCCACGCGCTGCCCACCGTCGTCGGCCAGGCGCGGCGTCGGATGCAGCTCGACGACCTGGCCGCCGCGGTCCACGCGCCAGTCCATGGTGCGCGGCTGCCCGCCGTCATGGGCGCGGCGTATGGTGTCGCGCAGGAAGCCGGCGTCGGGCACGGGCTGGCCGTCTATGGACAGCACGCGGTCGCCCGCCAGCAGGCCGGCCGCCGCGCCCGCGCCGCCGGCACCGACCTGGCGGATCAGCGGCTCGGCCATGGGCGCCATGCCGATGTCGTTGAACAACCTGGCATCCGGCGCGCGGCCGGACAGGCGCGCCGTCTCCAGCTGCACGCTGCGCGAGCCATGACCCTGCGGTCCGGTGACCGACAGATAGAGGTTCTCGCCCAGCGCCTGGGCACGCACGACGGCCGACTGCAGCTCGGACAGCGAGGCCACGTCCTGCCACTGCTGACCGTCGGGCGAGGTGGCTTGCACCCAGTCACCGGCATGCAGGCCCGCGCGCTCGGCCAGCGAGCCGGCCGGCGGCGTGCCCAGCAGCGCCTTGGGGACCTCGCTGCCCAGCCAGGCCACCGCGGCGAACAGCAGCACGGCCAGCACCCAGTTGGCCGCCGGGCCGGCCGCGACGATGGCGGCACGCTGGCGCAGCGGACGGTTGTTGAAGGCCTGCTCGCGCTCGGCCGGCGCGACGGCACCGTCGCGCTCGTCCAGCATGCGCACATAGCCGCCCAGCGGCAGCGCGCTGAGCGTGAACTCGGTGCCGTCGCGGCCCACGCGGCGCCACAGCACGCGGCCGAAGCCGATGGAGAAGCGCAGCACCTTGACGCCGCAGGCCCGCGCGACGCGGTAATGCCCCCATTCGTGGACGGCAATCAGCAGGGCCAGGGCGGCGAGAAAGGCGATCAGCGTGGTCACGGCAGTCGGGTCGCCAGGGTCAGGGCGTGCGCGCGGGCGCGGGCGTCGAGCTCCAGCAGCGCTTCTATGCTGCCGCAGTCGCCCGGCTGAACGTCGGCCAGGCATTGCGAGTTGACCGCGTGGATGCGGTCAAAGCGCAGCCGGCCGTTCAGGAAGGCGTCGACGGCCACCTCGTTGGCCGCGTTCAGCACCGTCGTGCTGCCCTCGGCGGCGCGCAGCGCCTGCCAGGACAGGTGCAGGCCGGGGAAACGCCGGGCGTCGGCCTCCTCGAACGTCAGGCTGGGCGTCGTCAGCAGGTCCAGCCGGCTGGCGCCCGAGGTGATGCGTTCGGGGAAGGACAGGCCGTAGGCGATGGGCACGCGCATGTCGGGCGTGCCGAGCTGGGCCAGCACCGACTGGTCGCGGCAGACCACCATGGAGTGGATGATGCTCTGCGGATGGATGAGCACCCGGATCTGCTCCGGCGCGAGGTCGAACAGCCAGCGCGCCTCGATGACCTCCAGCGCCTTGTTCATCATGGTCGCCGAATCGACCGAGATCTTGCGCCCCATGACCCAGTTGGGATGGGCGCAGGCCTGGTCGGGCGTCACGTCGGCCAAGGTGCCCGGGTCCCGCGCACGGAAGGGTCCGCCGGAGGCCGTCAGCACGATGTGGTCGATTCGATCGTGCCAGGTCGTGCGGTCCTCGGGCAGGCACTGGAAGATGGCCGAATGCTCGCTGTCTATGGGCAGCAGCGTGGCGCCGCCCTGCGCCACCGCCTGCATGAACAGGGCGCCGCCGACGACGATGGCCTCCTTGTTGGCCAGCAGCAGGCGCTTGCCCGAACGCGCCGCGGCGATGGCGGGCGCCAGCCCCGCGGCACCGACGATGGCGGCCATGACGGTGTCGACCTCCGGGTGCGCGGCGATGTCGGCCAGCGCCGGCGCGCCATCCAGCACCTCGGTGGCGCTGCCGGCCTCGCGCAACAGCGTGCGCAGCCGCGCGGCGGCGTCGCGGTCGGGCATGACGGCATAGCGCGGCTTGTACTCAAGACATTGCTTGAGCAGCGCTTCGACGCGGCTCATCGCACTGAGCGCGAAGATTTCGTAGCGCTCGGGATGGCGGGCGATGACATCCAGCGTGTTGACGCCGATGGAGCCGGTGGAGCCGAGGACGCAGACGCGTTGGCGATTCATGATGAGATCAGAGGCTGATCAGCGCCAGCGCCAGCGGGAACACCGGCAACAGCGCATCGATGCGGTCCAGCACGCCGCCATGGCCCGGCAGCAGGCCGCTGCTGTCCTTGGCGCCGGCGGCCCGCTTGACGAGGGATTCGAACAGGTCGCCGACGACGCTCATCGCGCCCAGGAAGACCAGCGCCAGCAGCGACACCCAGCCATGGCGCTGCACCAGCAGCGTGTACAGGCTGGGCGAGTCCACGGCCAGCTTCACGTCGATGACGTGGACCCAGACGGCGCCGAGCAGGATGACGCCGACCAGGCCGCCCCAGACGCCTTCCCAGCTCTTGCCCGGGCTGATGGCCGGCGCCAGCTTGCGCCGGCCGAAGGCGCGGCCGCAGAAGTAGGCGGCGATGTCGGCCATCCAGACCAGGCAGAACACCGACAGGATGAAGTTGATGCCATGCACCTTGGCCTGGGTGATGGCCAGCCAGGCGCCCCACAGCAGCACGGCGCCGAGGGCCAGCCGGGTGCCGCGCGCGATGCGCGGCCAGCCCTGCGGGCCGGCGCGCAGCGCGAAGGCGCCGCCCAGCACCCAGACCAGGCTGGCCAGCGACCAGATCCAGGCCGGCGGCGCGTCCAGGCCGCCCAGCACCAGGGTCCAGACGCAGGCCAGCGCCAGCGCCACGCCGGCCGCGATGGCGCCCGAGCCCGGCAGGCCGTTCAGGCGCGCCCATTCCCAGCCGGCCGCGCCGATCATGACGACGCTCACCCAGGCGAAGGGCCAGGGCGAGGCCTGGAACAGCACCGGCAGCAGGATGGCCAGCAGCACGATGGCGGTGAGGACTCGGGTTCTGAGCATGGCGAACCCCTTAGGCGGCAACCGCTTCTTTGACGCCGCCGAAGCGGCGGTCGCGCTCGTGGAAGGCGGCGATGGCCGCATCCAGTTCGCGCTCGCCGAACTCCGGCCACAGGCAGTCGGAGAACACGAACTCGGTATAGGCCGCCTGCCACAGCAGGAAGTTGCTGATTCGCACCTCGCCGCCGGTGCGGATGAAGAGGTCGGGGTCGGGCGCATAGCTCATGGCCATGAACTCCGACAGCTTGGCCTCGGTCAGCTGGTCGGGCGGCACGCCGGCGGCCATGGCCTTGCGGCAGGCCTGCACGATGTCCCAGCGGCCGCCGTAGTTGAAGGCGACGTTGAGCGTCAGCTTGCTGTTGTGCGCGGTCGTCGTCTCGGCCTCGTTCCAGGCATTGCGCAGCTTGTCGGAGACCGCATCGCGGTCGCCCACGATGCGGATGCGCACGCCCATCGCCCCCATCTTGGCGAGGTAGCGGCTCACGGCCGCCAGCACCAGACCCATCAGGCCGGAGACCTCGTCGCTAGGACGCTTCCAGTTCTCGCTGGAGAAGGCGAAGACCGTCAGGTGCTCGATGTCGCGGTTGATGCAGGCCTGCACGACCCTGACCAGCGTGTCCACGCCCGCCTTGTGGCCGAAGAAGCGCGGCAGGAAGCGCTTCTTGGCCCAGCGGCCGTTGCCATCCATGACGATGGCCACATGGCGCGGCGGCGCCGGGCGGTCTGGGGTCACGGGGGCGGCCGCGCTCAAACCGCCAGGATCTCGGCTTCCTTGGCCGAGATCAGCTTGTCGATCTCGGCGATCACGCGGTCGGTGAGCTTCTGCACCTCGTCGAGGCTGCGGCGCTCGTCGTCCTCGCCGATCTCCTTGTCCTTCAGCAGCTTCTTGGCCTGCTCGTTGGCGTCGCGGCGCAGGTTGCGCACGGCCACCTTGGCATCCTCGCCGGCGTTGCGCACCACCTTGGTCAGGTCCTTGCGGCGCTCCTCGGTCAGCGGCGGCATCGGCACACGGATCAGGTCGCCCTGGCTGGCCGGGTTCAGGCCCAGGTCGCTCTCGCGGATGGCCTTCTCGATCTTGGCGCCCATGCCCTTCTCCCAGGGCTGGACGGAGATGGTGCGGGCATCCAGCAGCGTGACGTTGGCCACCTGGCTGATCGGCACCATGGAGCCGTAGTAGTCGACGCTGACCTGATCGAGGATGCCGGGGTGGGCGCGGCCGGTGCGGATCTTGTGCAGCTCGCCCTTCAGCGACTCGACGGACTTGGCCATCTTGGCCTCGGCGTTCTTCTTGATGTCTGCGGTGCTCATGTTCTCTGTCTCGGTTGGTTCGTCTTCAAACGTGGACCAGCGTGCCCTCGTCCTCGCCCTGCACGACGCGCTTGAGCGCGCCGGGCTTGAAGATGCTGAAGACCTTGATCGGCAGCTTCTGGTCGCGGCACAGCGCGAAGGCGGCGCCGTCCATCACCTGCAGGTTGCGCGTGATGGCCTCGTCGAAGCTGATGCGCGAGTAGCGCGTCGCTTCGGGGTTCGTCTTGGGGTCGGCCGTGTAGACACCGTCGACCTTGGTGGCCTTCAGCACGATCTCGGCGCCGATCTCGGCACCGCGCAGCGCGGCGGCGGTGTCGGTCGTGAAGAAGGGGTTGCCCGTGCCGGCGGCGAACACGACGATCTTGCCCTCTTCCAAGTATTGCAGCGCCTTGGGGCGCACATAGGGCTCGACCACCTGCTCGATGCCGATGGCCGACATCACGCGCGCCGTCATGCCTTCCTGGCGCATCGTGTCGGCCAGGGCCAGCGAGTTCATCACGGTGGCCAGCATGCCCATGTAGTCGGCCGTCGCGCGGTCCATGCCGACCGAGCCGCCGGCCACGCCGCGGAAGATGTTGCCGCCGCCGATGACCACCGCCACCTCGATGCCCAGCTGCGTCACTTCGCGGATTTCCTGCACCATGCGCACGATGGTGGCGCGGTTGATGCCGTAGGCGTCGTCGCCCATCAGGGCCTCGCCGGAGAGTTTGAGCAGGATGCGCTTGTACGCAGGCATGGTGTCCTCAGTGATTGGGGGCCGCTGGTGGCCCAGAAGTTTAAAGGGCGCCAACTTGGCGCCCTTTCATTTCGCAAGAGTCTTTACTGACCCTTGGCAGCCGCCACCTGGGCTGCCACTTCGGCCGCGAAGTCGTCGACCTTCTTCTCGATGCCTTCGCCGACAACGTAGAGCGTGAAGCCCTTGACCGTCGTGTTGACGGACTTCAGGTGGGCGCCCACCGTCTGCTTGCCGTCGGCGGCCTTCACGAAGACCTGATCCAGCAGCGCGACTTCCTTCAGGAACTTCTGCACCGAGCCTTCCACCATCTTGGCGACGATGTCGGCCGGCTTGCCGGACTCGGCGGCCTTCTCGGTGGCGATCTTGCGCTCCTTCTCGACCAGATCGGCCGGCACGTCGGCGCTGGACAGCGCAGCCGGCTTCATGGCGGCGATGTGCATGGCCACGTCCTTGGCGGCGACCTCGTCACCCTCGAACTCGACGACCACGCCGATGCGGGTGCCGTGCAGGTAGGTGGCCAGCTTGGAGCCGCTGTAGCGCTGGAAGCGGCGGATCGTCATGTTCTCGCCGATCTTGCCGATCAGGCCCTTGCGCACGTCTTCCACCGTCGGGCCGAAGCCTTCCTGCGACAGCGGCAGAGCCGACAGCGCGGCCACGTCGGCCGGGTTGTGCTCGGCCACCAGGCCGGCCAGCGCGCCCACGAAGGCCAGGAAGGCGTCGTTCTTCGAGACGAAGTCGGTCTCGCAGTTCACTTCGATCATCGCGCCGTTGCCGTTCACGACGGCAGCGGCCACCACGCCTTCGGCGGTGATGCGCGAGGCTGCCTTGCCGGCCTTGTTGCCCAGCTTGACGCGCAGGATCTCTTCGGCGCGGGCCAGATCGCCATCGGCCTCGGTCAGCGCCTTCTTGCACTCCATCATCGGGGCGTCGGTGCGGGCACGCAGTTCGCCCACCATGCTTGCGGTGATAGCAGCCATTTCTCTTCTCCAGAACTTGTTTGGAAAAAGGGGCCGTGAGGCCCCTTTCAATGCAGGATGGAAGGGGCTTTAGGCCTCTTCGGAAACCTCGACGAACTCGTCACCGGCGGGGGCGACGGCGGCCAGCACGTCGGCCGAGGCGTTGGCCCGGCCTTCCAGCACGGCGTCGGCGACGGCGCGGGCATACAGGGCCACGGCCTTGGCGGAGTCGTCGTTGCCGGGGATGACGTAGTCGATGCCTTCGGGCGAGTGGTTGGTGTCAACCACGCCGATGACGGGAATGCCCAGCTTCTTGGCCTCGGCCACGGCGATCTTGTGATAGCCGACGTCGATGACGAAGATGGCATCGGGCAGAGCGGTCATGTCCTGGATGCCGCCGATGTTCTTCTCCAGCTTGGCGATGTCGCGCTGGAACAGCAGGGCTTCCTTCTTGATCGCGGGCTGGGTGCCAGCCTCGACCTGGGCCTGCATGTCCTTCAGGTTCTTCAGCGAGGTCTTGACCGTCTTGAAGTTGGTCATCATGCCGCCCAGCCAGCGCTGGTCGACATAAGGCATGCCGGCGCGCTGGGCTTCGGCCGCGACGAACTCGCGGGCCTGGCGCTTCGTGCCGATCATCAGGATGGTGCCGCGCTTGGCTGCCAGCGAGCGCACGAACTTCATCGCCTCGTTGAACGCGGGCAGCGTCTTCTCGAGGTTGATGATGTGGATCTTGTTGCGATGGCCGTAGATATACGGGGCCATCTTGGGGTTCCAGAAGCGGGTTTGGTGGCCGAAATGGACGCCGGCTTCCAGCATCTCGCGCATCGTGACAGACATGGGTCTTACTCCGAAGGTTGTGTCTAAAATCCGGCCCGAATTGCGTTGCAGCGCCTGGAAACAGCTGTTTCCCGAGCACCGCAGACCGCAACACCTTTGCGTGGCCGGTTTGCGATTTGTTGCAACGAGTGGGTGCCGATCTCTCCCGGCCCACACCCCTCACAACCGTTTTGCCATCGGCCAAGCAGCTCAAAGAGCCACCGCCACCGGCAAAACCTGAAGAGTATACACAACCCATGGCCCCCTCCTGCCGACACCGCGCCGACGCGGTCGCCAGCCCGTTCCTCGCGACTACCCGATGGGTGCACGCTTGAGCCGCAACGTCGCCGTGGTGGGCGCCGGCCTCGCCGGCGTCACGACAGCCTATGAGCTGGCCGTGCTGGGCTTCAAGGTGCAGGTCTTCGAGCGCGGCGGCAGCGTGGCCGAGCAGGCCAGCTTCGCCAGCAGCGCCCTGCTCTCGCCCTTCCTGCCCGGCCTGGCCGACGCCGACGCGCCGGCGCCGCTGGGGTTTCGCTTTCGCCGCTGGCGCGCCGGCCGCAAGGGCGGCGATGCCGCCAGCCAGCTCGCCGCACTGAGCCAGCTGAGCCTGGCACGCACCGCCGAACTGCGCCGCGAACTGGGGCTGGACGACGAGGCCAGCGACGGCCTGCTGGTCGCGCTGACCGACGCCAAGCGCGTGGCAGCCGCCGAAGCCAGGCTGGAGAGCTGGAAAGCCCTGGGCCTGCAGGTCGAGCTCATCGAGGCGGACGCGGCACGGCGGCGCGAGCCCGGCCTGAACCCCGAGGCCCCGCTGGCGGCCGCGCTCGCGCTGCGCCACGGCGGCGCCGGCAACGCGCGGCTGTTCGCCCAGCAACTGCGGCTGCAAGCCCAGCGCCTGGGCGTGGAGTTCCGCTTCCACACGACGGTGCGCGCCATCAGCGCCGACGGCGCCGGCCTGCTGCTGCGCCACGAGTACACCCCGCCCGCCGAGGCGCCCACGCGCGGCGCAGAGCGCGACGCCGGCGACACCCTGCCCCAGCCCACCGGCCCGCAAGACACGCGCTTCGACGCGGTGGTGCTTTGCAACGGCCTGGACGCGCCCGCCCTGCTGGGCCAGCGCCTGCCGCTGTCGGCCCGGCACGAGGCCTCCGTCACGGCGCCGCTGCGGCTACTGGAGGCTCATCCCGAGCTGGGCCCCAAGGCCGGCTGGATGGACCCGTCCCGCGACCTCGTGGTGGCACGCACCGGCCAGCGCGTGCGCGTGACCGGCGGCCTCACCGTCACCGACACGCGCGCCAAGTTCAACGCCGACTACGAGGCCTTGCACCGCGGCCTGCAGCATTGGTTCCCCGGCTCGGTACTGCACCAGCAGGTGCAGCAGGGCCAGAGCCGGCGCGCGATGAGCGCCGACGGCCTGCCGCTGCTGGGCGCCAGCGGCAGCCCCGGGCTGTGGCTCAACCTCTCGATGGGCGGCCAGGGCTGGGGCCTGAGCTGCGGCAGCGCCCAGTTGCTGGCCCAGCAGGTCGCCGGGCTCGCGCCGGCGCTGGACATCGCCGCGCTGGGCCCGCAAAGACTGGCCTAAGCTTGCGGGCATGCGCCCGCTGCTGCCCACCACCGCCACGCTGCCGCTGTACGACGTCGCCGCCAGCCGGCGCATCGAGGCGCGCGCCCTGCTCCATTCCCCCGACCTGATGGAGCGGGCCGGCCTGGCCGTCGCCAAGCTCGCACTGGCGCTGCGGCGCGGCGAGGGCCCCGTCTGGGTGGCCTGCGGCCCGGGCAACAACGGCGGCGACGGCCGGGTGGCGGCGCGATGGCTGGCCCAGGCGGGCGTGCCGCTTCACGTCGGCCACGACGCGCCGCCCCGCCCCACCCTGGTCATCGACGCGCTGCTGGGCCTGGGCCTGAACCGCGCCCCTTCGGCCGACCTGCTGGCCACGCTGGCGGCGATGCAGGCCTGTGGCGCCCCCATCCTGGCCGTCGACCTGCCCAGCGGGCTGCTGGCCGACACCGGCCAGCCCGCCGGCGAACGCGCCCTGCGTGCCGACCACACGCTGACGCTGCTGACGCTCAAGCCGGGGCTGTTCACCGGCGAGGGCCGCGCCCATGCGGGTCGCATCTGGTTCGACGACCTCGGCATCACGCCCGACGAGCCCCCCACCGCCGACCTGCTGGGACCGGGCGTGGCGCCGCGGCGCAGCCCCACCAGCCACAAGGGCAGCCACGGCCAGGTGCTGGTGGTGGGCGGCTCACCGGGCCTGCAGGGTGCCGCCCGGCTGGCGGCCCGGGCGGCCCTGGCCTGCGGCGCGGGTCGCGTCTACCTGGACCTGCCGGCGCTGCCCGCCGACGAGATGGCCGACCCCGGCCGGCCCGAGCTGATGCGCGGCCGGCTCGCCGACCTGCCGGCCGCCGTGGGCGTCGTCGGCTGCGGCGGCGGCGACGCCATCGCCGCCGCGCTGCCCCCGCTGCTGCAGACACTGCCACGCCTGGTACTCGATGCCGATGCATTGAACGCCATCGCGGCCGACGCCCGGCTGCAGGCGCTGCTGCGGGCCCGCCCCGCCGGCAGCACGCTGCTGACGCCCCATCCGCTGGAAGCCGCCCGACTGCTGGCCCGCAGCGTCGATGCCGTCCAGGCCGACCGCCTGGCGGCGGCGCGCGAGCTCGCCCTGCAGCAGGGCTGCACGGTCATCCTGAAGGGTTCGGGCAGCCTGGTCGCCTCGCCGTCGGAGCGCCCCGCCCTGTGCGCCAGCGGCGGCGCGGCGCTGGCCACGGCGGGCAGCGGCGATGTGCTGGCCGGCTGGCTGGGCGGCCTGTGGGCCCAGCAGCCGGCCGCAACTGCCCACGCGATCGCCTGCGCCGGCGTGGACCAGCATGGCCGGGCCGGTGAGGTGGACGGCGTGCTGCGGGCCGGCGACCTCATCGAACGCCTGGCCGCCCAGCGCTGAACCTCAGCGGCGCTTGCGCGTCGCCGGCTTGGCGGCCGTCTTCTTGGCCGACTTGCCCGCCGCCCGCTTGGCCGCCTGCTGGGCCGCCTTCACGGGATGCAGCGCAGCGACCACCTCCTTGCGGCTCTTCTTGACGTCGCGGTCGGTCTGGCGCACCTCTTCCAGCTTCTCCACCGCCGTCCTGGGCGCGGCTTTCCTGGCCGCCTGCTTGGCGCCGGCCTTGGTCGCCGGCCTGGGCGCCGCGCCACGCGCGACATGGCGGGCCTCCTCGTCATCGCGCACGAGGCGGAAGTCGATGCGGCGGCCGTCCAGGTCCACGCGGCTGACCTGCACCTGCACGCGGGCGCCGGTGGCGTAGCGGATGCCGGTGCGCTCGCCGCGCAGCTCCTGGCGCACATCGTCGAACTTGAAATACTCGCCGCCCAGCTCGGTGATGTGCACCAGGCCCTCGACGTAAAGCTCGTCGAGCTGCACGAACAGGCCGAAGCTGGTGACGGCCGACACGGTGCCGGCGAACACCTCGCCCAGGCGGTCGCGCATGTAGCGGCACTTGAGCCAGGCCTCGACGTCGCGGCTGGCCTCGTCGGCGCGGCGCTCGTTGGCGCTGCAGTGCGCGCCGACGACTTCCCAGCGCTCTGCCTCGTTGCGCGCCTCGGCGGGGTTGGGCGGCGCCGCGCGGCCGGGGCGCTTGGGCGCCTGCGGCACATCCATCTTGGCGGCATCCAGCGTGTAGCGCTTGCCGCTCAGCAGGCCCTTGATGACGCGGTGCACCAGCAGGTCGGGATAGCGCCGGATCGGGCTGGTGAAATGGGTGTAGGCCGGGTAGGCCAGGCCGAAGTGACCCGAGTTGCTGCCGGTGTAGATGGCCTGCTGCATGGAGCGCAGCAGCATGGTGTGGATCTGCTGCGCGTCGGGGCGGTCCTTGGTGGCCTCGGCGAGCTGCTGGAACTCGCGCGGCGTCGGGTCGTCCGACAGGCCCATGCCTATGCCCAGCGAGCGCAGATAGGCCTGCAGCGTCTGGCGCTTCTCGGGCGTGGGCCCCTCGTGCACGCGATACAGCGACGAGTGCTTGTGGGTCTGGATGAAGTCCGCCGAGCAGGTGTTGGCGGCCAGCATGGCCTCCTCGATCAGCCGGTGCGCGTCGTTGCGCGTGCGCGGGATGATCTTCTCGATGCGGCCGTTGTCGTCGCAGACGATCTGCGTCTCGGTGGTCTCGAAGTCGATGGCGCCGCGGCGGTGGCGCTCGGCCAGCAGCGCGCGGTAGACCTCGTGCAGATGCAGCAGATGCGGCACCAGCTCGCCACGCTTGGCGGCCTCCGGGCCATGAGTGTTGGCCAGGATGGCGGCCACCTCGGTGTAGGTGAGGCGCGCATGCGAGCAGATCACCGCCGGGTAGAACTGGTAGGCCGTGACCTCACCGTCGGTGGACACGAGCATGTCGCAGACCATGCTGAGCCTGTCCTCGTACGGGTTCAGCGAGCACAGGCCGTTGGAGAGCTTCTCCGGCAGCATGGGGATGACGCGGCGCGGGAAGTAGACGGACGTGGCGCGCTCGTAGGCGTCGCCGTCCAGCGGCTCGCCGGGCTTGACGTAGTGCGACACGTCGGCGATGGCGACCAGCAGCCGCCAGCCCTCGAAGGCCTTCTTGCCGCGGCCCTGCTTGAAGGGCTCGCAGTAGACCGCATCGTCGAAGTCGCGGGCATCCTCGCCGTCTATGGTGACCAGCGGCACGTCGCGCAGGTCGATGCGGTTCTTCAGGTCGGCCGCGCGCAGCTTCTCGGGCAGCCGGGCCGCCTGCGCCAGCGTCTCGGGGCTGAAGCGGTGCGGCACGTCGTACTTGCGCACGGCGATCTCGATCTCCATGCCGGGGTCGTCGATCTCGCCCAGCACTTCCACCACGCGGCCCACCGGCTGCGAATACAGCGACGGCGGCTCGGTCAGCTCCACGGCCACCACCTGCCCGGCCGTCGCGTTGGCGATGCCGTTCTTGGGGATGAGGATGTCCTGGCCCATGCGGCGATCCTCGGGAGCGACCAGCCAGATGCCGGATTCCAGCAGCAGCCGGCCGATCAGCGGACGCTTCTTGCGCTCCAGGATCTCCAGCACCCGGCCTTCGGGGCGGCCGCGCTTGTCGAAGCGCACCACGCGCACGCGCAGGCGGTCGCCGTGCATGACGGCATGCATCTCCTGCGGCGACAGGTAGATGTCGGCCGAGCCATCGTCGGGAATCAGGAAGCCGTGGCCATCGCGGTGGCCCTGCAGCGTGCCCTCGACCTCGCCGAGCAGGCCGGCCCCATCGGCCGGCGGTGAAGTATTTGTGTTCTTCAAGTTTTTGATGATATAGTCTCGGTTTTCCTGAAACGGCTCAGGACTTTCAAAGAAAGTTTTGAGCACCTTGCCCAGGTGGCGGAATTGGTAGACGCACTAGTTTCAGGTACTAGCGGGTAACTCCGTGGAGGTTCGAGTCCTCTCCTGGGCACCAAAACAAAAGCAAAAAGGCCGACGCGCAAGCGCCGGCCTTTTTGCTTTTGGTGCCCAGGAGAGGACTCGAAAGGCGCGCCGTCGTGGACCGAGGACAAGCCGGTGGCTTGTCCGACGCCTCGACGGAGGCGGCGCGCCTCTGGCGCGATGCCGGCCGCCGGGGTCGCGGGACGTGACCGAGTCCCCGACGATGGGCCCTCGATGGGCCCGTCGTCGAGTCGTGGCACAAACCGAGCTTCTTCGATCCGCGCCACAACGACTCCCCTCAAACGACGAACTTCTTCGCCAGCGCCTCCGGCCCCATGCCGTCGTATTCCTCGAACGGCTGGTGGATCCAGGGCGAGGTCTCCAGCATCTCGCAATAGTAGTCCGGCGTGTAGGCCGAGACCTTCTTGGTCCAGATGACGGCCGAGCGCAGCTCGGTGATGGCCGGCATGCCGCGCAGCCGCTCCACGACGGCCTTCAGCGTGACGCCGGAGTCCGCCAGGTCGTCCACCAGCAGCACGCGGCCGGCCAGTTCGCCCTTGGGCATGGTGATGTACTTGGCCATGTCCAGCCGGCCCTGGATGGTGCCGGCCTCGGCGCGATAGGAGCTCGTCGACATGATGCCCAGCGGCTTGTCGAACACGCGCGACAGCACGTCGCCCGGGCGCATGCCGCCGCGGGCCAGGCAGAGGATCTGGTCGAACTGCCAGCCCGAGGCGTGCACCTTGAGCGCCAGGCGCTCGGTCAGCAGGTGGTACTCGTCCCAGGACACGTAGAGGTGTTTGCCGTCGTCGGTCAGCATGTTGGGGCGTCTCCGTGATGAGAGGTTGGGTTGTTTAAGCGGAATAGGGATGGCGCAGCACGATGGTGTGCTCGCGGTCGGGGCCGGTGGAGACCATGTCGATGGGCGCACCGATGACCTCCTCCACGCGCTTCAGATAGCTGCGCGCGTTGGCCGGCAGCGCGTCCCAAGACGTGGCGCCGAAGGTGGTCTCGGTCCAGCCCGGGAAGGTCTCGTAGATGGGCGTGCAGGCCTCGATCTCGTCGGCGTCCAGCGGCAGGATGTCCAGCTTGCGGCCGCCCAGCTCGTAGCCCACGCAGATCTTGATCTCGGGCAGGCCGTCCAGCACGTCCAGCTTGGTCAGGCACAGGCCGGTGATGCCGTTGATGATGATGGAGCGCTTCAGGGCGGCCGCGTCCAGCCAGCCGCAGCGGCGCGCGCGGCCGGTCACGGTGCCGCGCTCCTGGCCCACCGTGGACAGGTGGTAGCCGACGGTGTCCGGCTTCTCCCAGTCCAGCTCGGTCGGGAACGGGCCTGAGCCCACGCGCGTCGTGTAGGCCTTGGTGATGCCCAGCATGTAGTGCAGCAGCTGCGGCCCGACACCGGCGCCGGCGGCGGCGTTGCCGGCCACGCAGTTGCTGGACGTGACGAAGGGATAGGTGCCGTGGTCGATGTCCAGCAGCGTGCCCTGCGCGCCCTCGAACAGGATGTTCTGACCGGCCAGGTGGGCCTTGTGGATCATGTAGCCCACGTCGGCCAGCATGGGCTTGATCTGCTCGGCCATCTTCATCGCCTGCTCGAAGATGGGCTCGAAGGCCAGTTCCTCGCCCTTCAGATAACCCTTGAGCACGTAGTTGTGCAGCTCCAGGAGCTCGCGCAGCTTCTTGGCGAAGCGCTCGGGATGCTTCAGATCCTGGGCGCGCAGCGCGCGGCGGGCCACCTTGTCCTCGTAGGCCGGGCCTATGCCCTTGCCGGTGGTGCCGATCTTGCCGCTGCCGCTGCTCTCGCGCAGCTGCTCGCGTGCCTTGTCCACGGCCACGTGGAAGGGCAGGATCAGCGGGCAGCTCTCGCTGATGAACAGCCGCGAGCGCACCTCCACGCCGGCGGCCTCCAGGCGCTCGATCTCGGACAGCAGGTGCGTCGGGTCCAGCACCACGCCGTTGCCGATGAAGCAGGGCACGCCGTCGCGCATGATGCCGCTGGGAATGAGCTGCAGCGCCGTCTTCACGCCCTTGATCACCAGCGTGTGGCCGGCGTTGTGGCCGCCCTGGAAGCGCGCGACACCATGGGCGTGGTCCGTCATCCAGTCCACGACCTTGCCCTTGCCCTCGTCACCCCACTGGGTGCCCACGACGACCACATTGCGTCCACGCGCGGTTTGGCTTTGCATTTGGTTTGCCTGCTTTCGGAGAAGAGTTTGCGGGCGCCGCTCAGAGCGAGCGGACTTCCCAGCCAGCGTGACCGCGAACCAGTTCGCGGTCACAGTCGAATTCGTCGGCCTCGGCCTCGTGGCCCGGCAGCACGCACACCACCGTTTCGCCCCTGTCTCGCCACTCGCGCACGGCCTGGCGCAGCGAGGCGTCCTCGCCCCAGGGCGCGCGGATGGCGGCGCGCAACGGCGTCGGCGCCATCAGGCCCACCAGCGTCTTCAGGTCCAGGCTGAAACCCACGGCCGGGCGCCGCCGGCCGAACACGGCCCCCACCTCGTCGTAACGGCCACCGCGCAGCACCGCGTCGGAGCAGCCCTGGGCATAGGCCGCGAAGCGTATGCCGGTGTAGTAGGCATAGCCCTGCAGGTCGGCCAGGTCGAAGCCCAGCTTGACCTCGGGATGGACGGCGCTCAGCTGCCCGGCCAGCCAGGCCAGGTCGGCCAGCGCGGCCTTCACGAGCGGATGCGCGGGCAGGCGGCGCGCGGCCTCGTCCAGCACCTCGCGGCCGCCGAACAGGCTGGGCAGGGCCAGCAGCGCGTCGCGCGTGGCAGCGGGCATGCCGGTCGTCAGTTCGGCCAGCGCAGCCAGGTCCTTGGCGGCCAGGGCCGCGGTGAGCGCCGCCAGCGCCTCCGGCGCCAGCTTGACGCCGTCCAGCACGCCCTGCAGCAGCCGGGCGTCGCCCAGGTCCAGCATCATCTGGCCGAGGCCGGCGCGGCGCAGCGCGTCCAGCGCCAGGTCTTGCACCTCCAGATCGGCCTCCAGGCCGGCGTGGCCGTAGATCTCGACGCCGAACTGCAGCGGCTCGCGGCTGGTGTTGAGGCCGTCGGGCCGGGTGTGCGCCACCGGGCCGCAGTAGCACAGCCGGGTCACGCCACGGCGGTTCAGCAGATGGGCGTCGATGCGCGCGACCTGCGGCGTGGTGTCAGCGCGCAGGCCGAGAGAGCGGCCGGAGAGCTGGTCCACCAGCTTGAACAGCTTGATTTCGGAGCCGCTCCCGGTGCCCGACAGCAGGGAGTCCAGATGCTCCAGCAACGGCGGAATGACCAGCTCGCAGCCATAGCTGCGCGCCATGTCGAGCAGCTCTCTACGCAGCTCTTCGATGCGGCGCGCCTGCGAGGGCAGGACATCGGCGATGTGCTCGGGCAGCAGCCAAGCAGAGGACATGGGCGCAGGGGAGGCGGTTAAAAACGGCATTGTACCGGTGCCCTCCCCGGCCCGGCCCCGCCAGCGTTCGGATCAGCGCAACCAGAACCATCCGAGCAGCCCCAGCAGCATGCTGGCCAGCCCGATGAAGCGGATCTGGCCATCGCTCATCGCGAGGATGCGGCTGAAGACCTCGCGCCAGCGCGCCGGGCTGATCAGGGGCATCAGCCCCTCGATGATCAGCACCAGCGCCAGCGCGCTCAGCAGTTCGTTCACTTGCGTGCGGCTGCGGCGCCTCCGGCGCCCGGGCCCCGCATGGCCTTGAAGAAGTCGCTGCTGGGGTCGACCACCATCACGTCGCTCTTCTTGGCGAAGCTGGCGCGATAGGCCTCCAGCGAGCGGTAGAACTGGGCGAACTGCGCGTCGCGGCCGAAGGCCTCGGCGTAGAGGGCGGAGGCCTTGGCATCGCCCTCGCCCTTGATCTTCTGCGCGTCGCGGTAGGCCTCGGCGACGATGATCTCGCGCTGCCTGTCGGCATCGGCCTTGATCTTCTCGCCCTCGGCGATGCCGGTGGAGCGCGCCTCGGCGGCCACGCGCTTGCGCTCGGAGTCCATTCGGCGGTAGACCGACTCGGTGATGCTGGACGCAAAGTCCACGCGCTTGATGCGCACGTCCACCACCTCGATGCCGAACTGCTTGGCCTCGTCGGCCAGGCGCTTGCGCACGTCGTTCATGACCTTCTCGCGCTCGGTGGCCAGCACGGCGATGACGGTGCGCTTGGTCACCTCCTCGTTGAAGGCAGCCTGCACGACCGGCGCCAGGCGGTTCTCGACGTTGCGCATGTCGATGCCGCTGTTGCGGATGAACTGGCGCGGCTCGGTGATGCGCCACTTGATCAGCCAGTCGATGACCAGGCTCTTCTTCTCGGCCGTGAAGATGGGGCGGGACTCCGGGCTGTCCAGCGTCTGCACGCGGCGGTCCAGCATGACGACGTTCTGCAGCGGCGGCGGCAGCTTGAACTTCAGGCCCGGCTCGGTGATGACTTCCTTGATCTCGCCCAGCGCGTAGACGGCGGCGAACTGGCGCTGGTCGACGATGAAGAGCATCGACGACGCGAGCATCAGGGCGACCAGGGCGCCGGCGAGGATGGCGGCAATACGGTTCATTCGGTGGTCCTCGATCAGCGGCCGTCGCGGCTGCGCAAGTTGTCACGGCTGCGCAGGTCGTTGGAACCCGGCAGCGTCTGCGGGTCGGGCAAGGCGCTGGAGGGCTGGGGCGGCGACACCGTCACGGTGTTCGTTGCCCCTTGCTGCAGCAGCTTGTCCAGCGGCAGGTAGAGCAGGTTGGAGCCCGACTTGCTGTCCACCATGACCTTGCTGACGTTGCTGTAGACCTGCTGCATCGTGTCGATGTAGATGCGATCGCGCGTGACCTGCGGCGCCTTCTGGTACTCGGCCAGCACGCTCTTGAAGCGCTGCGCATCGCCCTCGGCGGTCGCGATGACGCGGGCCTTGTAGCCCTCGGCCTGCTCGCGCAGCTTGGCGGCATCGCCCTGGGCGCGCGGGATCACGTCGTTGGCGTAGGCCTGGGCCTCGTTCTTGGTCTGCTCGCGGTTCTGCCCGGCCTTGAACGCGTCCTCGAAGGCGGCCTGCACCTGCTCGGGCGGCTGCACGCTCTGCACGTTGACGTTCTTGATCTGGATGCCGGCCTTCAGGCGGTCCAGCTGGGACTGGATGGACTTGACCAGATCGGCCGCGATGGCGTCGCGCTGCTCGTACAGCACCGAGTCCATCGCGCTCTTGCCGACGATCTCGCGCACGGCCGATTCCGCGGCCAGCAGCACGGCCTGCTCGGGATCGCGGTTCTCGAACAGGAAGTCCTTCAGGTCACGGATGGTGAACTGCACCGTGAAGCGGATGTCGACGATGTTCTCGTCCTGCGTCAGCATGGACGAATCGCGCAGACCGGTGGTGGCGACCACCGAACTGCGCCCCACCTCCACCTGACGCAGCTGCGAGACCGGCTGCACTTCGTGCGCCTGGAAGGGATAGGGCAGCCGCCACTGGAAGCCCGCCTCCACCGTCTTGCTGTACTTGCCGAAGGACGTGATGACGCCCTGCTGGCCTTCCTGCACGATGAAGAAGCCGCTGGCCAGCCAGCCCAGCGCCACGACGGCGGCGATCAGGCCCGCGCCGATGCCGGCGCCCTTCATGTCGGGCGTGCCACCCGACCCATTGGGGCTGGACGGGCCGCCGGACTTGCCGCCGAACATGCCGGAGAGCTTGCGGTTGAAGTCGCGCCAGAGCTCGTCGAGGTCGGGAGGACCATCGTTGCGGCCATTGTTCAGCAGCCGGCCTGCGGCTCGGGCCACGGGCGTCAGCAGGCGCTGGGCCCACGGGCTGCGGGGCTGGGAGTGAGGAGTGCTGCTCATGCCTGGGAGGAGTCTGAGGAAGGAGGCTCGTCGAAATCCGATGGCTGCGACGGATCAACGTCGAAACGTGGGTCCCGCTCGTCGGGAATCAAGGGCTGGGTCTGCATGGCCGTCGCGATCAGCTGGCGCAGCTCGTTCAGGCCGCTGCCGTCGATGGCGCTGACGAAGACGCGCGGCGTGGGCTCGGTGCTGCCATTGGCGCGCAACACGGCGTCCACGGTCTCGCGCGGGCGCTGGTCGTCGGGCAGCAGGTCCTGCTTGTTGTAGACCAGGATCTGCGGGACATCGCCCGCGCCGATTTCCTTGAGCACCCGCTCGACCTCGACCATCTGCTCGTCCAGCACCGGGCTGGCGGCGTCGACGACGTGCAGCAGCAGGTCGGCGTCCGCCGCCTCCTGCAGCGTCGCCCGGAAGGCCTCGACCAGCTTGTGCGGCAGGTCGCGGATGAAGCCCACGGTGTCGGACAGCGACACGCTGGCCGCCGCCTGCTCCAGGTAGAGCGAGCGCGTCGTCGTGTCCAGCGTCGCGAACAGCTGGTTGGCGGCATAGGCGCGCGCCTTGGTCAGCGCGTTGAACAGCGTGCTCTTGCCCGCATTCGTGTAGCCCACCAGCGAGACCTTGAAGACGCCGTTGCGCGCCCTCGAGCGGCGCTGCGTGCTGCGCTGGCGCTGCACCTGCTTGAGCCGCTCCTTGGTTTTCTTGATGCGGTCGTCGATCATGCGGCGGTCCAGCTCGATCTGGGCCTCGCCGGGGCCGCCGCGCATGCCGATGCCGCCGCTCTGGCGCTCCAGGTGGCTCCAGCGCCGCACCAGCCGCGTGGCCAGGTATTGCAGCCGGGCCAGTTCCACCTGCAGCTTGCCCTCGTGGCTCTGCGCGCGGGCCGCGAAGATCTCGAGGATCAGCGCCGTGCGGTCGGCCACCGGCACGCCCAGCACGCGCTCCAGGTTGCGCTGCTGGGCCGGCGAGATGGCCTGGTCGAACAGCACCGTGTGGGCGTGGTGGGCCTGCACCAGCAGCTTGATCTCGTCGGCCTTGCCGGAGCCCACGAACAGGGCCGCGTCGGGCGCGGCACGGCGCGCGATGATCTTGGCCACCGGCGTGTCGCCGGCGGATTCGGCCAGCAGGGCCAGTTCGTCCAGGCTCTCGTCGAAGCCCTGGGCGGCGCGATGGCGGCCGAAATCGACACCCACAAGAATGGCGCGCGCCGCCTCGGAGGGCGGCGTCGCGTCGTTGGCAGCGGTCGAAGACAAGGGCGGGGGATCAGGCGTCCGCAGGAGCGTCGCCAGCGTGGAAGTTGACCGCGCGACCCGGCACGACGGTGGAGATCGCATGCTTGTAGACCATCTGCGTCACGGTGTTGCGCAGCAGCACGACGTACTGGTCAAAGGATTCGATATGGCCTTGAAGCTTGATGCCGTTGACGAGGTAGATCGACACCGGCACATGCTCTTTGCGGAGCAGGTTCAAAAAGGGGTCCTGCAAAAGTTGGCCTTTGTTGCTCATCGGTATGCTCCGAGTTATCGGGGGAAGGGACTACGGGTTGGACCTTAACACAGGGTTTTGCCCCACCCGCCGGTCACCTAGGTCTTTTCATTGAAAGGATTCTTCGAAGAACGCAGCTCTATTTTCAGCGGCGTGCCGACCAGCTTGTAGTGGGCGCGTATGCGTCCCTCGAGGTAGCGCTTGTAGACCTCCGTGACACCTTCCAGCGCATTGCCATGGATGACGACGATGGGCGGGTTCTGGCCGCCCTGGTGGGCGTAGCGCAGCTTGGGCCGCGACAGCCCGGCCCGCTTGGGCTGCTGGTGCTCCACGGCCTCCTGGATCAGGCGGGTCAGCACCGGCGTGGTCATCTTGCGGTAGGCCGAGGCGTAGGCATCGGCCATCGCGTTCCACAGCGCCGCCAGGCCCTGGCGCTTCAGCGCCGAGATCTGGTGCAGCGGCGCGAACTTCAGGAAGGCCAGGCGCTGCTCGATCTGGCGCTTCACCGTCTCGCGCTGGTAGCTGTCGACCGCGTCCCATTTGTTGACGGCCAGCACGACGGCGCGACCGCTGTCCAGGATGTAGCCGGCGATGTGGGCATCCTGGTCGGTCACGCCCTGGGTGGCGTCCAGCAGCAGCAGCACGACGTGGGCGTCGGCGATGGCCTGCAGCGTCTTGACGACCGAGAACTTCTCGATGGCCTCGAACACCCGGCCCTTGCGCCGCAGGCCCGCCGTGTCGATGAGCTTGAACTTCTGGCCGTTGCGCTCGAAGTCCACCGCGATGGCGTCGCGCGTGGTGCCCGGCATGTCGAAGGCCACCAGGCGCTCCTCGCCCAGCCAGGTATTGATCAGCGTGCTCTTGCCGACGTTGGGGCGGCCGGCCACGGCCAGCCGGATGACGCCCTCGTCCCGGGCCTCTTCGTCGCGCTCGGTGGCCTCGAAGGGCTCCAGCACCGCATCCAGCAGGCTGCGTATACCCTGGCCGTGGGCCGAGGAGATGGGATGCGGCTCGCCCATGCCCAGCTCATGGAACTCGGCCAGCAGCGGCGAATCCAGCATGCCCTCGGCCTTGTTGACGGCCAGATGCACGCGCTTGTTGACGCTGCGCAGATAGCGGGCGATCTCGCTGTCGTGGGCGGACAGGCCCAGGCGCACGTCGACGACGAAGATGACCGCATCGGCCTCGGCGACGGCCTGCTTGGTCTGCTTGGCCATCTCCTTGACGATGCCGGTGGTGCTGTCGGGCTCGAAGCCGCCGGTGTCGATGACGATGAACTCGCGATCGCCCAGGCGGCCGTCGCCGTAGTGGCGGTCGCGGGTCAGGCCGGCGAAGTCGGCCACGATGGCGTCGCGCGACTTCGTCAGGCGGTTGAACAGCGTCGACTTGCCCACATTGGGGCGGCCGACCAGGGCAATGACTGGTTTCATATCGCGGGCTTCATTCCGCCTTGATCGCGAACAGCCCGCCGCTCTTGGTCGCGACCAGCGCGGTCTCGCCCAGCAACGCGATGGTGACGACGGGCGAGCCGTCGGTGGCCAGGCGCGAGCGCGTCTTGCCGCTGTCGCGGTCCAGCAGATGGACCTGACCCTCGAAGTCGCCGATCAGCACCTGCTTGCCCGACAGCACGGGGGCGGACAGCTTGCGCAGCTGGAACTGGTCGGCCGACCAGGCCAGGTCGCCGTTGGCCAGCTTCCAGGCCGACAGGCGATCCGAGGCGTCGCCGGCGACGACGATCTGGTCGTCCGCGCCGATGCCGTTGGCGCCACCGACCACGCGGTTCCACAGCGCGCTGCCGCGCTCGGCGTTGACGCAGCCCACGGAGGACTGGAACGCGCGGGCGCAGATCAGCTCGCCCTGGCGCACGGCGGGGCCGACGAGGTCGGCCAGGCGCTCGACCTCGTTGGTGCCGCGCGGCGTGGCCACGCTGGCCTCCCAGCGCAGCTGCCCCTTGAGCGGGTCCACGCCGGCCAGGCGCGGCCCCTGCCCCACCACCAGCGTGTCCTTGTAGGCCAGCAGCACGCCGGCCTTGGCCAGCGTCAGCGGCTCACCGGGGCGCTTGAGTTCCCAGATCTTGCGGCCGTCCAGCGCGTCGAAGGCCAGCACCTGGCGGTCCAGCGTCAGCGCGAAGACGCGTTCGCCGGCCACCAGCGGCGCGGCCACGACGGGCGTCGGCAGGGCCTTCTTCCAGGCCAGCTTGCCGGCATCCAGCACGACCAGCTCGTTGTCACGGTTGACGACGGCGGCAAAGCGGCCGTCGCTGCCCACGCCGGCCAGCAGCTTGGCGCCGGCGTCGCCGCGCCACAGCTCGCGGCCGTCGGCGGCCGCCAGCGCACGCACGCTGCCGTCGCTGCTGGCGACGACGAAGCGGTCACCCGGCGTCGCGATGCTGAGCGGGAAGTTGATGTTGTCGCCCTTGGCGCTCCAGACGATGCGGCCCGTCGCCGGGCCCGACAAGGCCTCCAGCACGGCCGGCTTGGTCTTGGCGTCGCCGAACCAGGAGTTCCACGTCGAGCTGATCGTGGAGCAGCCGGCGAGCGAGGCCGCCAGCGCGGAGATCAGGACGGCGCGCTTCATTGCGGGGCTCCGGTGGCGTCGACGGTGGTGGGCACGCCCAGCGTCGAGAGCTTGGCCTCGATGACGCGGCGGTAGTCCTGGGTCTTGTCCAGCGCGGCCAGCGCCTTCTGGTACTCGGCCTTGGCGGCGTCGCGCTTGTCCTGCAGCAGCAGCAGGTCGCCGCGGCGGTCGGCCACGAGGCCGGCGAATTCAGCGGACTTGATCGCATCCAGCGTCTTGGCGGCCTCGTCATAGGCCTTGGCATCCAGCTGCAGGCCGGCCAGGCGCAGGCGGGCGATGTCGCGGTAGGGGCCACCGTCGGCGCCATGCTCGGCCACCCAGGCCAGGTTTTGCTTGGCGTCGTCGACCTTGTCCTTGTCCAGCTGCAGCTTGGCCACCTGCAGGCCGGCCTGCGTGGCGTAGGCGGTGCCGCCAAAGCGGGCCTTCAGGTCGCCCGCGGCGCCGGCTGCCTTGTCCAGGTCCTGGGCCGCGAGGGCGCGATCGAACTCGTCGTACATCGCGGCGGCCTGGGCGGCCTGGTCGCGCTGGTACCAGTTCCAGCCCTGCCAGGCGGCGAAGGCGGCCAGCACCACGGTCGACACCCAGGTGATGAGGTTGCCCCAGCGCTTCCAGAACGCCTTGAGCTGTTCGAGTTGTTCTTGTTCTTCGAGGTCGAGATGCGATGCCATGAGAGGAATACAGCGAGTGCGGGCAGGGCCCGGGATTATGCGGTGCGCAATTCGGCCGCCCAGGCGGCCACGTCGGCGAGCGCGCGGGTGGCCTGCTCGCCCCCGTCGCGCAGGGGCTTTACGGCCACCTCGCCGCGCGCCAGCTCGTCGGCGCCGAACACCAGCGCGTAGCGCGCGCCGGAGCCGTCCGCCTTCTTGAACTGCGACTTGAAGGAGCCGCCGCCGGCGTGCATCTGCACGCTGACACCGGCCGCTCGCAGCGCCTCCAGCGTGGGCAGGATGCGCGGCAGCTCGGCGGGGTCGGGCACGACGGCGTAGACGTCGGGCGCGGCGGTCGGGGTCTGCAGACCCAGCGTCTCCAGCAGCAGCAGCAGCCGCTCCAGGCCCATGCCGAAGCCCACGGCCGGCGTGGGCTTGCCGCCCAGCTGCTCGACCAGGCCGTCGTAGCGGCCACCCGCACAGACGGTGCCCTGAGCGCCGAGCTTGGTCGTCACCCACTCGAACACGGTGAGGTTGTAGTAGTCCAGCCCGCGCACCAGGCGCGGGTTGATGCGGTAGGCCAGGCCCACGGCGTCCAGCAGCGTGCGCACACCGTTGAAGTGGGCCAGCGAGGCCTCGCCCAGGTAGTCCAGCAGCTTGGGCGCCCCCTCGGCCATGGCCTGCATGGCGGGGTTCTTGGTGTCCAGCACGCGCAGCGGGTTGCTGTACATGCGGGCCTTGGCCTCCTCGTCCAGCACGTCGCGGTGCTGTTCCAGGTAGGCGATCAAGGCCTCGCGGTGGGCGCGGCGCTCGTCGGGCTGACCCAGGCAGTTGATCTCCAGCGCGACGTCCTCGCCCTCCTTCAGACCCAGCTCGCGCCACAGCGTGCGGGCCAGCAGGATGACCTCGGCGTCCACGTCCGGGCCGGCGAAGCCCAAAGCCTCTATGCCCATCTGGTGGAACTGGCGGTAGCGGCCCTTCTGCGGCTTCTCGCGGCGGAACATGGGGCCGACGTAGTAGAGCCGGCGCGGGCTGTCGCGCAGGAAGCTGTGCTCGATCATGGCGCGCACGACGCCGGCCGTGCCCTCGGGGCGCAGCGCCAGATGCTCGGCCTGGCCATGCTTGTCGGCGCGGTCCTCGAAGGCGTACATCTCCTTCTCGACGATGTCGGTCACCTCGCCGATGCCGCGCACGAACAGCGCCGTCGGTTCGACGATGGGCACGCGCACATTCTGGTAGCCGTAGCGCCCCAGCACGCTGCGCATGGCAGCCTCCAGCGACTCCCAGCGCGCCGATTCCGGCGGCAGGATGTCGTTCATGCCTTTCACAGCCTGCAGGGGCTGCACCTTCTTGGTCTCGCTCATGGGATCCGGATTCAGGCCGCGGCCTTGGCGCCGAAGCGCTTCTCGATGTAGTTCTCGACCAGGGCGTGGAACTCCTGCGCGATGTTGTCGCCGCGCAGGGTCTGGGCCTTCTCGCCGTCGATGAAGACGGGCGCCGCCGGCGCCTCGCCGGTGCCGGGCAGGCTGATGCCGATGTCGGCATGCTTGCTCTCGCCGGGGCCGTTGACGATGCAGCCCATGACGGCCACCTTCATCTCCTCGACACCCGGGTACTTGTTGCGCCAGACCGGCATCTGCAGCCGCAGGAAGTCGTCGATCTGCTTGGCCAGCTCCTGGAAGGTCGTGCTGGTGGTGCGGCCGCAGCCCGGGCAGGCGGTGACGCTGGGGTTGAAGTGCCTCAGGCCCAGCGCCTGCAGGATCTCGAGGGCCACCACGACCTCCTGCGTGCGCGCCTCGCCCGGCTGGGGCGTCAGGCTGACGCGGATGGTGTCGCCTATGCCTTCCTGGGCCAGGATGCCTAAAGCGACCGACGAGGCCACCGTGCCCTTGGTGCCCATGCCGGCCTCGGTCAGGCCCAGGTGCAGCGCGTAGTCGCAGCGGCGCGCCAGTTCGCGGTAGACCGAGATCAGGTCCTGCACGCCGCTGACCTTGCAGCTGATGATGATGTTGTCGGGGTTGAAGCCCAGCTCGCGGGCATAGGCGGCCGAGGTCAGCGCCGACTCGACCAGCGCCTGGTACATGACGGGCTTGGCATCCCAGGGCTGGGGCCGCTTCGCGTTCTCGTCCATGAACTGCGCCAGCAGCTCCTGGTCCAGGCTGCCCCAGTTGACGCCGATGCGCACGACCTTGTCGTACTTCATCGCCGCCTCGATCATCTGGGCAAACTGCCTGTCCTTCTTCTCGCCCTTGCCGACGTTGCCGGGATTGATGCGGTACTTGGACAGCGCCTGGGCCATGGCCGGGTAGTCGGTCAGCAGGCGGTGGCCGTTGTAGTGGAAGTCGCCCACCAGCGGCACGTCGATGCCCATGCGGTCCAACTGCTCGCGGATGTAGGGCACTGCTTCAGCCGCCTCGGGCGTGTTGACGGTGATGCGCACCATCTCCGAGCCGGCGATGGCCAGCTCCTTGACCTGGATGGCCGTGGCTATGGCGTCCACCGTGTCGGTGTTGGTCATGGACTGCACGCGCACCGGCGCGTCACCGCCCACGGTGACGACACGGCTGCCCCAGACCACGCGAGCCTGGCGGCTCTTCCGCGGCGCCGGAGCGGCCTCGGGAATGATCCATTCGCTCATCAATTCAACTCCAGACGGGCGACGTTGTCCTTGCCAAGCGCGGCCAGGTCGATGGCGGCTCCGCGCCACTCGACGCGGGTGCCGCTGACATTGCCGACGCGCACCTTGTAGGGCGCCGCGCCGCTGTACTCCTGCTGCTCACCCTGGCGCAGCACGCGCGACAGCAGCGTCTGCCCCTGGGCGTCGACTACCTCGACCCAGGTTTCGGCCGTGGCCAGCACGCGCAGCGCGCTGCCGGCTGCGATAGCGGTCCTGGCGGGCTCGGCGGCGCTCGCCGGCGCAGGCGGCGGTGCGACCTCGCGCAGCTGCAGCGGCGCCGAGGCCACCGGCACGGCAGCAGGCACCGGGGCCTCGGAGGCCGCGGAGGCCGCGACGGGCGCGGCCACGAACTCCACCGGCGCGCTGGCCGCCCCGACCACGCCCGAGGCCGGGAAGGCCGGCAGGCTGGCCACGGTGTCGCGCTGGCCCACCCAGCCGGCCGGCACCCAGTACACGGCGGCGGCGGCCACCAGCATCAGCAACGCACCCCAGACGACGGGCCGTCCGAGCAGCGCCAGCACGCCGCCGTCGATGGCGCTGCCGGAACCGCGCTCGCGGAAGGGCTGGTTGAGGCCGGGCCGCACGTCCAGGCCCTGTTCGCCGGTACGCGGCAGCAGGGCCAGCACGGGCGCGGGGTCCACCTTGAGCGCGCGGCACATGGCCGTGGCCAGCGCGCGGGCGAAGGTGGCATCAGGCAGCAGGTCGTGGCGGTCGGCCTCGAGGGCCTCCAGCTTGGCCTGCGGCACCTTCAGCGTGACGGCCAGCGCCGCGATGTGCAGGCCGCGCTGCTGGCGCGCATTCCTGAGCCAGGCACCGGCGGTGGCTGCGGTGCTGGCGGTTCCCTCGGAAATGGGTTCCATCGTCTTGTCGTTCTTGTCGTGTGCCGCGAACGGCTTAGTCGTCGTAGCGGCCGGCGTCCAGGAACTGGGTTTCCGGCGCCTGGGGATACTTGCGGCGCAGCTGCAGCGCGAGCTCGTCCACCATGGCGACGTCGCCCAGCTTGCGCTCGATGCGCAGCTGCAGCCACAGGCTCTGCGCATTCAGCTGCTCGGGCTGGGCGTTGACGCGCTTGACGTAGAAGCGGGCGCGCTCCAGCTCGCGGTTGCGGAACAGCACCTCGGACAGGTTGACCGCGATGGCCGGGCTGCCCGGGTCCAGCTCGAAGGCACGCGACAGCGTCTTCTCGGCCACCAGCAGGCGGCCGGCACGGGCCTCGCAGACGCCCTTGGCCAGCAGCGTGCGCGCCGGGGCCCGGTAGCTGGGCTGCGCCAGGGCCTGGTCGAACAGCGAATCGGCCGTGGGCCAGCGCTGCTGCTGGCACATGAACCAGCCGTAGTTGTGCAGCGTGTCGGGGTCGTTGGGATAGACGGCCAGCGCGCGGCGGAAGGCCTCTTCGGCGAGCTGGTTGTCGCCCATCGCGGCATAGATCAGGCCACGCAGGTTGACCGCCTCGCGCATGTCGGGCTTGGCCTGCTGCGCAAGCTTGAGCTCGTCCAGCGCCGTGTTGAACTGGCCACGCGAGAAATAGCCCTGCGCCAGCTCCAGCCGGATGGCGGCGCGGCGGTCGGCATCGGTCTGGTCGGAATCGGTCTTGATCTCGCGGTCGCTGCTGGGGGCAGTGCCCGCGCAGGCGGCCAGGAGGGCGGCGATCAGAAGGATGGGCAGGCGCTTCATCAAATCCTCGGCGTTAGAGCGTCAGGCGGATTTGGCCACCGTCACGGGGGCCCTGACCATGCGGATATGCGCGCGGGTGCGGTCCTGCACCTCGCCGGCGAGCTGGCCGCAGGCGGCATCGATGTCGTCGCCGCGCGTCTTGCGCACGGTCGTCACGATGCCGGCCTGGATCAGCACGTCGGCAAAGGCCTGCACGCGGGCATTCGTGCTGCGCACGAGGCCCGACGCCGGGAAGGGGTTGAAGGGGATCAGGTTGATCTTGCAGCTGACCTTGTGCTTCAGCAGCGCGACCAGTTCGCGGGCCTGCTCGGGCGCATCGTTCACCTCCTGCAGCATGCAGTACTCGAAGGTGATGAAGTCGCGCGGCGCCTTCTCGAGGTAGCGGTTGCAGGCCGCCAGCAGTTCGGCGATCGGGTATTTCTTGTTCAGCGGCACGAGCTGGTCGCGCAGCGGGTCGGTGGGCGCATGCAGGCTGACGGCCAGCGCCACCGGGCAGTCCTCGCGCAGGCGGTCGATCATGGGCACGACGCCGGAGGTGGAGACCGTCACGCGGCGGCGGCTCAGGCCGTAGCCATGGTCGTCCAGCATGGTCTTGAGCGCCGGCACGAGCTGGTCGTAGTTTTGCAGCGGCTCGCCCATGCCCATCATCACGACGTTGGAGATGACGCGCTCGGTCGTGTTCTGGCGCTTGCGCAGCGCGTGCTCGGCAAACCAGAGCTGGGCCGTGATCTCGGCCGTCGTCAGGTTGCGGCTGAAGCCCTGGTGGCCGGTGGAGCAGAAGCGGCAGCCCACGGCGCAACCGGCCTGGCTGGAGACGCACAGCGTGCCGCGGTCGTCCTCGGGGATGAAGACCGCCTCGACGGCATTGCCGGCGCCGACGTCGAACAGCCACTTGATGGTGCCGTCGGCCGACACATGCTCCGAAATCACCGGCAGCGCGGTGATGTGGGCACGGCCCTTGAGCTTGTCGCGCAGGGACTTGGCGAGGTCGGACATCTGCTCGAAGTCCGACGCGCCCTTCTGGTGGATCCAGCGGAACAGCTGGGTCGCACGGAATTTCTTTTCGCCCAGTTCCTCGCAGTAGGCGGCCAGGCCTGTTAGATCGAAACCGAGCAGGTTGACCGCGTCCATACGAAATCCTGGGCCGGGGTCATGGACCCCGTGGGTGGGAATCAGCGACCGGCGTAGACGTTCATGCCGGGGAAGAAGAACGCCACTTCGGCGGCGGCCGTTTCCGGCGCGTCCGAGCCGTGCACGGCGTTGGCGTCGATGCTGTCGGCGAAGTCGGCGCGGATCGTGCCCTTCTCGGCCTTCTTCGGGTCGGTCGCGCCCATCAGGTCACGGTTCTTCAGGATGGCGCCTTCGCCTTCCAGCGCCTGGATCATCACCGGGCCGGAGATCATGAAGTTCACCAGGTCGTTGAAGAACGGGCGGGCCTTGTGCACGGCGTAGAACGCTTCGGCTTCGCCGCGCGACAGGTGGACCATCTTGGCGGCCACGATCTTCAGGCCGGCGGCCTCGAAACGGGCGTAGATCTGGCCGATGACGTTCTTCGCCACGGCATCGGGCTTGATGATGGACAGGGTGCGTTCGATCGCCATGGATTTCTCCTGATGAGGTGTATTGGACAAAGCCTTGGATTGTAGCTTTGCGGGATGACCCTAGTTGCCTTGACCGGCTGCGCTCAGCGGTGACGACCGCCGAAGCCGCCGCCGGAGCGACCGCCACCCCCCTTGCCGCCGCCACGGTTGCCTCCACCGCCGCCACGGCGCAGGAAGGCATCACCGCCGATGTAGCCCACCGAGGTCTGCATCGGATCGGGCTCGCGCGGGCCACCCTTCTGGCGGTTGCCACCGCGGTTGTGGTCCTGGGCGCTGCCACCGGCGCCGAAACCCATCGGGATGCCGCGCTTGCCGCCCGTCGCATGGCGGCGGTCGAAGGTCTGCTCCAGCGGGTTGATGTGGTGCGGAATGAAGTCGTCGTCTTCGTCGTCCTGGCGGCGCGGGCCGCGCTCCTCGCGCGGCGGGCGCGACTGCTGGGGCTCCTGGGGCCGGCTGGGGCGCGGGCCGGCATGCGAGCCGCGGTCGTCGGCGCGGCGCTTGTTGCGGTCCTTCTTGCCGCCCTGGCCCTGCTGGGCCTGCGGCCCCTGCTCCTGGCGCTGCTCGCGCTGCGTCGTGTGGCCGGCCAGGCGGCGGATGACGCGCACGTCGTCGTCGCCCAGCTCCACCCAGACGCCGCGCTTGAGGCCGCGCGGCAGCACGACCGTGCCGTAGCGGATGCGGATCAGGCGACTGACCACCATGCCCACCGCCTCGAACAGCTTGCGCACCTCGCGGTTGCGGCCCTCGGTGATGACGACGCGATACCAGCGGTTGGCGCCTTCGCCGCCGCCGTCCTCGATGCTCTTGAACGCGGCCGTCTGGCCGTCCACGCTGACGCCCTCCAGCAGGCGGGCGCGCTGCTCGTCGCTCAGCGAGCCCAGCACGCGCGCCGCGTACTCGCGCTCCACGCCGAAGCGCGGGTGCATCAGCTGGTTGGCCAGCTCGCCGGAGTTGGTGAACAGCAGCAGGCCTTCGGTGTTGATGTCCAGGCGGCCCACGGACTGCCACTTCTGGCCCTGCACGCGCGGCAGCGTGCGGAACACGGTGGGGCGGCCCTCGGGGTCGTTGAACGTCGACACCTCGCCCGTGGGCTTGTGATAGGCCAGGATGCGCGGGTTGGGCGGCGAGATGCGCACGCGCACTTCCTTGCCGTTGACGCGCACGCGGTCACCGAAGGAGATGCGCTGGCCCACATGCGCCACCTCGCCATTCACCTCGATCTTGCCGTCGGCGATCCAGTCCTCGATGTCGCGGCGCGAGCCGATGCCGGCCTGGGCCAGCACCTTCTGCAGCTTGGGCGCGTCGGCATCCGGCGCCAGCACGCGCTTGGCCTCGCCCTCGGCCGCAGCGCCTTCGGCGCCCTCGCCCTCCTCCGCCGCGTCCGGCACGGCGGCGAGCTGGGGCGGCTCGGCGGCATCCGGCGCCTCGGACTCGGCATCCAGGCTGCCCGACAGCACGTCGGCGAAGCGCGCCCCCGCGGCCTCGACCAGTTCCGGCGCCAACGCCGGGCCCGGCGACTCGCCACCGGCCACCTGCCCGGCGGCCTGGCGCTCGGCGCGCTCCTTGCGGTTGCGGCGGCGATTGCGGCTGCGGCCACCACGCTCGCCCTCCTCGCCCTGGCCGTCATCGCCCTCGCCCTCGTCGCCATCCTCCGCCTGGGCCACGGCCGGCACTTCGTCACCCAGCGTGAACAGCGGGGCCTGCTCGGCCGAGGGCGCCGAGGCGGCAGCCTCGACCACCACGGGATCGGCCGTGGCCGTCTTGCGCGGCGCCCGCTTGCGGGCAGGCGCCGGCTCGGCCGCCGTGGCCTCGGCAACCGCGGCCTCGGGCTCGGCACCCGCCTCGTCGGCCGCCGACGCGGCCTTGCGGCGGCTGCGCTTCACCGGCACGGCGGCTTCTGCAGCCTCGGGCGTGGCCTCGGCCGCGGCCTTGGCCGTCGTGCGACGGCGCTTGGGCGCAGGCGCGTCGGCGTCGGCAGCGGAAGGCAGGTCTTGTTCTTGGTCGGCAGCGTCGTTCATGCGGATTCGGGCTGGGGTTGCGGGGACGGGTCTTGGGGGTCGGGATCGGGAAGGGCCGGCGTGCCGTCGTCGCCGAACAGGCTCAGCGACGGCGCCGGCACCTCGGCCGCTGGCTCGGTCTCGGCCGGCGGCGGCGCGGGCGCCGCCTCTTCGGCGGCGTCCAGCAATTGGCCTTGCAGGGCCTCGAAGGCCGGCGGTTCGCTGCCGACCTCCAGGGCCGGCAGCTGCTCCAGGCTGGCCAGGCCCAGGTCGTCGAGGAAGGTCTTGGTCGTCGCGTAAAGCGCCGGGCGGCCGGGGGTCTCGCGATGGCCTATCGCCTCGATCCAGCCGCGGTCTTCCAGCTGCTTGATGATCTGGCTGGCGACGACGACACCGCGAATGTCCTCGATGTCGCCGCGCGTGACCGGCTGGCGGTAGGCAATGATGGCCAGCGTCTCGAGCACGGCGCGCGAATAGCGCGGCGGCTTCTCGGGGTGCAGGCGGTCGAGATATTCGCGCAGCTCGGGGCGGCTCTGGAAGCGCCAGCCCGAGGCCAGCGCCACCAGTTCGACGCCCCGGCCCTCCCAGTCGCGGCTCAGCTCGTCGAGCAGGCCGCGCAAGGTGTCGGCACCGAGCTCGTCGGCGAACAGGCTGCGCAGCTCGCGCAGCGTCAGCGGCTGCGAGGCACAGATCAGCGCGGTCTCGAGGACGCGCTTGGCATCCTGGCTATTCATGAACTCAACTTCGCACCCTCAATGGGCAGAGCTCTGGCGTTGTGACCCCGGTCTGGGCGCTCATCAGGCGCTCGCCAGAGGGCTGGGGCGGGTATGGCAACGGCCTTCAGACGGCCTGTTACACAGCATGGATTGGCGGCTTCCGGGTGGACTGCGATCCCGCGACGGGCTGCCGTCCCCCATCATCTGCTGACACCGGGCACGGCGCTCACACACGCCAACTGGATCACATTGTAGCCCCTCAGCCCGGCAACCCGCCGGCGCCGACCTGGACCCAGGCGGCAGCCAGGTCGGCCGGCAGCGGCGCGCGCAGCGCCAAGGCCGCGCCGGTGACCGGGTGTGTGAAGCTCAAGCGCGCCGCATGCAGGGCCTGGCGCGCCAGCCCCAAAGCCGGCGCGCCGCCGTACAGGACATCGGCCAGCAGCGGGTGGCCACTGTGGGCCAGGTGCACGCGGATCTGGTGGGTGCGCCCGGTGTGCAGCACGCAGTGCACGGCGCTGACCGCGCGGCCGCCGACTTCGCCCAGGCCCAGCGGAAAGACGTCGGTGCGCGCCGGCTTGCCCAGATGGGCCGGCGCGACGGCCATCTTCACCCGCGAAACCGGGTCGCGCCGCAGCGGCGCGTCCACGCTGAAGGCCTCCTCGACGCGCCCCCAGGCCAGCGCCAGGTATTCGCGGTGCACCTCGCGCGCGGCGATCTGGCGCGTCAGCGCGGTGACGGCCTCCAGCGTCTTCCCGACCACCATCAGCCCGCTGGTGTCCTTGTCCAGCCGGTGCACGATGCCGGCGCGCGGCAGCCCGGCGGCCGCCGGGTGGTGAGCCAGCAGTCCGTTCATCAGCGTGCCCGACCAGTTGCCGGCCGCCGGGTGCACGACCAGGCCGGCCGGCTTGTTGACGACGGCCAGATGCTCATCCTCGAAGACGAAATCCAGCGCCATCGGCTCGGCGCGGAAGGCCCGGCTCTCGTCGGTGGGCTGCAGTTCGACCTCGACGCGCTGGCCGGCGCGCAGCTTGTGGGCGGCCTTCAGCAGCGGCCGGCCATCCACGGCCACGCAGCCGCGCTCGATGAGGGACTGCAGGTGGTTGCGCGAGAACTCCGGCGCCAGGCCGGTCAGCCAACGGTCCAGGCGCTCGCCATGGCCCGCGGCATCGACCTCGGCGCTGCGCCGCTCGGCGTCGCCGCTTTCGTCGGCCTCCTGCTCGCAGTCTTCCCGACCCCCCACCCTATACTCCGCGTCCATTGTTCCCCGTGACCGGCCGGCGGCACCGCCGTCGACTCCAGACATGCTTGTTGAGAAATTCAAGGCCGGCCGCGTCGTCGCCGGCGTCGCCCTGATGGCCATCGCGCTCGGCATGAGCGGCTGCGGCTCCACGGCCAAGGAGGATCCGAACTCCCAGGCGGCGCTGGACAAATTGTATGCAGACGCCAAGGATGACCTGAACGCCGGCAGCTACGACCGCGCCATCAAGACCCTCGAGAAGATCGAGGGCCGCGCCGCCGGCACGACCATGGGCCAGCAGGCGACGCTGGACGTGGCCTGGGCCTACTACAAGACGGCCGAGCGTGCCCAGGCGATCGCGACGCTGGACCGCTTCATCAAGCTCAACCCGTCCAGCCCGGCGATGGACTACGCCCTCTACATGAAGGGCATCGTCAACTTCAACGAGGACCTGGGCCTGTTCGGCCGCCTGGCCAACCAGGATGTCGCCGAGCGCGACCAGCAGGCCTCGCGCGAGGCCTTGCTGGCCTTCCGCCAGCTGGTCGAGCAGTACCCCGAGTCCAAGTACTCGGCCGACGCGGCGACGCGCATCGACTTCATCACCAACACGCTGGCGGCCTACGAGATCCACGTGGCGCGCTACTACTTCAACCGCAAGGCCTATGTCGCCGCGGCCAATCGCGCGCAGAGCGCGGTGGCGGAGTTCCAGCATGCGCCGGGCATCGAGGAAGGCCTGTTCATCATGAGCGAGAGCTACGACAAGCTGGGCCTGACCCAGCTGCGCGACGACGCCCGCCGCGTGCTGGACAAGAACTTCCCCGACAGCCAGTACGCCAGCGGCGGCGGCAAGCGCAAGAAGCCCTGGTGGCAGTTGTGGTGACCCCTCGCCTGGTCTTGCCGCGCTGAACGCGGGCAAGACCAGTCGGTCCCCCGGGGGGAACGGCGATGCTTGGCGGCCTGACCGCCAAGCACATCGCCAGCGCGGGCCGGCTTGGGAACTGGAGTCGGACACGAGCAGTCCCTGCGGACTGCTTGTGCCTACGAAAGGCCATTGGCCTCCGGCCAATGGCAGGCCCGGCGCTCGGCCCGCAAGAATCCGCCGTCAAGCTCGATCCGAATTCAGCTCCTGCAACCAGGCCAGCGCCTCGGCCTCATTCGCCACCGGCGTCATCGGCGGCAGCGCGGCGCGCAGGCGGCGGCCGTAGTTCATGCCCGCCATGCGCGGGTCGCACACCACCAGCAGGCCGCGGTCGGTCTCGGTGCGGATCAGGCGTCCGGCGCCCTGCTTCAACGCGATCGCCGCTTCGGCGACGAAATACTCCGCGAAGGCGTTGCGGCCCTGCGCCTCCAGGCGCTGCACGCGCGCCTCCACCAGCGGGTCGTTGGGTGGCGGGAAGGGCAGCTTGTCGATGACGACGCATTGCAGCGCATCGCCCGGCACATCGATGCCCTCCCAGAAGCTGGCCGATCCCACCAGCACGGCCCGCGGGTTGTCCAGGAAGCGCTGCAGCAGCACGCGCTTCGGGGCGGCGCCCTGCTGCAGCACGGCGATGGCGTCGCCGCCCTCCTCGAAGCGCTCGCGCAGCGCGTCGGCCACGGCCTGCAGATTGCGCAGCGTCGTCGTCAGCACGAAGCTGCGGCCGCCCAGGGCGCGGGCCAGGCGCGAGGCCAGCAGCGCGACGCTGGCCGGGTGGCTGGGCTCACTCGGCTTGGGGAAGCCGCGCGGCACGTACAGCCGCGCGTTGGCCGGGTAGTCGAAGGGGCTGCCGACGCGCAACACCTCGGCGTCGGTGAGGCCGGCGGGCTCGGTGAACCAGGTCAGGCCCTCGTCGTCACCCAAGGTGGCGGACGTGAACACCCAGGCCTTGGGCGGCCCTTCCAGCTGCTGCTGCATCGCCTCGCGGATGTCCAGCGGCGACTGGACCAGGCGCGCCGCATGCGGGCCTATGTCTATCCAGCGCACATCGCCCGGGTCGGGCTCGGCGGCGAAGGTCCGGGCCAGGTCGCGCAGCTCCTGGGCGCGCTCGCACAGCCGGGCGAAGTCGGGCGCGGCCTCGCGCACGGCGGTCAAGGCCTCCAGCGCCGCGGCCGTCGCGGCCTCGACACCGGCCAGCGCCGCCGCGAAGCCCGGCTGGGCCGCCCTCTCCTTCCAGCCCAGCTTGAGCATGCCGCGCAGCTCGCGGCCCGCGGTGGCCAGCGGGCCGGCGGCCGCTAGCCGCAGCTCGCGCGCGGCCTTCTCGATGCCGCCGTGCAAGGCCTGCCAGTCGTGCACGCCACGCGCATGGGCCAGGCCCTGGGCCAGCAGGTCGCGGCCGAAGTCCAGCAGCGCCGCCGTGCCCAGCAGCGTGCCGAGGAATTGCACGCCCGCCTCGGCGAGCTGGTGGGCCTCGTCGAAGATGGCGATCTCGACGCTGGGCAGCAGCTCGGCGACGCCGCTGTCGCGCAGCGTCATGTCGGCGAAGAACAGATGATGGTTGACGACCACCACATCGGCCTCCATGGCCTCGCGCCGCGCCTTGACGACGTAGCAGGCCTTCCAGTCCGGGCAGTCCTGGCCCAGGCAGTTCTCGCGGCTGGAGCTGACGATGGGAATGATGGGCGAGCGCTCGTCCAGGCCGTCGATCTCGGCGAAGTCGCCGCTGGCCGTGCCCAGCGCCCAGCGCTCGATGCGGGCCAGCGACAGCGCCGTGCGGCGGTCCGGGAACTCGCCGGACAGGCGCGCCTCCTTCATGCGGTGCAGGCAGAGATAGCTGCTGCGCCCCTTCAGCAGGGCCAGGCGCACGGGCGTGTTCAGCGCCTTGGTCAGCCGCGGCAGGTCGCGCAGGAAGAGCTGGTCCTGCAGGCTCTTGGTGGCCGTGCTGATCAGCGCGCGGCTGCCGGCCAGCAGGGCCGGCACGAGATAGGCGAAGGTCTTGCCCACGCCCGTGCCGGCCTCGACGACCAGGGCCTGGCGGCGGCTCAGCGCGCGGGCCACGGCGCGCGTCATCTGCAGCTGCGGCTCGCGCGGCTTGTAGCCCGGGTCCAGGCGCGCCAGCGGGCCGTCGACATCGAAGGCCGCCAGCACGGCCTGCTCCAGTTCGTCGGCGAGTGGCCCAGGGCTTGGCGGGCTGCCGCCGTCCAGCGCATCCAGCCAGTCGTCGAGATCGGCATCCGGCGGATTCAACGCCTCGATGGCAGTCGTCATGGCTGCCTCATCCAGCGGCCAGCATGGAGCCGGCTTGGCCGGGCCATCGCCGGCGCGCCCTCGAAGGGAGCCGGCGAAGCGGGTAGGCGGTGAGCCGGTTCATGCGGGTTCATCGGGCTCTGTGGCGGCCTCCAGCCGGGCGATCAGGTCGCGCAGCACCAGGCGGCGCTTCTTCAGGCGCTGCAGCGCCAGTTCGTCCACCGGCGACTGCCCGGCGAGGCGATCGATCATCGCGTCGAGGTCCGCATGCTCCATGCGCAGCTCGATGAGGCGCCGCGGCAACGAGTGAAGTTGTTCATCCATCCGAAGGTTTCTGGCGCAGGTGGCGGGGGCGCGCAAGCTTGTCGGGCCCGCCGCCCAGTATAGTTTTCGGCATGCCGCCTCCCACCGCCGCCGGATTCCGACTCAACGCTGCCACCGGCACCCATCGCGGCGACCGCACCTACCAGCAGGACCAGGTGGCCGTGTTCGCCCACCCGCGCGTCGAGGGCTGCGTGATGGGCATCGTGGCCGACGGCATGGGGGGCAAGAGCGGCGGCCGCAAGGCCGCCGACCAGGTCGTGCTGACCGCGCGCCAGCTGTTCGAGCGCTACTCGCCCGAGGATGAATCACCCGCCGAGCTGCTGGGCCAGATCGTGTCGGAGGCCCATCTGATGATCCGGCTGACGGCCATCTCCGCGGAGGAGGAGCCCCACAGCACCATCGCCGGCTTCGTCATCACGGGCGACCGTTGCGCGCACTGGATCCATTCCGGCGACTCGCGCATCTACTGGTTCCGCGGCGCCGGCATCGTCAAGCGCTCCATGGACCATTCCTATGTGCAGCGCCTGGTCGACGAAGGCCAGCTGACCGAAGCCGAAGCCAGCTCGCACCCGCAGAGCAATCTGCTGACCGCCTGCCTGGGCACGGTGCAGGACCCCACCTCCACCGCCGAGCGCTTCGAAGGCCTGGAGGTGGGCGACACGCTGATGTGCTGCAGCGACGGCCTGTGGCACTACTTCACCGCCCAGGAGCTGGGCAGCGTGCTGCACAGCCTGCCACCGCGCGAAGCCGCCGAGCTGCTGGTCAGCAAGGCCCGCCAGCGCGCACGCGGCGGCGGCGACAACCTGTCCATCGCCATCGTCAAGCTCGAAAGCCTCGACTGATCGCTCAGTGCGGCGGCCTGGGCGCCGAGGCCGCCCCCGGCAAGGGCAGCGGCGCCGCCGGCGGCTTGCTGCGGCTCTTCTCCCTGGCCGCATGGGCGGCAATGCGCTGCTGCTGACGCTGCTCCCGCTCGCGGGCCCGCTCGCGGCGCCGGGCCGCCTCGGCTTCGGCCTGGCGCTCGGCCTGCTGCTGGGCCTGCGCGGCCTGCTCCGGGCTCAGCGCGCGAGCCGGCTGCGAGGGCGGCCGGGTCGGCGATGGCGCAGCCACCAGGCGCTCGCGGCGCGGCTCCTGGGCCGCGGCCTGCTCGCGTTCGCGCACCCGCTGCGTCTGCGCCTCGGCACGCTCGCGGCGCTCCTGGGCGGCCAGCTCATGCTCACGCCGCACCAGCGGCGCCAGTGCATCGTGGCGGCGCTGGCGCAGCTCTTCGAGGCAGGCCGAGACGCTGAAGCGCTGTTCGCATTCGGCCTGCTCACGCGCGAAGCGCTGCTCCAGCGCACTGCGCTGGGCGGCCACCTCGGCACGCGTCGCGGGCTGTGCCGAAGCGACCGCCGCGCCGAACAGCAGGATCAGGGCTGACGACTTCATGTCAGCGAAGTATCGACCTCGCGGCGCGCCAGGGCCAGGTATTCGGCCGAACGCATCTCCTGCAGCCGCGACACCGTGCGCGGGAACTCATGGGCCAGCGGGCCTTCCGTGTAGAGCGCTTCGGCCGGCACGGCGGCCGAGATGATGAGCTTGACGCGGCGGTCGTAGAGCACGTCCACCAGCCAGGTGAAGCGGCGCGCCTCGCTGGCCAGGCGCACGGGCATCTCGGGCACCTCGGACAGGATGACGGTGTGGAACTGGCTGGCCAGCTCCAGGTAGTCGTTCTGCGAGCGCGGGCCGCCGCAAAGGGTGGCGAAGTCGAACCAGACCACGCCGCCCGCGCGCCGCCGTGCATAGATCGCGCGGTGCTCGATCATGAGCTTGCGGTCCTCGTCCTTGGCCTCGGCCAGCGACTCGAAGGCCTGGGTGAGCGCGGCCTCGGTCTGGTCGTTCAAGGGCGTCAGGTAGAGGTTCATGTCCTCCAGCGTGCGGCGCCGGTAGTCGGTGCCGGCGTCGACGTTGATGACCTCGAGGTGGTCCTTCAGCAGCTCGATGGCCGGCAGGATGCGGTCGCGGTGCAGGCCGTTGGGATAGAGCTCGTCGGGATGGAAGTTGGACGTCGTGACGATGGAGACGCGGTTGCGAAACAGCGCGTCCAGCAGCCGGTGCAGGATCATCGCGTCGGTCACGTCGGCGACGTGGAACTCGTCGAAGCAGATCAGCCGGAAGCGCCGCGCGATGCGCTTGCCCAGCTCCTCCAGCGGGTCGGCAATGCCCTTCAACTCCTGCAGCTCGCGGTGCACCTCGCGCATGAACTCGTGGAAGTGCAGCCGCGTCTTGCGCGTCAGCGGCACGGCCTGGAAGAAGCAGTCCATCAGGAAGCTCTTGCCCCGGCCCACACCGCCGTACATGTAGACGCCGCGCGGAATGGGCGGCCGCACCAGCAGCTTGGTCACCGCATTGCTGCGGCGAGCCTTGTAGGCGGCCCACTCGTCCTGGCAGCGCTGCAGGGCCTCGATGGCGCGCAGCTGCGCGGCGTCGGCCTTGAAGCCGCGCTCGGCGAGGGTTTGCTGGTAGAGCTCAGTGACGGAGGTCATGCGAAGGGATCATCAAAAAAAAGGGGCGACTGCTGGGCCGCCCCTTCTCGTTGGCATCGCCGGATCAGAAGTTCAGCGTGCGCTTGTCGACGGCCAGCGCCGCTTCCTTGGTCGCCTCGGACAGCGAAGGGTGGGCGTGGCAGATGCGGGCGATGTCCTCGGCCGAGGCCTTGAACTCCATCGCGACGACGGCTTCCGAGATCAGCTCGGACGCGAACGGGCCGATGATGTGCACGCCCAGGATCTCGTCGGTCTTGGCGTCGGCCAGGAACTTGACGAAGCCGGTCGTATCGCCCAGCGCACGGGCGCGGCCGTTGGCCAGGAACGGGAACTGGCCGGCCTTGTAGGCGACGCCTTCGGCCTTGAGCTGCTGTTCGGTCTTGCCGACCCAGGCGATCTCGGGCGAGGTGTAGATGACCCAGGGGATGGTGTTGAAGTTGACGTGGCCATGCTGGCCGGCCATGCGCTCGGCCACCGCCACGCCCTCTTCCTCGGCCTTGTGCGCGAGCATGGGGCCGCGCACGACGTCGCCCACCGCCCAGACGCCGGGCAGGTTGGTCCTGCACTCGTCGTCCACGACGATGGCGCCGCGCTCGTCGAGCTTCAGCCCCACGGCGTCGGTATTCAGGCCGATCGTGTTCGGCACGCGACCGATGGACACGATGAGCTTGTCCACCACCAGCGTCTGCTCGGCGCCCTTGGCATCCGTGTAGGCGACGGTGACGTCGTTCTTGCCCTTGGTGACCTTCGTGATCTTGACGCTGAGCTGGATGTCCAGGCCCTGCTTCTTGAAGACCTTGGCGGCTTCCTTGGCCACGCCTTCGTCGGCGGCGGCCAGGAAGGCCGGCATGGCCTCGAGGATGGTGACCTCGGCGCCCAGGCGGCGCCAGACCGAGCCCATCTCCAGGCCGATGACGCCCGAGCCGATGACGCCCAGCTTCTTGGGCACGGCCGGGATGCGCAGCGCGCCGTCGTTGGACAGGATCAGCTCCTCGTCGAACTCCGCGCCGGGCAGCTGACGGGCGTTGGAGCCGGTCGCCAGGATGACCTGCTTGGCGAACACGGTCTCGTCGCCGGCCTTGAGCTCATAACCGCCATCCTTGGCGGCGACGAAGCTGCCGCGGCCGTGGAAGAACGTGACCTTGTTCTTCTTGAACAGGTAGAGGATGCCGTCGTTGTTCTGCTTCACGACGGCGTCCTTGCGGCCGACCATCTTCGCGACGTCGATCTTCAGGTTGTCCAGGCTGATGCCGTGCTCGGCGAAGTGGTGGCCGGCGTGGTCGAAATGCTCCGACGACTGCAGCAGCGCCTTGGACGGGATGCAGCCCACGTTGGTGCAGGTGCCGCCCGGTGCCGGGCCGCCCTTGTCGTTCTTCCACTCGTCGACGCACGCGACGTTCATGCCGAGTTGCGCCGCACGGATGGCCGCGATGTAGCCGCCGGGGCCGCCGCCGATGACGACGACGTCGAATTGCTTGGTGCTCATGCTGATCGGTCCTCGGCTTAGATGTCGAACAGCAGGCGCGACGGGTCTTCCAGCGCGTCCTTCATGGCCACCAGGCCCAGCACGGCTTCGCGGCCGTCGATGATGCGGTGGTCATACGACATGGCCAGGTAGTTCATCGGGCGGATGACGATCTGGCCGTTCTCCACCACGGCGCGGTCCTTGGTCGCGTGCACGCCCAGGATGGCCGACTGCGGCGGGTTGATGATGGGCGTGGACAGCATGGAGCCGAAGACGCCGCCGTTGCTGATGGAGAAGGTGCCGCCGGACATTTCCTCAATGCCCAGCTTGCCGTCCTTGGCCTTCTGGCCGAACTCGGCGATCTTCTTCTCGACGTCGGCGAAGCTCATCTGGTCGGCGTTGCGCAGGATGGGCACCACCAGGCCGCGCGGCGAACCGACGGCGATGCCGATGTCGAAGTAGCCGTGGTAGACGATGTCGTTGCCGTCCACCGACGCGTTCAGCACCGGGTACTTCTTCAGCGCGTGCACGGCGGCCTTGACGAAGAAGCTCATGAAGCCCAGCTTGGTGCCGTGCTCCTTCGTGAACTGGTCCTGGAACTTCTTGCGCAGTTCCATGACCGGGGCCATGTTGACCTCGTTGAACGTCGTCAGGATGGCGTTGGTGGCCTGGGACTGCAGCAGGCGCTCGGCGATGCGGGCGCGCAAGCGGGTCATGGGCACGCGCTGCTCGGGGCGGTCGCCGAGGTTCTGCGCCTGCGGTGCGGCCACGGCCGGCAGCGGCTTGGCGACGGCGGGCGTGGCGGGCACGACCAGCGGCGCGGCGGCCGGCTTGGCGCTGGCGGCCAGGGCGTCGCCCTTGGTCACGCGGCCGTCGCGGCCGGTGCCGGCGACGTCGGTGGCGGCCAGGCCCTTCTCGGCCAGGATCTTGGCGGCGGCCGGCATGGCGACGTCGCCCTTGTTGACGGCAGCGGCGGCCACGGCGGGCGCTGCGGCCGGCGCGGCAGCGGCAGCTGCCGGCGCGGCGGCACCGGCCTTGGCTTCGGTGTCGATCTTGGCCAGCAGCTCCTGGCTGACGACGGTGGAACCGTCGCCCTTGATGATTTCGCTCAGCACGCCGGCGGCAGGTGCCGGCACTTCCAGCACGACCTTGTCGGTCTCGATCTCGACGAGGGTCTCGTCGATGGCGACGGCTTCGCCGGGCTTCTTCTTCCAGGTCAGCAGCGTGCCTTCGGAAACGGATTCGGAGAACTGGGGAACTTGGACGTCAACGATGGCCATGGTGGGCTCCGTGTCTTGTATTTAAGGTGTTGGGGCGCAGGCGCAAGCGAGCGCAGCACCGGGAAAGGTGCTGCGCGGCTACGGTCTTACTTGGTGAGGATGAAGCCCTTGAGCTTGGCGAAGGCCTGGTCCAGCAGCGCCTTCTGCTGCTCCTGGTGCAGGTGGGCATAGCCGCAGGCGGGGCTGGCGCTGGCTGGCCGGCCGGCGTAGCCCAGCTTCTGGCCGTCGAGCATGTTCTCGTGCACATAGTGCTGCACGAAGAACCAGGCGCCCTGGTTCTGCGGCTCGTCCTGGCACCAGACGATGTCGGCTGCGTTCGGGTACTTCTTGAGCTCGGCCGCGAAGGCCTTGTGCGGGAAGGGGTAGAGCTGCTCGACGCGGATCAGGGCCGTGTCGTGCGCCTTCTTTTCCTCACGCTTGCGCACCAGGTCGTAATAGACCTTGCCGGAGCAGACGATGACGCGCTTGACCTTGTCGGCGTTGATGCCCTCGTCCTGCTCGCCGATGACGGTCTTGAACTCGCCCTTGGTGAAGTCGGCCAGCGGCGAGGTCGCGTCCTTGGCACGCAGCAGGCTCTTGGGCGTCATGATGACCAGCGGCTTCCTGAACATGCGCAGCATCTGGCGGCGCAGCACATGGAAGATCTGCGCGGCCGTGGTGGGCTGCACGATCTGCATGTTGTTGTCCGCGGCCAGCTGCATGAAGCGCTCCAGGCGGGCCGAGCTGTGCTCGGGGCCCTGGCCTTCGTAGCCATGCGGCAGCATCATCACCAGGCCGTTGGCGCGGCCCCACTTGACCTCGCCGGAGGCGATGAACTGGTCGATGACGACCTGGGCGCCGTTGACGAAGTCGCCGAACTGGGCTTCCCAGATGGTCAGCGTGTTGGGCTCGGCCGCGGCATAGCCGTACTCGAAGCCCAGCACCGCCTCCTCCGACAGGATGGAGTCGATGACGACGAAGGGCGCCTGGCCCTCGCCGACGTTCTGCAGCGGCACGTAGGCGCCTTCGTCCCAGTTGGTGCGGTTCTGGTCGTGCAGCACGGCGTGGCGGTGCGTGAACGTGCCACGGCCGGCGTCCTCACCCGACAGCCGCACCGGATAGCCCGAGGCCACCAGCGACGCGAACGCCATGTGCTCGCCCATGCCCCAGTCGACGTTGATCTCGCCGCGGCCCATCGCGGCGCGGTCGGCGTAGAGCTTGCTGACGAGGTTGTGCGCCGCGAAGTCCTTGGGCAGCGTGGTGATCTTCTCGGCCAGGCGCTTCCACTCGGCCACCGGGATGGCGGTGTCGCAGCTGTCCGTCCACTTCTTGCCCAGGAAGGGCGACCAGTCGGTGGCGAACTTGCTCTTGAAGTTGGTCAGCACCGGGTCCACCGTGTGGCGGCCCTCGTCCATCGCGGCGCGATAGGCCTTGACCATCTCGTCGGGGCCGTCGGCCGGCAGCACGCCCTGCGCCACCAGCTTGTCGGCGTAGACCTTGCGCGTGCCGGGGTGGGCGGCGATCTTCTTGTACATCAGCGGCTGGGTCAGGGCCGGCGTGTCCTGCTCGTTGTGGCCCAGCTTGCGGAAGCAGACGATGTCCAGCACCACGTCCTTCTTGAACTCGGCGCGGTAGTCCATGCACAGCTGCATGGCCCAGACGACGGCCTCGGGGTCGTCGCCGTTCACGTGCAGCACCGGCGCCTCGATCATCTTGACGACGTCGGAGCAATACCAGGTGGAGCGCAGGTCGCGCGGGTCGCTGGTGGTGAAGCCGATCTGGTTGTTGATGACGATGTGCACCGTGCCGCCCGTGCGATAGCCGCGGGTCTGGGCCATGGCCAGGGTTTCCTGCACCACGCCCTGGCCGCCGAAGGCGGCGTCGCCGTGCACCAGCACCGGCAGCACCTGGGCGCCGGCCTTGTCGCCGCGGCGGTCCTGGCGGGCGCGCACGCTGCCCTCCACGACCGGGTTGACGATTTCCAGGTGGGACGGGTTGAACGCCAGGCTCAGGTGCACCGGGCCGCCCGACGTGGACACGTCGGAGCTGAAGCCCTGGTGGTACTTCACGTCACCGGCCGGCAGGTCCTCGGCGGCCTTGTGCTCGAACTCGGCGAACAAGTCCTTGGGCATCTTGCCCAGCGTGTTGACCAGCACGTTGAGGCGGCCACGGTGGGCCATGCCGATGACGATCTCCTGCACGCCGCGTTCGCCGCCACGCTGGATCAGTTCGTCCATCGCGGCAATGAAGCTCTCGCCGCCTTCCAGCGAGAAGCGCTTCTGACCGACGTACTTGGTGTGGAGGTAGCGCTCCAGGCCCTCGGCGGCCGTCAGGCGCTCGAGGATGTGCTTCTTCTCGTCGGCCGTGAAGCTGGGCTTGCCGCGCGCCTTCTCCAGGCGCTCCTGCCACCAGCGCTTCTCGGCCGGGTCCGAGCCATGCATGAACTCGGAGCCGATGGAGCCGCAGTAGGTCTCGCGCAGCGCCTGCACGATCTGGCGCAGCGTCATGGTCTCGCCGCCGAAATAGCTGTTCGCGGCGCTGAACGAGATGTCCATGTCGGACTCGGTCAGGTCGTAGAACGCGGGGTCGAGTTCGGGAATCTTGGGGCGCTCGGCGCGCTTGAGCGGGTCCAGCTCGGCCCAGCGGTTGCCGAGGAAGCGATAGGCCGCGATCAGCGACTGGACATGGACCTGCTTGCGGGCGACGGCGAGGTCGGCGCTGCTGGCCTTGTTGGCGAAGGCGTTGGCCTTGGCGCGTTGAGCGAAAGATTCGATGACCGGCGCATGGGCCACGTCGCGGGCCTCGCTGCCGTCCACGGCGGGGACATGTTGCAGCGCGTCGAAATAGGCGCGCCAGTTGTCCGGAACGGAACCGGGATTGTCGAGGTAGGCCTCGTACATCTCCTCCACATACGGCGCGTTTCCGCCGAACAGGTAGGAGTTGGCCTCGTATTGCTGCATCATCTTTCGCTCACCTCATGCCCCGGTTTCCAGGGAGTTGGCTGGTTGAAGAACCTTCCGCGACACGGCTCGACCGATTGGCGGATTGCGACCCACCTCTGCCGCTGCCAGAGGCAACAGTAAAAGGGACGGGAAGGACCGGGAACCCTCGCCGCTGCTCGAAGAGGCCGCCACGCTCAGCACGCGCGGGCAATCCGAGTAACAGACCGGTTCCATCTCGGGGGCGAACTCTAGCACCAAGGGTTTGTCCGACAAGCCTTGATGGGCGTCAGAAAGTTGACGGATAAGTAAACTCCGCATCCGCGACAGCCCCGCCATTGAATGGCTGCGCACGGGGCCCGGCCACATGCGTCGGCGGGCCCAAGGGACATTCAGGAGATCCCATGCAAGTCCAGGTCGTCGACTACCGCGCGCCCGATGCGGCCGAAAAGTTCACCCGTTCCCTGCACGAGACCGGCTTCGGCGTGCTGACCAACCACCCCATCCGCCAGGCCCTGGTCGAGAAGATCTATGCCGACTGGCTGGCCTTCTTCAACGGCGAGGCCAAGCATGGCTTCGCGTTCTCGAAGGAGACCCAGGACGGCTACTTCTCCACCGAGATCTCCGAGACCGCCAAGGGCTCCACGCAGAAGGACATCAAGGAGTACTTCCACATCTACCCCTGGGGCCGCATCCCGCCCCAGCTGAAGGAAGACGCCCTCACCTATTACCGCGAGGCCAATGCGCTGGCCGAGGAGTTGCTCGGCTGGGTCGAGCGGTACACGCCGCCGGAGATCGCCGCCAGGTACCGCGAACCCTTGTCCAACATGATCAAGGGCAGCACCAAGACGCTGCTGCGCGTGCTGCGCTACCCGCCGCTGACCGGCCAGGAGCCCGCGGGCTCGCTGCGCGCCGCGGCCCATGGCGACATCAACCTGCTGACCATCCTGCCCGCCGCCAACGAACCAGGCCTGCAGGTGCTGGGCAAGGACCAGCAATGGCATGACGTGCCCTGCGACTTCGGCACGCTGACCATCAACATCGGCGACATGCTGCAGGAGGCCTCCGAGGGCTATTACCCCTCGACCCAGCACCGCGTCGTCAACCCGACCGGCGAGGGGGCGAAGAAGAGCCGGGTGTCGCTGCCGCTGTTCCTGCATCCGCGCGACGACGTGGTCTTGAGCGACCGCTACACGGCGGACAGCTATCTGAACGAGCGGCTGCGCGAGCTGGGCGTCAAGACCTGACCCGCGGGCCGCGCGCCGGCCCTCAGCCCTGCTGGAACTCGCTGCGGTCGGGCCGCTGCTGGCGATAGGCCGCCACCCAGTCGGCCAGCGCGACCGGCAGCCCCTGGCCGTCGGGGGCATAGCGGCCCATCTGCTGCTGGGCCTCCAGCAGCCGAGACCGGTGGCGGCTCAACCAGGACAGCACGGCCACCTGCGTCGCATAGTCGTCGAAGCGCGCGCCCTGCCATCCGTACTCGAAGAAGGTGCGGATCAGGCTGGCCTGCACGCCGTAGCGCACCTGGGCGTAATGCTCCCGCACCGCCACGGCGGCGCCGACGAGGTCGCTGCCCATGAACGTCGCGCCCTTGGGCCGGATACGCAGCGTCATCGAGTCGAAGTCGCAGCAGACCACGGCGCCCGCGTAGTCGATGACCGCGCCTCGGGCGCACAGCGCCTCCGGCATGTACTTGCCCACGACCAGATCGATCGCCGCCGCCCCGTCAGCCGCCGCGGCGGGCGCGTGCATGTGCACGAAGCTGCACGAGTCCTGCCGCACGGCGCTCTGCGACACCATGGCCAGCAGCTCGGGGTCGAACCGGTCCAGGTCGCCCAGGACCTTGTGCAGCACCGTGATCGCGTGGATGGCGGTCTCGTAATACAGCCCGCCCAGGTGCGGATCCTCGGTCCACTGGCGGTTGCTGCCGCCTGCCGACGGGCTGCGGGACAGGCCCTCCAGCAGCAGCACGCGGATGCGTTGTGGCCGCCCCAGTCCGCCGATGACCTCGTTCCACGGCAGCGTGTCCACCGCCCGGTAGCCGCCGCGCGAGACGTAAAGGTCCAGGTGGTTGCGGTGCAGGGGGTGCATCGTGTAGAGATAGGTCAGCGGCAACGCCTTCTCCAAGGCGTAGTAGCTCATCGCAAAGCCGTCGGCAAAGAGCCGGTCGCCCTCGGCGATGAGCGCCTGGACCTCGGGCTCGAACACCGCGATGGGCTTCTCCACGGCGAAGCGGACGCCATGCATGGCCATCATGGCCACGTAGAAGAAATGCGAGTCCGGTGGGCTGGCGATGATGACCGGCACCTGCGCCGCGGCGATCTCCACGACGACGTCCTGGGAACTGCGCTCGCGCTTCACCGGGATGCGCCTGGGCCTGGCAGCGCCGTTCGGGAACTCCAGCAGCACCTCGATGGGGCGGGACGGCCCGGCGCCGTCGCCGACGTCGAACACATGGATCGCGCTGGGGTGAATCTCCACCGGCTCGAACCTGCGGCCCAGCGATGCGGCGCCGCTGAGGCGCGGCAGCTGCCTCACCAGCGCCGGCAACAGGCGCTGGCGGACCACGTCGCCCGCGCCGATGACGCCGACCGCCGTCGTCGGTTTGACATGGGTCTTGGGGAAGGCGTCGCGCAGATTGGCCAGCAGCACCACCACATAGCAGATGCCCAGCAGGGCCAGGCCGTTGCTGATCCAGCCCTTGGGGAACTGGGTGCAGCTGCCGGCAGGCACTTCTAGCGTGCTGTTGAACAGAAAGCCCAGCGCCTGGAAGGCCCGCTCGGCCAGCCCGCTGTCGCATGGTGCCCCGACCAGCACGCCGAAGCCCAGCACCTGCACGGCCAGCGCCAGCGGAAAGGCCAGGAAGTACTCGGCCTGGTGATAGATCGTGAAGCTGCGTTCGATGAAATGCCGGAAGAACAGGTAGTAGGCCGACCAGGCAATGCCCTCGGCGGCAAAGTAGGCCCCGAGGGCGACCTTCAGCGGCACCGACAGCGGTGTGGCCGGAAGTTGCCCCACCACCACCAGCAGTAGCGCGACGGCGACGAAGTAGCACTCGGTGAACAGCGGATGGAAGTTGGTGCGCTTCTGGAAATACCGGTCCTTGCCGTACATCCTGCGATGAACGAACTTGAGCCACTGCAGCAACGAGAACAGGCGCAGCAGCGTCATCGCATGGAACAGCAGAAAGGCCGCCAGCGACATGCGTTCGTCCCAGCGATAGGACGAGGTCGCCGGCCATTTGGCCACCTTGTTGATGAAGGAGCGCATACGTTGCAGTGGGTGGGGCATGTTCGCGGCTGACGGAGGTCGGATGCGTCGCAGGTCTCAGCGGCGGCCGATGATAGGCAGTGCGCGTGCGCCGAGTCGCCAGCCCGGCAGGCGCCGACGCCGCCCTCGTTGCCCACCCACTCTTGCGCGGTAAACCTTCATGCCTTCGACCCGGGTCATCGAGATCCACCCCGACGCCCCACCCAAGCCGGCACCCGGCTCGCCCTGCAACGGCTGCGGCGTGTGCTGCCTCGTGGAGCCCTGCCCGCTCGGCATGCTGCTGAGCCGACGCCTGCGCGGGGCCTGCGCCGCGTTGCGCTGGGACGGCTCGCGCTACATCTGCGGCGCGCTGGCGGCGCGGCCCGGCGGGCTGCGAGGCTGGCTGGTCCGGCGCTGGATCGCAGCCGGCGCGGGTTGCGATTGCTCGCTGCAACCCGAGGGAAAACAGTAGTCGGCACGCCGGGAGGCGCGACTAGCATTTTTGGCTTCCGCAGTCCCCGAGGAAGCCGCATGAAACACGCCCTCCGCCTCCTGCCCCTGCTGGCCGCACTGACCCTGGGCAGCGCCAACGCGGCGCCGCTGCGCTGGGCCGCGCAGAACGACATCCTGACGCTGGACCCGCACTCGCAGGACCACAACACCTCCAACGCCATCGGCACCCACATCTACGAGGGCCTCACCCGGCTGAGCAAGGCCTACCGGCCCGAGCCGTCGCTGGCCACCAAGTGGACCTACATCTCCCAGACCCAGGTGCGCTTCGAGCTGCGCCGCGGCGTCAAGTTCCATGACGGCTCGCCGTTCACGGCCGACGACGTGGTCTTCAGCTTCGGCCGCATCACGCAGCCGCAGGGCACCAAGCAGACCTATGTGTCGGGCATCAAGGAGGTGAAGAAGATCGACGACCACACCGTCGACCTGCTGCTGGAGGCGCCCACGCCCATGCTGCTGCAGAACATCATCAGCTTCCCCATCATGAGCAAGGCCTGGTCGGTGAAGAACAACACCACCAACACCCAGGACTACAAGGCCAAGGAAGAGAACTACGCCTCGCGCAACGCCAACGGCACCGGCCCCTACAAACTGGTGAGCTGGCAGCCCGACCAGGCCGTGAAGATGGTGGCCAACCCGGACTGGTGGGACCGCAACCCCGGCAACATCACCGAGCTCAGCTACCTGCCCATCAAGAGCGCACCCACGCGCGTGGCGGCCCTGCTGTCGGGCGACGTGGACCTCGTCACCGACCTGCCGCCGCAGGACTTCTTCAGGCTCAAGGAGGGCGGCAAGGTCAAGCTGCTGGAGGGGCCGGAGATCCGCACCATCTTCTTCGTCATGGACGAGGGCAGCGACGAGCTGCGCGAGTCCAGCGTGAAGGGCAGGAACCCCTTCAAGGACCGCCGCGTGCGCGAGGCCATGAACCTGGCGCTGGACCGCGAGGCCATCAAGCGCAGCATCATGCGCGGCCTGTCGGTGCCGGCCGCGCTGATGATCCCGCCCGGCGTCAACGGCTATGACGCGGCCCTGGACGCGCCGCTGAAGCCCGACCTCGACCGCGCCCGCAAGCTGCTGGCCGAGGCCGGCTACCCGCAGGGCTTCGAGCTGCCGCTGCACTGCCCCAACAACCGCTATGTGAACGACGAACAGGTCTGCCAGGCGGCCGTGTCCATGTGGGCCAAGGTGGGCGTCAAGGTGCGCCTCGTCGCCGCGCCGTTCGCCACGCACAGCCAGACCTTCCAGCGCGGCGAATCACCCTTCTACATGCTGGGCTGGGGCGTCTCCACTTATGACGCCCTCTACGGCATGCAGGCCTGGGGCCACACGCGCACCAGCGGCGCCGACGGCAACTTCAATTTCGGCAAGGTCAGCGACGCGACGCTGGACGGCCTGATCCAGAAGATCAAGTTCGAGCCCGACGTGGCCAGGCGCAATGCGCTGATCAGGGAGGCGCTGCTGCGCATCCGCGACGAGTACCTCTTCATTCCCATCCACCACCAGATCCGCCCCTGGGCGATGAAGCCGGGCGTGGACACGCTGCACCGCTCCAACGACTACTTCGAGGCGCGCTACACGACGATCAAATAAAGCCCTTCACGGCCCTCGCCGCCATGCTGCTGCTGGCCGGCGGCCTGCAGCGGGCCCGTGCAGCGGCCGCGCGGGCAGGCCCGCGTCAGGAGAAATCGCGCGCCTCGTCCACCGGCGTCCAGGCGATGAGCTTGTCGTCGCACAGCCGGTCGGCATCGTCCAGGCCCAGGGTCTGGGCCACCGCATGCGGAAACGTGTCCAGCAGCGCCGTGCCCTCGATGTCCAGCTCATGGGCGCGCGCGCTCCAGCAAGCCAGGAACAGCAGGCTGGACAGCGTCGGGTCGGCGGACTCGCGCGGCTCGCATTGATGGCGGATGGCCTCGACGATGGCCTCGGGGAACAGCCAGCGCGACGCGAAGGCCGCGCCCACCTCGGGATAGGCATAGCCCAGTTCGGCGGCCTGGGCCAGGTGGCGGTCGTCGTCGGTCGCGAACGCCGGCTGCATGCTGGCGCGGTCGGGCATGGCCATCTTGAGGATCAGGTCGCCGGTGCCGTGCAGCAGGCCCGCGGTGAACGCCGTGCCCTTGTCCAGCCGCAGCTCCTCGGCCAGCGACTGCGCGATCTTCGCGACGTCCAGGCTGTGGCGCCAGAACTCGGCCATGTCCACGCCGGGCACTTCCCTGAAGGCGCCGCCCACCGCCGCCGCCTGCACCAGCTGGCGCGTGGCGTTCAGGCCCAGGATGGCCGTCGCCGCCTCCACCGTGCCCACGCCCGGGCCGCCCGTGCTGTAGCGCGCGGAGTTCACCAGCCGCAGGATGCGCACCGTCAGCCCCACCTCGCCGGACAGCAGCTCATTGACCCGGCGCAGATCGGGCTCTTCCTGCTGCAGCTCGCCCAGAATCCGGTGCACCGCCTCCGGCAATGACGGGATCAAGGCGTCGGTGGCGAGAAGGTCTTCGAGATTCATGGGCGGGGGCACCTCGCAGCAATGGCGCAATGCTAATGGCTGGGGTCGGCGCTGCATCAGGCCGCCACCCGGGTGCGCCGCCCGCGTCGGCCCGGGCTCGCCGCCAGCGTGAGTTCCGCACGGATTCGCCAAGAGACAACCCGCAGGTGGCCGACCCGATGGTGCGGCGCCGCAGGGTGACGCAGAGCGCGGGGCCCGCCCCGTCAAGGGCCCGCGCTCGCTGCGCCGCAGCAGGCGCACCGGTTCACCAGGGCGTCGCCAGCAAGCGGCCCGGGGGCGCTATCGTTGCACCCATGAGCGATGCCGCTGCGCTGCCCCCGCTGCCCCAGCCCTCCGCCTGGGCGGGCGAGTCGCCCGACGCCGCGCCACAGTTGCGGCGCGGCGGCGAGGCCGGGGAGGCGCCGCAATGGCAGCTCAGCGGCGACTGGACGGTGCTGGCGCTGCGCGGGCGCTATGCCGAATTTCGCGAGCGCGTGGCCGCCGCCATGGCCGAGACGCCGGACGCGCTGTGGGACCTGCGCGCGCTGGCCCGCCTGGACACCGCCGGCGCGCTGACGCTGTGGCAGGGCTGGGGCAGCAAGCCGCCGCGCCGGCTGCTGTGGCTGCCCGAGCATGTGACGCTGTTCGCCCAGTTCACCCAGCTCGCCCAGCCCGGCGCCCTGCGCCGTCGGCCGCGCAGCTTGGCTCCGGCGCTGGAACTGGCCGGCCTGCGGCTGCTGGGCTTCGCGCGCCACGGCGTGGACATCGTGGCCCTGGTCGGCCGCCTGCTGCTGGACCTCGTGCAGATGCTGCGCCACCCGTCGCTGATCGGCTGGCGCGAGATCTCGGCCAACATCTTCCGCACCGGCGCGCAGGCCCTGCCCATCACGGCCCTGGTGGGCTTCCTGGTCGGGCTGACGCTGTCCTATCTGATCTCGCGCCAGCTCAAGGCCTATGGCGCCGACATCTTCGTCATCAACATCCTGGGCCTGGCCGTGCTGCGCGAGCTGGGGCCGCTGCTGGCCGCCATCATCGTGGCCGGCCGCTCGGGCTCGGCGATGACGGCGCAGATCGGCGTCATGCGCGTCACGCAGGAGCTGGATGCGCTGTCCGTCATGGGCATCTCGCACACGGTGCGGCTGGTGGCGCCCAAGGTCATCGCGCTGGCCGCCACGCTGCCGCTGGTGGCGCTGTGGACCAGCGCACTGATGCTGCTGGGCGGCATGACGGCGGCCGGCGTCCAGCTGGGGCTGGACCCGGCCACCTTCGTGCGCAAGCTGCCCGCCGTCGTGGAGCCGGCCAACTTGTGGCTGGGCTGGGCCAAGTCCGTCCTCTTCGGCGGCCTGATCGCGCTGCTGGCCAGCCACTTCGGGCTGCGCGTGAAGCCCAACACCGAGAGCCTGGGCCAGTCGGTCACGCAGTCGGTCGTCACGGCCATCACGCTGGTCATCGTCGTCGACGCGGTGTTCGCGGTAATGTTCTCCAACGTGGGGATCTGACATGGGCAGCACCGAAGCCATCATCGAAGTCGACAACGTGACGACGGCCTACGGCAGCCACGTCATCCATCGCCATCTCAGCCTCAGCGTGCACCGCGGCGAGGTGGTCGCGCTGATCGGCGGCTCGGGCTCGGGCAAGACCACGCTGCTGCGCCTGCTGCTGGGCCTGGAGGTGCCGCAGGCCGGCAGCGTGAAGATCTTCGGCCACCCGCTGGGCCGCTGCGCCGCGCGCGACCTCGAACAGGTGCGCTACCGCTGGGGCGTGCTGTTCCAGAACGGCGCGCTGTTCTCGGCGCTCAGCGTGTTCGACAACGTCGCGCTGCCGCTGCGCGAGCTCAAGAGCGTGCCGCCGGACCTGGTCAAGCCGCTGGTGCTGCTGAAGCTGGCCCAGGTGGGCCTCAAGCCCGAGGATGCGCTGAAACGCCCGGCGGAACTCTCGGGCGGCATGGTCAAGCGCGTGTCGCTGGCGCGTGCCCTCATCCTGGACCCGCAGCTGCTGTTCCTGGACGAGCCCACCGCGGGGCTGGACCCCGACAGCAGCAAGCAGTTCGTCAAGCTCTTGCGCCGGCTGCGCCAGGAGCTGGGCCTGACCGTCGTCATGGTCACCCACGACGTGGACACCCTGTTCGCCGTCGTCGACCGCGTCGCCGTGCTGGCCGACCAGCACATCATCGCCAGCGGGCCGCTGGCCGAAGTCGCCCGCCTGCCCCACCCGTTCGTGCGCAACTTCTTCCTCGGCCACCTGGAGCGCTGCGCCGAGGAAGACCTGCGGCGCTTCCGCCTCAGCCTGGACGACACCAGCGACGAGGGCGGCGTGCCGGCGGTGCTGCGCGAGGAACACGCTGCCTGAGCCCATCATGGAAAACAAAGCCTATGCCATCGCCGCCGGTCTGTTCGTGCTGCTGCTGGGCCTGGCCCTGGCCGCCAGCGTCGCCTGGTTCCAGGGCGACCGCACCGAGCGCGTCGGCTACACCGTCGTGTCGCGCAGCGGCGTGCCCGGCCTGAACCTGAAGGCACCGGTCAAGCTGCGCGGCGTCGAGGTGGGCCATGTCGAGACCATCGCCTTCGACCCCGCCGACCCGCGCCAGATCCTGGTCGGCATTGCCGTCGACGCGGCCGCGCCGGTGTCCACCGGCACCTACGCCCAGCTGGGCCTGCAAGGCGTCACCGGCCTGTCCTTCGTCAGCCTGGAGGAAGCCGATGCCCGGGCGCCGCTGCAACGCGCCGCACCCGGCGCCCGCCTGCTGCTGCGGCCCGGGCTGCTGGACCGCCTGGCCGAGAGCGGACCCATGCTGCTGGCCGGCTTCACCGAGGCGACCACGCGACTGAACGCACTGCTCAGCGACGACAACCGTGCCCAGCTGAACCGCACGCTGGCCGGCCTGCAGCAGGCCGCCGACGACACCAGCCGGCTGATGGCCGCGCTGCAGCCCGGCGCGCGCGAGCTGCCCGCGCTCTTGAAGGACGCCGACGCCGCCACCCAGCGCGCCGATGCCGCGCTGCGCCGCATCGAGGCGCTGGCGGCCGATGGCCAGCAGCTGGCCCAGGAACTGAGGTCGCGCGCCGCCGTGCTCGACCGCCTGGACGCCGCCGCCACGCAGGTGCAGGCCAGCAGCCGCAACCTCGAGCTGGCGCTGGTGGGCGACACGCCGCCGCGCGGCCGCCCGCTGCTGGGCGACCTCTCGGCGGCCAGCCGCAGCGTGGAGCGCGCCGCCAACGAGCTGGGCGAGCAGCCGCAGAGCCTGCTGTTCGGCCGCCACGCCCGGCCGCCCGGGCCTGGCGAGACCGGCTTCGACGCCCGGCTGAAGGCGGGCGCCCCATGAAACGCCACCTCATGCCGCTCGCCGCGGCCCTGCTGCTGGGGGCCTGCTCGCTCGCGCCGACGGCACCGCCGCGCGCCGTCTACGACCTCGGCCCCGCCCCCGCGGCAACGGCCGGCGGCGGCGCCGTGGCCTGGCGCATCGCCGACGTCGGCGCGCCGCCCTGGCTGGCCGGCGAGGGCATCGCCTACCGCCTCGCCTTCCGGCAGGCACAGCGCCTGGAAACCTACCGCGACAGCTTCTGGGCCGCGCCGCCGGCCGCGCTGCTGACGCAACGCCTGCGCGCACAGCTCGCCACGCCGCCGGCCTGTGCCGGTCGGCCGGCGGCGCTGCTGGCGGTGGACCTGGACGAGTTCGAGCAGGTGTTCGCCAGCCCCACGAGCAGCCGGGCCGTGCTGCGCCTGCACGCCACGTTGTGGCCCGCGGGCACCAGCGCGCCGGCGCTGCAACAGCATTGGCGGCTGGAACGCGCCGCCGCCTCGCCCGATGCACCGGGCGCCGTGCAGGCGCTGGCCCAGGCGGTCGACGAGTGGCTGCCGCAGCTGGCCGACTGGCTCGCCGCGTCCTGCCGCTGACGACGGCGCCGCCGCGCGGCACCGGATCTCGACACCCGCCGCCCGGCCGGGCGGCCAGGCCCGCTAGGGCCGGGGCGCGTCGTCGGCGACGGGCAGACCCTGCTTGCGCAGTTCCGCATCGATGTCGGCGTTGAGCCGGCGCGCCGCCGCCAGGTCGCTGCGCATCGCCTCGGCCTGGCCCAGGCGCTGCCGTGCCAGCGCCCGGCCGTAGTGGGAGAACGCCAGGGGCTCGATGGCCAGCGCGGCGTCGAAGGCCTTGACGGCCGCTGCCGGGTCGCCCAGCCGCAGCTGCACCCAGCCCAGGCTGTCCCGCGAGGCCGCGCTGTCGCGATCCAGGCGGACGGAGGCCTTGCAGTCCTCCAGCGCCAGCGGCAGCTCGACGTTCAGGCGCAGGCGCAGCCAGCAGCGGTTGTTGAGCATGTCGGGCAGCTGCGCATCGCCGCCATGCGTGTCCTCCCACAGCCCCCATTGGCGCAGCGCCTGGGGCAGCATGTCCAGCCGCGCATAGGTCCGGGCCATGGCCTCGCGCAGATGGGCGGACGGCGGCAGCGCCTGGTCCAGCGCCAGCAGGTCGGCGCGGGCGCCGTCTGCATCGCCGTTGGCGGCCTGCAGGCGGGCCCGCAGCGAGCGCGCCTCGTGCAGGCCCGGGTTCAGCCGCAGCGCCTCGTCCAGGTCCCGCCGCGCGTCGTCATCCCGGTCCAGCGTCCAGTGCAGGCGCGCCCGCGCCAGCCAGTTGGCCTCGGCCTGCGGTGCCAGCGCGATGGCGCGGTCCAGGTCTTGCAGCGCGCGCTCATGCTCGCCGCGCGCCGCATGGGCCTCGCCGCGGCGCGCCAGCGCGTCGGCATCGTCGTGCGCCACCTCGGCCGGGCGGGCGGCATAGCGCGCGTCATAGGCGCGCACGGCGTCGCCGCGGGTGAACACCTGGCCGCCGTTCCAGGTGGCGTAGACCTTGCGCTGCAGCCGGGACACATAGATGCGATGCGACAGGAAATAGTCCAGGCCGATCAGCATCTCCTCGTCCGAGACGTCGGTGTCGTCGACGTCCATGCGGTTGTGGGCGACCTTCTCGCCCCCCAGCTCGAAGGAGGCGATCTGGGTGGTCCAGGAACGCACCCGGCCCAGGCCTGCGCCACCCACGCGCCCGGGCTCCTGGAGGTCGGCGTCCTTGACGCCGGCGCGGCGCGCGGCCTTGAGCTGCAGCACGGTGCGCGGCGCGCCGGTGTCCATCAGCGCGCGCAGCTCGACGCCGTTGACGCGCACGGCCAGGCGTATCCCCTTGTCGTCGCGCTCGTACAGCTCGGTCTCGATGACGGGCGCATCGCCGGCCCAGTGGGCCAGGTTGACCTTGTCGCAATCACCCTGGGGAAAGACCAGCCGCACGACGCCATGGGCCAGGTCGTACTCGGTGTCGGCCATGGACAGGAAGTTGCGCCCCAGCACGCCCATGATCCCCGAGCCCAGCTCGTTGCCGCCGACGATGAACTCGACGTTGGGCAGGTTGGCGCCCAGCAGGCCCACCTGCGCGACCCGGGTCAGCTTGGCCTCGATGGGGCCCGTATGGCCGTACAGGCGGATGTGGGACGGCAGGCGCTGCAGCCGCAGGCCCAGCTGCGCCGCCGCGGACGGCTGCAGCATGCTGAAGAAGGCGCCGCTGTCGATCAGCATGGGCACCTCGGTGCCGTTGATCGTCAGCACGCCCACCGGGCGCTGGTTGACGGTGCGCACCGGCAGCTCCGCCTGCACGAGCTGGCAGGCGGCCCAGGCCGAGGGCGCGGCCAGCAGCCACGCCGCGACGGCGGCGAATCTCCATGTCATCGGTTCTTCTCCCTGGATCTGTGTCCCGGCCTGCGGCAGGCGCGGCGGCCGGACTCTAGGGGAGGTGAATGCGCAGCGACCTGAGCGTTTCCCCCGCCGCCGCCCCGGCGTCCGGGGTAAACCATGTGATCTGGATCGGACCGCGTACGATATCTTTATTGAACCGATGTTTCATTTTCAATCGTGAACCTCTTCCCCGGGGCCGCCCAGCGGCCCATCTCCATTGCCGCGCTGGGCGAATGCATGCTGGAACTGCAAGGCCCCGCCTTTGGCCAGCTGCGCCAGACCTTCGGCGGCGACACGCTGAACACCGCCGTCTATCTGGCCCGCTGCGGCGGCGCCCGCCTGCGCGTGCATTACGCGACGGCGCTGGGCGACGACTCGCTGAGCGCCGGCCTGCTGGAGCGCTGGGCGCTGGAGGGCGTGCAGACCGGCCTGGTGCAGCGCCTGCCCGGGCGGCTGCCGGGGCTGTACCTGATCGAGCTGGACGAGGGCGGCGAGCGGCGCTTCCACTACTGGCGCGGCCAGGCGGCGGCGAGGGCCTATTTCGACGCCGCCACCACGGCGCTGGAAGAGCAGGCCGACGCGCTGGACGCGCTCTACCTGTCCGGCATCAGCCTGGCCATCCTGCCGCCGGCAGGCCGCGAGCGCGTGCTGGCGCTGATGGCCCGCATGCGCGCCCGCGGCGCCGTCGTCGCCTTCGACAACAACTACCGCCCGCGGCTGTGGGAATCGGCGGGCGAGGCCCGCCACTGGTATGAGCGCGCCTTCGCAGCCGCCTCCATCGCGCTGATCACGGCCGACGACCACCAGGCCTTGCTGGGCCTGCCCAGCCTGGACAGTGCCGTCGGCGCCGCCCAGGCCCTGCCGGTGGCCGAGGTGGCCATCAAGCGCGGCGCGCTGCCCACCGTCGTCGGTGGCGACGGCGCCTGGCAGGAGGTGGCCACCGAGGCCGTCGCCCGCGTCGTCGACACGACGGCCGCGGGCGACTCCTTCGCCGCCGGCTACCTGAGCCAGCGCCTGGCCGGCGCCGCGCCCGCCGCGGCCGCCGCCTTCGGCAACCGGCTGGCGGCCCGCGTCATCCAGCATCCCGGCGCGCTGATCCCGCGCGACGCGATGCCCGACCTGATGGCGACCGCGTGAAGCCGGCCTGGGTGCTCGCGCCGGCCGCCGGCCAGAGCCAGGCCCCGCTGCATCCGGCCAGCGATGTGCATGCCGGCCGGGCGCAAGCCACCGGCAGCCAGGGCGGCAGCCTCCTCCGCGTGACGTCGCCGTCGCCGACGCTGCCACCGTGGCGGGGCGGCTGAGGCGCCGCGGGCTGCTGCTGGCGGGCGGCCTGGGGCCGCTGCTGGCGGCGGCGGACGGGCTGGACGACACGCTGGCCGGCCTGCAGCAGCGCTGGCGCCCTCGCCTGGCCTGGCGGGCCGACGCCGGCTGGCGCGCCGAGGCCCTGGCCGCGGCGCGGCACCTCATGCTGCGGCCCGGCGACGACGGCAGTGCCTTCGCCACCGAGGTGGTTGCCGAGCAGGACCGCGGCGGCCACCTGGCCCGGTCGCTGACGCTGCGCGGCGCGCTGGGCGACCGCGTGCAGGCGCTGTACCTGCGCCCCAAGGGCGAGGGGCCGCATCCCGCCGTGCTGGTCATGCACGACCATGGCGCACGCTTCGACATCGGCAAGGAAAAGATGCTGCGCCCGCTGGCCGCCAGCGCCGCCGCCGAGGCCTGGGTGCAGCGCTACTACGGCGGCGCCTTCGTCGGCGACACGCTGGCGCAGGCCGGCTTCGCGGTGCTGGCCATCGATGCGCTGGGCTGGGGCGAGCGCGGCCGCCCCGGTTTCGCCCGCGACGACCAGCAGGGGCTGGCCAACCACCTGCTGCAACTGGGCCACAGCTGGGCCGGCCTCATCGCCAGCGACGACCTGCGCGCCCACCGCTGGCTGCGCGAGCGGCCCGAGGTGGACGCCGCGCGCGTGGCCGTGCTGGGCTTCTCCATGGGCGCCTTGCGCGCCTGGCAGCTGGCCGCCGTCTGCGAGCAGGTCTCGGCCTGCGCGGCCGCGCACTGGATGTGCACGCGCGAAGGCCTGCTGCGCGCGGGCGAGCACACGCTGCAGGGCCAGTCGGCCTTCAGCATGGTCCACCCGGGGCTGGCCGCCGAGCTGGACCATCCGGACGTGGCCGCGCTGATCGCGCCGCGGCCGCTGCTGCTGATGGGCTCGCCGGACGACCGGCTGTTTCCCTGGGATGCCGCGCAAGCCGCCTGGCACCGGCTCGCGCGCGCCTGGCCCGGCGGCACGGGCTTCGCCACGCAGACCACGCCGGGTGGCCACCGTTTCGACCTGGCGCAGCAGCGCCAGGCCTGCGAGTGGCTGGTCCGTCACGCCTGACCCGCAGTCCGCGCAGTCCCGCGGCATCATGCGCCATGGTTTTCTCCCGCTATCTCCTGATGCTGGCGCCGCTGGCCTGTGCCGCCTGCGCGCCCCTTCCTCATGCGGCAACGACACGGCCCGCCATCTCGGGTTCATTGACCAGCGCCGGGGCGCCGGTGGTCGGGCGCGAGATATGGGCAGCTCACGGCACGGATGCCGATCCCTGCGCCCGGCCATCGGTGCAAGCGGCGACCAACCAGGACGGCAAGTTCACGCTGCCGCGGCAGACTGAATTGCGGCTGATCTACGCGCCCTGGTTCACCTCGTCAGAACTGATCACGCTATGCGTCGCGACGACCGACAAGCCCTTGCTGATTCTCCGGGTCGGCTTCTTGCCGACGACGCCCCCGGCCATTGAACTGGCCTGCGATCTGGAGACACCGGCATCCCGGCGAACTGCCTGGGGCTTGTGCAGAATTGACACGACAACCGGGAGCTGACCGTGGAGTTGCTGGCCGTCTTCACCACCGTCGCCAACCCCGAGCAGGCCGACCGGCTGGCCCGGGCTGCGGTCGAACAGCGCCTCGCGGCTTGTGTGCAGGTCGAGGCCGTGCACAGCAGCTACCGCTGGCAGGGCGAGGTCGTCAGCGAGCCGGAGCAGCGCCTGCTGTTCAAGACCGACCAGGCCCACTACGCCGCGCTGGAGGCGCTGCTGCGCGATCTGCACCCCTACGAGCTGCCGGCGATCTTTGCGCTGCCAGTCGTCAGCGCGACGGCCGAGTACACCGCCTGGGTGCACGAATCGCTGGGCTGAGCCCTAGGGCAGCAGCGTCCTGGCGCCCGCCAGCTCCGGCCTGAGCTCGAGCAGGCCGTCCATGACCTGCTGCGAGAACAGCGCCGCGCCACCAGGGCCCAGGTGGGTGCGGTCGAAGCGCGGCGGCGCCTCGGCCAGCGCGTCGGCGCCGGACTGACCCAGCGCGGCGACGGTGGCGTGGCTGATGGCGTTCAGGTCCAGCACCGGCACGCCCTGCTCCGCGCCGACGCGGAGGATGGCCTCGGCCCAGGGACGCAGATCGTTGGGCAACTGGCCGTCCTTGAAGGTGCGGCGCGTCAGCGGCGTGATCAGCAACACCTCGCCGCCGGCGGCCTGCACGTCCTTCACATAGCCCGTCAGGTTGGGGCCGAACTCGGTGGCGAGGTCGGTGGAGCGGCCGGGCTTGCCGGGCTGGTCGTTGTGGCCGAACTGGATCAGCACCAGCGTCTTCTGCTGCCGGCCGTTCTCGCCGCGCTCGTTCAGCAGCGCCAGCACCGTGTCCCACAGGCCCTCGGCCCGGAAGCTCTTGCTGGAGCGGCCGCCGCGCGCCAGGTTGAGGCAGGCCAGTTGCTGGAAGCGGGCGCACAGCGCGTTGCCGTAGCCGCTGCGCGGCGCCATGGTCGAGTCGCCGACCAGGATGAGGCGCGGCCCCGCCGAAGCCGGCGAGGAGGACGCCAAGGCAGGCGCTGTCTGCGCCAACGCAGGGCCGGTCAGCAAGGCGGCCAGCAGCAGGAGTTGCTTCATGTTCAACAAGTCGCGAGGGGCGCCGACGACCGGTCGGCCCCCCTCGCTTCACGACGCCGGAGAAGGCTCAGAACTTGTAGCGGGCACCGATGAGGTACTCGCGGCCGGTCACGTGGTAGACCACCGAGCTGTTGCGGGCGCGGCTGATGAACTGGTCGTTGGCCTCGTTGGTCAGGTTCACGCCTTCCAGCGTCAGGTCCAGGTTGGGCGTGACCTTGTAGCTAAGCGACATGTCGACGTTGCGGGTGCCGTTCTTGCCTTCCACGTCGTTGTTGTTCTGGCCCGGCACGCGGGTCAGGAAGCCCGAGCGCTTGGACATGGACACGCGGGCGCTGAAGGTGCCGTCGTCGTAGTACAGCGTGCCGTTGGCCGAGGTGGGCGACATGTTGATCAGGTCGTCCACGATGACGCTGTTGCTGGTGGGCGAGACCAGGTAGGTGATCTTGGACTGCACCTTGGTGTAGTTCAGCAGCACGCCGAAGTTCTTGCCCCAGCCCGGCAGGAAGTTGAAGGGCTGCTGGAAGTTGATCTCGAAGCCCTTGAGCTTGCCTCCGGGGGTGTTGATCGGCGTCGTGTACTGGAAGGTCTCGTCGCCCGTGAAGTTGGACGGCAGCAGCGACAGCGGCAGGCCCGAGTCCTTGTAGGCGATGTTGGTGCGCAGGCTCTGGATGTAGGTGTCGATGTCCTTCTGGAACAGGCCCAGGCCGATGAAGCCGTTGCGGTCGTGGTACCACTCGGCGCTGAGGTCGAAGGTCTTGGCGCGGAAGGGCTTCAGATAGGGGTTGCCGGCCGTGATGCTGAGCGTGCCGGTGGTGGAGATGGAGCCGCCGGGGTTGAGGTTGCCCAGCTGCGGGCGGGCCATGGCCTTGGCCGCGGCGAAGCGCAGGATGACGTCGGGCGCCACGGTGGCGGCCAGGTTGATGGCCGGCAGCGTGTCGCTGTACTTGTTGACGGTGGTGACCTCGGTGCCGCCGCCTATGGACTGGTAGCCGGTGGCGATCTGCTCGGTCGTCACATAGCGCACGCCGATGTTGCCGTCCACCTTGATGCCGAAGGGACGGCGCGAGAACTCGGCCATCAGATAGCCGCCCTGGTCGGTTTCCTGCACGGCGCGGTTGTTGCCGCGGGCATTGCCGTTGGTGGTAGACGACAGCGTGAAGTCGCCGGGGCCGCCGACCGGGCCGCTCTTCAGGCAGTTGCAGTAGATGTCATAGGCCGCCACGATGGCCTTCAGGTCCGGGATGACCCAGGAGGTGGCCACGCCGCCCGGCAGCGACAAGCCCTTGCCGAAGCCGCTCAGCGTCGTCGTCAGGCCGGCGGCGGAGGCCGGCGCGAAGATGGTGTCGTTCTGGTTGATGCGGCGGAATTCGTAGGTGTCGAACTTGTAGCGCTTGTGCTGGACGCCGCCCTTGAGCAGGAAGTTGTCCATGGGCTCCCACGTCAGGTCGATCTGGGCCACGTCGTTGCGGTTGTTGGCGCCCTGCGGACGGATGCGGATCTCGCTGGTGGTCGCGTTGGTGACCGTGCTGGCCTGGGTGCCGCTGGTGGCGACCGGCACGCCGACGATCTGCAGCGGGCCGTTGGCGGCCGTCACGTCGAAGGGATAGCTGATGACGGGCAGGCGGTCGTTGCCGCGGAAGTCGATGGCATAGCCGTTGACGTTGAGCGCGTCCAGCGTCGTCGTCGTCTGCACCGGGTTGCGGAACTTGGAGTTGGCCCGGCCCAGCCTGACCTGGGCGCGCAGCGTGTCGGTGAACTCGTGCTCCACCGTCAGCGTGGGCTGGGTGAAGGTGGTGGACAGCTCGTCGTAGCGCGACTCGGCGCGCACGTCCACGCCGTTGTACTTGCCGTACAGCAGCGCGCCGTTGGCGTCGTACTGGGCCTCGACCACGCTGGTCTGCGGCTTGCCGCCCTGGGCCGCCGTGCGGCTGAAGGAGATGGTCTCCAGGAAGTCTTCCTGGCGCGTGGCCTTGAGCTTGGAGTACAGCAGGTCCAGGCTGACGGTGGTGGTGTCGGCCGGGCGCCATTGCACCGAGCCGGTCAGGCCCACGCGGTCCTGGTCGTGCGTCAGGCGGCCGTAGCGCGGCAGGCGCGGATGGAAGTTGCTGGCGCTGCTGGCGGTGTTGTAGGTGGCGAGGTTGTCCGCCGTGGCGGGCAGCTTGGCCGGCGGCAGCGAGCTCGGGATGGAGGCCACGCCGCCCGTGCCGCAGTTGCCGGTGCCGGGGGCGCACCAGCCGCCGGAGGAGGCACCGTTGTCCCAGCGCACGGTCGAGAAGCCTTCCTCGTACAGGCGGCGCTTGGACAGCGCGCCCGACACCAGCACGCCCAGGGTGTTGTTGGCAAAGGTGTTGGAGACCAGGAAGGCGGCGCGCGGGTCGGTCTTGCCGATCAGGTCGTTGTAGCGGCCCTTCAGCGACGCGGTGGCGACGAACTTCTTCAGGTCGAACGGGCGGGCGGCTTGCAGGTCCACGGTGGCGCCCAGCGACCCCTCGTCGATATCGGCCTGGTTGCTCTTGCGCACCGTCAGGCTGTTGAACAGCTCGGCGGCAAACACGTTGAAGTCGAAGCCGCGGCTGCGGTTGGCACCGCCCGAGCTGTCGGTGCCGCCGGTGGTGGCCAGCGCCTCGACGCCGTTGATGCGCACCCGCGTGAAGTCGGAACCCAGGCCGCGCACGGTGATGTTGCGGCCTTCGCCGGCGTCACGGTCGATGACGACGCCGGGCACGCGCTGCAGCGACTCGGCCAGGTTGGTGTCGGGGAACTTGGCGATGTCCTCGGACTTGATGACGTCGACGATGCCCTTGTCCTGCCGCTTGGCGTTCAGCGCGCTCTCCAGGGAGGCGCGGATGCCGGTGACGGTGACCGTCTCCAGCTGGTTCTTGGCGGCGTCGGCCGGCGCGTTCTGGGCCCAGGCGGGCGCGCCGGCGAGGGCGGCGGCCAGCGCCACGGGGCTCAGCGCCAGAGGGCGGGACGGACGGAATGAGGGCATGGGTTGTCTCCTGGTGCAAGGCCACCTTGGCGCGATGCGCTGGCGGCTCTCGGGTTGTGCAAGTTCTGTTGAGCCCGGGCGCACGCAGGGCACCCGTCGATGTCTGGCCCGGCGACGCTGCAGTGCGAGCGCCGGTGCGGATCGCCGCGACTACGAAGCTTCGCCGCGGGCGGGGAAAACCGGATGGGCCAGCATCGCGTCATCCCCGAACTCGGCCCACGGGGTGTCGTCGTCGAGTGGGCAACTGCTCATGGTTGTGCGCTCTTGGTCTGGCTTGTGGACGATGATAGGGCGAAGATGCAAAATTCGGAACGTCGGTTCACTAATTGGAAACCATGATTCCGCAACACTTTCGGCGTGACTAAAGTCGCGTCGTCGGAAAAGTGGAACTGCGTTTCAGCCGATTCCCTCCTCCCCCCGCGGCCACGGCTAGGCCCGCACAACCGGTGCCCCGCGCACCTTGGATCAAGACATGGTTCTTCAGAACTTCAATCTGGCCGGCAAGACGGCCATCGTGACCGGCTGCAACACGGGCCTGGGCCAGGGCATGGCTCTCGCGCTGGCGCAGGCGGGCGCCGACGTCGTCGGCGTCAACGTCACCGAGCCCGACGAGACCCAGGCCGCCATCGAGGCGCTGGGCCGGCGCTTCCTGGACCTGCGCGCCAACCTGGGCGACGTCAGCTGCATCCCCGACCTGGTGGCCCAGGCCAAGGCCTTCAACGGCGCGCTGCACATCCTGGTCAACAACGCCGGCATCATCCGCCGCGAGGACGCCATCAAGTTCTCCGAGGCCGACTGGGACGACGTGATGGACCTGAACCTGAAGTCGGTGTTCTTCCTGTCGCAGGCCGTGGCCAAGGTCTTCATGGCCCAGGGCACGGGCGGCAAGATCGTCAACATCGCGTCCATGCTGAGCTTCCAGGGCGGCATCCGCGTGCCCTCCTACACCGCCAGCAAGAGCGGCGTCATGGGCATCACGCGCCTGATGGCCAACGAGTGGGCCTCGCATGGCATCAACGTGAACGCCATCGCCCCGGGCTATATGGCCACCAACAACACCGCCGCGCTGCGCGCCGACGAGCAGCGCAACAGCGCCATCCTGGAGCGCATCCCCGCCGCGCGCTGGGGCAAGCCCGAGGATCTGGCCGGCCCGGTCGTGTTCCTGGCGTCGCCGGCGTCGGACTATGTGAACGGCTACACCGTGGCAGTGGACGGCGGCTGGCTGGCCAGGTAAGCCCCACGGCGCGTGCAGGCGCGCGCGCAAAAGCCAGCGGCCCGGCAGAGCCGGTTCCGCTGGCGGGCCCCGCAGGCTGTCGCTGCGGGGCTCCAGAATCCACCGACGGAGACACGGTGAGATAACAAGATGTACGAGAACAAAAAACTGGGCTTCCTGTTCGTCCTGCCGTTCGTGCTGGGCGTGCTGTTGTTCAAGCTCTTCCCCTTCGTGATGAGCTTCGCGCTCAGCTTCACGCAGTACGACCTGATCGACCCGCCCGAGTGGGTGGGCCTGCGCAACTACGAGGAGATGCTGACGGGCGACCCTCTGTTCAGGAAGTCGCTGGGCGTCACGCTGACCTTCGCGCTGTTGGCCGTGCCGCTGCGCGTGGGCTTCGCGCTGGTGGTGGCCCAGGTGCTGAACTTCCGCCTGCGCGGCATCAACGCCTTCCGCGCGGCCTTCTACATCCCGTCCATCCTGGGCGGCTCCATCGCGGTGGCGGTGCTGTGGCGCTTCCTGTTCGCCAAGAACGGCCTGGTCAACATCGTGCTGGCCAAGATCGGCCTGGACCCCATCCCCTGGCTGGCCGACGAGCATTACTCGATGTGGACCATCGTGCTGCTGTTCACCTGGCAGTTCGGCTCGGCCTGCGTGATCTTCCTGGCCGCGCTGCAGAACGTGCCCAAATCGCTGTACGAGGCCGCCGAGATCGACGGCGCCAGCGTCAATCAGCAGTTCTGGAAGATCACCGTGCCGCTGATCACGCCGGTCATCTTCTTCAACCTCATCATGCAGATGGTGCATGCCTTCCAGGAGTTCAACGGCCCCTACCTGATCACGGAGGGCGGCCCGCTGCATTCCACCTATGTGCTGGCGCTCTACATCTACGACCAGAGCTTCCGCTTCTTCAACCTGGGCTATGGCGCGGCCTTGAGCTGGGTGCTGTTCGCGCTGGTCGCGGGCCTGGCCGCCATCTCCTTCTGGAGCAGCAAGTACTGGGTGTTCTATGCCGGTGAAAAGGACATCAAGAAATGAGCGCCGCCGCAGAAATGCATGAACGCGCCGTCGGCGACGACGGCAAGACGCCCTGGCTGCGCTACCTGATGCTGGGCGCGACGGCCATCGTCATGCTCTACCCGCTGCTGTGGCTCATCGGCGCCTCCTTCAAGAGCAACAGCGAGATCTTCACGTCGGCCGGCTTCTGGCCCTCGAAGTTCTCGCTGGACGCCTACGCCAAGGGCTGGAAGACCAGCACTGAGTACAGCTTCGCGACCTATTTCCTGAACAGCTTCCTCATCACCATCCCGCGCATCATCGTGACGGTGATCTCCTGCGTGCTGGTGGCCTATGCCTTCGCCCGCTTCGAGTTCTGGGGCAAGAAGATCCTGTTCAGCATCATGGTCGGCACGATGATGCTGCCGCTGATCGTGCTGCGCCTGCCGCAGTACCTGGTGTTCCGCGAGCTGGGCTGGCTGGACAGCTATCTGCCGCTGATCGTGCCCTCGGCCTTCGCCACCGACACCTTCTTCGTCTTCATGCTGGTGCAGTTCCTGCGCGGCATTCCGCGCGACATGGAGGAGGCGGCGCTGATCGACGGCTGCAACGCGCTGCAGCTGCTCTGGCACATCATCGTGCCGCTGCTCAAGCCCGCCATCATCTCCGTCATCGTGTTCCAGTTCATCTGGACCATGAACGACTTCATGGGCCCGCTGATCTATCTCGCCTCGGTCGAGAAATACCCGGTCAGCCTGGCGCTCAAGATGAGCATAGGCGCCACCGAGGAGGTCGAGTGGGCCAACGTCATCGCGATCTCGGTCGTCGCGCTGATCCCGTCCGTCGCGGTGTTCTTCGCCGCCCAGAAGCATTTCATCGAAGGCGCCACCAGCAGTGGCGTGAAGGGATAAGGCCGTGGCCGCTGTTTCCTTGCGCAAGGTCGAGAAGACCTACCCCAATGGTTTCAAGGCCGTGCACGGCGTCGACCTCGACGTGCGTGACGGCGAGTTCATGGTCTTTGTCGGCCCTTCGGGCTGCGCCAAGTCCACGCTGCTGCGCATGGTCGCGGGGCTGGAGTCCATCAGCGGTGGCGAGCTCAACATCGGCGGCCGCACCGTCAACGACCTGCCGCCCAAGCAGCGCGGCATCGCGATGGTGTTCCAGAACTACGCGCTCTACCCGCACATGACGGTCTACGACAACCTGGCCTTCGGCCTGAAGCTGGCCAAGACCGACAAGGCCGAGCTGGACCGGCGCGTGCGCCACGCCGCCCAGTTGCTGGAGATGGAGCATCTGCTGCAGCGCTACCCCAAGCAGTTGTCCGGCGGCCAGGCCCAGCGCGTGGCGGTGGGCCGGGCCATCGTCAAGAAGCCCGAGGTGTTCCTGTTCGACGAGCCGCTGTCCAACCTCGACGCCAAGCTGCGCGCCGCGATGCGCGTGCGCCTGACCGAGCTGCACCGCTCGCTGCGCGACGCGGGCCAGCCGGCCACCACCATCTACGTCACGCACGACCAGACCGAGGCCATGACCATGGGCGAGCGCATCTGCGTGCTCAAGGCCGGTGTCATCCAGCAGGTGGACACGCCGACCGCGCTGTACGACCGCCCGGCCAATGCCTTCGTCGCCAGCTTCATCGGCTCGCCCGAGATGAACATCGTGCCCGCGCAACTGCGCGAGGGCGCGGTGGAGCTGGGCGGCGTTCGTCTCGCACTGCCGGCCAGCCGCTTCAAACCCAGCGCCGATGGCCCTGTGCAGTTCGGCCTGCGCCCGGAGCACATCGGCCTTGCGGCCAAGCCCGGCAGCGTCGGTGTCAACGCCACGCTGAAGTTCTGCGAGCACATGGGCGCCGAGGTCTTCACCTATGTCGACGTCGGCGGCGTGGCCTTCAGCGCGCGCCTGCCCGCCGAGGATGGTGCAGCGATCGCCGCCCTGCCCCGCGGCACAGCGCTGACGCTGCATTTCCAGATGAACCACGCCCATCTCTTCGTGGCCGACGAGCCAGGCGCGAGTCTCCTGGCATGAAGCTCAATCGCCGCCTCGTCCTCGCCAGCGGCGCCGCGCTGGCCGCGCCCTTCGTGCATGCGCAGGAGCGCCCCGTGCTGCGCTTCGCCTGGTGGGGCGGCGCCGGCCGCCACCAGGCGACGCTGGCCGCGCTCAAGGTCTTCGAGCAGCGCCATGGCGTGCGCGTGAAGGCCGAGTACATGGGCTTCAACGGCTATCTGGAGCGCCTCACGACCCAGATCGCCGGCCGCTCCGAGCCCGACGTGATGCAGATCAACTGGGCCTGGCTGGCCATGTTCAGCAAGCGCGGCAACGGCTTCACCGACCTGAACGGCGTGGCCAGGGAGCTGGCGCTGGACCAGTTCACCGAAGACGACCTCGCCTACGGCCGCGTGGCCGGCAAGCTCAACGCGCTGCCCACCTCCTTCAGCGCCCGCATCTTTCTGTGGAACCAGACCGCCTTCGGTCGCGCGGGCCTGGCGCTGCCGCAGACCTGGGATGAACTCTTCGCCGCCGGCCCCGTCTTCCGCGCCAGGCTGGGCGACTCGGCCTACCCGCTGGACGGTGAGCTCTACGACATGATCCTGCTGTCGCAGAGCTACATCCAGCAAAAGCACGGCATGCCCTTCGTCGATCCGGCCAAGCCGCGCGTCGCGATGAGCCCGGCTGCCGCGCTGGAGTGGGTCAAGACCTACAAGCGCATCGTCGACAGCCACGTCGCCACGCCGCTGCCGCTGCGCGCGTCCTTGGGCGGCGCCGAAAAGCCCACCGAGCAGCAGCCCGACTGGGTGTCCGGCCGCTGGGCCGGCAACTACACCTGGGACTCGGTCATCGCGCTGCGCGGCTCCACGCTGGCGCCGGGCGAGAAGCTGGCGCTGGGCGCCTTCCCGACGCTGCCGGGCAGCAAGGAAAGCGGCCTGTTCGGCCGGCCGACGGTCATGTACACCATAGGCCGCAACTGCAGGCAGCCCGAGCTGGCCGCCAGGCTGATGAACTTCCTGCTGACCGACCCCGAGGCCGCGCGCCTGCTGGGCCGCACGCGCGGCCTGCCCAGCGCCAAGGGCGCGCTGGCCGTGCTGCAGCAGGCCGGCGGCCTGCCGCCGCTGGAACTGGCCGCGCACGCCCAGATCCAGGCCCAGCGCGACGCCGGCCGGCTGATCCGCCCGGCGCCGCTGTTCGAGCACGCCCGCTTCCAGAAGTTCATGCGGGAAGTCTTCGAGACCATCGCCTACAACAAGACCACCGACGCCGAGGCCGCCCGCCGGCTGGTGGCGGAGGGGAATGCGTTGTTGTCGAGGATCCAGTGATGAGCCGAGAGCAGGATAGGCGCGGGAGCGCGGGGAGGCCTGATGCTCCATGTCCCCCGGGCCGCGTTGCGGCCCTCCTCCTTTACTTGCGCATCAGGCCTCCCCGCACTCCCGCGCTGCGATGCAGTTCCTTTCCGCGCAAAGCGACTGCCGCGCAGGCTGGGATGCGGCTGGGCGCAATTGCGCAGGTGAAGGAGGAGGGCCGCGCAGCGGCCCGGGGGACACGAAGCAATTGCGCCCAGCCGCAGCCCGGCCCCACCTGGCCGCCGCACAAGCCTCGTCCGCACCTCACAAATTCAGCAAGCCAGACCCCATGAAATCCACCGAACGCAAGTTCCAGTTCCTCACCCGCGAGGACCCCGACACCGGCGCCCGCGTCACGCGACTGACGCCGCCCGACGTGACCTGCCACCGCAACTACTTCTATCAGAAGTGCTTCACGAACGACGGCACGAAGTTGATGTTCGGCGGTGAGTTCGGCCCCGAGCCCAGCCCCAACTGGAACCTGCATCTGCTGGACCTACCCTCGCAGACGGCCATCCAGCTCACCGACGGCGCGCGCGAGAACACCTTCGGCGCCTTCATGAGCCCGGACGACCGCTTCGTCTACTTCGTGCGCGGCGACCGCAACCTGATCCGGCTGGAGCTGGCGACTCTCAAGGAGGAAGTCGCCTACGTCGTGCCCGAGGGCTGGGTGGGCTACGGCACCTGGGTGGCCAACAGCGCCTGCACCAAGATGGTCGGCATCGAGATCGCCGCGGCCGACTGGTTCCCGCTGAACACCTGGCAGAAGTTCAACGAGATGTTCCACAAGAAGCCGCTGTGCCGGCTGTTCAGCGTGGACCTGGCCACCGGCCAGCGCACGGTCATACTGGAGCAGCGCGGCTGGCTGGGGCATCCGCAGTACCGCCCCTTCGACGACAACACCGTCGCCTACTGCCACGAGGGCCCGCACGACCTCATCGACGCGCGCATGTGGTTCATCAACGAGGACGGCACGAACCGCCGCTGCGGCAAGGAGCACAGGGACGGCGAGAGCTGCACGCACGAGTTCTGGGTGCCGGACGGCAGCGCGATGATCTATGTGTCCTACGACGACAAGTCGCCCGAGCGCTGGATCTGCAGCCTGGACCCCGTCACGCTGGAGAACAAGGTGCTGACCGCCATGCCGCAGTGCTCGCACCTGATGAGCAACCATGACGGCACGCTCATCGTCGGCGACGGCTGCGGCAAGGTCAGCAACGACAACTCCGCCAGCAACGAGATGCTGGTGGGCGACCCCTATCTGCACCTGTTCGACCTGAAGGCCGGCACCACCCGCCCCATCGCGCGCCACGACAGCGGCTGGGACGTCTACAAGGACAGCCGCCAGGTCACCCACCCCCACCCCAGCTTCACGCCCGACGAGAAGCAGGTGCTGTTCAGCTGCGACAAGGAGCGCGCGAACGGCGTGGAGCCGGCCCTCTACCTGGCCGACCTGTGAAGCCCCTGCTCGTGCTGGCCCTGCTGCTCGCCGGCGCGAGCCAGGCGCAGACCCGCCCGCAGCTGATGGCCGAGCAGGCCGCGGCCCACACCACCGCCGCCTATCTGGGCGACTGGAAGCCCGCGCCGCTGGCCGACCTGGCCGCCGCGCCGCCGGACTTCGTCGTCAGGCCCGGCGAGTCGGTGCAGGCCGCCATCGACCAGGTGCCGGCTCAGGACAAGGCCGGCAGCAGGCGCTGGGTCATCCAGATCCAGCCCGGCACCTACCGCGGCCCCGTCTGCATCCAGGGCAAGGCGCCCCTGGCCCTCATCGGCGCGGCGCTGGACGCGAGCGCCGTCGTGCTGGTGGACGGCCGCTTCTCCGGCCAGCCCAAGGCCCCGCACGAGGCCGCCCACCCCTGCTGGCCCGAGCTGGGCAAGACGACCATGGGCACCAGCGGCAGCACCACGATGCTGGTGGCCAGCGACGACGTGCAGCTGATCTCGCTGACCATCGCCAACGACGCGATGGACCGCGTGCGCCGCGGCGACGCCTACCCCGCAGGTGCGGGCGAAAGCGGCGGCGCGCAGGCCGTGGCGCTGACGCTGATGGGCGACCGCATCCAGCTCGACGGCGTGCGCCTGCTGGGCCACCAGGACACGCTCTACGCCAGGCGCCCGAATCCGGACCGGCCCGAACTGCCGGCCCGCCAGCTGATCCGCCACAGCCTCATCGCCGGCGACGTGGACTTCATCTTCGGCAATGCGGTGCTGGTCATCGAGCACAGCACCATCCTCACCCGCGCCCACCGCCGCACGTCCGGCCACGGCGGCATCATCCTGGCGCCCAGCACGGCGCCGGACGTGACCCAGGGCTTCCTCGTCACGCACAGCCGCTTGGTCGGCGAGCCCGGCATCGCCGCCGGCAGCACCGCCCTCGGCCGCGCCTGGGATGCCGGCGTCAGGCCCGGCAGCTGGGTGGCCGGCAGCAGCCCCAACGGCCTGGCCGTCGTGCGCGACAGCGAGATCGGCGCCCACATCGGCCCCTGGGCGGCCAGCACCTCGCGCCGCCCCTTCGACGCCGCCGTCAATCGCCTGCACGAATTCAACAACCGCCCATGAAGCTCCATCGCCGCCACGTCCTCGCCCTGGCCGGCCTGCCCGTCCTCGGCGGCTGCGCCAGCCCCGCGTCCACCGCCACCGAACAGCCGCTGGGCTGGGCCGGCGCCGGCAAGACCACGGGCGGCGCCGGCGCCCGGCCCGAGCATGTCGTCGACGTGCACGACCGCGCCGGCCTGGATGCCGCGCTGCGCCTGGGCGACACGCCCAAGATCATCCGCGTCCACCGCCTCATCGACCTGTGCCCGGACGGCCCCGAGGCCTTCCGCGACCCCCAGTTCGACTTCGACGCCTTCGACCGCGCCTTCGCCGACGGCCGGGAGCCGCAGGGTCCGCTGGAGGACGCCCGCAAGCGCTCCGCCAGGCGCCAGGCCGAGGCCGTCACCGTGCGCCTGCCGTCCAACACCACGCTGCTGGGCGCCGCGCCCGGCGCCGGCTTCGAGCGCGGCATGGTGCTGCTGGACAAGGTGCGCAACATCGTCATCCGCGACCTGAGCTTCTCGGACGCCTACGACTTCTTCCCCGCCTGGGATCCCAAGGACAACGGCCACGGCGAATGGAACTCGGAGTACGACACCTTGTCGCTGCGCACGGCCGAGCGCGTCTGGGTGGACCACTGCCGCTTCGACGACGGCCGCCGCCCCGACCGCCTGGAGCCCGTCCGCCTGGGCCAGCGCGTGCAGCACCACGACGGCCTGCTGGACATCACCAACCAGAGCGACCTGGTCACCGTGTCCTGGTGCCGCTTCCAGGCCCACGACAAGACCATGCTGATCGGCAGCGGCGACGGCAAGACCGCCGACGACGGCCGGCTGCGCGTGACGCTGCACCACAACCACTTCCACGCCTGCAAGGAGCGCACGCCGCGCGTGCGCTTCGGCCGCGTGCATGTGGCCAGCAACCTGTTCAGCGCGACCCGGGCCGAGGACTTCGGCTACTCGCTGGGCGTGGGCGTCCAGTCGCGCATCGTCAGCGAGCACAACCGTTGGGAGCTGCCGCCCGGCATCGGGGCCGACCGGCTGATCCGCCGCCTCAAGGGCACGGCCTTCCTCGACCGCGGCAGCCGCCTCAACGGCCGGCCGGTGGACCTGCTGGCCGCCTGGCAGGCCGCCCACCCCGGCGAGACGCTGTCGGCCGACGTCGGCTGGGCGCCCGAGGCCTTCTACGACACCGCCGCGCTGCGGCCGGCCCAACCCGATCGTCTTGCTGAGCAAATCCGCGCCGGCGCCGGCCCGCGCCGGGGCTGAGTGAGAATCGGGCTCTCGCATCCTGGAACAAGCGTCCGAAAGAATCAGAACGATGGATGAAGACATTGGTGATTCGAAACAGCCGGAGTCGGTCGCCGCCGTACTGAAGGTGTTCGCGATCCTCAACGCGCTGGGGGAACGCAGCGACATCGGCATCACCGACCTGTCGGTGCGCCTGGCCATGCCCAAGGCCACGGTCTACCGCTTCCTGCAGACCATGAAGAGCCTGGGCTATGTGCGCCAGGAGGCCGACAGCGAGCGCTACGGCCTGGCCATGCGCATGTTCGAGATCGGCGCCAAGGCCCTGCCCTCGCCCGACCTCGTCGATCTGGCCAAGCACCCCATGCAGATGCTGGCCGACGCCACCGGTGAGACCGTCCACCTGGGCAGCCTCATCGACAGCGAGATCATCTACATCCACAAGGTGGACTCGCGCCACATGCTGGGCATGTACTCGCGCGTGGGCCGGCGCGCGCCGCTGCACTGCACGGCCATAGGCAAGGTGCTGATGGCCTGGGAACACCCCGAGCGCCGCGACCGCATCCTGGACGGCGCCGAGTTCAAGCGCTTCCGCGACAAGACCATCACCGAGCGCGGCGCCTTCCTGGCCGAGCTGGCGCAGGTCAAGGCACAGGGCTTCGGCGAGGACCGCGAGGAGTTCGACGACCACATCCGCTGCCTGGGCGTGCCCATCTTCGACCGCCTGGGCCAGCCCATCGCCGGCCTCAGCGTGTCCTTCCCGACCTTCCGCTTCGACGAGGCCAAGGCGCCCGAGGTCGTCAAGATGCTGCAGAACGCCAGCCGCGACATCTCCGAGAAGCTGGGCTGCACCAACTTCCCGCTCAAGACGGCGGCCTGAGCGGCGGCGCTCAGCGCGCCTCGCCGATCCAGCGCAGGCAGGCCTCGTAGTTCTGCCTGCCGGCGGTGCCGCCGCCGGCCCAGTGCGCGGCATCGGCCCGCTCACCCAGCTCGGCCAGCGCCGCCCTTGCCGCGGGCAGCGCGCGCGCCGCGCAGGCCAGGTAGGCCAGCCGGTTCGCGTAGAACGGATTCCTGAACTTGCCGGCCAGGCTCTCCATGCCCTGCTTGACGCGCGGCCAGTCGGCACGCAGATCCTGGAAGATGCTGCCGTTGAATTCGTCGGCCACCTTGGACCACAGCAAGGCATAGGTCTCGTGGCTGCGGCGCGCGCCCGTGCGCGCATCGATCTTCTCCATGTAACGCTGCAGCTCGGGCCAGCTGCCGCCCCACTTGGGCAGCAGCTGCGTGAGCAGGTCTTCGTACAACACATCCTCGTCGGCCGGCGAGCGCCGCAACGAGTCCTCGGCCACGGCCTCCATCTGCGCGAAGCTCCAGCCCGCGGAGCCGCCGATCAGCAGCAGGTAGACATGGGTGGAAGTGTCTGCCTTGAGCAGCTCGGCGCGGTCGGTGAGGTGTTTCTCGGCCTTCTCGATCAGCCGCACGAACTCCTTCTTGGCCGGCGCGGGCACGCTCTGCCAGTAGCCGCTGCCCCGCACATGCCAGGCATGGGCGTACAGGGTCCGGGCGTAGACCAGCTGGGCCAGCACGCTGTCGGGCCGCGCGCGCGACCACTGCTCGGTCAGCTTCTCCAGCTCGCGGAAGTAGGCGCCGTTCAGGCCGCGATACTTGAAGACGGCCGCCAGGCCCGAACGCACCGACTGCACGGCAGGGCGGCCGTTCCAGGGGTTGCGCTCGCCCTCGGGTCGCTGCCTGGCTTCGTCGTAGAGCTGTTCCAGCCCGTCGAAATCGCCCCACCACAGCGCCCGCTCGGCGCGCGCGGCAAGCGCGTCCTTGGCCGCGTCCTCGGTCAAGGTCTGGGCCTGGGCCGGTGCGACGGCCCCCGCCAGCAACAAGGTCCCCAGGGCCCGCCACATCCACGTCTTCATTTGAGTGTCCAGGTGAAGGGAAGTTCGGTCCATTCGCCCTGGCCCGGCCGGGTCGGCGTCTTGGCCGCGCGCTGCAGCGTGGCCTCGTCGAACACGGTCTCGAAGCCCACGGCCCGCACCCCGCGCACGCCGGGCAGGCTGACCTGGCGGTTCTCGATGCGCACCTCGTCCAGCCCCGACCCCGTGGGCCGCGCCCGGCCGACGGCGGTCACGTCGCCCACGACGTCGAACGCGGACGCGATCCGCGGAAAACCCTCCTCGTCCAGCTCCGGCAACCCGCGCTGCCTGAGCACCACCGCCGCGTCCGCCAGCAGCGCATAGCGGGCCAGCGTCATCCGGCTGGCCGCATCGGCCGGGCCCTGGGCCTCGCGAGACAGGGTCCAGCGCACCAGCGCGCAACGTGCATGGGCATCCATCGCCCGCTGCGGTACCGCCAGCAGGTGGTAGGCCAGCACGGGCGGGACGGGGGGCTCGGTCGCGGCGCCGCCGCCCGCGCGCAGCCTCGCCATCGCGTCCTGCCCCTGCACGATCAACGACGGCGAAGGCCGCTCGGGAATGGCGCGCGGCTGCCCCCAGCGCGCCAGCATCTGCTGCTGGGCCGCCAGCGCCAGCTCGCGCTCGGCCGGCGCCATCTTCTGCAAGGCCGCGGCAAAAACGCCGAAGGGCTGCCGCCCGGCGCGGGACGCGCAGCTGCCCGCATCGGCCACGTCGCGCAGCATCAAGCGGTCATAGGCCTCACCGGTGGAATCGAGCTGCCAGATCACCGACTCGTTGACGTAGCGGGCCAGCACATGGCGGCCCAGCTGCAAGGGATTCGCCACCAGGTCGACCCTCGGCAGCTCCTCGTCTATCCAGGCCGCGGCCAGCGCCGCCAGACGCTCCCGATGCTGCGACGCCAGCGCTTCCAGCCGCGTGCGCAAGGCCGCATCCAGGGTCAGATCGGCCGGCACCTGGAAGTCCCGCTCGGCCCAGTTGGCGAGCATCTTCACGGCCCCCGCCCGGGCAGGGGCATCCAGCGGCCCTGCGGCCTGCACGGCCGCGCCCCAGCCCAGCACCAGGCCCAGCAGCCAGGGCCTCCATCCTGTTCTCATGCATCCTCCCTGTGGAGCAGGCAGCGCCCGCCCGACGGCTGGCGATGGTAGCGGCCCTGTCACCCCTGGGACGCGCGGGCCGGATGGCGGATGATTCAATGCCAGCCAGCCAACTTGCAGCCACTGCAGTCCCTGCCATGAGCACCCTCAACCACCAGATCCTGCTCGCCTCCCGCCCCCAGGGCGAGGTCAGCCCCGAGAACTTCCGCCTCGTCGAGACCCCGCTCGCGCCGCTGACCGACGGCCAGGTGCGCGTGCGCAACCATTTCCTCAGCCTGGACCCCTACATGCGCGGCCGCATGAACGAGGGCAAGAGCTACGCGGCGGCCCAGCCGCTGGACGAGGTCATGATCGGCGGCACGGTGGGCGAGGTCGTGGAATCCCGCAACGCCGGCTTCGCGGTCGGCGACAAGGTGGTGGGCATGGGCGGCTGGCAGGAGTACCAGACCGTGGACGCCACGCAGCGCGGCGTGCTGAGCAAGGTGGACACGACGCACATCCCGCTGTCGGCCTACCTGGGCGCCGTCGGCATGCCGGGCGTGACGGCCTGGTACGGCCTCGTGAAGATCATCAATCCCCAGGCCGGCGAGACCGTGGTCGTCAGCGCCGCCAGCGGTGCGGTGGGCTCGGCCGTGGGCCAGCTCGCCAAGGCGCGTGGCGCCCGTGCGGTGGGCATCGCCGGCGGCGCCGACAAATGCCGCTACGTGGTCGAGGAACTGGGCTTCGACGCCTGCATCGACTACAAGCAGCACGCCGACCTGAAATCGCTGTCCGCGGCGCTGAAGGCCGCCTGCCCGAACGGCATCGATGGCTACTTCGAGAACGTGGGCGGCATGATCCTGGACGCCGTGCTGCTGCGCGCCAACGCCTTCAGCCGCGTGGCCATGTGCGGCATGATTTCCGGCTACAACGGCGAGCCCATCCCGCTGACCTACCCGCAGCTCATCCTGACCAACCGCATGAAGGTCCAGGGCTTCATCGTCTCCGAGCACATGGAGGTCTGGCCCGAGGCGCTGAAGGAGCTGGGCGGCCTGGTGGCCACCGGCAAGCTCAAGTACCGCGAGAGCATCGCCCAGGGCCTGGCCGCGGCGCCCGAAGCCTTCATGGGCCTGCTCAAGGGCAAGAACTTCGGCAAGCAACTGGTCAAGCTGATCTGATGCACTGGGCCTGCGTGCCGTTCGACGGGCTGGGCGTCGGGCAGCTCTACGACCTGCTGGCGCTGCGCTCGGCGGTCTTCGTCGTCGAGCAGCACTGCGTCTTCCTCGACATCGACGGCCTGGACCGGCAGACCTGGCATCTGCTGGGCTGCGACGATGACGGCCGGCTGCAGGCCTATGCGCGGCTGATCCCGCCCGGCGTCAAGGCGGCCGACGCGCTCATCGGCCGCGTCGTCACCGCGCCGGCCGCGCGCGGCGGCGGCACGGGCCGCGCGCTGATGACCGAGGCCCTCGCGCGCTGCGCCCAGCTCTGGCCCGGGCACGCGATCACGCTGCACGCCCAGGCCCACCTGGAGCGCTTCTACGCCGGCTTCGGCTTCGTCCCCGTCGGCGCGCCCTACATGGAAGACGGCATCGCCCATCAGGAGATGCGCAAGGAGACCGCATGAACAAGACCGCCGTGATCACCGGCGCCGGCTCCGGCTTCGGCCTGGAGACCGCCCGCCTCGCCGCCCGCCGCGGCATGAACCTCGTCCTCGTCGACGTGCAGGCCGATGCGCTGGAGCAGGCCGCAGCCGAGTTCAAGGATGTCGAGGTGCTGGCCCGCGTCGTAGACGTGGCCAAGGCCGATCAGATGCAGGCGCTGGCCGACGCCGTGCAGCAGCGCTTCGGCGCGCCCCACTTCGTCTTCAACAACGCCGGCGTCGGCTCCGGCGGCCTGATCTGGGAGAACGCCCTCAGCGACTGGGAATGGGTGCTCGGCGTCAACCTGATGGGCGTCGTGCACGGCGTGCGCCTGTTCACGCCCATGATGCTGGCCGCCGCCCAGGCCGACCCGGGCTATTCGGGCCATATCGTCAACACCGCCTCGATGGCCGGCATGCTGAACCCGCCCAACATGGGCGTCTACAACGTGTCCAAGCACGCCGTCGTGTCGTTGTCGGAGACGCTGTACCAGGACCTGTCCCTGGTCACCGACCAGGTGCACGCCTCGGTGCTTTGTCCCTTCTTCGTGCCCACCGGCATCAGCCAGAGCCACCGCAACCGCCCGGCCGACATGCCCATGGCCAGGCCCACCAAGAGCCAGCTGATCTCGCAGGCGCAGACCGACAAGGCCGTGTCCTCCGGCAAGCTGACGGCGGCCGACGTGGCCGCCATGGTGTTCGACGCCATCGACCACAACAGGTTCTACATCTTCAGCCACCCGCAGGCCCTGGCCGGCGTGCAGACGCGTCTGGAGGACGTCATGCTGCTGCGCAACCCCACCGATCCCTTCATCGACAAGCCCGAGATCGGCGCCGCGCTGAGGGCCAAGCTGCGCGCCGCGTAAGCCCGCAGGGACAATCGGGGCATGAGTTCCCCGATTTCCATCGCCGTCATCGGCGGCGGCCCGGCCGGCCTGATGGCCGCCGAGGTGCTGGCCGCGGCCGGCCATGCCGTCACCGTCTACGACGCCAAGCCCAGCGTCGGCCGCAAGTTCCTGCTGGCCGGCAAGGGCGGCCTCAACCTGACGCATTCCGAGCCCCTCGAACCCTTCGTGGGCCGCTTCGGCGCGCGCGCCGCCCAGATCGCGCCGCTGCTGCAGGCCTTCGATGCCGACGCGCTGCGCGCCTGGGCCGCTGACCTGGGCGTCGACACCTTCGTCGGCACCTCGGGCCGTGTCTTCCCCAAGGACTTGAAGGCCGCGCCGCTGCTGCGCGCCTGGCTGCAGCGGCTGCGCGCGGCGGGCGTCAGGTTCGCAATGCGCCATCGCTGGACGGGCTGGGCCGACGACGGCGCGCTGCGCTTCGACACGCCCGACGGCGAGCGCCTGGTGACGCCGCGCGCCACGCTGCTGGCGCTGGGCGGCGCTTCCTGGCCGCAGCTGGGCTCCGACGGCGCCTGGGCGACCTGGCTGGCCGCGCGCGGCGTGGACGTGGCGCCGCTGCGGCCCGCCAACTGCGGCTTCGACGTCGGCGCCACCGCCGCGCATCCGGGCGGCCCAGGCTGGAGCGAGCGCTTCGCCGCCGAGTTCGCCGGCCAGCCGGTCAAGCCGGTGGCGCTGGCCACCGACGGCTTCGCCAGCCGCCCCGGCGAGTTCGTCATCACGGCCAGCGGCATCGAGGGCTCGCTGGTCTACGCCGCCAGCGCCGTGCTGCGCGACCACATCGCGCGCGATGGCCAGGCGCTGCTGCATCTGGACCTGCTGCCCCAGCTGACGCCCGAGCGCGTGCTCGCCGAGGTGCGCCATCCGCGCGGCAGCCGTTCGCTGTCCTCGCACCTGAAGAGCCGCCTGAACCTGGGGCCGCTCAAGCTGGGCCTGCTGCACGAGCTGCTGACGCGCGAGCAGATGCTGGACCCGGCGCAGCTCGCCGCCGCGCTCAAGCATCTGCCGCTGCGGCTGCACGCGCCCCGTCCCGTCGCCGAGGCCATCAGCACGGCCGGCGGCGTGCGCTTCGAGGCGCTGACCGGGGACTTGATGCTGGCCGCGCTGCCGGGCGTCTTCGTCGCCGGCGAGATGCTGGACTGGGAGGCGCCCACCGGCGGCTATCTGCTGACGGCCAGCTTCGCCAGCGGCCGGGCCGCGGCGCTGGGCCTGGCGCGTTGGCTGCGCACCACCTGACCCCGCGGGCGCGGCCCGGCTGCCCCTAGACTGGCGCCCCGCTGCCATCCCCACCCCATCGTCATGCGTCGGCGCGATCTGCTGCTCTCACAAGCCCTGGCCCCGCTGGCCGCCGCCGCGACGGCCCAGCCTGCGCCGCGCCCGGCACGCGTCGTCATCGGCGCCGAGAACGACTGGCTGCCCTACTCCGGCGAGCGCGACGGCCGCGCCCAGGGCATGACGGTGGACCTGGTCACTGCGGCCTTCGCCGCCCTGGGCATCGCCGTGCAGTTCGAGCCGCTGCCCTATGCCCGCTGCATGGCCAGCACCCGCGCCGGCCTGCTGCTGGCCTGCTTCAACACGACGCGCACCGCGCTGATCGAGAACGATTACCTCTGGCCGGCCCGGCCGATGTTCAACGAGCGCTTTCTGATCTATGCCCGGGCCGACGACCCGCAACCGGAGTCGCCGCTGCAGGTGCGCGACCTGGAAGGCCAGTCCGTGGCCATCACGCGCGGCTACGAATACGGCAGCGAGTTCGACGCCAACACGCGCATCCATCGCGTCGTCACCAGCCACGACGAGAACAACTTCCAGCTGCTGCTGCGCGGCCGGGCCCGCTACACGCTGGCGCCCGAGGCCAACACCCGGCTGCTGCTGCAGCGCCGGCCGGAGCTGGCGGGCCGATTCCAGGTGGTGGGCGCGCTGAGCTATTTCGGCATCTACACGGCCTTCTCGCGCCAGCACCCCGACGCGCGCGCCGCGCTGGCCGCCTTCGACGAGGGCATGAAGATCATCACCGCCAACGGCACGGCCAGGGCCATCCAGGAGCGCTGGCGCGCCGCCACCCCGGGGCGCTAGGCCCTGGCAAAATCGCGCGTTTTTTGCCGCGCTGACTGCCAGCCCGAGGGCTTGTTTTGGACCATTTGATCGTTTCCCAGATTGCCGCCGAGTTGAAGGTGCGGCCCGCCCAGGTGCAGGCCGCCGTCGAACTGCTGGACGGCGGCGCCACCGTGCCCTTCATCGCCCGCTACCGCAAGGAGGCCACCGACGGCCTGGACGACATCCAGCTGCGCGAGCTGGACGCGCGCCTGGCCTACCTGCGCGAACTGGCCGAGCGCCGCGAGGCGGTGCTCAAGAGCATCGCCGAGCAGGGCAAGCTGACGCCCGAGCTGGAGGCCGCCGTCCGCGCCGCGCCGACCAAGCAGGAGCTGGAAGACCTCTACCTGCCCTACAAGCCCAAACGCCGCACCAAGGGCATGATCGCCCGCGAAGCCGGCCTGGAGCCGCTGGCCGACCAGCTGTTCGCCGACCCGACGCTGGCGCCCATGGACGAGGCGGCCAAGTTCGTCAACGCCGAGGCCGGCTTTGCCGATGCCTTCGCCGTGCTGGACGGCGTGCGCGACCTGCTGTCCGAACGCTGGGCCGAGGACGCCGTGCTGGTGGGCAAGCTGCGCGAGTGGCTGTGGGACCAGGGCCTGTTCCAGTCCAAGATCATGGACGGCAAGAACCCCGACACGCCCGACAACGCCAAGTTCCGCGACTACTTCGACTACGCCGAGCCCATCAAGACCGTGCCCTCGCACCGCGCGCTGGCCGTGTTCCGCGGCCGCACGCAGGAGCTGCTGGACGCCAAGCTGGTGCTCGATGAAGAGCCCGTGGCCGGCAAGCCCGGCCTGGCGGAAGGCCGCATCGCATCGCACCTGGGCTGGCGCCATGCCAACCGCCCGGGCGACGAGCTGATCCGCAAGACCATTGCCTGGACCTGGAAGGTCAAGCTCTCCCTGAGCCTGGAGCGCGATCTGTTTGCGCGTCTGCGGGAGTCGGCCGAGGCCACCGCGATCAAGGTGTTCGCCGAGAACCTGCGCGACCTGCTGCTGGCCGCCCCCGCCGGCAAGCGCGTCGTCATGGGCCTGGACCCGGGTATACGCACCGGCGTGAAGGTGGCCGTGGTCTCCGACACCGGCCGCGTGCTGGACACGGCCACCGTCTACCCGCACGAGCCCAGGCGCGACTGGGACGGCTCGCTGCACACGCTGGCCCGGCTGTGCGCCACGCATGGCGTGAACCTGATCGCCATCGGCAACGGCACGGCCAGCCGCGAGACCGACAAGCTCGCCGGCGAGCTGATCAAGAAGCTGCAGGCGCTGGATGCGAACGTGAAGATCGAGCGCGTGGTGGTGAGCGAGGCCGGCGCCTCGGTCTACTCGGCCAGCGAGTTCGCCTCCAAGGAACTGCCCGACCTGGACGTCAGCCTGCGCGGCGCCGTCTCCATCGCGCGCCGGTTGCAGGACCCGCTGGCCGAGCTGGTCAAGATCGACCCCAAGAGCATAGGCGTGGGCCAGTACCAGCACGACGTCAACCAGAGCGAGATGGCGCGCGCGCTGGACGCCGTCGTCGAGGACTGCGTGAACAAGGTGGGCGTGGACCTGAACACGGCCTCATCGGCGCTGCTGGCCAGGGTTTCCGGCCTGTCGGCCTCGGTGGCCGCCAGCATCGTGCGCTGGCGCGATGCCCACGGCGCCTTCAGGAACCGCCAGCAGCTGCTGGAGGTCACGGGCCTGGGCCCCAAGACCTTCGAGCAGTCGGCCGGCTTCCTGCGCATACGCGGCGGCGACAACCCGCTGGACTTCTCGGGCGTCCACCCCGAGACCTATCCGCTGGTCGAGAAGGCGCTGCAGCTGCTACAGCGTCCGGCCGAGGAGGTCATTGGCCGCAGCGAGGTGCTGCGCACGCTCAAGCCCGAGCTGCTGGCGGATGAGAAGTTCGGGGCCATCACGGTCAAGGACGTGCTGGCCGAGCTGGAGAAGCCCGGCCGCGACCCGCGCCCGGACTTCAAGGTGGCCCGCTTCAACGACGGTGTCGAGGACGTCAAGGACCTGCAGCCCGGCATGCTGCTGGAGGGCACGGTCAGCAACGTGGCGCAGTTCGGCGCCTTCGTGGACCTGGGCGTGCACCAGGACGGGCTGATCCACGTCAGCCAGCTGTCCAACAAGTTCGTCAGCGACGCCCGCGAGGTGGTCAAGACCGGCGACATCGTCAAGGTCAAGGTGTTGGAGGTGGACCTGGCCCGCCAGCGCATCTCGCTGACGATGAAGCTGGACGCGCAGGCCCCGCGCGGCCCCAAGCCCGACAACAGCTTCCGGCCGGCCGCACGTCATGAGCGCCAGGGCGGACGCGACGCCCAGCCGGCGGCCGGCGGCGCGATGGCCGCGGCCTTCGCCAAGCTCAAGCGCTGACCCCGGGGGCTAGGCGTTGACGTCCAGCCTCGCTGCCCTCTCCGCCCGCCCCCCGAGGCGTCGATTGACGCCTCAGAAACTGCAATTGGTCGCAACGCGTCCGCCCAGGTCCGGTGCCGCCGCTATGGTGCGCACCGCCTTGAAACCCCGGAGTCCCTCTTGAAAAGCCCCGCCCTCGCCTCGCTGCTGCTGCTCTGCCCCGCCCTGGTCCTGGCCCAGCAGGAGGTCGACCGCGCCACCACCACGGCACCGCCCGCCAACAACAACCAGCTCGAGCGCGTCTCCGTGACGCGTCAGCAGACCGACACCGACCTGCGCCGCCGCCAGCCCGTGGCCAAGCAGCTCTACGGCCGCGAGGAGCTGGACAAGTACGGCGACACCCAGCTCAGCGACGTGCTCAAGCGCCTGCCCGGCATCAACGTCTCCGGCGGCCAGCTGCGCATGCGTGGCCTGGGCGGGGCCTACACGCAGATCCTGGTCAACGGCGAGCCGGCGCCCCCGGGCTTCAGCCTGGACAACCTCAACCCGGCCCAGGTCGAGCGCCTGGAGGTCAGCAAGGCGCCCACGGCCGACCAGACCGCCCAGGCCGTCGCCGGCACGCTGAACATCATCCTCAAGGATGCGCCGCGCGTGGTGCAGAAGGACTTGCGCCTGGGTATGTCCTACGCGAACGAGAAGCCCATCGTCGGCGGCAGCTTCACCTATGGCGACCGCGTCATCGGCGGCATCGGCCTGGTGCTGCCGATCTCGGTCTTCCAGTGGGACATGAGGAACGAGACCCAGAGCGAGCGCCTGCGCGACAGCGGCGCCACCCACCTCGCGTCGGAAGGCTTCGACCATTCCTACGGCCGTGGCATCAACATCTCGCCGCGCCTGAACTGGAAGCTCGGCGACGACGAGACGCTGACCGTGCAGGGCTTCTTCCTGCGCAACCGCTTCCGCAACGAAGGTGAGAGCGAAACCAAGATCCTCGCTTCGACGCCGGCGAGCGTGCTGCCGGTCAGCCAGTTGGACAGCAGCCGCAACCGCGGCAGCTTCGCGGCCAACCGGCTCAACCTCCAGTACAACAACCGCTTCGGCGAGGACCGCCGCATCGAGCTGCGCGCCGGCACCGGCAGCGGCGGCGCGGATTTCCAGTACGACTTCCTCGGCCGCAATGCCGCCGGCGTGCAGACCGTCACGCGCACGACCACCGGCGACAACACCAACCGCCAGACCTCGCTGGCCGGCAAGTACAGCCAGTACGCAGGCGAAGATCACACGGTCACTTTCGGCGGCGAGGTCGAACGCCGCACCCGCGACGAGCTGCGCCGCACGGTGGAGAACGGCGCCGACCTGCTGCCCGGCATCGAGGGCCAGCCCTTCAACGCCACCATCACGCGCACCGCGGCCTATGCGCAGGACGAGTGGGAGATCAACAAGCAGTGGTCCGCCTATTTCGGCGTGCGCCACGAGCAGATCAAGACCGTCAGCGAAGGCGTGGGCAGCGAGTTCAACAACACCAGCAAGGTCACGACGCCGCTGCTGCACCTGAACTTCAAGCCCGACCCCAAGGGCCGTGACCTGGTGCGCGCCAGCCTGACGCGCAGCTACAAGGCCGCCGACGTGCAGCAGCTCATCGCTCGCCCGACGGTCAACACCGACTACCCCGCCCGGGGCCCCGGCGCCCTCCCCAACACGGAGACCACGCCCGACCGCATCGGCAACCCCGGCTTGAAGCCCGAGCTGGCCACCGGCCTGGACATCGCCTGGGAGAGCTATCTGCCGGCCGGCGGCATGGTCTCCGTCGGCGTGTTCCACCGCCGCATCACCGGCCTGGTCCGCAATGCGCTGGTACTGGTGCCCAAGGAGAACGCCTACTGGGCGGACGGCGTGCCGCGCTGGGTGGCCATGCCCATCAACCTGAGCAAGGCGACGACGCAAGGCCTGGAGCTGGAGGTCAAGGGCCGTGCCGCCGAGCTGTTCCCGGGCCTGTTCGAGCCGACCACGGCGCTCAGCCTGCGCGCGTCGCTGAACCTGTACCGCTCCCATGTCGCCGACATCCCCGGCCCGGACAACCGCCTGGAAGGCCAGCAGCCCTGGCAGTTCAACTTCGGTGCCGACTACCGCTTCAAGAGCCTGCCGCTGAGCGTGGGCTTCAGCGGCCAGATCGCGCCGAAGTTCAGCGTGCAGCAGACCGCGCTGCAGAGCCAGACCTCGCTGCCGGCGCGCTCCTTCGATGCGTTCGCGATGCTGCAGCTCAGCCCCAAGGACAGCCTGCGCGTGGCCACCAGCGGCCAGTTCCAGCCCACCCAGGGCTCGCGCGTGACCATCACCGGCCTGCCCGACTACAACCTCAACGAGCGCAAGCCCGTGGCCTGGTGGTCGGTGAACTGGGAACACAAGTTCTGAGGTGGCACCGAGCACAGGCCCTGCGGCCTGTGCGACGGCTGCCAAAGGCCCCGGCGCCTGCCAGCGACGGGGCATGAGGCCAGTCCCGTCCGTGTCACGCGACGTGGCCGGCCTCGGCTATCTTCTGCGGCAATGACTTCCGCAGTTCTCCAAGTTTTTGCCGGCCCCGCGGCCCGAGCGCGCCTGGCCGAGCGCGGCCTGCGTGCCGAAGACGTGGGCCTGATACCCGCCGCCGCCGGCGGTCCCAAGGGGCTGATCCTCAACGGCCTGGACCGCTTCGTCTTCGGCGACTGGCTGCCGCAGAGCCGCCAGACCGTGCACCTGGTGGGCGCCAGCATCGGCGCCTGGCGCATGGCCACGGCCGCGCTGGCCCGGCGCGACGTGGCCGCCGCCTTCGACACCATGGCCGAGGCCTATGTGACGCAGGAGTACGACGTGCTGCCGGGCGAGAAGCGGCCACGGCCCGAGGGCGTCAGCCGGCGCTTCGGCGAGATCCTGGGCGAGATCTTCCAGGGCCGCGAGAACGAGGTGCTGGCGCATCCACGGCTGCGCCTGCATGTCGTCACGTCGCGCGGCCAGAACAAGGGGCTGGGCCTGCTGGCCCGCGAGGGCCGGCTGCGCACGCCGCTGGGCTATCTGGGCGCGTTCGCGGCCAATGCGCTGTCGCGTCCGCTGCTGGGGCGCTTCCTGGAGCGCGTCGTGTTCTCCGACCCGCGCGACCACCTGCCGCTGAAGCTCGACGACTTCACGACCCGCGAGGTGCATCTGTCGCCCGCCAACCTGCGCACCGCGCTGCTGGCCAGCTGCTCCATCCCGTTCTGGCTGCAGGCCCAGCACGACCTGCCCGGCGCGCCGCGCGGCGCCTACTGGGACGGCGGCATCACCGACTACCACCTGCACCTGGACTACCGCGCGCTGCAGGCCTCGGACTCGCCGCTGGTGCTCTACCCGCATTTCCAGCGCCGGATCGTCCCGGGCTGGCTGGACAAGGCGCTCAAGCACCGCCACCGTGCCACCGCCTTCCTCGACAACGTCGTGCTGCTGTGCCCGTCGCCCGAGTGGATCGCCACCCTGCCCGGCGCCAAGCTGCCCGACCGCAACGACTTCATGGCGCTGGACGCGGATGAGCGCCGCCGCCGCTGGCGCATCGCGGTGGCCGAAAGCCAGCGCCTGGCCGATGAATTCGCCGCGTTGGCCCGCCGCGACTCCATCGCCGCGCTGCCGCTTTAGAATCATGGCTCCCTCCCCTCACAAGAGCGAGAAAGGCACCCTGGTTATGACACCGCGAACTACGACCACCACCTTCACCGGTAACTAGTCGGCCGCGGCACGTCACGTCTTCTCGCCCCTTCTGCACCTCGGGGCACGAACAAAGCGCGGCACCTGGCCGCGCTTTTTCATTTCTGCCCTGTTCAACCCAGGGGCACGGAGCACTCCATGATCTCGATTCAACTCCCCGACGGCTCGCGCCGTGAATTCCCGGCGCCGCTGACGGTCGGCGATGTCGCCGCCAGCATAGGCGCCGGCCTGGCCAAGGCCGCCCTGGGCGGCAAGGTGGACGGCAAGCTCGTCGACCTGTCCCACGTCATAGACCACGACGTGCAACTGGCCATCGTCACGGACAAGGACGCCGACGGCCTGGACATGATCCGCCACTCGACGGCCCACCTGCTGGCCTATGCCGTCAAGGAGCTCTATCCCGACGCCCAGGTCACCATCGGCCCGGTCATCGAGAACGGCTTCTATTACGACTTTGCGTACAAGCGCCCCTTCACGCCCGAGGACCTGGCCGCCATCGAAGCCAAGATGACCGAGCTGGCGAAGAAGGACGAGAAGGTCCAGCGCCGCGTGCTGCCGCGCGACGAGGCCGTGGCCCACTTCAAGGCCATGGGCGAGGCCTACAAGGCCGAGATCATCGAGAGCATCCCGGCCGACCAGGACGTGTCGCTGTACGCCGAAGGCAGGTTCGAGGACCTCTGCCGCGGCCCGCACGTGCCGTCCACGGGCAAGCTCAAGCACTTCAAGCTGATGAAGGTGGCCGGCGCCTACTGGCGCGGCGACCACCGCAACGAGATGCTGCAGCGCGTCTACGGCACGGCCTGGGCGACCAAGGACGACCTGCAGAAATACCTGACGATGCTGGAGGAGGCCGAGAAGCGCGACCACCGCAAGCTCGGCAAGGAGCTGGACCTCTTCCACATCGACGAGCACGCCCCCGGCGTGGTGTTCTGGCATCCCAAGGGCTGGACGGTCTGGCAGGAAGTGGAGCAGTACATGCGCCGCGTCTACCGCGACAACGGCTACCAGGAGGTCAAGGGCCCGCAGCTGCTGGACAAGACGCTGTGGGAGGCCACGGGCCACTGGGACAAGTACCGCGACAACATGTTCGTGACCGAGTCGGAGAAGCGCGACTACGCGCTCAAGCCGATGAACTGCCCCGGCCACATCCTGATCTTCAAGCACGGCGTCAAGAGCTACCGCGACCTGCCGCTGCGCTTCGGCGAATTCGGCCAGTGCCACCGCAACGAGCCCACGGGCGGCCTGCACGGCATCATGCGCGTGCGCGGCTTCACGCAGGACGACGGCCACATCTTCTGCACGGAAGACCAGATCCTGCCCGAGTGCATCGCCTACACGGCCCTGCTGCAGAAGGTCTACCAGGACTTCGGCTTCACGGACATCATCTACAAGGTCGCGACGCGCCCCGCGGCGCGCATCGGCTCCGACGAGGTCTGGGACAAGGCCGAGCATGCGCTGATGGAAAGCCTGCGCGCGGCCGGCGTGGAGTTCGAGATCGCGCCGGGCGACGGCGCCTTCTACGGCCCCAAGATCGAGTACACGCTGAAGGATGCGTTGGGCCGCCAGTGGCAATGCGGCACGATGCAGGTCGACTTCTCGATGCCGGGCCGTCTGGGCGCGGAGTTCGTCGACGAGGACGGCCAGCACAAGCACCCCGTCATGCTGCACCGCGCCATCGTCGGCAGCCTGGAGCGCTTCATCGGCATCCTGATCGAGCAGCATGCCGGCGCCCTGCCCGTCTGGCTGGCGCCGACGCAGGTGCTGGTGGCCAACATCACCGATTCCCAGGCCGATTACGTCGCGGAAATAGTGAAATCGCTGCAAAAACAAGGGCTTAGGGCCCAGGCCGATTTGCGCAACGAGAAGATCACCTATAAAATCCGCCAGCATTCCATGCAAAAGCTGCCGTACATCCTCGTCGTGGGTGACAAGGAAAAGGCGAATGGCAGCGTTGCGGTCCGCGCCCGTGGCAACCAGGATCTGGGCGTGATGCCCCTGCAGGACTTCCTTGACAGGATCTCCGCGGACATCACCAACAAGGTCTGAACCGTCACCTGGGCGCGATTCTGTTTTTTGTAGGCCCTTCGCCTTGGGGCCTGTTGAAAGGTTGACACCATCGCTACGTTTGCCGACCGTCGCGCGATTCCGGAGCGCAAGCACCGCCTGAACCGCGAAATCATGGCTCCCGAAGTCCGTCTGAACGGTCCCGAGAATGAACCCATCGGGATCGTCAGCATCCAGGAAGCCCTGCGCATGGCGGGCGATCTGGACGTGGATCTGGTCGAGATCTCCGCCACCGCCAATCCGCCGGTCTGCCGGCTGATGGACTATGGCAAGTTCAAGTACCAGGAACAGAAGCGCGCCGCCGAAGCCAAGGCCAAGCAGAAGATCATCGAGATCAAGGAAGTCAAGTTCCGCCCGGGCACGGACGAGGGCGACTACCAGATCAAGATGCGCAATCTGCGCCGTTTCATCGCCGAGGACGGCGACAAGGGCAAGGTCACGCTGCGCTACCGGGGCCGCGAGATCACGCACCAGGAGATCGGCATGCGCCTGCTGGAGCGGATCCGCGACGAACTGGCCGACGTGGCAGTGGTCGAGAACATGCCGAAGCTCGAAGGTCGGCAGATGATCATGGTCCTGGCGCCCAAGAAGCGTTGATTCTTAAGCGCTGAGACCGGCAGAGTTCAATCCGTGGGTTTGGTCGCCCGCGGGTTCACAAGTCTCCTGAGGCCAACAAGCGTGACGGGCTCTTTCGTCACCGCCCCAGGGACACACTTAAAAGGAGCATTCACATGCCCAAGATGAAGACCAAGAGCAGCGCGAAGAAGCGTTTTCGCGTTCGTCCGGGTGGCACCGTCAAGCGCGGTCAGGCGTTCAAGCGCCACATCCTGACCAAGAAGACCACGAAGAACAAGCGCCAGCTGCGCGGCGCTGTGAACGTGCACGAAACCAACATGGGCCACATGGCTCAGATGTTGCCTTTCGCCGGCCTGTAATCCACCAAGACTAGAAGGAGAAACATATGCCTCGCGTCAAACGTGGTGTTACCGCTCGCGCCCGTCACAAGAAGGTCCTGGCCCTGGCCAAGGGCTTCCGCGGTCGTCGTAAGAACGTTTTCCGCATCGCCAAACAGGCGGTGATGAAGGCGGGCCAATACGCCTACCGTGACCGCCGCACCAAGAAGCGCGTGTTCCGTCAGCTGTGGATCGCCCGTATCAACGCCGCCTCGCGTGGCCTGGGCCTGTCCTACAGCAAGTTCGTGGCGGGTCTGAAGAAGGCCCAGATCGAGATCGACCGCAAGGTCCTCGCCGATCTGGCCGTGAACGACCCGGCTGGTTTTGCCAGCATCTTCGCCAAGGTGAAGGCCGCGCTCGCCTGATTGCGATCCGCTCCGGTGTACGCCGGGGCCCGCAAACATTTGAGGGCCGGCCCGCTTGGGTTGGCCCTTTTTCATTCAGAAATGCAACCACAGAGGCACTGAGTCACAGAGGATTTCCGGAGAAGTTGTCTCCGTGCCTCTGTGCCTCTGTGGTTGCATTTTTCTTTGCACTTCCGCATGACCGATCTTGATGCACTGCTGCAAGCGGCCCAGGCCGATTTCGCCGCCGCTCCCACTCCCGCCGAGCTGGAAAACGCCAAGGCCCGCTTCCTCGGCAAGTCCGGCCGCGTGACCGAGCTGATGAAGGGCCTCTCGGCCCTCAGCATCGAGGAGAAGAAGACCCGCGGCGCCGAGATCAACCAGACCAAGGTGGCCATCGAGGCCGCCCTGACCGCCCGCCGCGACGCGCTGGCCGCCGCCGAGCTCGAGAAGCAGCTCAAGGCGGAGGCGCTGGACGTCACCCTGCCCGGCCGCCAGCGCGGCACCGGCGGCCTGCACCCGATCACGCGCGCGATGGAACGCATCGAGGCCATCTTCGGCTCCATGGGCTTCGACGTGGCCGACGGCCCCGAGATCGAGACCGACTGGTACAGCTTCTCGGCGCTGAACAACCCCGAGAACCACCCGGCCCGCTCCATGCAGGACACGTTCTACGTCGACATGAAGGACGAGAACGGCTCGTGGCTGAACCTGCGCCCGCACACCAGCCCGATGCAGATCCGCTACGCGCAGGCGCACGCCAAGCGCTACGCCGGCCAGGAGCACATGCCCGAGATCCGCGTCATCGCGCCGGGTCGCACTTACCGAGTGGACAGCGACGCGACGCACTCGCCCATGTTCCACCAGGTCGAAGGCTTGTGGGTGGGCGAGAACATCTCGTTCAAGGACCTGAAGGCGGTCTACCTGAACTTCATCACCGCCTTCTTCGAGACCGACCAGCTGCAGCTGCGCTTCCGCCCCAGCTACTTCCCCTTCACCGAACCCAGCGCCGAGATCGACATCATGTTCGAGAGCGGCCCGCTGAAGGGCCGCTGGCTGGAGGTGTCGGGCTCCGGCCAGGTGCATCCGCAGGTCATCCGCAACATGGGCCTGGACCCCGAGCGCTACATCGGCTTCGCCTTCGGTTCCGGCATCGACCGGCTGGCCATGCTGCGCTATGGCGTCAACGACCTGCGCGCTTTCTTCGACGGCGACCTCCGCTTCCTCTCGCAGTTCAAGTAATAAGACCGTTATGCAATTCCCCGAGTCCTGGCTGCGCGAGTTCTGCAATCCGCCGCTGTCCACCGAAAAGCTGGCCGAACTGCTGACCATGTCCGGCATGGAGGTCGAAGAGCTGCGCCCCGTCGCGCCGCCCTTCCACGGCATCGTCATCGCCGAAATCCTCGAAGCCGAGCAACACCCCAACGCCGACAAGCTGCGCGTGTGCAAGGTCAACGCCGGCGCCGCCTTCAACAACGGCGAGCCGCTGCAGATCGTCTGCGGCGCGCCCAACGCCCGCGTCGGCATCAAGGTGCCGCTGGCCACCGTCGGCGCCGAGCTGCCGCCCGGTGAAGACGGCAAGCCCTTCAAGATCGGCGTCGGCAAGCTGCGCGGCGTCGAGAGCTTCGGCATGCTGTGCTCGGCCCGTGAACTGAAGCTCAGCGAAGACCATGGCGGCCTGCTGGAACTGGCTGCGGACGCCGTCATCGGCGACGACATCCGCAAGCACCTGAACCTCGACGACACGCTGTTCACGCTGAAGCTCACGCCCAATCTGGGCCATGGCCTGAGCGTCTTCGGCATCGCCCGCGAAGTGGCCGCGCTGACCGGCGCGCCGCTGCTGAAGGCCGCGCTCCCGGCCGTCCAGCCGACCACCGACCACAAGCTGCCCGTGCGCATCGAGGCTCCCGACCTCTGCGGCCGCTTCTCGGGCCGCATCGTCAAGGGCATCAACACTGCCGCCAAGACGCCCGACTGGATGGTCCGGCGCCTGGAGCGCTGCGGCCAGCGCTCGGTGACGGCGCTGGTGGACATCTCCAACTACGTGATGTTCGAGTACGGCCGCCCGTCGCACATCTTCGACCTGGACAAGATCAGCGGGGAGCTGGTCGTGCGCTGGGGCCGGAGCGGCGAGCAGCTCAAGCTCTTGAACGGCAACACCATCACCGTGGATGAGAAGGTCGGCGTCATCGCCGATGCGCGCGAGGTCGAGTCGCTTGCCGGCATCATGGGCGGCGACCACACGGCCGTGTCCGACGACACCCAGAACGTCTACGTCGAGGCCGCGTTCTGGTGGCCCGAGGCCGTCATGGGGCGCGGGCGCCGCTACAACTTCTCCACCGACGCCGGCCACCGCTTCGAGCGCGGTGTCGACCCGTCGCAGACCGTCGAGCACATCGAGCGCATCACGCAGCTCATCCTCGACATCTGTGGCACGCCTGAGACGAAGGTCGGCCCGATGGACGACCAGTCGCCCAACGTGCCGGTGGCCAAGCCCGTGACGCTGCGCGTCGCACGCGCCGCCAAGGTCATCGGCATGCCGCTGACGCAAGCCGCATGCGAAGGCGTGTTCACGCGCCTGGGCCTGCCGTTCACGGCGGCCGACGGCGTCATCACGGTAACCCCGCCGAGCTGGCGCTTCGACATCCAGATCGAGGAAGACCTCATCGAGGAAGTCATCCGCGTGCTGGGCTACCCCACGCTGCCCTCCACCGCGCCGCTGGCGCCCATCGTGGGCCGCACGCGCTCGGAGTCGCGCCAGGCCACGCACGCGCTGCGCCGCGCGGTCGCCGCGCGCGACTACTTCGAGACCATCAACTTCAGCTTCGTCGAGGAACGCTGGGAGCGCGAGCTGGCCGGTGTCACCGACCCGATCAAGCTGCTGAACCCCATCGCCGCGCCGCTGTCGGTGATGCGCACCAGCCTGATCGGCAGCCTAGTGCAGGTGCTGCGCCACAACCAGGCCCGCCGCGCGACGCGCGTGCGCGTGTTCGAGCTGGGCCGCGTGTTCAAGCGCGATGCCGCCGTGGCCAACGGCCCGCTGAGCGTGGCCGGCATCGCCCAGCCGCTGCGCCTGGGTGGCCTGGCCTGGGGGCCGGCGGACCAGCAGCAATGGAGCCAGAAGGACCGCGCCGTCGATTTCTTCGACGTCAAGGGCGACCTGGAGGCGCTGTTCGCGCCGCAGACGCTGACGTTCGAGGCCGCCGAGCACCCGGCCCTGCACCCGGGGCGCAGTGCGCGCGTGAGCCTGAGCGGCAGCGTCATCGGCGTGATCGGTGAACTGCACCCGCGCTGGCGCCAGGCCTACGAGATCACGGGCGGCGCACCGGTCGTCTTCGAGCTGGACCTGGACGCCGCGCTGACCCGCACGCTGCCGCAGGGCCAGCCGCTGCCTCGCCAGCAGGCCGTGCAGCGCGACCTGGCACTGGTCGTGAAGGACAGCATCTCCCACGACGCGCTGATGGCGGCCATCAAGGCGGCCGGCGGCAAGCTGTTGCGCTCGGCCAAGCTGTTCGACGTCTTCAAGCCCGCAGCCGGCGTGACGACCGATCTGCAGGCCGATGAGCGCAGCCTGGCCGTGCGCCTGGAGCTGCTGGACGACGAAGCCACGCTGACCGATGAGCGCATCGACGCGGCCGTGGCGGCCATCGTCGCCGCGACGACCAGTCAGCTCGGCGCCCGCCTGCGCGGCTGAACCAAGGAGGAGCGACAACATGGACGCGAACGACGTCAAGAAGGAAGCCGCAGCGGTCGTCATCGGCAGCCTGGAAACGCCCACGCTGACCAAGGCCGAACTGGCCGAACTGCTGTTCGACAAGCTGGGCCTGAACAAGCGCGAGTCCAAGGACATGGTCGAGGCCTTCTTCGACATCTTGCACGGCAGCCTGGTCAAGGGCCAGGACGTGAAGCTCTCGGGCTTCGGCAACTTCAACATCCGCCGCAAGGCGCCACGCCCGGGCCGCAACCCGCGCACCGGCGAGTCCATTCCGATCAAGGCCCGCAACGTCGTCACCTTTCACGCATCCCACAAGCTCAAGGGGCAGGTGCAAGGTGATGCACCGGCCGGCGAAGACTTCGAGTAGAGTCCCCTCTCCCCTAGCGAACTTGTTGATTTGCAATGGAAAAGGCGCTTCCCGCCATCCCCGCCAAACGTTACTTCACCATCGGTGAGGTGAGCGAGCTGTGCGGCGTGAAGCCCTACGTGCTGCGCTACTGGGAGCAGGAGTTCACCCAGCTCAAACCCATGAAGCGGCGCGGCAACAGGCGCTACTACCAGCATCACGAGGTGCTGCTGATCCGCCGCATCCGTGACCTGCTTTACGACCAGGGCTTCACGATCAGCGGCGCGCGCAACCAGTTGAGCGAGGGCCTGCCGCCCGCGGCGGCGCAAAACTTCCGCGAAGAGGCCGTGCAGGCGATGGATGCCAGCGACGACGCCGTCGCGCCGGACGATGACGTCGATTTCGATGTCCCCCCCGGGCTTGCCCATGCTCCAACCGCGCGCCAGGCGGTCATGCATGCCCAGCCGCTGAAGGCGACCGAAGCCTCCATCACGCTGCCGGTACTGGCCGGTGCGCCCATCGAATCGCTGGCGCAGGTCCGCGCCGAATTGCTGGCCATCCGGGCCGGCCTGCTCTGAAAAAATCCAGATTTCGGCGAATGATGTCTGAGGACCGGAATTCTTGCGTTATACTTATGGGCTCAGTCGGGGCGTAGCGCAGCCTGGTAGCGCACTTGCATGGGGTGCAAGGGGTCGCGAGTTCGAATCCCGCCGTCCCGACCATTTTTTACCAATGAAATCAACGGGTTAGCAGCTCAGGCCGCTAACCCGTTTTTCTTTATTCGTACTCTTTCTCGCTCCATGGGGATACCCATGGGGATACCGGAGAAGGGCTGCCCTGGCACGCTGCGGGACGTACAGGCACCAAATGGCTGCCAGGATCGACACGGCGTGTGCCATACGGTCGAATGCCGACCTCCTCCCGACGCACGCTCTAAGCACCGTTTCGTCCACAGAGCCGCAGTGGGACGCAGGCATGTCTCCAGCTTCATGACGTCAGCCGATCTGACGGGGCAGACGAGTACTGGGCTTCACGTACCCTAGGCTGTAAATCTCAATTACAGCTTCTGAGCTGTACGGACTGTCCTCAGAGGGGTGCTTGGCTAGGCAGCGCGCCAGCGTTCGGTCGGGCTTTCCAGGGCAACGCTGCAATGCGAGGACAACCCGTTCAGCACCCGGGTCTCTGCAGCACCTCAGGCCACGTACGTCATCGCGCTGGGCGACATCCCGGAGCTCACAACGCTGCAGCGCGCCCGCTTGGCGGCCAACGGCAGCCGTCTCGCGAGAGACTCGGCCCCAGTCCCTACTCAGCCTAGTTGCCTGGTCAGCCCGAGAGCGCGAGGATCACTGCCGCAACGCATCCAACGAGCAGACCCAGCGCTGCCCACCGGCGAGCATGATTGCGACGGTGCAGAGCGTTTCGCCTGGACGCCTCTATCGCCGCAGCATATGCCTGTGCAGTTCTCGTGCCTGGAATTGCCTGCCAGATGTCGGTGGTCTTCTCGAACGCCTCTTTATGCGCCGGAGAAGATTTGAGCCACGCATTGAGCCTCTCTTCCATGGCAATGTCCCTGTCCGGTCCGTGAAGGATCACAACCCAGACCGCCGCTTCTGCGGCGATTTGGGGCGTCACCCTCTGGCGCCTTCTAGAGCCCAGACCATCGTCAGCATCGAGATCTGAATTGGTCATAGGTTCCAGCCACAGGTCATCCGGCACATCGTCGCAGGGCTGCATTAGCAGGCGACGTGCTGCCGCCTTCGACCAAGGTTCGCCGCCTCCTTGAGGATTGCAGCGACCGGGGTCTCCAGCAGATGCCGGTCCTCCGCCCTCGCACGTGACGCAGCCATTTGCTCACAAAGGGTCGCCTTGGCGCGCTTGAATCTACGTGCCATCGCGGCCGCGGAGCAGAGCTTCGACTGGACTGCCAACCCAGCGACCAACGCTCTCGCCCGAACTCCTACAGCGCCTGACAGCGTGCAAAGACACCGTCCCGGTGCGATCCTGAGCTTGTGGGCGACCCACAGCTCCAACAGGATGATGGCGCCATCGATACCGTCATCGCCGCCAGCAGCAACGAGCGTTGCCGTTACGTCTGCAACCTCGCGAGCGACCAAAGACTGTGACCCGATACTCCCGGTCGCGAGCGCCAAGCCGTGGTTCAACTCCCACTCCCTCAGTTCAACTTTGGGCGGCCGACCGCGAACCACCTTGCGAATAGCCAGTCTCGCCTCGAGGGTCGCACTGTCGAACCTGCTGAGCAGTGGCTTCGGCTCGAAGCCGTGACGCGCGCTCATGCCCACCGTGGCTCGCAGTGACGAGTTCAGGTAGTACGACGGCCTGGCACAGAGCCCCATCGCAACGGGACGCCAAGCCAACATGCGCAGCTCGTGCGCCAACTCCGCCGGGGACTTCACCGCGTGGGCTCTGTACGGTGCGGCGAACACCGGTCCCCGCGTGTGGTCGACTTCGCGCACCCACCTGGAAACAAGGCTCCCAATCTCGCGAGCCAGCAGTTGTGGGCTGTCCCCGGCTGGCAGTGCAGAGAGCACATGGATCTCTGATGGCATCAACAGGTAGTACAGCAGTTGCCGTCCCAGGAGCGCGTGAGCGGCTCTGATCCGGGTCTGGATCATCTCGACCACCGAGACATTGACGAGCAGGCTTCGGCCCTTCGCGGCCTGCCAACATATGTGCCAGGCGAGCTGCACTTCGTGAGAGGGATCTTGGGTCTCCATACTTCTATGACGTTTGAGCGCCGGGAATCCATAGTCGAAATCGCACACCAGCGGCCGAAACGTTCGGTCGCCTCCTCTGGCGACGCCACGTTTTTCCGGGTCGACGTCTCGCATGCGTCCGTCTCGCTTTGCCTGACTGACATGCGCCTGGCATTAGTTACCTGACGGTCGAGCGGCATCAGATCTGGTGCGGGGACCACCAACGGAGTAACTCAGTGCAGTCCAACGCGAGCCGATGCGACCGGCCACAGAAGACGAACTCAAGCCGAACAAGCGGAGCGGAGCGGGAAAGAAAACCATGGTCCGAGGACACCATGCGCTCATTGAGCACGATCGACCAGTCGACGACCGAACGCTGCAACTCACCGGCATAACCCATTGCGCCGACGAACCCACTCCTCCTATCTTTGTTTCGCCAGAGGCAATCTCGCTGACGGCAATCCTGACCTCAACCATTCAAGGAGAACGTCATGAACGAAGCACCGCAACTGGAGTTCGTCGACCTGGGCGACGCCAAGGAAGAAACGAAGGGCACGGACAAGGGCGACCAATTCGAAGACAACCAGACCGTCTACTACCGGCCCTGACCCAGGGCAAGCGGCTGCGGGCAGCTGATGCCGCATGCCAACCAGGATCACCGTGTCCAAGACAACAGCGCTCCAAATGGACTATCGGCTTGCCGATCATGTGCGCGCGTGCCACGTCGATGGTCAGGTGATCCTGCTCGACCTTCATCGTGACAAATACATCGGCGCCGGCGGCGCATTGCTTCCGGCGCTCTCTGGCCGGATCTCGGGTTGGCCGGCACCGGGAGGCGATGCATGCCTCGCCGCGAACGAGTCCAAGGTCGAGCAGTGGCTCACCGCCATGGGCAGCCAGGGCCTGGTCTGTCCGGTTTCTTCATCGCCACCCATAGCGTCGAGCAGTGCCGAGCCCTCGCGGAGTCTCTTTGCCGGCGACCTGTCCATCCGCGACGGCATGCAGTGGCGGCGCATCACTCAAATTGCGTGCGCCACGCTCGTCGTCGGACATTGGCTCAAGCGCCATCGCTTGTCTGCGATCGTCGAACGCATCGTCCGACTAAGGGCCTCATCGCCGGCTGCCACGGAGCCCGCACGCCCAGATCGGCTGGAGAGCGCAGCAGCTTGGTACTTGAGAACCCGTCCGATGATGTCAACCGCGCACGAGCAGTGCCTAAGGGACTCATTGACGCTCATCCGCTTCCTGGCGTCAGAGCACCTCTACCCACAATGGGTCATTGGCGTCCGCACCCGCCCATTTGCGGCGCATTCATGGGTTCAAGAAGGCGACCTGGTTCTCAACGACCTGCACGAGACCGTGCGGCGCTACAAGCCAATCTTGGTCGTCTAGGCCGCATGTTCCGCTACCTCGCATTCAGCTGGAACCCTTTAAGCGAGGTCCAGACGGCCTGTGCAACGAAGCTCCAGGCTGCGACCGCCAGCGATGGCGAATGGCAGCTTGTTTTTTCTTCCGAGCGGCTGCACGTCTACGTGACAGGCTGCGTCGGCGGCATCAATCAGGCGTACCGTCTGCCGTCAGGCTGCGGTGTTGTGCTCGGGCGACTCTTTCGCAGAGAGGGCGTGCCGGCGGTTGCAGACCGTGATCTTCAGATCTCGAGGGAAGAGGACGCCCGCGTCATCAACTCAGACGGTCGCAGCCTCATCAGCGAGTTCTGGGGGCGGTGGATCGCGTTCCTGATACCGCAGACGGGCGAGCCTCTCGTTCTTCGCGACCCTACGGGCGCACTGCCCTGCTTCCACATGGAGATGGAGAACGTCTCTATCGTCTTCTCGTGGCTGGAAGACGTTCTGAGGCTCTTGCATATCCCGGCCCCGCCTGTGAACTGGGCCGCGGTCTGTGGAGCACTCGTATACCGCCGGCTCTGCGCACGAGAGACGGCGCTGGAGGGAATCACGCAGGTGCTGGCGGGCGAGCTCTTAGCAATGACGCAATCACCGCGCTCATCGCGCTTGCTGTGGAGCGCCGCGGACGTGGCGCGCGCTCCAGCAGATGTAGAGCCCCTGACGGCAGCGCGAATGCTGAAACATACCACCACGATGTGCGTGCGCTCCTGGATGTCCTGCTACGACGACATCGTGCTAAGGCTCTCCGGCGGCGTCGACTCGTCCATCCTGCTGGGCTGTCTTTTCGTGGCGCCGCCAACGGCAGGCATCGTCTGCCTCAACTACCACTCGCCCGGCTCCGACACCGACGAGCGTGAGTACGCGCGCATCGCCGCAGCGCAAGCGTGCTGCAGACTCGTGGAGCGCCACCGTGACGATGACTTTCACTTACATGAAGTGCTCAAACCTGCTCGCACACCATTGCCAAGCAACCACCTTGGCCGCATGGGATCGGATCGCATGGATGCGCAAACAGCAGATGCCGTGGGCGCACCCGCCATGTTCACGGGTGCCGGTGGTGACCAACTTTTCTTCGAATACCGCTGCACGTGGACAGCGGCCGACTACCTGCAACTGCGTGGCTTGGACAGGTCATTCCCAAGCGCCGTTTTCGATGCTGCGCGCCTTGGCCGAGTCTCCTTCTGGCATGCCCTGCGCCTTGCCTTCAAGGACCGGTTTGCGAAGCGAGAGCCGCTCGCGGGCATCGGGCAGAGCATCACGCTGATGCAGCGTGATGCCATCGTCAACGCGCTGGACAACCCACAACGCTTCGCTGACCCAGGCCTTCTGGGCGCGGCCGACCTGCCGATCGGAAAACTGTGCCAGCTCAGCATGGTGGTCGGCCCCCTCGACTACTACAACCCCTTTGCGCCAGAGACTTCGCCCGAGTTGGTCCATCCGCTGCTGTCCCAGCCTTTGATCGAGCTTTGCCTGGCATTGCCTACGTTCACGTTGACAAGGGGCGGCCGAGGTCGCGCGCTGGCGAGGCACGCTTTCGTAGATCGGATGCCGCCCGAGATTGCCAACCGTCGCTCAAAGGGAGGCACGGAAGACCATGTTGTCGCGGTCTTGCAGCGAAGTCTGCCGCTGGTCAAGAGCGTTCTGATGGAAGGTTGGCTGGTCCGCAAGGGGCTGCTGGACCCCGCGAGCGTCGAAGCCGCGCTGTCCGGCAGGCCAAGCGCCAACGGAGCGTCCGTCGCCGAAGTCCACGCGTGTTTCGCGATGGAAGCGTGGCTTAGTCAGGTTTGCGGCAGCGTTGGGGCCGGCAGCAACTGAGCGAGCGGCAGAGTGCCACGCAGTACGTTCCGCCGTTTGTTGGCGTTGATGGTGGAGGTGACAGACCGTCGGCTTTGCATCCACATGGCTGCCACGATGGCGTTAGTGGTCGTCGGCGGCGCGCTGGCGGCGCTCTCGCCGCTGGCACTGAAACACCTCGTGGATGCCGCAACTCTTGACGTGGACGACGCTGCCACGGTCGGCGCCATCCTTACGCCAGGCGCCATCTACATCGCGGCCCTGAGTGGCGGTCGGTTAGTCAGCGACATTAGGCCAATGCTCGCCAATGAGGTTGAGCAACGGCTGACGGCTGCTATTCGGCGCCGGTTCTTCCGACATGTGCTCTCCCTACCCTTGTCCACCTTGCTGCGTCGACGCGGCGGGGAGCTGCTTCACAGTCTCGAGATCGGCCGTGTAGGGGTCCAGTTGACCGTGAGCCATCTCCTCACCAGCTTCGTGCCAACGATCTTCGAGCTTACGGTGATGGCGCTGATCCTCGCGCGGCTACGCCAACCCGATCTGTTGCTGGTGTTTGCCGTCACGGCGGTTCTGTACGTCGTGGTTTTCGCAACGGGGTCTATGCGCCTGATTCCCCATGCCCGACTGGTCACCGACGCGAGCTTGACCGTCCATGGGCAGCTTGCCGATGGCATCAACAACGTCGAGACGCTGCGCTGCTTCGGGGCTGAGGGCGCAGTACAGGATTCGCTTGAAGACTCCGCGGGCGCGCTGATCGGCCGGTGGCGTAGCTATTACCGGGTGAACGCCGGCACGACCGTCGCGGCGACGATTGTCTTTGGGGTATCGCTCGCTGCGTGCCTCACCGTCACGGCGAACGGAGTGGCGCGCGGATCCCTGAGCGTCGGCGATCTCGTGCTGAGCAGCGTCTACCTGCTGCAGATGATTCGACCGCTGGAGGTTCTCGGATCAGCCGCAAGGGACATGTCACGCGCTTGGGGCTGCGTGCCGCCCCTGCTCGACGTGCTGGACGAACCACCCGAACCACCGCCGCGGTTGCTCGCCAGCGGCAAGTCCGAGACGCCACGCCGCGCACCATCCATCCGATTCGAAGGCATCACCTTCGGATACGAACCGGACCGCCCGGTCATCCGCGATCTGAACCTTGAGATCGCGGCTGGGCGGACGACTGCGATCGTGGGGCCGAGCGGCTCTGGAAAGTCGTCGCTGATCCGGATGCTGCTGAGGCTGTATTCACCTCAAGCGGGTCGGATCCTTCTGGATGGCGTTCCTATCGACTCGCTGCCGTTAGCCGATCTGCGGGCGCGAATGTCGTTCGTTCCCCAGGACACCGGGCTGCTGCATGCGTCAATCGCATCCAACATTTCGCTGGGCATCTCCGGCGCGAGCCAGGAAGCCATCGTTCGAGCCGCCGATGCCGCACAGCTTCTGCAACTGATCGACGGGCTCCCTGATCGCTACGACACGCTCGTCGGCGAACGAGGGCTAAAGCTATCGGGTGGCGAGCGCCAGCGCCTGGCAATCGCTCGCGCGGCACTGCGCGCGCGCATGGTTTTTCTGCTGGACGAACCCACGTCGATGCTGGACAGCGAGACCGAATCCAACGTGATGCAGGCGGTCAGGCAGCTCAAGGCTGGTTCGACGACGCTCATCGTCGCCCACCGCCTGTCCACGGTGATGGATGCAGACGAGATCGTAGTCCTCGATCAGGGAGTCATCCGGGAGCGCGGCAACCATCGGAGCCTCATGGAATACGGCGGTCTCTACGCGCAGATGTGGCGACGCCAGGTCGACGGGCATGCGACGGCGCCTGATGAGATCCTTCGACGGCAAGCGTCAAGAGACCGGACGGCAGCATCGGTGCGATGAAGACTTCCATCTTCGCGTACGTTCTCTGCATATTCCGACGCGACCTGAGTACCTGGTCCAGCATCTTCAGAGCACGGAATCCGCTGCCTGATGAGCACCTTGTCCGGAGGTGTTGCCCAGGGCAGCGTGTTCAGCGACTTGATCAATCGGTCCAGCGCCTAGTGCTGCACTGCCGGTCACAGGCTGGGTGCAGCCAAAGGCCCAAGGCTCGTCGATGGCCGCAAACCAGTAGCAAACCGGTCGCTGCCTCGTCTGAAGCCCAGTGCCACAGGGTTGACGTACTCCACGAGCCTCTAGATCGTGCGCTGGTTCACTCGCTTGGACAGCTCCTCGGCACTCTCCTTGCGCTCGCTGTAGCGGTCCACGAGGTAGGGCCCCAGGTCGCGGGTCAGCAGAGTGAACTTGAACAGCTCCTCCATGACGTCCACGACGCGGTCGTAGAACGACGATGGCTTCATGCGCCCCTCTTCCGTGAACTCGGCGAAGGCCTTGGCCACCGAGGACTGGTTCGGGATGGTCAGCATTCGCATCCAGCGGCCCAGCACGCGCATCTGGTTCACCGCGTTGAAGGACTGCGAGCCGCCCGATACCTGCATCACGGCCAGCGTTTTCCCCTGCGTCGGCCTCACCGCACCGGACGACAGCGGAATCCAGTCGATCTGCGCCTTCATGATGCCGGTCATGGCACCGTGCCGCTCGGGCGAGGTCCAGACCATGCCCTCGGACCAGGCGGCCAGATCGCGCAGCTCCTGCACCTTGGGGTGGGTATCCGGTGCATCGTCGGGCAGCGGCAGGCCGCTGGGGTTGAAGATGCGCACCTCAGCGCCCATGGCCTCCAGCAGTCGGGCGGCCTCGAAGGTCAACAGCCGGCTGTAGGAGCGCTCACGCAGTGAGCCGTACAGCATCAGGAAGCGCGGCCGGTGCTGGGACAGCGTGGGGACCGTCAGGCGCTCCTGCGTCGGTACGTCAAACAGGTCAGCGCGCAGCGCCGGGAAGGTCGCATCCGGAAACAGCGGCTCAGACATGGCGGGCCTCTCCAGTTGCTGCCGGCGTCGTTGCCGCCGTCGGTGCTGCTGCCAGCAAGTGGTGAATTCCGACCGCCACCGCCGCACCGACAAGCTCGGCGACAACGAAGCCCAGCGCACTGCTGGGCGCAATGCCAGCAAAGCTGTCACTGAACAGGCGACCGAAGACGGCTGCCGGGTTGGCAAAAGACGTCGAGGCGGTGAACCAGTAGGCCGAACCGATGTACGCCGCCACCATGGCTGCAACGCGCGTGCTGGGCGCGCGCAGGATGACCAGCAGCAGGCCGAAGGTGGCGACGCCCTCGGCGATCCACTGGCCGGTGCCCGCACGCAGCTTGGTAGAGAACTGCAGGATGGTCATGTCGAACATCGCATGCGCCAGCCAGGCGCCCAGCATGGCGCCGATGAGCTGCGCCGCGATGTAGGGCAGCAAGGCGCCCGCGGGCAGTTCACCGCGCCAGGCCATCACGGCGCTGACAGCGGGGTTGAAGTGAGCGCCGCTGACCGGACCAAAGACCTCGATCAGGATGTAGAGGCCGCCCACGGTGGCGAGCGTGTTGGCCAGCAGGGCAATGCCCACGTTGCCGCCCGAGAGGCGTTCTGCCATCACACCGGAGCCGATGACGACGGCCAACAGCAAGGCCGTCCCTAGCAGTTCAGCGAAGAGCTTGCGAGAGAGGTTCATCGGGTCAGCTCTTGGCAATGTCGGCCAGGGCGTGCTGCAGCTCGGCCTTGCTCATCGTGTCCAGTGGCAGTGCGAGCAACTGCAGCATGCGGTAGCCGATGGCCTGGCGCGTCAGCTCGAAAGCCCGGCGCTTGCCTTCGTCTCCACCCTCGGCGTTGGACGGATCAGGGTAGCCCCAGTGCACCTTCACCGGCTGGCCGTTGCCGCCGAAGAACACTGGGCATTGCTCGGCCGCCGCGCTGTCGCACACCGTGATGACGATGGACAGCGGCGGCGCGTCGGGCGTGGTGAACTCGTCCCAGCTCTTGCTGCGGTAGCCGCTGACATCGACGCCGGCCTGTGTGAGCGCTTCCAGCGCGAAGGGGTTCAGGCGGCCGCTCGGCGCACTGCCGGCGCTGTAGGCGCGTACGTCCTTGCCCGCCTTGGCAGCCAGGTGGTTGAGCATGCCCTCGGACAGCACGCTGCGCGCGGAATTGTGTGTGCAGAGGATGAGAACGTTGGTCGTCATGAGGTGCTCAGCGGGTGCCGATCTGCTTGATTTCGCGCTGGATGGCCAGCGGTTCCAGCTTGGTCAAGGGCAGCGCCATCAAAAGCTCGATGCGGCGCTTGAGCATGATGGCCACGTCGAGGAAGGCCTGCTGTTTCATTGCATCGCTGCCTTCGACATGGCCGGGGTCAGGCACGCCCCAGTGGGCCGTCATCGGTTGGCCAGGCCACACGGGGCAGACCTCGCCCGCTGCCGAGTCGCAGACGGTGAACACGAAGTCCATGATGGGCGAGTCGGGCACCGCGAACTCGTCCCAGCTCTTGCTGCGGAAACCCTCGGTCGGGATGTGAAGGGAGGCCAGGGTCTGCAAGGCCAGCGCGTTGACGACCCCGTTGGGATGGCTGCCGGCCGAGTAGGCCTTGAAGCGCCGGTCACCGAGGCTGTTCATCAGGCCCTCGGCCATGATGGAGCGGGCGGAGTTGCCGGTGCAGATGAAAAGAACGTTGAAGGTGTTGTCGAGCATGGCATTCTTCGTTAGCAGGCACAGGTAGTCGCCGCGCTATCGACGGAGCACTCAGCCCCTTGGCAGCAGTTCTCGGTGAGGTAGGTCAGCAAGTCATTCATGTTGTCGAACGACGCGCGGTAGACCACATTGCGACTGACCCGCTCTTGGGTCACCAGCCCTGCGTTGCTCAGTTCCTTCAGGTGGAAGGACAGCGTCGCCGCAGGCAGCTCCAGTGACTCCGCGAGTGCGCCAGGCGTCATGCCTTGCTGGCCTGCCACTACGAGTAGACGAAACACCCTGAGCCTGTGGGTTTGCGCCAAGGCGGAGAGGGAACGGACGACGTGCTGCTCTTCCACGGTTAAATTATTTCATAAACTTGGAAATGTTGATGCAACGCAAGTCGGCGGGGCGCACTGTGCTCCAGACTTGTGTCGATTCAGTGACAGCCCAACCTGAGGAGTCCGCCATGTCTGCAATTCAGATTTTTGACCCCGCCCTTTGCTGCAGCAGCGGCGTCTGCGGCCAGGATGTCGACGCCAATCTGGTGCAAGCGGCGGCTGACATTGACTGGGCCAAGAGCCAAGGAGCGCAGGTGGAGCGCTTCAATCTTGCACAACAGCCCATGGTCTTCGCCCAGAACGCTGCGGTGCGGGGCTTCCTGGAACGCTCAGGCCAGGAGGCCTTGCCCATCACGCTGCTGGATGGCGAGGTCGTGCTGGCAGGTCGCTACCCCAGCCGGCAACAACTGGGGCAATGGCTCAAGATCGCTACACCTTCCGCGAACGCCAACGCCGGCAGTTGCTGCAGCGGCGGCAAGTGCTGCTGAGCGCTCGGAGCACGCCATGAACTTCATCGAGCAGTTGCCGCGCTTCGCCTTCTTCACGGGCAAGGGCGGCGTCGGCAAGACCTCACTGGCCTGCGCCACGGCGGTCAAGCTGGCTGACGCGGGCAAACGGGTCCTGTTGGTCAGCACCGATCCGGCTTCCAACGTCGGCCAGGTCTTCAGCATCAGCATCGGCAACCGGGTCACGGCGGTGCCCGCCGTGCCGAACCTGTGGGCCATGGAGATTGACCCGCAGGCGGCGGCGCAAGGCTACCGGGACCGCATCGTCAGACCGGTGCGGGGCGTGCTGCCTGCCGACGTGGTGAAGGGCATCGAGGAGCAACTGTCCGGCGCCTGCACCACTGAAATCGCCGCCTTCGACGAGTTCACCGGCCTGTTGACGGACGAGGCTCTTGTGGGGCGGTTCGAGCATGTGCTCTTCGACACCGCGCCGACCGGTCACACGATCCGCCTGCTTCAGCTCCCCGGCGCGTGGAACAGCTTCCTGGAGGCGGGCAAGGGGGATGCCTCGTGCCTGGGGCCCTTGGCAGGTCTGGACAAGCAACGCGCTCAGTACAAAGCTGCGGTTGATGCCTTGGCTGACCCTCTGCGCACGCGGCTCGTGCTGGTGGCGAGGGCGCAGGCCTCGACCTTGCGGGAGGTCGCACGCACCCATGACGAACTCGCGCGCATTGGTCTGACGCAGCAGCACCTGGTCGTCAACGGCGTGATGCCTGCGGCCGAAGGCAAGCATGACGAGCTGGCCGCGGCGGTGGTACGTCGGGAGCAAGCCGCCCTTGCGGCGATGCCGGACATCCTGCGGCCGCTGCCCATCGACCAGGTGCCCTTGAAGGCGTTCGACCTGGTGGGGTTGGATGCGCTGCGCCAGTTCTTCGACGATGCACCGCAGCCCTCCGCAACGGCGCCAGCAACCGAGAGGCTTGACGCCCCGAGCTTGGCGCAGTTGGTGGAAGGGCTGGCCGAACCTGGGCACGGACTCATCATGGTGATGGGCAAGGGTGGCGTGGGCAAGACGACCTTGGCTGCTGCCATCGCGGTTGAGTTGGCGCGGCGCGGGCTCGGTGTTCACCTCACCACCTCTGACCCGGCAGCCCATTTGACCGAGACGCTGTCCGGGCTGATGGACCACCTGACCGTAAGCCGCATCGACCCGCAGGCGGAATCCCTGCGCTACCGAAATGAAGTCCTTGCCAGCAAGGGCAAGGGGCTGGACGCACAAGGGCGAGCGCTGCTTGAAGAGGACCTGCGTTCACCCTGCACCGAAGAGATTGCGGTGTTCCAGGCCTTCTCCCGGATCATTCGCGAGGCGGGGCGTAAATTTGTCGTGATGGACACCGCGCCGACCGGCCACACGCTGCTGCTGCTAGACGCCACCGGGGCATATCACCGTGAGATTGCCCGGCAGATGTCGGGGTCCGGGGTTCATTTCACGACGCCGATGATGCAGCTCCAGGATCAAGAGCGCACCAAGGTGCTGATCGTGACGCTCGCGGAGAACACACCGGTGCAGGAGGCTGCCGGGCTTCAAAACGACTTGCGCCGCGCCAGCATCGAGCCGTGGGCCTGGGTGATCAACAACAGTGTGGCAGCGACCAGTACGCAATCGCCGTTGCTCCGCACTCGGGCGGCGAAGGAGCTGCCGTTCATCGACGCCGTGGCGCACGGCCATGCCAAGCGATATGCAGTGGTGCCGCTGCTGGCGGAGGAGCCGGTCGGGGTCGACAAGCTTCTTGCCCTTGCGCACGGCGGGCAATCGTCAGACACCAATATTCGTTCTGACGAATGACCGCTTCGGCGCAGACCGGTCGGCGGCGCCGAGGTGCGTGAGCGGCAGCAACCGCCCTGCAGAGGTGCCGCTCACGCGAGACCGCCATCGGTGCTCAGGAACACTGGATCGCAAACTTGTCGTGATGAACTGGATGCTCACGTCCACCGGACTACGCACGTTCTCCACCATCGAACCGAGGACTGCCTGCCACCGACGCCATGCTTCGCGAATACCGACCTCGTTTCGTGGACCTGAGCGGTGCCAAGACTGCAACAAGGCGCCCTGGCGGCGAAGCCCTGGAAGACAGCTCGTTTCTCTTCCACAGTTTCTGTTCAGGGTAGAAACGGCCGTGCGGCCTTGATCGCACGGCCTTGATTCGGTGCTCAACCATCCATCTTCTTTGAACACCGCGGCCGCCTGTCGTCGGCCTCCTTCATGACGGCCATCTGATCCCACGCCTCGTACTTCGTCCGCAAGGATGCCTTCGTCTCAGTCGCGAGGAGCGGCTCAATGCGTTTCTCTCCCAGCAGCCAGAATTTGAACCAATCCACATTGCCCTGCAGAGAGATCATGCGATGGCTCGGTGTCGACAGCATGTGAGCACCCTCCGGGATGAGGATCAGCTCCGCTGGCTTGTACTGCCTGCGCATGAGCGCATAGATATCCCAGTAGTTGGTCACCGGCGCGCCATAGCTTTCGAAGCGCAGTGCCGTCTTGACGCAGTCGGTGTTCAGTGCGGGGTCGCGAGCGATCCAGGTGGCCAGCTCCGGTCGGACAGGCAGGCCACCGTTGACCTTCTCCTTGTACCCCCACGTGACATCCGATGACGAGAAGGTGATGGCGTAGGAGAACAGTGTGTCCGCGTCGCCATCAGCAATCGTCGCGGCGCGCACCGGCAGGTCCGTGAAGGTGACAAGGTTCATCACCTTTGCACCCGTGGCACTGAAGCCGATGATCCCGACGCGCGCGGGGTCAACAAGTCCCTTCTTGACCAAGGCCTGGACTGCGCTCTTTACCCCGTCGTTGAAGACGGGGTTCTCCCCCGAATTGACAATCGCCGGAGCATTTGCCGGACGAAACCGCATCCCAAGCACAAGCACACCCTCACGCATGAGCGCGCGCCCCGGATAGGCGCTGGTGAAGCCAAGTCCCGCCGGATTCGGGCCGTCCAGATAAAAGTTGCCTGCGTCGTAGTTGTAGGCCTGAATGACAAGCGGCAGTCGCTTGCCCGCCACCGCGTCGCTCGGCACGAGCAGTCCGCCTTCCCACGGCCTGCCCTGGTCGTCCTGCCATTCGAAGGTCGACGCCCAGCCCCAAGACTTGGCGTCGAATTGGGGATTGAGGTTGGTCAACGGGACGTTCTGTCCCGCAGGCCCCTTTGCAACCACGTCTGCGGGCCGGTTCAGGCTTTCCTCCACGGTCAGCGCCCAACCCGCCTTGGCTACCGCCGCAACGGGATCGACCTCGCTCCACCCGCCGCGTTCCAGACGTTGAAACTGTCGCTTCTTGCCGTCGTCATCGACCTCGATGCGATCGCCGACGGCGCTGGCCCCGTTCATGCGCCCCGCCAACCGGGCGACGATGACCCATTTGCCGCTGTCCGGCCAGTACTCGACGACGTGAGAGGCGGTCGACACCTGGCTGTCGACCAGTGGCAGATGCGTGCCGGCTAAGACCACGGACTCGCCGGCGGGACTCCACACCCTGTCATGACGGGTCTGTCCTCCGCCGATGCGGGCATCGTCCGGCGCATCCAGGATGTCCTGCACATGTCCATCGTCGAGTCGCCAGGCCACCATGCGCCGCGCTGCGAAGGCCAGCGGGCCACTGTAGTACCGCAACGGGTCCCGTGTCAGCGATGGACCGTAGACCTGCGCAGCCTGATGCAGCAGCGGATACTGCGTGCTCCAGTGCCGCACGCGCTCGACCTCGAACTTCGGAAGAATCGCCCAACGGCCGTCCGGGGCGATGTCGACCACGGGCAATCCGCCATTCGATTGCAGAAAGGGTTCACCCAACGACCTGGGTTGGCTGGTTGGGCCGACGTCTTCCATGTAGAAGCTGTATTTGGGCAATTGATGCGCCGGCAATTGCTGGCCATACAGCGCAGCTCGGATCCACTGGTTGCCCACGACGATGCTGTGTTCGCCGGACTTCATCGGCGGATTGGGGACCCGCGTGGCATAGACCAGCCGCTTCAGGTCCCGCGACACTGCAAACGAGACTATCGGCATCGACGCGTGGCTCAACTGGGCCACCTGGCGGGTCCTCAGATCCAGGCTGTAGACCTGAAAGACCTCGTTGTGGACCTTCGCGCGAAAGACGAGCGTATGTTCACCAGCCCATTTGACTTGCGCGAGCGCTGGATAGCCGCCAATGCTGTCGAACGCCGCATCAAGCTTGAAGACAACGTCGGGAGGCGCCGGGCGGCCTTGAGCCAAACGGCGCGGATCAAGATCCAGCATCAGGATCTCGTAGCGATTGATGTCCGTCGCCACGTCGGCCTTGCGGGTGACGATGAACGCCCGAGTACCGTCCGCTGACGTCTGCCGGCTCAAGGCCTCGGCGTCAAGAACGGTGGGCTGAGTGATCCTCTTGAACTCGACGACATCCCGGACGGTAGGGCCGACCGAGCCATGGACCGTGTCCGGCGACAGGGCTGCCGCGAGCACTGCAATAAGCGTGGCGAGTAGATAGATGCGCATGACACGTACTTCAAAAAAAGACGCGACCCAACGCCCCGCGGTTGAAGCGCGGGTCGCGTGAAGGCGAGCTCGGGTAGAGCTCAGGAAGAGCTCGATAGAGCTTGAGGGGGATCTCGAAGGAATGACGCGCCGCCAGATCGGTCGGCACGTGTTATCGGCGTGCTACCAGTCCAGCGTCAGGCGCACGGTGGTGTAGCGACCACGCCAGTCCGCCTGCGTGAGGTCGTAGTAGGGCGCGCCCTGCGCATACTGCGGCTGCCGGTCGGCGAGGTTGGCCACGCTCACGCCAACGGACGCGTTCTTGAAACCAGGCAGCAGACCTGGCCACAGCTTCTTCAGGTCCAGCGTGCCGGCCAGGTCATGCAGCCAGAAGTTGCCCAGACGCCGGTCGCTCGCGCCGGAGTCCAGGTAGCGCCCGAGGTAGCGGCTGCTCAGACCGAGGTTCCAGGTGCCATGGTCGATGCCCACCCCGACTTGCCCCTTCCAACGTGGCGACCAGTAGTCGCTGAAGCGCCGGCCCAGGCGGTCCACGACCGCAGCGCCTGGAGCGAGCTGGACGTCATACCGGCTCGTGTGTGTAGCCCGCCCCGAGGCCGTCACCTTTCCCACCGCCGTCTTCCATACGTAGGCCAGGTCCACGTCCGTGCCCGAGGTGTCCAGGCGACCGAAGTTGACTTCGGTCGAGCGAACGCTTGTCACGATGCCGGGCTGACCATTCACGCTTGGCGCTCGCGTCACGAGGTCCGGGAACAGCGCCTCGGCGTTCAAGACCGCCTGGGGAGAGAGGAATCCAATCATGTCCCGGATGCGCATCTGCCATTGCGTGATGCCTACACGCGTGCCCAGCCCGCCCTCGATCTCCCACACTGCGCCGACGCTGCGCGACTGCCCGTGCTCTGGTTTCAGCCACGGGTTGGTCCCTCTGATGATCGTGCCAGATGTGAGCAATGCCCCGCCGCGCGCTGGATCCGTCAGATCAACCCCCGCAGCGTTGGAGGACGTCGAGGTGGTGTGCGTCTGAGTGAGCGTCGGCGGTTTGAACGAGGTTGCCACGGAAGCCCGGACGAGCACGCTTCGCGCCGGTCGCAGTTCGAGCCCACCTTGATAGGTGTTGGCCGAGCCGAAGTCGCTGTAGTGGTCGCGCCGCGCGGCCACCGTCAGCGCCACCAGGTCCCATCTACCGCCAGCTTCGTTCGCGGAGCGGAGCAGCGGCGCCCTCGCCTCCGCATATCCCGCATAGCTGCGGCGCTTGCCGTGGGTCTCGTTCAAGTTGGTGACCACGTCGAAAAAATCTTCGGCCGCTTCAACGCCCACGACCGTCTCGACCGGTCCAGCGGGTAGATCGAGCACAGCGCCTCGCGCAAGCGCCGTGATTTGGTCCTTGCGACCTGCACTGCGCCTGAGCGCATCAGACCAGATCTGGCGCAGGACACTATTGCTCGCCGCTCGTCCCGTCGTGAAGGGATTCAGCGCGGTGGCCGGATTGGACGACGCGAGGGCTGTGGCCATGGCCGTCGCGTTGATGGAGCCGAGCCAGGTTTGCGAGCCGCCACGGTCACTCGCCGTGGAGACCGTCAACTCGGCATCCCATCTTGCGCCGAGTTCGCCTTTGACGCCCAGCAACGCGCGCGTGAAGTTGGTCTGTCGCGAGATCCCCTGAAGGCCGTTCTCGGGGCCGAGAACGGCCGACACCGTGACGGCGACGCCGAAGGGGTTGAATGCGTTGGAGGCGGGTACGGTCGCGTCGTACAACACACTGCCACGCTCGGCTCCCTGCATGCGGTCCCTGACATGCGTCAGCTCGGTGAAGGCCGTCCAGTCACCGAATAGCTTTCTCTCGCCCAGCACATGGAGCGACGCCGTCTCGTAGCCATAGACCAGCGGCATGCCCACGCCCGTGAAGTACTGGTTGCACAGGTTCGCCGAGCCGGCCGTCGCCTGGAAATCCGAAATGCTCAACGGCTGGCCAGCCGCGCTGGCCGGAATGCCGGCAACATTCGAATTCAGACCCGGCAGGTTGCCAGAAACGCTGCGCACGGTGCCTGGCGTGCAGTACTCGCGCCGTGAATCGATGCTGCCCAAGGGGCGGAAGTCGACGTCCCGGAAGAACTCACGCTCGCGCATGGTGAGTGGCGACGAGTGGCTGCGTCCCGCGATCACCAGAAACTGACCGTCGTCGTCACGCCTTCCGACCGCCACTGAAACGCTGTTGTCGTCAATGCCGCGACCCTTGCCCGCGCTGGCCGAAAGGCTCTGGCCGTTGATCGATTTCTTCAGGATCACGTTGACGACACCGGCCAGCGCGTCGCCGCCGTACACGGCTGACGATCCCTGTGGCAACACCTCGACCCGCTCGATCGCCGCAACGGGGATCAGATTCAGATTGAACACCGCCCCGGTGGAAGAGCCCACGCCCTGCACCTTGCGTCCATTGATGAGCACCAGCGTCGAGCCTTGCGGCATGCCACGCAACTGGACGGTGCCGTGGCCCAGCATCGAGCTGAAGGTACCTTCGCCGGCGGACGCCGAGACCTCGGACAGCGAAGCCAGGAAGCGCTGCAGGCTCGGTTGGCCGCTCTTGGCGATGTCATCTCGCGTGTAGACGTTCACCGGCGCCGGGCCTTCAGCATCGAGACGGCGCAATCGCGACCCGGTGATCTCGACGCGGGTCAACTCTTCATGATGTTTCTCGCCTCGAAAATCTGCGCTATGGGCCGCGTCCATGGCTTCTGTACTGGGATTCGTCGCCACTTCTGCTGGCTCGGTTCGCGCACTGGTTGGACTCACTGCTGCGCTACTGGCAGATGACGCTGGACGCCCCGCTGCAGGCGGCGTGGCTGCCTTCACCAGCACGGCGCCATTGGCCATCACCTCCGCCGATAGGCCGGTACCCTGCAGCGCGGTGCCGATGGCGTCAAACGGCGACAGGCGCCCAGAGACCGGCTTGGCAACACGGCCCGCCACGGTCCTCGGGTCATACAGCACCGCCGTGTTGGTCTGACGACCGATCGCAAGCAGGGTCTCGGCCACGCTTTGCGATGGCTGCTCGATCGCATATCGCATCGCCTGGGGTGGCTCGGCCGCGCTGCTGAGACCGGCGCCCAAGCAAGCGGAGATGCACGTGCTGATCTGCAGCGCTTCACGCGCGCTGAGTTTGCGGCGATGGGGGATTTGTCTCATCTGAAGTCCTTGTTGTTGGAGGTCACAACAAGATGACGTTTCAGTCGATGGCCTGGCGGCCAGGACATGCCCTACTCTGCTTTTTCGAGCGTCAACCGTCCAGCTTCATTCTTCAGACGCAGGCCGTGCAAGTGCGCGACAGCATTGGCGAATCCGACGTTGTCTCCGGTGTGATAGAGACCGCTTACGCGCATATTTGTACGGGCCAAATCGTCCACCAGCACGATGGACGTTCGGCTGTAGCGGTTCATCTCGGCAACTGCCTCGGGTAGCGTGGCGGCGTCGAACACCACCTCGCTCTGCTTCCATGCGGTGACCGCCTCCACGTTGGGTCGGTCGACCTGCAGCGCGGACGCGACCTTGCTGCCCGCCTCACGACTCAGGCGCAGTCGATCACCCGCTTTCATCGCAATGAGCCTCGCCGGCGCTATGGCGTCCGAGGCTGATTCCGCCGCGGGCCTGACATTGACCTGCCCTTCGATGAGCGTGACGAGCACTTCATTCGAATTGCCCTTCGTGATCGTTCCGTACCGCACCGCAAACGCCGTGCCGACGGCAACAACCTCGCTGCCAGACGCGCGAACGACGAACGGACGAGCCGGGTCCTTCGACACCTCAAATATCGCTTCGCCGCTCTTGACGGTGACCGTGCGCTGGCTTTCATCGAAGCTCACGCGGACACGGGTATCGGTGTTCAGTCGCATGCGGGATCCGTCGTCCAGCGTCACGACGCGCTGCTCGCCCACAGCTGTGTCGTACAGCCCCCGCTCCCACCACTGCTGACCCGCGAAAAGTCCGACGGCGAGGAGAACGGCTGCGACGCCACCGGCCGCCCACCGTGAAACCCCGCCATACACCCCCCCCGGACTCCTCACGTTCTGAGCTGCGAGGGCCTTGTAGGCGTCTGCAAATTTGATGTTGCCTGCGGCAACCCAGGCATCCGTCGTTTTCTCGAACGCCTCCCGATGCTCGGCTGACTGCGCCTGCCATCTCCGGAACTCCCGTTCCATCTCAGGCGAGCGGTCCTCGCTGTGCAACTTGGTCACCCAAACCGCCGCCTGAGCACGGACGGCTGGCGACGGCTTGGGCCGGCGCTGCGCGCCGTCCGCGGCGCCGGCCTCTGGCCGCTCCATGGCTACCAGCCCTCCATCCAGTCCGAAAGCTGCATCACCGCCTTGGAGATGTGCCACTCGACCCCACTGCGGGTCATGCCGAACTTGGCTGCGATTTCGTTGTACTTCATCCCATCCAGCTTGCTTGCCAAAAAAATGGCGCGGGTCTTGTCGTTCATCTGGGCCAGGCACGCAATCACTCGGCCGGCCAGCTCGCGGGACAGGACGACGTCCTCAGCGCTGGGCGAGCCATCGAGGATGACTTCATCCTCGGGCAGTACTTGTTCCCCGCGCGTCAATGACATGCGGTGAGCATCGATCGCCATGTTCAAGGCTACCTTCATCACGAAGGCCTCCGGGCTTTTCACTTCTTGCTTCTGCTGGGTAGTTTGGAATTGCAGCCAGGCGTCATGCAAGATGTCTTCCGCATCGCATTCGGACTGACCGCGCCTCATGAGCGCAGATTTGACCCGCAAGAATAGACCCGGCAAGTCGGCAAGCATGGCAATGCCCTTCATGCCGGCGTCAGTACGCCAGCGACGTCGGGCGCTGAAACGGCGCCACGGCGGAAGGCCAAGCGAGCGCGGCCACTTGCAAGCGCCGCAGCCCGATCGCGGTCCAGCCCACGCTCGACCTTGTCGAGGCATGCGACAACGAAACCGAGCGCTGTCGTGGAATCGGTGAACTGACCATGGCGCTTGATCGCACGCCTCAGACACTCACTCACGTCCGCAGCCATCCGGTCCGCAGAGCGAACCAGCTCACGCAGTGGTGCGTCGAGCGCGTAGAAAGATTCGAATCGTGGCAGCGCCTCACGCCATTGTTGGACAATTTCTGGGTATCTTTCACCCAGCTCCGAGCCTTGAAACTCCCCGAACTTCGCACGTGCTGCCTGCGAATCTTCTAACTCAGCCACCGCGCGCAGCATCTGTGCGACTTTGACACGGTGTCGAGGCCTGGCCATTGCGTCCGCGGAGGCGAGTAGTTCCTGCATGGATGGCATGACGGCTGCATGCCGGAGGGCCTCTCTGAACGCCGTCTCGGTGTCACCGATGTTCCCGATGCAGAACCTCATCGAAAGCACCCCACGCTCGCGCAGCTGACCGAACACATCGGGCGGTAGTCCGGCGTTTTCGTCGACGCTTTTCCAGGCCCCGAGGAATTCCGAGCCTCCGTCGTTGAGCGTTCCAAGCGCCCACCAGATCGACCGCGACGAGTCTGGGGCGGCGCTGTTCCAAGGGATGCAGCCTCTGCAAAAGACGACAGTCGCGTATCGGCGGCAGAGTGGCCGCTCGAGCCAGAGTCGGCTCTCGACGGCGAAGGAATTCAGGTTCATCGATTTCACCGTAGGTAGGTTGCTGGTTGCATCCGCCAGTAGGTAGATGCAGACGATCGTCCGCATGTCTTGTGGATGATCGTCCGTGGTGTTATTGACGTCAAGCCACAAACATGCGGCGTGCCGCGCAAATCTCCCAGCCATGCCTACTCACCAGTACTGGTGGCGTTCGGTCTTGCCGTGCAAGCCCGAAGGGAATCGGCAGATTTGTCGCAGGAGGCTCTTGCTGATATGGCGGAAATCGATCGCTCTTACATGAGCAGCGTGGAACGTGGCGTTCAAAACGTTGGGCTGCTTCACGCCTCCAAGATCGCTGGCGCGCTCGGCACCAGTTTGGAAGAGCTAATGAAGGATGCCCGGATCTAGGTCACGTCCTAGAGGCGTCTGGAAGCACGCGTCGCGCGCGATCACCGATTGCAGCGCATTGCACGCGAATGTGGACGATCATCCGTGGTGCCATTGACGTCGGAATCGAATGATGGGACATGCCTCGCCCGTCACCCAGTTACGCATCCGCGCCTCCATTGGTTGCGTTTGGTAAGGCTGTTCGCGCGAGACGGCTCGCAATTGGTGTTTCGCAAGAAGCGCTAGCAGATGCCGCTGAAATTGATCGTTCGTATATGAGCAGCATCGAGCGCGGCTTACAAAACATCGGACTCGTTCTGGCGGCGCGAATTGCTGTCGCTCTCGACATGAGCCTGAAAGAGCTGGTCGGACTGGCAAAGCTTTAGGCCTGCAGCATGCAGTGGCTAAATCGGACTACTCGCCAACCTTAGCGAATCTCTCCCACACAGCTTGGCTGACTCTGGAGCAGTCCTCGAGCTTCATCAGCCCGATCTGGCATTCCTGACGCGGAATGCCCAGCGTCTTTGACAGCCATTCGTAGGCCTCGCGCTTGGTCATGAGCCCGTGGCCCCAAACCGGATCAAAGGCCTTGTGCGCGGCGATCCGCACGGCACGGAGCTCCTCGTTGGCCAAGTCACCGAATGGTTCGTCGCCGCCGCTCTTGCAACCAACCCACGCATCGCACGGCCAGCACACCCAGAACTGCCGGTCTTCCAGGTCTTTGCGGTCTGGGTACACGGCCAAGCCGCCGTGCAGCTCAGCGGCTCGGCCGCAGTAGTTGCACATCACCTCGCGGTCGGACGGGCGTGGCCGCGGTGGCGTCACCGGCTGCCCATCGACCTCGCGCATGCGCTTGAGGTACGCCAGCAGGCTCGTCATGCCGATGCCGCTGGTGGGACCTTCCGGCCCGTCCTCGATGGTCTGCCAAGCCTGCGTACCCGGCCAGAAGTCGACCCGGTCGTCCAGCCGCACGCGCTTGCCGTCGTCCAGCCACACGAGGTTGCCTTGGCCGAAGCCGCCTAACCCTGTCTGACCTGCAGCGGCTTGGTTCAGCATGACCATGTTGCGGTTTCCATCGCGCTACGCAGCCTGCCGGTGCTCATAAAACGCGGGCGTGCGGTCATCGAAGATGTCGTAGAGCGCTTTGAGGTTGCTGGGGTCCGGGTTCAGCCAGGCATCCACGTGTTCGGGCTTGATGCGGATGATCATGCGGTCATGGCCGGCGTCTGCGACTTCCTGCGGCGGCTCGTCGGTGATGGCCGCGAAGGACAGCAGGTCTGGCTCACCGCTTCGGGTCCAGTGAGACCACAGACAGGCGATGTACATCAGCTCCGGCGGGTTGGGCGTGAATTGCAGGATCACGTTCTCGGGCTTCTCATCGGGCGCTAGTTGCCGATGCTCCATGTCGTGCCGCTTGACGTTCTCGTAGAAGGTGTCGACCAGCAGGATGCCGTGCGTGTAGCCGAACTGCCCGCGCCAGAACCCCTCCAGGTTGTCGCGACGGGCGTTGTAGGTACCTGGGAACTTGATGTCGTAGTCGGCGGGCTTACCGGCCGGCCTGCACTGATAGCGCATGGGCAGAACGACGCGTTGGCCGTCGCGCACGACCATGACGGGCGCGTAGACGCCCGGGAAGATGCGTGAATCACGGTCCAGCAGCTCGGTGCGGCGCAGGTCATCCAGATCCAGCCGGGCCTTGGAAATCTTCGACGTGGCGATGCGCTGGCTCTCCAGCGCCGCCTTGGTCTGCTTCGTCTGCAGCGTGCGCTCGGCATCGGCCAGGCGCTTGCGTTGCGCGAACAGCTCCTGCTCCAGCGTCATCGCCCGGTCCGCCTTGAACGTCTCGATGAGGTGCTTGATCTCCAGCTCCTCAGGCGTTACCGCGTCGCGCTCGAAGGCGGCTTCCATGGCCTTGGGGATCTTCAGCTTGGCGTCCTGGCGGCCATAGAAGACCTTCACGAAGTCCTTGATGCTGAGCTGGGCGCCGAACATGCGCGTGTAGTCCCGGTAGTCGGCGCGGATCTGGGCGGAATAGCACATCAGGAGCCTTGTGAGGGAGTCAGCCACCAAGTGAGCAGCGCCACAGGATCAAGGGGAGCAAGGTCGTCAGGGCCTATGGACACCAGTATGCGGCCGCCCTCCACCATTCGAATCCTTGCCGACCGAGCTCCTACGGTGAGGATCAGAGCACCCGAAGCGCCGTCGCTGGAAAACTCGACGTCGTGGCCTTTGCCGATCAGAGCGTTCTGCGCGTCGATCGCAACGCTGGCTGCGGTGGGGGGTGTTGGCAATGCGGACATGTTCAGTTTGGCATCTGTTCTGAGCCGATGCGAGCTATCAGCCCAGCAGCATGATCGCCGCTGAGGCTGCTCGGTGATACAGCCAACTTATCCCGCATCCCGGCGTCCTGTCCGACTAGACGGCGAACCTGCTTGCATATACTGTACATTCATACAGCTTTTATGTTGAGCCATGTTGCCCGTCGCCGTCGGGCTGGACGGGGTGTCCCCGCCTCCCAGCCTGCCATCTCCCACCCAGAACGCTCCCTCCGGGGCGCATGAACCGCTGCCCCAGCAGGTGGAGGCGGCGCTGTGGCGGGGAACCGAGCTGGGTGGGCCGGTGGCAGAGGTGCTGTCCAGCGGCTTCCCCGGCCTGGACGCGGTGCTGCCGGGTGGCGGCTGGCCCTGCGGGTCGGTCACCGAGGTGCTGGTCCCCCAGTTCTCCGTCGTGGAACTGCGCCTGCTGACGCCGGTCATCGCGGCGCTGACACGAGCCGGTCGCGCCGTCGCACTGGTGGGCCCGCCGCTGGACCCTCACGCCCCCGGCATGCGCCACGACTGCATCGATGAGCGCCACCTCGTCTGGTCCGACGTCGACGCGCCGCGCGACCGTCTCTGGTCCACTGAGCAGCTCGTCAAATCGAAAAAGTGCGGCGCCATCGTGACCTGGCTGCCGATGGTTCGCCCCGAGCAGATCCGGCGCCTGCAAGTACTGGCCAGCCATTGCCCTGGCCCCGTGTTTCTGTGCCGCCCCGAGGTCGCCGCCCGCGATTCGTCGGCCGCGCCGCTGCGGCTGCTGGCGCGGTATGAGACCGACTGGCAGGTCGCCATCGACGTGCTCAAGCGCAAGGGACCGCCGCTGGAAGACCGCCTGCACTTGCTGTCCTTGCCGGGCGGCGTCAACACCATCATGACCCCACGGCTGCGTTACTACAGCCGTCTGCGTGTGAGACCGAGCCATGTTGTGGTCAGCCATCCTGCTGCCGCCGTGCGCGAGCGATCCGAAGTCTTCACAGCCCCCCAGCCCTGACGCTCTTCGCGCCGTGGCCGTCTGGGCGTTGCAGTTCACACCCAGGGTCACTGTCTCCGAGGATGCCGTGCTGATGGAGGTGGAGACGAGCACGCGCCTGTTCGGGGGCAAGCGTGCGCTGCGCGACCGCGTGGTCGCCGAAGCGGCCGATCTGGGCGCGCAGAAGGTGGCCTGGGCCAGCACAAGCCTGGCCGCCCATGCCCTGGCCCGCTGCAACATCGAGAACGGCTTCAAGCGGCCGCTGCCGGCCTTGCTGGACGCTCTGCCGATGGGGTGCCTCAGTGCAGTCCGGCCGCACGAGACCACGTTGGCCCAGACTGGCTGCCGCACGCTGGGCGACGTCCGGCGATTGCCGCGCGCGGGCCTCAGCCGGCGCTTCGACAAGCAGTTGCTGCTGGCGCTGGACCAGGCTTACGGCCACGCGCCCGAGGCTCATCATTGGCAGGTCTTGCCTGACGACTTCAAAGCCCGCCTGGAGCTGCCTTTTCGCGTGGAGCATGCCCCGGCCCTGCTGCAGGGCGCCCGGCGCTTGCTGCTGCAGATGTGCGGCTGGTTGGCGGCACGGCATGCCGGCACGACGGCCTTCACGCTGTGCTGGTGGCACGACGCCATGCGGCATCGCGATGCTGGCGACAGCGGGCAGATGACCGTGCGCACTGCTGCCCCCAGCCGCGACGTCGAGCACCTGTGCCGCTTGCTGGCAGAGCACCTGGCCAAGGTCACGCTGCTTGCACCGGTCGGCGATCTGGAGCTGTCCGCCGACGAGGTCCACGACCAGGCGGCATGCAATGGGTCGCTGCTGCCTGATGCGGTCGAAGACGGCGAATCGCTGGATCTGGTGCTGGAGCGCATGGCCGCGCGCCAGGGCCCCGAGACGGTGAAGCGGTGCGTCACCAAGGAAGACCATCGCCAGGAATGGATGGCTCATTGGCAGCCATCGGCTGAGCCGCTGCCTCGCAAGGCAAAGCCCAGCACTGAGCTGCCGCAGCCCACCTGGGTGCTGCGCGTACCGCTGAAGCTGGCCGTCCGCAATCACCGCCCCGTCTACCAGGGCGAGCTGCAGCTCCTGGCCGGGCCACAGTGCGTCGAAGGCGGCTGGTGGGACCGCGACGAAGCCGCTGGCACGGGCCGCAACGTCGTGCGCGACTACTGGCTGGCGGAATCCCAGCACGCCGGCCTGCTGTGGATCTTCCAGGCCAAGACCGACGACACGGTCTGCTGGTTCCTGCACGGCGTCTTCGGATGATGGGGCCCGGCCATGATTCCGCCTTACGCCGAGCTGCGGTGCCTCACCAACTTCACGTTTCTGCGCGGCGCCAGCAAACCTGAGGAGCTGGTCGAGCGCGCCAAGGCGCTGGGCTACGAGGCCATCGCCATCGCCGACGAATGCAGCATGGCCGGCATCGTCAGGGCGCACGAGGCCGCCAAAGCGGCAGGCATCAAGCTGCTGGTGGGCTCGCAGTTCGAGGTTCGTTCTGACACACCGTTCAGCTTCGTCGTGCTGGCCACCAACCGAAACGGCTACGGCAACTTGTGCCAGTTCATCACCCACCTGCGGCGCCGCTCCGAGAAGGGCAGCTACTACCTTGATCTAGCCGAGATCGACAGCAGCACGCTGGCGGACTGCGTGGTCATCGCCGTGCCGGACCGGCGCTGCAAGCTGGACCAGATGGAGGTCATCGCCCGCTGGCTGCTGAGCCACTGGACCGGCTGCTGCTGGCTGGGGTGGGAGCAGCTTCGTCGCATCGACGACGAGGTGCAGCTCTACAGATTGCGCCAGTGCAGCGAGCTGACCGCCGTCCCCATCGTGGCCGTGGGCGACGTCCACATGCACGTCAGGTCGCGCAAGCCGCTGCAGGACATGCTGACGGCCACGCGGCTGCGCATGCCCATCGCGGACTGCGGTCTGAAGCTGCGGCAGAACGCTGAGCAGCGGTTGCGCACCAGGCGCCGCATCGCTGAACGCTGCCCGCCCGAGCTGATGGAAGAGACGCTTCGCGTGGCGGATCGCTGCAACTTCTCGCTGGATGAGCTGAAGTACCAGTACCCCGACGAGGTGGTGCCGGCGGGCCACACGCCCACCAGCTACCTGCGTCAGGTCGTCTACGAGGGTGCCGGGCGACGTTGGCCCAAGGGGGTGCCGGCCAAGGCGCAGGCCCAGATCGAGCACGAGTTGGCGCTGATCGAGGAGCTGCGCTATGAGCACTACTTCCTCACCGTCTACGACATCGTGGCCTTCGCGCGGTCGCAGGGCATCCTGTGCCAGGGGCGTGGGTCCGCCGCCAACAGCGTGGTCTGCTACTGCGCAGGTGTCACCGAGGTGGACCCGCTGCGGTCGTCCATGCTGTTCGAGCGCTTCATCAGCAAGGAACGCGGTGAGCCGCCTGACATCGACATCGACTTCGAGCACGAGCGGCGCGAGGAAGTCATCCAGTACCTGTACCGCAAGTACGGCCGCGACCGGGCCGCGCTGACGGCCACCATCGCCAGCTACCGGCCGCGCAGCACCGTGCGTGATGTCGGCAAGGCCCTGGGTCTCGACGAGGCGACGCTGGACGCGCTCAGCAAAGGCACCAGCCACTGGGAGCTGAATCTCAACGACGACGTCGTCACCGAGGCCGGCCTGGACAAGGACAGCGTGCTGGTGAAGCAGCTACGCACGCTGGCGGACCAGCTCCAGGGCTTCCCACGACATCTCGGCCAGCACACCGGTGGCTTCGTGCTGACGGCCGGGCCGCTCAGCCGCATCGTTCCCATCGAAAACGCGGCCATGGCCGAGCGCACGGTGATCCAGTGGGACAAGGACGACCTGGACCTGATGGGGCTGCTCAAGGTCGACGTGCTGGCCCTGGGCATGCTCACCGCGCTGCGCAAGTCTCTGGACCTGATTGGCCAGCGCAAGGGGCACATCTTCCAGATGCAGGACATCACACCGGAGGATTCCGCCACCTACGACATGATCTGCCGCGCCGACACGGTGGGCGTGTTCCAGATAGAGAGCCGGGCGCAGATGTCGATGCTGCCGCGCATGCAGCCGCGCTGCTTCTATGACCTGGTGGTGGAAGTCGCCATCGTGCGGCCGGGGCCGATCCAGGGCGGGTCCGTGCATCCGTATCTCGACCGGCGCCAGGGCCGTGTGCCGGTGACCTACCCCAGCCCCGAGATCGAGAAAGCGCTGGGGCGCACGCTGGGCGTGCCGCTGTTCCAGGAGCAGTGCATGCAGTTGGCCATCCTGTGCGCGGGCTTCACGCCGGGCGAGGCGGACGGCCTGCGGCGCGCGATGGCGGCCTGGCGGCGCACCGGCAGCCTGAACAAGTACGAGCCGCGCATCATCGGCGGCATGCTGGAGCGGGGCTACACCGAGCCCTTCGCGCGCAACGTCTTCGAGCAGATGAAGGGGTTCTCCTCCTACGGCTTCCCCGAGTCGCACGCGGCCAGCTTCGCCATCCTGGTCTACGCGAGCTGCTGGGTGAAGCACCACCACCCGGCCGAGTTCCTGTGCGCGATGCTGAACAGCCAGCCGCTGGGCTTCTACAGCCCCAGCCAGCTCGTGCAGGACGCGCAGCGGCATGGCGTCGAGGTACGGCCGCCCGACGTGCTGGTGAGCGATTGGGACTGCACGATGGAGGACATCGAGCATCAGCCGGCCGTGCGGCTGGGCTTCCGGCTGGTGAAGGGGTTCAAGGCCGAGGCGGCAGAGCGCATCGTGAAGGCCCGCGCCACCACGCACTTCGACAGCGCCGAGGAGCTGGCGCGGCTGGCAGAGCTGGAACACCAGGACATGCGGCAGCTCGCTGCAGCCGACGCGCTGCGCAGCCTGTCAGGCCACCGGCGCCAGCAGGTGTGGGATGCGGCGGCACTGCGCCGACCACCTGAGCTGCTGCGCCAGGCGCCGGTCGACGAACCGGTGCTGGACCTGCAGGAGGCCGCAGAGGGCGAGGAAGTGATCTGGGACTACCGCACGCTCGGGCTGACGCTGCGCAGCCACCCGCTGCTGCTTCTACGGCCCAAGCTGGACGAGCGCCGCTTCGCGACGGCCGAGGAGCTGATGAGGACCGACGACGGGGAGCCCGTCTACTACTGCGGCATCGTGACGCTGCGGCAGCAGCCGGAGACGGCCAAGGGGGTGGTTTTTGTGAGCCTGGAGGACGAGACCGGCAACGTGCAGGTCATCGTCTGGCCCAGCGTTAAGGAAGATCAACACAGGGAACTGCTGCAGTCACGCCTGCTGGGTGTGCAGGGTCGGTGGCAGCGGCAAGGAGATGCCTGCAGCCTCATCGCCAAGCGCCTGGAGGACCTGACGCCGCTGCTGGGCGAGCTGGAGACAAGCAGCAGGGATTTCCGTTGACCGCTCATTGGCTGCAGGTGCCTTCTTGTGCGTAACGGCGAGCATTCACCCACGAATCCCGCATCGCCATCTCACGCGGTCATGCTTAGTCTCTGTTGATCCAACAGCTGGAGTTCGCGATGAAATCAACTCCGTCCCGACCAGACACGGACCAAACTACAGCGGGCTCGCCGACCATACTGAGGCTACCCAGAGTCCGGCAACGAACCGGTCTCGGACGGTCGACGATCTACCGCGAGATGGCTCAGGGCCGCTTTCCGCGCTCAGTCCAGTTGACGCCTCGGTCTGTCGGCTGGCGCGAGACCGACATCAACGCATGGCTCGAAGCCCGCCCCCTGGCCGCTCATTGAACCGCGGGCGATGCCCACATTGCCAGCTTCGTCACAAGAGCGACCAAGAACAGCAAGGCCAGAAGCCGTGCAACCCACCAACTCGTGAACCAGTAGCGGTGGTTGTTGAAGAGCGCACCGCACAGTCGGAAGACCGCGCTCACGGTCGCAACCACGGTCACTAGAAGAACCATTCCGGCTGCGTTCGGGAACTGGTGCACAAGCACTATCCAAGCGATGGGCCAGCCCACCGCATCGACAGCCGCAAGCAAGCGGCGACCCGGCCAATAGGCAGCATCAGGGCGCGGTTCTCGTTGGACCAAGACGATCATGGTTTCCCTTCCTCACGCACCTAACTAGCCAGCGCGCAGACGAAATGAAAGCACCAATCGTCGCCGCATAGACACGACAGGGAAACAGTTTGTAAATCCACCGTACCAAAGAATCCCGCACTGTTTCACGACGCCCAATGCGAAGTCATTGCTTGACGGCCCGGTCTACACCAGAGTCGATTCACTCGAAGCACCGAACGAAGCAGCGTAGCGAGTGTTCGGTGCAGACCACCGAACCGGCCGAGGACGGACGCGGCAGCCATCGAACCAAGCACGACTACAAGCGTTCGGCCGGCAGTAGAGCGAACTAGACAACTGAGCGCCAACGGTCCTCAATTCGTCCCGGGGCATTTCATCCGCTGCTGCCATCGCCACAAAGAGCGCATGGCATCCAGCGTGCCACAGGAGAAGGGGATGGACTCAGACGAAATTGTCACGACCAAAGGGGCTCGGCGCAGCGCCGCATTTCGCGCACTCCACCGAAAGCTTGACCCCATCGACGGTCCGAGAACTCTGGGAGCGAAACGGCTCGCTCTTCACGACCAACGACATCGACAAGACGTCGCCGACTGGCACGTCGGCCTCCTCAAGACAGGTGATCAAGGGACTTGCGTTCTCATCTCATCGAGCGGAACCGTGGCGTTCGCCATCGCTCGCACCGCATCCGGCCTGTTCATCGAGAGAAGAAGTTGCCCACAGACCGGTCCTCGGACGTCTCACGCAATGACCTTCAAGGACATATCGACGTTCGACCGATGGTGCGATATCGAGCCAGCTCGATTCGACGATCCACTGCTGTGCGATCTGCTGCGCCGTCGCGGGCATGACCTCTTTTCCGCTCACGGCTGAATTGGTCGGCCAGGCAGCGCTGCCGACCGAAACGGCGTCTCCGCTTCGCGTTCTCGAGCTTCTACCCGGCATCGCCTCGGCAGAAAGCGAGCAAGCCGCCGTCGACCAGTTCAGGCTCGCACTACAGATGCTAGGGGCTGACTCCGGCGTCTTCATCAGCGCAATCAAGGACGACGCCGCTCGAACATCCATCCGATCACTGCTCGCATGCGACCCGCGATGGGCGATTGAGTACTCGCGCGCCGACTGGCACGACCACGACCCGTGGCTCAGGCACGCGATCGACAGCCAGACGCCCATCCGAGGCGACGAGCTAAACGTGCGTCTGGAGGAGCAGGAATTCATCGACAGGTCGACAGCACTTGGCTTCGCGTCAACCATCGTTGCTCCCGCGCCCACCTGCTTCGGCGGCGCGCGATTTGGCGTTCTCGTCCTAGGCTCAGAAAGCCAAAATTGCTTTGTCGGCAGCGGCTACCAGATGGTTCGAATCGTCGCGCGCGCGCTCGCGATGGAGCTCCACGAATGGCTGCTCCGGGCCGTCCGCGACGATTTGCTTGAGCGGTCCCGTATCACTGCGGACGAGATTGATCTGCTGCGTCATGAAGCGGCAGGCCGAACCAGTAAGGTCATCGGCTTCACCCTTGGCATCAAGCCGAGGATCGTGGACTACCGGTTTCAACGCCTGAGCGCCAAGCTCAATGTGCCTGACCGTCGAACTGCGATGCGGATCGCGCGACTCTACGGACTGATCTGATACGGATTCGGTGATTCGGGCCCGAATGCCGAAGCCATCAAGGCCCTGGAAATAGCTAACTTGACCTCATGGCTCCATCGCGAGCCGAACGAAGTGCCAGCAGTGGCGCTCTTCATTCGAGGTCAACACCATGAAGTTGCAATTCTTCGAGCAGACACCCAAGCGCGGTGACACCGGCGTTTGCCTGCGGATCGGCAGCATTGCGCTGCCGCTGTGCCGCCTCGGCACCTTCGTCGTCTGCCTGGCCACGCTGGCGCCCGCCCCTGCGCGCGCAGTCGACGGATGCACGGTCTTGCTCTGCCTAGCCGCTCCCAGCTGGCGCTCGATCGGTCAGTGCGTTCCTCCGGTGCGACAGTTGCTCCGCGACCTGGCACGCGGCAAGGCCTTCCCGACCTGCACCATGTCCGGCTCCGGTAACGCCGCGAGCCACGCTTGGTCGGCCGCCCCCGACTTCTGCCCGCCCCAGTACACCCGCACATACGACGGCCCCCACGGTCCGGTCTACACCTGCGACTACACCGGCGCCATCTCAGTGTCCGTCGACGGCCTGCCGTTCGCACGCACCTGGTGGTCACTGGACGGCGACTCGGTGACTGAGTTCAGCCCGGCTGCCAAGGTGCAGCTGGGATCCTGGGACAAGCGCTTCGACGAAGAGTTCGCCGCGTGGCTTGCCATGCGGCCGGCCATCTCGCCGACCGTCCACTGAGCGCCCGCCATGGAAACCACAGCGTTCGTGGCGCTGGCGCTCGCCTGCGCGCCTGCCGTGCACATCGACACGGCACACGCCCTCGTCAAGGTCGAAAGCAGCTTCAACCCCTGGGCCATCGGCGTTGTCCGCGGTGAGCTCCAACGGCAGCCGAGGAGCCGGTCCGAAGCGCTTGCCACCGCCGAGGCCCTGCATGCCGCTGGGTGGAACTTCAGCGTCGGCCTCGGGCAGATCAATGTCCGCAACTTCGCACGGCTGGGTCTGACGTTGCAAAGCGCGTTCGAGCCCTGCTCGAACCTGACCGCGATGCAGGTCGTCCTGACCGACTGCTTCGAACGCTCGCGGTCTGCAGGCCAACGCCACCAGCAAGCGCTGCGGCAGGCCCTGTCCTGCTACTACAGCGGCGACTTCTCCACCGGTTTCCAGCACGGCTACGTGCAACGGGTCGTCCAGGCGGCGGCCAGCGCGCAGCTGCCCCTCCCCCCCGCACTCCCGAAGGAGAAGTCATGAGCCGACTTGAACAACTCAAGCGTCGCTGCGCCGCGGCCTCGCTGGCAACGCTCGTCATGGCGTACCGCCCCGCCGAAGCCCAGGGCTTCGACAAGATCAACGACACGGTCGTCAACGTCAACACCATCCTGGTGACGATCTCGATCGCCGTTGTGACGATCGCCATCATCTGGGCCGGCTTCAAGATGATCTTCCAGGGCGCCCGCCTGGCCGATGTCGCCAACGTGCTGATCGGCGCCACGCTGATCGGCGGCGCCAGCGCCATGGCTACCTACATCGTCGCCTGACGCAGCGAGGCCGCCATGCAATCCGAGGCCATCTACAAGGGTGCCACCCGCCCGGCCATGAAGCTGGGCATCCCGCTCGTACCGCTGGTGGTGCTGTTCGGCGTCGGGATGCTGCTCATCATGTGGGGTGGCGTTCTGGTGAGCTGGTGGCTCTCCGTTGGCGTGCTGCTGGCCATCGGGCCAGCGCTGGCCTGGATGCGCTTCGTCACCACACAGGATGACCAGCGCTTCCGGCAGATGTTCATCGCCATGCAGCTGCGTCTGCACGACCACAACCATCGTCTCTGGCAAGCCCGCAGCTACGCCCCCACGCTGTACCGAGGAGCACGCGATGCTTGGCATAACTGACCGCGTCGGCCCCACCCGTCGCCACAAGCGCAGCGAGACCAGGCCGCGCCATTGGACCCAGGCGCAGATGGAGAACCCTCTCGCCCGCTTCGTCCCGTTCTCGTCGCTGGTCAGTGAGCACGACGTCATCACCCGGGGCGGCGACTACTTCCGTGTCTGGCGGCTGGACGGCATTGCCTTCGAGTGCGCCGACGAGAGCCAGATCGCCGAACGACACGAAGCGCTGTGCAGCCTGCTGCGCAATCTGGCCGGCGGGCAGTGGGCCGTCTGGACCCACCGCCTCCATCGCGTCGTCAGCGACGCCCTGCAGGACCCAGAAGATCCGGGCTTTGCCCAGGACCTGTCTCGGACCTATCAGGCGAAGCTCGGAAAGCACCGCCTGATGAGCAACGAGCTCTACCTGACCTTGATCTACCGCCCCACGCTGTCACGCGTAAAGCGCGCGCTGCAGTCGACTCGCAAGACCCGCGAGTCCATCGAGCAGGCCCAGGCCGATGCGCTCCGAGCCATGGAAGAACGCTCGGCGCTGGTCGACCGCGTGCTGCGCCGGTTCGGTCCTGACCTGCTGGGCGTGCGCGAGCAAGCAGGCCGCCGCTACTCCGAGGTCGTCGAGTTCCTGGGCTATCTTGTCAACGGCCAGTGGCGTGCCGTTCCGTTCGCCAAGGGACCGCTCTATCGGACGCTGCCCACGTCGCGTTTGTCCTTCGGCGGCGACAAACTGGAAATCCGCTGCGGCGACAGCCGGCGATATGCCGCGCTCATCGACATCAAGGAATACGCCGATGACGTTCAGCCCGGCGTCCTCGACGCCCTGCTGTACGAATCCAGCGAGTTCATCGAGACGCAGAGCTTCTCCCCCCTGCCCCGCAGGGAAGCGATACGCGCCCTGGAACTGCAGCGTGACCAGCTGCTCGCCAGTGACGACGTCGTCGCGAGCCAGATTGCCGACATGGACCTGGCCCTCAACGAACTCGGCGACGGCCAGTTCTGCATGGGCGAGTACCACTACTCCCTGGTGGTGTTCGGGGAGAGCGTCTCGGACGCGGGACGGCGGGCCGCACAAGCCATCGGCGCCGTCGGCGAGTCCACCAGCCTGCAGATGTCCCCGGTCGACCTGGTCGCTGATGCCGCATGGTTCGCCCAGTGGCCCGGCAACTGGCAATGGCGACCGAGGGACGCCAAGCTTTCGTCGCGGGCCTTCGCCGCGCTGGCCAGCGCTCACAACTTCCCGCAGGGCAAGCGCAGCGGCAATCCGTGGGGCGAAGCCCTTGCGCTGTTGCGCACACCGTCGGGCCAGCCGTTCTACCTGAACCTGCACAGCAGCCCCATCGACGAAGACTCGGAGGACAAGAAGCTGCCGGGCAACACGCTCATCATCGGTTCCACCGGCGTTGGCAAGACCACGCTGGAGATGTTCCTCCTGGCCCTCACCCGCAAGTGGCAGCCAGCACCACGTCTGGTGCTGTTCGACCTGGACCGCGGCTGCGAGATCGCCATCCGCGCGCTGGGCGGCCACTACCTCACGCTGGAAGCAGGACGCCCCACAGGCTGCAATCCGCTGCAGCGCGAACCGACGCCCAGCCGCATCCAGTTCTGGGAGCAGCTGATCAAGATCTGCATCACCTCCACCGCCCTGCCCTTGATGCCGGCGGACGAGCGCGCCATCGCGGACGCGGTCCGGGCGGTCGCCATGATGCCGGCCGCATTACGCCGCTTCTCGACTGTGCGCCAGAACCTGCCCAAGAACGGGGAGAACAGCCTCTATGAGCGCCTTGGTCGCTGGTGCGATGGTGGCGCACTGGGTTGGGTCTTCGACCAGGCCGACGACCGGCTGCTCAACCTGAAGGCCGCGCCCGTGATCGGGTTCGACACCACGGAGTTCCTCGACCTGCCCGAGGTCCGCACGCCGGTCATGATGTACCTGCTGCAGGTCATGGACGAACTCGTCGATGGCAGCCGACTGATCTACGTGATCTCGGAATTCTGGAAGGCACTGGACCACGAGATCTTCAGCGACTTCGCCAAGAAGAAGCAGAAGACCATCCGCAAGCAGAACGGCCTGGGAATCTTCGACACGCAGAGCCCGTCCGACGTCCTTCGTCACCCGATCGGCCGCACGATGATCGAGCAGAGCGTGACGAAGATCTTCCTCGCCAACCCGGAGGCGGTTCGCGACGAGTACGTCGACGGCTTCGGGCTCAGCGAGGCCGAGTACGAGATCGTCCGCTCGCTGGGATCCCACGGCGGTCGCCGCTTCCTCGTCAAGCAGCCTCACGGCAGCGCCATCTGCGAGCTCGACCTGGCCGGCCTGGACACCTTCATCACCGTGCTGTCCGCCACCACCGACAACGTGGCACTGCTGGACGCGATCCGCGCCAGGCATGGCAACGATCCGACCCACTGGCTTCCCGTGCTGCTCCGAGAGGTTCAAGATCGCGCAACCCTAACTCTTCGGAGCGTTGCATGAAGCCGGTCTCACACCTGATCAGCGCGGTGATCCTGTCCCTCGCAGCTGCCTCGGCCAGCGCCCAGTTCGTCAAGGGCAACGAGGCCGTTTCCGTGTTGCCCGACGGGACGAAGAAAGTGGAGACGCCGCCCCTACCTAAAGGCGGCAGGCTGCCTCCGCCCTGCGAAGCGAGGAAGCCAGGCTGCACGGCGGCTGGATGGCTCATGGTCGAGACCTCGCAGGGCCTGCAGGAATGCACCGAGTTCTACGCACGACCGGGAACTTGCCGCACGTCAACCTATGGCTCAGAGAAGCGCCCACGGCGCTGGATCGTCAAGACGGGTGGTCAGTGGATGCAATGCCCGCGGCCGGAGATCACGAGCCGCTGCGTCAGCACCAAGACGCTTCCAAGCATCGAAGTTCAGTAGCCGAGGTTCGCCATGTTCACTTGGGTCGGATCGCAATTTGACAGTGTGCTCAACACGTATGTCGTCGGCGTCGTGTCGTCGCTCATCGCGGGGATCACGCCAATTGCGATCACCTGCATGACCCTTTGGATTGCCTTGTACGGATGGGCCGTCATCCGCCATGAGGTGTCGGAGACCGTCCCCGCCTTCATCTGGAAGGTCTTCAAGATCGGTCTGGTGCTCGCCGTCGCCCTGCAATCAGGCTTCTACATCAGCACGGTCTCAGACACCGCCAACGCGCTGGCCACCGGTGTCGCAACAACGTTCCAACCGGCGACCGCAGACCCGACCACGATCGCCGGACCCTACGCGCTGCTCGACAAGTTCAATGACAACGCCAGCCAACTCGTCATCGACCTGCTGAAGGAAGGCGGCTGGACGAGACCGGAGTTGTGGTTCGCAGCTGCTGTTACCGCAATAGGCAATGTGGTCTTCCTCTGCCTGGCGCTGTACGTAGTCACGCTCGCAAAGGTGTTCCTCACATTCACGATCGCGGTTGGGCCGCTGTTTGTGCTCTGCCTTGCCTGGCGGCCGACTGCCAAGTTCTTTGACAGCTGGCTATCCATGCTGCTCAACGCCGTTGTCCTCACCTGGATCGCCTTCTTCGCGCTTGGACTAAGCGCCCACCTGGGTCAAACCATCGTCCAGACCATTCAAGACCAAGGTGGCTTCGCCGGCCCCACGTTCAACGCCGTGGGCGAGTCCATGAAGTACTGCATCGTCATGGTCCTGATGGCGATCCTCTGCTTCCAGGCGCCCAGCCTCGCCGCTGCGTTGACGGGCGGCCCAGCCATCCAGCAGGGCGTTCAGATGGTCCAGAACGCCATGATGGTCGCTGGCCTGCGCTCATCGTCTCGCGCGGCAGGCACCACCCCCGGTGGAAGCGGCGGCGGCACCGTCCGCGCCGGCGTCGGCCTCCCCTACATCGCCGGCCAGGCCACGGGTGCTGCTGCGTCCGCCGCTGGCCGCATGGCCCGCCACGGTGCCGGCGCCGTTCGAACCGCTGCATACAAGCTCGCCGCTCTGCGCGGCCGGACCTGACCACACCTAGGAGTTCGCCATGCGCTCACGCCTCAAGATCGCCGCGGCAGCGGCCATCCTCGCAACCTCAGGCGCCACCCGCGCCAGCGGCATCCCGGTCATCGACGTCGCCAACCTGGTCCAGACGGTGCAGCAGGTAATGAACGACATCACCGAGATCAACAACCAGGTCCAACAGATCACCCAGCTTAGGGCCCAGTTGGACAGCATCAACGGGGTGCGCAACCTCGGCAAGGTATTCCACAACCCCGCCCTAACCAACTACGTGCCGGCGGAGGCCTACACCTTCCTGAACGGCGTCAACGCGACGGGCTACTCCGGCCTCAACGCGACCGCCAAGGCGCTGCGCGACGCCAACATGCTCTACAACTGCATGGATCGCAACGGCGCAGATCGCGTCACGTGCCAGGCTGCGCTGGCGCAGCCGTACCAGCACAAGGGCCTGCTGCAAGACGCCATGAAAGCCGCCTCTGGCCGGCTGTCGCAGATCCAGGCGTTGATGGGCCAGATCAACGCGACGAACGATCAGAAGTCGGTCCAGGAGATCCAGGCTCGCATCGGCGCCGAGAACGCGCTGCTGGCCCACGAGGTCTCCCAGGTGCAGATGCTCCAGGGCATGGCCGACAGCGAAGAACGTATCGCCCGAGCCCGAGACCGAGAACGTCAGTACCAGATGCTGGTCCGCACCGGCAAGGTTTCCGACTACCTGCCCTGACGCGCAGGCCCCACCCAGTCACCCGAGGTACCCCATGAGCGCTGTCCTGACACCAGGCGAGGCCGCCGCATTGCCGAAGCGCACCAGCAGACCGGCAACCACGCCCGCCATCGCCGACGACATCGGAGCAAACCAGGCTTGGGAGCTTGACCGGCAACTGTTGACCGAACGGTCCGAGCGGCGCGCCTGGCGGGTAGCGGCCGGCGGCGCCGTGCTGGGCTTGATCGGCATCGCCGCGGTGTTCGTGCAAGGGCCGCTCCGCAGCGTCGTCGAGATCCCCATCGTCGTCGACCGCGTCACCGGCGAGACGACCGTGCAGCAACGGCTGGCCGTCGAAACCATCCCGCCTCTGGAGGCACTGGACAAGCACAACGCCGCAGCCTTCGTCAGAGCCCGGGAAGGCTACAGCTGGATGTTCCTGCAGCGCGACTTCGACCAGGTCGCACGCATGGCAGTTCCGACGGTCTTTGCCGACTACAACCGCCTCTTCGAGGGCGATGCAGCACTGCAGAAGAAGCTGGCGGGTACGCAGGACTGGCGCATCCACATCGTCGGCGTGCGGCTCGCCGCAGCCGGCCGTAGTGGCAACCAGGGCGAGGCCACTGTCACCTACGACAAGGTCGTGCACCTCACCGACCGGAACCTGCCGGACGTGACCACGCGGCACGTCGCCAGCATCGTCTTCAAGTACCAGCCCAAGGTGCTGGCCAAGGAACGGGACCGGCTAGAGAACCCCTTCGGCTTCGTCGTCACCGCCTACCGCTCCGATCCGGAGATCAGCGCCACGGCGCCAGGAGCAAAGCCATGAAGACCTTGGTATCCCTCCTCATCGTCGCCTCCATCCCCGCAGCGACCGCGACTCGACATGACGGCGACCCGCGCCTGCGCGAGATCACCTATGACCCGCGGTCTGTCGTCACCGTGCCCGTCAAGCGCGGAATCGTGTCCCTGGTCACTCTCGATGCCGACGAGGCCATCACGGAGGTCGCCGCTGGCCTCGGGGGCGACTGCGTCAAGCCCGAAGCGGCCTGGTGCGTGGTCGCGCAGCCGGGAGGGCGCACGCTGTTCATCAAGCCCAAGAGCGGCGCCAGCGCGGCGAACACCCTCGCCGTCGTGACGGATCGGCGGACCCACGCCTTCCGGTTCGAGGTGCTGGCTGACGACGATCCGAAGCCGCCTGTCTACAGGCTGCATGTCAAGGCGCAGGCTCGGCAAGCAGTTGCCGCGGTTCGCCAAACGAGCCTTTTGGGCCCCACCCTGCCCCCACTCATCGTTCAGCCATTGCCTCTGCCGGCGGAACTGGTCGCCGAGCGCATGCAGACCAAACCACAGGTCTTGAACACCCAGTACTCCCTCGCCGAGGGCCGCAACTCCGACGAAATCGTGCCCTCGCTGGTGTTCGACGACGGACGGTTCACCTACATGCGGTTCCCGGGCAACCGGGAGGTGCCTGCTGTGTTCCATGTGCGCAGCGATGGCAGCGAGACGCTGATCAACGCCCGCATGGAAGATGACATGCTGGTCGTGGACCGGGTCAGCCGCCGGCTGATGCTGCGTGCCGGATCCTCCGTGGTCGGCCTCTGGAACGAGGCGTTTGACCTGGACGGCGTCCCACCGGACGCTGGAACAACGGTGCCAGGCGTGGAGCGCGTCCTCAAAGCAGCGCAGGCACCTGAAGCGCAACGGGGGGCCCAACCATGACGACCGATCGCAGCCCCACGCCAGACGATGCCGAGCCCGGGATGCCGGTTGACGGGAACACCATGTCGCCGCTGCCTGGGGAACTTGGGATTCCCAACGTGGCGGACGCGCAGGGCAACTCGATCTCCAAGAAGGGGCTGCTCGCGCTGATCCTGTTCATGGCCTCTCTGGTGGCGATCAGCGCCGTGGGCATCCAACGGTTCGCCGCGAGTGGCAAGAAGGCCGAGCCGGAGGTCACGCGCGCCGGAGACAAACCCAGCGCCGCCACGACTGAGCCTCGAAAGCTGGAGGTCGCCGCGCTGGCGCCAACCCAGGCCGCCAGCGCCGCCCCCCGCATCCCGGCGCTGGAGCCCGACGAGGATGAAGCCGCGCAGTCCATCGGCGTCCGGCGTACTGGCAGCGGCGCTCCTCAGAAGAACGGCTCGAAGCAGACACCACCCGAGGACGCACCGATCTTGCTGGTGTCGACTCGCCCGGCCGGGCACGCATCTGCAAGGCCGGCGAACCCTGCGCCGGTGAACGGCAGCGCTGAGAACCTGAACACCCACCACAACGAGCTCGATCCGACCGATCCGCTTGCCGCCACAACCCGCAACCTGGAGAACTACCAGCGGCAGCTTCAGGGCCTGCTCAACGATCTGACCCGAACTGCAGATCTGGCCGCTGGCGGAGGCAACACGCAGAGCCCCACCGGCCCGCTGTTGAACCCGCCATCGCCTGCCGGCCACGCCGGCAATGCCGGGCAGCCGGCTACCGGCGGGCTGTTCGGCGGTCAGCTGCTGGGGTCGACGACGCCTGCGGTCAGCGCCCGGGTGCTGGGCAATCGGAGCCTGACACTGCCCAAGGGCACCGCGTTCACCTGCGCGCTCAAGACCCGCCTGATCAGCGCAGCGTCGGGCCTGGTGGGCTGCCAGGTCCAGCGCAACGTCTTCAGCGACGACGGCCGGGTCCTGCTCATCGAGCGGGGCTCTCACCTGGACGGCGAGTACCGGATGGCATCTGCGCGGCCGGGCATGGTCCGCATCCCCGTGCTGTGGACCCGGATCCGCACGCCACTGGGCGTGACCGTCGACATCGATTCGCCCGCGACGGGGCCACTCGGCGAGTCCGGCGTGAATGGCTACGTGGACAACCGCTGGACAGATCGCATCGGTGCCGCGATGTTGCTCTCCCTGATCGACGACTCCGTCAAGCTGGTGATCCAGAACCAGACGAATGACCGCCAGGGCGACACCATCGTGATGCCCTCCACCACGGCGAACACCAGCAAGCTGGCCGAGAAGGTGCTGGACAGCACGATCAACATCCCGCCGCTGGTCTACCAGAACCAGGGCGGCATCGTGGGCATCTACGTCGCACGAGACGTGGACTTCTCGTCTGTCTACGAGCTCCGCCCCGCGGCGCGGTGAGCCACCATGAACAACTGCAGCTGCGATCAAGATGCGCTGGCCGACGGCTGGTGTGGCGACGCCACCTCCGTCATCGAGTTCCTCCGGCCGCTGCGCCAGCACCTCGACGCGCCTGATGTTCTGGAGGTCTGCGTCAACCGCCCGGGCGAACTGCTCATCGAAGACGCGACGGGCTGGCGGACGGTGGTCGCGCCGGACATGAAGCTGGAGCGTTGCCTGTCGTTGGCCACGGCGGTTGCCACGTTCTGCGACCAGCTGATCAACCAGGAACGCCCGCTGCTGAGCGCCACGCTGCCCACAGGCGAGCGCGTCCAGCTCGTCGTCCCGCCGGCGGTGACGCGCGGCACGGTGTCCATCACGATCCGCAAACCGTCCGGCGTCATCAAGGGCCTGGCGGACTTCGAGCGAGAAGGTCTGTTCGAACGGACCGCTGACCTGTCGCGAGCATCCGAAGGAAGCCTTCCTCCGCACGAAGCGGAGCTTGTCGCACTCAAGGACGCCGGTCGCTATGCGGAGTTCCTGCGACTGGCGGTGCGCGCCTGCCAGACCGTTGTCGTCAGCGGCAAGACAGGGTCCGGCAAGACCACATTCATGAAGGGCTTGGTCGAAGAGGTCTCTCGGAGCGAGCGGCTCATCACCATCCAGGACGCCGCAGAGCTGACCCTACCGAACCATCCCAATGCTGTCCACCTGTTCTACAGCAAGGACGCGCAGGGCACGGCACGCGTCACCGCGAAGTCACTGCTTGAGGCCTGCCTGCGGATGAGGCCGGACCGCATCTTCCTTGCGGAGGTCCGAGGAGACGAGTGTTTCCACTTCGTGCGGCTGGCGGCGTCTGGGCACCCAGGCAGCATCACCAGCGTACATGCCGGCAGCTGCGCCCTCGCCTTCGAGCAGATGGCGCTGATGATCCGCGAGACCGGCGCTGGCAGCGGGCTGCGCATGGATGAGATCCGCCGGTTGCTGCACATCGTCGTGGACGTGGTCGTCCAGTTCGACCGCGACGAGCGAGGGCGCTTCATTTCCGAGATTCACTACCAGCCGCGGGGCCAGCGCCTGCAGCCTGGGCGCGTTGAAGGGGCGGCGGCATGAGCCAGGTCGATCCCGTCCCTCCGCCAGCCTGGGCGACGGGCAGGAAGGTTGCCGCGGTCATCTTCAGCCTGCTCGCGTATGCAGCATTGATCGTCGCTGCCCTGTACCTCGCCGGCGCACTGTTCCTGGTGCTGATCAAGGTCAGCCCGGCGCAGGCACGCATCTTCAGCGTCGTCGAGTACTGGCAGCTGTGCTGGGATCATCCGCGGCTGCGCAGGCCGCTGGTGCTGGCCAGTGGTGCGTCAGCCGGCGGCCTGCTGGTCATCCTGCCGGCGGCGCTGATCGTGGCAGCCCGCCCCCGCCGCTCGTTGCATGGTGCCGCACGATTTGCGACCGCAGCAGAGATTGATCGCGCGGGCCTGACCCGAACCGCCGACGGGCCGGGCATCCTGGTAGGCCGCCACCACGGCAGGTTCCTTTCGCTGACCGGCCAGCTGTCCGTGATGCTGTCGGCGCCCACCCGCAGCGGCAAGGGTGTCGGCGTGGTCATACCGAACATGCTGAACTGGCCCGACTCCGTCGTCGCGCTCGATATCAAGCGAGAGATCTACGACATCACGGCCGGCTACCGCGCCGCGCACGGCCAGGCAGTGTTCGCCTTTGCGCCCTTCGATGAGACAGCCCGAAGCCATCGTTGGAACCCGCTGTCATCCGTTCGCACCGACGAACTGCATCGTGTAGGAGACCTGCTGGCAATCGGTCAGATCCTCTTCCCCAGCGATACCGGAGGAACCTCCTCCGAGAGCTTCTTCAACGATTCGGCTCGCAATCTCTTCTTGGGACTTGGCCTCCTGCTGCTGGAGTCACCTGACCTGCCACGCACCATCGGCGAGATCCTGAGGCAGGCATCCGGCAAGGGACAGTCCACGAAGGATCATCTCAACGGCGAGATCAGCCGGCGACGGGAGGAAGGACGTCCGCTGAGCGACGAGTGCACGGATGCACTGCAGCGACTGTTGTCCAACTCGGACAACACGTTGTCCAGCATCGTCGCGACGCTCAACGCGCCGCTGATCGTCTTCGCCGACGCCATCGTCGATGCCGCCACCAGCGCCGACGACTTCCGCTTGGAGGACGTTCGGCGGCAGCGCATGTCGGTCTACGTGTGCATCCCACCCAACCGGCTCGCGAATGCGCGACCGCTGCTGAACTTGTTCTTCTCGCAGCTTGTCATCCTCAACACGCGGCACCTGCCTGAGCAGGACCCCACGCTCAAGCACCAGTGCCTGATCGTCAACGACGAGTTCACGTCCATGGGCCGGGTCAGCGTGATCACGAGCGCGGCCGCGTTCCTGGCCGGCTACAACCTGCGTTTGCTGACGGTCGTTCAGGCCATGTCCCAGCTGGACGCCGTCTACGGCGAGAAGGACGCACGCACCTTTGCCACGAACCACGGCCTACAGATCCTGTACGCCCCTCGCGAGCAGCGCGATGCCGACGAGTACAGCGCCATGCTCGGGCACTTCACCGAGCGCGCCACATCGCACGGTCGCAGCCGATCCTTCAGCACACACAGCAGCAGCTCCGTCAGCCGCAACGAGAGCGACCAGCGGCGCGCCCTGCTCCTGCCCCAGGAGTTCAAGGAACTGGGCAGCGAACGCCTCGTGCTGATCCTGGAGAACTGCAAGCCCATCCTGGGCGAGAAGATCCGCTACTACAGCGACAAGGCCTTCCGCGCCCGGCTGCTGCCTGCGCCCGCTGTGCCGCGGATGAACATGGACCTGCACCTGGCCAAGGTCCAACAGCGCTGGCGCTACGCGGACGATCTCGCCCCCGATGAGGGCATCGAGATCGAGGCATTGGCGTACGACCTGTCGCAGCTGCCTGAGCGGCTCGACGGGCCTTCGGAGCAACTGGCTGAGACCCTGCTGAACTTCTTCACCGCCTCCACGCCATCCATCGGCGGCGAGATCGAACCTGTGGCCGATGACGACGGCGTGCTGATTGCACAGACCGAGTCAGACCGGGAGCCGGTCCAGCGCTCGCTGGAACTCATCACCCACTGACGGGAGCCGCGCCATGCGCACCATCACTCTCCTGACCCCATTTCTCGTCACGCTGACGATGTTGGCTTCCTGCAGTTCGCCGCCCAAGCCGCCCTCGGTGGACGGCACCCACAGGCGGCCAGCGAACTCAGCGACGGCCATCGAACTGCAGGTCTGCAAGCATGACCTTCAGAACACGCACCTGCTGGCTGCTGAATCCGCGCGCCATATGGACGCCACAGCAGCGACGCTTGCCAGCATCGCGGCTCGCCAGCGGGCGCTGTCCAACCTTCAGCCTCGGGAACGGCCGCCGACACAGGGCAATGCGGTGTTCACCGTCCGCTTCGACTTTGGCAGCACGCGCGTCGACATCGCAACCGACACGGCACAGGTGCTCATCGCCGAAGCGAGGTCGGCGCCGCTCGTCATGCTGCGGGGACGAACCGACGGGGTGGCCGACACCCTTGCAGAGAGTCGCATCGCCCGAGAGCGTGCCAACGCCGTGCGCGCCTTCCTCGTTGCGGCGGGCATCAATGCCTCACGCATCCGCGCAACCTACCAGCCGGCGGGCGACCACACGGCCGACAACGACAGCAGCGACGGACAGGCGCTGAACCGACGTGTCGAGATCGAGATCTATCGCGCAGCGCCGGTGGCGCTGATTGCGAGCAACTGACTGACCCAGGAGATCGCCATGGAAGCAGGCACCGCACCAGGCCGGCAAGCTGGCCCGACAGCTCAGGGAATGGGTGGCACCGTCGAACCCGCCAACCGTGCCGCCGTCGCCAAGGAGAAGTTCCAGGCGCCGAAGGAGAGCCAAGGCGAGCGGTTCGAACTGCGCGACCCGTTCGCGGAAGTGACCTACCGGGCGAAGACGATGGCCGAGATGATCACCAAGGCTGACGAACTGGGCAGCAGCCGCTTTGCCGTAATCGCGGAAGACGGAAAGCGCACGCCTTTGGTCAAGGTGGGCAATCAGTGGCAGCGCGAGGATCAGTTGCCCGCGAGAACGGAGCGGCCTCTTGACCCCGGCCCGGCGCAGGGTGACCTCGCCGACACGCCAACGAGTCACTCGAAAGCGTCCAAGCAGCCGGAGCAGGTCGATGCGAAGGCACTCGCCAAGATCGAGTCGGACGCGGAACGTGCGGCGCTGGTGGCCAGGCTGGAGACGGCGCTCAAGGACCGCTACATCATCAAGCAGGCGCCGGTCAGCGTCGGCGACGTCAAGATTGGCCACACCGAATACCGTTTCCGGGGTGACACCTCGCGTGTCGCCTTCACCGAGTCCACGTTCCGGCTGGCAACCGACACGAACAGCCCATCGGTTGCGCGTTCCATGGTCGACGTGGCCCAAACGCGCAACTGGAAGGGGTTGCGCGTGACCGGCAGCGAGGACTTCCGGCGCCTTGTTTGGCTGGAAGCATCGGTTCGGGGCGTGAAGGCAATCGGCTACGAGCCCAACCCTGCTGATCTCGATGTCCTTCGCCGCGAGCAACAGGCCCGACAGAGCAACCGCATCGAGCCGACGCCCGGGCACAGCGCGAGGGCGGGTAGCGGCAGCGCCGAGAAGTCGTCTGTTCGCGGCGGCGGCGGCCGCAAGACCGTCGTCGCAGCCATCGAAGCCATCCTCGTCGCGAAGCGCGTTCCTGAAGCCCAGCGCAACGCCGTCCTGGCCGCAGCCACTGAGAAGCTGGCACAACGAACGCGAGCCGGTCTGGATGCCAAGGTGAAGGTCTACGACAAGGCGGCATCGCCGCAGCGCGCGCCGGTCGCTCCGACGCCGGAGCAAAGCCGGTCGCGAGACCGCACAGTTCCCAGCCATGCAAGGTGACACCATCATGGATGGCGATCACGACGCCGAGGGCCAGGCGGTCTATGAGATTGGGGGCCAGCAATATGACCTGACGACGCCAGGTTTTGCGGAGGCCATGGCCCGTGCACACGCCATGCAGCAGCGTCCGCGCTGCATGTGCATGCGCGGCGGCATTGAAACCTACGTGGCGAGGCTCAGCGGCGGATACGTCGTGAAGCGCATGCCGGACACAGGAGATCAGCACGCACCGTCCTGTCCCCACTTCGAGGTCGCGGTAGATGCCTCAGGTCTGAGGTCGCTTCTAGGAACCGCGATCCGCGAGGATCCAGTGACAGGCCTGACGGCTCTGAAACTGGACTTCAGCTTATCGCGTTCGCCACAACGGCTCGCGTCCGGACACACGTCAGTGCACGCTCCATCAACGACGCCCAGCTGCCCTCGCCTTTCGCTGCGCGGGCTGCTGCTCTACCTGTGGGAACAGGCTGGGTTGACACGGTGGCAGCCTGGCTTCGCGGGCAAGCGGCCATGGGCGACGGTGCGCCGACGACTGCTGCAGGCAGCCGGCAACAAGATCGTTGGCAGACTCCCGTTGCTGGACCGGCTGTTCGTGCCGGAGCCGTTCACGGCGGAGCAGCGCGAAGCATTGGAGCGTCGGCGAGCAGCCTTCTGGGCGATGGCTACTCCCAACTCAGCCAGCTCCGGCCAGCGTCTTCTGCTGATCGGGGAGCTGAAGGAAATCGCGCCCGCACGTTGCGGATTCAGGGCAATCGTTAAGCACATGCCAGACCAGGCCTTCGTCATCGACGAGCATCTCTACAGCCGAATCACACGTCGCTTGCAGCCGGAACTTTCCCTCTGGAACGCGGGAGATGACATCCGTATGATATTGATCGGGACCTTCAGCATCGGCGCATCTGGAGTTCCCACCCTTGTCGAACTGGCCCTCACGCCCACGACCCGCGAGTGGATACCAGTCAAGGACGCATTCGAGCAGCACCTCGTTGAGCGCCTTGTTGCCGAGGAGCGCAGTTTTCTAAAGAACGCACATCTCGATCCACGAATGCCAGTGCGACCTCCCTGCGCCGTGCTCATCGACTGTCCGAGGACGGAACCTGAGCTACTCGTGATCGCCAACGCCGATCAGGCCAGGAGCGCCGGTTCACCAGGGAGACTTGCGGCCGAGACCAGATGGACGTGGTGCGTAGCTGATGGCCCCATGCCAGCACTCCCTCGGCATTGACCCGGTGTTTCGCGTGCTGACCGGCTGCATTTCAGCGGTCGCTCTCAGTGGCTGCCGTCAGGCCTACTCACACAGTCTCCTATCAGGAAGGGGTTGGACGCTGGGGACGGTGTCTTTCGGAGCCCGGCTCACCTAGAAGCACATATGCATCAAGATCTCGAACCGACGACATCGCAGCAGACTCGCTACGTCGATCCTTGGAGTAGAAAGTGGCAGTTCGCAGTACCGGAACTAGGTCAAGCATGCAGATATCAAGCCGTTTTCTAGTTCCGAGAATGAAAGAGGGCACTCAGAACGGCAACTGTGGCTTGGCTTCGGTCTTGTCCAAGGGACGGAGAAGAAACGCGATGACCTCTCTGAGGGTCGCTGAGCAAGCCAAGGACCTTGCCGTATCTACGACTTCCTTCTCGTGCTGCTCTTCAAGCAGCAGGCGTTGAAGGGCGATGGCCATCAGAAACTCAAGAGCCCCCTCCCCCGCAGGCTCATGAATTCTCTTGAGCATGCGCAGCAGGATGGCACGCATGCGGCTACTCGCCGCGTTGTCCATCCGGTAGTCGAGCTCAGATGAGAAAGCATTGCGAAGCAACGCCGCCTGGATCACACCGTCATTGAACCGCGCAAAGTTCTCTGGGTCGAGAAGTACGTGACGGAAGCTTGATGAGCCCAGCCGCCTGTCGGCGTCGACATCTTTGTCCTCTCTAGCTCGCTGCAGCAGCAGACCGACCGTCCCGAGCACGTTTGCTTGATGCGCACCTGCCTTGTACTCCTTGCCGGCCCAGTATGCATAGCCTGGCCGGAGTTCCAATGCCCCGACTGCATGGTCACCCCATGGCAGCAGTGCGCTCGCACCTATAGGCTGATTCTGACCGAGGAGTCTGGCCCGGTTCTTGAGCGGCGCTGGAATCTGGGAATGATCGAACGAGGGGTCGTAGTACGTCTGCACCTCGTCACTAAAGCTTCGTCCCAACTGCAAACCAATCGCGAGCTTTTTGTACGCGGTGAACTCGTGCTTCACCGGTTTGGCGTGTTCCAGATTCGGACCCAGCGTCTTGGTTTCTTCCCGAGTCTCGGTGACTTGGATGCCGACGACGTAAAGGCGCGGCCCCTCATGCAGGTCTCTAAGTGCTCGGCTGGTTTCCAGCAGCTGCGAGCCTTTTCCGATGACGGCAGCGCACACCAACACGCCATCAGCCTTGTTGAGGCTCAATGATTCGACCTCGGAGGCGGGCTTGACGCGCAGGTCGAGCTTCGGAAACTGCTCCGCGCACAGTTTCTGGATCAGCCCCGCCAATTCCCGCGAAGCCGGGTCGTCCTGGTGCAGGATGACCCGAGTTGCGGCACGGACCCGCAGTCGCAACTGGCTTCCCAGCCACTTCTGGAATTCTGCGTCCTTGACCAGGGCGTGCCCGTCAACGTAGAGAGCCCGGGGCGGCGCGGACGGAACCGGCGGACGGCGCCATGCGTCGAAGACCCCTGCCCCTGCCAAGTCGCGAAGGATGTCGGTCTCGCTGGTCTTATGGTGAACCTCCGAAAGAAGAACCTTCTTCGCGGGCTCCGGCTGCGGCAGGAAGTTCTCCCCATCCATCACGATGCAAAGCTGCGGCGGTCCCTTGGACTGCGTGCGCTTTGGTCGCTCAATCGCAAAGAGTGCCCCCTCTTCATACTGCGTGACCGGCAGCGCCGTTAGCAGCGTCACCACATCTTCCGCGTTCGCCCTCTTTCCTTGGACCCAGCGCTGATGCATCGACATGGACGTCGACGCAGAAACGATGCAGATGGCAGAGCGCGGCGGCGGACGATCGACCTTGTCGATGCCGCCGTACGAATGGAAGCTCTCGACCGTCAGGTACGTTGGGACCGACCGCCCCAACGAAATGAGTTCCTTCAATGCGTAGGCCACCGGCGCTATAGCCATCGTGTCGATGAACAGAAAGCGAAGCTCGCCCGTCAGATTGAGGCGTTTGGGCCCGAGCTTGCGCAACAGAGCGAAACCAACGAATCCGACAGCTGCAGAGCTGCTCAAAGCGACATCGGGCTTCAGGAAGAACTCTTCACGCTTACCTGAGGGTTTCTGGTACGCATAGCCAGCCGGTGCGGACAGCACGACTGCCTCCGGCTTGAAGAGCGATGCAAGTCCGGTCGTGATGACGTCCTGCAGCTGATTCTTTAGCAGATCGCCGAATGCGGTGGCGACGCTGCGGTTGGCGGTCTCAAGCCGCCGCACGGTCACCCTTCCAGACTTCACGTCGAACCCTGCCGTCAGTAGGCTGGCGCGGCCGCGGAACCGCGTCCACTCGTTCTTGGCGCTGTCACCCGTCAGCGCGTGCTCTAGCTCCTCCGCCTGATCCACATGGACGATGGCCACGACATCGGGCTGGACGGGACGTTTCGACAAAGACAGGAGCAGTTCGTCCATAGCGCCGTCCACCAATGGTCCCGGCGGCTTATAGACCACGGCCATCTGTGGGCAGTACTCGTTGTCTCTCTCCAGAGCGTGCTGAAAGACGAAGAATGCGTTGGCGCCAAGCATCGTCAACTCACTCTGAAGCAGACGGTGTAGCCAGTTCCAGCGATCTGAGGCGCTGCTTGACCTTTAGGGCGCCGAGGCTTGGGCACGAAATTCGATTGGGCAACGCCCGTCGAAAAGTCCTGGTACAGGCTCATCCGGCCGGTGCGAAGAGTCATGAACGCATTGAGTTTTCCCATCGCACTGACCGCCGTTGAGAGGCCTACACCCGCACTCTGGACCGACTTCGTGGTCGCATGTTTTTCGAAGCACTCGCGCACGGCGGCAAGCTCATCAGCGACGCCGAAATCAGCGTAGCTTCGGGCGCCGCTCTTCTTCGAGAGCCATCTCAGCCCCATGCCTGGGCCGGTGTCAAAAACGCTCAGCTCAATGAAGCGGATAGGTTTTCCGATGCCAGCTTCCTTCGGCGCCTCTTCAGCACCCGGCTGCACTTTTCCCTGCCCCCTTACCACGGTGGACTTTGTGAGATAGCTTTTCAGCGGAACATCGTCACCAGCGAGATCAATCAACTCTTTGGGGTGGTTGACCGACGTCAGCTTGACCGAAATGCCACGAACGCCTGCCTCGTATCGCTTCCCTGACACGTCGTAAGCACCATGCTGGTCTGTGTTCAGAAAAAGCTGATAGACAAGGGAGCTGAGCAGTCCCAATTGAACGCCGTCTAGCTGGCCGGGGAGACCGCCGCTCATCGTTTGAAGAAGGTTCTTCAACAGATCTAGAAACTCTGAAATGCCACGCACTGTGTCCGGCCCGCTCTTCGAATAGAGCGGGTTCAGGAATTCGCTGCGTGCGCCGGCGAAGCAGACCAACGCCACGGCTTGACCTCGAACTGTTGAGCGCAGGTCACCGCCGTCCATGGCCTTCACCATGGGCGCTACAGCCCGCAGAGCCTCAAATCGGCTCTGAGTTACCTGGCCAGACTCCACCCTTTCAGCGAAGTACAGCGCGGTCATACCAGGCAGCGTTCTGGCGAAACGATTCTGAGTATCTACAGAGGTGCCGTAGGGATGCGCCAACTGGATGACCCGGTGGGTCTGACCCTGGGCCCACGTCGCGATCGCCTGCACTGCCTGGGGCGCCGCCCCAAGTGCGCCGCCATGGCTTAGCTTCACTGGCATCCAAAGAGGCTGTTGCCCTCCTTGTTCCAAGGACAGGAGGAACTCATCGATATGCGCCGGCAATGCGTTTGTCGGGAACTTCAGCACGGTTCTCTTGGCCCGCTTCGGTTAGGCGCCGCCAATGGTGGTCAGCAGCTCATGTTGGAGCCCCCGCCCTACCAGGCCGTACTACCTACTCCAAGCTCGTTCGACGTTACCACGTCACCACCACGTGGCCACTACCATGGCTAGAACCTGGCGGATCTGGGCTCAGTCCTTCAGCTCGTCTACGGGGAGAACAGTCCCTCGTTTTGACAATGCCTGGCTTTGCCAACGAAGACGCTTGAGCCGCATTGCTCAGCGCTGCAGCGGCTGCTACCAGTCGATGCCAGAGGATCGACGCACGCTGTCTGCTGCGTAGCAGCTACCGGCAGCGCGCCGTCCAATGCCAGACAGAATGGCCGGCATGCGGTGCGCAGCCGCAGCTGGTCCTGGTGGCGCGTGCGGTTCGCGAGGCTACCCGTTTTCGGCCGCGCACCTGGTCGGGTGCAACCAGGTCCGCGCCACCGGCTCCCACCAGGGGGGGCGGCGCCGACGCGGTCCCGCAGGCCGGACGGACCGTGTGTCGTGGGGCGGGCACAGCGCTGGAGACGACGGCTCCCGCCTCAGCGACGCCCGGTATAGCCGCGTGGCCGGCTGCAGCGGCCTCAAGAGCGCCTGCGGGCCTTCAGCAAGGACTCGGGGACGAAGGTGAGCTTGCCCTCGCACGGGAACAAGCAACGTACAGCTTGTTGCGCGTCTCCGGGTTGATTGTGCGCAAACTGCCAGCTTGCCACGCCCGCACGTTCCCGGGATTCAGGACCACGCACACGTCGCCGTACCCAAGCATAGGGCGTTCGCACTTGTCAGTACGCGTGTTCAGGACACGCTCGATCGAGCGTTCAAGTAGGACCGGAGTACAAAAGACCGCCGAGACTGCATGCGCTCAAACACGTTGATCCAAGCGGTTTCTGACCTAGGCTAGGCCCTGAATCGGCACACGCACCGGCAGGTCCTGGCGCACCCAGTTGGTCGCCGCCAGAGCGCGCATGCCCTGCGCGTGGATCTCAGGATCGCCGTTGAGGGCGCGGAGTGTGCAGATGATGTAGACGGTCAGCCCTTCGGTCATGTTGGGTTCCAAAGCGCGAAGGAACATGCGTGCCTGCAGCGCCCACGTATCCCCCGCAGTCCCCTGGGGGAAGCGCTTGCGTTGGATCTTCACTGGCGCCCACTTACCGCCATGCTCGACCTGGGCCTCCTCGTAGCCGTCGGTGTAGTCCTCACCCTTCATAGGCACCTTGCTGGTGATGCTGTCGCCGCTCAGCGTGCCGAACCCGATCTCGACGTTGGCTCGGACGTACTCGGCGCCGGCGTTGGTGTCCACCGGCGGCGCGTACACGGCGGTCAGGATGACTTCGCCCGAAAGCTTGCCATCTCGCATCAAGCCGGCGGGGATGGGGTATGGCGACTTTCGCCATCGCATCGATGGCACCAGCCTGCACTCGAACAGCAGGGTGAAGCTGTCCGGTCGGTCGTAGAGCCCGGCGAGAACGTCGCGAGGCAAACCGGCACCGTAGTAGCGACGCTCGCCTGGGGTATATCCGGGCGACGACAGTTGCGCGGCATGGATCATGAGTGCCTTGATCAGTGCAGGCTTGGCTTCCAGTCCCGTGTTGCCCGCGACCGACTGCCACGCGTGCGCGGCCATGCTGGCCGCAATCGGAGAGGCGAAGCTTGTTCCAAAGCTGCGTCCCACAAGGTTCTGCGCGGTCAAGACTGCGACGCTTGAAGCGCCCGGCGTCCAGGGCGCGTGGACGCCACCACCGGTATGCACGATGTCGGGTTTAGGCGTGAAAACAGGCCCCGGACCGCGCCGGCTATAGGCGGCGGGCTCACCGGCGTAATTCAGCGCGTCCGGCGCTGCGACGTGGCACACGGAACCCACCGTGAGCGCACGAATCGAATCACCTGGGCTGGAGACGCGGTCCCGAAGGGTGTCGACCGGCGGCCAGGTTCTGCGCGGCTCGACCATGTAGTTGCCGGCGGCCACGACGAACAGCACGTTGTGAAGATCACTGAGGCGATCCAGGGCCTGACCGAAGTCGCTGAAGGTCTGATCGTCACAGCAGGCTGGTGAACCCAGTGAAAGATTCCAGACTCGGACATTAGGCTGCTTCTTGAGCGCCTCCTCCAGCCGCGTGATGAGGTCAGTCACATAGCCGCCGTTTGGCGTCGATTCCAAGCCGCACACGTCGTACACGAAGCAGCCTACCGGCGGCAGATCAGCATGACCTCCGTTCAAGCCGTGGGCTCCTGCCACCAGCGACGCGACGTGGGTTCCATGCTGATAGTCCGTGTCCGGGGGCAGCACATACGTGTCGCGACCGACCACCCAGGGAGCCATGGAGCTGGCGGAAGGTCCAATGCCGGTATCGAACACGGCAACGATCGGCAGGCTTGACGCCGACGTGCCGATCGGGGACGGAGTGGACGGGGCGACGCCAGGTGCTGGCCCTGCCGTCCCAATTGCGGAGAAGCGCGGCTCAGGCATCAACCTACGAACCCCGGGAAATGCGAGCAGCGCGTCGAACTTCTCCTCCGCGATCGTCTCGACGTCGTGGAGGCTCACGTAGAACCACCCGTGGCGGCCTTCGCGATGGAATCGGCACTTGATACCGAGATGACTCAAGAGCCCGCGAATCGACTGAAACAGCTGGGCGTTGGCTGAATCCTGGAAGTATCGGAAGCATCGAAGCAGCGCGCGGCCCTGTTGCCGCAGCGCCAGCGTGCCTTCTGGGTTGCGCCTTGCACGCCCCCAGGGTTCGATGTGCTGGATCGCGCTCAGATTGGCGCGTATCTCCAGAATGTCGCGCTCCAGGATCACGCTGCGCAGCGCCGCCGTGCTCCCGGCATGGGCGCCGACAATCACTTCTTCAACCCGCTCATGGCCAGCAGGCACCAAGCCTGTCTCTTCGATCACCTTGAGCGGGCGGTGTGACTTGGCAATCGCTGCGTGGCGAAGCTTCAGAACCAGCGGCGCCAGCGATCCGGGATGCGACACAAGTTCTGCTGTGGTCGCTTGAACAGCTGTATCCAGCGTCGCGACCAGCGCTTCGCGGTACACCCGATCGACCGGCACAAACACCTTCCTCGGACCACCGCCTGGGTCAATGCCCTTCAGGTCTATAGCTTGAAATGGAATCTGCTGGAACGGATTCCCGATACTGGGCTGCGGCGCCTCAGCCTGACTTCCTGTCGTCCTCCTCGTGGCCATCTACAGATCCCTCCTGAGTGATGTTGGTAACGTGACGCGTCGACACGCCGTAGAGCTTGGCCAGGGTGCGCAAAGAAAAAATCTTGCGATCCCAGTGACGTAGCCAAGCCATCTCGGCATCCCGCGTGCTCACAGGCACGCGCTCAATCAGCGCCAGCGTCAACCCAAGGCGCCGAAACACTTCATCGCCATCCACCTGGCTTTGTCGGGCAAGCACCGCGCTGCGCTTGGCGTCCAGACAGATCTGTTCGATGACTGCCCCCGTCAGGCCCTCGGAGCGCGCCACCAAGCCCCTGACGTCCAAGTTGGATGGTGCGTAGTCGCCAAGAAAGCGCTGCCACAGCGCCTGGCGAACATCCGGATCGGGCAGGGGCATCGGCACCCGGAAACTGAAGCGGCGCCAGACGGCCGGGTCCAACAACTGATCGTGATTGGTCGCGGCGACAAGAATGGTGCCGTCGGGCAATGCATCGATGTTTTGCAGCAGGGCGATGACCACGCGCTGCAGTTCGCCGACGTCGCGCTCGTTGCCGCGTGCGCCGGCCAACGCGTCGAACTCGTCAAGAAAGAGCACGCACGGTCGTTGCTCCGCGTACTCAAACACACGGCGCAAATTTCGGCTGGTCTGGCCCAGCAAGCTGCTGACCAGGGTGTCGCATCGCACGGTCAGCAGTTGCAGGCCCAGCTGCGCGGCCACCCACCGAGCCAGTTGTGTCTTGCCGGTTCCGGGCAGCCCGTGTAGCAGCAAGCGGTTCGGAAGTGCGGCGTTCGCTGCGACGAGGGCGTCGTGATGACGCACGCTGGCAAGGAACTCTTGGACCCGCGACTCAATGGCGCTAGGCAAGACGAGAGCGACATCCCGGAGCTCCGGGCGGCTCACATCAACCGTGTGCAGCCGGCTCTCGCCGTCCACCGGGAGGTTATTGAGGCTGATGCCGCGCTCCGCATCCTGGACCGATGCGAGAGCAGCCGGAGCCCTTGCAAGACGCTCGCGGATTTGTCGGGCCTGCTGCCTGTTGCCGCCCTCTTCCAGCTTGTCGGCGAGCAGCCCGGCGTAGTTCGCAGCCATACTCGCGTTCGCGCGCAGGGCGCCGTCGAGTATCTTGAGAACTTCCGACAAGTGGTCCACAGCGTTTCAATTTCCCGGCCTATTGGAGCAGTTTAGGCGCAATCTGAAGCAGGTTCATCCTGTTTTGTTTCGTATTTTTGGGGAGTCGTACCATTTGGCTCAGCACATCCACCGGCTACATGGACGTCTGAGCCACATCGGCGACTGGCCGTACGCCCCGCCTGCTGGCATGCCAAGCGAGGCTCCAAAGACCATGAAGGGCGGAATCGGTGGCGAGGCGCACGTCGGCCTGCTTCTCGCTGCGTCGCGGGCCACCCTATCCATCAGCGCCCATCCGAGCGCTCAGTCGAAGGTAGCCACCAAACATAGCCGACAGTGCCTTCGACGCGCCGCGACCGCAACGGACTATGGGGCGTGCGCGCAAGCAGCATCGTCCATGCCTTGCGATGCGTTCCTCCCCGACCACCGAGGCGATACAGCGCGTTATCGCGCAGCCGGGAAGCCACTGATCGCGCCCGCTCCAAGCGACACAGAGAATGCCGCAAGGGAGGGCAAAGATATGCCGTTTGAGCACCTGAACGAAGGGCTCTATCTGATCAAGCAGCGCTCGGTTGAGAAAGGCGTGGACGACTACGGGATCCTCGATGTCGGCAACCGGCTTCGGTTACCCCATGTCTGGCCTGGCCAGCAACCGGTCGTCATCCACCAAGCGCCGCCCCGCCTGCAGTTGGCGTGGCTACAGGAGACCGGGCGCTGGGAAGTCATGGGGCATATCACCGACGAGGACGACGCGGTCCATCGCATCCGCCGTGCCAACGAGGACCCACAGTACAGCCTGCTCGGCCACAACTGCGAGCACTTCGCGCGATATGTGGCTACGGGCCGGCGCGAATCTCATCAAGTGCAGATCATCGGTGTGATCGCCGGCTTGGCCGCCTTGGCCTTCGCTCGCTAGGGTGGCGCAGTATCGACCGCGGTTCTCAGCGCCTTCATGCCTAACAACGTCTGCTCGAATTGCATAGGCGATGCCGACTTGCGCCGCTGGATTCGCGCTCAGGACGGCGCCCGCGGCTGTGACTTCTGTAGGCGATCCGACGCGCCGACCGCGGATCTGGAACGGTTTTCAGACCACGTTGAAAGCTGCTTGAGGCGCTGGTGGAGCCTCGCCATCGACGAGCTGCCGTATGACAGCAGCGAAGGCGGATACCAAGGTTCCCGGCTTTACGACACGTACGACGTGCTCGAGATGGCCAGGCTCGACTTCCCTCGCGACCGCAACGATCGATTGCGCGACGCGCTGGTCGGGTTGCTGCCTGAGGAGACTTGGTGCGAATACGACTGGCTCTCGCTGGACGTGGACGAAGCACTTAGGTCGAGCTGGGACGAGTTCTGCGAGACCATCAAGCACAAGCGCCGCTTCTTTTTCCACCGTACCGGACGCGATGATCGAGATTCCTACACTCCGGCGAGCCTGCTTTCGGCTATTGCTGGCTACAGCGAGAGGCTCGGCCTCCTGAAGCTGATTCCCGTCGGCACACGCCTGTGGCGCGCCAGGCCGGATTTGGCACGGGGTGCACAAGTCAATGCCGCTGCGTTTGGTCCACCGCCCGTGCAGTTCGCCACCCAGAGCAATCGCATGAACCCGCCCGGAATCCCGATGCTCTATCTGGCTTCCAGTTCTACGACGGCCTTGCACGAAACCCGAAGCGCGCAGGCGCTTATCGGACGCTGGCGGGCCGTCCGGCCATTGCGCGTGCTGGACCTTCGGAAGTTGCCAGAGGTGCCAGGGCACTTCGGTGACGGCGATCGCAGCGACCGACTGGCGTTGAGGTTCCTGCGAAACTTTGCTGCCGACATCATGGTGCCGGTTGCTCGAGACGACCACGCCCACGTTGAGTACCTCCCCTCACAGGTGGTCACCGAGTTCATGCGGGACCATGACTTTGAGCTGGGCCGCATCGATGGCATTGCGTACCGCAGCACGATCCACCGCACTGGTTGGAACGTCGCGTTGTTTACGTCGCCCGGTCATCTTGGCCTGCCCGACCGTGGAAGGCGTGAAACCGACGAGCCATGGCTCAAGTTTGCCGGGGCAACCTTCGCCGCCTCCAAGCGGCCTGAAGACGAGGAATGACGGACTGAGTTCGGCAGCCGTTGTTGAATCGCCAGATCTGCTCCCCAACCCTAACGCGCGCGCGAGGGCAATCGCACCGCAGCCATGACATCGACTCCCACGGACGTTTCTCGCTGTTGCTGGCTTGACATCTCACTACGCAGGGTCGAAATCCTGGCAGCTAGCAGCCGGTCCTCGCTGTCCGACGACTTTTCAAGCACCGCCTGAAGCCCTCTCCAGAACTTGTCAGTAGCTTCGTACCATGCCCTGCCGTCAGTTGAAGACCGCACTCCTGACGAAGGGTTCCGCAGTCGGCCGGCTTCTCTTGCCTTCGCACGCCACAGGTGTTCATAAGTGCGCGTGGCGCCCCGTGTAGTCCGTTGCGTAGCCTCAGCATCGACGCCGAGCTCGCGCAACTTCTCGGCGAACAGCTCACGCCACCGATGCAGATCGGCCTTCCTCGGGTTCAGCCGTCGCCCGCCCCGCCCTTCCGCCCTCACGCTGATATGCACATGCGGATTCGCCTGGTGGTCGTGCAGCACCATGACGTACTTGTGCCCGGCCAGCTCGACGCGCGCGAACTCGCGCGCGGCGCGCTGAACGGCTAGAGGGTCCGTGCCTCGCGGCATTGACAGCATGATGTTGAACGCCTCGCGCCGCCCTCCAGGCCCACCGTCCTCAGGAATCAGCCCTCCGCCGAACCTCCAGTCTTCCGCTAGATCACGAACGGCATTCGCACCCTTGATGACCTCGCCACGATCATCCTCAATGTCCAGCTTGCCGTTCTTGCTGATGTAGCGGAAGTGCGCAGCGATGGCCCGCATGCCCCGCCCTCCCCCGGTGACCTTCACCATCACCTGCGGCGCGCGGCGCACAGTTGCCGCGATGCGGGCACGGATGAAGTCCGCACGACGGCGCAGCGCGCTACCGGTCAGCTTGGACGTCGCGCTCCCCTTGACCATGCGGTTGCCCGGATAGAAAAGCCGGTCGCCCCACGTGACCAGGACTCCGTCGATGTTCACCCCTGCTGCCATGGTTTCCTCCGTTGTCCCTTCTCGAAGGGAACCGGCCGCGCGGACCGATGACTGGGCCTTAGGTCCGCGAGCGCCTGCGCGGCAAGCCGGAGATGCCTGCGGACGTCGCCATCCAAACGGTCAAGCAGCTCTCGATACGCCAGCGCCTGCTGGACATCGCCCACGCGCAGCAGCCTTGTGAGTTGGTGAAGGTTGCGACTGAGCGTAGACAGTTCTGCGCAAGACATCGTGAGCGCAGCGATGTGGTCGGGCCGACCGCCCCCGACCAGTAGCACCGGAACGCCGTCGATCAGGTCGGCCAGATAGGCAGCCCGCGAGAGCATTGACGCGCGAGCTCCAGTTGCAAGCCGGGCGGCCTCTTCGCGGCGCATGCGGATGGACAGCTTGACCCAGCCACCGTCGCTAGTCGCGCCGGTCAACGGCATCGCCGGCGCGCCCTCGTCCGCACCTTGCTCACCGATCTCAACCGCCACAGCCTTGCGCACAACCGCCGAGACGCTGACCCGGCGCTGAGCCGCGCACGCGACCAGAGGGGCCTTCAGGCCCTGCATATCGACGGTGACGAAGGCATGCGGAGCGGTGCTCATGATCCGATCCAAAAAGAGGTGCGCGGAGCGCTTGTGAAATCGGCGGCAGGCCGCCTATCTCTGCACTCGCCCATGAACCCAGTATTGGGCCAATGCCAGGCCTTCTGGCTCGGGCATTTGGGCCCAAATGCCGATCGACGGATGGCCATCGGCCCACCGAACATTTCCCCTGTGAGAGGTTCGCGTGAAGAACCCGGCGAGCTTCCGAGAAGGATTCGAGAAGTGGGTGACCGGTATGCGAGAAGTCAGTGAGATGTTTGCGAGAAGCCCTGGGTCGCGTCGCGCTTGCTTCGCGACCTCTGATCGGTGGGTAGCCCTATGAAGCTGCGCCCCGAAACGCCCCCTGGCCATGCGAGCCGGAAGGCGCTTGGCTATGAGGACGAGATCGCTTCCCTCAGGTCCCAGGGCTACAAGCTGTCAGCCATCCGAAAGGCCCTGGCCGCCGCCGGCGTCTACGTGAGCTTGGCAACGGTAGGGCGAGAGGCCGCCAGGGCGAAGGCGCGTGGCGCGGTGACGGCTCCATCCAGGCAGGCGCAGCTTGACGGGACTGCTACAGCCACGACGCGCGTGCCGCCGCTAGCACCTGTCGTCACCTCCACCTCATCAACACCAAGCCAGCTCCGTTCGGCGGCTGAACACCGATCAGGCAAGGACATCGCCGAGGAGTTTCGGCGTCGACAGACCACCAACCCTTTCATCCGTGCAAAGGAGCAATCATGAAAGTCGCAGTGATCAACTTCTCCGGCAACGTCGGCAAGTCGACGATCTGCAAGCACCTGCTGATGCCACGCATGCCAGGCGCGGAGCTGATCTCGATCGAGAGCATGAACGCGGGCGAAGGCCGCGGGCCAGCGTTGCGTGGCCGCCAGTTCGGCGAGCTGCAGGCGTACCTGTACACCGTCACCGACGCGGTGGTCGATATTGGCGCCAGCAATGTTGAGGATCTGCTCAACCTGATGCAGCTGTACCAGGGCAGCCAGGAAGACTTCGATTTCTATGTCGTGCCGACCGTCCCGTCGCTGAAGCAGCAGCAGGACACGATCGCCACGTTGATCGACCTGTCGCAGCTCGGCGTGCCGGCGTCTCGCCTGAAGGTGGTCTTCAACATGGTCGAGATGAACGCGGATATAGAGCAGACCTTCTTTCTAACGCTCGCCTATCTCAGGGAGCAGCCGATCGCCTCGGCCGACACTGCCTGCAAGCTGAGGATGAACGAGATCTATGCGCGCCTTCGACAGTCTTCGATGGACCTGTCCGCCTGGGCTTCCGACACGACCGACTACAAGACCCTGATAGCTGCCGCGACCGACACGGCTCAAAAGCTGGAGCTGGCGCAGAAGCTAGCCACCCGCCGGCTCGCATGCGGCGTGATGCCAGAGCTGGACGCCTGCTTCGCGTCGCTCAATCTCGGCATTGCGCCGATGGCACCAGGACGAGCCGGTGGCCGCAAGGCAGCATGAACGATCCGACCACAGGACGGGAGGCGCTCATCGCCGAGGTCATCGGCGATGTCGCACAGCTACTGGACCGCGTCGACGACCTCGTGCCCGCGCTCAATGCAGCTTGCGCCACGCTCGTTCAGGCATGCGCCGACTTGCAGCGCAAGGCAACAGAGACAGATGGGCGCATTAGCGCCCTCACGAACGCTGCCTCTACCCTGCTCGTCAAGCACATCGTCCGCCGAGCAGACGAAGCGGCCGAGAGAGCAGGGGCTGCTCAGATCCAGGCCCTGGAGGTTGCCTCTCGCACCCTTCTTCTGAACGAGCTGGCACCCACAATGAAGCGGCTCGAAAAACTCGCCAGCCAGGCGGGCAACACGAGCCGCTGGTGGCCGCACGCCGCAAGCGCCGTCGTCTCCTCGGCAATAACTTGCGCCGCGACCTTGTACTGGCTGTCGCCGTAGCTCCCGGCCGACTACGCCAGTGACGCGTTTACTTTCAGGCCCAACTCGCAGGCCAGGAGGACAGCAGCACGCGTGGCGAGGTCGGCACGCCCCGTCGCAACGTACCGCTGGGCCACGCGTAGCGAGACCCGCAGCTGCTCGGTCGCCTCGGCCACCTCTTCGTCGGGCCGGCGCAGCGACAGCGTCACGCGGAGAATCTGTATCTGACGATCTACTTCCGTCAGGTGAGCGAGCAACTGGCGTTGCCAAGGCTTGGCCGGTGGCAACGACGTGCGCACCGCTTTCACCAGGTCGTCGAGATCCCCAATGACCTTCCTGACCTGCTTCGGCTTCTGGTCGCCTTCGTCGTTCTGTTCTTCCATCACGCCAGAAGGATAAGACAGCACACTTGACTGCTCGGCGCACTTCAGACTGGCCGTGTGTTGCTGCCCCGCGTCGTCTGGCTGATGTCCGTTTGAGGCCAGGTTCTGGCGCCCCCCTCACCGCGTGCCGATGGCGTAGCGCCGGGCCGCCGAATCTTGGAGCGCCGCCTTCAACTGATCCATCTGGCCCGGGAAGTGCCGGTAGTGCATGCGTGATAGCACTGCGATGGAAGATCGGCCGCCGCCGGTCTTGAAAACCAGCGACGGCATCGTTGCAATCACCCCTTCAGTTTGCGCATCTCCTCAGCAAGCATCCACAACGCGCGGTTGAGGGACACACCGCGGTCGATGCTCTGCACTGCACGCGTCCGGGTGCGATGCCCCTGCACCGTGCGGCTGGGAAGGCCGCCTCGGATTACGTTCTCCTGCACCCTCTGGAAGGTGTTCCACAGGCTGTGGCCAACGTCGTCGATGCGCCGCGCTTGATTCAGTTGCTCGACGGTCACAGCACCGGCCCGCTGTCCCTGAGTTGGGTCGCCCTCGCCGAAACGCAGCGCCAGCGCAGCATGCGCAAACGCTCCCTGCTCCGGTGGAGTGAGCTGCAGCGCCTTCATCTCACCGGCATGCGCTTCGACAGTCTCGAACTCGCCAAGAATCCGGACTGCGCCCTCGATGACGTCGTTCTGCACGTCACCCCGGTGCGGAATGCGGATGTCCTCGACGACGTCGCCGATGACGAGACCGTTACAACAGACAAATCTGAACATGCCGGCCAGCATTTGATAGCTGCTCGCGCCGTCGTGACTGTTGATCAGGATGATCTCGCTCGCCTCAGGCCGTGTCTGGACCTGTGTGGCGTGGCGCATGCGGATCATGTGTTTCGTGTACTCGGCCTTGCCCTCCACCCGACTGGCGCCCTGCGCCACCATGAACGGCTCGAAGCCTTCCCTGCGCAGGCCGCGCAGAACTTCGATGGTCGGGATGTAGGTGTAGCGGTCGGACCGGCTCTGATGCTTGCCCAGCGCGAAGACTGACGGCGCTGTGCCGCGCATCTGGTCCTCGCTCAGTGGCTGGTCGCTGCGCAGGACGCGGGCGTTGTACGAGAACCGGGTGGCAAGATTGGGTGACATGATGAACTCCTTCAATCGATGGTGGTGTGATGGGCGAGCTAGCCGACCCGCCCAATGACTCGGGCGTGGGTTCAGGAGCGGGTCCGGCCGGGCGTGCTGGTGCGGCTGCGGCCCGATGCGCCGCCGTGGCCCTGCGGCGGGGGACCACCGGCACCTGCGCGACGTGCTTCCGCGTCGGCCCGGCTGTCGAGGAAGTCGATGTCTTCGACGGTGAAGTCCCAGCCGAACACCGTGTCGCCGGCCTTCTCGTAGACGTTGTTCTTCAGCCGGCCCACGACGTTGACGTGCGAACCACGGTCCAGGCACGCGGCGGCGTTCTCGGCCTGCGTGCCCCACAAGGTCCACTGGATGGCGGTGGCCTCCTGCTCGCGAGCTTCGCCCGAACCGCGCCACGTGTTGCTGATGGCGGTCAGCGTGGCCTTGGTGACCCTGCCGTCGCGGGTGTCGACGAATTCGACCCGCACTGGGCCTGCCAGATGCGCATTGCGCTGGATGACCAGAACGTTTGCCATGACCAATCTCCTTGCAGAGAGACCAGCCGGGCTTCGACCTGATGCCCTGATTGCTGATCCTCTTGCTCGGACCCCTTGTTCCCCGCCCACGGGCGGGGCGGAGGGGTGGGCATGGCCCCTTCCGGCGGGAAGGGGTTGGGGATGGGGATGGGGTCAGGAATTGAACGCAGCCGAAGCAGTGCGCCGGTTTCCCGGCCCACCGCATTGAAGATCCCCCCACAAGGCCCCTCGCCCCAGCACGGGGGCTTCGTGGGGGGAGCGCGGTGGGACGACCGACGCACAGGCTGCCCCTCCACGGGCGACGAAGCGCCGCAGGTGCTGTGCCAGCTCGCCTGGCGCAGCGCGTGCTGCGAAGCCGCCCGCATCACCCGAGCGGCGGCGGCCCTGCGGCCGGCGTGCCACCAAGCGCGAGCGACTGGCGCGACGGTCGAGCCGATGCGAGCACCTTTCGGGTGTTCGCGGCCCGGCCACGGGCATGGCGGGTGCGAGGGGTGGCGATCTGGCCGGCCAGGCGCGAAGCGCAGCCGATCAGGACCGGCCTGTTCGCCAAGCGGGCCCGTTCACGCGCCGCGTGAAGGAAGACGGCCCGCGATCCCCGAGCACGGGAGGGCCGCGCTACCTGCCCCGCGTGCGCAGCTCGCCGCGCCGTCGCGCAGCGACGCCAAGGGGGTGTTGCCCCGGCGGCCCAGGGGGAAACACCTGGAAGAGCCGTCTGCGCCTGCCATTGCGGGTGGATACGCGGGCTCAGAGAATCGCGTTCACACGAGGGAGCACAGCATGTACGTCTTGCGAGCTGACGTCCGGGAGTTGGGTGAGACCTGCGTCAACGCCCTGCGCGCTGCGCGCTGCGCTCCACGGTCACCTTTCCTTCTTCAAGGATTTGTCCGAGGGCGACGATTGGTCGTTTGTGATCAAGACCCAGGCGCTCGTGGAATCACGGCTCAACCAGTCCATCGTGGTGAAGCTGCACGACGAACGCATTCGACAGATCATCGAACGACTGCCATTGGCCGGCGAAGGGGCAACAAAGCTTCATTTCGCGGAGGAGCTGGGGTTGCTGGACTCCCCGCAGCGCAGGTTTGTCAGACGCATGGCGACCCTGCGCAATCAACTCGCGCACCGTGTCGATCGCGTCAACTTCGTGTTTGCTGATTACGTCACGTCGCTCGACCGCAACGCGCGCAAGGACTGGCAGGAGTCCATCGTGTGGTTTGGCGAAGATCCCGCAAGCAAGGCCCATTGGCGCAGCGCCGCATTGAGCAGCCCGCAGTCCGCGGTCATGATGGGCGCGCTGACTCTGGTAAATCTTCTGGCCGTTTCTGATAGCGAGGCGTGGATGACCCGCAGCGTTGACGAGGCATCGGAGCGGGCAACTACAGAGCTGTTGCAGCTCGCGAGTGCCGCCGGCCAGTGGCTGTCGCCGATCAAGGGCGTTCTCCCGGCGCAAGAGTAGTTGGGCCCGGTTGGGGCCGGCACGAAGAGTGAACGCGCCGCCCAGGCCATGCCCGGGCGGCGCGTGCAACAAAGTGCCAGGCGATTGGCAGGGACGCACCCCGCCCTGCCCTCGTCAGGCCTCGACCCGCAACAGCTCAGGCAGCCAGCGCTTGCCGGCCAGCGCGGCTTGCGCCCGTGTGACGGCATCCGCCTTCTTCATGCCCGCGACCTCGCGGCTTGCGTCAACCTCGCCCGCTTCTGCCAGCGCCTCGGCGATCAGCGACTTAGGCACGCGGCCGAAGTAGGTGTCGCCGCTGGCTTCCCACCAGTCCGCCATGTCCAACGCCGCCGCCTGGGCCAGCGCATGGGCCGGCTTTGCATGCGACGAACCGTGCAGTGCATGCGTCGTCAGCGCGGTGCACACCACCAGCAACTCCTGCAGCGTCTCGACGGACTGCTCCAGCAGGAACGCCATCAATGCCTTTGGGTCAGCCGGCAGGCGTTCCCGCCACGCATCGACGATGGCGTGCAGGCTCTTGTGGGCGGCGCTGTCCGCCATCGCGGGCGCGATCTGCAGCAGTTGCCAGTTCGGGCTGCGAACCGACACGCCCAGCGCAGTCGGCGACTCGTAGCGCGCCGAGACGCTGTCGTACAGCAGCAGGCCGGCCATCGCGTGCGCCAGGGCCGCCAGCGCCACCTGCGGCTTGCGCAGCAGCGCGACCTGTAGCGCCTCGGTCTTGTAGGCCGTCAGCTCCTGCCGCAGCATGGCCGACACCCCTTTGCTCGGCCCTTCCTGGCCCGCCGCAGCGCCGCCATCAGCGGACGCCCCTGGCGCCACCGGCGTCGTGGTCCGGGCTCGCCATGCCTTGTAGTCGTCCTGCCGCATCAGGTTGCGCTTCGCGATCACACTGCCGTCCGCGCTCAGCGTCAGCAGCGCGCCTGCCATCTCCATCACCTCCGGAGGGCAGTAGGCCAGCTCAGACTCGATCCGCTCGATCTGCAGCTCGAAGGCACGCGTCTGTTCTTCCAGCGCCTCGATGAGTTCGGCGCTGTCGGCATCCGTGTCGCCATCGTCTTCGTCGCCGTCGTACAGCGCTGCAAGCTTCTGGTCGGCCTCGTCCTTCTGGCGCTGCAACTCGCCCAGAGCCTGCGACTGCTCGTCCGACGGCTCGCGCCGCAGCGTAGGCGCCGCGCAGTACCGCTGCCGGACTTCATAGTCGTAATCGAAGGCCACCTCGACCCAGGACCAGCCGCCGTTCGCGCGTTCTTCCTTGGCCAGCCCGTTGAGCTTCTCGGTGGCGAGGCCCTGCATCAGCTCCGGGTCGCTGATGTGCGCCGCGTCGCCCTCGTCGTTGCTGAACAGGTCGCGGACCACGTGGCCACCCGCCTGCTCGTAGGCATCCAGGCCCACGAACTTGACCACCGAGTCACGCACGCCGTCGCCGACGATCACGCTGCGGATGGCGCTGGGATTGCGGCTGTACGCCGGCAGGCATTCCCACGCCCCCTCCTGCTTCTCGTGCGTGTCGGCCAGCGACAGCGCCATGAGCTGATCCATGTTCATGCCGCCCGCGCGGTACAGCGCGAACAGCTTCGGTGACACGGAAGCCAGTTTCACCCGCCGCTTGATGGTCAGCGGCGTGAGCCCGAAGCAGATGGCAATGTCCTCGACGCCTGCACCGGCCGCCACCATGTCCGCGAACGCGCGCACAGTGTCTGCAACGCTCATCGGCTTCTGGCCTTGGTTCTCGGCCATGCTGACCGCGATGGCGCGCTCGGCCGGCACGACGGCGCAGAGCACCTCGTGGTCCAGCGTGATGCGCCCGCGCTTGACCAGCACGTGCAGCGCACGCAGGCGCCGGCCGCCCGCGATCACACCGTGCGAGAACAGCCGGTTCTTGTCGCGGCCCTTGCCGCGCCTCGGGCTGTCGTAGGCCAGCACCGAGAGGTTCTGAATCAGCCCCTGCGCATCGATCAGGTCCGCCAGCTCGTCGATTTCTGCCTCGGTGGGCTCGTCCTTGCGGACGTTGCGCTCGTCCAGCCTCAGGCACCGCAGCCACAGGTACTGGAGGTTGGCGTCGTCGCTCTCTGCGCGCAGCGCAATGCCTGCTTCCTGGTGAGTCTCGGGAGGTGCGGAGGGAACGTCCGCCGTAGGGCGGGTGTCGCTGCCGCGGGTGGTGAGGGTTTCGGTCTTGCTCATGGTTCACGCCTTTCTGCGTTGGTGGGGGGAAAACCTGCTTCCTGGAGCCGTCTCGACGGACCAGGAGCGCGGCGCGCACCAAAGGCAATGGCCGGCCCGCAAGCCGCAGCCCGCAACGCAGTGAAGGGACCGGGTGAGGAGCCGGAGCGCAGCTGCACCGTTGCCTTCGGTGCGCTCTGCGCTACCCGTCGAGAAAGGGGCGGCTCAGGAGGCAGGCCCCCACCGGGGAAGAACCACGAGCAAGACCGAGGGATTCACCCTCACCGCCCGCGTCAGCGGCAGCCGCGCGCCGCAGGACTGCGCAGCAGCCAGCGGCGCACCCTCACCGCGCAGCGGTGCGCTTCAGCGCCGCCAGGCGCCCGCGAGATGGGATCGGAAGGGCTGCGCAGCAGTCCACGCATCGCGTGGATGAGCGCCAGGCGCGAACCCGGGAGAGCCCGGTCGGCGCGCCGCGCCGACTCGGTGAATCGGCAAACAGCCCTCGACACCTGGACTTGCCTGCGATACTGTATGTATATACAGTATTCATCTATGACGCGTTCCAGCAGGGCTCCTAGCCCAGGGGCGATCAAGACGCCGTCAGCCATTTCACGCCCCACGGAAGACGTGCATGAACACCAGGTACTACGTCCCCTACTTCCCCAGCAACCCATATGGCACAGAAGCGCCTGCCAAGGCCCTGCAAGCCGCGTGTGCGGCCTTGGAGGCCCGGCTGGGAGGGGCTTGGCAGGTGCTGGCCGCCAAGGCTGCCTTCGAGGAAGCCGGTGGCCTGCATGCGCACTGGCGCGGGCTCTACCCGCCGGCCTTGACGCGCTGGGCGGAAGCCGCCCGTGACGCACTCGACGCCGCCTACTTGGCCGAGCCGCCCAGGCAAGAGTCCATCGCCGATATCGATCTGCTGAACACAGCCTGTATCGACGTCATCGCCACGGCACGCTACGCCTACACGCGGCACGAGTGGCTGGAGGTGTTCACCGCCCACTTCGGCATGAGCGACTACTGCGACTCCCGCGACGAGGCCGCTGCGGCTGGACGCCGCTGGCTCGCCATCGCTGGCGAGGCCTGCCCCATTGCCGCCGCGGAGCAGGAAATCAGACATCGATCCCACGCCTGGCAGTTGCTGGCCCTCCCTCGGGAGGGGACAACCTTCGCCAGCGCCAGCCTGCCCCAAACCACCAGCCCCGAAACCCACAGAGTGCCAGCATGCTTCTGAACCTGAACGACCCCGACAGCATCGTGACTTGGTGGACCGTGCTGCCCGACCGCCACGACGCCTACCTGGCGCACAAGCTCCGGGTCAGCCCCGAGTTCGCGCCGGCGATCAACGAAGCACGCCGACGCATTGCGGTGCGCCCCGAACTGGCGAACCTGCTGCCCCAAGCCATGCAGCGTCGCCGCGACGAGGAGGCTCTGCAGGCCGAACGCACAGCGCACCTGACGAGCCTCCGGCTTCGCCACATGGAGCTCGCCGCCGCGTAGTCAGTCCGACTGCCGCCGATGGTCGTCGGCTGAGGACTGGAACAACTTCAGATGCACCGATTCGATACTGTTGTCCGTGGCATCGGCGGCGTTGGTCACACTCAGCGCACGCTTGACCAGCGCCAGCTGAGGCAGGAACTTGGGTGCGCCCGAGCCGCTGAAGATGGCGGGCATGAGCCGATATCCCCCGTGTCGTCCGAAGTCGGCAAGGAACCGGGACAGGTTGACGTCATCCGACGGATGCAGGTAGTGCGTGCGAGAGGCGAAGGTCGCGAGGCCCGCCTCGGCCCCCGGGTTCGATGTCACGAAGATTCCATAGTGCGCCGGATACTCCGCGGAGAGCTTGCGGATGATGCCGATGTAGATCTCCTCGTTCTCATCAACGTCCCCGAAGCGTTCGAGCCAACGCTTGAAGATCCTCGTTGCGGCTTCGCCGTCAGTGAACATGAGTGCAAACCAGGGCATGTCATCCGGCCCCATGCTTCCGTAGGCTGCACCGATCCATCCAGCTCGATCCCACAGATGCACATCGATCACGGACTTGACGCGCATGTCCCGGTGAACCCGAGTCGCGGCTACCCCGGAATCTCCCGACGAAGGGTCCTGAGATGGCACGTCGTGTCGCGGTGCAGTCTTGGAGCGGGTGATGTGCGGCCTGTTTGGCAGAAGTTCGTAGCGCGTCGGGGAGTGCCTGTCCCACGCTGAAAGCCGCGCCACGCCGCCGAAGATCCGCGCTCGACTGAGGCAGACCGATCCCACCATGGCGATCCGGTCGATGGCCGCATCCGACTCGAACAGGCGAGGCAAGGCGACCTTCGGATCGCGGACGTGGCAGACACACGAAAACACCGAGGTGGCCACTTCCATCAGCATGTCCAGGTATTTGTCATAAGACGATGCCGGGCGCGGCACGACGCCGCGCGGCCACATGACCACGAGGGCGGCCCGATCGTCCTCGATGGTCACCTCGAACCTGACCACGTCGCCTTCCACGATACGGACACCGAACCGCTCCATGTGGCCGACGGCGTCGATCTCAAAGCTGGTCGCGAAGAAGGCCTCGACGACGCCCACCACTGCCTCGGCAATGGTGATCGATGCATCCGTCCCTTCGTGCTCCACATCGACACGGACGCCCAGCACCGAGGTCGAGAAGACTTGCGCGCCGGTCGCATTGAGCACGGCCGGGCGCCAGGTTGCCGCCCCGGCCGGCTGATCGGCCAGCGTCTGAAACAGCTCGACCACAGAAGAGCTGGACTCTTCCGCCGGAATCGACCCATCGGCGCGCAACCCTTCTTCATGCCCGAGTGCATAGAGCAACGCAGTGCGGCTCGCGAAGAGCTGCAGCCCTTCCAGCACATCGGGCATCGTGCAAAGCCCTTGTAGTTCGCTCGCGCCAAGGTTGATGAGCTGGCAGGCCAATACTCCATCGAACTCTCGCAGGCGCTCATTCGCGGTCGCCACCGATTCATCACTGAACGGCAGTGAAGCCAGGCAACCACGCGCTGTCTGGACCAATTCCAGCGCCTCAGGGATGTGCTTCAGCTCGACGGCAATCCATGCACCAACCATCAAGGTCGGGAACACGGTTGGCGACAGACTTCCGGACTCGTCGCCTTCGATGAACAGGCTCGTCACCGCCCCGGCAAAAGCAGCGCGTGCCGCCCACAGCAGCCCAGTGCCGCGATAGGCGATCGCGAGCAGCGTCATCGCTTCGATGGAAGGCTCCGCGTATTCCTTCTTGCTCAGCCGCCGACCCGCCCTGCCGAGGAGCCGGATCACCTCCATGGCGTCCTCGGCTTCCGCCAGTTGCTTGGCACGCCTGAGCAGGATCAGAGCGCCCTCACCTTCACTGGTGCGCTTGGCGACGAACTCCGCGGCCTGGTCCACCAGATCGCAGTAGCCCCGATCGGCACCGGCCACCATCCCGTACGCCTGGATCAGGTTGACCAACCGGACCCCCTCGAACTCGCCCAATCCTTCCGCCTTCGACAGGACGTCGGAGAACTCGGGCCACAACGCGGACAGGCCGGCCGCGTCACGGCCGAGCATGGCCTCATTGACCTGAAGAATCAGTAGCGAGGCGCGCGCCTGCAAGGCGTTGTTGGGACGACTGACATCGCCAACCAGTTGGTCCAGCCTGGTCTTAAGGCGACTCACCCGCGCGTCAAGTTGCACTGATTCAGGAGTCCAGCCCCCGTTGAAGACCGCATTGAAGATCAGCTGCACCAGGTTGCACAGGAACTCCAGGTTTCTGGCGTGTTCGTCCTGGATGGCGTCGGCCTCGAAGGCCTCATATCCAGCGAGGAAGGCGGCGACGTCATCGAACCACCAGAACGTGGTCCACATCGATTCGTACCGCGCCTCCAGTTGCTGACGGTAGGTTCCCCCGTCTTGCGCCAGACGCACCGCTCTGAGGAACCGACCTTCCACGTCGGTCCTGGGGAGACCCAGTTTGCGGGACAGCTTGGCGGCCACCAGTGCTTCCTTGGCCCTGTGCCCGGGCATGCCTTCGAACGCAGCGGGATCGGTCAGCTCCCGCTCGATGTCGGCGAGCTGCTGCGACCGGGAGTAGTCCAGCGGACCGAGCCGGTTCTCGGTGGTCTCCTCGCCAATCCCGAGATAGTTGAACGCGAGGTCCTCGCGATGGTTCTCGATGACCTCCTTCAGGATCCATGACCGGTCGAGGATGGTGACTTGAACACCATGCTTGCTCGACAGTTCGTCTTCAACCCGCGCCCGATCCTTGGCACGCGCAGCGCGCGAGGTCATGAAGAAGATCTTCTGGTAGCCCCGGCCCGTGGCAACGATGCCTTCGACATCAGCCCGCGCCTTGTCAGCCCACTTCTGCTTGGCGCTGAAGGCAAATGCCCAGCGCTCCTTGCCACCCTCTGCGGCCCCGGCGACGTACTGCAGCTTGGTGATCTCTTCGGCGACTGGAAGGGTTTCGGTGTCGGCCTTGCTGTCGCCCCCACCTTCGGGCCCTGTCGCAGGCCGGAGATTGGGGCACAGGGTGCGTTCGCAAAGCTTGCGACAGAAGATCTCGAAGTCGTGGGTCTGGTTGCGCTCGGTGAGCGTTTCCAGATGGTGCGACAGGATCTCAGCCTTGAGTCGGTGAGAAATCCGCGAGGTGGAATCCGAGTACAGCTCCGGCCGAAGCTGCCGCATGAATTCAGACGGCTTCAGCTTCGGATCAGGTTCATTGTTCGGCTTCGCTTGGCTCATGCGCAGTGAATCCTTTCGCGGCATTCCCTCGGGCTGTGTGTCTTCCGGCAGTGGCGCTCAGCAGGACAGCGCCGCGGTATTGTGGCTAGCCCCGCATAACGTCAAAGGCCATCGCAACCGGGAGCAGCGCACCGCCTTGGCTGTCGTCCTTGTCCGACCGTACGCGCTCGCAGTTGCGCTACATTGGCCCCGGGCTTCGGCCTCCTGCTTTTCCTCCCTGAGCAGGCGCCTGTCGCGACAGCGCAGGCGGTTCTGCCCTGGCAATGGCCGGGGCTTCTTTTTTTCGGTTCATCGCCGAACTCCGGGGAATGCCGCGCGGACAACGGCATGCCAGCGTCTCGCCGGCGATATGGTCCAAAGGCAGGCGCGCCCTGCCCGTCCTCAGCCACAGCTTCGTCCCCCGACTCGCGGAGCCGGCACGCAAGGTGTCGCACCCCAGCCCCTGGATCGATGACGCCATCGGTACTCGCGTCAATGGACTCTTTGCCGGACGAGGCAACGGGAACACCCTAGCTGGACATTTCTCGTGGTGCTTGATGCAATGCACCATCACCTCTGTTGCCCCATGAGATTCTTCGGCTTCTGGCTCCTCGTTGTCCTCGCGGTCTTGGTACCAGCGACAGCGAGCGTTGCCACGTCGATGTTCTGCCCGACTGTGTCTGTGGCCAAGGTGAAGGTTCATGGCTCTTCTGCTCAGGCCAAGGGCGTGAACAAGCATGCGGTGCTGGCAAGTTCACATAAGCGTGTGCCAGGTGACAAGATGGTCACCAAGAAATCGGCAGCTCAGCAGGACCAGCAGCCAAGTGAGCACTGCTGCGAGGCCACGCCCTGCACCCATTGTGGAAGCTGCGGCTCTTGCGCTTCGATGGTGACGGTAGTCACCGTGAACTCGGGTGACCTCCGCTTGGCCGAGTTCGTCCTGCCGGATCCCGGTGGGCCGCGTGCCGAGTTCCTGCTCGCGGGGCAGGAACGGCCACCCCGAACCAGCTGACTCAGCACGACCGCCAACCGGCGGCATGCGCTGTAGCGCACGCCGCATCGCGTTGGTCTGGCTTCGGCTGAGCAGCGTGGCAGCGCGAATTGGGCGTTGAAGGCCCGGTTTGCGGCGCTCTCCTCTTTGCCATGTGCTCGCCGACGAACAAATGGTTCGATGGTGTCCAGCCTGAGATCCGCCCACGTGGCGGCACGGACGCCTCCCACTGGAAGCACAAGATGTCTACAAACCTCCCCCGCACTGCCGTGGCAACGGCAGTCCTGCTCTTCGTCAGCAACGCCTTCGCTCAACAAACTTCGGTTGGTACCGATTCTGCTCAGCCGACAGCTCTGGAGAAGGTTCAGATCACCGGCAGCCGTATCAACCTCAAGCAAGCGCAAATATCGGGCGTCGGGCCAGTCACGGTCATCGATGCCGAGACGATTCAGCGCACCGGCGCGATTTCGGCCGAGACGCTGCTTCAACGCCTGCCTGCGTCCGCCGGTACTGCGGGCAACCAGACCAGCGCATATTGGACCGGCAACGGCTACGGCACAACCCAGGTCAACCTGCGAGGCCTGGGCATCAACCGGACGCTGGTGCTCCTCAATGGTCGTCGCGTTGTGAACGGCGGAACAGGCGCCAACAGTTCGGTTGACCTGAACATGATTCCCGTCGCGATGATCGAACGCGTGGAGGTGCTCAAGGACGGTGCCTCGGCCATCTATGGTGCTGACGCCGTTGCTGGCGTCGTCAACATCATCACCAAGAGCGGGCTCAAGGGCGGTGAAGCGTCCGTGCGCTACGGCCAGACCAGCCGCGGCGATGGGGATGAGACTGCCGTCGACCTGGCGTATGGCTTGCAAGGCTCTGTGGGCTCGCTGGTCACCGGCATCAACTACTCAGAAAGCGGCGCCATCAACATGGCGACCCGCGCACCTTGCGGCCTTGGTGAAGTCAGCGGCAAGCTGGAGTGCGTGGGCAGCTCCGCGACCATCGGCGGCCGCGCGCGTCTCGCCGACGGACAGCGGGTCAACTTCAACCAGACACCCGGTGGCAATCCCAGCTTTTACGAGCCGTACTCGGCTGCCAAGCACAACTACAACAGCAATCCGGCGCTGAACGCGGTCAACCCGATCAAGCGCCTGAATCTCAGCGCCTTCGGTACCGTGGGGCTCACCGAAGACACCAAGCTTTTCACCGAAGCGCTGTTCTCGCATCGAGAGTCTCATCAGTTGGCAACGCCCGGCTCGTTGGGCGTCTACCGCACCATCAATATCGCTGCCAGCCACCCAACCAATCCGACCGGTCAGAGCCTGGTGCTGGAACGCCGTCGCCTGGAGGAAGGTGGCACGCGCACCTTCGGTCAGGAGTCCAACATCTTCCGCGTCGTCGCGGGCGCCAAGGGCACCTTTGGCAAGAGCTGGGACTGGTCGGCCGCGGTGAACTGGGGGCGCAACACGGGCGTGGACAGCACGACGAACGTGGCTAACCTGGACCGCGTCGACCAGACCCTGGACCGCACCAAGTGCAGCACGGCGGCCGGCGCCGCCATCCCCTGCGGCAACTACCTTGGCTACGGCAACCTCACGCCTGAAGTTCTGCGGTACATCATGGCCACCACCCGTGATACCGGCGGCAACGAGCAAAAGGGCGTCAGCGCAAACATCAGCGGCGAGTTGTTTGACCTGCCCGCCGGCACGGTGGGCTTCGCCGCGGGCGCTGAAGCCCGACGTGAAAGCGGCTGGCGCAACCCGGACAACCTCACCGTGCTCGGCGTGGCCAACACCAATCGGCAGGATCCGATCGCGGGCAAGTACACGGCGCGCGAGGTCTATGCCGAGCTGGCCGTGCCGCTGCTCAAGAAGCTGCCGTTCGTCGAGTCGCTGCAGTTCAACACCGCGGCGCGCTATTCGGACTACAGCCTGTTTGGCTCCAAGAGCACGTACAAGGCTGGCCTGGATTGGCAGGTGATCCCCAGCTTGAAGTTGCGCTCCAACGTGTCTTCGGCCTTCCGTGTGCCCAACATCCCTGAGCTGTACGGCGGTGTCTCCGAAGGGAACCTCACGACGACGGATCCTTGCAGCAACTGGAGCACGTTGCCGACCACGTCGGTGGTCTCGCAGAACTGCAAGGCTGCCGGTGTGCCGGCCGGCTTCAAGCAGCTCGGCAACACCATCCTGACCACCGTCGGCGGCAACCCCAACCTGAGGCCTGAGGATGCCAAGACCATGACAGCAGGCGCTGTGTGGTCGCCGATGAAGACCCTCACGCTGACCCTGGACTACTACAACATCAAGATCACGAACGCGATCCAGAGCGTGGCCGGTTCGACCAAGCTCGCTGTTTGCTACAACACGCCGGGCCTGGCGCACATCTTCTGCAGCCCGTCGAGCTTCACCCGAAACAAGACGACTGGCGAGATCGACTTCCTGTCGTCGCAGCCGGTCAACGCGGCAGACGAGAAGATCTCCGGCCTGGATGTGGGGGCGCTGTACGAGTTCAACGTCGCCGGCTTCACGACGACGATCAATGCCGAAGCGTCTTACCTGAAGAACTATCAGGTCCGCCCCTTCCCAGGTGCGGCCGCGATCGACTACACAGGCAAGATCACTGGCGGCCGTGGCAGCTATACGCAGTGGCGCTCGCTGAGCTCGGTGACGGTGGCCAATGGCCCCTGGTCAGGCGCATACACGCTGCAATACATCGGGGCAGCGGATGACATCAATGCCGCGCCGACGGACATCGGTGCGAAGGCCCCGGCCGTGACCTACCACTCGGTGCAAATGAAGTACGCCGTCAGCAAGCAGCTCGACCTGTCCATCGGCGTCGACAACCTGTTCGACAAGAAGGCGCCATTCATCAAGTCGTACACCGATGCAAACACGGACACGATGACCTACGACCTCCAGGGACGCCGGTGGCATGTTCGCGCCGGCTATCGCTGGTAAGGGTTCAAGGCATGGCACCGCGCCGCAGGCCTCGCGCCCGCGGCGTCCAACCCGTGAACGCAAGAATGCAGTGAGACAAACTCTATGAACATGCCCTTCTGGGTGCGCCGAGCCCACAAATGGATCGGCCTCGTCATTGGCGTACAGGCCTTGCTCTGGATGCTCAGTGGCGTCTACATGACAGCGATCTCCCTGGAAGTCATCCACGGGGACCACCTGGCCCACGTTTCCGACGCTCCGCTCGATCGACAAGGTGAAAGACTGGACGTTCAGCAACTCGCGCGCATCCAGCCCGGATTCGAGTCCTTCAAGCTCAAGCGCTTTCTGGGCAAAGAGGTCTACGAAGTGCGAGGCGGAGGCAAAGCCACCCTCGTGGATGCACGCAGCGGTGACCTTCTGAGCCCGCTATCTCGCGAACAGGTGATTGCGCGGGCCAAGGACATCTACCAAGGTGAGGCGGAGATTCGTGAAGTGACGTGGATCACGCAGGCGCCACAGGAAGTGGCGAAGCGACCGGTGCCGATGTGGGCCGTGCGATTCGATGATCGCGCCAACTCGACCCTGTACTTCTCACCCGACACCGGCGAGTTGCTGGCACGACGCCATGACCTGTGGCGCTGGTTCGACTTCCTCTGGATGTTCCACATCATGGACTACGACAAACGCACCGACGTCAACAACAGTCTGCTGCGGGTCGCAGCGGGCGTGGGCTTGGCGTTCGCGCTGAGCGGCGCTTGGCTGGTCTTCTACAGCTTCCGTCGGAGGTCCCAGCCATGACTCCCTGGATGCGCAAGATCCACAAGTGGATCGGCCTGTTGATAGGGCTGCAACTCGTGCTCTGGATGTGCAGCGGATTCGTCATGAGTTTGTTGGACGCCGAGAAGGTGCGAGGCCGGGAATTCCGTGCGCCTGCGGCGGCAAAACTCCCTTGGCCATCGGAGACTGTGGCTCTGCGGCACTTGGTCAACAACGCCTTCGACCCCGCGCAGACCGTGTCCACGGGTTGGCTGCAGGACCGCCCGGTCTATCGGTTGACGGGCGAGAAGTCCAGCCTGCTGATCGACGCCAGAACAGGCCAGCGGGTCGAGCTAGATGGGCAACTGGCGAGAAGGGTCGCAGAAGCTTCCTACCGGGGGCCAGGACGAGCCGGGCCTGCGGAGCTTGTCGACCAGACACTGGAAACGCGGACCCATGAAGGCAAGGTCTGGCGCGTGGCCTTCTCGGATGCCGAGGACACCACGGTCTATGTTTCTCAACAAGGTGATGTGCTGGAACACCGCAACAGGACCTGGCGTCTGTTCGATGTGTTCTGGATGCTGCACATCATGGACTACACCGGTCGGCAGGACTTCAACAATCCTCTTGTGGTCACGGCAGCTGTGGGCGGCTTCTGGCTGGCCTTGAGTGGCATCTGGTTGCTGTTCACCAGCTTCAGCCTGGCCGAATTCATTCCCAAGAGATGGCGCGCCACGCGTGTCCTGATGGTTCATGCGCCCGACGGCAGCCGCTTGCGAAGCCTGCGAGCGCACACCGGAGACACCGTGTTCGTGGCCCTGGCGCAGCAGGGGCTGCAACTGCCTTCCAACTGTGGCGGAGGCCAGACATGCGGTCTCTGTGAGGTGCGGGTACGGGGTTCTGCACCAGACGCCACGGCTTCCGACCGTGCGTTGATCTCGCCGTCGCGAATCGAGGCGGGGTGCCGACTGGCCTGCAATCTCAAGCTCGATCGCAACCTGGATGTCGAGGTCAAGGGCGGTACCGAACTCGGAATGGTCAAGGAAGCCGAGGTGGAGCAGGTTCGTGCGCTATCTCCCTTCCTGCGCGAAGTGGTGCTGCGCCCCAGGGACAGACCCGGTCCCGAATACCGACCAGGCGCCTACATCCAGATCCATGTGCCGGCCTACCGCATGGGCAGGCATCAGATCGATGCGCCGCAGGAACACCAGCCGGCCTGGTCAAGCTTGCATCTGCCGAGCCAATGGTCGAGTGGTTCAGCTCTGCGCAGGTCGTATTCGCTGTCGACACCGGTACAACAGACCGACGGCCGGTTGACCCTCCTGATCCGGTTCTGCCACGGCAAGCACGGCGGGAAGAATCACCCGCCCGGGAAAGGCTCGTCCTACGCATTCGGGCTGAAGCCAGGCGACCGACTTCAATACAGTGGGCCATTCGGGGACTTCGCCATCCAGGAAGGCCGACGCGAGAAGATCTTCATCGGCGGTGGTGCGGGCATGGCGCCGCTCCGGGCCATGACCCTCGACCTCCTGGAGTCTGGCGCTACCGAGCCCATCCATTTCTGGTACGGCGCGCGCACAGCGGCTGAGGCACCGTATGTCGACGAGATGCAGGGCCTGGCCGAGCGTTTCGAGAACTTCCACTGGCAACTCGTGTTGTCGGAGGAACGGGGTGGCACTGGACCGGCCGGGATGGTGCATGACGCAGCACGCCAGATGCTGCTGCAAGCTCACCCGGACCTTCAGTCCTGTGACTTCTACCTGTGTGGCCCGCCTGCCATGCTGGCAGCCACGCGCGGGATGCTCCGGGAGATGGGGGTGGCTGACAACAGAGTGGCGTTCGACGATTTCAAGATCTGATCGACTCCAAGCGTCGTGGACGGCGCGGACCCAGCCGCGCCTCACTCGATGCTGCCACCCCGCCGCGGCAGTTTTCTGCGCCGATTTCACCGGTCAGGCAGCTGGCTCGGTCCGTCTCGCGCGCATCAGCACAAAGGCTGCCGGAACCACGAACAACGACAGCAGCGGTGCCGTCACCATGCCGCCGAGCATCGGTGCGGCGATCCGGCTCATGACCTCGGAGCCGGTCCCCGAGCCCCAGACAATGGGCAGCAGGCCGGCAAGGATCACGGCTACGGTCATGGCCTTGGGCCGCACCCGAAGCACCGCACCTTCACGCACGGCATCAAGGACGACGTCGCGCGTGATGACCAGACCGGCGCGCACCCGGTCCTCCAGTGCGTGTTTCAAGTACAGCAGCATCACGACACCGAACTCGGCCGAGACGCCGGCCAGCGCGATGAAGCCCACGCCCGTGGCGACGGAGAGGTTGTAGCCCAGCAGGTAGAGGAACCAGATGCCGCCGGTCAGCGCCAGGGGCAGCGTCGCCATGATGAGGGCCGCCTCCTCGGCGCGCCGGAAGGTCAGGTACAGCAACACGAAGATGATCAGCAGCGTCGCCGGCACGACCACCTTCAGCCTCTCGTTGGCGCGCTCCATGTACTCGAACTGCCCCGAGTACGCGAGGCTCATGCCGGGCTCCAGCCGCACCTGCTGCGCGACTTCGCGCCGCAGATCACCGACGACCGAAGCCAGGTCGCGGCCGCGCACGTCGATGTAGATCCATCCCGACGGGCGCGCGTTCTCGCTCTTGAGCATGGGCGGCCCATCGACGAGCGCCACGGTGGCCAGCGTGCCCAGCGTCACCTGTTGGCCGTTGGGCGTCAGCACCGGAAGATTGCGGAGCTTCTCCGGGCTGTCCCGCAGCTCACGCGGATAACGCAGGTTGATCGGGAAACGCGCCAGGCCCTCCACGGTCTCGCCGATGTTCTCGCCGCCGATGGCGCCGGAGATCACGGACTGCACATCGCTGACGTTCAACCCATAGCGCGCGGCTGCTGCGCGGTCGATCTGGACGTCCACGTATCGGCCACCGGTGAGCCGCTCGGCCAGGGCCGAGCTGACCCCCGGCACCTTCTTCGCCACAGCCTCGATCTGGGCGGCGATCCTGTCGATGGCCACCAGGTCGGTGGCGGATACCTTCACCCCGATGGGGCTCTTGATGCCCGTGGCCAGCATGTCGATGCGGTTGCGGATGGGCGGGATCCAGATGTTGGACAGGCCTGGCACCTTCACGGTGCGGTCGAGCTCCTCCACCAACTTCTCCGGCGTCATGCCGGCACGCCATTCCTCGCGGGGCTTGAGCTGGATCGTGGTCTCGAACATCTCCACCGGCGCCGGATCGGTGGCGGTCTCCGCGCGACCGGCCTTGCCGAACACCCGCTTCACCTCGGGCACCGTCTTGATCATCCGGTCGGTGATCTGCAGCAGCTCGGCCGCCTTCTGGGCTGAGAGGCCCGGCAGCGCCGAGGGCATGTACAGCAGGTCCCCCTCATCCAGCGGCGGCAGGAACTCGCCACCCAGGCGCATGAGCGGCCACGCGGTGGTGGCGAACACGGCAACGGCCACCAGCAGTGTCGCCTTGGGCCAGCGCAGGACGGCCTCCAGCGCCGGCCGATACAGAGCAATGAGACCGCGCGTGATGGGATTGCGGTGCTCGTCCGGAATGCGACCGCAGATCCAGTAGCCCATCAGCACCGGGATCAGCGTGACGGAGAGCCCGGCGGCAGCAGCCATGGCGTAGGTCTTGGTGTAGGCCAGCGGGCCGAACAACCGCCCCTCCTGGGCCTGCAACGTGAAGACCGGAACGAAGGACAGCGTGATGATGAGCAGCGAGAAGAACAGTGCCGGCCCGACCTCGACGGCCGCCTCGGTGATCACGGTCCAGCGCGCCTCACCCTTGAGCTCTTCACCCGGATGGGCGTGCTGCCAGGCTTCCAGCTTCTTGTGGGCGTTCTCGATCATGACGACGGCCGCATCCACCATGGCGCCGATGGCGATGGCGATGCCGCCCAGGGACATGATGTTGGCGTTGAGCCCCTGCTGCTGCATGACCAGGAAGGCCGCCATGATGCCCAGTGGCAGCGAAATGATGGCCACCAGCGCCGAGCGCAGATGCCACAGGAACACCGCGCACACCAGGGCCACGACGATGAACTCCTCGACCAGCTTGTGCGACAGGTTGTCGATGGCACGCTGGATGAGCGAACTGCGGTCATAGGTGGTGACGATCTCGACGCCCTTGGGCAGGCTCGCCTGCAGCTGCTTCAGCTTGTCCTTGACCGCTGCGATGGTGGCCTGGGCGTTCTTGCCGGTGCGCAGGATCACCACGCCGCCCACCGCTTCGCCTTCACCGTCCAGTTCCGTGATGCCGCGGCGCATCTCGGGGCCCACCTGCACGGTCGCGACCTGGCCTAGCAGCACCGGCACGCCGTTGCGGTTGGCCAGCACGATGCTTTTGAAGTCGTCCAGCGACTTCAGGAAGCCGCCCGCGCGCACCATGTACTCGGCCTCGGCGAGTTCCAGGACAGCGCCCCCGGTCTCCTGGTTGCCGTTCATCAGCGCATCACGCACCTGGTTGTGCGTGATGCCGTAGGCGATGAGCCTGGCCGGGTCGATCACCACCTGGTACTGCTTGACCATGCCGCCAACCGTCGCGACCTCAGCCACGTTGGCGACCGCCTTGAGCTCGAACTTCAGGAACCAGTCCTGAAGCGCGCGCAACTGCGACAGGTCCCGCTGCCCGGTGCGGTCCACCAGCGCGTACTGGAAGACCCAGCCCACGCCCGTGGCATCCGGCCCCAGCGAGGCCTTCGCCGTGGCAGGCAGCCGGCCCTGGACCTGGCTGAGGTACTCCAGCACGCGGGAGCGGGCCCAGTACAGGTCGGTGCCATCCTCGAACAGCACGTAGACGAAGGAGTCGCCGAAGAACGAGAACGCCCGAACGGCCTTGGCGCCCGGCACCGACAGCATGGTGGTGGCCAACGGGTAGGTGACCTGGTTCTCGACGATCTGCGGCGCCTGGCCGGGGTAGCTGGTGCGGATGATGACCTGCACGTCTGACAAGTCCGGGAGCGCGTCGATCGGCGTCGTGCGCAGCGACAGCACGCCGGCAACGGCCAGGAACAAGGTGGCGAGCAGCACCAGGAAGCGGTTGCCGACCGACCAGCGGATCAGGGCGGCAATCATCGAGTACCTCCCTTCGACTCGCGGCGCATGTCCACGATCTCAAAGCCCTCCTTGGCCTCGTGGAAGGAGAAACGGACCGTGTCACCTGGCTTCAGGCCTTGGGCCAGTCCCGGCTGGACCAGCGGAAACGCCATCTCCATCGCCGGCCACCTCAGGGCGGGCACCGCCTCGTGGTTCAGCGTCACTTCGCTGCCGTTGATGGCGACGACCTTTCCCGTGGCGGAATGGACGGCCATGCCTGTAGCGGCAGGGGCGGAGGCAGCACTTGCCGCCTCCGCCGCCGGGCTGGCCTGACGCTGCAGGACGCCCTGCATGCTGGCTTCCGAGTCGATCAGGAACTGGCCCGAGGCCACCACATGCTGGCCCGGCTGCAGGCCCTGCAGCACTTCCAGCTTGTCCCCCAGCTCACGGCCGACGCGTACCTCGACGGGAGTGAAGCGCCCCGGTTGATCCACGACGTAGACGATGGCGCGCTGACCCGTGCGGATCACGGCTTCGGCCGGCACGACCAATGCTTCCTCGGAAGCCGTGCCCAGCCGCATCTGCGCAAACATGCCGGCGCGCAACCGGCCGCCGGGGTTCGGCAGATCGGCGCGTACCCGCAGCGTGCGGGTGTCGGCATTGGCTTCCGGCAGCACGGCGCTGACCTTGCCGTGGAGCGTCTGGCCCGGGAAGGCCGACAACACGACGTCCACGCGCTCGCCGACGCGCGCGGCAGCAGCTTGTGCCTCGGGCAGCGCGGCCTCCACCCAGACGGAGGACAGGCCCGTGATCCGTGCCAGGCTCATGCCCTGCGAGACCGTCATGCCCGGACGCACCATCAGCTCCTGGACCAAGCCACCGCTCGGCGCCTGGACGATGGTCACCGCCTCGACCCGGCCGCTGCGTTCCACCCGCTGGACCAGGTCCGGCGGCATGCCCATCAGCACCAAGCGCTGCCTCGCGGCTGCCGTGAGCGCTTCGTCACCGGTACGCCGCACCGCGAGATATTCCTGCTGTGCACCCGCCCACTCCGGCACCAGCAGTTCGGCGATGAAAGCCCCAGCGGGAATCACGTCACCGGGCGCCAGGCGCGCCGCGCGCTGCACGAAGCCAGCCGTCCTGGCCTGAGGGATGGCGACATCGCGCTCGTTCAGCATGACGGTGGCTGGCACCTGCAGCGACATCCCCAAGCTCTGCTTCGTCGCCGTGGCGATGCGCACGCCCAGCGTCTGCGCCACGCGCGGGTCGACCGCGACGCCGCCAGCCGGCGCCTCGTCGGCGTACTTCGGCACCAACGGCATATCCATGAAGGGCGACTTGCCGGGCTTGTCGAACTTCTGCTGCGGCGACATGGGGTCGTACCAGTACAGCACCTTGCGCTCGCTCGTCGGGGCGCTTGCCGCAGCGCCCGCGTGCGACGCATCCGAGTGAGCGGCAGTGGCGGGCGTTGCCGAGCGCCATTGGGCAACGCCGTAGCCCATGCCCACGCCGAGAACGACAAGGGCAACGGCGGCCAGGGGGAACTTCCTGTTGGAGGTCATGAGGTCACTCCGCAATGAGATGGGACAGGCGCGCCTGTTGGGCGAAAACCTGGCTTTGAAGGTCGAGCGCACGCAACTGAGCCTCGATGGCGTTCTTGCGGGCAGCGAGAACGGCACCGAGGTCAGCCCGGCCGGTCTGATAGCTGGCCAGCGTCACCTGGGCGCGTTCCTGCGCGAGCGGCAAGGTCTGGCCCTGTTGGCGCTGCAGCGCCCGCTCCAGGCGTTGAAGCTCGGCGACCTGGGCATCGACGTCGGCCCGAACGCGGCGCAGCGCGTCATCGCGCTCGGCCTGCAGCCGCTCCACCTCCTTTTGCCGGGACGCGATCACGGGCTCCTGGCGCGTGGCCTTGGACACCGGCAGCTCGAACGTCAGCTGGAAGGACACCATGTCGCCGAAAGCTCGCGCGCGGTTCGCGTAGGCGACCTCCCATCCCCAATCACCCTGGCGCATGGCCCTGGCCTCGTCGACATCCGCCTGTGCCATGGCAAGCATGGGGCTGAAGGCACGCAAGTCGACATGGCGGTCCAGATCGCCCAGCAACCGCGACAAGTCAGGCTGCAGATCGGGCGCCTCACCGTCCGCAGACAGGTCGGGCTGATCTCCGGTCCAGCGTTTGAGCAGCGCGCGCGCCTGCTCGACACCCGCGAGCAACTCATCCCGGCGGTCCGCCAGGTCAAGAGCATCCTGCCGCGCCATCAGTGCCTCCGACGGGCTCGCCGCGCCCGAAGTCACGCGCGCCGCCAGGGTGTCCTGCAGCAAGCGGTTCTGCAGTTCGAGCGCGCCGAAGGCAGCAAGCTTCTTCTCGGCGAAGTGCAGGCTTAGCCATGCCAGGGCTGCCTCCCGACGAACGGCCAGTCGTTCCGTCTCCAGCATCGAGCGCTCGCGCTCGGCCTTGGCGCCGGCAGCCTCGCGCTGAGCGGCGCGCTTGGCAGCGTTTGGTACGTCCTGCATGACGCCGACCCGGCGCATGGTCATCGACTCGCGGTTCCAGCTGAACCGGTCCGGCCCGGAGACGGGGAAGTTCTCGACGCCGACAGCCAGCTTCGGATCGGGCAGCTGCCCGGCGGCGGTGCGCGCCTGCTGTGCGCCGTCGGCGGTGGCCTGTCGGGCCGCAAGGGCTGCCGATCGCTGTTCGGCGAGTTGCAACGCCTGCTCGAAGCCTATCGATGAGGCTTGCACTGTCGGAACGATGGCGAGGACAGCCGCCAGCGCAAGACGGCTGGCGACAAGGGAGCGGGACCTCGGTCCTGCCCGAAAGAAGTTGGCCATGTCGGCTCTCCAAAAGACCCTGGAAGCGATCAGCCACGATCGCAAGACGTGGACGCGCCGCCGCAACCGCGGCCACGCGAACCTCAGGGGTCAATTGCGCAGGACTTGGAGAGCGAGGTAGACCGGCGGGGCGCCGTCGGGCGGTCCCGTGTGCGCGGTGATGACCGCGGGGAGGGCCTCGGCCGCATCGGGTGACACCCACAGCGCCAGCCGGGTGAGCAACCGGTCGAGGATGATGGCGGCAGGTGCGAGGTCGGCTGCCGGCGCGTTGTTGACGGTTTGCTTGTCGCGGTCGCAATGCGCCTTGCAGAGCTGCGGCTGTTCGACGTCCATGCCGGACATCTGGTCGCAGTCGGGCATGCCCGCCATCAGGGTCGTTGACTCTGGCTCCGACGCAGACGGCACAGGACAGGCATAGGCTGCCGTCAACAGCTGCGTGCATACCAGCGCGAGCGCAAGCATGCTTGCGATCCAGCGGCGGCAGGCTCTTTTTAGCGACATGCTCAAAGTCTATAGCTGCGCGGGCCTCGCCATTAGACGTAGATCAAAGTCAGGACGTGTGCGCAGGACGGCAATTTCCTGCCTCATTCAGAATCTCCACGATGGAAAAGTCGTTTCACCGCTTCACCGAACTCTTCGCGCAGCTGGGCCTGCCCTCCGACGTCGAGGCCATCCGCGAGTTCATCGCCAGGCACTCGCCGGTTCCGGCCGGCACGCGCCTTGAAGAGGCGTCTTTCTGGACCCCAGGCCAGGCACAGCTGCTGGCGGAACTGATTGCGCAAGACGCGGACTGGGCCGAGGTGGCCGACCAGCTGAACGCGGCCCTGCACCGGGTTTAGACGGCGAGTGCCACACCGAGGCCGACCGCTCCCATGAGGAGATAGGCCGGCAGGATTCGCAACGAGAGCGCGGGGCCGTCCAGCACGGTGGCAAGTCCCAGCTTCGTGACTTGGTTGACCGTTGCAGCGATGAAGAGCCCCAGTGTGGCGACGTTCGCGCCCACGGCCTCTTCCGCGACCATGCGCCCCACGGACAGCGTGATGGCATCGACGTCGACGAGACCCGACACCGCAGACGTGATCATCAGGCCTGCATCGCCAAACCGATCGGCAAGGAAGCGTCCAGCGACGGTGACGGCGCCAAGGAAGGCTGCGAACTGAATTGCCGAACTGAGCCTCAGCGGGTTGCCGATCTGCAGGTCGGGCGGCTCATCGCTCGCGCCACGCATGGCCGCCAGGGCCCCGAACGCAGCGCCGGCCAGGGCCATGGATCCAAAGACCCGCACGGGCCCGCCGCCAAGCGCGGGGGCGGCAATAGCGACCAGCACTGCCATACGCGCAAACATTGCGGAGCAAGCGAGGACCGCGCCCACCGCGGCCAGGGGCCGCCACGCCGGCGTTTGGCGCGACCAGCGCGCCAACGACGCCGTGGTCGCGGTGCTCGAAACAATCCCGCCGAGCAACGCGGTGAGGGTCAAGCCTCGCTTGGTGCCGAGCCAGCGCATCAGCACAAAGCCCAGGAAAGACAGGACGGACAGCAGGACGACCGCCCACCAGAGGCGGTAAGGATTCAGGGCCTGATAGGGCCCGAAGCCGCGATCCGGCAGGACGGGCAGCGCGACCACGCTGATCAGGAGCAGCTGCGTGCCGCTGGCCAACTCCGTCTCCGACAGCTTGCTGATGCTGGCGTGCAGAGGCCGCTTGAATTGCAGCAGCGCCATGACGAGAACCGCCGCGACTGCGGACATGCGCCACGCGCCGCTGGCCGCAATGGCGCCGATGGCGAAGGTCACGAGCGCCGCCACGTAAGTCGTCAGTCCCATGACGGTGTGCATGCGGACGGTCACGAGGTAGCCCGCCAGCAGGAACAAGCCGACAAGCAGCGCCAGCGCCGCGAGTACGGCACCTCCCCAGCTCTGGGCAAGGACACTGCCCAGGCCGCCGAGCAGGCCCAACAGCGCGAAGGTGCGGACACCGGCCACCCTGTGGCCGTCCGGAATCTCCCGCTGGTGCCAGCCACGTTCGAGACCGATCAGTGAGCCGGTTGCCAACGCCAGGCCCAGGCCTGTCAGGGTCGTGAGATCCAGATCAGTCACTGCCGCGCTTCATGGTCAGGAGACGCGGCTCACGGCAGTTCGACGGTCTGCAGATAGTCCGGGACGGCGGCCGGCCACCCCAGTTCGTGCTCGATGCGTCCGCGCATCGTGTCGGCCGCCTGGGGCTCCCCGTGCGTCACGAACGTCTGGCGCGGCATCTGCGAGAAGCCGCGCATCCAGGCGAGGATCTCGCCTGCATCCGCATGCGCGGACAAGTTCTCCAGGGCATCGACCTCCGCGCGAACGGGCACGTCCTCGCCGTGGATGCGCACTGTGGGCGCACCGCTCAGGATCGTCGCGCCCCGGGTCCCGCCGGCCTGGTAGCCGGCAAAGAGGATGGTGTTGCGCCGGTCGGGGGCGAAGGCCTTCAGGTGATGGACGACACGGCCACCGGTGGCCATGCCGCTGGCGGAGATGATGACCATCGGACCGCGCTTGGCGCTCAACGCCTTGGAGTCCTCGGCCTTGTTGACGATGGTGGCCGCGTGGCACATCCCTTCGCACTCCTCGGGCGACAGGCGGTGCTCGGACCGATGGGCGTGATAGATCCGGGTGGCGTCCGTTGCCATGGGGCTGTCCAGGTACACCGGCAGGTGGTGGATGAGCCCTCGCTGCTTGAGCAGGTAGATGCTGTACAGCAGGCTCTGCGCCCGGCCCACGGCAAAGGCCGGAATGACCAGCACGCCACCTCTTGCCGAGGTGCGGTTGATGACCTCCGCGAGCTTTTCCAAGGCATCCGACGGCTCGTGGGTCCGGTTGCCGTAGGTCGACTCCACCACCAGGTAGTCGGCGCCGTCAACCTGCGCCGGCGCTTTCAAGACAGGGTCGTTGGGGCGGCCGATGTCCCCAGAGAACAGGATCGAGCGCTGGCCATCGCTGAGGCGGATGAAGGATGAGCCCAGCATGTGGCCCGAGGGGTCGAGCCGAGCCTGCAGCCCCGGCACCGGCTCAAATGACTCGCTGAAAGCCTGGGGCGAGAACAGACGCAGGCACCGCTCTGCGTCCTCTCGCGTGTACAGCGGCAAGGCCGGCTTGTGTTTGGAGAAGGCGTGGCGATTCGCGTACTCCGCCTCTTCCTCCTGCAGATGGCCGCTGTCCGGGAGCAGCACCTTGCACAGATCAAAAGTCGCCGAGGTGCAGAAGACTTTGCCGCGGAACCCCTGTCGGGCCAGCAGCGGGATGTAGCCGCTGTGGTCGATGTGGGCGTGGGTCAGCAGGACGGCATCGATCTCAGCAGGAGCGGCTGGCAGTGGCTCCCAGTTGCGCAGGCGCAGCTGCTTGAAGCCCTGAAACAAGCCGCAGTCCACCAACACCTTCGCGGTGCCATGACGGACCAGGTATTTCGAACCGGTCACGGTTCCTGTCGCTCCCAGAAACTGAAGTTCCATGGAATCCTCCTGATAGGTCTTCAAAGCAAGACCGGCCGGTCCGGCAACTCGTTGGCTCCGGCAAATCCTCGGGGAAAGTGCTGCATCAGCAGTTCCCCGACGGACCGGGCGCCCGCCACCGAGCCCTCGGCGAAACGCCTGTCGCCAAACTGCCGCTGCATCTCTGCGCAGATCCGGCTCCATGCCTCCGAGCCGCAACAGGCGTGGATCCCGCGATCCGCGACGATCTCCACGGCACGGTCCGCGAGAAGTACGTAGATCAACACGCCGCTGTTGTGCTCTGTGTCCCAGATCCGCAGCTGGGCGAACAGGTCGACGGCGCGCTCGCGCGCTGACTGTCCCTGCCATAGCGGCGATCCGTCCAGGCTCGCTTCCACCACGAATCTCACCTGTCCACCGTGCGATGCCTCGCCTAGGCGGATGGCCTCTTCGACGGCATCCAGGGTCGCGGAGGAGAACGCAGACCTGACCGCGCGCTGTGTCGTGAAGAGATGTCGAAGGATCCGCTGCAACTTCATGTCACCACCGCCCGGACGCGCCACCGCCCCCAAAGCCGCCGCCACCGCCTCGGAAGCCTCCGTCTCCTTCTGACCAGCCGGACCCACGGTGACGACCCGACATGCCGCCCATGAGGCCACCCATGCCCAGCCCGAGCAGGGTCACGGCAAATCCTGCCAACCCAGCCAGTGCGGCCGTCGTCACCGCACCCGCCACGAACCAGGTCAGGCCGCCGAGCACGCCGCCGGCGATCACGGCGCCGCCAACACGCCCGAACATGCGCCGCAGCACGCCACCCAGCGCTGCCGCTACGACGATGACGACGGGCCAGATCTGTCCCGGGTCGTTCGAGGATTCGCGCGAGCGGCCCCTCGGCGCGGGCAGTTCTTCCCCGTCGATGACACGCATCATCTGTTCGACGCCAGCGGTAATGCCGCCGTCGAAGTCGCCGCTGCGGAATCGCGGCTTGATCTGCTCGTCGATGATGCGATGAGCGAGGACGTCGCTCAGGGCACCCTCGATGCCGTAACCCACCTCGATGCGCACCGCGCGATCCTCTTTCGCGACCAGGAGCAGCGCGCCGTCGTCCACCCGCTGTCGCCCGAGCTTCCACTGCTCCGCGACCCGCAACGCGTACTGCTCGATGGGTTCAGGCGCGGTCGAGCGAACCATCAACACGGCCAGCTGCACGCCCTTGCGCGCCTCGAAGGCCCGAAGCTTGGTGTCGAGCTGGACCAGCGTGTCCTGGGAGAGCGTCTGCGTCTGATCGGTGATGCGGGCGCTGAGCGCTGGCACCGCCAGCACGTCTTGTGCGGCTGCGGCCAGGCTCATCCCAAAAAGCGCCAGCCACAGCAGAAGCTGCGCAAACCACCCGCGGGTGGCCGATCGCCGCCACGGCGAGCCGCCCATGATCAGCGGCTGGCTGCCGGCGCCGTGAAGTCCACCTTGGGCGGCGTCGACAGGGCCTTCTCGTCGGTGACCGTGAAATTCGCCTTCACGTCATAGCCGAACGCCTTGGCGGTCAAGTTCGTCGGAAAGCTGCGCGCCAGCACGTTGTAGTCCTGAACGGCCTTGACGTAACGACCGCGCGCGACGGTGATCCGGTTCTCCGTGCCTTCGAGCTGGGCGCGAAGATCCTGGAACGCCTGGTTGGCCTTGAGCTGCGGATAGTTCTCGCTCACCACAAGCAGCCTGCTCAACGCGCCGGACAGTTCACCCTGCGCCGCCTGGAACTTCTGGAAGGCCTCGGGGTTGTTGATCAGCTCGGGTGTGGCTTGAATGGACGTAGCCTTTGCGCGGGCTTCGACCACCTTCGTGAGCGTGTCCTGTTCGAAGGTGGTTTCCCCCTTCACCGTGGCCACGATGTTGGGAATCAGGTCGGCACGGCGCTGGTATTGGTTCAGCACTTCCGACCACGTTGACTTGGTCTGCTCGTCCAGTTTCTGGAATTCGTTGTAGCCGCACCCGCCGAGCTGCAGCAGCACGAACGCGAACAGGACCTGCAGGATGGATCTCATGGTTGACGCTCCACGTCTTGAAAGTAGTTGCGCTGGGGGCGAGGCGACAAGCGCCGCAGCGCGGGCAATCGTCGTACCCGGACCGACCCTGTTGTCTGGCCAGCCGGGCTCGATCAGACCGTCCGCCGGTCACCTTGTTCGGCCTTGTTGAACCGGGGGAAGAAGCGAGGTGTTCTCTGCACGTAGTCGCGCCACAGTTCGCCGAACTCGCGCTCCGAGTCGCGCTCCTCTCGCAGCGCCAGCCTCACGTACATGAAGACGAGCACCGGGAACATGGCGAGCGTGACCAGGGTGGGCCACTGGAAGAGGAAGCCCAGCATTATCAGCGTGAATCCGACGTATTGCGGGTGCCGCATCCTTGCGTACGCACCTGCCGTGGCGAGGGTGTGTGTCCGCTGGGCTTGCCAGAGGACGTTCCAGGCAGCCGACAGCAGCCAGAAGCCGCCGAAGATCAGGACGGAACTGAGCAGATGGAAGGGGCCGAAATGAGGGTTGGTCTTCCAGCCAAACACGACTTCGAGCAGATGGCCGGCGTCGTGGGTGGCGAAGTCAACGCCCGGGAACTTGGTCGTCAGCCATCCGGACAACAGGTAGATCGTCAGCGGGAAGCCGTACATCTCGGTGAACAGCGCCACGAGAAACGCCGAGAAGGCACCGAACGAGCGCCAGTCGCGCGCGCTCTGCGGCTTGGCAAAGCTGAACGCAAAGATGATGAAGACCAGGGAGTTCAGGATGACGAGCGACCAGAGCCCGTAGCCCGATGCATTGGTGGGGTCCATGTTGCCTCCAATCAGCGCGACGAGGGGTCAACGGGTCCGGCACCTGGCCCTTGACCGTTCGAGGAGCCTTGGTCCGAACCGTGATGGTGCCCATGCCCATGCCCATGCCCGTGGAAGAGGTGGAGCAGCGGGCACGCGAACAGCAAGAGATACGGCAGCGCGCCGAAAAAATGCGCGCGGTGTTCGCTGACCAGGAAGAACAGCGCGATCAACGCGAAGAGGATGAAGACCCACCTCGATCGCGACTGGCGCTGCGCATGCTCATGCGTATTCATGTCCATGGCATCCTCCAAACCGCCTCGCGGCGGCGGCGTTGCTCAATCAGCCCTGGTTCTTGTGGAACTTGGCATGGTCGTGCGGCTTGACCTTCTTCTTGGCCGGTGCGGATGCGGCCTCGTCGGGGCTCTTGGCGCAGTTCATCGTGGCACCGCTGGGGGCACCACGATCGGCACCATGGTCGTGCTTGGCCTTGCAGTCGTGAGGCATGGAGGCGGCGCCCATCGGTGCGGAGGCCCCCATAGGCTGGGCCAGGGCGGCACCCGAAGCCAGGGCCAGACCCAGGGACGCGGCGAAAGCAGCAAAGACGTGCTTCATGAGGAACTCCTCGGTGGGTTGCAATACGCCGTCAGCTTAGGCAGTCCGACGTTCGGGCACTTGATGGCGATCAACCAAACGCAAGGCGGCGCTCAGATCCTGTTGCGGCCCGCGTCAACCAGCGTCAAGGCCACCGCGAGCACCCACAGGATGGCGGGCACCAACAGCAGCCAGCGAAAGTCCGAGTGGATGGAGAAGTTGATGGCGCTCATCAGCACGACCTTCAGCGCACCGGCCGTGGCCAGCGTCCATGTCGTGCCGGGACCGTCCCAGACGCCCCTGCGCACGAGTTGCAGCGCGAGGACGCCCGCACCGGCCATGAAGCCGCCCATGACGATGAAGACATGCCCCAACCACGCTTTCAAGCCAGGCAACTGGCGCTCGATGTCGTCGGGGTTCAGGCCGATGTAGCGCCCGTCCTCAGGCAACAACGCCGGGCGCACCAGGATGAAGTACGCACCGAGTCCCACCATCCAGACGCCACAAAGGCCAATCAGCGCTCGAGATAGTCCTTGCCGCCCCGATGCAGACGCAGGCAACCCGGAGGGCCTGAGCCTCATTTCGAACCCCGCAGGCGCAAGGAGTTGAAGACCACGCTGACGGAAGACAAGCTCATGGCCAGCGCGGCGATCATGGGCGACAAGAGCCAGCCGGTGAAGGGATAGAGAACGCCGGCCGCCACCGGAACTCCGAGTGCGTTGTAGACGAAGGCGAAGACCAGGTTCTGGCGCATGTTGGCGATCGTGGCTTGCGAGATCCCCCGCGCCCGGGCGATACCGCGCAGGTCGCCCTTCACGAGGGTGACCTGGGCACTGTTCATCGCCACGTCGGTGCCGGTTCCCATCGCCACGCCGACATCGGCCTTGGCGAGGGCGGGTGCATCGTTGATGCCGTCGCCGGCCATGCCAACGACGCGGCCTTCGCGCTGAAGGCGATCCACGAGAGCGAGCTTGTCGGCGGGCTTGACCTCGCCATGGACTTCGTCGATGCCAAGCCTCTTCGCGACAGACTGTGCTGTGGTCAGGCCATCGCCCGTGGCCATCACCACGCGCATGCCGGCGTCATGAAGGCTTTGGACGGCTTCAGGCGTGCTCGGCTTGATGGGGTCCGACACGGCCACGATGCCCAGCAGGCGGCCCTCGCGTGCCAGGAACATCACGCTGCTGCCCTGGGAGCGCAAGTCCTCCCCTGCGGCGCGCAAGGACGACACGTCCACGCCATCCTGCTCCATGAGGGCCGTGTTGCCGAGTGCGAGCTTCTGGCCCTCGACAACGCCCCTGACGCCGATGCCTGTGGAGGACTCGAAGTCCACGGCTTGTGCAAGCGCGAGCTTGCGGGCGCGCGCTGCGTCGACGATGGCCTGCGCGAGCGGATGCTCGCTCCCCTGGTCCAGGCTGGCGGCCAGGCGCAGGACCTCCTCTTCGGTCACGCCCGGCGCGGCCACCGCCCGGTCGAAGGCCGGCTTGCCCTCGGTCAACGTGCCGGTCTTGTCGACGATCATGGTGTCCACGCGCCGGAAGTTCTCGATCGCGGAGGCGTCGCGGAACAGGATGCCCTGCGTCGCCGCCTTGCCCGTGGCGACCATGATCGACATGGGCGTGGCCAGGCCGAGCGCGCAGGGGCAGGCAATGATGAGGACCGAGACGGCGTTGATGAGGCCGAACAGCCAGCCTTGTTCGCCACCGAACAGGCCCCAGCCGAAGAAGGCCAGCAACGCGATGCTGATCACGACCAACACGAAGTAGCCGGCGACCTGGTCGGCCATGCGCTGCATCGGGGCCTTGGAGCGTTGTGCCTGGGCGACCATCTGCACGATCTGGGACAGCATGGTCTGCGAGCCCACGCGCTCGGACTGCATCACGAGCGAGCCGGTCGTGTTGATGGTGGCGCCGATGACCTTGTCGCCGGGTCGCTTGGTCACGGGCACCGGTTCGCCGGTGAGCATGGCCTCGTCGATGGCGCTGCTGCCTTCGAGCACGACCCCGTCGACGGGAACCTTCTCGCCGGGTCGGATGCGCAGGCGATCACCCACATGCACATGGGTCAGGGGCACGTCCGCCTCGCTGCCGTCCGCCTCGATGCGGCGCGCCGTCTTCGGGGCGAGCCCCAGCAGTGACTTGATCGCAGCGGACGTCTGTGACCGTGCCTTCAGCTCCAGCATCTGCCCGAGCAGCGTCAGCGAGATGATGACCGCGGCGGCCTCGAAGTACACGCCGATCCGTCCGTGGGCTGCAAAGCTGGAGGGAAAGAGCTCAGGTGCCGCCGTCGCGACCACGCTGTAGAGGAATGCCGCCCCGGTGCCGATGCCAATCAAGGTCCACATGTTCGGGCTGCGATGGATCAGCGATTGCCAGCAGCGGGCGAAGAAGGGCCAGCCGGCCCACAACACGACCGGCAACGACAGCACGAACTCCAGCCAGCTCTGCTGGGCTGGATCCATGATCCCGAATCGATGCCCCACCATGGCGAGCGTCGTGACCACCACGGTCAGAGGCAAGGTCCACCAGAAGCGGCGCGAGAAGTCCCGCAGTTCCGGGTTGTCGTCGTCGGCCGTCGCCTCCGGGATCAACGGCTCCAAGGTCATCCCGCACTTGGGGCAGCTGCCAGGGTGGTCCTGGCGGATCTCCGGGTGCATCGGGCAGGTGTAGATCGTGCCCGCCGGCGCGGCTTCGGCCGCTCCCGAGGCTTCTCCGGCAGCAGCGGCTGCGGGTCGCAAGGCGGTGGCCGGACCCGATGAATGATGGACATGGGCGGATGCCGGCGCCGGCTGTGCCGCGGCATGTTCGTGCTTGTGCCCGTGGCCCTGATGATCGTGATGCTCGCCGGTGGTTGCCGCACCTTGTGCGCCTTGGACCGGCACCAGGTGCATGCCGCACTTGGGACAGCTGCCGGGGTGGTCCTGGCGGACTTCCGGATGCATGGGACAGGTGTAGACCGTCACGCCACCAGGCGCTAAAGGCGTGGCAGCGGACGAGGTGTGCTCGTGGTGACGATGGTCCATCCTTTTTCTCCAATTCATCCGTTCATGACGCGCCAGCCCAGCCCGACCGCCAATCCGGCCATAGCCAGCCAGCACATCAACACCAGGGTGCGGCTCCACCGGGGTTGGGGCTGGCCGCGCTGCAGTTGTTGCTTGAGGCCCATGCCTGTCGCATGAGCGACCAGACCGATCGCGACCAAGGGGATGGCGAAATCGGCCAGCCGCGGCCACAGCAGGGCAAGACCAGCGCCCAGAACCGCAGCGCCGGCGGTCGAAAGCAGCTCTGCCGCCTTCAGCGCGCCCTTGTCATTGGGATCTGACACCTGACCCGCCCTAGGGTTGCCAAATGCGCTCAGCCGCGCAAGGTTGGTCCGGGCTCTTGTGCAGATGCCGCGTGACCATCGCGTCAGCGTGAGCAGGGCTCAAGTGGGTGACCGGCACGAAAGGGCTCATGGCGCTCATGCTCCCTGAACAACCTTGCGCACCCCTTGACCTCAGTCAAGCCAGCCGCCTCAGTGGCCGCCGCAGCAGCCACCCCTTGCGCGTTGCGGCGCGGCAGAGGATGCAGCCGGTGCGGTCCTGGGCGAATAGCCCGCCTCCTGGATGGCGGCCTGCAGGGCAGCCCCATCAGCCACCGAGGAATTGATCTCGACGCGCTTGGTTGGGAGATCGACCGACACCTGGGCTGCGGCGTCCACCTGCTTCACGGCCTTGGTGATGGCGCTGACGCAGTGACCACAGGTCATGTCGTTGACTTCGAAAGCGATCATCTGGAACTCCTGCCTTTGAATCGACAGATGCACTTTGAAGCCTCCCACAATGGCAAGGTCAAGCATTCTTTGACGCATGCCGTCTGCGGAAGTCGCTCAGTGCAAGAGCTGAGAAATCTCCAGCATGGGCTTGAGCCCCGATCCGAACCGGGCCATCGCCTCGCGATGTTGTTGCAGCTGGCTGTAGGGCAAGTAGCGGATGCCGAGCTCGGAGACGCGAGAGAAGGCCGGACGACGGAGTTGCTGCTGGACGTCATCGCGCCGGCTGTCCGGTGCCACGAGGAACAGGGTGCTGGCGGCACCGACTGTCGTGCCAAGCGCCAGGTCGAGCATCCGGACGATGCCGGAGTAAATGGAGGTGGAGTGTTCGACCTCGAACGCCGCGTGAACCTGGCTGCTGTTTCGCTCAAGCCAGACCACATCGATCAGCCGAACCGTCTCGGCGCCGTTGCCGGCTGACGGCGTGAAGTCCGCGATGCAGCCGTCGCCCAGCTGGCCGCCGCCATAGGAGCGGCTGCGGTCATTGCTGGCGATCCAGACGTCAAAGCCCAGCGCTTTGCCGAGGTCACGGAGCCATCCTTGAATCTGAGTGTGCGTGGTGTCGCTCTCGCGCTCGGCGGCCCACTGCTTTTGCAGCGCAGCTGACTCCGCACGGACCTGGGCCAGGTCTGCCTCCCAGGCATTGAGCTGGCTCTCGTCACCCTCGCGAGGCGGCGCCTGGTAGCGGCCGGAGCCGATCTCGAAGAGCAAGCCGGCCAGCGCACCGAGGTCGTTTGACAGCTGCGCCCGGTGCTGCGCGTTCAAGCGGATCGCCCCTTCGCGCATCGACAGGTAGTGATCCCAGCGGCCCAGCTTCACGTTGCCGCCCGTGACCGCGTTGTAGCCCTTCACGATGGCGGTGTTGAAGGGCATGACGAGGGTGGGATGGATGAAGTACAGCAGGTTGGCTACCGCCGGGCCCAGCCCCTTGATCTGCAGGGTGTCGATGCGCTGGATGGCCTCCACCACGGCTTGCGCCGTGTCGCAGCAGTCGCAGGTGTGCAGGAGTCGGGCAAAGGCGCGCTGGTTGTCGGCGTTCTCGTAGATGTCCGGAATGCGCAGCTTGGGCTTCCACAGGAACGCGTGATCGGCACCCTTGAAGATCTGGCGCTGCTCCGCCACCGAGCCGACAACCGTCTCCAGGGACGAACCGCGGTAGGCATTGCCGAAGGTGCCGGCCTCGATGTCCTTGACGACCTGGCCGATGCCGCGGCGGATCGATCGGAAGTTCTTGAGCCGCTCCTCCCACAGGAACCAGCTGTTGTAGGTGCTGTGCGGATCGGATTTCCAATGGTCGATCAGCAGGGCCAAACTGTCTTGCATGCGTCGTGCCTCCCTCGCGCCATTGTGGCGGCGGCTCGGCTGGCGCAGCATGCTGCAAATCAAGTGCCTCCGATGACGGGCAGCAGAAATGAAAACGCACCAATCTCTGCCGGTGCGATTCACGCGGCATGGATCGGCGCGTCGGCAAGAAGCGGCAACTGCCCAGGTCAGATCCACATACTGATTTCCCTCTGCCCGCTGCTGTTCACCGCTGGAGGCGAGATCACTTGGCCGGCTGCAGGGCCGTCACGGTGAAGGCGCCGTTGACCTTTTCGGCGGTGAACTTGACCTTGTCACCTTCCTTGAGGTTGTCCAGCATCTTCGGATCGGCGACCTTGAAAACCATGGTCATGCCCGGCATGGAGAGGTTCTCCAAGGGGCCATGGCGCAGGGTCAGCTTGCCCTGGGCCTTGTCGACCTTGCGGACCTCGCCGTCGCTTTGCGGCGCGGTTGCCGTTGCACCATGGTGTGCGGCGTGATCCACGGCGGAAGCCGCCGGTGCCGACTGCGCGTGGGCGAGGACGGCGGTTGCCGCGAGTGCAGTGGCGGCAACGAGGTGATTGAACTTCATGAATGGCTCCTTCAGGCCTTGGGGTAGTGGGCGAAGATGGACTCGCGTCCTTTTCGGTCGATGAGCAAAACGTCGTAGGGGTCGCTGCGCCCGGGGTACTCCATCCCCGGCGAACCGATCGGCATGCCGGGAACGGCAAGGCCAAGGGCGGCAGGTCTGGACGCGAGCAAGCGCTTGATGTCGGCAGGCGGCACATGGCCCTCGACGACATAGCCATCCACCACGCCGGTGTGGCAACTGCCGAACTTCTCCGGAAGGCCGAAGCGCCGGCGTGCCTCTGCGGTGTCGTCGACTTCGACGACCTTCACGGTGAAGCCCGCCGCCTTGAGGTGGTCGACCCAGGCGCCACAGCAGCCGCAGGTTGGACTCTTGTAGACATCCACGCGTGGCCAGCTGCCAGCGGCCAGCAGGGGCGACGCGAGCGACGCCGCGCCAACTGCAAGTGCCGTCAGCACAAACCGGCGCTTCACTTGACCGTCACCTTGCCGACCATGCCGGCTTCGAAGTGCCCGGGCTGCAGGCACGCGAACTGGAACTCGCCGGGCTTGGTGAACTGCCACACGATCTCGCCGCTCTTGCCCGGCTTGACGTGGGCCATGCTCGGGTCGGAGTGCTCCATCTCGGGGAACTTCTTCATCAGCTCAGCGTGCTCGGCGATGGCATTCTTGGTGCCGAGCACCATTTCATGCAGTACCTGACCACCGTTGTGGACAACGAACTTGACTGTCTCGCCACGCTTGACGGTCACGTCGGCAGGCGTGAAACGCATGTTGTCGGCCATGTCGACCTTGATCGTCCGTGCGACCTTCTTGGGGTTGCCTTCCTGGCCAAAGTCGGTGGCCTCGACCTTGGCAGGATCGAACTTGCGCGGCTTGGCGTGCTCTTCGTCCCCGTGGGCGATGGCGGCAGACGATGCGGCAACCAGCGCCGCCAGGGTCAAAACGTGTAGCTTGTTCATTCGTGATTCCTTCAATGGCCTTGGTGTCCGCTGGGCTTGCGGACTTGCAGAGTCTTGGCGTCGCCCGCAGGCGCGGTGGCGCGCGCTGGCTCGGGCATGTCGGCGGTGTATTCGCTGGCAATGGTGCCCGCGGGGTGCTTGTAGGGGCCCGGGTCGCTGTAGTCACCGCGCTTGATGTCGTCACGCACCTTCACCACGCTGAACATGCCGCCCATGCCCACCGGACCGAACGGGCCTGTGCCGGTCATCATCGGCAGCGTGTTGTCCGGGATGGGCATCTCCATCTCGGCCATGTCGTGCATGCCCTTGTCGCCCATCACCATGTAGTCCGGGACCAGCTTGGTGATCTTCTTGGCAACCTCGGTATGGTCCACGCCGATCATGGTCGGAACGTTGTGGCCCATCGCATTCATGGTGTGGTGGCTCTTGTGGCAGTGGATCGCCCAGTCGCCGGCGATGGCGTCGAACTCGAAGGCTCGCATCTGCCCCACCGCGACGTCCGTCGTGACCTCGGGCCAGCGGGCGCTCTTCGGCACCCAGCCCCCGTCGGTGCCGGTCACCTCGAAGTGCGGACCGTGCATGTGGATCGGGTGGTTGGTCATCGTGAGGTTGCCCACGCGGATGCGCACCCGCTCTCCCGTGCGCGCGACGAAGGGGTCGATGCCGGGGAAGGCCCGGCTGTTCCACGTCCAGAGGTTGAAGTCGAGCATGGTGTTCACACGTGGCGTCGCGCTGCCCGGCTCGATGTCGTAGGCGTTCAGGATGAAGCCGTAGTCACGATCCACCCGGTACTGCCTCGGGTCCTTGGGGTGAATGATGAAGAGGCCCATCATCCCCATCGCCATCTGCGTCATCTCGTCGGCATGCGGGTGGTACATGTGCGTGCCGGGGCGCTGCAGCACGAACTCGTACATGAAGGTCTTGCCGACGCCGATGGGGGGCTGGGTGAGACCGGTGACGCCGTCCATGCCCGAGGGCAGCAAGATGCCGTGCCAGTGCACGCTCGTCACCTCGGGAAGCTTGTTGGTGACGAATATGCGCACCCGGTCACCCTCGACAGCCTCGATGGTCGGGCCGGGGCTGGAGCCGTTGTAGCCCCAGAGGTTGGCGTTCATACCGGGTGCGATCTCGCGCACCACGGGCTCCGCTACCAGGTGGAACTCCTTGACGCCATCCTTCATGCGCCAGGGGAGTGACCAGCCATTGAGGGTCACCAGCGGATTGAACGGACGACCGTTCGGCGGTGGTGGCGGGACCTGCGTGTCTGCCGCTGTATGGATGACGGCTTCGGGCAGTGAGGCCGCGCCCACCCGGCTGACGGCGGCAGCGCCCAGGAAGGTGGCGCCAGCGGCCCTGAAAAAGGTTCTGCGGTTGGTCATGTCTGAGTCTTTCAGTGGCCAGCGGGCTCGGCGGCTGCGCTCTTGGCAGGGCCCTTGGCAGCGCTGCCGCCCGGCGAACGGCCGGTCAACGCGGTCTGCAGGTTGGTCTCGGCGATCCAGTAGTCGCGCTCGGCTTCGATGGCGGCGGTGACGGTCATCACCTGGTCGCGCGCATCGGCCAGCAGTTCGAAGACGCTGGACAGCATCCCGTTGTAGCGAAGCAGGTTCTCGTCCGAGATCCGCTTGCGCAACGGTACGACCTCCTCACGGTAGTGCCGGGCCAGATCGAATGCGGTGCGGTAGGCAGAGTAGGACTCCCGCACTTCGGATCGTGCGTTGATCGCGACTTCCGCGGTCCTATGCACGGCCTGCATGTACAGCGCCTCGGCCCGGGCGGTGCGGGTCGCACCGAAATCGAACAGGGGAAGCTCCAACTGGATTTCGTAGCCGTTCTGGCGGGGTTCGCCCGTCTGGCTCTTGTTGGTGTAGCCCGCCTCCAGGACATTGATGAAGCGCGTGCTCCGGGTCAGGCCCAGTGACTTGGCAGTGGCCTGGGCACCGCGTTTGGCCAGCAGGACATCCAGGCGCTTGTCGATGGCGGTCTGCTCGGCGTCTTTCGGCTCGATGGGCTGCTTGGGCAGGTCAGGCAAGCGTTCAGGCAGCTTGAAGGCGAGCTGGTCACCTGAGAGCCCCAACACCCGGACCAATCGCTCCCGCTCGGCCACGGCCTGATGCCGCGCCCGCGCGAGGTTGGCCGTCGCATCGGCATAGAAGGCCTGCTCGCGCATCTGGGCGAGCTTGCTGAAGTTGCCCGCCTGCAGCATGCGGCGCGCCAGCTCGTTGGACGCGTCGGCCGCCTCCTTGACCTGCTCGAAAAAGCTGACGAGGTTTTGCGCAGCAACCGCACCGAAGAACGCCTTGCGAGCCTCTGCTGCAACGCCGACGGCGTCAAACGCCGCCTGGACCTGAGCTTGCTCGAGCTGCCGCTGTGCGACCTCACTGGCGACAGGCAACGTCAGCAGGCCCAGCACGTTGAACACCACGGACCGGTCGATCTCCGTCACGCCATGCCCGCTGAGACGGCCAAAGCTGAAGGATGGGTTGGCAAGACGGCCCGCACGCACCCGGTCCGCTTCCGCGATGCCAAGTTCAGAGAAGCTGGCCTGCAGGCCTCGGTTGTTGAGCAGGGCGAGTTCCACGGCGCTCTCGGCTGTCAGGGGCTGCTTGAGCAACTCGGCCACGCGCGAACTGGCCGTATCGAGATCCTTCTCCGAGCGCTGGATGCTGACGGCTTGACCCGTTCGCTCTTGGGTCAGTTCGGAGACCCGTCCGGCCCCGCCATCTGGCGAAAACGAGGCGCATCCCGCCAACAGGAGTGCCGCTGCTGCCGCGGCAGTCAGCTTCATCATTGTTTGCCTCCATGGTGGTGCGCGTGCCCCCCGGGCGCCGATGCTGCTGGACGGGGCGTATTGGGTGCGGGCGTCGGAACCACGGCCGGCATGGGCGTGGGCATGGGCATCGCATGGCCTGCGTGGCCAGCACCGCCGCCGGCCTGGGCGCGCAAGGTGTCGTTCAGTGCCCGCCAATCGCCGGGCTTGACGTCTTGCCAAGGGCGGTAGTCGGAGAAGGCGGACTGGTGCCGCAGCGCGGGAGTGGCCGTCTTCGGATCCGCAGGATCAGGTCGTGCCGCCTGCGCCAGCGCGGACAGTGGCAGGCAAAGCGCCACGACGGGCGCCACCCTGCAAAAGAGGTTGTTCATCGTTCCAAACCATGTGATTCATCGGCTCGGCATCGCCGCAGCCAGAAGAGTCCCGTGCGTCTGGGAATTCGCAGACGCACGAGCCCAATCAGGCCTCCCTCAGAGGCCTTGAGGGGTCAGATGGTTCGGGGTGGCCGCTCCTGCCCATCCGAGACAAAGCTCGGCGCGGGAGTGGACAGGTCGGGGAACTTGACGCTGGGCAGCGCCATCGGTTCAGGCAGATGGGGCGCCTCGCTCAACAGGGGGGTCAACGAGCAGAAGGCCGAGCACATATTGCACTTGTCTGAGACGCCATGCTCGTGACCCGCGTGGTGGTCAGACCCTGCGCGCGCATGATCTGCGGCCTCATGATGGTCGTGCACTGCGTCCATGTCGAGATGAGCGCTCGGCTCAGTCGCCCGCAACTCGGTCTGCAGGCCGGAGCTGCCGACCGGGCACAGCATGGCAGCGGCCACCGCTCCCCGGATTGGGAGCAGTACGGCAAGCAGCAGCAGGAACCAGAGACGGACGATCTTCACAATCAGAGCCGAGGCAGACACCTGTTCAAGCGCGACGCGAGAACAAGGGGCGCATGCTAAACCTTGTCACAGTGACAAGGTCAAGAGCGTAGCGGATGGTTTCATCCTCGTGGCCGAGTCTGCACCAGATCGATTGACCTAGGCAGCCTTCTGGACATGGCGCCCGGGCCGCAAACCTGCCGTCTTTCCGTGCGGAGCATGCGCGACCGCGGGCGCTTCCTGCGCGAGCGTCTCGATGATCGGGCAATCCGGGCGGTCGTCCCCGTGACAGCAGTGCACGAGATGCTCCAAAGTCGACTTCATCGCCTGGAGTTCCTTGAGCTTCTCATCCAGCTCCTGGATATGTGCTTGCGCGAGAGTCCGGACCTGCCGGCTCGGCCGCTTGCGGTTCTGCCACAGGCTCAGGAGTTCCCGGATCTGCTCGATCGAGAAGCCCAAATCGCGCGACTGACGGATGAAGCGCAAGGTGGCCACTTCCTTGTCGGTGTACTGACGGTAGCCAGATTCGGTGCGTGCTGCCTCGGGAAAGAGGCCCACGCTTTCGTAGTGCCGAATCATCTTGGCCGACACACCGGATGCCGTGGCCGCCTCGCCGATGTTCATGCTCATGGATTGCTCCTCATTGATTGCTCAAGCCGACGGGTGATCGGCCGCGCCGCGCCAGCGGCGCAGGGTCAGCGCGTTGGCGACGACGCTGACGCTGCTGAAGGCCATGGCTGCGCCCGCGATAACGGGATTCAGAAGTCCCAGCGCTGCCAGGGGGATGCCCAGCACGTTGTAGCCGAACGCCCAGAACAGACCCTGCTTGATCTTGGAGTAGGTCCTGCGCGACACGTCCAGCGAGTCAGCGACCAGTCGCGGATCCCCGCGCATGAGCGTGATGCCGGCGGTCTCGGTCGCCACGTCGGCGCCACCTGCCATGGCGTACGACACGGAGGCTGCCGCCAGCGCCGGGCCGTCGTTGAGGCCGTCCCCAACGAACGCGACCACCTCGCCGGCATCGCGCAACGCCTTGACGACGCTCGCTTTGTCGCCGGGCAGTACCTCCGCGTGGACCTCGTCGATCCCGAGTTGCCGAGCCACGGCATCTGCCGCACCCCGGTTGTCACCGGTGAGCATGACCGTCCTGATGCCAAGCTCATGAAGCCGCGCGACGGCGGCGCTGGCGGACGGCTTGAGGGTGTCACCAAACCCTAGCAGACCGAGGACCTGGCGATGGTCGTCGTGCGATCCGATGACCCACGAAACCGTCTTGCCCTGACTCTCGAGGCGACTGGCTGTTTCCTTCAGTGCACCTTCTTCCAGCCCGAGCTCTCGCAGCAAACGGGCGCTGCCGAGCGCCACGCTCTGGCCGCGCACGATGCCGTCGACACCGCGGCCCGGCAGCGCCTTGACCTGATGCGCCTCGGGGACCGGCAATCGCTCGTCACGGACCTTGTCCATGACCGCCACTGCCAAGGGGTGGGTGCTTGACTTCTGGAGCGCTGCCGCAAACCGCAATACATCGTCCCGGCTCATCCCCACGGCGGGCTCAGCCGCCGCCAGCGACGGCTTGCCCTCGGTCAGCGTTCCGGTCTTGTCGAAGGCCACAACGGTCACTGAGTGAGCGACTTCGAGCGCCTCGGCGTCCTTGATGAGGACACCATGACGGGCTGCAACGCCCGTGCCGGCCATGATGGCGGTCGGTGTGGCCAGGCCCAAGGCACAGGGACAGGCGATAACCAACACCGCCACGGCGTTGATAAGCGCCAACTCCCAATTGCCCGTCGTCACCCCCCACCCCAGGAAGGTAGCGAGGGCAATGCCGAGGACCACTGGAACGAACACCGCACTGACCCGGTCAACGATGCGCTGGATGGGCGCTTTGGCAGCTTGGGCCGACTCGACCATGCGGATGATGCGGGCCAGGGTAGTTTCCGCGCCGACTGCGGTGGTGCGCACCACCAACAGCCCCTCCACATTGATGGCACCGCCCGTCACCTTGTCCCCAACCCCCTTGGAAACCGGCAGGCTCTCCCCAGTGATGAGCGCCTCATCGATGTGGCTGCGGCCCTCAGTGATCTCGCCGTCCACAGCGACACGGTCACCAGGCCGGACGATGACCAGATCGCCCACGACCACTTGCTCCACCGGGATGTCGGACTCGACGCCGTTGCGCTTGACCCGTGCGGTCGTGGGCTTCAGGGCGTTCAGCGCACGGATCGCATCGGCGGTCTGGCGTTTGGCGCGATGCTCCAGCCACTTTCCCAGCAGCACCAGCGTGATGACAGCCGCAGACGCCTCGAAGTACAGATGCGGCATCCCATGCTCGAGGTGCTTGAAGAGCAGGTAGACCGACAGCCCGTAGGCGGCCGAAGTGCCCATTGCGACCAGCAAGTCCATGTTGCCGGACTTGGCCATCACCGCCTTCCAACCCGCGCGATAGAAGCGCCAGCCGAGCCAAAACTGCACCGGAGTCGCCAGCGCCAGCTGTACCCAACCGTTCAGCATCCATTCGACACCGAAGAGTTGCAGCAACATCGGGGCCATCAGCGGCAGGGTCAGCGCGCCGCTGACGGCGACCGGCCACCAGTCGTGGGACTGGCGGTCCAGCGGCTTGCGCCCGTCGTCAAGTTCGGTGGTTTCATAGCCCGCTTTCTCGACAGCGACCTTCAGCGCGGCGACCGGCACTGTCGACAGCGCTTGGATCGTCGCGCGTTCCGTAGCGAGGTTGACCGCAGCGCTGGAGACTCCTGGCACTTTCAACAGAGCCTTTTCTACGCGGCCAACACACGAGGCGCAGGTCATGCCCTTGACCTGAAGAATGGTCTGCGATGTCGCCACGTCATAGCCTGCCTTACGAACTGCAGCGGTGAGCACCTCCGCGCTGACGGAGTTGTCGGCGCTGACCGTCGCCTGTTCGGTGGCGAGATTGACGCTGGCGTCCTGAACTCCGGGCACGGCCTTCAGGGTCTTCTCGACGCGCATCACACAGGAAGCGCAGGTCATGCCAGTGACCTGCAGTTTGATGCCGTGTGGATTGGAGAGTGCAGCGATGCTCATGTAGGGCTCAGATGGCGTTGAATGTCGACATCGTCAAGGTTCCAACATTGGCAAGGTCAAGATTCGTCGAGTATCTCCACTCGCTGCAGGGATTTTTGATCTGAAGCCCTTGACCTTCCGACAGTGGGAAGCTGGAAAGTGGAAGCATCACCAACCCGGTCCCAGGAGGACACCATGATCGCTTACCAAGTCAACGACATGACTTGCGGCCACTGCGTCAGCATCATCACTAAGGCACTGAAAGCCGTGGATCACGATGCCAGGGTTCAGGTCGATCTGGCGACACGCCGCGTTCAGATAGAACCGAGTCGCGCCGATGCCGAAGAACTGGCCGAGGCCATCAAGGAGGCTGGCTACAACCCGACGCCTGTTGCGCCGGCCAACACCGCGGCAGCAAAACCGGCTGGTGGGTGCTGCGGCTGCGGCAGTCACTGAGCAGCAAGACTTGATTCGCGTCGGCCACATCGGGATTGACGCGGATCAAGCCCGTGCAAAGGGTCTCGAACGAAGCTCTCACCCATCCAAGCGAAAGGATCTCTCATGGACGACATGCAGTCCCCTCGCAAGCCGGTCTGGCGCACGCCAGCAGGTGCTTTCATGCTCGTCGCAGGTCTGGTGGGCTTGTACTACCTGCTGACCGAGCATCTGACCCACGTCACGCAGGCGATCCCGTATCTGTTCCTGCTCGCGTGCCCGTTGATGCACCTGTTCGGGCATCACCACGGTGGGCACCATGGACACAGTCAGGACGAACAGGACAAGCGATAGAGGTCGTTTAGCCCGACCTCCGGTTGTTTGCATTTGCGAGCAGGATCACGTTCGAGCTGCCCAGCACAACGTCGATCCGGTCGCCCAACTTGCTCCAGGCTTCACGCTTCTCAGCCGCATAGTCGTGATGCAGATAGGCTCGACGAACACGCCCTCCGGCAAGCACATGGTTTTGGCAGCGATCGATCAGATCGAGAGACACTCCCAGTTGCTGCATCATCGTCGCGCCCGTACGACGCAAATCATGCGGCGTCCACTCGCCCATCTTTCCACCGGACAGCACAAGCGAGTTGTCATGCTTGCGGTGCTTCAGCGGCCCTGAGCGCTTCTTGAATTGGGTCTGACGGTCGCCGATTTGCTTTGACACGGACTTGGTGCACACATGTTGCACAGGCTCTGAACCCGTAGCCGTGCGCGCCGGAAAGCAATAGGCCGTGTCTCCCGTCAGGGTGTGCAAGGCCTTGAACTGACGCAGCGCGAACGGAGAAAGGAAGACCTTCCAGTCAACGCCAGTCTTGGTGTTCGCTGCCGGCACGAACCACTCGCCGGTCGTCAAATTCACATGCTCCCAACGGGACTTCAACAGCTCGCCGATGCGGCAGAGCGTGCCGAGGCAGATCCAAAGCGCGAGCTGCGTCTCCTTCTTTAGCGGACGATCAACGCTGTACTTCGTGCCTGCCGGTGCTGCAGCGTACTTGGCCTCCATGTCCGCGAGCCTGGCCCGCAGCTCTCGCAGTTCATCGGGCGACAACACCCGGTCGCGCTCGGCGTCCGGATCGCATCCATGCGGCAATAGCTTGGTCAACTCGACGAGCTTCGTCGGGTTGCCCTCGGCCAGAAGTGCCCGCCAGGGCCTTCGCTCTTCGGCCCAGGCGAACAGCTGCACCATGTCCGCATAGATGCGCGAGGCCATCCGGTAGGTCCCCCGGCCGATCACGGCGCGCAGCACGGCCCGCAAGTCGCCCTCCTCCACGGTACGCACTGGCTTAGCACCGATCAGAGGTAGAACATCCTTTTCGAAGCTGCGGCGCAGTTCGGCATTCTCATCGGCACGCTTCACACCGTCCAACAACCAAGCTTCGAACATCGCTCGAACAGGCAGGTCTTCGGCTTCCTTGCGGGCCGTCATCGCGATGACGGCCTCGACCTTAGCTTGCGCTTCGATCTTCGCCGCGCGCTTGGCATCGGTGGGACTCACCCCATCCTTGACCAGTGCCCTTGCTCGGTCTCGTTCCGCACGAATAGCCGCGAGGCTGGTCTCTGGCCACGACCCGCAGTAGTGCTTCTTGCCTGAGCCGCACCACTTGTACCCGTACCTGAAAGACACCGTTACACAGCCATCGGCCGAGACCCGAGCTTCACCGTTCAATCCGTCGCCATCGGCCAACGTGTCTCCATGCCAATCCGCTGTGGCTGCTTTCAATGCCAATTCGGTCCACCGACTTCCCTTGCCGGCCTTCGGATATCTAGTCATAGCACCTCCGTTCCATGGGGATACCCATGGGGATACCAGAGTCGGGCTCTTATGGGATTTCCACGAACCTTGCGGGACGACGGAGGCACCATCAAGCACTTCACAACTGTTTGATTTTAATGATGTTTTTCTATTTTTCCAGAAAAATACCAGTAGTCACGAAGATCAGCGCGAATAGCTCCTTATTTCCATGGGGTGCAAGGGGTAGCGAGTTCGAATCCCGCCGTCCCGACCATTTTATCGAAGTAGATCAACGGGTTAGCAGCTCAGGCCGCTAACCCGTTTTTCCTTTCCGGTCGCAAACTGCTCCTGAGTGGTGGATCACGCGACGGCCGGTGGCGAACTCGGGCGAACAGCTTCGGAGATGCTGCCAATCATCTCGATGCAGCAGCCAGCATCAAAATGCGCCAACTCCCTCGAGCCACCTGGCCCGCTACGGCGCAGTGGCACTCGAACGAGCGCCATCGTCCTGCATCCACCCATCCACCCGCCGCCACGCGAATGGCGTTGAGGCGAGATTGAAGCGCTGACGAACGCCCCCCCCCAGGGACGAGGCTTTGGCTTCTCAGTGTCCCGTGCCCGGTCTCACAGTGGCGCAGAACGGTAAGACTTTGTGCAGCCCGGTTAACGGCGCGAGCATTGCTCACAGCTCGGTACGTTTGTCCGGTGGGACTGCCTAAAGTCGCGCCTCTTTCCTTCCCCACGAGTCCACCTATGTCGAGAATTTCGCCCCTGATCGTCGCCGGCAGCGCCCTCTTGCTGAGCGCTTGCGCCACCAAGGATTTCGTCAAAGAGACCGTCGCTCCGGTGCAAACCAGCGTGGACGGCCTCGGCACCCGCGTGCAGGCGCATGACGAAGGTCTCAAGGCCCTGGATGGCCGGTTGACGGGCAGCGAGGCGCAGATCCAGGCGCTGCAGAAGGATGCCGCGGAGCGCGCCCAGGCCTTCAACAACCTGCCCAAGCCGCCCACCCTGCTGATGAGCACGCTGCTGACCGATGACAAGATCAAGTTCAGCTCCGGCCGCGCGCAACTCACCGAGCAGGCTGGCCGGGAGCTCGATCAACTGGTCGCCAAGCTCAAGGCCGACAATCAGCCGGTGTTCATTGAGATCCAGGGCCATACCGACGCCACCGGCAGCGACGCGCTCAACCACCAGCTGGGCCTCAAGCGCGCCGAAGCCGTGCGCATGCACCTGGCCCGCGCCGGCATACCGCTGGCGCGCATGGCAACGATCAGCTACGGCAAGTCCGCCCCCCTGGCCGACAACAACACCCGTGAAGGCCGCAGCACCAACCGGCGTGTCCAGCTGATCGTGATGCGCTGAGGCGCCGCAGAGCGCCCTCGGCGCTCGCGAGCCATGTCATCACGGCCTGCGCGACGCGAACACGCGCTCGGACATCCCGGCCCGGCCACGACCGGCGCCGCCTCCGTGCCCTCGCCATCCCGCTGCTGCGTGCAGCGCGGATGGCCTGCTCCATGAGCGATCAGGATCGCGACCATGCGAGCCAGCCGCTCTACGCGCACTTTGGGCAGGTCCGGCAGGCCGCCCGCCGCGATGCCGGCGAGGCCGCGCCTCTACCCAAGCCAGCACGCGGACAACAAAAAACCTCTTGAGCGTTGATTCTCAAGAGGTTTTTTGCAGCTCCCGGCTGCTGCCGGAAGCAAATTTGGTGGGCCCTGTAGGATTCGAACCTACGACCAACGGATTAAGAGTCCGCTGCTCTACCAACTGAGCTAAGAGCCCTGATTCAACTCGGCGACTGCCTTGCTGAGCCAATCATTATAGCGCAATTCTTTCGAACTATCGCCAGAAATTCTGGTGGGATGTGCAGGATTCGAACCTGCGACCAACGGATTAAAAGTCCGCTGCTCTACCGACTGAGCTAACATCCCGCGTCAAGCAGAGCCTGCCATTATAGGCAGGTTTTTGCGGCCCCCGCAAGATTTTTTAGAATTTCTACATTCAAGCGTTCAGAGCGGCCTGCGGGCCAGGTACTGGCGCTGCAGTTCAGCCGCTGCGCACAGGCCGAAAGTCGCCGTGACCGTGACGCTCGAACCGTAGCCGTGGCAGTTCAGGCTGCCATCGATATCGCAGGCTTCGCCCTCCCCCTGCTGCGGCCGGTGAACGGGTTCGACGGAATAGACGCAGGCCACCTCCATGCGGCCCGCGCGAGGCGCCGCATGCTGCTTGCGCAGGCGTTGGCGCAGCGAGGCCAGCAGCGGGTCATGCGTCGTCGCGCTGAGGTCGGCGAGTTCCACGCGGTGCGGCTCGCGCTTGCCGCCGGCGGCACCGACGGTGACGAAGGGCAGACGGTACTCGCGGGCCCAGGCCGCCAGCGCGGCCTTGGCGCGAACCTGGTCGCAACAGTCGATGAGGCCGTCGAACACCGCATCGCCGGCCAGGCCTGGCCAGTTGTCGGGCTCGACGAATTCCTCGATGACGCGCACCGCGCAGCCGGGATGGATGTCGGCGATGCGCTGTCGCAGCGCCTCGGCCTTGGCCATGCCCACGGTGGAGCCCAGCGCCTGGATCTGGCGGTTGATGTTGGATTCCGCCACCTGGTCCAGGTCGATCAGCGTCAGCGCGGCCACGCCGCTGCGGGCCAGGGCCTCGACCGCCCAGGAGCCGACGCCGCCCAGCCCCACCACCGCGAAGCGCGCAGCGCGCAGACGCTGGTAGGCCGCGTCACCATGCAGGCGGCGAAGGCCGCCGAAGCGGCGCTCCAGATCAGCCTCGTTGACGTCCATCATTCCACTCCACCCAGCCTCTTGGCCCGCACAACGGCCGACGCGGAGCCGGCATTGCCGGGCTCCGCTGGCAGCGCCCCTGGAGGGCGCCGGTGCAGCCGGGGGCCGGACTACTTCAAGGCGCGCAGCCGTTCCTTGGCCGCTTGCGCCGCCTCGGTGTTGGGATAGGCCTTGACGAGGTCTTCCAGGCTGCGGCGCGCGCCCTTGTTGTCCTTCAGTTCGATCTGGCAATTCGCCAGCGCCAGCAGGGCTTCGCCCGCACGCGGATGGTCGGCATTGCCGGCAATGAAGGACTTGAACGTGGCGATGGCGTCCTTGTAGTCGCGCTTGCCGTACTGGGCGTTGCCCAGCCAGAACCGCACCGAATCGGTGTAGCCGCTGGCCGGATAGCGCTTCAGGAAGGCACCCAGCGCGGCCACTGCCTCGGCGAAGTCGCCGCGCCGCACGAGGCCGATGGCGGCCTCGTACTGGTTGCGTTCGTCCGGCGCAACCTGGAACTCGCGGCCGTCCAGGCTGACCTTCTGCGGCTCCAGCGGCTTCAGGCGAGCCTCGACGGACTGCGACTGGTCGGTCAGCTTGCGCTGTGTGTCGGCCAGGTCGCGGGCGAGCTGCTCGTTGGCGCCACGCAGCCTGGCGATCTCGGCACGCAGCGCGTCGATCTGGCCGTTCAGGTCCAGCAGGCTGCGGCGCAGCGGCTGGAGCTGATCCTGGATGAGCGCGTTGAGCTGATCGGCGCGCTGTTTGGCGGCGTCCTCGTTGGCCTGGACCTTGGCGCGCAGTTCGAGGATGGCCTTGCGGGCCTCGTCATCCTCGAACAGGCCCGCCCGGGCCGGCTGCATGAAGGCCGCACCCATGGCCAGTGCCATGAGCGTCGGTCGCAGAACGCGCATCACTGTCACTTGTCCTTGAGCTCGACGCGGCGGTTCTTGGACCAGGCCTCTTCGCCGCTGCCTTGCACGGCCGGACGCTCCTTGCCGAAGCTGACGGCCTCGACCTGGTTGGCACCGACGCCCAGCAGCGTCAGCGACTTGGCCACGGCTTCGGCACGGCGCTGGCCCAGGGCCAGGTTGTACTCGCGGCCACCGCGCTCGTCGGTGTGGCCTTCCAGCATCAGCGCCGCCTTCTTGTTGGCGTTCAGGCGCTTGGCGTGCAGATCGATCAGCGGGCGGTACTCTTCCTTGACCACGTCGCTGTCGAAATCGAAGTAGACGACGCGCTTGTCCTTGACTTCCTGGGTGTACTGACTGAACAGGTCCACCGTCGGAACGGCCGTCTGGGCCGGCTGGGCCGCAGGCGCAGGCGTCGGAGCGGGCGGCGTGGGTTGACGCGTCTCGACCGGCGCGGGCTCGTCCAGCTTGACGGCAGAACCGCAACCGGCCAGGGCGGCAGCGGCGATCAGGGTGAGCGCATAGCGGGTCAGTTTCATTCGAATGTTCTCCACAACGGACGGGGGGCAAGAGATTGGGTGAGCCGGCACCGTCGATGGCGCGGGCGCTGCATTGTCCAACAAGGGACGGGGTGTCAAGTTACTAGCGCGTAAAAGGACCCCAGGTCGGTTCACGCACTTCGGCCAGCGTGACGAGCAGCGGCGTCTTGATCTTGCCGTCCAGCGTCGTCGTCATCAGCACTTCCTTGCCGCCGGCACGGCTGGCGTAGACGATAAGCTTGCCGTTGGGCGAGAAGGCTGGGCTCTCGTCGTCGTTGGCCTCGCTGATCTGCTGCGACTGGCCCGTGGCGAGGTCCATCACGCACAGGCGGAAGGCGCCGCCGGTGCGCGTGATGTAGGCCAGCGTGCGGCCGTCGGGGCTGACGGCCGGGCTGATGTTGTAGTTGCCGCTGAAGCTCACGCGCTCGGCCGTGCCGCCGTCCGCCGGCATGCGGTAGATCTGCGGGCCGCCGCCACGGTCGCTGACGAAATAGATCTTGTTGCCGTCCGGCGAGTAGCAGGCCTCGGTGTCGATGGCGCTGCTGCGCGTCAGGCGGCGCAGGCCGGAGCCGTCACGGTTGATGACGAACAGCTGCGTGCCGCCCTCGCGCGACAGGCTGAGCACCAGCCGCTGGCCGTCCGGCGACCAGGCGGGCGCGCTGTTGGTGCCCTTGAAGTCGGCCAGCACGCGGCGCTGGCCGGTCGTCACGTCCTGGATGCGCACGGTGGCCTTGCGGCTCTCGAAGCTCACATAGGCCAGCTCGCGGCCGTTGGGCGCCCAGGCCGGCGAGATGATGGGCTCGGGGCTGGTCAGCGCCACCTTGGCGCCCTCGCCGTCCGCGTCGGCGACGACCAGGCTGTAGCGCGGGCCGGCCTTGGTGACATAGGCCATGCGCGTCGCGAACACGCCGCGCTCGCCGGTCAGCTTCTCGTAGATGGTGTCGGCGATGCGGTGGGCCGCCAGCCGCGCATCGTCGGGATGGACGGCCTGCGCCTCGCCCACCAGTTCGGTGCCCTTGACGACGTCCCAGAGCTTGAAGCGGATGTCCAGCCGGCCGTCGGCCAGCCGGGTGACCGAGCCGGCCGCAAGGGCGTCGGCCTGGCGTGCGCGCCAGTCGGTCCAGACTGGTGCGCTGGTCTCGCTGAGGCCGCTGGGCGCATCCACGCTGCGGAACTGGCCGCTGCGCTCCAGGTCGGCGCGCACGATGGCGGCGATGGGCTGGGGCGAGCGGGACTCGTCGCGGAAGTCGACGATGCCCACCGGAATGCGGCTGCCGCCGACGCCGGCGATGTCGATGCGGACCTGGGCAAGCGCGGGGCCTGCTCCCAGCGCGACGAGGGCCGCAAGGCTGCGGCGGCGGGAAACGGGTTCAAGCATGGCCCGTCATTCTGCCGCAGGCCAGCGCGCCGCCACGTCGGACGAGGCCGCCTCGCGCGCGCACCGCCTCACAGCAGCACGATGTCGTAATGCTCGGTCTGGTTGGTGGGCTCGGCCGTCAGCGAGATGGGCTTGCCGATGAAGTCGGACAGGCCAGCCAGATGGGCGCTCTCCTCGTCCAGCAGCATCTCGACGACGTTGGCGGCCGCGACGACGCGGAACTCCTTGGGCGAAAACTGGCGCGCCTCGCGCAGGATCTCGCGCAGGATGTCGTAGCAGACCGAGCGCGCCGTCTTCACCTGGCCGCGGCCCTCGCAGGTGGGGCAGGGCTCGCACAGCATGCGGGCCAGCGATTCGCGCGTGCGCTTGCGCGTCATCTCCACCAAACCGAGCTGGGTGAAGCCGCCGACGGTGACCTTGGTGCGGTCGCGCGCCAGCTGCTTCTTGAACTCCGCCAGCACCGCGGCCTTGTGCTCCTCGCGGGTCATGTCGATGAAGTCGACGATGATGATGCCGCCCAGGTTGCGCAGACGAAGCTGGCGGGCGATGGCGCCGGCCGCCTCCAGGTTGGTCTTGAAGATGGTGTCGTCGAAGTTCCTGGCGCCGACGAAGCCGCCGGTGTTGACGTCGATGGTCGTCATCGCCTCGGTCTGGTCGAACACCAGCGAGCCGCCGGACTTCAGCTCCACCTTGCGCGCCAGCGCGCGGGCGATCTCGGCGTCGACGTTGCAGAGGTCGAAGATGGGGCGCTCGCCACGGTAATGCTCCAGCTTGGCCGTGGCCGCCGGCATGAAGGTCTCGCCGAATGCGCGTAGCACGTCGTACTGCATCTTGGAGTCGATGCGGATGGAGCCGGTGCGCTCGCTGGTCAGGTCGCGCAGCACGCGCTCGACGAGGGACAGATCCTGATGCAGCAGGCTGGCCGGCGGCGTCGTCAGCGCCTTCTCGCGGATCTGCTGCCAGGTCTTGCGCAGGTAGGCGATGTCGGCGGCCAGCTCCGCGTCGGACGCGTCCTCCGCATTGGTGCGCAGGATGAAGCCGCCACCACCGCCCTCCTCCTTGCTGCCGACCAGCGCCACCATGCGGGCCCGCAGCGCCTCGCGCGCCTCGGGCGAGCCTATCTTCTGGCTGATGCCGATGTGCTCGTCCTGCGGCAGATAGACCAGCATGCGGCCGGCGATGCTGATCTGGCTGGACAGCCGCGCCCCCTTGGTGCCTATCGGGTCCTTGATGACCTGCACCGTCAACGGCTGGCCCTCGAAGACCAGACGCTCGATGGGCGTCGGCGGCAGGTCGGGGCCATGGCCGCCCTGATGCCGGCCATGGCTGAACTGCGAGGCGGTGTGCAGGTCCGCCACATGCAGAAAGGCCGCACGCTCCAGGCCGATGTCGATGAAGGCCGACTGCATGCCGGGCAGCACGCGCACCACCTTGCCCAGGTAGACGTTACCGACCAGGCCCCGCTCCAACGTACGCTCCAGGTGCAGTTCCTGCACGGCGCCGTTCTCGACCACGGCCACCCGCGTTTCCTGGGGGGACCAGTTGATCAGGATGTCTTCCATCGCCAATCCTTGAATGCTGATGCGTGCCGCCGCCCCCAGCGGCACGCATCAGAACTCGAAACCGAATTTCTCCAACAGCGCGGCACTCTCAAAGAGGGGCAACCCCATGATGCCCGAGTAGCTGCCGGCAATCTTCACAATCCAGGCCGCGGCCTGGCTCTGGATGGCATAGGCGCCGGCCTTGCCGAAGGGCTCGCGGCTGGCCACGTAGCGCTGGATCTGCGCCGGCGACAGCGGCGCGAACTCGACCTCGGACAGGTTCAGCGTCGCCTCGCGCCGCGTCGAGTCGGCCACCGCCACGGCCGTGATGACGCGATGGCTGCGCCCCGACAGCAGCGCCAGCATGCGGGCCGCGTCGGCCTCGTCCTCGGGCTTGCCGAGGATGAGGTCGTCCACGGCCACGGTGGTGTCGGCACACAGGACCGGCGCCGGCGCCAGGCCGCGCGCGGCCCGCCGCGCCAGCGCCGCATCGAGCTTGGCGGCCGTCACGCGGGCGCAGTAGGCCTCGGGCAGCTCGCCGGCCAGGACGGCCTCCAGCGCCTCGGCATCCTCGTCGGCGCCGGGCAGCAGCAGTTCGTGACGCACGCCGATCTGCTCAAGCAGCTGGCGGCGGCGCGGGCTTTGGGAGGCCAGATAGATGAACTTATTCACGGTGGTAGGGGTGGCCGGTCGTCACCGTCCACGCGCGATACAGGCCCTCGGCCAGCAGCACGCGGGCGAAGGCGTGCGGCAGGGTCAGGTCGGACAGGCGCAGCGTCTCGTCGGCCGTGGCCTTCAGCGCCGGATGCAGGCCGTCCGGCCCGCCGATGATGAGGGCCGCGTCGCGGCCCTCGCCCATCCACAGCTTCAGGCGCTCGGCCAACTGCACGGAGGTGCGGCGTTCGCCGCGCTCGTCCAGGACGATGCGGCGCACCCCCTTGGGCAGCGCCGCCTCGATGCGCGCGGCCTCGGCGGCCATCAGCTGCTCGGCGGTCTTGCTGCCGCGCGTCTCGGCCTTGACGGCCTTCAGCTCGAGCTTGAGCTCCGGCGGGAAGCGCTTGGCGAAATCCTCGTAGGCCGCGTCGGCCCAGGCCGGTTGGCGCTGGCCCACGGCGACCAGGAGCAGGCGCATCAGGCCTTCTTCGCTGCGGCCTTCTTGGCCGGCGCCTTCTTGGCGACGACCTTCTTCGCGGGCGCCGCCTTCTTGGCCGGTGCGGCCTTCTTGGCCGGGGCCGACTTGGCGGCCGTCTTCTTGGCCGCCGCCGGCTTGGCCGCGCCGACCTTGATGGTCTTGACCGCCGGCGTCTTGGCGCCGACGACGCGGCTCACGCCCTTTTTCGCGGGCGCGGCCTTCTTGGCGGCCGGGGCTTTCTTGGCGGGCGTAGCGGCAGCCTTCTTGGCAGGCGCCGCCTTCTTGGCCGGGGCGGGCTCCTCGGAAGCCTTCACAAGCTTGACCTCGCTGCTGCCCAGCTTGAGCTTGACCGGCTTGTCGCCCCAGATCTCCTCGAGGCGGTAGTAGTCGCGGATGGCGGGCTGCATCACGTGCACGACGGCGGCGCCGCAGTCCACGATGATCCATTCGCCGTTGTCCTCGCCCTCGGTGCGCATGACCTGCATGCCACGGTCCTTGACCGTCTCGCGGACGCTGGAGGCCAGCGCCTTGGTCTGCCGGTTGCTCGTGCCGGACGCGATGATGACGCGCTCGAACAGCGGCGACAGATGCTCCGTGTTGAACACGACGATGTTCTGGGCCTTCACGTCTTCCAGCCCATCGACGATGGCGCGTTGCAGCTTGCGGATATCCATTCAGTGCTTCTTCTCGTAGAGGCGGTGCGAGGCAATATAGCTCGCGACCTCGGCGCCCACCATGGGGCAGATGTCCTCGCCACGGGCGACGGCGTCGCGCACGGCGGTGGACGAAAGGGGCAGGTCGGGCAGGGCCAGCACCCGCAGGCGGTGCTCAGGCAGGCCCGGCGGCGTCACGACGGCCTCGCCGCCACGCGGCACGACCACCAGCGTCGCCAGCGCCACGACGGTTTCCACCTGATACCAGGTGGGCAGCCGGGCGTACTGGTCCTGGCCGATGAGGAACATCAGTTCGGCGCCCGGATGCTCGCCGGCGAACTCGCGCAGCGTGTCGGCCGTGAAGCTGGGCCCGCGGCGATGCAGCTCACGCTCGTCCAGCACAAAGCGCGGCTCGCCGGCCATGAGGCGGCGGATCATGCCGGCGCGATGCTCGGCGGGCGCCATGACCTGATCGGGCTTCTGCCATTGCCGGCCGGCGGGCAGCCAGACGAGGCGGTCGGGCGCCAGCGCGTCCAGCGCGAAGCGGGCGAAGGCCAGGTGGCCCAGATGCGGCGGGTCGAAGCTGCCGCCGAAGATCGCAATCCTCACAGCCAGAGCGCGCCAGCGGGCTCGTCGGCCCAGTCGCGCGGGCGCAGGAAGTCGCTGTACAGCCGCGCCTCCGGCGTGCCGGGCTCCGGCGCCCAGTCGTAGCGCCATTTCACCTGCGGCGGCATGGACATCAGGATGGACTCCGTGCGCCCGCCGGACTGCAGCCCGAACAGCGTGCCGCGGTCCCAGACCAGGTTGAACTCGACATAGCGGCCGCGCCGATAGGCCTGGAAGTCGCGCTCGCGCTCGCCGTAGGCGTAGCCCTGGCGGCGCTCCACGATGGGCAGGTAGGCGCCCAGGAAGGCGTCGCCCACCGAGCGGATCAGCGCGAAGCCGGCGTCGCTGCCGCCTTCGGCGAAATCGTCGAAGAAGATGCCGCCGATGCCGCGCGGCTCGTTGCGGTGCTTCAGGAAGAAGTACTCGTCGCACCAGGTCTTGAACCTGGGATAGAGCCCCGCGCCGTGGGCGCCGAGCGCGTCGCGGCAGACGCGGTGGAAATGCTGGGCGTCGCGCTCGTAGCCGTAGTAGGGCGTCAGGTCCATGCCGCCGCCGAACCAGGTCACCGCCGGCCCGTTGGCCGGCAGCGCGGCGAACATGCGCACGTTCATGTGCACCGTGGGCACGAAGGGGTTGTGCGGATGCAGCACCAGCGACACGCCCATGGCCTCGAAGGGCGCGCCGGCCAGCTCGGGCCGGTGCTGCGTGGCCGAGGGCGGCAGCACGCGACCCTTCACATGCGAGAAGTTGACGCCGCCGCGCTCGAACACTGCGCCGCCCTCGATGAGGCGGCTCAGGCCGTCGCCCTCCAGCCGGCCGCCGGGCTCGCGCGTCCAGCCGTCGCTGAGGAAGGCGTTGCCATCGGCGGCCTCCAGCGCGCTGACGATGCGCTGCTGCAGGCCCAGCAGATAGTCGCGGACATCGATTGTGTTCATGTGCGGGGGCAGATGGGGCTGGCCAGCGCGGGGCGCTTGCCCACGCGATGGCCGAGGTAGTCGGCAAAGGCGGCGAAGTCGGCATCGACGTCGCCCGTCAGCCGCACGAATCGCGTCAACGACACGATACGCCGTTCGAAATCGAAGTAGGCCAGGCCCACCGGCACATCGGCCTGCACGGCCACCTGGTAGGCACCGGTGCGCCAGCCGGTCGTCAGGGACCGCGTGCCCTCGGGCGCCACGGCCAGCCAGAAGCGCTCGCCGCGCGTCGCCGCCGCGCGCATCTGGCCCACGGTGTCGGCCACGATGCCGTGGCGGCTGCTGCGGTCTACGGCCACGCCGCCCACATAGCGCATCCAGCGCCCCAGCACGGGCAGGCGGAACAGGCTGTCCTTGGCCCAGAAGCGCAGCTGCAGGCCCAGGGCCCATTTCGCCAGCAGGCCCACGACGAAGTCCCAGTTGGACGTGTGCGGATAGACCAGGATGACGCCCTGCTCGGCCGGCAGCCCCGGCGCGTCCACCGTCCAGCCGAACAGCCGCAGCAGCCCGCGCGCCAGCCGGCTTTGCCGGCCATGGGGGCGCAGCGGACCGCCAAGCACGGCGGGCTGGAGGGCAGGCTGGCCGGTCAACGCCTGATGGCCCGGTGGCCGATGTCCGAGCGGTACTGGCGCCCGGCGAACTGGATGCCCGCGGCCACGTCGTAGGCGCGCTGCGCCGCGGTGCGCACGGACTCGCCCAGCGCCGTCACGCACAGCACCCGGCCACCGCTGCTGAGCAGCTTGCCTTCCTGCTGCACCGTGCCGGCATGGAAGACCATGGCCTCATCCTCGTCCGCCGGCAGGCCGGTGATGACGTCGCCCTTGCGCGGGCTGAGCGGATAGCCCTCGGCGGCCAGCACGACGCCCAGCGCCACGCGGCGGTCCCATTGCAGCTCGACCTGGTCCAGCGTGCCGTCGGTGGCGTGCATCAGCAGCTCGAACAGGTCGCTCTTGAGCCGCATCATGATGGGCTGCGTCTCGGGGTCGCCCATGCGGGTGTTGAACTCCACCGTGCGCGGCTGGCCGTGCTCGTCGATCATCAGCCCGGCATACAGGAAGCCGGTGAACGGATGGCCGTCACGGGCCATGCCAGCGATGGTGGGCTGGATGATCTCGTGCATGACCTTGGCATGCACATTGGGCGTGACGACGGGCGCGGGCGAGTAGGCGCCCATGCCGCCGGTGTTGGGGCCTTCGTCGCCATCCAGCAGGCGCTTGTGGTCCTGGCTGGTGGCCAGCGACACCACATGCTTGCCGTCGCAGACGACGATGAAGCTGGCCTCCTCGCCGGCGAGGAAGTCCTCGATGACGACGCGGGCGCCGCCCTCGTTGTGCGTGACGCCCAGCTTGTTGTCCTCCAGGATCCACGTGATGGCCTCGTGGGCCTCCTGCAGCGTCATCGCGACGACCACGCCCTTGCCCGCCGCCAGGCCGTCGGCCTTGATGACGATGGGGGCGCCGCGGCCGTCCACATAGGCATGGGCGGCGGCCGGGTCGGAGAAGGTCTCGTAGGCCGCCGTCGGGATGCCGTGGCGCTTCATGAAGTCCTTGGCGAAGGCCTTGGAGCTCTCCAGCTGCGCGGCCGCCTGGGTGGGCCCGAAGATGCGCAGGCCGCGGGCGCGGAATTCGTCGACGACGCCGGCGGCCAGTGCCGCCTCGGGGCCCACGACGGTCAGCGCGATCTTCTGCTCGGCGGCGAAATCGGCCAGCGCGCGCACGTCGGTGACGGCGATGGTCACGTTCTGCAGCCGCTCATCCCGGGCCGTGCCGCCGTTGCCCGGGGCCACGAAGACCTGGCTGACGCGCTCCGCCTGGGCCAGCTTCCAGGCAAGCGCGTGTTCGCGGCCACCATTGCCGATGACAAGAACTCTCATGCTCAGCCTAGCTCGGCGTTGTGATAGACGGCCTGCACGTCGTCCAGGTCCTCGAGCACGTCCAGCAGCTTCTGCATGCGCTCGGCATCCTCGCCGGTGATCTCGATGGGGTTCTCGGCCCTCATGGTCACCTCGGACAGCTCGGGCACCAGGCCGGCCGCTTCCAGCGCGCCCTTCACCGTCTCGTAGTCGGCGGGCGCGGTCAGCACCTCGATGGCGCCGTCGTCACCGGTGATGACGTCCTCGGCACCGGCGTCCAGCGCCACTTCCATGATCCTGTCCTCCGACGTGCCGGGCGCGAAGATCAGCTGGCCGCAGTGCTTGAACTGGAAGGACACCGAGCCTTCGGTGCCCAGGTTGCCGCCGTACTTGCTGAAGGCATGGCGCACCTCGGCCACAGTGCGGACACGGTTGTCCGTCATCGTGTCCAGCATGACGGCCGCACCGCCGATGCCATAGCCCTCGTAGCGGATTTCCTCATAGGTCAGGCCGTCGATGTTGCCGCTGGCCTTGTCGATGTTGTACTTGATGCGGTCGGCCGGCATGTTGGCGGCCTTGGCCTTGTCGACGGCCAGCCTCAGGCGCGGGTTGTCCTTGATGTCGGGCCCGCCCTGACGCGCGGCGACCGTGATCTCACGGATGATGCGCGTCCAGATCTTGCCGCGCTTCTCGTCCTGGCGGCCTTTGCGGTGTTGGATGTTGGCCCATTTGGAATGTCCGGCCATAGCTGTGGCTCCCGGCGGCTGTTGGTCAGCGGCCTGATTTATCGTTGGCAGAAGAGCGATTTTAGTGGAGCGCCTCCCGCATCATGACGACCGACCCCATCCTGCTGGCCCGACACGGCGAGACCGAGTGCCTGCTGCTGCCCGCGCTGGCCAACCGCCACGGCCTCATCACCGGCGCCACCGGCACCGGCAAGACCATCAGCCTGCAGAAGCTGGCGGAGAGCTTTTCCAGGCTCGGCGTGCCCGTCTTCATGGCCGACGTGAAGGGCGACCTGACCGGCATCAGCCAGGCCGGCGCCCCCAGCGAGAAGCTGCTGGCCACGCTGAAGGACCGAGGCCTGGACGCGCCCGAGCCCATGGCCTGCCCGACCACGCTGTGGGACGTCTTCGGCGAGCAGGGCCACCCGGTGCGCGCCACCATCTCCGACATGGGCCCGCTACTGCTCTCGCGCATGCTGGCGCTCAACGAAACCCAGGCCGGCGTGCTGCAGATGGTGTTCAAGATCGCCGACGACAACGGCCTGCTGCTGCTGGACCTGAAGGACTTGCGGGCGATGCTGCAGTACGTGGGCGACAACGCCAGCCAGTTCACGACGCAGTACGGCAACGTCTCGGCCGCCAGCGTCGGCGCGATCCAGCGCGGCCTGCTGCAGATCGAGGCCCAGGGCGGGGACAAGTTCTTCGGCGAGCCCATGCTCAACATCGCCGACTTCATGCAGACCGAGGGCGGTGCGGGCGTCATCAACATCCTCGCCGCCGACAAGCTGATGAACGCGCCGCGGCTGTACGCGACCTTTTTGCTGTGGATGCTGAGCGAGCTGTTCGAGACGCTGCCCGAGGTGGGCGACCTGGACAAGCCCAAGCTCGTGTTCTTCTTCGACGAGGCCCATCTGCTGTTCAAGGACGCGCCGGACGCGCTGGTCGAGCGCATCGAGCTGGTGGTGCGCCTGGTGCGCTCCAAGGGCGTGGGCGTCTACTTCGTGACGCAGAACCCGCTGGACATCCCCGACACCGTGCTGGGCCAGCTCGGCAACCGCGTGCAGCATGCGCTGCGCGCCTTCACGCCGCGCGACCAGAAGGCCGTCAAGAGCGCCGCCGACACCATGCGCGCCAAGCCGGGGCTGGACATCGCCACGGCCATCACGGAGCTGGCCGTCGGCGAGGCGCTCGTGAGCCTGCTGGACGAGAAGGGCCGGCCCAGCGTCACCGAGCGCGTCTTCGTGCTGCCGCCCGGCAGCCAGATCGGCCCCATCACGCCGGCTCAGCGCCAGGCGCTGATCGCGAACTCGCTGGTGGCCGGCGTCTACGAGAAGCAGCTGGACCGCGAATCCGCCTACGAGAAGCTCAGCGGCCAGCCCGCCGCTGCCACGGGCGGCGGCATGGCCGGCGAGGCCGGCTCGGTGTTCAAGGGCGGGCCGGCCGCCCCGCCCCCCGCGGCCGGCGGCGGCATGCTGGACGGCCTCAAGGACATCCTGTTCGGCAGCACCGGCCCGCGCGGCGGCCGCCACCCCGGGCTGGCCGAGAAGGCGGCCCAGTCCGCCGTGCGCAGCATGGGCTCGGCCGTGGGCCGCGAGATCATTCGTGGCGTATTGGGCAGCATCCTCGGCGGCAGCGGCGGCCGTAGGCGCTGATCCGGTCGACGCGGCCGGGCCGTTCATGCAGACTCGTGACGCCCGCTGGGCGATCCAACAAGCAAGGGGACGGCATGAATGCTCTGAAGCAACTGCGCATCGGCAACCGGCTGGGCGTCGCGTTCGCGATGGTGCTGCTGCTGATGCTGGTGGTGGCCGCGATCGGCGTGCGCGGCATCTTCAGCGTGGCCGCGGGCCTGGAGACGGTCTACCGCGACCGCACCGTGCCGCTGGCCCAGCTGGGTGAGCTCAACAACCTCTCCACGCGCAACCGCCTGGTCATCGTCGAGATGCTGCGCGCACCGGGCTTCGACGAGATCAAGCGCCGCAGCGACGAGCTGGCCGCCAACCTCAAGCGCGGCCAGGAGTTGCTGGACCAGTACCTGGCCTCCGGCCTGGCCGGAGAGCAGAAAGCCCTGGCCGAGCGCTTCGCCGCCGCGCGCAAGGCCTATATCGACGAAGGCCTGCTGCCGGTCAGCGCGGCCCTGTCCACCGGCGGCATGAGCACGGCACTGCAGATCTACGAGGAGAAGACGCTGCCACTGTCCGCCAAGGCGCGCGAGCTGTCGGACCAGCTCGTCAAGCTGCAGGTGGACGAGGCCGCCGCCGAATACCGGCGCGGCCAGGACACCCGCAGCGCGGCCGTCGCCACCACCGTGCTGCTGACCGCCGCGGCGCTGCTGCTGGGCTGCGGCCTGGCCTGGCTGATCACCCGCTCCATCACCGAGCCGGTGCGGCGCGCCGTCGGCTTCGCGCAGGCCGTGGCCGAGGGCGACCTGACCACGGCCATCGCCGCCGACGGGCGCGACGAAATCGCGACGCTGCTGGCCGCGCTGAGGCAGATGAACGAGGGGCTGGTGGGCATCGTGCGCCAGGTGCGCCAGGGCGCCGACTCCATCCTCACCGGCGCCGGCGAGATCGCCAGCGGCAATGCCGACCTGTCGCAACGCACCGAAGAGCAGGCCGCCAACCTCGAGCAGACGGCCGCGTCCATGGAGCAGATGAATGCCACCGTGCGCCAGAACGCGGACACCGCCCGCACCGCCGCCCAGCTCGCCGCCTCGGCCAGCAGCGTCGCGGCCCGCGGCGGTGAGGTGGTGCGCCAGGTCGTCGCGACCATGGGCGACATCAGCAACAGCTCGCGCAGGATCGCCGACATCATCGGCACCATAGACGGCATCGCCTTCCAGACCAACATCCTGGCGCTGAACGCGGCCGTGGAGGCCGCGCGGGCCGGCGAGCAGGGCCGCGGCTTTGCCGTCGTGGCCGGCGAGGTGCGGGCGCTGGCCCAGCGCAGCGCCCAGGCGGCACGCGAGATCAAGGCGCTGATCGGCCAGAGCGTGGACAACGTCGACACCGGCTCGCGCCTGGTGGGCGACGCCGGCAGCACCATGACGGAGATCGTCGACCAGGTCAGGCGCGTGGCCGACCTGATCGCCGAGATCGGCTCGGCCACGCAGGAGCAGACCACGGGCATAGGCCAGGTCAGCGAGGCGGTGTCGCAGCTGGACCGGGTCACGCAGCAGAACGCCGCCCTCGTCGAGCAGGCCGCCGCGGCCGCGGACAGCCTGCGCGGCCAGGCCCAGCGCATGAACGAGGTGGTGGGCGTCTTCAAGCTCGGCGCCGGCCGCGACCACTGAAACAGGCCCGGCCGGGCCGAGGAGGCGGGATGAGCGACGCGACCGGCTGGTGGCATCTGCTGTGCGCCATCGCCGGCCTCAACCTGGTTGCCTGGACGGCCTCCACCGCCTGGCTGCACCGCAACCGGCCCGATGGCACGACCTGGCCCCACCAGCGCCTGCAGCTGCTGCTGTCGGCCCTCTACGTGCTGGGCTGCGGCTACCGCTCGGTGCTGCCGGTCTTCGACGTGCCGCGCGTCGTCATGGTGGACTCCTGGGCCTCCAGCGTGCTCGTGGGCCGCACGGTGGCGACGCTGGCGGAGCTGAGCTTCGCCGCGCAATGGGCACTGCTGCTGCGCGGCGCTGCACTCGCGACCGGGCTGCGCGCCAGCCTGTGGCTGTCCCACGCCGTGCTGCCGCTGATCGCATTGGCCGAGCTGAACTCCTGGTACGCCGTGCTGACGACGCGCAACATCGGCCATGTCGTGGAGGAGACGCTGTGGGGCACGGTGGCGCTGCTCAGCGTGCCGACGCTGCTGGCGCTGTGGCCCCGCGCCACGGCGCGCGCGCGGCGCTGGCTGGGCCTGGCCATCCTGGCCGGTGCCCTCTATGCGGCCTATATGTTCGCGGTGGACGTGCCCATGTACTGGGCGCGCTGGCTGGCCGACGAGGCCGCCGGCCGGGTCTACCCCAGCCTCGCGGCCGGCGCGGCGGATGCGGCCCGTCACTGGCATGTGTCGCACGACTGGGCGCACTGGCGCAGCGAGGTGATCTGGATGACGCTGTACTTCAGCGTCGCGGTGTGGATCAGCATCGCCCTGGCCCATGTTCGACTGCCGCTGCGGCCGCCTCCGCCGGCTCCGTAAAATCGACGCCTTCCTGCCGGGCCAGGCTGCTGCCTTGGCCCGGCTGCCGTTTCTCAGAAGCCCCCGATGAGCCCAAACTCCCCCGCGACCGCCCCGGCGACCAACTTCCTGCGTCAGCGCATCGAGCACGACCTCGAAGCCGGCACTTTCAGCGGCCGCCACTTCGCCGGCACGCCCGGCGATGCGGCCCACCACGCGGCCGGCCCGCTGGACGAGGCGCGCATCCGCACCCGCTTCCCGCCCGAGCCCAACGGCTATCTGCACATCGGCCATGCCAAGAGCATCTGTCTGAATTTCGGCCTGGCGCGCGACTACGGCGGCGCCTGCCACCTGCGCTTCGACGACACCAACCCCGAGAAGGAGGAGCTGGAGTACGTCAACGCCATCAAGGAGATGGTGCAGTGGCTGGGCTGGAGCTGGGGCGACAACCTCTACGAGGCCAGCAGCTACTTCGACTTCATGTACGCGGCCGCCGAGGCGCTGGTCGTTGCCGGCCATGCCTATGTGGACGAGCAGAGCGCCGAGGAGATGCGCGCCAACCGCGGCGACTTCGGCAAGCCCGGCGTCAACAGCCCGTTCCGCGACCGCACGCCGGCCGAGAACCTGGCGCGCTTTCGCGAGATGCGCGACGGCCGGCACGCCGACGGCGCCATGGTGCTGCGCGCCAAGATCGACATGGCCTCGCCCAACATCAACCTGCGCGACCCGACGCTCTACCGCATCAAACACGCGGAACACCATGCCACGGGCAACAAGTGGTGCATCTACCCGATGTACACCTTCGCCCACCCGATCGAGGACGCGCTGGAGCGCATCACGCACAGCATCTGCACGCTGGAGTTCGAGGACCAGCGGCCCTTCTACGACTGGCTGCTGGAGCACCTCGCCGATCTCGGCATGCTGGCCCGGCCGCTGCCGCAGCAGATCGAGTTCGGCCGCCTGAACCTGAACTACGTCGTCACCAGCAAGCGCAAGCTGCGCCAGCTGGTCGAAGACAAGCATGTCAGCGGCTGGGACGACCCCCGCATGCCCACCCTCGTGGGCCTGCGCCGCCGCGGCTTCACGCCGGCCAGCCTGCGCGCCATGGTGGAAGCCACCGGTGCGAGCAAGCAGAACGCCTGGATCGACGACACGGCGCTGGACCAGGCCCTGCGCGCCGACCTGGAGCCGCAGGCCCCGCGCGCCTTCGCCGTGCTGCAGCCGCTGAAGCTCAAGCTGACGAACTACGCCGAGGTGTTCGGATCCGTGGAGCACCGCGAGCCCTGCGAGGTGGCCGCCCATCCGCACCGGCCCGAGCTGGGCCTGCGCCGGTTCTCGCTGGGCCCCGAGCTGTGGATAGAGGCCGAGGACTTCATGGAAACGCCCGTGAAGGGCTATTTCCGGCTGTTCCCCGGCAACAAGGTGCGCCTGAAGGCCGGCTACGTCATCGAGTGCACCGGCGCCGAGAAGGACGCCGGCGGCCAGGTCACCGCGGTGCTGGCCACCCTCATCCCCGACACCAAGAGCGGCACGCCCGGGGCGGATTCGGTCAAGGTCAAGGGCGTCATCGGCTGGGTGGGCGCGCATGAGGCGGTGGCGGCAGAGGTTCGCCTCTACGAGCGGCTGTTCGCCGAGCCGCAGCCCGATGCCGGCGGCCGCGACTTCATCGAGTTCCTGAACCCGAACTCGCTGCGCATCGTGCAAGGCTTCGTCGAGCCCTCGCTGGCCGGCGCGGCGGCCGAGCAGCGCTGGCAGTTCGAGCGTCACGGCTATTTCGTCACCGACCGCATCGACCACCGGGCCGACAAGCCCGTGTTCAACAAGATCACGGGTCTGAAGGACAGCTTCGGCCGCTGATCAGGCCGGCATGCGGTCGTCGCCGAACTCCGCCAGCACCTGCTGGTAGAGCCGGGTGATGCTGCCGTCGCGGTGCAGCGACTCCACGGCCTTGGCGAGCCGCTCGATCAGCTCCGGCGTGGCACTGCGCCGGGACAGGTGCAGCCAGAAGCTCTGGCGCTCCACGACCAGGGGCCGGGCGAAGGCCTGCATGCGCAGGCCCAGCCCGCGCGCGGCGCCGAACAGCCCCAGGTTGCTGCCATAGATCGCATCCACGCGGTGGCCCATCAGCATCTGGATCGCATGCTCGTTGCTGTTCACCGACTGCTGGCGCGGCCCCGCCAGGTTCTGCAGGATCTCGGGCATGGGAAAGCTGCGCGGCACAGCCAGCGACAGGCGCGACAAGTCCTCCAGCCGCTGCAGCGGCGCGTCGCGCCGGCTCACCAGCACGGTGGGCAGGGCCAGCACCGGCGCCACCTGGTGGGCCACGGTCTTGAGCTCGTCGTTGGAGAAGCGCAGCACCAGGTCGGACGCGCCGTTGCGCAGGCTGAGCACGGTGCGTGCATAGGGCACGACATGGTTCTCCACCGTCAGACCGGCACGCTGCGCGATCAGCATGCCGATGTCGTACATCAGCCCGCTGGAGCCCTGCGGACCGATGCGGCCGAAGGGTTCGGACTGTATGGTCTCCATGCGCAGGACTCGAGGCTGGGCCGCGCGCGCCGCGCCGCTCGCCAGCCAGGCCAGCAGGCCCGCCGTGCAAATCCTGCGCCGGCAGGTGGATAGATCCCCGTTGCCCGGGTTTCGCAATGCAACTCCCATACCGGCATTCCACCACGGCCGAGGGGGCTGCGAGCCCTCCGCCGTGGCTGGCGAGATCAAATCCTCGCCAGGCCGCAGCGCTGTACGACCGGCGAGGCGTAATCGCGGCCGACGACGGCGCGGGCGAACAGATAGTTCTGGCGCGCCCGCTCGCTGAGCGAATCCAGCCGCACGCCGCCCTGGGCATCACAGGGGAAGGCCAGCGCGCGGCCGGCCTGGAACAGCGACTCGAAGCGCAGCTCGTAGTCCTCGCACAAGAGGGGCATGGGGCATGTGTTCATGAGGCACCTCGTCTGGCAACCAGACTAGGCGCCGCAAAGGCCCGCTGCGCGGGAAAAGTTCTCGGATGCCCGCTTCTGCCCCCGCGCTTGACCGGTGCGGCGCCAGGATGTCACGCGCGCTCAGCGCGGCGGCCGCAGCACGTCGATCTGGAAGGGCTTGTCGTTCATCTCGACGGCGGCGGGCGGCGGCGTGCTCAGCATCATCAGGCGGCGCTGCCCCAGGTTGAGCAGCGCCAGCGAGGGCTGCAGATACTGGCGCAGCAGGGCCTGCAGCGAGCCGTCGGCAAAGGCCAGGCGCAGGCCGCGGCCCAGACGCTCGATGACGGCCTGGTTGGCCGGGTGGGTGTAGAGGTATTGCGGCAGGTCGTAGGCCAGCAGCAGGCTGTCGTCCAGCGCCAGGCCCTGGAGGCCGGCATGGGCCTGCCACTCCGGCCCCGCCTCCAGCACGCTGCGGCAGAACAGGTCCGCACGGCCCAGCGCCACCATCTGGAACAGGCCCTCGTAGCCGTTGATCTCCTCCACCGTGAAGCCGTTGGCGCGCAGGATGTCGGCATCCGCCCAGCCGCGGCCCTGCACATGGCGCAACCGTGCGACGGCGGCCAGCGTGTCGGCCTTGCGCACCAGCTCACGCTGCGGCGCATGCACGAAACAGACGCGGTAGCGGTTCACACCCAGATGGATGGGGAAGAGCACCGGCGCCAGGCCTGCGGCGCGACCGGCGTCCGGCCCCGCGACGACCATGAAATTGGGCACCGCCTGCTGGGCCGCCTCCAGCAGCGCGCGCCGCTTGTTCATGGGCGCCGAGATCTGCAGCCTGTAGGGGCCGTCGCTGGCGCGGGTCTTGTCCAGCGCCAGCTGCACGGCGTCGCGGACATAGGCATTGCGCAGGTCGGTCTCGCTGTCCGGCGCGCGCAGCGTGAGGATCAGCTCCTGCGCAAGGGCCGGCCCGGCCGGTGCCATCAGCAGCCCGGCCATTCCTTGAAGCCAACAACGTCTGTGCAGCATGGACGAGATCCGGGACAGCGCGACTGCGCCTCGATGGCTGCGGAACGGCGGTTTTTATCCCAAAACCGCGCGTTGGCTGATTAGCACCCTCAATCGGCCAGGTCCGCCAGCCTTCTGACCTTGACCTTGCGCCCCTTGAGCTTGCCCAGCGACAGCCGACGCACGGCCTCCTGCGCAATGCCCCGCTCCACGGCCACATAGCTGTGGAAGTCGGTCACGTTGATCTTGCCGATCTGCGTGCCGGCGAAGCCGGCCTCGCCGGTCAGCGCGCCCAGGATGTCGCCGGGTCGGATCTTTTCCTTGCGCCCGCCGAGGATCTGCAGCGTGTCCATGGCCGGCAGCAGCGGGCCGCCGGGGGCGTCCTTGAGCTCGTCCAGCGGCTGCCACTTGAATTCCTCGCCCTGCAGCTGCTCGATGCGGCCGATGCGGCCCATCTCGTCCAGGCTGGCCAGGCTCAGCGCCAGGCCCGGCGCGCCGGCCCGACCGGTGCGGCCGATGCGGTGCACATGCTGCTCGACGTCGGCGCTGATGTCGACGTTGATGACGCAGGCCAGGTTGGCGATGTCCAGCCCGCGCGCGGCCACGTCGGTGGCGACGAGCACGGAGGCGCTGCGGTTGGCGAACTGGATCAGCACCTGGTCGCGCTCGCGCTGCTCCAGGTCGCCGTGCAGGGCCAGCGCGACAAAGCCCTGGGCCGCCAGCACGGCTTCCAGGTCACGGCATTGCTGCTTGGTGTTGCAGAAGGCAATCGTGGATTCCGGCCGGAAGGCGCGCAGCAGGCGCGGCACGGCGTCCAGGCGCTGCGCCTCCGTCACCTCGAACGCGATCTGCCGTATCGTGGACGCCGCCGCCCGGCTCGCCCCGGCGACGCTGACGGTCTGCGGATTGCGCATGAACTTCGCGGCGATGTCTTTGACCCCCTCGGGGAAGGTGGCCGAGAACAGCAGCGTCTGCCGTTGGGCGGGGGCCCTGGCGGCCACGGCCTTGATGTCGTCCAGGAAGCCCATGTCCAGCATGCGGTCGGCCTCGTCCAGCACCAGCGTGTTCAGCGCCGCCAGGTCCAGCGAGCCGCGCTCCAGGTGGTCGATGAGCCGGCCCGGCGTGCCGACCACGATGTGGGCGCCGAAGGACAGGCTCTCCATCTGCGGCTTCATCGGGCTGCCGCCGCACAGGCTCAGCACCTTGATGTTGTCGGCCGCGCGGGCCAGGCGGCGGATCTCCTGCGTGACCTGGTCGGCCAGCTCGCGCGTCGGCGCCAGCACCAGGGCCTGCACGCGCGGCAGCTCGGCCTTGAGGCGGTGCAGCAACGCGATGGCGAAGGCGGCCGTCTTGCCCGAGCCGGTCTGGGCCTCGCCGATGACGTCCTGCCCGGCCAGCGCCGGCGGCAGGCTCGCGGCCTGGATGGGCGTCATCTGCGCGTAGCCCAGCTGGTCGAGATTGGCCAGCATCGCGGGGCTGAGGGGCAGTGTGGAAAAAGCGGTTTCGGTCATGGCGCCATTGTCCAGGCTGTGACTTCCTGCTCGAAACCGGCGCGGGCAGCGCCCGGAAATTGCAATTCCTCACACTTCGGGGGTTAGCGATCCCTAGCATGCGGCTCGCGCCCCCCCGCCCGCTGTTCCGCTCCCATGCCCCCCGAGTCCCCCACCCCCCCCAGCCCCCCGTCACGCCGCCTGCTCAGCGGGGCGGGCGAGCTCCGCGGCCCGGCCGCCACGCGCACGCGCACCGCGACGGCCACCCAGGCGCGCAGCCCCGCCGAGCCGCCCCGGCGCGCGGTCGCTGCCCCCCCTGCCCCCGCCCCGCAAGGCCTGCCTCGCTGGGCCAAGGGCGTGGTCATCGGCGGCGTGCTGCTGGCCGTGGCCATGCCGGCCTCGGTGCTGCTGTCGCGCTCCATGCTGGTTCAGAGCATGATGCAGGACCAGGGCAGCTCGTCGGCGGCCCTGATCTGCAAGAGCGGCGAGGCCCGCGCCAACGACGATTCCGGCCTGCTGGGCTGGCTGTTCGGCGGCTCCTATTTCCAGTGCAGCGAATGGGAAACCCGCGAGGCCCGCCTGCAGCGCGAGCGCGAGCAGTACGAAGCCAACTACCTGGCGCGCCAGCGCGCCAAGCAGCAGAGCTACTAGGGCTCAGCCGCCTGCGCGCTTGACCGTCCAGCCCTCGGGCCTGGCCTTCAGCCAGGCCACGAGCTTGTCGGCATGGTCGCCCTGGATCTCCACGACACCGTCCTTCACCGTGCCGCCGCTGCCACAGGCGGCCTTGAGCTGCTTGGCCAGCACGGCCAGCGCCGCATCGTCCAGCAGCAGGCCGCGCACGACGGTGACGCCCTTGCCCTTGCGGCCGGCCGTCTCGCGGCTCACGCGCACCACGCCGTCGCCCGCAGGCCGGGCCCTGGCCTGGCAGGCGCACTGGGCGACCGGCCGGCCGCAACCCGGGCAGGCGCGGCCGAAATCGGTGGAATAGACCAGGCTCATGGTGCGGGCCGCAGATGGCGCTGGAAGAAGACATCCATCGTGCGGTACAGATGCAGCCGCGCGGCGCGGCCGGCGATGCCATGGGCCTTGCCGGGGTAGATCTGCAGGTCGAAGGTCTTGCCGGCGTTCTGCAGCGCCTCGACGAGGCGCAGCGTGTGCTCGAACAGCACGTTGTCGTCGGCCGTGCCATGCACCAGCAGCAGCGGCCGGCTCAGCAGCGCGGCCCGCGCCGGCAGGTTGGCGTCCGCATAGGCCAGCGCCTTGCCGCCCTCGGGCAGACCCAGATAACGCTCCGTGTAGGCGGTGTCGTAGAGCGTCCAGTCCGTCACCGGCGCCACGGCCACGGCGGCGGCAAACGGCGTGTCTGCGTCCAGCACCGCGCGCGCGCCCAGGAAGCCGCCATAGCTCCAGCCGAAGAAGCCGATGCGGGCCGGGTCCACGCCCGGCACGCGGGCCGGCAGCTGGCGCACGGCGGCAAACAGGTCGGCCACCTCGGTCTTGCCGAAGGCCGCCCGGTGGGCGCGCGTGAACTCGCGGTCGCGGTGCTGCATGCCGCGCGTGTCCAGCGTCATGACGCCGTAGCCGCGCTGCTGCCAGTAGGCGATCAAGGCCATGTCGCGGCCCCAGCCCCAGTTGACCGTGGAGGCGCCGGGCCCGCCATAGGCCATCACGATGACGGGGTGGCGGCCGGGCTGAGCAGCGCGCGGCGCGAAGAAGAAGGCGTTCAGCGGCGTGCGGCCGTCGGCGGCCGTCAGCTGCAGCGGCTGAGGCGTGTTGCTGTAGTCCTTCAGCTCGGCGGCCGGCGCATCGCCGGCCAGCGCGATGGCGGGCGCGTCGCCCAAGCCGCGCAGCTCCAGCCGCGGCGGCTGGCCCCAGGCCGAGCGCGTGACCAGCAGCCGCGTGCAGCCGCCGTCCGCCTTGGCATCGCGCCACTGGCGCTCGGCAGCGCCAGGCAAGGCCTTGGCCGGCCCGCCGGCCAGCGGCTGGCTGTAGAGCTCCTGGCGCTTGCCCAGGTCGCCCGCGGCGGCGAACACCACCTGGCGCGCATCGGCGCAGACCGCATGGGCCACCGGCTCGGGGCTGCGCGTCAGCGGCGTGCGCCGGCCCGTGGCACGGTCGATCAGCAGCAGCTGGCGACGGCCCGAGGCCTCGCTGGACCAGAGCAGGCCGCGCGGCGTCTCGATGAGGTCGTCATGCACCTCGACCCAGGCCGGGTCGGTCTCCATCGTGATGTCGCGCGGCGCGGCCGCGGCCTTGAACTCGGTCAGCGTGAGCCGCTGCTGGTCGCGCGTGAACCACTGCAGCCAGGGCGTGCCGTCGGCGAACCAGCCGGCGCGGGCGATGTACTCGGCCTGGGCCGGCAGCGGCAGTTCGCGCGGCGGGCCACCGGCCGCATCCAGCACAAAGGCAGTCACGCGGGCATTGGCCTCGCCGGCCGCGGGATAGCGCTGCTCGGTCATGGCCGTGCGGTCGGCAAAGATCTGCGCCCGCGTCTTCAGCGCCACGCCGGCCTCGTCCACGCGCAGCGCCAGCAGCGACTTGCCGTCCGGGCTCCACCAGTAGCCGCGCTGGCGCGACAGCTCCTCGGCGGCGATGAACTCGGCCAGGCCCCAGCCCAGCGTGGCGCTGCCGTCGCTGGTGAGCTGGCGCGGCCGGGCGTCGGCCGCGGCCAGCGGCAGCACGAAGAGGTTGCCGCCCTGCACATAGGCCAGCGTCTTGCCGTCGGGCGCGCAGCGCGGCTCCAGCTTGGGCGCGCCGGCCTCCAGCGCCAGCTTGTGCGCCTGCGGGCCCGTGGCCGTCAGGCGCACGATGTAGAGCTCGCCCGACAGCGGGAACAGCAGCGCCGCGTCGTCGCTGCCGCACCATTGGTAGCCGGTGATGCCGCGCTGGCTGATGCGCTTGCGCTCCAGCGCCATCTTCTCGGCCTCGCTGAGCTTTTGCTCGGCGCCGCCCAGCAGGTCGGCGGCGGCCACCAGCTTGCGCGGCTCGCCGCCGGCCGCCGGCTGGGCCCAGAGCTCCAGCACCTCGCTGTCGGCCTGCGAGGGGCGCAGGAAGCTGACCCAGTGGCCGCCCGGCGAGATCTCCGCCTGGCGGGGCAGGCGGCCCGCCAGCGGCGGGTCGGCGGTGAGTCGTTCAAGGCTGAGGGTGGGGGCTTGAGCCAGCACGGCGCTCGTGGCGCAGAGGGCGGCCAGCAGGGGCAGGAGTCGCTTCATCCCGGCATGCTAGCCGGCGCCACGCCCATAGACGCATTCCGAACAAGCTCATGCGCAACGCGGCCGGACTTCGTTCCTATCATCGGAATCCACCCCAACCACGGAGCCGTCATCATGTCCCTGCGCATCAACGACATCGCCCCCGACTTCACCGCCCAGACCACGCAAGGCGAGATCCGCTTCCACGACTGGATAGGCGACCACTGGGCCATCCTGTTCTCGCATCCCAAGGACTTCACGCCGGTGTGCACCACCGAGCTGGGCTATATGGCCAAGATCGAGCCCGAGTTCACGCGCCGCAACGCCAAGCTGATCGGCCTGTCGGTGGACCCGGTGGATCACCACCATCGCTGGGCCGCCGACATCGAGGAGACCCAGGGCTATCTGCCCAAGTACCCCATGATCGGCGACCATGACCTGCACGTCGCCAAGCTCTACAACATGCTGCCGGCCGACGAGGCGGGCTCCTCCGACGGCCGCACCGCGGCGACCAACGCCACCGTGCGCTCGGTCTTCGTCATCGGCCCGGACAAGAAGATCAAGCTGATGCTGACCTACCCGATGACCACGGGCCGCAACTTCGACGAGATCCTGCGCGTGCTCGATTCGCTGCAGCTGACGGCCAAGCACAAGGTCGCCACGCCGGTGAACTGGAAGCAGGGCGAGGACGTCATCATCGCGGGCTCGGTGTCCGACGAGGAGGCCAAGAGGCTGTTCCCGCAGGGCTGGAAGGCGCCCAAGCCCTATCTGCGCATCACGAAGCAGCCGTGACGCTGCCCCTCGTCCAGTCGCACCTTGCTGAACGCGGATGCGTCTGGCCGGTCCCCCGAGGGGACGGCGATGCTCGCGGGGCTTACCCCGCTCGCACATCGCCGCGCGGGCCGGCTTGGGGCGGCCCGGCGCTCGGCCCGCGTCAATCACCAAACAGCCGACGCGCCAGCTCGTCCGCGTCGTTGACGGTGCGCAGCTCGCCATAGACCTGCTCGGCCTCGGGGTAGGCGCGCTTCAGGTAGTGCAGCCACTGCTTGAGCCGCCCGCCCTGGTGCTTGGGCGCGACGCTGGCCCGCACCTGGGCGAAGAAGAGCTGCATCAGCGGCAGCAGCTCGGCCCAGGGCAGCGGCGTGCTGCGCTGCCCCGCCACGCGCAGCGCCAGGCCCGGGTCGGCCACCATGCCGCGGCCCAGCATCAGGTGCTCGCAGCCGCTGCGCTCGCGCGCCAGCGCGGCATGCTCGGTGGTCCAGATCTCGCCGTTGGCGATGACGGTGACGGGCACGGCCTCGCGCACGGCGGCGATGCGCTCCCAGTAGGCCGGCGGCTTGTAGCCGTCGGCCTTGGTGCGGGCATGGACAACGATCTCCTGCGCACCGGCCGCATGGATGGCGCGGGCCACGTCCAGCGTGCGGCTGTCGTCCATATAGCCCAGGCGCATCTTGGCCGAGACCATCACGTCGGCCGGCACCGCGCGGCGCACCGCGGCGACGATGGCGTGGATCAGCTCCGGCTCGTCCAGCAGCACGGCGCCGCCGCGGTGGCGGTTCACGCATTTGGCCGGGCAGCCGAAGTTCAGGTCTATGCCCTCGGGCCCGAGCAGCGCCAGGCGCGCGGCGTTCTCGGCCAGGCAGTTGACGTCCGAGCCCAGCAGCTGCGGATGCACCGGCACGCCGGCGGCCGTGCGGCCGCCGTTCCTCAGCTCCGGCACGATGCGGGTGAAGACGCGGCTGGGCAGCAGCTGATCGGTGACGCGGATGAACTCGGACACGCAGCGGTCCACGCCGCCCACGCGGGTCAGCACGTCGCGCAGGATGTGGTCCAGCAGGCCTTCCATGGGCGCCAACAGGATCACGCCGGGTTCTCCATGTTCATCAGGTACAGGCGCAGATCGAACTCGAGCTGGAAGTAGTCCGGCTCCATGTGCTGGCAGAGCTGGTAGAAGGCCTTGTTGTGCTCCAGCTCGCGCAGATGCGCCAGCTCGTGCACGACGATCATGTGCAGCAGCGCGGCCGGCGCCTCCTTGAACAGCGTGGCGACGCGGATCTCGCGGCGCATCCTCAGCCTGGCACCCTGCACCTGGGTGCGGCGGGTGTGCGTGCCCAGGGCCTGCTGCAGCACGCGCAGCTTGGCGTCGTAGCCGACGAAGTTCAGCGGGCCGGCATTGCGCAGATGGCGGTTCTTCAGCGCGTTCACATAGTCGAACAAGGCCGCATCGCTGCGCACCTCGTGGGCCTGGGGCAGGCGGCGAGCCAGATGTTCGGCGAGGCGGCCATCCAGGCGCAGCCTCTCGGCCTGCTGGATGAGTTCCGGGGGATAGCCGGCGAGGTAGCGGGCGGCAAGCATGCGGTCGGGTCAGAGGGCGCGGCGCCGGGAATGCGCCGCGCCGGGTGCGGGGTCAGGCGGACAGCGCGTACAAGCTGTCCAGGCTCGCTATTGTCGCGAGACGGGCGCGCACCGCTTTCAGGCCCTTGGTGGAGAGGTGCGCGGCGAAGCAGTGCTGGTGTTCGCCGTGCGCGTGGACGTGGTGGGGCGAGCCTGGCCGACGACGTCGTGCCGGTTGATGCGCACCTGCCGCGGGTGGGGGCTGCCACCCCGCCCTGAGATCATTGCCGATCCGGCGGATCGGCAGCCGCATACCGACGGGCAGGCGGCATGATGGCGGTTATGTCCGAGACATTCCGCGTGACGCTGCTGCCCGGCGGCGAGACCTTCACCGCCACGGCCGACCAGACCCTGCTGCAGGCCGGCCTGGCCGCCGGCATCGCCCTGCCCTGGTCCTGCCGCACGGGCACCTGCCGCACCTGCATCTCGCAACTGGTCGAGGGCCGCATCGAGTACCGCGTCGAATGGCCGGGGCTGTCCTACGAAGAGAAGGCGGAGGGCTTCATCCTGCCCTGCGTCGCCGAGGCGCGCAGCGACGTCACCGTCAATTCCGGGCCATGACCAGCTTGTTGCCGCCCTGGGTCAGCGTGACCGAGGCGGGCCTGCCGTCCTCGGCGCCGAAGTCCAGCTGGGCGCCGACCTGCGGCACATGGGCGCGGCGCGGCGTGCTGGCCTGCAGTTCGAAGGCCGGCTGGCCCGGCGCCTGGCCCTGCAGCCGGCCCTGGGCGTCGATGAAGACCTTGATCGCGAACTGGGGCGAGCTGTAGTCGCCCACCAGCGCCTGCTGCTGCTCGGCGCTGAGCGTGATGAAGGCGAGCTCCGGCGGCAGTTCGCCGCTGCGCACCCAGCGCTCGGCGTCGTTCTCGCCGTTGTTGAACAGGCGCAGGGCCACCACCCGGCCGTCGGCGCCGCGCTCCAGCTGCAGCTCGGTCAGGGAGGCGGGGAAGGCGAAACGATCCTCGCCGACCGGCACCAGCGCCAGGACGCCGCCGCCCGCGCGCTGGCTGTGCAGCACGCCGTCCTTCAGCCGCAGCGTGCGGGTCTGCCTGTCGTCGCTGGCGTAGAGGCCTTCGGCGGCCTTGAGCCGCTCGGCCGGCACGGCCACCGGCGGGCGCTCGACGAAGGGCTCGCCGATGGCAAAGGCGGCCAGCTTGCGCGCCACCAGGTCCATCGCGAAGCCGGGGGCGTCGCTGTTGCGCAGCACGACGACGGTGGTCTGGCTCTGCGGCAGATAGCTCAGCAGCGACGTGAAGCCATGGATGCCGCCGCCGTGCGACAGCATGGGCTGGCCGCGCAGGCTGCCGGTGCCTATGCCGAAGCCGTAGCGGCTGGGCCTGGCCGCGCCCTCGGGCGTGGTCATGCCCTGGTAGGCGGCCTGGCTGATGAGCTTGCCGCCGTGCAGGGCCTGGTTCCAGCGCCACAGGCCCTCGGTGTTGGCGATCAGCGCGCCCGCGGCGTGCGGCTGCGTCATGCTGAGCAGGCCGGCCGGCGCCACCTCGCGCCGGCCGTTCAGCGTGTAGCCCTGGGCCATGCCCTTGAAGAGCTTGTCGCCGGCCTGGAAATGCACGCTGGTGATCTGCGCCGGCTTCAGCAACAGTTCGTCGATGGACTGGTGCCAACTCTTGCCCGAGATGGCCTCGACGACGGCGCCCAGCAGCACATAGCCGGAGTTGTTGTAGGCCCATTTCTCGCCCGGCGCGAAGTCGGCCGGCTGGTCCTTGAACTCGTTGATCAGCTCGGCCGTGCCCAGATCGCGCCGTATCGGGTTGTGCATATAGCCCGGCAGCCCGGTGTAGCTCTTGACGCCGGAGGTGTGGTTGAGCAGCTGCCGCAGCGTGATGCGGCCGCCGTTGGGATAGTCGGGCAGGAACTTGGCCAGCGCATCGTCCAGCCCGGCCTTGCCATCGTCGATCTGCCGCAGCAGCGCGGCGGCCGCGAACTGCTTGGTGACGGAGCCTATGCGCATCAGCTGGTCGGGCTGCAGGGGCACGCCCAGCTCGATGCTGGCCAGGCCGCGCGCGCCCTTGTAGAGCAGCTGCTCGCCGCGTGCGACCAGCACGGTGACGCCGGGGCCGTCGCGGTCGAGCTGCTGCTCGTCCAGCAGCTGGTCCGCATAGGCGGCCATGGCGGCGGGCGTGGCGGGCTGGCCGGCCTGGGCCGAGGCGACGAGCAGGGCCAGCAGGGCGGCGACGGGAATCTGGGCGTGGCGCATGGCTGCAGAGGCGAAAGCTGGGACGGCGCGCAGCATCGCGGCCCCGCCTCGCCCCGGCAAGCGGCGGTCCGACGGACTGCACGATGGAGGGCATGGGCTGCATCCGCGCCATCCACAGCGGCTGTGGACAAGCCCGTGAACAGGCTGCGGGCGAGTGCCGCAAGTCCTTGGTCGTTCAGGACATTTCTTAAGCTGCCTCAGTTTCGAGCAGGGGCCGGCGCCGGGACAATCCAGGCCATGCACCGCACCATCTTCACGACTCCCGGCGTCAGCACGCTGCTGCGCGGCCTGTCGCTGGCCTGGCTCAGGCTGGCCGGCTGGACCGTCCAGGGCTCGCTGCCAGCCGAGGCGCGCAAGAGCGTCTTCATCGCCGCGCCCCACACCAGCAACTGGGACCTGCCCTATACCTTGTTCGCGTCGTTCGCACTGCGGCTGACGCCGTACTGGATGGGCAAGGCGTCCATCTTCAGGTTTCCGTTCGGCGGGCTGATGCGCTGGCTGGGCGGCATCCCGGTGGACCGCAGCCAGTCCAACAACCTCGTCGCCGCGTCGGCCGCCGCACTGCAGGCGGCCGACGGCCCGGTGCAGCTCATCGTGCCGCCCGAGGGCACGCGCAGCCGCACCATCTACTGGAAGACCGGCTTCTACTGGATCGCCGTCACGGCCAAGCTGCCCATCGTCATGGCCCACATGGACTATCCGCGCAAACTCGTGGGCCTGGGCCCGCTGTTCACGCCCAGCGGCGACGTCGAGGCCGACATGGCCGCGATCAAGCGCTATTACGCGCAGTTCAAGGGCAAGAACTCGGACCAGTTCACGCACGAATGAACCACGCCAAGGATCCCCTGCACGGCATGACGCTGGAGGCCATCGTGACGGCCCTCGTCGAGCACTTCGGCTGGCCTGAGCTGGGCCGGCGCGTCGCCATCAAATGCTTCCAGGTCGACCCCAGCGTGGCGTCCAGCCTCAAGTTCCTGCGCAAGACGCCGTGGGCACGCGCCAAGGTGGAGAGCCTGTACCTGTTCATGCGCCGCGAACAGCTGCGCGCGCAGCGATAGTCCGGTTGGCCGCAGCCACGCACACTGTCCACTGCCGCTGTGGACAAGGCCGTGCACAGCCTGCGGGCGGAGCGGCCAAGTGCCTGTCGGCCCGGGCTTTTTGTCGGACTGCCCGGTTTTGAGGCAGCGCGGCGGCCGCTGGCTGCCGGCCGTCCACAGCGTCTGTGGACAAACCCGTGCACAGCCTGCGGGCGGGCGACGCAAGTGGCTGTCAGCGCAGGTGTTTCGTTGTGCTGCCTCAGTTTCGGGCAGGTGCACAACTCGCGCGGCCGGCCCCGCGCCTGGCCAGGCCAAGAAAAAGGGGCACGGTGTGAACCGTGCCCCTGCTGGGTTTCGCTGTGCCTGCGCGGCGCGCCGACGCTGGGTCAGCGGCCGGGCGCGGTCTCCGGCAGTTCGATCTTCACCTCCAGCACCTCCAGGTCGCCCTGGCGCTCCATGTGGACCTTGATGTCGTCGGCGTTGATGGACACGTATTTGCTGATGACGGCCACCAGCTCGCGCTGCAACTGGGGCAGATAGTCCGGGCTGCTGCTGCGGCCGTTGCGTTCGTGCGCCAGGATGAGCTGCAGCCTCTCCTTGGCGACGCTGGCCGAGCTCTTTTTCTCGCCCAGGAAGAAGTTCAGGAATCCCATTGCGAGGCCTCCTTCACTTGGCGCCGAAGACGCGCTTGAACCAACCCGGCTTCACCGCCTCGGTGAAGCGCATGGGCTTGTCCTCGCCGAGGAAGCGGGCGACGACATCCTTGTAGGCCTCGGCCACGTCGCTGCCCTGCATGTGGATGGCGGGCAGGCCCTGGTTGGAGGCCTGCAGCACGCTCTCGCTCTCGGGGATGACGCCGATCAGCGGCGTGCGCAGGATCTCGTGGATGTCGTCCAGGCTCAGCATCTGGCCGCCCTCGACGCGGTTCGGGTTGTAGCGCGTGATGAGCAGATGCTCCTTCACGGGCTCGCCGCCCTCGATGGCGCGCTTGGTCTTGCTGGACAGCATGCCCAGGATGCGGTCGCTGTCGCGCACCGACGAGACCTCGGGGTTGGTCACCACCAGCGCCTCGTCGGCGTAGTGCATGGCCATCAGCGCGCCGACCTCGATGCCGGCCGGCGAGTCGCAGATGATGTAGTCGAAGCCCATCTCCTTGAGCTCGGCCAGCACGCGCTCGACGCCCTCCTGCTTCAGCGCGTCCTTGTCGCGCGTCTGCGAGGCGGCCAGGATGTAGAGCTTGTCCAGCTGCTTGTCCTTGATGAGGGCCTGCGTGAGCTTGATCTCGTCGTTGACGACGTTGACCAGGTCGTAGACGACGCGGCGCTCGACGCCCATGATGAGGTCGAGGTTGCGCAGGCCCACGTCGAAGTCGATGACGCAGGTCTTGAAGCCGCGCATCGCGAGGCCGGTGGCAAAGCTCGCACTGGTGGTGGTCTTGCCAACCCCGCCCTTGCCGGAGGTGACGACGACGATCTTGGTGGTCATCTGGGGCTTTCCTGTTCGTTCAGTTCGGTTCGGTTCAATGGGGTCAGAAGCCGAGGGGCTGCATCAGCAGCTTCTCGCCGTCCAGCATCACCTGGGCGGGCTTGCCCGCCACGTCGGCGGGCAGCGGGTTCTCGGTGGTGCGGTAGATGCCGGCGATGGCCAGCAGCTCCGCTTCCAGGCTGTGGGCATAGATGCGCGCCGAGGTGTCGCCGCGCGCGCCGGCGATGGCCTTGCCGCGCAGCGGCGCGTAGACATGCACGCTGCCGTCGGCGATGACCTCGGCGCCATGGCTCACCAAGGCCAGCACGACCAGGTCGCCGCCCTTGGCATAGATGCGCTGGCCCGAGCGCAGCGGCTTGTCGACGACCAGCGTCGGCGCGGGCGCGGCGGGCTTCTCGACGATCTTCTCGACGACGACCTCGCGCACCACTTCGCGCACCGCCTCGACCGGCGCGGGCGCCGCACGTTCGGCCGCCGGCTCGTCGGCCGCATCGGCCAGGCCCAGCTCATGGGCCAGCGCCAGCTCCTCGGCCGTCGCACCGGCCACGGCCACGGGCTGCAGCTGGCTGGCGCGCAGCAGCGCGACGATGGCGCGCAGGTCCAGCGGCGCCGGGCCGTCCAGCGCCAGCGGCGCCTGGCCCTCGGCAGCGGCCGGCGCGCGCGGCAAAGCGCTGAGGTCGATGACCACGGGCTCGTGCTCGAAGCCGCCGGCACCGGCGCGCTCGGCCCAGTCGGTGGCCAGCTGGGCCATGTCGGTGCTGTGCAGCACCAGGCCCAGCAGGCTGAAGCGGCGCGACTTCAACTCGAAAGTGCCGGTGCGCGAAGCACTCTTGCGCCCGCCGCTCTCCCGTGTGGATTCCGCCTTCGATGCCTCCATGTGCCGCGCTGCCGCCTCTTCAAAAGGCCGGGAGTTTAGCCGCCAGCCCCGGCCTGGCGGCCCGGGGCTGCCCGCATAGCCAGCGCCTCAAAATCGGGCAGCGCAGGCCGCGGGGCGACCGATCAAGCACTTAGCGCCGCTGTCGCCAGCCGGCCCACAGACTTGTCCACAGCAGGCGTGGACAAACGGCCGGCCGATGTCATCCAGAACCGTGACATCGGCATGACGCGGCTTGACTTATCCCCAAATCCGGCAGGCGTCAAGTCATTTGGACCCTGAGCATGCAGCCCCCCGCAGAGACCGGGGCAATCTCGCTAAGTTGTTGATTCATATAGCCCCGTCGTGGCTGCCTAAAAATTCAGCAACCTAAGCGAAGCCGCATCACACAAGGGCTTGGCCGCGATGCGAGGGGGTTCTCCACAAAGTTTTCCACAGACTCGGTGGATAGCTCGCAGAGCTGTTACGGATCAGTGACTTAGGCGGGATCTTTGAGGTGCTCTGTAGCTTTCGCTGCCAAGTTGGGGCGGATGCCGATCGGCTGCGCGGGTTACATTGGACGATGCCCGTGTGTACGGGTGCCGCAGGAGACCGCAGTTGGCCACCCCGAACTACAGCTACGAAAAACGCCAGCGCGAGCTGGCCAAGAAGCGCAAGGCCGAGGAGAAGCGCCAGCGCAAGCTCAGCGGCAAGCCGGCCGACGACGCCGCCGCCCCCGAGCCCGAGATCCAGGCCCCGGCCGAGGCGGGCGACACCGGCCCCGCCGAGCCGCAAACCTAGAATCCGCGTTTTCCCGCTCCGCCGTCCCCGTCGTCCATGACCCGCCAGCTTTTCGTCACCACCGCCCTGCCCTATGCGAACGCCGGTTTCCACATCGGCCACATCATGGAGTACACCCAGGCCGACATCTGGGTTCGCTACCAGCGCATGGCGGGCTCGCAGGTGCACTTCGTCTGCGCGGACGACGCCCACGGCGCGCCCATCATGATCGCGGCCGAGAAGGCGGGGAAGACGCCGCAGGACTTCGTCGCTGGCATCGCGGCGGGCCGCAGGCAGTACCTGGACGGGTTCCACATCAGCTTCGACAACTGGCACTCCACCGACGGCCCGGAGAACCACGAGCTGTCCAAGGCCGTCTACCTGGCGCTGCGCGACAACGGGCTGATCACGACCAAGACCATCGAGCAGTTCTTCGACCCGGCCAAGTCCATGTTCCTGCCGGACCGCTTCATCAAGGGCGAATGCCCCAAGTGCGGCGCGAAGGACCAGTACGGCGATTCCTGCGAGGTCTGCGGCGCCGTCTACGCGCCCACCGAGCTGAAGAACCCCTACTCGGTGCTGTCCGGCGCGACGCCGGTGATGCGCACCAGCGAGCATTACTTCTTCCGCTTGAGCGACCCGCGCTGCGTGGACTTCCTGACCCGCTGGACGCAGGAGACGGGCCGCCTGCAGCCCGAGGTGCTGAACAAGATCCGTGAATGGTTCGAGCCCGACGAGGACGGCAACAACCGCCTCTCCGACTGGGACATCAGCCGCGACGCGCCCTATTTCGGCATCGAGATCCCCGACGCGCCGGGCAAGTACTTCTACGTCTGGCTGGACGCGCCCGTGGGCTACCTGGCCTCGCTGAAGAACTACTTCGGCAAGACCGGCCGGGACTTCGACGCCTTCATCGCCGACCCGGCCGTGGAGCAGGTGCACTTCATCGGCAAGGACATCGTCTACTTCCACACGCTGTTCTGGCCGGCGATGCTGCACTTCAGCGGCCGCAAGACGCCCAACCATGTGTTCGTGCACGGCTTCATGACCGTCAACGGCGGCGAGAAGATGAGCAAGAGCCGCGGCACCGGCCTGGACCCGCTGAAGTACCTGGGCCTGGGTCTGAACGCCGAATGGCTGCGCTACTACATCGCCGCCAAGCTCAATGCCAAGGTCGAGGACATCGACTTCAACCCCGAGGATTTCGTCGCCCGCATCAACAGCGACCTGGTCGGCAAATACATCAACATCGCGTCGCGCGCGGCCGGCTTCCTGAGCAAGCGCTTCGGCGCCACGCTGAGCGCCGACCTGGGCGTGGAAGGCAGCGCGCTGCTGGCGACGCTGCGCGCGCACAGCGCCACCATCGCCGAGCTCTACGAGACCCGCGAGTTCGGCAAGGCGCTGCGCGAGATCATGGCGCTGGCCGACAAGGTCAACGAATTCGTGGACCAGCACAAGCCCTGGGAGCTGGCCAAGCAGGAGGGCATGGACGCCGCGCTGCACGACGTCTGCAGCGTCTGCATCGAGGCCTTCCGGCTGCTCACCCTCTATCTGAAGCCGGTGCTGCCGGCGCTGGCCACCCAGGTCGAGGCCTTCCTGAAGATCGAGCCGCTGCAGTGGAGCGACGCCCCCCGCGCGCTGGGCGCCCACCAGATCGGTACCTACCAGCACCTGATGCAGCGCGTGGAGCTGGCCAAGGTGGAGCAGCTCTTTGAAGCGCCGCCTGCTCCGAAGGTCCAGCCCGGCGGCGAGGACATCGCCGCCGAGATCAAGATCGACGACTTCGCCAAGGTGGACCTGCGCATCGCCAGGATCGTCAAGGCGGAGCTGGTGGACGGCTCGGACAAGCTGCTGCGCCTGACGCTGGATGCGGGTGAAGGGCGGCTGCGCAATGTCTTCAGCGGCATCCGGAGCGCCTACCAACCCGAGGCCCTGGAAGGCAAGCTGACCGTGCTGGTCGCCAACCTCGCGCCGCGCAAGATGAAGTTCGGCATCAGCGAGGGCATGGTGCTGGCCGCCGGCCACGCCGACGAGAAGGCGCATCCTGGCATCTTCGTGCTGGAGCCCCACGCCGGCGCCCAGCCGGGCATGCGGGTGCGCTGACGCGCGGCGGCCAAAATCGGGGCAACGCCGCTCCACCAAGCCGCCATGCCCCACCATTACGCACGCCGCCTGCTGGCCATAGAACGCACCGCCGACGGCAATGCCCATCTGGGCTGGATGCTGGCCTTCGTGGCCGGCGCCACCAACGCCGGCGGCTTCCTGGCCGTGAGCCAGTACACCTCGCACATGACCGGCATGGTCTCGGCCGCGGCCGACGGCCTGGTGCTGGGCCAGACCCAGCCGCTGGTCACGGCCGTCGGCGCGCTGCTGTCCTTCGGTGCCGGCGCGGCCTGCACGGCCGTGCTGGTCAATTTCGGCCGTGCGCGCGGCGTGCGCAGCGTCTTCGCACTGCCGCTGCTGCTGGAGGCGGCCTGCCTGCTGGCCTTCGGCCTGCTGGGCGCCTGGCTGGCGGGCCTGCGCGCCGCCTTCATTCCGGCCGCGGTGGCGGTGCTGTGCTTCACCATGGGCCTGCAGAATGCGCTGATCACCAAGGTCTCGAGGGCCGAGATCCGCACCACCCATGTGACCGGCATCGTCACCGACCTGGGCATAGAGCTGGGCCGAGCGCTGTACGGCGCGGGCCTCAACACCACCCGGCTGCGCCTGCTGGGCGGCCTGCTGGCGGCCTTCGCCGTCGGCGGGCTGATCGGGGCCTGGGCCTTCAAGAGCCTGGGCTATGCGGCCACGCTGCCGCTGGCGGCGCTGCTCGCGAGCCTGGGCGCGGTGCCGGCGCTGGACGACCTGCGAGGCTGAGGGCGGACTCGCCACGCCCACCCTCCGGCCCGATAAAATCCCGCGATTCGATTGCGAGACCGCCATGCCGCTGTTCTGGAAACCCTACAAGTCCGACGTCACCCAATTCATCGAGCAGCTCAAGGCACAGCGCCCCACGCTGGAGGCCGAGCAGCGCGCCGGCCGCGCATTGCTGTGGGACCGCGAACAGGACCGCTCCGCCCAGGCCGGCTTCGACGCCGCCCGCGTGCCCCAGCAGCCCTACGTCTATCAAACCTCCGGCAAGTAAAGCTTGACCGTCATGGCTGAGGAAACCAGCCAGGCCGCGTCCGCTGCTCCGGATATGCCGGAGGTGGTGGACGCGGTGGCGGTGGCGCGCCTGTACGGCGAGCCGCTGTTCCAGCTGCCGCTGGACCTCTACATCCCGCCGGACGCGCTGGAGGTCTTCCTCGAGGCCTTCCAGGGCCCGCTGGACCTGCTGCTGTACCTGATCCGCAAGCAGAACTTCAACATCCTCGACATCCCGCTGGCCGACGTGACGCGCCAGTACCTGAGCTATGTCGAGCAGATCCGCCGGCACAACCTCGAGTTGGCCAGCGAATACCTCTTGATGGCGGCCATGCTCATCGAGATCAAGTCGCGCATGCTGCTGCCGCCCAAGAAGACCGAGGACGGCAAGGAGGCCGAGGATCCGCGCGCCGAGCTGGTGAGGCGACTGCTGGAGTACGAGCAGATGAAGCTGGCCGCGGCGCGGCTGGACCGCCTGCCCGTGCTGGGCCGCGACTTCCTGCGCGCCCAGGTGCACATCGAGCAGTCGCTCACCCCCCGCTTTCCCGACGTCAATACCGACGACCTGCGCGAAGCCTGGCTGGACATCCTCAAGCGCGCCAGGCTCAACCAGCACCACAAGATCAGCCGCGAGCAGCTGTCGGTGCGCGAGCACATGAGCATCGTGCTGCGCCGGCTGCAGGACCAGCGCTTCGTCGAGTTCGAGAAGCTCTTCGACGTCGAGAAGGGCCAGGCCGTGCTGGTCGTGACCTTCATCGCGATGCTGGAGCTGGCCAAGGAACGGCTGCTGGAGATCACCCAGGCCGAGGCCTTCGCGCCCATCTACGTGAGGCTGGCCTACGCGCCGGCCTGAACCGGCGTGGCGGGCTCAGCGCCCGCGCAACCTCTGCACGGCCAACACGCCGGCCAGCACCAGCGCCCCGGCCACCAGACCCACCGCCGCGTTCGCGCCGTTCTCCATCAGCAGCGACACCAGCCAGGCCTGCCCCTGGGCGAGCCGGGTGATGGCCGCGTGCAGCGGCGCGATGCCGTGCGCCAGGATGCCGCCGCCGACCAGGAACATCGCCGCCGTGCCCAGCACGGACAAGGCCTTCATCAGCCGCGGCGCGGCGGCCAGCAGCAGCCGGCCGCCGGCCCGCGCGGCGGCGCCGGCGCGCCGCGACAGCCACAGCCCCGCGTCGTCCATCTTCACGATGGCGCCCACCAGGCCATAGACGCCCGCCGTCATCGCCAGCGCCACCGCCACCAGCACGGCCAGCTGCGCCTGCAGCGGCTGGCCGGCCACGGTGCCCAGCGCAATGACGATGATCTCGGCGGACAGGATGAAGTCGGTACGTATCGCGCCCTTGATCTTGGCCCGCTCGAACTGGGCCATGTCCACGGCCGGGTCGGTGACGGCCTGCACCAGCTCCTCGCGGCGCGCCTGGTCCGCCTCGGCGCTGTGCAGGAACTTGTGCGCCAGCTTCTCGAAGCCCTCGAAGCACAGGAAGGCGCCGCCCAGCATCAGCAGCGGCGTGATGGCCCAGGGCGCGAACGCCGCGATGGCCAGCGCCGCCGGCACCAGGATGGCCTTGTTCAGCAGCGAGCCGCGCGCCACGGCCCAGACCACGGGCAGCTCGCGATCCGCGTTGACGCCGCTGACCTGCTGCGCATTCAGCGCCAGGTCGTCGCCCAGCACGCCCGCGGTCTTCTTGGCCGCGACCTTGGTCATCGTCGCCACGTCGTCAAGGACGGTGGCGATGTCGTCGAACAAGGCGAAGAAACTGGAGGCCATGGCTGAGGCGGCAGTGGGGAGGCCGCGATGCTACGGCCTGCGCCCGCCCCTAGCGGTAATGTCGCGCCAGGCTTTCGGCGATGCAGACCGGCTTGGCGGCCCCCTCGCGCTCGACGCTGACCTCGATGTTCAGCTGCTTGGCGCCACCGGCCACGTCGTCCATGGCCAGCAGCCTGAAGCCCGCGCGCAGCCGGCTGCCCACCGGCACCGGCGCCGTGAAGCGCACCTTGTTGAGGCCGTAGTTGACGACCATGCGCGTCTCGGCGACGGCGAAGCCGGTCTCGAAGAAATGCGGGATCAGCGACAAGGTCAGGAAGCCGTGCACGATGGGCCCGCCGAAGGGACCGGCCTGGGCGCGCTCGCGGTCCACATGGATCCACTGCCGGTCCTCGGTGGCCTCGGCGAAGGCGTTGACGCGGGCCTGGTCGACGGTGATCCAGTCGCTGTGGCCCAGCGGCTGGCCGATCAGGGCTTGCAGGTCGGCGAGGGTGTCGAAGATGCGCATGCGGGTGGACCAGATGGGAGCTTGTCGTGCGCCCACGTTAATCTAGGCCGTCATGCCAGACAGTAGCCCCCGCGACATCCTCGTCCTCGCCGCCCATCCGGACCTGGCCCGCTCCGCCGTCACGCGCGCCCTGCTGGACGCGCTGCGCGCCGCGCCGGTGGCCGGCCGCGTCGAGCTGCGCGACCTGTACCGCCTCTACCCGGACTTCCACATCCACGTCGACGCCGAGCAGCGCGCGCTCGAGGCGGCGCGGCTGGTGGTCATGCTGCACCCCATCTACTGGTACAGCATGCCGGCGCTGCAGAAGCTCTGGCTGGACGAGGTGCTGCGCCTGGGCTGGGCCTATGGCCCCGGCGGCACGGCGCTGCAGGGCAAGGACTTCTGGCTGGTCGCCTCCACCGGCGGCGGCCCCGAGAGCTACAGCCGCGGCGGCCACAACCACCACCGCCTGGACGAGTTCCTGCTGCCCTACCAGCAGTCCGCCAAGACCTGCGGCATGCGCTACCTGGCGCCGCTGGTGCTGCACGCCGCGCATCGCGCCAGCGACGCCGAGATCGCCGCCCATGCGGCGCTGTTCGTGCGGCGGCTGGCCGACTATCCCGCGTGGAGCCGCACGCAGGCCGCGCCGGCCGTGGGAGACGAGCAGGCCGTGCCGCTGGACGAGCGGCCGCCGCTGTTCTCGCCGCTGGAGATGGGAGACGCCGAATGAGCCACGGCCAATGGCTGCTGCTGCCCCTGACCCTGCTGGCCGCCGCCGTGCTGGCCGTGCCGCTGGCGCGCTATCTGCGGCTGGGCGCCATCCTGGGCTACCTCGTCGCCGGCCTGCTGGTGGGGCCTGCCGTGCTGGGGCTGGTCCCCGAGTCCAACGCCATTCCGGAGGTGGCGGAGCTGGGCGTCGTGATGATGCTGTTCCTGGTGGGCCTGGAGCTCGAACCCCGGCGGCTGTGGGCCATGCGCCGGCCCATCTTCGGCTGGGGCAGCGTGCAGCTGCTGGGCTGCGCGGCGGCGCTGACGGCCGTGGGCATGGCGACCGGCCATGCCTGGCGGCAGTCGCTGGTCGTGGGCCTGGCGCTGGCGATGTCGTCGACGGCGGTGGCGCTGTCCGTGCTGGCCGAGCGCAACCTCGCGCGCACGACGGCCGGCGAGAGCGTGCTGTCCGTCGCGCTGCTGCAGGACATCGCGGCCATCCCGGTGCTGGCGCTGGTGCCCGTGCTGGCGCTCAGCGGCGCGCACGGCGACGGCGACGGCCGCACCTGGCTGGCGGCGGCCAAGGCGGTGGGCGCCATCGTCACCATCATCTTCGGCGGCCGGCTGCTGCTGCGCCCGGCGCTGCGCTGGATCGCGCGCAGCAAGACGCCCGAGATCTTCACGGCCGCCGCACTGCTGCTGGTGCTGGGCACGGCGGCGCTGATGCAGCTGGTGGGCCTGTCGATGGCGCTGGGTGCCTTCCTGGCCGGCGTGCTGCTGGCCGAGAGCGAATACCGCCGCGAGCTGGAGACCGACCTGGAGCCGTTCAAAGGCCTGCTGATGGGCCTGTTCTTCATCGCCGTGGGCATGGGGCTGGACCTGCGCGCCGTCGCCGCCCAGCCGCTGCTGGTGCTGGGCACGCTGCTGGCGCTGCTGGCCTGCAAGACGGTGGTGCTGGTCGCGATGGCCCGGCTGATGCAGATCCCGTTGGCCGAGCGGCCCGCCTTCGTCATCCTGCTGGCGCCGGGCGGCGAGTTCGGCCTGGTCGTGTTCCAGCTGGCCCAGGGCGAAGGCATGCTCAGCGCGGCGCAGAACTCGGCGCTGGTGGCCGCCATCGCGCTGTCGCTGGCGCTGACACCGCTGCTGCTGACGCTGGGCGACCGGCTGATGTCGCGCAAGCTGGCGCGGCTGGGCCGGCACAAGAAGCAGGCCGAGGCACCGCCCACGCCCGCGCCCATCATCCTGGCCGGCTGCGGCCGCTACGGCCAGATCATCGGCCGGCTGCTGCGCGCCAACGGGCTGCAGGCCACCGCGCTGGACCATGATGCCGAGGCCATCGAGAGCCTGCGCCGCTTCGGCTGGACGGTCTACTACGGCGACGCCACCCGGCTGGACCTGCTGCGCAGCGCCGGCGCCGAGACCGCCCGCATCCTCGTCATCGCCATCGACGACATCGCCCAGAGCCTCGAGCTCGTCCGGCTGGCGCGCCAGCATTTCCCGCAGCTCACCCTGGTGGCCCGCGCGCGCAACGTGCAGCACTACTACCAGCTGCGCGAGCTGGGCGTCACGCATGTGGAGCGCGAGACCTTCGAGTCGGCACTGCTGAGCGCCCGCACGGTGCTGACGCTGACCGGCATGGAGCCGGCCGCCGCGCGTCGCCAGGCCATGCGCTTCAGGCGCCACAACATCGAGCTGCTGGAGAGCATGGTGCCGCTGCAGCGCGACGAGAACGCGCTGATCGCCGCCGCCAAGCGCGGCCTGCAGCAGTTCGAGGAACTGATCGCGGCGGAGCGTGCGGCCGAGAGCTACTACCGTGGCAAGCGCGGCGGCTGGGACGACCAGGGCGACACCGAACCCCGCCCCTGAGCCCGCGCACGCCGCCCGGCCCGGGGCGCGGCGCGACAATGGCGCATGTTCGCCCCCTCCCAGCTCGAAGTCCGGCGCTTCTTCTGCGCCACCTACCGCAAATGGCGTGACGGCGCGCCGCTGATCCCGATGGAGGCCATCGCGGCCGACTGGATCGCCGAGCACCCGGAGTACCACGCGGATCTGGCCAACGAGGCCGCCGCGCTGGAGAAGGTCTACACGGTCGAGGAAGGCCGCACCAACCCCTTCCTGCACCTGTCCATGCACCTGACCATCACCGAGCAGCACGCCATCGACCAGCCCTCGGGCATACGCCAGGCGGTGGACCTGCTGAGCGCCAAGCGCAACTCCCGCCACGAGGCCCACCACGTGGCCATGGAGGCGCTGGGCGAGATGATCTGGGCGTCGCAGCGCAGCGGGCTGCCTCCCGACGGTCACGCCTATCTGGACAAGGTGCGCCAGGCCGCCACGCGCTAAAGCGTCGGGACGGACGCAAAAAAGCCACCCGCGGGTGGCATCTTTTCAGGTGGGCATCCCGGCTACACGGGCCGAGCGCCGGGCCGCCCCAAGCCGGCCCGTTCGGCGATGTGCGAGCGGGGCCTTCCCCGCGAGCATCGCCGTCCCCTCGGGGGACCGTCCAAGGCGCGCCTTGGACGAGGGGCGCTGTTTCAGGCCTGGAAGCTGCCGCCGCCCAGGCTGCGGCGCTCGGCCTTGCCGCCGGCGCCGTACAGGCCGGTGGGCTCGCTGGGGATCAGCACGTCCAGCGCGCGGTCCAGCGAGGCATTGCCGCGCGCCAGCGTCTCGCGCTGGGCGGCCAGCAGGCCGCCGGCACGCACCAGGCGGTTGCGGAGCGCGGGCGGCACGCTGCCGGTGCGCGCGGCTTCGCTGAAGCTCTGCACGGCGCGAGCCAGGTGCTGGTGCAGTTCCGCGGCATGCTGCTCGATGGCGGCCGCGTCGCGCCGAGCCAGGGCATCGCCCAGCTGGTTCAAGGCCGCCTCGACGGCCAGCAGGGGCTGTTCGAGTTCGGGACCGAGCGGGGTGGACGAAACAGTGGCAGTCATGGGTTCAGTGCTTGTTGGCGCGTGCGCCCAGCAATTCTTGCGCATTCGCGACCAGTTTGTCCGCGATGGCGTTGGCGTTGACCGTGAACTTGCCCTCGCTGATGGCCCTGGAGATGCGATCCACCTTGGCGGCATCGAAGCTGCCGTCGTCGCCGCCCGCGCTGGCGGCCAGCTTGGCGGCGCTGGAGATGGCGACCTGGGCGCTGGCCGCGGGCGCCTGGCGGGCGACGTCGCTGGCGGCGATCTCGGGCTTGCGCGCAGCGGAACGCTGCTCGACCTTGGCCGGGCCGGCGTTTCCTTCAGGGCTGTGACCGATCTTCATGAGCTTCTCCAGGGTGCGGGGGCGGGCCCCGCCGGGGGTATTGCGAGGGAGTTTCCTCCTGTATCGGCCCCCGGCCCGGGAACTTGAGCGGGAATTGGCGGGGTTTTCCGGCCAGTTGCCGCGATTCGTGGCGCTTTGATCACAGCGCCAGCTCCACGCGCCGCTCCGCCACGGCCCGGCCACTGGCCATGCGGCCGTTCTCGAAACGCACGCGCACCTCCTGACCCTCGATGCCGGGGCCCAGCGCCTGGGCCTCGGCGGCCACGGCGAAGCCCGGGCCGGCGGCCAGCACCTGCACCGTCTCGCCGGCGGCAAACCACTGGCGCGACTTCAGCGCCGGCGCGCGCACGGCCTCGGCGGCCGCCAGCGGCCGGGCCAGCACGCGCCCGATCAGCGCGGCGGGGTCGGTGAAGACGGCGCCGGGTTCGGCAGCGATGTCGATATCGGCCAGCGCCAGCTGTTCTTGAGTCAGGCTCACGCCGGCCGGCAGCGGGCCGCCGGCCACCACCGCACGGCCGAAGACGGCCACACGCACCGGCAGCGTCACGTTCCAGCGCTTGGCGCCGTCGATGCAGCGCAGGCCGATGCGGCTGCGCCCCCAGACGGCCATGCCGGGCGGCAGATAGGGCTGCACCTGCCGGCAGGGCGCCAGGCGCAGGCGGGCGTCCAGCGCACCGATCTCGACGGCGACACGGGTGCCGGGCGGCGCAGCGGCACGGGCGGCCGTCTCGGCCAGCACGCGCACGCGCTCCAGCAGCGCCGGATCGAGCGCGGTCTGCGCCCGCGACGCACCGGCGGCGAGCAGGCAGACGAGGAGCAAGGCAACACGCAGCATGGCCGTCACTCTAGGGACCGGCCCCACCTTCCCTAGGCTCGAATTGAGCCGCTTTGACCCTGCTAATCCCGCTCATGTTTTCGATGCCGGTTCAGACAATCTGCGCAAGAAGCCCTTCCCGCCCCACTCCTTGCGAGAGGCAAGCCGATGTTGAACCGAATCACCGACACGCTGAACTTCCAGACCCAGGCCCTGACGCTGCGGGCGGAGCGCCAGCGCCTGCTCGCCAGCAACATCGCGAATGCCGACACGCCGGGCTACCAGGCCCGCGACATCAATTTCGCCCAGGCGCTGCGCGAGGCCACCGGCGAGGTCGGCACGCCCGGCGCGCTGAGCGTCACGCAACGCGGCCATCTGGCGCCGCTGGCCGGCGCGCGCGGCGAGACCGGCAAGGAATACGCGCTGCAGTCCCAGACCAGCCTGGACAGCAACGGCGTGGACATGGACCGCGAGCGCGCCAGCTTCGCCGACAACGCGGTGAAGTACGAGGCCACGCTGCGTTTCATCAACGGTTCGGTGCGCACGGCGCTGGATGCGATGAAGTCGCACACCCAGGCCTGATCCAGGAGTAAGCGGCCATGTCGATGTTCCAGATCTTCAACGTGTCGGGCAGCGCGGTCAGCGCGCAGAGCCAGCGCCTCAACGTGGTGGCCAGCAACCTCGCCAACGCCGACACGGTGGCCGGCCCGGACGGCCAGGCCTACAAGGCTCGCCAGGTGGTGTTCCAGACCCAGCTGATGGGCGCGGGCAACGACAGCGGCAACGCCGGCGTGCGCGTGACCCACATCACCGAGGACCAGACGCCCGGCCGCCGCGTGCTGGACCCCAAGCATCCGCAGGCCGATGCCGACGGCTATGTGACCTATTCCAACGTGAATCCGGTGGAGGAGATGGTCAACATGATCTCGGCGTCGCGTTCCTACCAGAACAACATCGAGGTCATGAGCACGGCCAAGAGCCTGCTGCTCAAGACCCTGCAGCTGGGTCAGCAGTGACCGGAGGCTAGGACATGGACATCTCCGCCATCAACGGCACCGCCTCCAGCAACACGACCGCGAGCAAGAACGCGGCCGACACGCAGGACCGCTTCCTGAAGCTGCTCGTCGCGCAGATGAACAACCAGGACCCGCTCAACCCCATGGACAACGCCCAGGTGACCAGCCAGATGGCGCAGATCCAGCAGGTCACGTCGCTGTCCACGCTGGACACCAGCATCAAGAACCTGGGCCTGCAGCTGGGCCAGATGCAGGCCATGCAGTCCATCTCGCTGGTGGGCCGCGAGGTCAGCGTGCCGGGCAACACGCTGCAGGTCGCCAACGGCGAGGCCGGGGCCAGCTACGAGCTGGACGGCGCGGCCCAGAACGTCAAGCTGGAGGTGCTGGGCCCGGCCGGCAACGTCATCGACACCCAGCAGCTGGGCGCCCAGGGCGCCGGCCGCCAGACCTTCACCTGGAAAGCCAACGGCCTGGTCGCCGAGGGCGCCGAGGTCAAGTACCGCATCACGGCCACCAACGGCACCAAGACGGTGGATGCGACGCTCTACGCCCACGACAAGGTGGACGCCGTCTACAGCGAGAACGGCAGCCTCAAGCTCAACCTCGCGCGCCTCGGCCCCGTGGACTACGCGGCCGTCTCCTCGGTCAACTGATCAACCTTCCCGCACGACATCAAGGACTCCCCCATGAGCTTCCAGCAAGGCCTCTCCGGGCTCAACGCCGCGTCCAGGAACCTCGACGTCATCGGCAACAACATCGCCAACTCGGGCACCTACGGCGCCAAGGGCTCGCGGGCCGAGTTCGCCGACGTCTACGCGGCCTCGCTGAACGGCGCCGGGCTGAACCAGATCGGCATCGGCACCAGCCTGCAGACCGTGGCCCAGCAGTTCACTCAGGGCAACATCACGACGACCGAGAACCCGATGGACCTGGCCATCAACGGTGGCGGCTTCTTCCAGCTCACCGATGGCGTCAACCCCATCCGCTACAGCCGCAACGGCCAGTTCAAGGTCAGCAAGGACGGCTTCATCGTCAACAACGACGGCCTCAAGCTGATGGGCTACCCGGCCAGCGGCGCCGGCGTCATCCAGCCCGGCACGGCCCAGCCGCTGCAGCTGCCCACCGGCGGCATCCCGCCCGCGGTGACGACCAGCCTGAAGATGGAGTTCAACCTGGACTCGCGACTGAAGACGACCTCCCCCGCCGGCGGCGCCACCGGCATCGACCTGAAGGACTCGGCGACCTACAACAACGCCACGTCCATGACCGTCTACGACGCCAAGGGCCAGGACGTCGCCGTCACCTTCTACTTCCAGAAGGGCGAGACGGCCGCCGACGGCAGCGACACCTGGTACGTCTACGGCACCGCCAACGGCACCCCCTTCGACACCGACTCGGACGGCAACCCCATCGCGCTGGACGCCAACGGCAACCCGACGACGCCGTACACGACGCTGACCTTCCCGCCCACCGGTGGCGCGCCGACCACGCCGACCGGCCCGATCACGATGAACATCCCGGCCGGCACCAGCACCCGCGGCAACGCGACGCTTCCCATCGCCGGCATCGAGCTGGACCTGAGCAAGGCGAACGAGAACGGCAGCAGCTTCGCCGTCACCGCGCTGACCCAGGACGGCTATGCGCCCGGCCAGCTGACCGGCATCCAGGTCGCCAACGACGGCACGGTGCTGGCCCGCTACTCCAACGGCCAGAGCAAGCCGGCCGGCCAGGTCGAGCTGGCCAACTTCCGCAATCCGCAAGGCCTGCAGACGCTGGGCGGCAACATGTGGATACGCACGGTCGCGTCGGGCGACGCCGTCGTCGGCGTGCCGGGCGACGGCAACATGGGATCGCTGCAGTCCGGCGCGCTGGAGGAGAGCAATGTCGACATCACGGCCGAGCTGGTCAACATGGTGACGGCCCAGCGCGCCTACCAGGCCAATGCGCAGACGATCAAGACGCAGGACCAGGTCCTGCAGACGATCGTGAACCTGCGCTGACCCCATCCCCAGCTGAGGCCTAGCGATGGACCGCATGATCTACCTGTCGATGGCCGGCGCCAAGGCGGCCATGCAGCGGCAGGACGTGCTCTCGCACAACCTGGCCAATGTGACCACGAACGGCTTCCGCGCCGAGCTGCAGGCCTTCCGCGCCGTGCCGGTGCGCGGCGACGGCGCGTCCACGCGCGCCTATGCGCTGGAAACCACCATTGGCTACAACGACGCCCAGGGGCCTCTGACGCCCACCGGCCGCAACCTCGACGTGGCCATGCAGGGCCGGGCCTGGCTGGCCGTGCAGGCCAACGACGGCACCGAGGCCTACACCCGCGCCGGCTCGCTGGACGTCAATGCCGAAGGCCTGCTTGTGATGCGCAACGGCATGCCGGTGCTGGGCGACGGCGGCCCCATCAACATCCCGCCCAACAGCGAGGTGGTCATCGGCAGCGACGGCACCGTCAGCGCCAAGCTGCCCAACCAGAAGCCCACGCCGGTGGGTCGGCTCAAGCTGGTCACGCCCGAGGCCCAGGCCCAGCTCACGCGCGGCGACGATGGCCTGTTCCGCGCCGCCGACGGCGACCTGCCGGCCGATCCGGCCGCGCGGCTGCAGGACGGCGCGCTGGAGGGCTCCAACGTCAGCGCCGTCGAGACCATGGTCGCCATGATCGCCGCCGGCCGCCAGTTCGAGCAGCAGATGAAGCTGCTGCAGATTGCACAGACCCAAGGCCAGCAATCGGCCAAGCTCCTCGGGAGTACCTGACCATGATGCGCTCGCTCTGGATCGCCAAGACCGGCATGGAAGCCCAGCAGACCCAGCTGGACAACATCTCGCACAACCTCGCCAACGTCGCCACCAACGGCTACAAGCGCTCGCACGCCATCTTCGAGGACCTGATCTACCAGAACCTGCGCCAGAGCGGCGCCAACAGCACCGAGCAGACCACGCTGCCCACCGGCCTGCAGGTGGGCCTGGGCGTGCGGCCCGTCGCCACGGCGCGCATCTACACCCAGGGCAATCTGCAGCAGACCAGCAACAACCTGGACCTGGCCATCAAGGGCGACGGCTTCTTCCAGATCCAGATGCCCGACGGCACGACGGCCTACACGCGCGACGGCAGCTTCCAGCTCGACGCCAACGGCCAGATGGTCACGAGCAACGGCTACACCGTGCTGCCCGGCGTCACCATCCCGCCCAACGCGCAGAGCCTGACCATAGGCAACGACGGCACCGTCAGCGTCACGCTGCCCGGCCAGCCCACGCCGCAGAGCGTGGGGCAGATCCAGCTCGCCAGCTTCGTCAACCCGGCCGGCCTGGACCCCAAGGGGCAGAACCTGTTCACCGAAACGGCGTCCAGCGGCACGCCCAACACCGGCGCGCCCGCCAACAACGGCATGGGCGCGCTGCAGCAGGGCTTCGTCGAGACGTCCAACGTCAACGTCGTCGAGGAGCTGGTGCAGATGATCCAGACCCAGCGCGCCTACGAGCTGAACTCCAAGGCCGTGCAGACCTCGGACCAGATGCTGCAGAAACTTGCGCAGATTTAGCTCCCCCCGTAGCGCTCGCGCGCTCCCCCCAGGGGGCGCAGCCAGCGGCCCGGCATAGCCGGTTCCGCGGCAGCTGCTTGATGAGCGGCCGGCTGCGCGGCCTGATCCATGGAGATGTCGTCATGAAATTCCTCGCTGCTGCCAGCCTTGCAGCCCTGCTCGCCGGCTGCGCGACGCCCTACCCCGAGCCCCAGGTCGAGCTGGCCCACACGCCCGTCGTCAACCTGCCGCCGGTGCAGGCCATGGTGGCCACCAACGGCGCCATCTACCAGGCCGCCAGCTACCGCCCGCTGTTCGAAGACCAGCGCGCCCGACTGGTCGGCGACACGCTGACGGTCAACATCATCGAGAAGGTCTCGGCCACCCAGACCAGCACCAGCGAGCTGAGCAAGACCGGCAGCCTGTCGGCCGGCGTGACCGCGCTGCCGGGCATCGCGCCCAACTCCTTCGGCCGCGCCGGCGTCGGCGCCACCTCGGCCAACGACAGCAAGGGCAAGGGCAGCAACCAGAACACCAACGAGTTCACCGGCGCGATCACGGCCGTCGTGACCGCCGTGCTGCCCAACGGCCACCTGATGATCAGCGGCGAGAAGCAGATCGGCGTGAACCGCAACGTCGACGTGCTGCGCTTCTCCGGCCAGGTGGACCCGCGCGCCATCGGCCAGGGCAACACGGTGGCGTCCACCGCGGTAGCCAATGTGCGCATCGAGCAGCGCGGCCGCGGCGCCACCTCCGACGCCCATGCGGTGGGCTGGCTGTCGCGCTTCTTCCTGAACCTGGCGCCGAGCTGATCAGCCGCCCAGCAGGCGGCGCAGCCGGCGCTTCAGGTCCAGCCACTGCTTGCCGCGCGAGCGGTCGATGCGCTTGACATCGATCAGCGTGAAGCCGCCGCAGCCGTTGAGCGTGTGCAGGCCGGCGCGGTGGCTGTCGCTGGCCAGCTCGCCGGTCAGCCGCTCCGCGCCGGCCTCGATCTCCACGCGCTGGGGCGTCAGCAGCGGAAAGCGCAGCAGCCGCGTGGCGCCGCCGTAGCCGGTCGAGCTGTCCTGCACCGGCAGCGTCGGCACGCCGTCGCGGCCGATGAAGGGCCGGCCGGCCGGGCGCGCGCCCTCGCGGTTCACCCGCACCGGGTTGGCGGCCAGCGGCGTCCAGGGCCCGGCGAGGGCCGGTGCATGGGCGATGTGCAGCTCGCGCTGGTCGCGCGCGCCGGGGCCGACCAGCGTGTAGAACATCCACCAGCGGCCCTGGTGCTCCAGCAGCGACGCGTCCGCCCCCGGCACGCCGGCGATCAGCGCGCACTCGCGCCGCCAGCGGTCCAGCGAGCCGTCGACCGCGCGGTACAGCGCGATCTCGCCGGCCTGGTAGCTCTCCGGCACCATCCAGGTCTCGCCCCCGTGCTCGAAGACCTGGGGGTAGGACAGGTGGAAGGGCCGCTCCAGCACCATCGTGCGGCCCCGCCAGCTCAGATCGGCCAGCGCCAGCTCGTGGCGCTCGATGTTGGCGCGCTTGTGCCGATAGTCGAAGGCCTCGACGAAGACATGCAGCGCATCGCCGCGCACCAGCCCGAAGGGGTCGGCCAGGTAGCGCCAGCGGTCGGCCTCGGGCAGCCAGCGGATGCGGTCACGCGCGGCACGCAGCGCGGCGGCGTCGAGGTCTTGAAGAGGGAGTGGAACGATGCCGACCTGCCAGAAGTCGGTGCGCGGCCTTTTGATCATCCGGCAATGATCGCCTCGTCCTCGTCCTCGTCCTCGAAGGGCTTGCTGCGGCTGGCCAGGCGCAGCATCACGTCGCGGTAGAAGCCCAGCGTGCGGGCCACGGCGTTGGCGCGGTCATAGGCGGCCGTCGCATAGGTCACGCTGCGCTGCTGGGCATCGAGCGGGCGCAGCCGCGCCAGTTCCTCGGCGATGGCGAGGCCCAGCGCGTCGACGTCGCCGACGGGCACCAGCCGGGCCGGCTGGCCGGCCAGCATCTCCAGCGGCCCCTGCGTGGCCGTGGACAGCACCGGCCGCCCGGCCCGCATGGCCTCCAGGATGGCCAGCGGAAAGGCCTCCTCACGGGACGGCGAGACGAACAGGTCGAAGGCCTTCAGGGCCTGGTCCACATCGCTGCGGAAGCCCAGCAGGCGGATGCGCGGGTCCGCGCCGGCCCGGCCCCTCAGCAAGGCCTCGTCCGGGCCCTCGCCGAGGATGGCCAGCACGGCGTCCGCCGGGGCGTGGGCCTTGAAGCCGGCGATCAGCAGGTCCATGCCCTTGCTGGCATGCAGGCGGCCGACGCTGCCGACCAGCAGCTGCCCCGGTGCCAGGCCCAGCTCGGCACGCAGGTCTGTCGGGCGGACCGCGGCGTCGCGCTCCGGGGCCCAGTTGTAGATGACGCGGGCCATGCCGACGCCGGCGGGCAGGCCGGCCTGCTGGGCCCGGTTCACGCAGACCAGGCCGTCAAGCCGGCCATGGTGGTGGGCCTTGTAGCCCACGTGCAGCGTGCCGACGCGGGCCGCGCTGCGCACCCTGGCCACGGCCTTGCAGGCCGGACCCAGGTGGCCGTGGCAGACGTCCGCGCCCAGCCGGCGCGCCAGCGCGGCAACCCGCCAGCCGCGCAGCAGCGGCAAGGCTAGGCCATGAAAGCGCACGCCCGTCGCTAGGGCCCCGGCGACGGCCGAGCCGGCCGAACCGATGACGTGCACGCGATGACCCAGCGCGGCCTGGGCGTTGGCAAGGTCGATGCAATGCCGTTCGCCGCCCGCGATGCGGGACGAGAACACGACATGGACCAGGGTCAGCGGCTCGAAGGGCAGTGGCATGGCAGTCAGGAGACGGATGTGGCTTGGACGGGTCAGTAAAACTTTACCCTTATACACATTCAGAAACCTGTCACCCGCTTTGCCTCGGCGGCGAGCATCCGCTTCGAAACCGCCGCCAAATCAACCATAACTGTCGGCAAATCATCCATAACATGAACTCATTGCCCATCATCAGGCGATCGGGCACGCCTGCCTCCCATGCGGGAAAGGCCGGGGGTCGGGATTGACAGAATCGCATGCCAAGCCCGCGAAGCCTGAGCGCAAGCTTGCGCCCCGCCCCGGGATTCACCCTGAGCACCGGCGTGGCGCGGCTTGGAAAAGCGGGGCAGTCCGCGCCCTTTTCGCCGGCTTCGCGGGCTCAAGCATCCGCAGAATCCGCCGAGTGAAGTCCCTGCAAGCCCTCCTCCTCTGTCTGGCCGTCGTGCTGGCGCCACCGGCTCAGGCCGCCCGCATCAAGGAAGTCGCCTCGGTGGCCGGCGTGCGCTCCAACCCGCTGACCGGCTATGGCCTGGTCGTGGGCCTGGACGGCACGGGCGACCAGACCACGCAGGCCCCCTTCACCGGCCAGAGCCTCACGGCCATGCTGCAGCAGTTCGGCGTGCTGCTGCCCCAGGGCGTGACCATGCAGCCGCGCAACATCGCCGCCGTCATGGTGACGGCCACGCTGCCGCCGTTCGCCCAGCCCGGCCAGCAGCTGGACATCAACGTCTCGTCCATCGGCAATGCCAAGAGCCTGCGCGGCGGCACGCTGATCGCAACGCCGCTGCGCGGCGCGGACGGCCAGGTCTACGCCATCGCCCAGGGCAACCTGGTCGTCGGCGGCGCCGGCGCGTCGGCGGGCGGCTCCAAGGTGCAGATCAACCACCTCAGCGCCGGTCGCATCCCGGCCGGCGCGCTGGTCGAGCGCTCGGTGCCCACGCCGCTGGCCCAGGGCGACAGCATCCAGCTGGACCTCAACAGCAGCGACTTCGCCACCGCCCGTGCCGTCGCCCAGGCCATCAACAAGGCCAAGGGCAGCGGCGTCGCCCAGGCGCTGGACGGCCGCGTCGTGCGCGTGCGCGCGCCGGCCGCGCCGGACGAGCGCGTCGCCTTCCTGGCCGACGTCGAGAACCTCGCCGTGGACATGGCCACGCCGGCCGCCCGCGTCGTCATCAATGCCCGCACCGGCTCCATCGTCATGAACCAGGCCGTCACGCTGTCATCCTGCGCCGTGGCGCACGGCAGCCTGTCGGTGACCATCAGCTCCACCCCCGTCATCAGCCAGCCCAACGCGCTGTCCGGCGGCCAGACCACGGTGGCCGAGAAGGCCGACATCGCCATCCGCCAGGAGCCCGGCAGCCTGATCCAGCTGCCGGCCGGCGCGCGGCTGTCGGACGTCGTCAAGGCGTTGAACTCGCTGGGCGCCACGCCCCAGGACCTGCTGGCCATCCTGCAGGCCATGAAGAGCGCGGGCGCGCTGAACGCGGAGCTCGAGGTGATCTGATGAGGACCTTGAGCCCCTCGCCCAGTCTTGCGCCCGCTGAACGCAGGCAAGCCCGGTCGGTCCCCGGTGGGGACAGCGATGCCTGCCGGATCGACCGGCAAGCACGTCGACTGACGGGCCGGCTTGGGGGCGGCCCGGCGCTCGGCCCAACCTCATGCAGGGCTCCACGGCCATGAGCAACAGTTTTCAATCCATCTCGGGCCAGAGCCTGGGCAGTGTCGACAGCCTCAACCACCTGAAGGCCCAGGCTTCGCGCGACCCCAAGGCCAGCATCCGCGAGACGGCCAAGCAGTTCGAGGCGCTCTTCATGCAGGAAGTCATGAAGAGCATGCGCGCTTCCACGCTGTCCAGCGGCATGCTGGACAACAGCGCCACCCAGCTGGGCACCGAGATGCTGGACACCCAGTTCGCCGGCAAACTGACCGGCCTGCCCGGCGGGCTGTCGGACGCCATCCAGCGCCAGCTGCAGCGCCAGATGGGCGTGCAAGACCTGTCGCCCGACGGCGTGAAGAAGGCCAGCCAGACGACGCTGGCCCAGGCCCTGCCGGCGCTGGCCACCAAGGGCATACCCAGCCATGTGCAGAGCTTCATCCAGCAGCATGACGCCGCCGCCCGCTCGGCCTCGGCGGCCAGCGGCATTCCGGCCAGCTTCATGGTGGCCCAGGCCGCCCACGAGAGCGGCTGGGGTCGGCGCGAGATCACCGGCGCCGACGGCACGAAGAGCCACAACGTCTTCGGCATCAAGGCCTCGCCGGGCTGGAAGGGCAGGACCGTCGACGTGAAGACCACCGAGGTCATCAACGGCCAGGCCGTCAAGGTGACGGCCAAGTTCCGCGCCTATGGCAGCTATGACGAGGCCTTCCAGGACTACGCCCGCCTGATCAGCAGCAACGACCGCTACGCCAAGGTCGTGGCCCAGGCCCAGAACGGCAATGCCGCCGGCTTCGCGCGCGGCCTGCAGCAGGCCGGCTATGCCACCGACCCGGCCTATGCCGAGAAGCTGGCCAAGACCATACAGACCACCCAGCGCGTGCAGAGCACGCTGGCTTAAGGACGAGAGGAACTAGAAGATGGCTGGCCTCCTCACCCTCGGCGCCCGCGCGATGTTCGCCAGCCAGGCGGCGTTGCAGACCATAGGGCAGAACATCGCCAACGCGAACACGCCCGGCTATTCGCGCCAGTCCGTCGTGCTGACGACCTCGCCCGGCCAGTACACCGGCGCGGGCTTCTTCGGCCGCGGCGTGGACGTGCAGACCGTGGTGCGCTCGCACAACGAGTTCCTCACCAAGGAAGCCGCTGGCGCCAAGTCCGCCGCGATGGCGGACTCCACGCGCGCCGACCAGCTGGCACGCCTGGAGAAGCTGTTCCCCACCGGCACCGAAGGCCTGGGCTATGCGGCCAGCCAGTTCCTGAATGCCATGGTCGACGTGGCCAGCCGCCCTAGCGACCCCTCCGCCCGCCAGGTGGCGCTGGGCCGCGCCAACGAGCTGGCCCAGCGCTTCGCCAATGCCGGCCAGCAGATCGCCGACCTGCAGGCCGGCGTCGTCAGCGACCTCAAGGCCAGCGTCGGCGTGGTCAACCAGATCGCGCAGCAGATCGCCGGCATCAACGACCAGATCGCCCGGACGCGCGGCACCGGCCACACGCCCAACGACCTGCTGGACCAGCGCGACCAGTTGATCTCCCGGCTCGCCGAGCATGTGGCCGTGACGACGCTGCCGGCCGACGACGGCAGCCTGGGCGTCTTCATCGGCGGCGGCCAGCGCCTGGTGCTGGGCAACCAGGCCTCGGCGCTGCAGGTCACCAGCGACCCCTACGACCCGCAGCGCGCCACGCTGTCGCTGGTCGAGGGCGGCCAGAGCCGGGCGCTGGACGAGAGCGTGCTGACCGGCGGCTCCATGACGGCGCTGCTGAACTTCCAGAACAAGGACTTGCAGGACGCCAAGAGCCTGCTGGGCCAGCTCGCCGCCGCCATCGGCACGCGCGTCAACGCCCAGAATGCGCTGGGCCTGGACCTGTCCAACCCGCCCGGCAAGGGCGCGCCCATCTTCAACGTCGCCGCCCCCAAGGTGATGCCGGCCGCCACCAACCAGCGCGATGCCGGCGGCGCCTTCGTCAGCGGCGTGCAGGCCAGCATCGTGGACGCCAGCCAGCTGCAGGCCAGCGGCTACAAGCTGACCTCCTCCGCCCCCGGCAGCTACGAGCTGACGCGGCTGTCCGACGGCCTGGTGCGCAGCGTCAACGACGGCGACACCATCGACGGCTTCCAGATCAGCTTCAACCCGGCCGCGCCGGCCCAGGGCGAGAGCTTCCTGATCGAGCCCGTCGGCAGCGCGGCCGTCGAGATGCGCCGCGTGCTGGACAACCCCAACGGCCTCGCGGCCGCCTCGCCGCTGACCGCGTCCACCTCGGTCAACAACACCGGCACGCTCAGCGTGGACAGCGTGTATGCCGTCAACGCCGGCTACGACCCGACCAAGGCGCCCATGACGCTGGAGTTCGGCGGCCCCGACCCGGCCAACCCCGCCAACCTCGAGTACACGCTGACGCTGGCGGACGGCAGCGTGCTGACGGGCGTCTGGAGCGCCGGCCAGGCCATAGGCAACCAGCCGGCGGCCGGCATAGACCTGGGCTTCGAGCTGCGCACCAACGGCGTGCCGCGCACCGGCGACAAGATCAGCCTGGACCCCACCGTCTACACCAGCACCAACAACGGCAACGCCAAGGCCTTCCTGAACATCCAGACCGAGGGCTTCGTCGGCCGCCAGCTGCAGGCCGGCGGCGGCCTCACGGCCGGCTCGACCATCAACGACGCCTATGCCGCCGCGATGAGCGACGTCGGCGCACGCGTGCAGAGCGCCAACTACCTGTCCGGCGTGTCCACCACCGTCGCGAGCAACGCCGAGGCCAGCCGCTCCGGCCAGGCCGGCGTCAATCTCGACGAGGAAGCCTCGCGCCTGATGCAGTACCAGCAGAGCTACCAGGCGGCCGCCAAGGTGCTGCAGACGGCGCAATCCCTTTTTGACGAACTGATGCGCATCGCGGCCCGCTGATGAATCAAGCGCCAGGCATTTCGCGCCCTCCCCGGCGCCCCCGCCGGCCCGGCAGCGCCGACGCCGCGGCCGGCGCCCGGCCGGACATGGCCGTGCCGCGCCACCCAACCGCCGACCTCTTCAGGGGCTGCCTATGAGACTCGCCACCGCCCACCTCTACGACACCTCCATCGCCAATCTGCAGCGCCGCCAGCAGGCGCTGCAGAACCATCAGCAGCAGCTGACCTCGGGCAAGCGGGTCAGCCAGGCCAGCGACGACCCCACCGCCGCCGCACGCGCCGAACGCGCGCTGGCGTCCATGGGCCGCATCGACGCCAACCAGCGCGCGCTGGAGGCCAGTCGCAACGGCATGACGCTGGCCGAATCGGCGCTGGGCGATGCCGAGGAACTGATGCAGCAGGCGCGCGAGACCATGCTCTCGGCCGGCAACGCCAGCTACTCCGATGCCGAGCGCCAGAGCCTGGCCAACAAGCTGCAAGGCATACGAGACCAGTTGCTGGCCATCGCGAACCGCTCCGACGGCGCCGGCGGCTACCTGTTCTCCGGTCAGGGATCGGCCAACCCGCCCTTCCTGGACCAGGCCGGCGGCGTCAGCTACGTGGGCGTGGCCGGCAGCTTCCAGACCGGCAACATCGACAACTTCCCGCTCAGCATCGACGGCCGCGCCGCCTGGGAGCAGGCACGCGGCGGCAACGGCAGCTTCGTCACCGATGCCGGCGCCAACAGCATCACGGGCAACCCCGCCGCCGCCTGGGTGGATTCAGGCCGCGTCCTCAACCCCTCGCTGACGACAGGCCAGAACTACCGCGTCGACATCTCCGGCACGGCACCGACCCAGACCTACAGCGTCACCAACACCGACACCGGCGCGGGCGTCGCCGGCGGCAGCTACAAGTCCGGCGAGGCCATCAGCTTCGACGGCATCAGCCTCACGATCACCGGCACGCCGGCCGATGGCGACAACTTCTCGGTGGCGCCGGCCACCAACTCCCTCAAGCTCTTCGACGTGCTGGACCGCGCCATCAGCGAACTGAAGACGCCGCTGCGCACCAACGCCCAGATCGCGCAGAGCAACTCCGGCCGGGTGCGTGACATGGACGCCGTCATGGGCGGCCTGCAGAACGCGCGCAGCCAGGCCGGCGAAGTCCTGAACGGGCTGGACGGCGCCGAAACCCGCATGGCCGCCCTCAAGCAGTACAGCACCGAGGAGAAGAGCGCCGCCGAGGACCTCGACATGGTGCAGGGCATCTCCGACTTCCAGAACCAGCAGAGCGGCTACCAGACCGCGCTGCAGACCTATGCCATGGTGCAGCGCATGTCGCTGTTCCAGTACATCACCGGCTGAGCGCCCAGGCGCAGGGCCGCCGAACGGGCGCAGCCGATCGTGAAGCTGTCACGATTTGCCGGCCTTGGCGCTGGGCGCTCGTGGCAGACTGCCGCATTCAACGCCGCCGCGCCATGCCCGATCACATCCCCGCCGCCCTAGACCACGCCATCCTGCCCGGCCTCGCCCTCGGCTATGCGCCGGTCATCGACCGCCAGCGCGCCATCACCGCCACACGGCTGACGCTGGTGCCCCTGCGCGCGGACGCCCGCACCGACCATGCCGAACTGCTGGCGGCGCTGTCCGCCACCTGGCCCCGGGGCGGTGCCGTCCTCAGCCCCCAGGGCGAGACGCTGCTGGCCGCGCTGCTGGCCCAGCCGCCCGCGGAGCCGACGCAGATCGAGGTGCCGGCCTTCTTCGCCGCCGAGCCGGCCCATGCCGACGCCATCGCCGCGCTCAAGGCGGCCGGCCACAGCGGCCTGCTCAAGGGCCTGCCCAACGCGCCGCTGTCCCCCCAGGTCGCGGCCGCCTTCAAGCAGGTCGTGCTGGATCCGGGCCAGGCCGCGCCGGCCGGCGTCGCGCTGGTGCATGCCGGCGTGCGCGGCCCCGAGGCCGTGGAGGCCAGCTTCCAGGCCGGCGCCCAGAGCGTCATCGGCTGGCCCATGGAGGGCGTCTACGAAGCCGCCCCCGGCGGCGGCAGGGCCGAGGTGGCCGCCGACCTGCAGGTCATCGTCGAGCTGATGGCGCGGGTGGACGAGGGCGAGGACGTCGAGCGCCTGGAGCAGACGCTCAAGCGCGACCCCAGCCTGGCCTTCAAGCTGCTGCGCTACATGAACTCCGCCGCCTTCGGCCTGCCGGTCGAGGTGTCCAGCTTCCGCCACGCCATCATGCTGCTGGGCTATGCCCGCCTGCGGCGCTGGCTGGCCCTGCTGCTCACGACGGCCAGCAAGGACCACAGCATGCGGCCCATCATGTACGGCGCGCTGCGCCGCGGCCTGCTGATGGAGGAGCTGGCCGCCGGCATGCAGGAGCGCGAGATGCGCGACGAAATGTTCATCTGCGGCCTGTTCTCGCTGCTGGACCACATGCTGAAGGCGCCGTTCGAGAAGCTGCTGCAGAGCATCCCGGTGCCGGAGCGGGTGCGCCAGGCGCTGGTCGAGGGCGGCGGCCCCTTCCTGCCCTACCTGGAGCTGGTGCGCGCCATCGAGTCCGAGAGCGTGTTCGACTACCGCGAGCGCGCCGAGGCGCTGATGCTGGGCGCCGGCGAGATCAATGCCTGCGTGCTGCGGGCGCTGCACAAGGCGGCGCAGCTGGAATGACGCTTGAGCCCCGCGCGCACTGCCGCTGCGGCTGACCCATGTTCGGCCCGCCCGCCTCCGCTGCGCTGATCGAGCTGGTCGGCGATCCAGTGCTGACCCTGAGGGCCGACCTGTCCGTGTTGCGTGCCAACCCGGCCGCGCGCGACTGGCTGGGGGCCGACGCCGCCGAGGGCTGGCGGCTGCTGCGTCATGCGGCCGGCGCCCGCCTGGAGACCTGGCTGCGCGAGGCCGCCCAGGCCATAGACGCCGGCCGCGCCCCGCCCGGCGCACCGCCGCTCAAGCTTGCCGACGGCCAGCGCGCCCAGCTGCGCCTGCTGCGCGAGCGCCCCAACTGGCTGCTGCATGCCCGACTCAGCGCCGCCGAGCCGGGCGAGCCGCCGCTGGCCGAATGGCTGGCCCTGTCGCCGCTGCCAGCCCTGCTGGCCGACGCCACCAGCGGCGCCCTGCTGCGCCAGAACCCCGCCTTCGCGGCCCTCTACAGCGGCGCACCGCGCCACCTGAACGACCTGCCCGACCTGCTGCAGGCCCTGCTGGGCTGGCATCGCGGCACGCCGCTGCCCGCGCTGGCGGCGCAGCGCGCCCAGGACGGCCCGCTGGTCACCGAGGCGGAGTTCATCGACCCGCAGGGCCAGCAACGCTGGTTGCAGGCCAGGCTGCGGCTGTGGCGCCACAACGGCCGCACGCTGCTGCTGGCGCTGCTGGAAGACCAGAGCCCCCAGCACGAGCGCGATCTCGCCCACCAGCAGCTGGATGCGCTGATGGACACGGCCGCCGTGGGCCTGGCCACCTTCCAGCCCGAGGCCGGCTGGCTCAAGGCCCACCGCAAGGGCTCGCCCTTCCGGACCGGCGCCAAGCAGCCGGGCGCTGCCCTGGGCTCGCTGCAGGGCATCAACCGCGACATCGTCGAGCCCGCCTCGCTGCCGGAGTTCGAGCGCCTGCAGCGCGCGCTGAAGAAGGGCGACGCCGTCCAGGTGCGCTACGCGGTGCGCCACCCCGAGCTGGGCCGGCGCTGGCTGTTGACCCGGGTGGCGCCGGGGCTGCTGGCCGGCGGGCGGCGCTCCACCTCGGTCGTCACGCTGGACGTCACGGCCCAGGCCCAGGCCGAGAACGCACTGCTGCTGCGCGCCGAGAGCGAGCGCGCCGTGCTGGACTCGGTGCTGGTGGGCATCGTCACCGTAGGCCCCGACGGCATCGAGTGGATGAACCGCTCGGCGCGCCGCATGTTCGGCTGCGAGCTGGAGGACGTGCGCGGCCAGCCCATGGGCGTGCTGGCGCCCGAGGACGACGAGCACGCCTTCCATGCCGAGCCCGGCACCGACGTGTTCGAGTGCCGGCTGCGCGGCCGCGACGGGCGCGAGTTCTGGGTCATAGGCAACGCGGTGCAGACACCGCGCGAGGACGGCCCCGACGGACCGGCCTACCAGCTGACCTATGCGCTGCTGGACATCGACCGCCGCCGCCAGGCCGAGGCCCAGAGCCGCCAGGCCCAGGCCTCGCTGGCCCGCATCATCGAGGGCGCGCCGCTGGCCATCACGCTGCACGAGGCCCAGGATCTGCGCATCGTCAAGCTCAACCAGGCCGCCGCGGCGCTGGCCGGCCGGCCCGAGGCGGCTTTGCTGGGCGGCAGGCCGGCCCAGCTGTTCGGCGCCGCACAGGGCGCCCAGGTCGAGGCCGACATGCGCGAGGCGCTGGCCTCGCAGGCCGTCGTGCAGCGCGAATACCAGGTGCCCGCTGGCGCGGCCACGCGCATCTGGGACACGCGGCTGCTGCACCTGGCCGGTGTCGGCGGCGACACCCCCGAGTTGCTGCTGCTGGTGGCCAGCGACGTGACCGAGCAGCGCGCCGCCGAGCAGGCCCGCCTGCAGGCGGCCATCGCGCAGCGCGAACTGCTGGTGCGCGAGGTGCACCACCGCATCAAGAACAACCTGCAGGGCGTGGCCGGCCTGCTGCAGCAGATCGCCACGCGCCGCCCCGAGGTCGCGCCGGTGCTGCAGGAGGCCGTGGGCCAGGTGCAGGCCATCGCCCAGGTCTACGGCCTGCAGGTGGGCGCCAGCGGGCCGCTGCTGCTCAAGCGCGTGTTCGACGCCATCGTCGGCTCGGTGCAGCGCGCGCAGGGCCGCATCATCACCACCGCCGCCGAGGGCGGCGCGCTGCTGGACGACTGGAGCCTGCCCGAGGCCGAGGCCATTCCCATCGCGCTCAGCCTCAACGAGCTGCTGGGCAATGCGCTGCGCCACGGCCACGGCGCCCCGGTGCGCTGCCAGCTGATCTGCGACCAGGCGGGCGTGAGCGTGGAGATCGTCAACGCCGGCCGCCTGCCCGAAGGCTTCGCGCTGCAGAGCGTGAAGAGCGGCGTGTCGGGCCTGGGGCTGGTGCGTGCACTGCTGCCGCGGCGCAGCGCCATCCTCAGCCTGGAACAGGCCGGCGACGACGTGATTTGCCGGCTGGAACTGATCCCGCCCAGCGTGGTTCACAATCCCGGCACAAAAGCAAGTTCTTGATCGGGTAACTGGGGGCGCGGTGAGCAAGGGCAAGATCCTGGTCGTCGACGACGACCGACTGGTGCTGGCAACGCTGAGCTACGGGCTCACGCAGGCCGGTTTCGAGGTCATCGACGCCGACAACGGCGACGATGCCATCCTGCTCGCCCGCGAACACCGGCCCGAGCTGGCGCTGCTGGACATCCGCATGGAGGGCCTGACCGGCTTCGACGTGGCGGCCTATCTGCGCGAGTTCCTGCAGACGCCGTTCATGTTCCTGTCGGCCTTCACGGACGAGGCCACGGTGGCCAAGGTCAAGGAGCTGGGCGCGGTGGCCTATCTCGTCAAGCCGCTGGACATCGCGCAGATCGTGCCGGCCGTCGAGGCCGCCTTCGCACGCTCGGCGGCGCCCGCGCCGGCAGCCGCGGTTTCCGCCCCTCCCTCAGAGCTGCCGTCACTGGAAGTCACGGCGCTGGCCGTCGGCGTGCTGATGCACCGCTACTCGCTGCCGCGCGACGAGGCCCTGGCCCGGCTGATGAGCCTGGCATCGGCCGACGGCCACAGCCTGCCCGAACAGGCCAGGCGCATCGTCGACGCCGTGGAACTCCTCGCCCGCCCCGGCCAAAAGCCCTGACGGTGCTCGGCGACCGTCGTGTCTTGCGGCGGGCCGAGCGCCGGGCCGCCCCAAGCCGGCCCGCTCTGGCGATGTGCTTGCGGCTCGATGCCGCGAGCATCGCCGTCCCCTCGGGGGACCGATCAGGCAAGCCCGCGTTCAGCGCGGCGTGGCTGAGCGAGGGGCTTCAGTTCAACCCAACGTAAAGTAGAAGCGGGCCCCCTCGCCCACCGCCGACTCGGCCCAGATGTCGCCGCCGTGGCGTCGGATGATGCGGCGCACCAGCGCCAGGCCCACGCCCGTACCCTGGAAGTCGCTGGCGCTGTGCAGACGCTGGAAGACGCCGAACAGCCGCTCGGCAAACCGCATGTCGAAGCCGGCGCCGTTATCCGACACGACGAACACGCGCCGCCCGCGCTGCTGCTCGCAGCCGAAACGGATCTCGGTGCGCTCGGCCTTGGCGCTGTACTTCCAGGCATTGCCCAGCAGGTTCTCCAGCACCATGCGCAGCAGCGTCGGGTCGCCCTGCGCCATCAGGCCGGGCTCGATGTGCAGCGCCAGTTCGCGCTGCGGCGCCGCGCGCTGCAACTCCTCGACGACATAGCCGGCCTGCTGCGACAGGTTGACGGGCTGGCTGACCAGCGGCCGGGTGGACAGCTGGCTCAGCGACAGCAGCGCGTCGATCATGCTGTTCATGCGCGCCGCGGCACTCATGACCCGGTCCAGGTGGTCGTTGCCGACGCGGTCCAGACGCGCGCCGTAGTCCTCCTTGAGGATGCGCGCAAAGCCCTCGACGACGCGCAGCGGCGCGCGCAGGTCGTGCGAGACCGTGTAGCTGAAGGACTCGTGCTCGGCGGCCAGATCGGGCTGCTCCTGCACGGCCGGCGCGGCCGGCGCGGCGGCCTCCTCGGGCCGGGCCGTGCCGAGGTAGCCGGCGAACCGCCCCTGAGCGTCGATGCGGGGCAGGCCGCGCAGCCACCATTGCGCGCTGCCGTCCGCGGCGGCCAGCTGCAGCTCGGCAAAGGGCTGGTGGGCGTCCAGCCGCTCGCGCAGCTGGGCCGCCGGCTCGGCAGCCTCGAAGCGCTCCCACAGCTGCTGGGTGCTCGCGCCCGCCCCCACCCAGCTCGACGACGGCGCGCCCTGCGGCGCCTGCCAGCGCACCAGGCGATGGCTGGCATCGGTGGCCCACTGCCAGTCACGCTGCAGCTGGGTCTGCATCAGCAGCTGCTGGCGCGCCTCGCGCAGCGGTTCGGCCAGGCGCTGGCGGGTCAGGCGCACGCCGGCATGCCAGCCCAGGGCCGCGGCGGCCAGCACCATGACACCGGTAAGAAAGGCCGTCAGCACCAGGGCCGCATGCACCAGGCCGATCTCGCCGCCCCAGACGCGCATCAGCGCCAGCACCACGAGGCCGCCCAGCACGAGCATCAGCAGCGCGGCCGCCGCCAGGCCCAGCACCAGCAGCCGCATCGGCAGTCGCCGCTCCTGGCGGCGCGGCGTGAGCGCGCTGTCGTCGCTGAGGCTGTTCATGCAGGGCATTGTAGGCAGCGCCTCCAGGGCTTCCGCAGCGTGACAAACCCGCCAACCCCCGACGTCAATATGCACGGCGAGCCGCATCGAATCTGTGCATTCCTTCGCGTCTGGCCCCCCACCCACCCGAGATACATTTAGGCGTGCCGAGCTCCCAGCCCCAGCAGAACCGTCCATGACCGCCCCCCATCCCGCAGCGCTGCTCGATCCCGAAGCGATCCGTCGCCTGCGGGAGCTCGACCCCAGCGGTGGCAACAAGCTGCTGGAACGCGTCGTCGGCGCCTTCTCCAACTCGCTGGACCGCCTGCTGCCGGACCTGGCCCGGGCCCGCGAAGGCGGCACGCTGGATCTCGGCGTCGTGCGGCATGTCAGCCACACGCTGAAGTCCTCTTCCGCCAGCCTGGGTGCCGCGGCGCTGTCGGCGCGTTGCGCCAACATCGAAACCATGGCCCGTGATGGTCAGGCCCAGGGCCTGCCGGAGCAGTTGGACGCTATGCTGCAAGACATCCAACAGGTACGCGCGGCCCTGGCCGCGCTGCTCTGAACCAGCCCGCCCATGCTGCCCATCGGCCAAGCCCTCGATGCCCTGCCGCCGCGTCCGCGCGTACTGCTGGTGGACGACGACGAGGTCAATCTGCTGCTGACCGCCGCCGCGCTGCGCGAGCGCGGCTTCGAGGTCACCGAGGCCGCCAGCGGCAGCGAGGCGCTGGGCCTGCTGTCCCTGCGCACGCCCGATGTCGTCGTGCTGGATGCGCTGATGCCCGAGCTGGACGGCTTCGAGACCTGCTCGCTGCTGCGCGCCACGCCCGGCTTCGAATCCCTGCCGGTGCTGATGCTCACCGGCCTGGATGACGAGGCCTCCATCAACCGTGCCTACCAGGCCGGCGCGACGGACTTCTTCGTCAAGTCCTCGCAATGGAGCCTGCTGGACGGCCGGCTGCGCTACCTGCTGCGCAGCTCGCACACGCGGCTGGAGCTGGAGCGCAGCAAGGCCAAGCTGGCCCGCGCCCAGGACCTGGCCCGCATGGGCAGCTTCGAATGGTGGCGCGGCGCGCCCGCCAGCTTCGCCATCTCGGCCGAGGGGCTGCGCGTGTTCGGCCGCGGCCCGCAGGACCGGCTGGACTTCATCGGCGTCATGCGCATGGTGCCGGCCGACGACCGCCATGTCTTCCTGCGCCTGCTGCGCGACGTCGTCGCCCACACCTCGGTGCTGGTCACCGACCTGCCGCTGACCTTGCCGGACGGCCGCCAGCGCGTCGTGCACATCGAGGCCGAGCCCGAGTTCAACGAGCAGGGGGCGGTGAGCGGCTACACCGGCATCCTGCAGGACGTGACCGACCGCCGCCAGGCCGAGGACCGCATCCGCCAGCTCGCGCACTTCGACGCGCTGACCGGCCTGCCCAACCGCCGCCAGCTGATCTGGCGCGTGGAACGCGCGATCGAAAGCGCGCGCCGGGGCGGCCATGAGGTGGCGCTGCTGCTGATCGACCTGGACCGGTTCAAGGTCATCAACGACACGCTGGGCCATGCGGCCGGCGACGAGTTGCTGGTCGAGGTCGGCCGGCGCCTGCGCAGCTGCGTGCGCCATTCCGACCAGGTCATGGAGGGCGTGCTGGAAGGCATCAGCAACCGCAGCCACCGCGGCCTGGAGGCCGTCGGGCGGCTGGGCGGCGACGAGTTCGTCGCGCTGCTGCCCGAGGTGACCGACGAGCGCGATGCGGAGCGCGTCGCCCAGCGCGTGCTGGATGCGCTGCGCGAGCCCATCTTCGTCGGCGGCCAGGAATGCTTCGTCACGGCCAGCGTCGGCATCGCGCTGTACCCGCGCGACGGCCAGACCATGGCCGACCTGCTGCGCAACTCCGACGTGGCCATGTACGCCGTCAAGAGCCAGGGCCGCAATGCCTCGGCCGTCTACTCGCCCATGCTGGCCGGCCACGGCAAGCAGAAGCTGGAGCTGGAGAGCGCGCTGCACAAGGCGCTGGAGCGCAACGAGATCGTGCTGCACTACCAGCCCAAGATCGACGTGCGCGCCGCCCGCATGGTGGGCGCCGAGGCGCTGATGCGCTGGCAGCGCGGCAACGTGCTGGTGCCGCCGGCCGACTTCATCCCGCTGGCCGAGGAGACCGGCCTCATCGTGCCGCTGTCCGAATGGGCGCTGAAGGAAGCGGCCCGCCAGGCCAAGCTGTGGTCGCTGCAGTTCGGCTTCAGCGACTCCATCGCGGTGAACCTGCCCAGCCGGCTGTTCGAGCGCACCGATCTCGTCGAGCACATCCACCAGTGCGTCAGCGCCTACGGCGTGCCGCACCGCTCCATCCAGCTCGAGATCACCGAGAACAACCTGATGAAGGACCTGCAGAACGTCATCCCGTCTCTGCACCGTCTGAACGAGGTTGGCGTGGAGATCTCCATCGACGACTTCGGCACCGGCTACTCGTCGCTGGCCTACCTGACCACGCTGCCGATCTCGGAGGTGAAGATCGACCGCACCTTCGTGCGCGACCTGGGCATCACGCCGCAGAGCTCGGCCGTGGTCACGGCCATCATCGCGCTGGCCCGTGCGCTGGGCCTGCGCGTCATCGCCGAGGGCGTGGAGACGCTGCGCCAGATGGAAGTGCTGCACCGGCTGGGCTGCTCGCAGATGCAGGGCTTCCTGTTCAGCAAGCCGCTGCCCGCCGACGAACTGGAGCGCTGGATCGCCCAGACCGTGCTGCCGCGCAAGGCGCCCTGGATCACGCAGGCCGACGGCCCTGCCGAACTGGCCTCGCGCGGACAGGGCTGATGCGCTCCCCGCTGCCCCCGGCCCAGCTGGCCAAGGCCGCACTGCAGCGCCTGGCCCAGGCGCGGCTGGAGCCCACGCCCGAGAACTATGCCCGCGCCTACGCCATCGAGGCGGGCGGTGAGCCCGCGGCGGCGGCCGGCGGCAGCGTGCCCGAGCGCGTCCAGCAGCTGATGTCCAAGCTCATCAGCCTGGCCCTGCCCAGCGGCAGCGCGCGCCAGGAACTGCAGGCCGCGCTGCGCGAGCAGCGCCTGGACGAACTGCAGCGCCAGGTCGACAGGCTGCTCGACGTGGCCGGCCCGGCCGCGCAGGCCGAGGCCCTGACCCAGGCCATTGAACGCCTGGTGCGCGGCCTGGAGCGGGGCGGCAGGCATTGGACGCTGGCGCGCAAGAAGGAAGGCATCAACCGCGTGCTGGAGCTGAGCCGCAGCGACAGCGGCCGGCTCATCCAGCGCCTCACGCAGCTCATCGCCAGCTGGGACAAGGATGGCGACGGCAGCGGCGTCGAGACCGACGACGAGGGCGGCACGCCCAGCCAGTTCTTCGCCGACAGCGCGTTCGCGGCCTCCGGCTTCGCGGAGATCAGCCGCACGGGCGCACGCGAGACGGCCCCGGCCCCGCTGCTGACCCTCGCGCCCGCCGAGCCCACGCAATGGCCCGAGATCGGCGCCGAGCTCAACAGCACGCTGCGCCACGCGCTGCGCTCCCCGCAGCTCGAGGCGACGCCGGCCGACGCGCTGATGCGCGAGCTGGAGGCGGCGCAGGCCGAGCTGAAGAGCGGCGGCGCCACGCCCGCGCGCGCCGCGCAGATGGCCGCGCTGTGCCAGCGTGCCCGCCACCTGCTGGACCACCGCCGCCACCTGTTCGACGAGCTGGGCGGCCTGTGCCGCGAGCTGTCGTCCAGCCTCGTCGACCTCGCCGAGGACGATTCCTGGGCCCGCGGCCAGGCCGAGGCCATGAACAACACGCTGGCCCAGGGCCTGTCGGGCCGCGGCGTGCGCAGCGTGTCCGAGCTGCTGGCCGGCACGCGCGAACGCCAGCGGGCGCTGCGCGACGAACGCTCCCGGGCGCGCGACGCGCTCAAGGGCCTGATCCAGCGCATGCTGTCCGAGCTGGGCGAACTGGGCCAGCACACCGACCGCTTCCAGAACAACGTGGGTCGCTACGCCGACGCGATCGAGCAGGCCGATTCGCTGGAGAGCCTGGCGGGCACCGTGCGCGAGATGGTCGAGGAAAGCCGCAGCGTGCAGAGCCTGGTGGCCCAGACGCAGGCGCGGCTGACGCTGGAGCATGACCGCGCCGCCGCGCTGACCCAGCGCGTGGACGAGTTGGAGGGCGAGCTGCGCCGGCTGTCCAACGAGGTCCACACCGACCAGCTCACGCAGGTGGCCAACCGCCGCGGCCTCATCCAGGCCTTCGGCATCGAGCAGGCGCGGGCCGAGCGCGAATCGACCCGCATGGCGCTGGCGCTGCTGGACATCGACAACTTCAAGAAGCTCAACGACAGCCTGGGCCACCATGCCGGCGACATCGCGCTGAAGTCGCTGGCCGAACGCGCCCAGGCCTCGCTGCGGCCCGGCGACATGGTGGCGCGCTACGGCGGCGAGGAGTTCGTGCTGATGCTGCCCGACACGCCGCTGGACGAGGCGCAGGCCGTGCTCGTGCGGCTGCAGCGCTCGCTGTCCAGCGCGCTGTTCAAGCACGACGGCAAGGATGTCTTCGTGACCTTCTCGGCCGGCGTCACGCTGTACCGCCCGGGCGAGACGCTGGAGGCCGCGCTGGACCGCGCCGACGTGGCGCTCTACGAGGCCAAGCACACGGGCAAGAACAAGGCCTGCGTGGCCGAGTGAGTCGTGCGGGCCGCCCGGCCGCTCAGAACGTGAACGCCAGGCGCAGCCCGCCCCAGTGCCGCCCCGCCAACATGATGGGCGCGGTCGCCTCCTTCAGCACGACGAAACGGCCGCCGCCCATGTCGCGACGGTAGGTCTGCAGCAGGAAGGGGCGCTGGTTGCGCGCCGACGCCAGGCCCGTGCGGTCGTTGAAGATGCGGCGGTAGCGGCTGTTGGCCGTGTTCCAGACCGTGTCGCCCGGCCGCTGTGGCTGGCAGTACTTGCGGTTGTGCGTCGCGATGAAGCCGTTGCGGTCGGCCGCGATGCAGAACACCACCTTGTCGCTGAAGCCCAGCGCCTTCTCCTGCACGGCCGGGAACAGCTGGTCGGTCAGCTGGCAGAAGCGCGTCTGGTGCTGCTGAGGATTGCTGCCCTCGATGGGGCGGTAGTTCTCGTCGAAGAGATCGGCCTGCGAGATCCTGCCATCGCGCAGCGCCGCCTCCAGCAGCCCGGCGATATCGCCGGCGGCCTGCTGGGCGGCGCGGATGAAGGGCATGTCGTCGACCTCGACGCCGCTCTCGGCGATCTGCTCCACCAGTTCCTCCGCCATGCGCAGGAAGCGGTCGCTGCCGTCGAAGGCGACCTTGAGCCCGTGGCTGGCCTCGGACACCTCGCGCTCCAGTTCGTGGGCGCGCTCGTTGAGCAGGCCCATCTGCTGGCCGCTCTGCGCGGCGGACTCGGCGATGCGCTGCACGTCCTCCTCGACCTCGTGGAAGGCCGCATGGATGGGGCTGGGCTTGTCGCGGTTCTCGGTCAGCTCGTTGCTGAAGCGGTCGATGCGCTGCTGCAGGGTCGCGATGGCGCTGACGATGGCCTTGGACGAGGCCTCGACCTGGCCAGCCAGCGCCTTGACCGCCTCGGCCACGACGGCGAAGCCGCGGCCGGCATCGCCCGCATGCTTGGCCTCGACGGCGGCGTTGAAGGCCACCAGCCGGGTCTGCAGCGAGATCTTGGTGATCTCGGCGGCCGCATCGGACACCTGGGCCAGCGTGGTTGCCATGCCGGTGACCTCGCCGCCGACGACGCCCAGCGCACTGCGCGCGCGCTGCACGGCGGCAGCGCTCTGTGCCGTGGCCGCCGTGATGGCGGCCTGGGCCTGGCCGATCTGGTGGAGCTGCTGGGCCAGCGCCTGCATGGCCTGGCCCTGAGCCTGAACGACACGCTGGGTGTCCTCCAGCGCGCCGCGCACCTCCGCGGCGTCCTTGCCGACCGTGGAAATGGAGCGCGCCAGGCTCTTGACGACGTTCAGCCCGGCGCCATCCTCGCGGCGCACGGGCTCTTCACGAGAGGCGGATGAGACCGGGCCTGCGCTCTTGGGCCACCTGAACATGCGTTGTCCCCTGCTTATCAAGCCGGGGCTCGGCGAGAGGCGGCCCCGTTGTCACCAGTCCCGCAGCTTAACGCGCAACCTTGCAATCGACTGACTGTGCAGCTGGCAGACCCGCGACTCCGTGACCTTGAGCACGGCTGCGATCTCCTTGAGATTCATGTCGTGCTCGTAGTACATGCTCATCACGAACTGCTCGCGCTCGGGCAGGTTCTTGATGGCCTCCACCAGCGCCTGGCGCATGCGGTAGTCCTGCAGCAGCGCCACCGGGTTGGCGGCCTCGTCGGCCACGTGGCGGTCGAGGTAGTCCTCGTCACCGTCGTCGCCGGACATGTCTTCCAGATAGACCAGCTGGGTGCCGCGCACCTTGCCCAGCAGCTCCTGGTACTCGGCCAGCGGCAGGCCCATCTCGGCAGCGATCTCGGCCTCGCTGGGCGCGCGGCCCAGGCGCTGTTCGACCTTGTGTACCGCCGCCTCGATCTCCCGCTGCTGGCGGCGCGTGCCGCGGCTGACCCAGTCACCGCCGCGCAGCTCGTCCAGCATGGCGCCGCGGATGCGCTGGGTGGCGAAGGTTTCGAACTGCACGCCCTGCTCGGCGTCGAAGCGCGACAGCGCGTCGGTCAGGCCGATCAGGCCCACCTGGATCAGGTCGTCCACCTCCACGTTGGCAGGCAGCTTGGCGATCATCTGGTGCGCCAGGCGTCGGACCAGCGGGCTGTACTGCTTGATCAGCGTGCTGTTGTCGAGGCGGCCTTTGGGCGTGTACATGACGGACTCCGGCGGAATCAATGTGCAGCGATGAGTGGGCTGGACGCCTTGCGCGCCGGGCGCAGCGGGGTCGCGTCGGAGGCGGCCTCGAAGGCCGCTCCCGGGGGGGCGGCGAGCAGCAGCTCGCGCGCGAGGTGGCGCAGCTCGGGCGCGAGCGGCGCGTGTTGCGAAGCACGGGGGTCCAGGCAGGCCCAGTCGCGCAGCACCGCGCCGAGGAAGCCGTCGGCGCAGGAATGGAGCTGTTGCGCGATGCGGGTGGCCACGCGCAACTGGGGGTGGCAGGCCATCAGCAGACTGTAGACCATCAGCCCCGCGCGTTGCGCGAGCCATTTCATACCGGCATAGGCCTCGGTGACGCTGGCCGGATCGGTGTCGGCCAGCAGCAGCGGACGCACCTCGCGCAGCGCGACGACGCGGGCCAGCTCGGCCGCGCTGGCATGCAGCAGGATGACGTCGGCGTCGGGCGCCGCCTCGGCCACGGCTTCCAGGAAGGCGGCAGCCGAGCCATGGGCGTTGATGTAGCGCAGCGGCAGGCCGCGGGCGGCGAGATAGGACACCTTGGGCGACAGCTGCTCGATGCAGTTGGACAGGTCCACCTGGGCCAGTTCCGAGGGCTGGGGCGAGTGCTCACCGGCGTCGACGACCAGCGTCTTCAGGTTCAGCTCGCTGAAGGCGGCGCACAGGCCTTCCAGCAGCAGGCCGGCGCCCATGACGCGCGGGTTGCTGACGACCGGCACGAAGCGTGTCTTGGAGGCGGCGAACAGGCGGCGCAGGCCGTGCGCCTGATCCTGGAAGTGGGAACCGCGCGACATCAGTGGACGGCCCGCATGCCGTCGGTCAGCGGCGCGCCGGCGAAGATGAGGTTGACGTCGGTGTTGTCCATGCGCCAGGCCCCGGCCGCGGGGCTCTTCAGCGCGCGCTGCACCAAGGCCGCGCTGGGCAGGCGATGCCAGTCCTCCGGCACGCGCTGGCCGTTGGCCACGCCCAGCACCTTGAGCTTGTGGCGGATCAGCGTGTCCAGCGCCGGGGCCAGCTTGACGGCCTCGTCGATCTTGCTGAGCACGACGCCCTCGCAGGCCGCCCCCTTCCAGGCGTTGACGACGTCTTCGATGGTCTCGCCCTGCTGGGCCGCGTTGATGACCAGCAGCTTCTTGATGCTGGGGTGGGCCAGCATCTCCAGCAGCTCCTGCGTGCGGCTGTCACGCTGGGCCATGCCGGCGGTGTCGATGAGGATGAGCTTCTTGCTGGACAGCAGCTCCAGCAGGTCGTCCAGCGACGCGCGGTCGTGCGCCGTGTGCACGGGCACGCCGAGGATGCGGCCGTAGGCGCGCAGCTGCTCGTGGGCGCCGATGCGATAGGCGTCCAGCGTGATCAGGCCCAGCTGGCCGGCGCCATGCTTGGTGGCGAAATGGGCGGCCAGCTTGGCGGTGGTGGTGGTCTTGCCGACGCCGGTGGAGCCGATCAGCGCATAGACGCCACCGCGGTCCTCCAGGGCCGGGGCGGCCTCGTCGGTCTGCAGATTGCGCGACAGCACATGGGCGGCCCAGGCCGTCTCGTCGGCCGGATCGTGCGCCGAGCCGGCGCGGAAGTCCGACGGGCAGCTCTCGGCCAGTTTGCGCACCAGCGCCGGCGAGAAACCCAGCTCCAGCAGCTTCTGCGTCAGGCGTGCCTGCACCGGCTGGCGCTGCAGCTTCTCCATGAAGGCCAGCGAGGAGAAGCGCTCCTCGATGAGGCCGCGCATCTGGCGCAGCTCGTCGGCCATGTCCATCTGGTTGCGCTGCGTGGCGCTGGGCTGGCCCGGCAGCGGCAGCGGTTCGGCAGCGGCGGCGAGGTCGCCGAGCTGCGGCACCGGGCGCTGCGAGCCGGCCGGGGGGATGCGGATCTCGTCGCGCAGCACCGGCGGCGCGGGGCGGGCGGCACGGGGCTCGGGCTGGGCCGGTGCGACGCGGCGCGGCGCCAGCGCGGCCATGGCGTCGGCGGCGCGACGCTCGCGCTGGGCGCGCACGGCGTCCAGCGACACCGCGTCGGGCTGCGCGCGCGCGGCCGGCTGGGCCGGGCGGGCCACGGGGTCGGGCTGGCCGGACAGTTCGGCCTGGCGGCGGCGCAGCACGCGCTCGCGCACATAGTCCTGGAAGGACAGCGTGCTCATGGCCAGCTGCTCCACGTCACCCGCCACCTCGGGCGCGCCGAAGCTGGGCTCCTGGCGCAGCGTGCGCTCGGCGAAGCTGGCGCGGGCGGACGGCTGGGGCTGCTGCGGCGCCGGCGGGCGGGCCACCGTGCGCGGCGCGCTGGCCGCCATCTGCTCGATCTGGCCCATGCCCTCGGGGGCCATGGCCAGCACCTCCACGCCCTCGGGCACGTTCTTGTTGGACAGCACCACGGCGTCGGGGCCGAAGGCCTGCTTGACGAGCATCAGGGCCTCGCGAGAAGTTCTCGCGGTGAACTTGCGGACATTCATGCTGTGCCTCCGATGATGGAGCCGATGCGGATGGTGTGGGTCTCGGGAATCTCGCTGTGGCCCAGCACCTTGAGCCGCGGCGCGGCGCGCCTGAGCAGGCGGGCCATGGGGGCGCGGATCAGGTCGGGCACCAGCAGCGCGGCGGGCACGCCGCGGTCTTCCTGCTTCTGGGCCGTCTCGGCGGCGCTGCGGGCCAGCGTGTCGGCCACGCCGGGGTCCAGCGCCGCGCCGTGCGGCGAGTTGAGGGCCTGGGTGACCAGGCGCTCCAGCTCGGGCTCCAGCGCGATGACGTCCAGCTCCTTGGTGGAGCCGTAGATCTGCTGCACGATGGCCGGCGCGATGTGAGTGCGGATGCGGCGCGCCAGCTCCTGCGGGTCGGTGACGGTGGCGGCGTTCTCGGCCAGGCATTCGACGATGGAGCGCATGTCGCGCACATGCACGCCCTCTTCCAGCAGCAGCTGGAGCACGCGTTGCAGGGTGGCGATGCTGACCATCTTGGGAATCACGTCTTCTATCAATTGCGGCGCCTGCCTGGTGAGGTGTTCCACCAGCGACTGCGTCTCCACGCGGCCCAACAACTTGGCCGCGTGCACTTGCATCAAGTGTGAGAGGTGGGTGGCCACGACGGTCGAGCAATCAACCACCGTAAACCCGCTCATTTGGGCCATCTCCTTCTGGCGCTCCTCGATCCACACGGCCGGCAGGCCGAAGGCGGGGTCGGTGGTGGCCGTGCCGATGAGCTTCTGCGTCGCGTGCCCCGGGTTGATGGCCAGCCACATGCCGGGGAAGGCCTCGGCCTCGCCGACGACCGCGCCGCGCAGCGAGATGCGGTACTGGCTGGGGCGCAGCTCCAGGTTGTCGCGGATGTGCACCGGCGGCGGCAGGAAGCCGACCTCCTGCGCGAACTTGCGGCGCACGCCCTTGATGCGCGACAGCAGGTCGCCCTCGCGGGTCTTGTCCACCAGCGTGATGAGGCGGTAGCCCACCTCCAGGCCCAGCGTGTCCACCGGCACCAGGTCCTCCCAGCTGGCCTCGCCCGAGCCCTCGCTGCTGGGCATGACGGGCTTGACGGCCTTGGCCGCCTCCTGGGCCTGCTCCTTGCTGCGCAGCCAGTAGGCCAGATAGCCCAGGCCCGCGGCGATCAGCAGGAACACGACATGGGGCATGCCCGGGATCAGTCCCAGCGCGCCGATGACGCCGGCCGTGATGGCGATGCTCTTGGCCGAGCCGAACACCTGGCGGCCGATCTGGCTGCCGATGTCCTTGTCGGTGCCCACGCGCGACACCACCATGGCCGCCGCCACCGAGATCAGCAGCGCGGGGATCTGTGCCACCAGCGCGTCGCCCACGGCCAGCAGGATGTAGCTGTCGGCCGCCTGGCCGGCCGACAGGCCGTGCTGGGCCACGCCGATGATGAAGCCGCCCACGATGTTGATGACCAGGATCAGCATGCCGGCGATGGCGTCGCCGCGCACGAACTTGCTGGCACCGTCCATGGAACCGAAGAAGTCCGCTTCGTCGGACAGCTCGGCGCGGCGGCGCTTGGCCTCGGCCTCGTTGATGAGGCCGGCGTTCAGGTCGGCGTCCACCGCCATCTGCTTGCCGGGCATCGCGTCCAGCGTGAAGCGCGCGCCGACCTCGGCGATGCGCTCCGCGCCCTTGGTGACGACGATGAAGTTGATGACCACCAGGATGGCGAACACGATCAGGCCGACCGCGAAGTTGCCGCCGATCAGGAAGTGGCCGAAGGCCTCGATGACCTTGCCGGCCGCGCCCGTGCCGGTGTGGCCCTCCAGCAGCACCACGCGGGTGGAGGCCACGTTCAGCGACAGCCGCATCAGCGTGGTCAGCAGCAGCACCGTCGGGAAGGCCGCGAAGTCCAGCGGCTTGATCATGTGCGCCGCCACCATCATGACCATCACGGCCATCGCGATGTTGAAGGTGAACAGCAGGTCCAGCACGAAGGGCGGCAGCGGCAGCACCATCATGGACAGCACCATCAGCACGGCGATGGGTGCACCCAGCGCAGCGATGATGCCGGCGCGCGGGCCCAGCAGGCCCTGCAGACGTTGGATCAGCGGATTCATTCGGCGAAGTCTTGGTCAGGCTCGGGCGCCCAGCCCGGCTTGTTGTGCGGATCGAGTTCGGGCGGCACATGCGGCCGGGGCACATCGGGCCGCGCGGCGTTGCGCGAGCTCATGGCCGCGCGCAGCTGGTAGACATAGGCCAGCACCTGGGCCACGGCGCCGAACAGCGCGGCGGGGATCTCCTCGTCCAGCTTGGCGTGGGCATACAGCGCACGGGCCAGCACCGGCTGCTGCAGCACCGGCACCTTGCTCTCCTTGGCCAGGTCGCGGATCTTCATCGCCAGCAGGTCGGCGCCCTTGGCGACCACCTTGGGTGCGGCCATGCGGCCCTCGTCGTACTTCAGCGCGACGGCGTAGTGGGTGGGGTTCATGACCACCAGGTCGGCCTGCGGCACGGCGGCCAGCATGCGGCGCTTGGCCATCTCGCGCATCTTGGCGCGCAGCTTGGCCTTGACCTCCAGGTTGCCCTCGACCTCCTTGAGCTCCTGCTTGGCCTCCTCGCGGCTCATGCGCAGGCGGCGCAGCCAGAGCTGGCGCTGCAGCGGCACGTCGATGGCGGCGAACACCGCCAGCGCCACGGCCAGCAGCGCGAGGCCCCCCATCAGCTGCTGGCCCGCATAGGCCAGTGCCGACGGCAGCGGCACCGACATGATGCCCACATAGGCCGCGAGGCGGTTCTTCAGCACCAGCGCGCCGACGATGCCCAGCACCAGCGCCAGCAGCACGGCCTTCAGCGCCGTGCCCAGGCCCTGGCCGGAGAACAGGCGCTTCAGGCCACCCAGCGGATTCAGGTGAGTGAACTTCGGTGCCAGCGGCTTCAGCGTCCAGTTCCAGCCGCCGCCGGCCAGGTGGCTGGCGATGGCCGCCAGCATCAGCACGATGGCGACCGGGGCCATGACGGCGGCGAAGGCCAGCGTCACCTCGACCAGCCGCTCGCCCATGAAGCCGGGCCGGGCCAGCAGGCCCGCGTCGAAGCGCAGGCCGGCCACCAGCATCTGGCGCAGCTTCTCGACGATGGCGGGCCCGCCCGCGGCCAGCACGGCGCCGCCGGCCACCATGACGCCGAAATGCGGCAGGTCGCGCGAGCGCGGCATCTGGCCCTCGGCCCGGGATCTGGCGATCTTCTTGGGCGAGGCGGGTAGATTGCGGTCTTGTGCGTCTTGGTCGGCCATGGCGTTGCTGCAGCGCTGGGCCGAATTGTTCGAGGCCGCCCCGCAAACTTGAGCGGGAAAAGCGGGGTGCTTGCCCGGCTTATCCGCTCAAGGCAGCGCCGCTCGGGCGAGAAGCATGCACGCTTCTCGCCGGCCGCGAGGTCAGTCCATGCCGGGCCGGCCCTTAAGCTTTCGCCATGCGCCGGATGCAGTTCCCCCTCGCGCGCCGGCTGGTCCTGCTGGCTGCCCTGTGCGCTGCCGGCGCGGCGGCCCAGCCCGCGCTGACCATCGAGTACCGCGACAAGCCTCCCTACACCTACACCGAGGCGGGCCAGCCGGCCGGTTTCCTGATGGAGCGCACGGCCAGGCTGCTCAAGCGCGCCGGCATCCAGGCCCGCTTCGTCGAGGTGCCCATACGCCGCACGCTGATGCATTTGCAGGCCGGCACGGCCCCGATCTGTTCGCCCGGCCTGTACAAGAACGCCGAGCGCGAGGCCATCGCACGCTTCTCCCTGCCCATCCACCGCGACCGCCCCCACGTGGTGCTGGCCCATGCCAGCGTGGCCGCGCAGATCCGCGCGCTGCCGCGCATCGCCCAGCTCTTCGCCGAGCCGTCGCTGCAGCCGGGCCTGGTGGATGGCGTGTCCTACGGCGGGCAGCTCGACCAGCTGCTGGCCGGCGCCACCCGCCCGCCGCTGCGCGCCCAGCTGGCCCCGCTGCAACTGGCCCGCATGGTCGGCGCCCGTCGGGTCGACTACATGCTCATCGACGAGGAGGATCTGGCCTGGCTGCGCAAGGATCCGGAGTTCGCGCCGCTGGCCCTGGTGCGCATCGAGTTTGCCGACATGCCGCGCGGCGAGCTGCGCCACCTGGCCTGCTCGCAGCAGGTGACGCCGCGGACCATGGACAGACTCAACCGCGCCATCCGCGACCTGCTGCCCGAGATCCAGGCGGCGGAATGAACGACAAAAAGCCGGCGCTGTGGCCGGCTTTGTCGACGCGAAGAGAGGGCTGACGCCGGGCGGCTCGCAAGCCGCAGGGCTTGTCCTCGGTACGGGCTCAGAAACCCAGGCTGGCCAGCAGGTCGTCGACCTCGCCCTGGTTGGCGACCACGTCCGTGCGGCCCTCGGGGTTCACGACCGGGCCCTGCAGGATGTTGGGGTCGACCTTCTCGCGCTGCTCGGGCGGCACCACCTGCACCAGCAGCTTGACCAGGCTGTCCTCCAGGTCGTTGGCCAGCGTGACGACCTTGGCGACCACCTGGCCCGTCAGGTCGTGGAAGTCCTGGGCCAGCATGATGTCGGTCAGGTGGGCGTCGATGCTGGCCGTGCGTTGCTCGACGTCCTTGACGAAGTTCAGCACCGCGCCGCTGGCCACCGCGCGCACCGGGTCGGCCACGATGGCGGCGGCCATGTCGTTGGCCGCCTTGCTGATGCCGGCATGCTCGGCCTTGGCCTGGTCCACCGAATTCAGCACTCGCTCGGCGGCCGCGGCCGTCTTGGTCGCGATGTAGTTCAGGCGGCTGCGCGCATCGGGCAGGCCGTCGGTGGCCACCTGCAGCTTGGGCATGACGCCCAGGCGCTGCATGGTGTCGTGCAGCGTGCGCGTGATCGTGCCGAGCTGCTGGAAGACCTCGGGCGAGACGAGCAACGGCTCCTTCGCCTGGGCCAGCTGGTCCAACTGTTCCATAGACATGGCGGCTCCCTCGTGGTCAGGCCGCCGCGGCCAGCTTCTGCATGATCTTCAGGACTTTTTCTTCCAGCGTGGCCTTGGTGAACGGCTTGACGATGTAGCCCGCGGCACCCGACTGCGCGGCCAGCACGATGTCTTCCTTGCGCGCCTCGGCGGTGACCATCAGCACCGGCAGGTGCTTGAGGTTGGGATCTTCCTTGATGGCCTTGAGCAGCTCGAAGCCCGTCATGTTGGGCATGTTGATGTCGCTGACGACGAAGTCGAACTTGGCGCCCTTGAGCATGTTCAGCGCCTCGACCCCGTCCTCGGCTTCCTCGCAGTTGTTGTAGCCGATCTCCTTGAGCAGGCCGCGCACGATGCGGCGCATCGTGGAGAAATCGTCAACAACCAGGAATTTCATGTCAGCGCTCATGGCGATCCTCTCTCGGGGCAGGCGGGGAATTCGGGGCAGCCCGCAGTCTAGTTTCTAGCGCGCCGGGGCCGGCGCGGGAGTTTGAGGCATTTTGCCGCTGCCCGGCACTTCCGTGACGCCGCTGTCGGCCGGCGTGGCATCGGCCTCAGGCTCGTCGGTCACGTTCTTCAGCACGGCGTCCTCGGCATCGCGGTTCATGACGATGATGCTGATGCGCCGGTTCAACGCGCCGTTGGGGTCCTTGGGGTCCAGCAGCTTGCTGGCCGCCAGCCCCTGCACGCGCAGCATGCGCGCCTCCGACAGGCCGCCTGCCACCAGCTCGCGCCGCGACGCATTGGCCCGGTCGGCCGACAGCTCCCAGTTGCTGTAGCCCTTGTCGCCGGCCGAGAACGGCTGGGCGTCGGTGTGGCCCTCCACCGTCAGCCGGTTGGGCACCTCGGTCAGCACACTGCCCAGTTCGCGCAGCAGCTCGCGCATATAAGGCTTCACGACGGCACTGCCGCTGTCGAACATGGGGCGGTTGCCCTCGTCGACGATCTGGATGCGCAGGCCTTCCTTGGTCATGTCCAGGCGGATCTGACCGCCCAGCGCGGCGAGCTTGGGGTTCTCGGCCAGCACCTGCTCGACCTTGGCCTTGAGCTGCTCCAGCCGCGACTTCTCGGCCTTGCGCTGCTCCTCCTTCAGCGCGCGCAGCGTGTAGCTGGCGCGCCGGGCGGTGGTGTCGCCCTCCTTGACCTGGCCGGTCTCGCGCGTCAAGTCCTTGCCGCCGCCGCGCACGACGCTGGACGAATCGCCCGAGCCCGAGCCGCCCAGCATCGCCACCTTCAGCGGCGACTGGAAGAACTCGGCAATGCCTTTCTTGTCGCCCTCGGTCGTCGAGCCCAGCAGCCACATCAGCAGGAAGAAGGCCATCATGGCCGTGACGAAGTCCGCGTAGGCGATCTTCCACGCGCCGCCATGGGCCGCGTGGCCGCCCTTCTTCACCTTCTTGATGATGATGGGCTGTAGCTTCTTGGCATCCCCCGCCATGTCAGACCTTCGTCATCACTTCTTCTTGACGTGCCCTTCCAGCTCCGTGAAGCTGGGGCGGTCGCCCGAGAACAGCACCTTGCGGCCGAACTCGATGGCCACCTGCGGCGCATAGCCCTGCATGCTGGCCAGCAGCGTGGTCTTGATGCACTGGAATTCCTTGCCGGCGTCCTCCACCTTCTGCTCCAGCAGGCCGGCCAGCGGCTCGGCGAAGCCGTAGGCCAGCAGGATGCCCAGGAAGGTGCCGACCAGCGCCGAGCCGATCATGCCGCCCAGCACCGCCGGCGGCTGCCCCACCGAGCCCATGGTGTTCACCACACCCAGCACGGCGGCCACGATGCCGAAGGCCGGCAGACCGCCGGCCACGCGCTGCAGCGCCGCCACGGCGGCATGCTCTTCCTGGTGGTGGGTCTCGATCTCGCTGTCCATCAGCGACTCGATCTCGTGCGCGTTCAGGTTGCCCGACACCATCATGCGCAGGTAGTCGGTGATGAACTCCGTGACATGGTGGTCGTTGCCCACCGTCGGGTACTTCTGGAACAGCGGGCTGGAATGCGGCTCCTCGACGTCCTTCTCGATGGACATCAGGCCTTCCTTGCGCGCCTTCTGCAGGATGTCGTACATCAGCGCCAGCAGCTCCATGTAGCGCGCCTTGCTGTACTTGCTGCCCTTGAAGCAGCGCCCCAGGCCGGCCGCCGTGGCCTTGACCACCTTCATCTGGTTGTTGGCCAGGAAGGCACCCATGGCCGCGCCGAAGATGGTGATCATCTCGAAGGGCAAGGCGTGCAGGATGACGCCGATGTTCCCGCCGTGGGCGATGAACACGCCGAAGATGCAGGCCATGGAGATGGCCCAGCCGATGAGGACGAACATGCGTGAATGCTGTGGAGGTGTTCAGGCCATATCGGCCCGATGCCGGGGGGCTTGAGAAAGTATGCCGCGCCGCACCCGCATTGAACGCATCAATTGGCCGGCTTTGATGCGGCATTCCGCCCGGGGCGGTAAAGCCACACATTCTGGCCGTTCGGCAGTTGCCAGCTCGCCACCGCCGGCTCGCCCGGCACCGCGAAATCCAGGCTGACCAGCCAGGCCGCGGGCGCCAGCTCCGCAGCGGCCTTGGCCCAGACGCGGGGCATGGATTCGGGGCGCTGGAACACATAGACCAGCGCGAACGGCGCCCAGTCGTCGGCCCACAGGTCACCGCGCCGCACGCGCGCAGCGCGCGCCCGCCAGCGCGCCAGCAGCGCCAGCGGCCGGCTCCATTCGACGCCCTCCACGCGGGCCTGCGGATACGCCGTCAGCAACTCGCGCAGGCCGTCACCGGCACCGCAGCCGGCGTCCAGCACGCGGGCGCCGGCGGGCAGCGGCGCCTGCCCGGGCAGCGGCGCCAGCGCGCCGCGCGGCGTCGGGAACAGCGGCGCCTCGCTCCAGGCGCGGCGCGGGTACAGCCACCACAGCAGCGCCAGCGCCAGCAGCCAGCCGCCGCTCCAGGCCACGCTGCCACCCTCGGGCCGCCAGCCCAGCAGCAGCGCCGAAACCGGAAAGCCCAAGGCGACGATCAGCCGGCGCCAGCGCTGGCCATGCAGCAGGGCCAGCGCGACGCCCACCGCCGCCCCGGCGGCGAGCGCCATGTCCGGGCCCAGACCCAGCGACAGGCGGTGCGCCAGCCAGGCCAGCAACCAGGCCAGCAGGGCCGACAGCGGCCAGGCGGTGACGAAGTTCACGGCCAGGGGTGGGCGACGCGCAGCGCGGCAGCCTCGGCGGCGCGGTCGGTGCCGTCCAGCACCACGGCCAGGTTGTGCGCGGCCAGGAAACTGCCGCGGCCGGCCACGGCGCCGGTCTGCTCGGGGCGCTCGCCCAGCTCCAGGCAACGCCGCCAGGCGGCCTCGGCCATGGGCAGCAGCTCGCCGGCCTGGGCGGGTTGGCTGGCCGCCAGGTCCAGCAGCAGGTCGCCCAGCGCGAAGAAGAAGTCGGGCGACTCGGCCCCGGCCTGCATCTGCGACTGCGCGAAGTCCACCGCGTCGGCATGCCGGCCCAGGCATTTGAGGCCGAACAGCCGCCGCGTCACCAGGTCCAGCCACCAGGGCGCGGCGGCCGCGCCCGGCAGCGCCGCGGCCCGCGCGAAGGCGGCCTCGGCGGCCTCATGCTCGTCGTAGACGGCGCAGTCCTTGCCGAGCTGGTAGCTGAGGTAGGCGTCGTCGGGCGACTCGGCCAGCGCCCGCTCGAGCAGCCGGCGGTTGCGCCCGCGCTTGTCCGCCAGCCGCTCGGCGACGTAGCCGTCATGCCCCACCACCAGCGGCAGCCGGCGCAGCGGCAGCCGGTGCTGGGGCTGCTCATGCACGCGGCCCGCATAGCGCACCGGCCCGGGCAGTACGCGGCTCAGCCAGGCGCTGGCCTCGGCCTGCCGGCCCGGCGCCTGCTCGAAGCGGTCGCGCAGCCGCAGCGCGCCGACGAAATCGGGCGGCGTGTCGCGCAGCGCCCGCAAGGCCTCGCCGCCCTCGATCAGCCATTCGTCCGCGTCCAGCACCAGATGCCAGTCGGCCCCGGCCAGCGCCAGCGCGTGGTTGCGAGCGGCGGCGAAGTCGTCGCACCAGGCGAAATGCGCCACGCGGGCGCCATGCTCGCTCGCGACCCTTGCCGTGTCGTCGCGCGAGCCGGTGTCCAGCACCAGCATCTCGTCCACCCAGGGGCGCACGCTGTCCAGCAGCCGCCCGATGCGGGCAGCCTCGTCGCGGGCGATGACGACAAGGGCCAGGCGGTGCGGCGAGGGGACGGCGGTCATGGCCGCATTGTCTCCACGCGCGCGCGGGGGCGCCCGCTGGTTCAGGGCCGGATTTCCCCCATTCCACCAGCCTTTGCAGCGGCACCGGCCGGCCTAGAGTGGCAGCCTCTCCAACCTCGGCAAGGCTCCCGTGATCCCCCGCACATTGCATGTGATCTGGGTCGGCGACGAATCCAAGCGCCCCGACAACTGCATCAACACCTGGCGCCAGCACAATCCCGACTGGACGCTGCGCGTCTGGGGCAATGAGGAGCTCGCCAGCTATGGCTGGGTCAACGCCCGCCACATGCGCGAGATGGCCGGCCGCGAGCTCAACGGCGTGGCCGACCTGATGCGCTGGGAGATCCTCTACAACGAGGGCGGCTTCGTCGTGGATGCCGACAGCATCTGCCTGCGGCCGCTGGAGCCCTGGCTGTTCGACGGCGAGGCCTGCGCCTGCTGGGAGAACGAGCTGGTGCGCTCGGGGCTGATCGCGGCCGGCTACGTGGCGTCCCGCCCCGAGAACCCCTTCTTCGGCCAGCTCATCCTGGACCTGCAGAACGAGCCCAGCGTGGTGGACCGCATGGCCTGGCAGAGCGTCGGGCCGCTGTTCCTGACCGAATCCGTGCGCCGGCACCGCTATGCCGGACTGACGATCTGGCCCAGTCATTTCTTCATCCCGCGCCACTTCACGGGCCAGGAGTACAGCGGTGGCGGTGCCATCTTCGCCGCCCAGGCCTGGGGCAGCACGCTGGGCGTGTACGACGAACTGCACAAGAAGGAGCTGGCATGACGGCCGCCCCGCAAGGCCAGGACAGCGCCGACGAGCTGCCCGTCTCGCCGCTGGAGTTCGCGCACCAGCGCTATTTCGTGCAGAAGCTCAGGGTCGGCGAGGACTTCATCGGCGTGCCGCGTGTGGACGCCTTCGCCACGCTGTGCGCCGGCAAGCGCGTGTTGCACGTGGGCTGCGTGGACTGGCCCATCACCGACCTGCGGCAGTCGCTGCACCTGCAGCTGGACGCCTGCTGCGAGCTCGACGGCTTCGACATCCACGACGAGGCTTTCGCGCAGATGCAGCCGCACCTGAAGGGACGGCTGTTCAACGACTGGGCCGACGTGCGGGGGCCATACGACCTGGTGCTGGTGCCCGAGGTCCTGGAGCATGTGCCGGACGTGCAGGGCTTTCTGCGCCAGCTCGACGCGCTGGGCGCGGCGCAGTACATCCTCACGGTGCCCGACGCCTACTCCTGCTTTCGGCGCCATTTCGACTACAACAGCGGCGCGCAGACCTTTGTCGAGGTGGTCCACCCCGACCACAACTGCTGGTACACGCCGTTCACGCTGTCCAACGTGATCCGCAAGTACACGCCCTGGCAGATCGACGGCCTGTTCTTCTTCAACGGCATCTCGCTGCTGGCGGTGGCCTCCCGGCCCGCCGGCTGAGCGGCCGCGCCAACGGCAAAGGGGGCCAGCGCCCCCCTTTCTTCAGTGCATCTGGATGGCGCCCTGGGCGCGCCCCTTGCCGGCGCGCGCCGGCGGGTTGCACAGGCCGCAGACGAAGTGGCGGGCGATCTCGTGCGGATGGGTCACGAACTGGCCGCTGCACCTGGAGCACTTGGTCAGCGTCAACATGCCGTTGTCGACAAACTTCACCAGGCGCCAGGCGCGCGTGACCGACAGCATGGCTTCCAGCCCCTGGGCCGTGGTCTGCTCCTGGTAGAGCTGGTAGGCCTTGATGACGGTGTCGATCTCTTCCATCTCCGCGGCCTTGTTCAGGTACTCGTGGATGTTCAGGAACAGGCTGGCGTGGATGTTGGGTTGCCAGGTCATGAACCAGTCGGTCGAGAACGGCAGCTGGCCCTTGGACGGCGACTTGCCCGCCACCTCCTTGTACAGCCGCAGCAGGCGCTCGTAGGACAGGTCGGTCTCCGACTCCAGCACCTGCAGTCGCGCGCCCAGATGAATCAGCTGGACGGCACGTTCGATCTGCTTGGCTTCGGTGAGGATGCTTTTGACGCGCATGGCAGTCTCCTGGAATCGGTGCGTGTTTGGTATTCGGTATTGCGGGCGAGCCCCGGGCCGCTCCCAAGCCGCCCGCCTCGGGGATGTCGCGAAGGGGCTGCCCCTGAGCGATCCCCACCCCCTCGGGGGGTCAGCGGCGCGTACCCGCGCCGCCGGGGGCCAACAGTTCAGGCGTGCTCGTGCCGGCCGGCCATCAGGATGGAGGCATGCAGCCGCGACACCGCGTCGTTGGCGCCGGGCTTGGCATGGTTGGTGAGCAGGCCCCACACCAGGTCGTCGCTCATGCGGAAGGCGCACAGCAGCGTGTTGCCGGACGCGATCTTCATGATCTGCGCCGGGCTCAGCGTGCCGATCAGCGTCGCCGTCTCCTCGCTGATGCCCAGCCGGTACAGCGCCTGCTCGCGGTCCGCGCGGATCAGGCTCTGGGCCAGCATCAGGTAGGACAGGTTGGCTTCACGGATCTCGGCAAGCATTTGATCGGCGTTCATGGCGGCTTCCGTTTCGGGGTTGGACGTGTTGAAAACGTGAAACGGATTGTGTTGACCGCCCTCTTTCGTCGATATCAGGCGCCGTCGGTGTGCGGTGTCGCGTTTTCGGCCGGGGCTTGTCAGTGAAATTCCTACAGGCGCGTCGGGCCGCGCGGCAAACGACGAGGCCCCGCGGCTTGCGCCGGCGGGGCCTCGAGAGGCGGGGTAGCGGGCCCGTCAGCCGCGGCTGCGGTGCAGGCGCGCCAGCTCCGTCATCGCGACCGGCAGCAGCTCGGGCGCCTCGGCCTGCAGGCTGGCACGGCCAGCGCCGCTCTGCAGCTCGGTCAGCACGCCGATGGCATGGTCCACCCGCCCCAGACCCGACAGCGCGAAGGCCAGCGTGTAGAGACTGGGGCCATGCAGCGTGCACAGCTGCAGCGCCCGCTCGGCATGAGTCACCGCATGCTCCAGCTGGCCGGCCGCCAGCAGCAGGGCCGCCATGTCGGACAGCAGGTCGTGGCTCGCCGGCTCGTCCTGCAGGGCGTCATGCAGCAGCCCCAGGCCGCCGCCCAGGTTGCCACGCGAGGCTTCGGCGAAAGCCGCGTTGCGGGCCCGGGCCAGCAGCAGGGCCGGCTCGCTGCTGGGCACGGCAACGGGACGATGACCGTTGCGCGGAATGGTCGTGGCGGGACTGGATTGAGCACGCATCGCGGAAGACTCCGACCCGGCGCGGGGTCGGCCGGGATGAGCCGCACTTTAGGAAGCCGCTCTGCCGTCCATCCCCGGAAAAGCCGCCCTTTCCGGACCCGCTTCCGCCGCCGCGCGCCGATCCAAGGAACAGGCGCTTGCCGCCGCCTTTGTTCAAAAGATCACGACCTTGACAAAACGCGCTAAAGAAACTTCACCACCACACCGATAGCCATTCCAACGGCGCTGGTCTCAGCACCGTGGTCCGGCTGGAAGGCCGAGGCAGCAGGGCAGCCGCTCACGAGCGGTGGCCGGGCTGCAACGGTTGACCGGCGTCGGGCGTCGCCGCACCGGCGCGCCGCAAGGCGAGCCAGGGGCGGACAGCACGGGTGCCTCACCCGGGCACGCGGGTCTTCGTCCGGCGGCTTGCCGGTATATCTAGCAAAAGGAAGCATCATGGCCTCGGTCATCAACACCAATCTGCTGTCTCTGAACGCGCAGCGCAACACCTCTTCCTCCCAGGCATCGCTGTCCGTCGCGATGCAGCGCCTGTCCTCCGGCCTGCGCGTGAACTCCGCCAAGGACGACGCTGCCGGCCTGGCGATCTCCGAACGCATGAACGCCCAGGTGCGCGGCATGAACGTCGCCATGCGCAATGCCAACGACGGCATCTCGCTGGCACAGACGGCCGAAGGCGCGCTGTCCAAGGTGGGCGACTCGCTGCAGCGCATGCGTGAGCTGGCCGTGCAGGCCCGCAACGCCACCAACACCACCACCGACCTGGACTCCATCGGCAAGGAATACTCGCAGCTCAGCGAGGAAATCGGCCGCGTGCTGGGCGGCACCACCTTCAACGGCAAGGCCATCCTGGCCGGCGGCGCCGGCGCCCTGACCTTCCAGGTCGGCGCCAACACGACGCCCGACGACGAGGTCGTCCTGACCACCACCGACATGGCCGGCAACACCGACATCACGACGGTGACGGGTGCGACCATCGACAACACCTCCGACGCCGCGTCGCTGAAGACCATCATCGACAACATCGACACCGCCATCACCACCGTCAGCGGCGAGCGCGCCACGCTGGGTGCCGCCCAGAACCGCTTCGACGCCGTGATCGGCAACCTGCAGATCTCCGTCGAGAACCAGAGCGCCGCCAAGAGCCGCATCACCGATGCCGACTTCGCCGCGGAAACCGCCAACCTCTCCCGAGCCAACATCCTCCAGCAGGCAGGCAACGCGATGATCGCCCAGGCGAATCAGTACCCGTCGCAAGTCCTGTCGCTGCTTCGATGACGCCGGGCCAGCACCGCTGGCCCTGAGTGAACTGCCCGCCAAGAAGGCAGACACCCTCACGCCTCCAGCACAAGCACCTTGAAGCCATCCACCGCCGTGGATGGCCATTTCAAGCGCTTTGTGCAAAAGGATTCAAGTCAATCCTTCTGACGACGATATCCAGTCCAACGGGTTCGCGAACGATTCGGGAACCACGTGGTCCGGTCAGCCCATCCTGTGCGCGACAACGCGCACAGGCAGGACGCGGACGCAGCCCCTCCCCCGCGGGGGCGGCCTGTTGCAACCGCTTTGACCGGCTTTGCGCTGGACTGTTTCGTCAAGAAAGGATTGAGTCATGCCTCAAATCATCAACACCAACATCGCGTCCCTGAATGCCCAGCGCAACACCGCGATGTCGCAGTCGTCGCTGCAGACGTCCATGCAGCGCCTGTCCTCCGGCCTGCGCGTGAACTCCGCCAAGGACGATGCCGCCGGCCTGGCCATCGCCGAGCGCATGAACACCCAGGTGCGCGGCATGAACGTCGCCGTGCGCAATGCCAACGACGGCATCTCGCTGGCCCAGACCGCCGAGGGCGCGCTGGCCAAGGTGGGCGACTCGCTGCAGCGCATGCGCGAACTGGCCGTGCAGGCCCGCAACGCCACCAACACCACCACCGACCTGGACTCCATCGGCAAGGAATACTCGCAGCTCAGCGAGGAAATCGGCCGCGTGCTGGGCGGCACCACCTTCAACGGCAAGGCCATCCTGGCCGGCGGCGCCGGCGCCCTGACCTTCCAGGTCGGCGCCAACACGACGCCCGACGACGAGGTCGTCCTGACCACCACCGACATGGCCGGCAACACCGACATCACGACGGTGACGGGTGCGACCATCGACAACACCTCCGACGCCGCGTCGCTGAAGACCATCATCGACAACATCGACACCGCCATCACCACCGTCAGCGGCGAGCGCGCCACGCTGGGTGCCGCCCAGAACCGCTTCGACGCCGTGATCGGCAACCTGCAGATCTCCGTCGAGAACCAGAGCGCCGCGCGCAGCCGCATCATGGATGCCGACTTCGCCGCCGAGACCGCCAACCTCAGCCGCGCGCAGATCCTGCAGCAGGCCGGCAACACCATGGTGGCCCAGGCCAATCAGCTGCCCCAGCAGGTGCTGGCGCTGCTGCGCAGCTGACGCGCACCGGGGCCGGCCCAGCCGGCCGCGTTCGCTCGGGATTGGCCGTGGTTTTGGCCTTTGATCGGGCTTTTGGCGGCTAGGCGCACTTTCAGAATTCGCTCCATCGAGTCTGGCATGACTGAAGCCGGCTCGCCGACCGAATCCAGGAGTGCGCGATGCCCCAGACCATCAACACCAACATCAACTCGCTGAATGCCCAGCGCAATCTGAACGCCTCGCAAGGCTCTCTTGCGGTGTCGATGCAGCGCCTGTCGTCCGGCCTGAGGGTGAACTCCGCCAAGGACGATGCGGCGGGCCTGGCCATCGCCGAGCGCATGAACACCCAGGTGCGCGGCATGAACGTCGCGATCCGCAATGCCAACGACGGCATTTCGCTGGCGCAGACGGCCGAAGGCGCGCTGGGCAAGATCGGCGACAACCTGCAGCGCATGCGCGAGCTGACCGTGCAGGCCCGCAACTCGACGAACAGCACCTCCGACAAGGATTCACTGAACAAGGAGTTCGAGCAGCTGGGCTCGGAGATCTGGCGCATCATCAATGCGACCACCTTCAACAGCAAACCCATCCTGGCCGATGCGGCGGGCGTGGCAGCTGGCACGGGCCAGACCTTCCAGATCGGCGCCAACACCACCGCCAACGACTCGATCACGATCGCGCCCATCGACATGACGGACGGCAGCGTCACGCAGATCGCCAACCTGCTCGGCTCTGGCGCCACCCCCTTCCCGGCGCTGATCGACAACACGGCGGACTTCACCGCGCTGGGCGTGGTCATCGACAACATCGACTCGGCACTGGACTTCATCAACGACACCCGGGCCACCTACGGTGCCGTGCAGTCGCGCTTCGACGCAGTGATCTCCAACCTGCAGGTCGCCGTCGAGAACCAGACCGCCGCCCGCAGCCGCATCATGGACGCCGACTTCGCGGCGGAAACCGCCAACATGAGCCGGGCACAGATCCTGCAACAGGCTGGCAATGCGATGGTGGCCCAGGCCAACCAGCTGCCGCAGCAGGTGCTGTCGCTGCTGCAGCGTTAAAAAATTCGCTCCGGGGCCTAAAGTTCCGGCAAACCCGGCCGATAGCCCAGTGCATATCGGCCCTTTTGCATTGCTGAGCCATGGCTACGATCTCATCCCTCGGTCTCGGAAGCGGTCTGGACGTCGAGTCCATCATCAGCAAGCTGGTGTCGCTCGACCAGCAGCCCATCGCCAACCTCAACAAGAAGACGAGCGGGCTCAAGACCCAGCTTTCCACCTACGGCCAGATCCAGAGCGCGCTGTCCACGCTGCGTGACACCTCCGCCAAGCTGACCAACCCGGACACCTGGGCGGGCACCAAGGCCAGCGTCAGCGATGCCACCGCCATCTCGGTCACCGCCTCCAGCGGCGCCGCCATCGGCAACGTCTCCATCCAGGTGGACAGGCTGGCCCAGGCGCAGAGCCTGGCCTCCGGCAGCTTCGCCAACGCCACCAGCACGGTCGGCCAGGGCACGCTCACCATCGAGCTGGGTAGCTGGGATGCCACCGGCACCGCCTTTACCAGCAAGGCCGGCAAGACGCCGGTCACCATCACCATCGGCCCCGGCCAGGACCAGCTGGGCCAGATCCGCGACCAGATCAACGCCGCCAATGCCGGCGTCGTTGCCGCCGTCGTCACCGACGCCAGCGGCTCGCGGCTGACGCTGACCTCGCGCGACACGGGGGAAACCAACGCCTTCCGAGTCACCGTCGACGATGCCGATGGCAATGCCGGCGACGCCGCCGGCCTGTCCCAGCTCGCCTACGACCCCAGCAGCTCCATCACCCGGATGTCGCTGACGCTGCCCGCCGTGAACGCGCGCGCCAAGCTCAACGGCCTGGACATCAGCTCCGAGACCAACTCGCTGAGCGCCGCCATCGACGGCCTGAACATCCTGCTGCTGAAGACGACGCCGCCGGTCACCATCAGCGTCAACCAGGACGTCGACGCGATCAAGAAGGCCGTCAGCGACTTCACGGCGGCCTACAACGCCCTCAACCAGCTGCTGCGCAGCCAGACCAAGTACGACGCCGCCACCAAGACCGCCGCGCCGCTGCAGGGCGACTCCTCCGCCGTCAGCCTGACCGCCCGCCTGCGCGGCATCGCGGGCGGCGGCACCTCGCTGGGCGGCAGCCTGAGCCGCCTGGCCGACATCGGCCTGGCCCCCGGCGCCGACGGCAACCTGGCCGCCGCCGGCACCAAGCTCGACAAGGCGCTGGCCAACAACCTTGCCGACCTGAAATCCTTCTTCATGGGCGTGGACAACACCGATGCCAACAACAGCGGCTTCGCCACGCGTTTTCGCACGCTGGTGGACCAGGCGCTCAGCGTGGACGGCACGGTCACCACGCGCCAGAAGGGCATACAGACGCTGATCGACAACAACAACAAGCGCGTGGACCAGCTTACCGACCGCTCCGCGGCGAACGAGGCGCGGCTGCGCGCGCAGTACGCCGCCCTGGACACCAAGATGGGCCAGCTCAGCAGCCTGTCCAACTACATGAACCAGCAGATCGCCCAGTTCAACAAGTGACCGAGCCCGGGCCGGCCCGGATCCCGCCAAGGCGACCCACGGGGTCGCCTTTTTTGCGTCCGATCCGGAAAAATGACGCAGCCACCGGTCGATGTTCGGCGCACCGGCGGCTCAAGTCGCCCGGGGAAAGGCCGAAAAACAGTCAACACGACGACGTCCTTCCCCATGTACGGCAACATGACCTCCCCCTTCGCCGCGCGCGGCCAGCAAGCCACCCTCTATGCCAAGGTCGGCCTGGAGACCGATGTGCAGGCAGCGAGCCCGCATCGCCTCGTCGCCATGCTGTTCGACGGCGTGTTCGACGCGATGAACCAGGCCTGCGTCGCCATCCAAAACGGCAATGTCGAACTCAAGGGCCGCTCGCTGAGCCGCGCCGTGCGCATCCTCGACGAGGGCCTGCGCGCCGGCCTGGACATGTCGGCCGGCCAGCTCGCCACCGACCTGCGCGAACTCTACGGCTATGTCTGCATGCGCCTCACGCAGGCCAATCTGCGCAGCGACCTGGCCGCCGTCGAGGAATGCCAGCGCCTGCTCAGCCCGGTGCGCGAAGCCTGGGGCGCCATCGCCCAGACGCCCGCCGCCCTGGGCCGCGATGCCAGCCGTGCCGCCTGAACCCCGCCGCCCACAGCCTCACCCGGTGATCCCGCACATGAACTCCGAACTGCTCAACTACTACGAGGCCATCGAGAAGGCCAGCGCCGACATGCTGTCTGCGGCCCGCACCGGCAACTGGGACGAAGTCGTCAAGCTCGAGGGCGCCTGCGTGCTGCTGATCTCCCAGCTCAAGGCCGCCGCCAACCACAGCCAGCTGGCCAGCGGCGAATCGCAGCTGAAGACGCGCATCATGCAGCGCATCCTGCTCAACGACGCCGAGATCCGCCATCTCGCCGAGCCGTGGCTGGAAGACCTGGGCCACGCACTGCAGGGCAAGAGCCGGCTGGTCCACTGACGGAGCGGCGCGCCGGGCGACTACCATCGCGGGCATGACCGCCCCTGAAGCCACCCCGGAGGAACTGCGCGTCACCTCCACGGCCGAGATCACGGCCTATCTGCAGCAGCTGCAGCGCGAAGGCGCCGGCCTGCTGCTCGCCGGCCCGCCGGGCCAGAGCCTACCCAGCCGCATCGTGGCCCTCGATGCCGATGCCGACCTCATAGGCCTGGAGATAGGCGCCGACCCTGAGGGCGTCAGCGAGTCGCTGGTCGCGCTGGGCGAGATCACCGCCGTCGCCTACCTCGGCACCATCAAGCTGCAGTTCGAGGTCGAGGCCCCCGTGCTGGTCAGCGGCGAGCAGGGCACGGTGCTGCGCGGCACGCTGCCGACGCGGCTCTACCGCTTCCAGCGCCGCCAGTCCTTCCGCGTCCAGCCCGCCGGCAGCGCCTATCCGCGCGTCATCGTGCCGGGGGGCGCCGAGCCGGGCCGCGCGCTGCGCGTGCTGGACATCAGCATCGGCGGCCTGGCCCTGGCCCTGCCGCCCGATTTCACCGTGCTGGCGCCCGGCCAGGTCGCCGAGGGCCTGGTGCTGGAGCTGGACCGCATCAGCGCATTGCGCATCACGCTGCTGCCCCACCATGCCAGCCCCATGGCCGGCGACGCCGGCGGCATGCTGCAGCTGGGCTGCGCCTTCGTGGACCTCGACGCCCATGCCGCACGCTCGCTGCAGGTCTATGTGGACCAGACGCAGAAGCGCCGCCGCCTGCTCAAGCTCGACCCATGACGCGCCGAGGCGGCCGAGGCTTCACACTGATCGAGCTGGTCTTCGTGCTGGCCGTGCTGGGCATCATCCTGTCTGCGGCGGTGCCCAGCTACGCCAGCTACCTGGCACGCCAGCGCCTGCGCCATGTGGCCGAGCTGCTGGAGATGGACCTGCGCCGCGCCCGCGCCCTCAGCGTGGACGAGGGGCGCAACATCTATGTCGGCTTCAACAGTGGCGCCCAATGGTGCTGGGGCGCCAGCCGCGCGGCGCCCTGCGACTGCGGCAGCGGCCTGCCGCGCTGCGAGCTGGGCGGCGTCAGCTACCGCGAGCACAAAGGCCTGCTGCTGCAGTCCGGCCAGGGCGTCACCTTCCAGGCGGGCCTGGGCCGGGCGCTGGACTGGACTCGCATCGGCCTCTCCAACGACCGCAACCAGCAGCTGCGCCTGGACCTGAACCCGCTGGGCCGGCCGCAGATCTGCGGCAGCGACGCGCGCCAGGGATCGTGCTGACATCGGGCCGAGCGCCGGGCCGCCCCAAGCCGGCCCGCGTTGGCGATGTGCGAGCGGCTCAATGCCGTGAGCATCGCCGTCCCCTCGGGGGACGGACCAGGCTCGCCCGCGTGGTGCGCGGCGAGACTGGGCGAGGGGCAGGTCAGACCTGCATGTTCATGATCTCGGAGTAGGCCGACACCAGCCGGTTGCGCACCTGCAGCGTGGCCTGGAAGCCGATCTGCGCCTTCTGCATCGCCACCATGGTCTCTTCCAGGCTGACCGTGGGGTTGTCCAGCTGCACCTCGCGCTGCAGCCGCGCCGCCTCCTGCTGCTGGGCACTGACGCTCTTCAGCGCCTGCGTCATCGCCGCGCCGAAGCTGGCGCCCGTCGTGGCGGCCGGCTTGGCCGCCAGCGGCGTGCCGTTGACCGCCAGGCCCGCGCGGGCGGCGGCCTGGGCGAAGTCGAAGGGGCGCAGCTTCATGTCCATGGGGCAGCACTGTGGCAGCAAGCCAGGGGGGCGAAGCGCGGAGATGCGCCGCCCGCGTCGGCCACTTCGGCGCTTTCTTGAGGGTGAGGCCACGAATAATTTGCGCCATCGGCCGATCTCCGGCCTTCCCTGCCGTCTCGCCCTCCGATGGACAACGCCCTGAGCGCCCCCGCTGCCACCGCCCCGGCGATGATCGCCCCGGCCGACGACACGCCGCCCACTTTCGTGCAGCGCCTCAATGGCCTGCCGCTGCGCAGCAAGCTGACCATGGGCGCCGGCCTGGCCGCGCTGGCCGGCGCCGTGCTGGCCATCACGCTGTGGTCGGCCCAGGGCGACTACCGCCCGCTGTTCACCGGACTGTCCGACAAGGACGGCGGCGCCGTCATCGGTCAGCTGGCCGCCCTGCAAGTGCCCTACAAGCACGAGGCCGGCGGCACCATCCTGGTCCCCGCCGGCCAGGTCTACGAGCTGCGCATGAAGCTGGCCGCCCAGGGCCTGCCCAAGGGCGGCAGCGGGAACACGGTGGGCTTCGAGCTGCTGGACAAGTCCAGCATCGGCCAGACCCAGTTCAACGAACGCCTGAACTTCCAGCGCGCGCTGGAGGGTGAGCTGACGCGCACCATCACCGCCATGTCCGACGTGGCCGACGCGCGCGTGCACCTGGCCATGCCGCAGCAGAACGGTTTCTTCCGCGAGCAGCAAAAGCCCAGCGCCTCCGTCATGCTGACGCTGCGCGGCGGCCGCACGCTGGACCGCGCGCAGATCGCCGGCATCGTCCACCTGGTCTCCAGCAGCGTGCCCGAGCTCCACCCCAAGGCCGTCAGCGTGCTGGACCAGACCGGCGCCCTGCTCTCCCAGACCGGCGCCGACCCCGCCACCGGCCTGGACGGCCAGCAGCTGCAGTACAAGCAGCAGATCGAGGCCAGCTACAACAAGCGCATCTTCGAGCTGCTGGAGCCGGTGGTCGGCCGCGACAACCTGCGTGCCACCGTCACCGCCGACGTGGACTTCTCGCAGACCGAGGCCACCGCCGAGGAATACCGGCCCAACCAGGGCCCCAACACCCAGGCCGCGGTGCGTGGCAGCACCACCAGCGAATCCACCAACGCCAACGCCGCCCCGCCCACCGGCGTGCCCGGCGCCGCCACCAACCAGCCGCCCGTGCCCGCCACGGCGCCCATCAACGGCGCCAGCGCGCCGCTGCAGGCCGCCCAGGGCGGCGCAGGCACCAGCAGCAGCCGCCGCGACCAGACCACCAACTACGAGCTGGACAAGACCGTGCGCGTGACGCGCGGCGCCGTCGGCAACGTCAAGCGGCTGAACGCGGCCATCGTCGTCAACCACCGCGCGGTGACCGACGCGAAGGGCAAGACCACGCAGCAGCCGGTGCCGGCCGACGAGGTCGCGCGCCTGACCGAGCTGGTCAAAGAGGCCATGGGCTTCAACGCCGAGCGCGGCGACTCCGTCAAGGTCATCAGCGCCCCCTTCATCGTCGAGAAGACCGAGCCCGCCGACGCGCCGTTCTGGAAGCAGCCCTGGCTGCTGGACATCGCCCGCAGCGCCATCGTGCCGCTGGCCTTCGTCGCCATCGCGCTGATCGCCGTGTTCGGCATGATCCGCCCCGCCATCAAGGCCGCCACCGCGCCGCCGCCGGCCGAGGACAAGCCGGAGTCGGTGGACGAGGTGGTCGACGACGCCGAGCTGCTGCCGGGCGCCGACGGCATGCCCAGGCTGGAGGCACCGCTGCACAACGACAAGCTCGACCGCGCCCGCGCCATGGCCCGCGAGAACCCGGTCGCGGTCGCCAACATCGTGCGCGACTGGATGGATGGCCAGGCGGCCTGACAATAGACCACCATGGACGATAAAGGCACCGAGAGCGCTGCAATCCTGCTGATGTCGCTGGGCGAGGAAGAAGCCAGCGAGGTCTTCAAGCACCTGTCACCCAAGGAGGTGCAGGCGCTGGGCGAGACCATTGCCAAGCTCAAGGTCATCAAGCGCGCCCAGGTCGAGGAGGTGCTGGACAAGTTCGACCAGGTGGCCGACACCCACCACACGCTGGTCACCGACACCGACGAGTACGTGCGCGCCGTGCTGCGCAAGGCGCTGGGCGAGGACAAGGCCAACCTGCTGCTGGAGCGCATCCTGCAGGGCGGCGACGTGTCCTCCATCGAAAGCCTGAAGTGGATGGACGCCAGCTCGGTGGCCGAGCTGCTGCGCAACGAACACCCGCAGATCATCGCGGCCATCCTGGCCCACCTGGACTTCGACCAGACCAGCTCGGTGCTCAAGCTCTTCCCCGAGCGCGGCCGCAACGAGGTGATGATCCGCATCGCCACGCTGGACGGCATCCAGCCCACGGCGCTGAAAGACCTCAACGAGGTCATGAGCCAGATCCTGGCCGGCGGCGAGCGCATGAAGAAGAGCTCGCTGGGCGGCGCCAAGACGGCCGCCGAGATCATCAACATGATGGGCTCCAGCATCGAGGCCTCGGTGCTGGACTACATCCGCGAGGCCGACTCCGACCTGGCGCAGAAGATCATGGACAACATGTTCACGTTCGACGATCTGAACAAGATCGAGGACCGCGGCATCCAGGCCATGCTCAAGGAAGTGCAGAGCGAAAGCCTCATCGTCGCCCTCAAGGGCGCCAGCCCCGAACTGCGCGAGAAGATCTTCCGCAACATGTCCACCCGCGCCGCCGAGACGCTGCGCGAGGATCTGGAGAGCCGCGGCCCGGTGCGGCTGTCCGAGGTCGAGTCCGAGCAGAAGGAAATGCTCAAGATCGTGCGCCGCCTCGTCGACGAGGGCCAGATCGTGCTGGCGGGCGGCGGCGACGATCAGTTTGTATGACCACCCCCTACCGGCTTCGCCGGCCCCCTCAAGGGGGCGCCCCCGCAGGCCCGGCAAAGCCGGATCCTCGGGGGCCGCGCGAGGGGGCGCGGCGCTGACGCGCGCGCAGAATCGCAAGCACCATGGCCACGAGACCCCCACCCCGGCAAGTGCCGCCGCCCGAGCGCCGCGAGGGCGAGCGCCGCGGCAGCTATGCGCGCTTCATTCCTGGCGAGGAGGTCCAGGGCGCCCGGGCCTGGAACCTGGACAACCTGGGCAACACCCCGCCCTCCCCCTTCGCGCCCATGCGCCCCGGCGTCCAGCCGCCGGCGCCCGCCGCGACGGCGCCCGTGGAGCCGCCCGCGCCGCCCGAGCCCAGCCTGCAGGAGCAACTGCACGCCGCCCGCCAGGGCGGCTACCAAGACGGCTACCGAGACGGCCTGGCCGCGCTGGACGCCTTCAAGCAGAGCTTCGCCCAGCAGATGAGCCGCCAGATCGGCACGCTGGTGGCCGGCTTCGACGCGGAGATGCGCGGGCTGGAGGACCAGATGGCCGCGACGGTGGCGCGCATCGCCGTCGAACTGGCCCGCCAGGTCGTGCGCAGCGAACTCGAGCAGCGCCCCGAGCTGATCGCGCGCGTCGCCCATGACGCGGTAGAGGCACTGCAACTGTCGGCCCGCCATGTGCGCGTGCGCGTGCATCCGGACGACTTCCCCCTCGTGCAGCAGGGCGCCGGCCAGGAGCTGCAGGCCCGCGAGGCCCAGCTCATCCCCGACCCGGACGTGGCGCGCGGCGGCGTCAAGGTCGACGCCGACATCGCCAGCGTGGATGCGACCCTCGCGGCCCGCTGGCAGCAGGCCGCGTCGGCCATAGGTCAGCAGTCGATCTGGGAAGACCGCCGTGGCGCGGACGCCGATGGCGACTGAGCGCAGCGAGCGCTGGCAGCGCTATCTCGCCGACCTGGAGACGCTGGCCGGCAATGCCGCCCCGCTGGAATCCCAGGGCAAGCTGGTGCGCGTGGCCGGCCTGGTGCTGGAAGCCACCGGCATCAAGGTGCCGCTGGGCTCGGTCTGCCGCATCCAGATGCCCAGCAGCGGCAACAGCCCGCGCCGCGGCGCCGCGCCGGTGAACGCCGAGGTGGTGGGCTTCTCGGGCGACCGCGCCTATCTGATGCCCACCGACGAGGTGCAAGGCCTGTCCAGCGGCGCCACCGTCGTGCCGCGCCACCTGCCGCCGCTGGCGCCCCGGCTGGGCCAGCCGCTGCACCCCTGGCGCCGCGGCGAGGACCGCGGCCTGCACCTGCCCATGGGCGACGGCCTGCTGGGCCGCGTCGTCGACCCGCATGGCCACCCGCTGGACCGCGGCGGCGAGCTGGCCGACATCCACAACGAACCCATGGTGCGCCGCCCCATCAACGCGATGGACCGCGACCCGGTGCGCACGCCGCTGGACACCGGTGTGCGCGCCATCAACGCGCTGCTGACCGTGGGCCGCGGCCAGCGCCTGGGCCTGTTCGCCGGCACCGGCGTCGGCAAGTCAGTGCTGCTGGGCATGATGGCGCGCTACACCCAGGCCGACGTCATCGTCGTGGGCCTGATCGGCGAACGCGGCCGCGAGGTCAAGGAGTTCATCGAGGACATCCTCGGCGAGCAAGGCCTCCAGCGCAGCGTCGTCGTGGCGGCCCCCGCCGACGCGCCGCCGCTGATGCGCATGCAGGGCGCGCACTACGCCACGGCGATTGCGGAATATTTCCGCGACCAGGGCCGCCACGTGCTGCTGCTGATGGATTCGCTGACCCGCTACGCGATGGCCCAGCGCGAGATCGCGCTGGCCATCGGCGAGCCGCCGGCCACCAAGGGCTATCCGCCCAGTTGCTTCGCCAAGCTGCCGCAGCTGGTGGAGCGCAGCGGCAACGGCCTGGCCGGCGAAGGCTCCATCACCGCCTTCTACACCGTGCTGACCGAGGGCGACGACCCGCAAGACCCCATCGCCGACGCGGCGCGCGGCATCCTGGACGGCCACATCGTGCTGAGCCGCGAGCTGGCCGAGGCCGGCCATTACCCGGCCATCGACATCGAGCGCTCCATCTCGCGGGTGATGACCAGTGTTGCACCCCAAAACCAGGTCGATTCCGCGCGTCGCTTCCGCCAACTTCTGGCGAAATACAACAAGGCCCGCGACCTGATCCAGCTTGGCGCCTATGCCCCGGGCAGCGACCCCGAGCTGGACCTGGCCGTGCGCCTGCATGCCGACATGACGCGGCTGCTGCAGCAAGACATGCACAGCCCGGCACTTCTTCACGCCAGCGTCAGCCAGTTGCAGGCCGTGGTCCAGGGCGCCTAAACACCGCGACGGCGCCCGCCGATAAAGTTTTTGTGCCGGACCGACGATCCGGTGCCGCGCCGGAGTTTTGAATGAGTGCACCCGTCAACGACACCCTGGGCCTGCTGCTGGAACGCGCCGAAGGCGAGCGCGACGCCGCCGCCCAGGCCTTGCACGCCGCCAGCGCCCAGGCCCAGGCCGCCCGCGCCCAGCATGGCGAGCTGGCCGGCTACCGCCAGGACTACCAGCAGCGCTGGACGCAGAGCTTCGCCCAGGGCACGACCATGAGCATCGTCGGCTGCTACCGCAGCTTCGGCCAGCGCCTGGACCAGGCCGTGGACAGCCAGGGCCATGTGGCCCAGCATGCCGACCAGCGCCAGCAGCGCGCCCGCGAGACGCTGCGCCAGGCCGAGCTGCGCGTCAGCGCGCTGCGCCAGCTGATCGCCCGCCGCCAGGCCGAGGCCGACAAGGCCGCCCAGCGCCGCGAACAGCGCGCCAGCGACGAGTTCGCCGCCCGCGCCCATCTGCGCCGCACGGCCCACGCCTGAGGAAGCGCCCCATGCTCGGCAGCACCCCCGCCATCGCCCCCAAGCCGGCCGCCATGCCGCCCGCCGCCGCGTCGCCCCAGCCGGGCTCGGCCGGCGGCCCCAGCTTTGCCCACTTCCTGAACGACCAGCCCGACCCGCAGCCCGCCCATGTCGACCCGGTGCCCAGCAAGCCCGACACGGCCCGGGACGCCACGGCCGCCGCCAACGCGGCGCAGGCCCGCCGCAAGGAAGGCCAGGCCGCGCCGGCCAAGCCCGCCGCGCCGGCCCAGGGCCGCGCACCTGATGCGGCCGCCGCGCCGGCCACGCCGGCCAAGGACGCCAAGATCGACGACGACGCCAGCGAGCCCGCCGACGCGGCGGAGGACGCCGACGCCCAGACCTCGGGTCTGGACGAATTCACGCAGCTCATCGGCCTGACCCTGCCGGCGCCACCGGCCGTGCAGGCAGCCGCGACGACGGCCTCGCCCGCCGCGGCCGACACCGACACCGATGCCAGGCACCCGGCCAAGGGCGCCCGCAGCGGCCACATGACCGCCGAGGTCGGCGCCGACGACGGTGCGCGCGACGCCGCCGCCGCGACACCGGCCGAACGCCGCCCCGCCGAGGCGACGACGCGCGCCGCCGAGGCCTCGCGGGCCAAGGGCGTCGAGCTGGCCGCCGACAAGGCCGCGGCGGCGCGCAGCGCCCACGGCGACACGCTGCAGGCCGCCACAGCCACCGCCACGCCCGCGGCCACCACGCCGCGCACCGCGGCGTCGGCCGACGCCCAGCCCAACGGCTTTGCCGCCCTGCTGGCCCAGACCCAGCAGGCCCAGCCGCTGGGCGCTGCGGCGCCAGGCACCCCTGCGGCAGCCGCCAGCGCCCGCGTGCATGCCGCGCTGCAGAGCAACGCCTTTGCGCCCGAGCTGGGCGCCCGCGTCAGCCTGCTGGCCGTCAACGGCGTGCAGCAGGCCGAGCTGCAGCTGAACCCGGCGGACATGGGGCCGGTGGCCGTGCAGATCGTCGTCGACGGCGCCCAGGCCCAGGTGTCCTTCCATGCGGCCCAGGCCGAGACGCGCCAGGCGCTGCAGCAGAGCCTGCCCGACCTGGCCGCCGCACTGCAGGGCCAGGGCCTGACGCTGGCGGGTGGCGGCGTCTTCCAGCAGTCCTCGCAGAACGCCGGTCAGCGCGAGGCCGGCGGCAGCGAGGGCCGCGATTCGCGTGGCGCCGACACCGGCCGCGTCGAGGGCAGCCCGGCCGGCACCGCCGCGCCGCCCGCACGCCGCAGCCAGGGCCTGCTCGACACCTTTGCCTGAGGATGAAGCGGAAATAGCCACGGCTGCCCCAAGCTAATCGAGGTTTGCCTGGCAGGTAGCGGGTCAATAATCGGACGCAAATTGCCCAGGGCCCGCCAGGCCCGGGCCTAGGACGTCTCAAGGAGTTCTCATGGCGACTGCGCCGGCTGCCGAAACCGCCGCGCCCCCCGGGGGCGGCAGCAAGAAGCTGATCATCATCCTGGCCGCCGTGCTCGTGCTGGTGCTGCTGGGCGGCGGCGCCGCGCTGATGCTGATGAAGAAAAAGGCCGCGGCCGACGAGGGCGATGACGGCGAGGCCGTCGAGGCCCCCGTCAAGGCCAAGGCCAAGGCCAAGCCCGACCATCCGCCCACCTTCGTGCCGCTGGACCCCTTCACGGTCAACCTGGCCGACAAGGACGTGGACCGCTTCGCCCAGGTCGGCGTGACGCTGGAGGTCGAGGACCCGAAGTTCGCCGACCAGGTCAAGGCCTACATGCCCGCCATCCGCAGCAACGTGCTGATGGTGCTGTCGCACAAGACCGCCGCCGAGCTGCTGACCCGCGAGGGCAAGGAGCAGCTGGCCAAGGAAATCATGCGCGAGTCGGTGCGCCCCATGGGCATCGAGCTGGACGACGAGGACGAGGCCACCGACGACACGCCGAAGAAGAAAAAGAAGAGGAAGAAGCCCGCGGTGGAAAGCCCCGTGACGCAAGTGCTGTTCTCCAACTTCATCGTGCAGTGAACCTGGTTCCGCCATGAATCAGCAGATCCTTTCCCAAGACGAAGTCGATGCGCTGCTCCAGGGCATCACCGGCGAGAGCCAGAAGCTCGAGCAGGAGGAAGAGCAGGTCGGCGGCATCCGCGAGTACAACCTCGCGAGCCAGGAGCGCATCGTCCGTGGGCGCATGCCCACGATGGAGATCATCAACGAACGCTTCGCGCGCAACATCCGCGTGGGCCTGTTCAACTTCATCCGCAAGAGCCCCGAGGTCGCCATCGGCGGCATCAAGGTGCAGAAGTACAGCGCCTTCCTGCGCGAGATCGTCGTCCCGACCAACTTCAACATCGTGTCGGTGAAGCCGCTGCGCGGCAGCGGCCTGATCGTGTGCGACCCGACGCTGGTGTTCGCCGTCATCGACTCGCTGTTCGGCGGCATCGGCAAGTTCCACGCCCGCATCGAGGGCCGCGACTTCTCGCCCACCGAGCAACGCGTCATCACGCGCGTCGTCGAGGTCATCACGACCGAGTACGCCAAGGCCTGGAAAGGCGTCTATCCGCTGGAGCTGGAGTACCAGCGCTCGGAGATGCAGCCCCAGTTCGCCAACATCGCCACGCCCAGCGAGATCGTCGTCTCCACGTCGTTCACGCTGGAGATCGGCGAGACCAGTGGCACGATCTACTTCTGCATCCCCTACTCGACGCTGGAGCCCATCCGCGACGTGCTGTACTCCACGACGGTGGGCGACTCCTCCGAGCCCGACCGGCGCTGGATCAACCTGCTGAAGACGCAGATCCAGGCCGCCGAGGTGGAACTGGTGGCGGAGCTGGGCACGGCGCCGGCCACCGTGGAGCAGTTGCTGGCCTTCAAGCCCGGCGACTTCATCGAGCTGGACCTGGACCCGCTGATCGAGACCAAGGTGGACGGCGTGCCGGTCTTCCAGTGCCACTACGGCACGTCCAATGGCCGCTATGCCCTCAAGATCGACAAGATGCTGACCGGCTCGCAGGAGAGCTGGTTGGGAGCCAAACATGAGCCCTGATTCCCCCAGCCAAGACGAACAGGACGCGATGGCGGCCGAATGGGCCGCGGCCCTGGCCGAGGCCTCCGCCGCGCCGGCCCCGGCCGCGACCACCGAGGTGGTGGCCGAGGTCGCCCCCGAGCAGGTGTCCACGCCCAGCTTCGCCAACTTCACGCCGACCACGGCCGGCGGCCCGGCGGGCGACATCAACATGATCCTGGACATCCCGGTCCAGCTGACCGTGGAACTGGGCCGCACCCGCATCCCGATCAAGAACATCCTGCAGCTGGCCCAGGGCTCGGTCGTGGAGCTGGACGCGCTGGCCGGCGAACCCATGGACGTGCTGGTCAACGGCTACCTGATCGCCCAGGGCGAGGTGGTGGTCGTGAACGACAAGTTCGGCATCCGGCTGACCGACATCGTCACGCCGTCCGAGCGCATGCGCCGCCTCAGCAAGGCGGCCTGAAGACGCCGGGCCGGGAGGCCCGGCCCGCCCGCGACAGCCTTGGTCTTTGGACAACCGCGGGTTTGTCGGAGCAATTGAGGGTTTCTGGGACTCAAGTCCGTCCGCAAAATGCCGGGGCATGAATGCTTCCGGCCTGCTCCCCTTCTTCTGGTTCATTGCCATCGTCGCGCTGATCCCGGTCGCGCTATGGCTGCTCAAGCGCTCGCCCTATGGCCGCGTGCTGGGCGGCGCGGCCACGCCCAATGTCTTGCGCGTCGTGACGCAGCTGGCCACGGCCCCCAACCAGCGCCTGCTGGTCGTCGAGGTGGGTCAGGGGGAGGACCGCCGCTGGCTGGTGCTGGGTGCCACGCCACAGAACATCACGACGCTGCACGTCATGCCGCCGCAGGCCGAGCCGCCCGCGCCGGCCAGCTTCGCCAAGCTGCTGGGCAAGGAGCGCAAGGATGCTTGAGCCCCTCGCCCATCCTCGCCACGCTGAACGCGGGGGAGTCTGGTCGGTCCCCCGCGGGGACGGCGATGCTTGCGGCATTCAGCCGCAATCACATCGCCCGCGGGCCGGCTTGGGGCGGCCCGGCGCTCGGCCCACGCTTTCATCCGACAAGGCGATGCTGGGGCTTGCACTGTTCGTCGTGGCCGGCAGCGCGGTCGCGCAGGGCCAGACGCCGCCGGCCACGCTGCCGCTGCTGATCGGCCAGGGCGCCGGCGGCAGCTATTCGGTGCCCATCCAGACGCTGCTGTTCTTCACGGCGCTGGGCTTTCTGCCGGCCATCATTCTGATGATGACGGCGTTCACGCGCATCGCCATCGTGCTGAGCCTGATGCGCCAGGCGCTGGGCACCCAGGCCGCGCCGCCCAACCAGGTCATCGTGGGCCTGTCGCTGTTCCTGACCTTCTTCGTCATGAGCCCGACGCTGGACAAGGTCTACGCCGACGCCTGGCAGCCCTACAGCGCCGGCCAGATCCAGTTCGACGAGGCCTTGAAGCGCGCCGAGGTGCCCATGCGCGGCTTCATGCTCAAGCAGACCCGCCAGGCCGACGTGGCGCTGTTCTCGCGGCTGGCCAAGCTGGACGCCGGCATCAAGCCCGAGGACGTGCCCTTCAAGGTGCTGGTGCCGGCCTTCGTGACCAGCGAGCTCAAGAGCGCCTTCCAGATCGCGTTCCTGATCTTCATCCCCTTCCTGGTCATCGACATGATCGTGGCCAGCGTGCTGATGAGCCTGGGCATGATGATGCTGTCACCCGTGCTCGTGGCCCTGCCCTTCAAGCTGATGCTGTTCGTGCTGGCGGACGGCTGGAACCTGCTGCTCGGCTCGCTGGCCGCGTCCTTCGTCACCTGATCTATCGCCCCGCGCCATGGACCCCCAACAAGTCTTCACCTTCGGCCAGCAAGGCCTGTACATGCTGATGCTGGTGGCCTCGCCCATCCTCATCGTCGTGCTGCTGGTCGGCGTGGTCGTCAGCGTCTTCCAGGCGGCCACGCAGATCAACGAGGCGACGCTGTCCTTCGTGCCCAAGGTCGTCGCGGCCGTGCTGACGCTGGCCGTCGCCGGGCCGTGGATGATGACCACGCTGGTGGAGTACATCCAGCGCACGCTGATGGCCATTCCCAGCATGGTCGGCTAATGGAAAAACCCCTCGTCCGGTCTCGCCCTGCTGAACGCAGGCAGCCCGACCGGTCCCCCGAGGGGACGGCGATGGCCGCGGCATGGAGCCGCAAGCCAATCGCCACGGCGGGCCGGCTTGGGGCGGCCCGGCGCTCGGCCCGCAATACCCTGGCCTCGTTCACCACGGGCGATTGACATGTTCTCCGTCACCGAGGCCCAGCTGCTGGCGTGGTTGAACCCGCTGCTGTGGCCCTTCATCCGCACGCTGGCGCTGTTCGCAGGCATGCCCACCTTCAGCCAGCGCAACGTGCCGCTGCGGCTGCGCATCGGCCTGGCGCTGTTCATCTCGGTCGCCGCCCAGCCCTCGCTGCCGGAGATCCCGGTCGCGCCGCTGGATTCCGTCCCGATGCTGACGCTGCTGGTGGCCCAGCAGCTGCTGATCGGCCTGTCCATGGGCTTCGCGGTACGCATCGTGTTCGCCGCGCTGGAGTTCGCCGGCGAGATCATCGGCCTGCAGATGGGCCTGAACTTCGCGGGTTTCTTCGACCCCGGCACCGGCGCCCAGGGCACGGCCAGCGCGCGCTTCTTCGGCAGCATGGTGGCCTTCCTGTTCATCGCCATCAACGGCCATCTGCTGCTGATCAACGCACTGGTGCAGAGCTTCCACGCCTTCCCGGTGGGAGGCGAGCCCTTTGCCTTCCTGCGCGCGGCCTCGCCCCAGCGCTGGGGCGCCGAGATCTTCAGCATCGGCCTGTGGATCGCGCTGCCGCTGATCACCATGCTGCTGTTCGTCAACCTGGTGCTGGGCGTGATCTCGCGCGTGGCGCCGCAGATCAGCGTGTTCTCGGTCGGCTTCCCGCTGACCGTCAGCGTGGGCCTGATCGGCATGCTGGCCACGCTGCCGCTGATGCAGACGCCGTTCACGGTGGCGCTGGAGCGGCTGCTGGCGGCGTTCAGCTAGCGCCGCGCGGATGCGCAGCCGGGCCTTGCGCTTTGCGGCGGTGGCCCCGGACAACCTGGCCGGTCGAGATTGCCGGCCACACGCCGGGTTGCCGCACGGCCGATGCCGGGAACGCCGTCACGGAGCGCGGCGCTCGACTAGGCCCCGGTGGGCAACGAGTTCCAGGTTTCAAGCACCACCGCACGCACCGCGGCGACGGCCGGGATATCGGGGGCTGGATCGGCCGTCACCCAGCATAGCCAGGTGCTGCCCTGCCAGCCCGGCCACACGAAGCCCTGGCCGAGCCGTTCAGCGTCCTCGGCCTGGTCGCGACGCATCAGCCCGGCGCCCAGACCGCTGGCCACCATGCTGCGTACCGCGCCTTCGGTATCTGCCATCGGGCCGGCCGGCAGCTCGCGGCCCGCGGCGCGGAAGAAGGCTTCCAGCTGCATGCGCAGGCCGCAGTCGGGCGGCGTGCTCACCCAGGGCCCGCGTGCGATCGCGTCGATCGACGCGTCGACCAGATCGGCACATTGCGGCGGCAGCACGACGACGACCTCCACGGGCTGCAGCCGCAACACCTCGAGGCCGGCGTGCTGCTCGTCTTCGTTGAGAACGCAGGCACAGTCGAGCTCTCCGCGCCGAACGGCCTGCATCGTGCGCGCCGAGACCCCTTGCTGCAGCTGCAGCGTGACCTCCGGGTGGAGTTCTGCCAGCCGAACGAACACCTCGCCCAGGCGCAGCGACACCGGGTCGCTGACGGTGCCCATGCGCACGCTGCCGCGCGCCTGGCCGCGGATCTGCGCGGCGGTCAGGTGCAGCGCCTGCGCCGCGGCGATCGTGCGCTGGGCCTCGGCCAGCAGGCGCTGGCCCGCAGCGGTGAGCACCATGCCGCGCGACGTTCGCTCGAAGAGGCGCACGCCCAGTTCGTCCTCGAGCGCCTTGAGCTGCGCACTCACGGCCGGCGGGCTGGTGAAGACGCGCTCCGCCGCGCGGGTGAGGTTGCCCTCGGCAGCCACCGCGACGAAGGTCCTGAGTTGGTAAATCTCCATCGCGCCATTTTGCGCACCCGGCTTTCACCCCGCATCTTGGATTTCCGAACATCGCGTGCCGCCGAAGCGAATGGACTGCGTCGACTCGGATGACCAGACTGCCCTCATCGCCATTGGTCTGTCCATCTGCCATGAACTCCGTGCTTGCTCCCGTGCTCGCCCTGCTCTTCGCCACCTCGGCCTGGGGCAGTCTGTTTCTCGTCGGCAAGCCCCTGCTGGCCAGCGTCGATCCGGTGTGGTTCACCACCTTCAGATACGCGCTGGCTACCGCGCTGCTGGCGGCCCTGGTGCAGCTCTTCGGCCACAGCCCCTGGCGCAAGCTGCGCGAGGACGCGCTGCGACTGACGCTGCTCGGCCTGGCCGGCTACGGCTGCTTCAGCGTGCTGGTGTTCTGGGGCCTCGCGCGCTCGCTGCCGTCGCACGGCTCGGTGATCATGGCCACGATGCCGTTCACCACGCTGCTGCTGCGTTGGGCGCTGGACGCCCAGCGGCCTTCCGCCGCCTCGCTTGCCGGCGCTGGCGTCGCGTTGGTCGGTGTGGCCACGGTCGCCCATGTGCTCGGCGCGCCGGCAGCCACTCAGCAGACGGGCGCCACGATGCTGCTCGGCGATCTGGTCACGCTGGCCGGCACGCTGGGCTGGGTGCTGTACACAAGGGGCGCGGCCTCCCTGCCCCACCACAGCCCGCTGGAGTACACCGCGCTGACCGCCGTGGCCGCGACCCCCTGGCTGGTGCTGGGCGCGACCGTCGCCACCCTGCTCGGCGCCCTGCCGGCGCCCCGAGGCGCGGACGCCGTGATGCTGCTGCCGCCGCTTCTCTACATCGCGGTGGTGCCCACGGTGCTGGCGGCGCTGGCCTTCAATTTCGGCGTGCGCCGGCTGGGGCCCGCCGTCGGCACGCTGTTCCTCAACGTCGTCCCCGTGTCGGTGCTGGTGGTGCATGCGCTGCAAGGTCAGATGCCGGAGGTCGGCGAACTGGCGGGCGCGGCGCTGGTCGGCGCCGCACTCGGCTTCAACGCCTGGGCCGGCCGGCGCGCGGCCCCCGCGGCGGCTGGCGCCTCGGGTCAACGCCAAGGCGCCGGCGGTCATCGCGCCGGGCCGGCGAGTGCGGCACAGTGTCCGCATTGACCGACCGCCTCGCAGGTTCGACCCATGACCACCTCGCCCTCCCTCCTGATCGCTGCCTCGCTCGTCGCCGGCATGCCGGCGGCCGCCCCCATGCCGGCGGATCCGCCGGCCACCACGCACCTCCTGCCGGTCGGCGAGGGCCACATCGCCTACGACGACACCGGCGGCACCGGTCCGCTGGTCGTCGCCATCCCCGGAATGGGCGACCTGCGCTCGGAATACCGCGCGCTGCGCCCGCTGCTGCTGCAGGCGGGCTACCGGGTGGTCACCATGGATGTGCGTGGTCACGGCGAGACGTCTGCCCGCTGGAGCGACTACTCCGCGCGCGCCGTCGGGCGTGATGCGCTGTCACTGATCGAACACCTCGATGCGGGCCCGGCCGTGATCCTGGGCAACTCGTTCGCGGCCGGCTCGGCGCTGTGGGCGGCGCACGACGCGCCGGCGCGGGTGCGTGGCGTCGTGCTGCTGGGCCCGATCGTCCGTGACGGCAATCCCTCGTGGGTGGCCAAGACCGCCGTGGCCGTGGGCTTCGGCGGCCCGTGGCGCGTGGCCTTCTGGATGGCCTACTGGAACAGTCTCTTCCCGTCGCACAAGCCGGCCGACCATGCCGAGGCGAAGGCGGCGCTGGCCGCCAACCTGCGTGAGCCAGGCCGGATCGAGGCGCTGCGGACCATGGTCGGCCTGTCCAAGGCGGATACCGAAGCGCTGGTGGCCCGCAGCCGCGTTCCGGCGCTAGTCGTGATGGGCGCGCGCGACCCCGATTTCCCTGATGCGGCGGCAGAGGCACGCTGGCTGGGCGCGGCGCTGGGCAGCCCGCCGCTGATCATTGAAGGCGCCGGCCACTACCCCCACCTGGAGATGCCCGCGCATGTGGCACCGACGCTGCTGGCGTTCCTGGCGCGCCTGGACTCGCGCTGATGCGACGCCTTCCGGTGCGATCGCCCCGCCCGTCATCAGTGCCGTGCACGGCGCGCTGCCGCGGGCGTGGTGCCGGTCCAGCGCTTGAAGGCGCGGTGGAAGGGGCTGGGCTCTGCAAAGCCCAGCAGATAGGCCACCTCGCCCAGGGCCAGCCGCTCGTCGGCGATGTAGCGCAACGCCAGCTCGCGCCGCACCTGGTCGACCAGGTCGGCAAAGCATGTGCCTTCGTCGTCGAGCCGGCGCTGCAGGCTGCGCTCGCTCAGGTGAAGGCGCCGGGCGACCAGGTTCAGCGTCATCGGCCCCTTGGCGATGTTCTCGGCGAGCTGGCGGCGCACCTGCGCCGCGATGCTTTCCTGGACAGGTGGGTGGGCGGCGAGCAGCTGCTCCGCGTGTGCCGTGACGATGCGCGACAGCGCCGGATCGGCGGCGGGCACGGGGCGGTCCAGCACGCGGGCGGCCAGCACCAGGCACGACACCGGTGCGTCGAAGCGGGGCGTCACGCCGAAGACCGACCGATAGGCTGCGGGTTCGCCCCCGAGCGGGTGCGCGAATTCAACCGCGCTGGCCGGCACCGGCTGGCCACCCATCTGCGAGGCGACGACCACCAGCGAGGCCAGCGTGAACTCGGCTGCCTGGCGGCAGGGACGGATGGCGCTGCCTCCGAATCGGTGCTCGATGCGCACGGCGTCGCCATGCGGCACGATCTCGAAGCCCGCCAGGTCGTGCACCAGCCGGTTGTACCGGGCCAGCCGCTGCAGCGCGGTGCGCAGGTCGGGCGCGGTGCGCACCGCATAGTCCAGCACGTCGAAGGCTCCCGGGCGGATCGCTTCGGCGGCGTGCAGGCCGAAGAGCGGGTCGCAGGTCACTTCAGCCGCACGCGCCCACAGGCGCTCCTCGACCGTCAGCGGCATGCGTGCCTCGGGGTCGTTCAGCCAGCGGGCGTCGAAGCCCGCATCAAGCATCAGCCGCTGCGGCTCCGCACCTCGCGCCGCCGCCACCTGGACGATCAATGCGCCGATGCGAGCGGAGACCTGCGGATTGCGGAGGCGAGCGGTCATCACGGTCGGGTGCGTCTAGCCAGGAACGATCGCGCCATCATCTCATCGCGCCAACTGTCGGAAAGGCATCCCAACCCATGAGCAGCAACGATCGCCCCGTGGCCGTCACAGCCGCCGAGGTCGCGCCCCGCAAGACGCCCTCGAACTACCCCGAGCCCTTCGCGTCGCGCATGGCCGGACGCACCAAGCGCGCGCTGGGTGCGGTGTTCGGCCTCGCCAACTTCGGCGTCAATCTCACCGAGCTGGCGCCGGGGGCGATGTCCTCCCTGCGCCACGCCCACACGCGGCAGGACGAGTTTGTCTACGTGCTGCAGGGCTGCCCCGTGCTGCGCACCAATGACGGCGATACGCCGCTGGCGCCCGGCATGTGCGCGGGTTTCCGGGCGGGCAGCGGCGACGCGCACCAGCTCTTCAACCCCACCGACCAGCCGGTGCTCTACCTGGAGATCGGCGACCGCAGCGAGGGCGACGCGGTGAGCTACCCCGACGATGACCTGCGGGCCAAGCTGGCTGAAGGCGGCTGGGTCTTTGTCCACAAGGACGGGCGTCCGTACTGACGCCGCTTCGTTGCGACCAGGCCCACCGGGCGCGGGGCGGGCTCGACATCGCCAACACGAACGGCATCACCACGCGCCGGCACTGGACCGACCAGCCCTACCGCCGGCCTGTCAATGACGGCGAGCAGGTGTTCGCCGTGCTCGACGGCGGGGTCGGGATGCATGAGCGAGAAGGCGGCGAGGCATGAAACTGATTCCGCCCCGATCGGGTGGAGCTGCCCCCACAAAGCAGCAGGCCCGCGAGCACAGGCCCGGAGCCACCGGCCGCTTCATCTGCCGGTTGTTCGTCGGCTGGGGCCAGGGGCGCCGCGCTGCCCTGGCCCTGACTCGCCTCGCCCGCCGGCTCAGGCCTCCCGCAGCGCCGTCGTCACCGGCAGCGATGCCGCCCGTACCGCCGGGAACAGCCCGCCGACGAAGCCGATGGCCAGCGCCCACTTGATGCCTTCCCACAGCAGCTGCGGCGACACGGCCAGGTTGAAGCTCAACTTGCCCACCGAGCCGGCGGCCATCGTCGAGGCCTCGAAGCCGTTGAAGATCAGCCAGGCCACGCCGCCGCCGATGAGGCCGCCGATCAGCGCCAGCAGCGTCGTCTCCAGCATCACGGCGACGACCACCGGCAGGCCGCGGAAGCCGATGGCGCGCAGCGTGGCGATCTCGCGCGCCCGCGCGGCGACGGCGGCGAACATGGTGTTCAGCGCGCCGAACACCGCGCCCACGGCCATGATGGAGCCCACCACGATGCCGATGATGCGCAGCACCTTGGTCATCTGCTCGCTCTGCTTGGCGAAGAAGTCCAGCGTCGTGCTGGCCTTGACCTTGAGCTGGGGGTTGTTCTCCAGCGCCTCGCTGAAGGTCTTGATGGCCGCCGGGCTCTCCAGCTTGACGGTGGCCGAGTTGCGGCCGCTGCCGCGCTTGTAGGCGTCGTTGACGACATTGGCATCGGCCCAGAGCTCCGACTCCATCGCGTCGCCCGAGGCGAAGATGCCGACGATGGTCCAGGGCTGGTTGCCCAGCTTGAGCGTGGCACCGACCGTCAGGCCCTCGAACTGGCGCACCGCGCCCTTGCCGACCAGGATCTCGCGCAGCCCGGGCTGAAACAGCCGGCCCTCGATGATCCTGGCGTTGGGCCGCACGGCGAACGCCGCCTCGCTGATGCCCCGCACCTGGGCGCTGCCCGAGTCGCCGGTGGTGCTGCCCTTGACCGGCAGGTTGGCCGCCACCACCGTCTCGGCCGAGATGATGGGCTCGCCCTTGGCATTGCGGGCCACGCCCGGCGCCTGCTCGATCTGCACGATGTCCTCGCGGCTCAGCGAGGACGAGACCTCGTTGGCCGAGGCGCCGCGCATGACGATGGCGGTGTCCAGGCTGCCGGAGTTGCGCAGCGTCTGGCCATAGCCCTCGGCCATGGCCAGCAAGGCCACCAGCACCCCCACCACGCCGGCGATGCCGACGACGATGACGGCCGACGAGCCCAGGCGCTGCGTCAGCGTGCTGATGCCCACCGACGCCACCGAGCGGGCCTGCATGCCGGTACGGAACAGCAACATCCATGCGGCCAACAGCACGGCCAGCGCCAGCGCGCCAAACCAAGGCATGAGCACCCAGGCGACCAGCATGGCGATGGTCAGCAGGATGAGGCCGAAGTTCTTCAGGAATTTCTTCATCTCATGCCCTCCCGGCCAGCGCATCGGTGATGTTGACGCGCATGGCGCGCAGCGCGGGCAAGGCGCCCACGGCCAGGCCGAACAGCAAGGCCAGGCCGACGCCTATCGTCCAGCTGGCCAGGCCCGCCGCCGGCAGGTTCAGGGCGCCCCCGCTGCCCTTGCTGACCACCGGGCCGATGACGCTGGCCAGCATCAGGCCCAGCGCGCCGCCGATCAGCAGCAGCAGCACCGACTCGGCCAGCACCATGGCCAGCACGCTGCCCCCCGAGAAGCCCAGCGTCTTCAGCACCGCGATCTCACCCGTGCGCTCGCGCACGGCCTGCATCATGGTGTTGCCGGCCAGCAGCAGCAGCGTGAAGAACACGGCGCCCATGATGGAGGTGACGATGAGGTTGATGTCGGCCACCTGCTTCATCCAGCTGGACATGGCGGCCGCCTCGGTCTGGGTGCGGGTCTCGTGGTCGGAGTTGGCCGAGATCGCGTCGATGGCCTTGAGCACGCGGTCGGCCTGGTTGACGTCCCTGACCCGCGTCACGTACCAGCCCACCTGGCCCTGGTTCCAGGGCGTGGTGTCGTCGAAGTACTTCCAGTTCAGCAAAAACATCTGGTCGTACCAGGCGCCGGACTTGCGGTCGGCGACATGGATGAGGCCGACGATCTTGAAGGGCCAGTTCTGGCTGCCGTTGCGGTCCGGGAAGATGGTGGACTGCATGGGCACCTGGTCGCCCACCTTCCAGCCGAACTTGCGCGCCAGGCCCTCGCCCACCAGCGCACCGTTCTTGGTCTCGGCAAAGGCGCGGCGGGCCTCGGCCGAGACCTCCATCTCCGGGTAGACGTCCAGGTAGTTGGGCGACACGGCGAAGCTGAACACCTGGTTCTCGGGCTTCTGGTAGGCACCGCCGAACCAGTTGGCGAAGGCCACGTCCTTGACGCCGTCGATCTGCGCGATGCGGCCCTGCAGCGACATCGGCAGCAGCTGGATGAAGCTGAGCTTGGAGCCGGTCTGCAGGCGCTGGGCGCCGTTGGCGCTCTTGCCGGCCTGGTCGAAGCCGACGCGCACCGCGTCCAGCAGGCCGAACAGCAGGAAGGCCGTGATGATGGACACCAGGGTCAGGAAGGTCCGGCCCTTGCGCCTGAACAGCGCGGCCCAGATGAGGTGCAGGTATTTCATAGGCCCTCCCGGCGTCAGGCGACGGCCTCGGCCTCGGTGACCAAGGTGCCCTTGTCCAGGTGCAGCGTGTGGCTGGCGCGGGCGGCGGCACGCGGGTCGTGGGTGACCATGACGATGGTCTTGCCATGCTCGCGGTTGAGCGCCTGCAGCAGCGTCAGCACGTCTTCGGCGGACTGGCGGTCCAGGTCGCCGGTGGGCTCGTCGCAGACCAGCAGCGTCGGGTCGGACACGATGGCCCGCGCGATGGACACGCGCTGCTGCTGGCCGCCGGACAGCTCGGTGGGCTTGTGCGAGGCACGGTCCGCCAGGCCCACCAGCTGCAGCGCGATGGCCGCGCGCTTGCGGCGCTCAGCCGAAGACAGCTTGGTCAACAGCAGCGGCAGCTCCACGTTCCTCTGCGCCGACAGCATGGGCATCAGGTTGTAGAACTGGAACACGAAGCCCACGCGCGACGCCCGCCACTTGGCCAGCGCCGCACCGGAGAGCTGGTCGATGCGCTCGCCGCCCACGCTGATCGTGCCGCCGCTGGGCGCATCCAGCCCGCCGATGAGGTTGAGCAGCGTCGTCTTGCCGGAACCCGACGGGCCCATCAGCGCCAGGAAGTCGCCTTGCTGCACATCGAGGTTGATGCCGTGCAGCACCTCCACGGTCTGCTTGCCGCGGGTGTAGACCTTGGACAGGTCGCGTATCGCTATCAATGCGCTCATGGTCTCAGTCCTTGCTCACGATGTGACTACCCTGCTTCAGCTCCGCGGGCGGCGAGACGACGACCGTCTCTCCCGCCTTCAGCCCGCCGGTGGCCAGCTTGAACTTGCCGACATCGGCGCCCAGTTGCACGGCACGCTGCTCGGCACGGCCGTCCTGGACGACGAACACCGCCGACACGCCATCGCGCTGCACGACGGCCTCGGGCGGCAGCAGCACGCCCGGCACCGGCTGGGCCACGGCCTTGGGCTTGGCGGCCAGGAAGCTGACGCGCACGCCCATGTCGGGCACGACGCGGTCGTCCTTCTGCTCCAGCGCCACCCGCACCTTGACCGTGGCCTTGCCGCGGTCGGCGCTGGGGATGACGGCCACCACATGGGCCGGGATCTTCCAGTCCGGGTAGGCGTCCAGCACGGCCTCGCAGGGCATGTCGGGCTTGACCTGGGCGATGTAGGCCTCGTTGACGTCGACGTTCACCTCCAGCGAGTCCATGTCGACGATGGTGCCCACGCCGGTGCGCGTGAAGCCGCCGCCGGCCGACAGCGGCGAGATGATCTCGCCCACCTGGGCCGCCCGTGCCGTGACGACGCCGTCGAAGGGCGCGCGCACGGTGGCGTAGTCGAAGTTGACGCGCGCCTGCCGGGCCTGGGCCTGGGCGGCCTCGATCTGGCGTTGCGCGGCCTCCAGCTGGGCGGACACGGTCTTCACGGCCGTGGCGGCCTGCTCGCGGGACTGGCGCGTCGTCATGCCGCTGGCGGCCAGCTCGGCCTGGCGGCGCTCGTCGGCCTGGGCCTGGGCCAGCTGGGCGCGCAGCTGGCCCAGGTTGGCCTCGGCAGTACGGATCTGGGCCTCGGCGGCCGCGAGGCCAGCCTTCAGCCCGGAGTCGTCCAGCCGCGCTAGCACCTGGCCCTTCCTGACCTTGAAGCCCTCGTCGATGAGCACCTCGGTCAGCGTGCCGGTGATCTGGGCCGACACGGTGGCCATGCGGCGCGCCGTCACATAGCCGGTGGCCTGCAGCACCGCATCGGCCGCCGGCCCCTGGCCGTTGGCGCGCACGGTGGCCGTCTGCACGGCGACGGGCTTGCTGCCCGCCAGGAACCACCAGGCCGCGCCGCCCGCCAGGGCCAGCACGACCAGGCCCGCCAGCCCGCCCCAGACCCATCGGGGCGGCCCGCCGCCCTGGTCCTCGCGCTGCGCGCCGTCGATGCGCAGCTCCTTCAGCAATCCGGTATCGATGACGTGCCCCTGAAAGTCTCGCCCGCCGGACCATGTCGGCCCTCGAACGCAACGGCCTTGCGGCCACCCACTTGGAACCCGGCGCGCATTGTGCAGTGGCTGCTGCCACAAGGTGTCATCAATCGATGGACGGCGGCCGACGCCGCCGAATCGACGGCCGACACCGACGAACGGCGGCGCTCAGCTCGCGACCAGGCCGTTGCGGATGGCGTAGACCGTCAGCTCGGAGTTGTTGGTCAGGCCCAGCTTCTCCAGCACGCGGGCGCGGTAGACGCTGACCGTCTTGGGGCTGAGCATCAGCTCCTCGGCGATGTCCGACAGGCGCTTGCCCGAGGCGATCATCACCAGGGTCTGCAGCTCGCGGTCGGACAGCTTGTGGTGGGCCTGCTCGGTGACGGGCGCGGTCAGGCTCTCGACCAGCATCTGCGCGATCTCGGGCGTCACGTATTTGCGGCCCTGAGCCACCGTACGCACGGCCTGCACCAGGCTGGCCGGGTCGCCGCCCTTGTTGACATAGCCGTAGGCGCCGGCCTTCAGCGCGCGGATGGCGTACTGGTCCTCGGGGTACATGGAGACGATGAGGGCGCGCAGCGGGCTGCCCTCCTCCTTGAGCACATGCAGCACGTCCAGGCCGGAGCGGCCGGGCATGTTGATGTCCAGCACGAGGACGTCGCAGGGGCCGTCCTTGCCCTGGGCACCGCCCAGTTGATGCAGCAGGCCGCGCAGCTCGGTGTAGTCGCCGGCCTCGCCGACGACCTCGATGTCCTCGGCGTCGGCCAGCGTGTCGCGGATGCCGCGGCGGATCAGGCCGTGGTCGTCGCAGAGGATGACGCGGATCATGCCCGTCCCCAGATGGACGGATCGACGTCGTCGTCGCCGAAGTCGGTGGCGTCGTCCAGCGCGTCGATGGCGTCGGGAGCCAGGGGCACGGTCAGGATGAGGCTGGTGCCGCCGCCCGCCGGGCTGGACAGGTCCACCCAGCCACCCACCGTCGCGGCGCGCTCATGCAGGCCGCGGATGCCGAAGGAGCGCTCCTTGACCAGGTCTTGCGGGCCCATGCCGCGGCCGTTGTCGCGGATCTCCAGCGTCAGCACGCCGGAGACCAGGCTGAGCTCGACGTCGACGCGGGTCGCGCCGGCATGCTTGGACACATTGGTGAGCGCCTCCTGGGCCGTGCGGTAGGCCACCAGCGGCACGCCCGGCGGCAAGGCCAGGCGCTCGTCGCCCACGCGCAGCCCGGCCTCGATGCCGGTGCGGCGCTCGAAGCGCGCCGTCATCCACTGCAGCGCGGCCACCAGGCCCTGCTCCAGGATGGCCGGGCGCAGGTTGTGCATGATGCGCTGGCTGGCATCGATGGCCGCATTGACGGTCTCCAGCGCCGCCGCGACGCGCTGGCGCACCTCGGGCACCTGGGCATGGCGGTCTATCCAGGCCAGGTCGAACTTGATGGCCGTCAGCGAGCCGCCGACGTCGTCGTGGATCTCGCGCGCGATGGCCGCCCGCTCCAGCTCGACGCTGGTCTGCAGATGGCCGGCCAGCTCGTGCAGGCGCTGCTTGGACTTGACCAGCTCCAGGTCCGCCGTGCGCCGCGCACGCTCGTTCTCGGCCGCGTCGACGGCATGCAGCAGGGCCGGCGCCAGCCGGTTCAGGTTGTTCTTCAGCAGGTAGTCGGAGGCGCCGTCGCGCATCGCGCCGACGGCGATGTCCTCGCCGATCTCGCCGGAGACGAGGATGAAGGGCAAGGTCGACCCGCGGGCCTTCAACGCCTCCAGCACGTCCAGGCCCGAATAGCCCGGCAGGTTGTAGTCGGAGATGATGGCGTCCCAGGGTCGCTCCAGCGCCGCCAGCACGGCGGGCAGCGCGTCCAGCCGCTCCAACTCCACCCGCAGGCCCGCGCGGGCGAGCTGGGTGGCAATGAGTTGGTGGTCGAGTTCGGAATCCTCGACATGCAGCACGCGCAGGACCCGGGCGGCCTGCTCCAGACCAGAAATCGTCATGGGGCCGCAGTATGCCGCGCCCGGCGGGCCATGGCGGCTGCCGCATTCAACGCCGCCCATAGCGGTAATACGGCTCGTTCTCCTCGGATCTCCGCGTCGACAACGGTCTAAAAACAGGTGAACATGCCATGATGTATTGGCCCTGGGAGTAACCACAGGGTCTTGGGACAAGAAAGCGAGCATCCCCTCGCGGAGCCACGATGCCGTCAGAACCTTCCACCGCCGCCGATTTCGATGGAGCCGTGGCCGCCCTGCCACTGCTGGCGGCGGCGGAGCTGCAAGACCACCTGCTGACCGTGACGCACGACCTGGAGCGCCTGCAGCGGCTGCTGGACGACGCCGGCGAGGCCCTGTCCACGCATTTCTTCAGCGCCTCCAGCCAGGCCATGCAGCTGCTCAGCAGCAGCGACGGCACGCCCGCCTCGGAAGGCCTCAAGCAGATCATGCAGGACATCGCCGGTGCCATCACGGCGCTGCAGTTCCAGGACATGGCCACCCAGCTCATCGCCCACACCAGCCAGCGCCTGCGCAACTGCTCGGACCAACTGGCCCGCGACACCTTCGGCATGGACGACGAGGACGGCGCGGCCGTCGTCGAGATCGCGCCGCTGCGCCCCAACCCGGTCACTCAGGACGAGATGGACGCCGGCTCCATCGAACTGTTCTGAATCCCCAAACATCTCAGCCCCCAGGCAACCAGTCCCCCCGGAGAACACTCAATGCACTCAATCCTTGCTGTCGACGACTCGGCCTCGATGCGCCAGATGGTGGCCTTCACGCTCAAGAACGCCGGCTTCAACGTGGTGGAAGCGGTGGACGGACAGGACGCCTGGGAAAAGTCCGGCCAGCGCGATTTCGACCTCGTGCTGACCGACCAGAACATGCCGCGCATGGACGGCATCAGCCTGACCAAGAAGCTGCGCGAGAACCCCAAGTTCAAGAGCACCCCCATCCTCATCCTGACCACCGAATCCAGCGACACGATGAAGCAGGCCGGCCGCGCCGCGGGCGCCACCGGCTGGCTGGTCAAGCCCTTCGACCCCGCCAAGCTGATCGAAGTGATCGGCAAGGTCATCCGCTGAAGCCCGTCCTAGAGAGAGCACCGCCATGGGTGACATGACCACCGAAGGCGCCAGCATCAGTGCTGGCATCGACCTCAGCCAGTTCTACCAGGTCTTCTTCGAGGAAGCCGGCGAGAACCTCGACAACATGGAGCAGCTGCTGCTCAACCTGGATGTCGAGGCCGCCGACGACGAAGAGCTGAACGCCATCTTCCGCTGCGCCCACTCCATCAAGGGCGGCGCGGCCACCTTCGGCTTCTCCGACGTGGCCGAGCTGACCCACCAGATGGAGACGCTGCTGGACAAGCTGCGCCGCCATGAGCTGCAGCCCAATGCCGCCATGGTGGACGTGCTGCTGCAGTCCGGCGATGCGCTGCGCGCCCAGCTGGGCCGCCACCAGGGCTCGGGCGCCGACACGGTCGACACGACCGAGCTGCTGACCCACATCAAGGCCTTCGTCGAGGGCGGCAGCGCCGCCGCGCCCGCGCCTGCGCCGGCCCCCAAGGCCGCGGCCCCTGAGCCCGCACCGGCCGCGCCCGCCGCGCCGACGCCGGCCAACCCCGGCACGCGACTGCTGGAGCTGCAGGTCGGGCCGCTGACCGACCTGAGCCTGGCCGAGAACCTGGTCGAGCTGTTCAAGGAGATCACCGATCTGGGCGCCATCGAGCCGCTGGACGCCGGCCAGAGCTCCGACGGCATGCGCCGCTTCAAGGTGCTGACCAGCTCCACCGACAACGACCTGCTGGACCTGTTCACCTTCCACGTTGCCCGCGACCAGGTCAAGCTGATGCCGCTGGGCCCGGGCTTCGGCTTCCACGAGGGCGCGCCCGGCGCACCGCCGGTGGAACCGCCGTCCAACGACCCCGGCTACGGCTTCTTCGACAACGCGCCCGGCGTGCCGGCCGGCGCCGCGCCGGCCGCGGAAGAGGCCAAGCCCGCGGCCGCCATCGTGCCGGCCCGCGCCCCCGTGCCGGCGCGCACCGACGCCAAGCCCGCCGGCGGCGGCCTGGACCAGACCACGCTGCGCGTCTCCATCGAGAAGGTGGACCAGCTCATCAACCTGGTCGGCGAGCTCGTCATCACCCAGGCCATGCTGGCCCAGAACAGCCGCGAGCTGGACCCGGCGCTGTACCAGCAGCTCACCAGCGGCCTGGCCGACCTGGAGCGCAACACGCGCGACCTGCAGGAGTCGGTCATGTCGATCCGGATGATTCCGATGTCGACGGTGTTCAACCGCTTCCCGCGCATGCTGCGCGACCTGGCCGCCAAGCTGGGCAAGAAGGTCGAGCTGGTCACGCAGGGCGAGGCCACCGAACTGGACAAGAGCCTGGTCGAGAAGATCACCGACCCGCTGACCCACTTGGTGCGCAACAGCTGCGACCACGGCATCGAGATGCCCGAGGACCGCGTCGCGCGCGGCAAGCCCGAGCAGGGCACGATCACGCTGGTGGCCTCCCACCAGGGCGGCAGCATCGTCATCGAGGTGCGCGACGACGGCCGCGGCCTGAACCGCGACAAGCTCATCAAGAAGGCCCGCGAGAAGGGCATAGACGCGCCGGACACCATGACCGACGCGGAATGCTGGAACCTGATCTTCGCGCCCGGCTTCTCCACCGCCGACCAGGTCACGGACGTGTCCGGCCGCGGCGTGGGCATGGACGTCGTGAAGAAGAACATCACCTCGCTGGGCGGCACCGTCGAGATCGACTCGGCCGAGGGCTACGGCATGAAGGTGTCCGTGCGCCTGCCGCTCACACTCGCCATCATGGACGGCATGAGCGTGGGCGTGGGTGACGAGTGCTACATCCTGCCGCTGTCCAGCGTGGTCGAGTCCTTCCAGGTGCAGGCCGACACCATCAAGACGGTGGCCGGCTCGGGCCGCGTCGTCGAGGTGCGCGACGAGTACATGCCCGTCATCGAGCTGGAGAAGGTCTTCGACGTGCCGCGCTTCGACTTCGAGCATGTGTCGTCCATCATGGTCGTCGTGGAGGCCGAAGGCGGCCGCGTCGCGCTGCTGGTGGACGAGCTGCTGGGCCAGCAGCAGGTGGTCGTGAAGAACCTCGAGGCCAATTACCGCAAGGTCAGCGACGTGTCGGGCGCCACCATCATGGGTGACGGCCGCGTCGCCCTGATTCTGGACGTCGGCAGCCTGGTGCGCCGCTCGCGCCACTAACGCTACAACCCAAACAGAAAGAATCCCATGGAAGCCAGCAACGTCCCCGCCCTGCGCCCGCAAGGCGCCGTCACTGCCCCCGCCACCGGCCCCAAGAGCGGCGAGTACCTGACCTTCCGGCTGGGCGCGGAGGAATACGGCATCGACATCCTGAAGGTGCAGGAGATCCGCTCCTACGAGGCGCCCACGCGCATCGCCAACGCGCCGGACTTCATCAAGGGCGTCGTGAACCTGCGCGGCGTCATCGTCCCCATCGTCGACCTGCGCCTGAAGCTGGGCTGCCCGACGGCCGAGTACAACAGCTTCACGGTCGTCATCGTGCTGAACGTGAAGGACCGCGTCGTCGGCGCCGTGGTGGACTCGGTCTCCGACGTGCTGGAGCTGAGCCGCGACGCGATCAAGCCGGCGCCCGAGCTGAACACCTCGTCGGTGGACACCAGCTTCATCACCGGCATCGGCTCGGTGGCCGACCGCATGCTGATCCTGATGGACATCGAAGGCCTGATGAGCAGCGCCGAGATGGGCTTGATGGACGCGGCCGTCGCGGCCTGATCGGCACTCGCCAAGCAAAACGGGCGGCCCGCAGGCCGCCCGTTCTTCATTGCGCGGGGTCTGTCTTCAGACGCGTTCGGCCACCCAGGCCGCGACGCTCTGCAAGGCCGCCGGCACGCCGGCCGGCTGAGTGCCGCCCGCCATGGCCAGGTCGGGCTTGCCGCCGCCCTTGCCGCCCACCTGCTGGGCGACGAAGTTGACCAGCTCGCCGGCCTTGACGCGGCCCACGCTGTCGGCCGTCACGCCGGCCGCCAGCTGCACCTTGTCGCCGTCCACGGCCGCCAGCACGATGGCGGCGGTCTTGAGCTTGTCCTTGAGCTTGTCCATGGTCTCGCGCAGCGTCTTGGCGTCGGCGCCTTCGAGCTTGGCGGCCAGCACCTTCAAGCCCTTGACGTCCACCGCCTGGGCCAGCAGCTCGTCGCCCTGGGCCGAGGCCAGCTTGCTCTTGGCCGCGGTCAGCTCCTTCTCGAGCTGGCGCACCTGCTCCAGCACGGCATGCAGGCGGGCGCCCAGCTCGTGCGGCGAGGTCTTGAGCGTCATCGCGGCGCCCTGCACCGTGGTCTCCAACGACTGCAGATAGGCCAGCGCGTTGTCGCCGGTGACGGCCTCGACGCGGCGGATGCCGGCCGCCACGCCCGACTCGGCGACGATCTTGAACAGGCCGATGTCGCCCGTGGCCTTCACGTGGGTCCCGCCGCACAGCTCCTTGGAGCTGCCGATGGAGAGCACGCGCACGGTCTCGCCGTACTTCTCGCCGAACAGCATCATCGCGCCGGACTTCTGCGCGTCCTCCAGCGCCATGACCTGCGCGGTGGCGCCGGCGTTGGCCAGGATCTCCGCGTTGACCAGCGCCTCGACCTCGCGGATTTCCTCGGCCGTCATGGGCGCGTTGTGCGCGAAGTCGAAGCGGGTGCGCTCGGCGTTCACCAGCGAGCCCTTCTGCTGCACATGGGCGCCCAGCACCTCGCGCAAGGCCTTGTGCATCAGGTGGGTGGCGCTGTGGTTGCGCACCGTCTTGGCGCGGCGGTCCGCGTCGACGCGGGCGGTGAACGGGTCGCCCACCTTGACCGTGCCTTCCACGACCTGGCCGTGGTGGCCGAAGACGTCGGCCTGGATCTTCAGCGTGTCCGACACGACGACGCGCGTCGTGCCGTTGCGCAGTTCGCCGGCGTCGCCGACCTGGCCGCCGCTCTCGGCATAGAAGGGCGTGTGGTCCAGCACGATGACGGCATCGTCGCCGGCCTGGGCCTCGTTCACCGGCGCGCCGTCCACGTAAAGGGCCGTGACCTTGGACGTCTCGCAGACGAGGTGCTCGTAGCCGTGGAAGGTGGTGGCCGCGCCGCTGTAGGCCAGGCCCTGCGCCATCTTGAACTTGCCGGCGGCGCGGGCGCGGTTCTTCTGCTCTTCCAGCAGCTCGTGGAAGCGCGCCTCGTCCACCGTCACGCCCCGCTCACGGCAGACGTCGGCGGTCAGGTCCACCGGGAAGCCGTAGGTGTCGTGCAGCTTGAAGGCGGTGTCGCCATCGACATTGCCCTTGGCCAGCGCGCCTTCCAGGATCTCCATGCCGGTGGCGATGGTCTGGAAGAAGCGCTCCTCTTCCTGCTTCAGCACGTCGGTGACGCGTGCCTGCCCCTGGCGCAGCTCGGGGTAGGCATCGCCCATCTCGGCGGAGAGGGCCGCCACCAGCTTGTGGAAGAACGGCGTGCGCGCGCCCAGCTTGTAGCCGTGGCGGATGGCGCGGCGGGCGATGCGGCGCAGCACATAGCCGCGGCCGGCGTTGCCGGGGATGACGCCGTCCACCACCGTGAACGAGCAGGCGCGGATGTGGTCGGCGATGACCTTGAGGCTGGGGCTGTCCTTGTCACAGTCGCCACCGCCTGCCGCTTCGTCCACCGCCTTCTTGGCCGCGGCGAGCAGGTTCACGAAGGTGTCGATCTCGTAGTTGGAATGCACATGCTGCAGCACGGCCGCCAGGCGCTCCAGGCCCATGCCGGTGTCGACGGAGGGCTTGGGCAGCGGGTGCATGACGCCGTCTTCCGTGCGGTTGAACTGCATGAAGACGTTGTTCCAGATCTCGATGTAGCGGTCGCCGTCTTCGTCCGGGCTGCCCGGGGGGCCGCCCGCAACCTCGGGGCCGTGGTCGTAGAAGATCTCGGTGCAGGGGCCGCAGGGGCCGGTGTCGCCCATCATCCAGAAGTTGTCGGACATGTAGCGCGCACCCTTGTTGTCGCCGATGCGCACGATGCGCTCTTGCGGCACGCCCACCTGCTGGTTCCAGATCTCGTAGGCCTCGTCGTCCTCTTCGTAGACGGTGACCCAGAGCTTCTCCGCCGGCAGCTTGAAGTGCACGGTCAGCAGCTCCCAGGCGTAGGCGATGGCGTCCTTCTTGAAGTAGTCGCCGAAGCTGAAGTTGCCCAGCATCTCGAAGAAGGTGTGGTGACGCGCCGTGTAACCGACGTTGTCCAGGTCGTTGTGCTTGCCGCCGGCGCGTATGCACTTCTGGCTGGTCGTCGCGCGGGTGTAGGCGCGCTTGTCAAAGCCCAGGAACACGTCCTTGAACTGGTTCATGCCCGCGTTGGTGAACAGCAGCGTCGGGTCGTCGCCCGGCACGACGGGGCTGGAGGCGACGATCTGATGGCCTTTCGACTCGAAGAACTTCAGAAAGGTCTGGCGGATCTCGGCGGCTTTCATCCCGGGGCTTCCTGGAAAAGGTCAGTGACAAAGAGGGGCGATTGTAGAGAGGGGGCTTTACATGCCGCGGGTAGAGTGAAGCTCAAACCCTTTGGAGATCCCTCGAATGGACGCGAATTCCCCGCTGGCCGCGCTGGACGACCCCGGCCTGCTGCGCAGCCAGGCGCTGATCAATGGCGAATGGGTGGCCGGCGCCGCCACGTTCGCCGTGACCGACCCCGCCACCGGCCAGGAACTGGCCCAGGTGCCCAATCTGGCCCGCGCCGATGCCGATACCGCCATCGCGGCGGCCGCCAACGCGCTGAATGCCTGGCGCACCAAGCCGGCCAAGGAGCGCGCAGCCGTGCTGCTGCGCTGGCAGCAGCTGCTGGTCAGGCATGCCGACGACCTGGCCCGGCTGATGACGGCCGAGCAGGGCAAGCCGCTGGCCGAGGCGCGCGGCGAGGTCATCTACGGCGCCAGCTTCCTGGACTGGTTCGCCGAGGAGGGCAAGCGCGTCTACGGCGAAACCATCCCGACCACCGACCCGACCAAGCGCTACCTGGTGCTGAAGCAGGCCGTGGGCGTCTGCGCCGCCATCACGCCGTGGAACTTCCCGCTGGCCATGATCACGCGCAAGGTCGCGCCGGCGCTGGCCGCCGGCTGCACCGTCATCATCAAGCCCGCCGAGGCCACGCCGCTGACGGCGCTGGCCGCGGCCGAACTGGCCCAGCGCGCGGGCATGCCCGCCGGCGTGCTCAACGTGCTGACGGCGGATGCCGCGCAGTCGGTCGAGATCGGCAAGCTGCTGTGCGAGAGCGACGTGGTGCGCCACCTGTCCTTCACCGGCTCCACCGAGGTGGGCCGCATCCTGATGGCGCAATGCGCGCCGACCATCAAGAAGCTCAGCCTGGAGCTGGGCGGCAACGCGCCCTTCATCGTCTTCGACGATGCCGATCTGGACTCGGCCGTGGACGGCGCCCTGGCCAGCAAGTACCGCAACGCCGGCCAGACCTGCGTCTGCGCCAATCGCATCTATGTGCAGGCGGGCGTCTATGACGCCTTCGTGGAGAAGTTCGCGGCCAAGGTCGCGGCGCTGAAGACCGGCAACGGCTTCGAGCCGGGCGTCAACGTGGGCCCGCTGATCGACGAGGCCGCGCTGCAGAAGGTGGAGACCCACGTGGCCGACGCCATCGCGCTGGGCGCCAAGCTGCTGGCCGGCGGCAAGCGCATCGAGACCGCCGGCGGCCATTTCTTCGAGCCCACGCTGCTGGCCGACGCGAACTCGCAGATGCTGTGCTCGCGCGAGGAGACCTTCGGCCCGGTCGCGCCGGTCTTCAAGTTCCAGACCGAGGAAGACGCGATCCGCCTGGCCAACGCCACCGAGTTCGGCCTGGCCAGCTATTTCTACAGCCGCGACATCGGCCGCATCTTCCGCGTCGGCGAGGCGCTGGAGTACGGCATGGTGGGCATCAACACCGGCCTGATCTCGACGGCCGAGGTGCCGTTCGGCGGCGTCAAGCAGTCCGGCCTGGGCCGCGAAGGCGGGCGACAGGGCATCGAGGACTATGTCGAGGTGAAATACCTCTGCCTGGGTGACGTCCAGAAGTAGCGCCCGGCCTCCCGGCCAGGCATGAAAAAAGGGGCCCCGCGGGGCCCCTTCTGCATGGGCCGAACCGCGAAGCGGCCCGGCCATGTCTGGCTGCTTTAGAACTCGTAGCGACCGGTGATCTGCATGGCCCAGGACGATTCGCCGCGGGTCTGCTTGTTGATGTAGTCCTGCGGGTCGTTGACCGAGTAGATCATCTTGCCGGTGGTCGGGTCGATACCGGCGTAGCGCACGAAGGTGCGGCTGTTGCCGGCGCCGAACGGTGCCTCGTCGATACGGCCCCAACGCTTGTTGATCAGGTTGCCGAAGTTCAGGATGTCCAGCGTCAGCACGCCCTTGTTGTTGTTGAACAGGCCCGGCACTTCCTGGCTCACGCGCACGTCGAAGCTGTTCGTGAACTTGGCGTAGGCGGAGTTGCGGCCCACCACGCCACCCTTGAACTTGCGCAGACCCGGCTCGCTGTCGACGATGGACCAGAACTTGGCCTCGGCCGCGGCGGCCGTGCTCTGCTGGTAGGCGCTCAGCTGGGCAGCGTTCGTGATGGTCGAGCCGGTATTAGGCAGGCGGAACAGCACCTCGCCCGAACCCGGGCCCTTCGGGATGTACAGCAGGTCGTTGCCCGACACGCCGTCGCCGTTCATGTCGTTGGCGAACACCCAGCTGTACGGACGACCGTCGCGGCCCTCGTAGACCACGCCAAAGCTCGTCTTGTACTTGCCGAAGAAGGCCTTCGAGAAGTTCATCTGGGCGTTGAAGCGGTTGCGGATCAGCGAGGCCGAGTTGGCAGCCACTTCCTCGTTCGGGTTGAAGATGGAGCGGTTCAGCCAGTTCGAGTTCGACGTCGAGGAGGTCAGCGGGCTGACTTCCGTGGCGCTGGTGCGGGTGTAGGCCACGCCCCAGCCGAAGCCGGCGCGCGTGGGCGAGTTCAGCGACAGGGTCAGCGCGTTGCCGCTGCCCTTCTTCGTGTTCTCGACGACCGTGACCGTGTTGTAGGACTTGTTGCTCAGCGCCTTGTTGCTCAGGCAGCCGCTCGGGTTGCTGTCGTTGCCGCCGGCAAAGCACAGCGGGTTGCTGCCGCCGGCGTTGTAGAACATCTCGCGGCCGTCGAGCGGCGAGGTGCGGGTCACGGTGCCCAGGTTCAGGTGCTTGTAGTACAGGCCGTTGTTGACCTTGGTGTGCAGCAGCTCGGCGCCGGCCACCAAGCCGTACCAGGGCAACTCGCCGTCCCAGGCCAGATTGGCCTTCCAGACCGAGGGCTGGCTGGTGTTGGGGCCGATGAAGTCGACGTTGGCGGCCGGCGGCGTGCCGGTCACACCCGGTTGGGCGCCGGTGTCGGGCGTGAACTTGATGGTGCCGCAAGGCGTCGTCGTCGCGCTGCAGCTGAAGTTGGCCGTGGTGACGCCGGTGTTCTGGTAGGGGTTGGTCAGCCAGACCGAGGCCGCCGAGCCCATGAACAGACCGAAGCCGCCGCGGATCTGCGACTTGCGCTTGTCCACCGGATCCAGCGCGTAGTTGAAGCCGAAGCGCGGCTGCACCAGCTTTTCGCCGTCCAGCGTGCGGGTGTTGTCGTAGCCGAAGCCGCCCGACTGGGGCGTCATCGTGGCCGGATTGCCCGCGATCACCGGGCCGGAGGCCGCGGTATTGGCCTTGGGACGGTCACCCGTGCTCAGCATGTCGACGCGGATGCCGCCGGTCAGGGTCAGGCGCTTGTTGACGTTCCAGGTGTCCTGGATGAACACGCCCACATTGCTCAGCGTCCAGTTGGCCGCACCGTCCGTCAGCGTGCTGCCGGCCAGCGGCATCTGCACCGTGTAGGACGTGACCTGGCTGTTCTGCCACAGGGCCACCGGGTCGGTGCCGCTGAAGGTATAGGTGCCCTTGGTGTTCTGCAGGAAGGCGTTGAAGATCTCGTTGCGCTGCAGGTCCGCACCCACCTTGATCTCGTGATCATCCAGCAGCAGGTTGCCGGCGAAGTAGGCGTCCAGCGTCTTGGTCTTCAGGCTGTTGAAGTGGCGGCTGGACTCGGTGCCGAAGCGCAGCGTGCGGTTGCCGGTGGCCGTGCCGGCCGGGGCCGGCGTCGTCCAGACCAAGCTGATCTGCGGCAGGTCGCTGTTGTTCTTCGGGTCGCTGGCGTAGTCGCGCTTGGAGACCTTCAGCTCGGTGGAGAAGATGTCCGTCCAATCGGAGAACAGCTGGCCCACCACCGTCTCCAGCGTCTTGTCCTGGCTGTACCAGTGCGAGGACATGGTCAGCACGGTGTTGCTGAAGCCCGGGAAGATGGGGTTGCTTTCTTCCGACTTGGTGTAGCGCAGGTTGGCCTTGTGCTTGTCGGAGATGTTCCAGTCGAGCTTGAGCAAGGTGTCCTTGGCCACCAGCTGCACGCCGGTGGGGATGGCCATGCTGCCGATGTCGATCTTGTAGATGTCCGACGCCACCTTCTGGGCGGCGGCGATCTGCTCGTTGGTGATGCCGACGTTGGCCTGCGGGCTGCCCACCGGGCCGAAGCTCGGGGCGTTGCGGCTGCTCTTCAGCTCTTCGTAACTGGCGAAGAAGAACAGCTTGTCCTTGATGATGGGGCCGCCCAGCGTGAAGCCCTTCAGGTCTTCCTTGAAGGCCGGCGAACGGAAGGTCGTGCCCGACTGGCGGTTGTAACGGTCGCCCGCCATGTTGGCGTCACGGTAGACGTAGTAGACGCTGCCCTTGAGCTCGTTCGTACCCGACTTGGTCACCGCGTTGATGTTGGCGCCGGTGTAGCCCTGCTGGGTGACGTCGTAGTTGGAGATGTTGACCTGCACCGCCTGGATGGCGTCGATCGAGATCGGCTGCTTCAGCGTCGGCAGGCCGTTGGACTCCAGGCCGAAGGTGTCGTTGACGCGCACGCCGTCGATGGTGACGGAGTTGAAGCGGGCATTCTGGCCGGCGGCGGAGATGTCGCCACGCTCCTTGTCGGTCTGCGACAGGCGCGGGTCCGTGCGGGCGTAGTCGGCCAGGCTGCGGCTGATGGACGCGAAATTGTCCATGTCGGCGCGGCTCAGGTTGGTACCCGAACCCATGGCGTTGCTGGCGAACTTGCTGTTCGCGGCGGCGCTGCCGGTGACGACGACGGCTTCCAGCTGGTTGGCGCCCAGCGCCACGTCGAAGTTGGTGGTCTCGGCCAGCTGCAGGTAGACGTCTTCACGGACGCTGCGGTCGGAGCCCTTGCTCACCGTGATGGTGTAGGGGCCGCCCACGCGCAGGCCGCGGGCACCGTAGCGGCCCTCGGCGTCGGTCACCTGGGTGTTGGACGAACCGGACTCCCGGTGCACGATGGTCACCGTGGCGCCAGCCACCGGCTTGCCATCCGTGGCCGTCACGCGGCCGGCGATGGCGGCCGTCGTGTTCTGCGCCACGGCGGGCGCTGCGGCCACGATGGCCACGGCGGCGCACAGCGCCGATAGCGGGAATCCAGACCCAAACCTGTTGCTCATCCCAATCACTCCTGTTGTGCGCCCCTGGGCGCGTCTGATGTCGAAAATGGTCACGGAAGCGTCACAAAGCGCTTCCTGCGGTCGCGCCGGCCGACACTGCAAGGGCACGGGGCGCGACGGTGAACGGAATTGTCATGACTTTCTGTGACAGAACTTTACGGGTAAGTCAGAAGCGCCCCTCTTCCGGGGCGCCGGCCCGGGGGGCAGCGCAGGGCGCCATGCGTCGTTCAAGCGCGACAGTCGGTGCAAAACGAGGCGTCGCGCGACGCATTCGGGGGCCCCACCGGTGCCACCCGCCACAAAAAGCACCTCATTGGTGCATTTTTTTCTGAAATGTAAACATTGAGAGCTCGTGCAGCCCTGTCGCAAAACCGCGACAAACTGGGACGGCAAAGCCACTTCTAAGATCGCGCCCTCCTCCAAGCCCTCTCCGTCATGGCCCACACCCCCTACCTTCGCGCCGGCGCCAGCCTGTTGCTGGCCGCCCTGCTCGCCGGCTGCGCCACCCAGCAGCCGTCCAGGACGACCGAGCTGACGCTGTTCTCCATCAACGACTTCCACGGCAACATCCAGTCCGCCCAGCCCACGCCGCTGATGCCGCGCGTGGCCGACCCGGCCACCGGCGAGGTCAAGGCCCAGCCTGCCGGCGGCGTGGCCCACCTAGCGACGGCCATGGCCACGCTGCGCGCCAAATATCCCGACGCCCTCGTCGTCGCGGGCGGCGACCTGATCGGCGCATCGCCGCTGATCTCCAGCCTGCTGCGCGACGAGCCGTCGCTGGCGGCCATGTCCGAGCTCGGCATCGCGGCGAGCGCCCTGGGCAACCATGAACTCGACGCCGGCCTGCCCGAACTGCTGCGCAAGGCGCGCGGCGAATGCGCGCCGACGGAATGCCTGTGGCCCGGCTTCAAGGGCCCGGGCTTCCCGTATCTCGGCGCCAACGTGCTGGACGCCAACACCGGCAAGCCGCTGCTGCCCACCCATGTGATGAAGCAGTCGGCCGGCCTCAAGGTCGCCATCGCCGGCGTCGCCACCCAGGACACGCCCAAGGTCATCGTCGCCCGCGCCATCCAGGGCATACGCTTCGCCGACGAGGCCGACACGCTGAACGCGCTGGTGCCCCAGCTCAAGGCCGAGGGCGCACAGGTGCTGGTGGCCATCATGCACGAGGGCGGCGTGCAAGGCCCCGGCAGCAGCGCCAACGACCCGAGCTACGCCTGCCCCACGCTGAGCGGCCGCGTGCTGGACATCGCCAAGCGCCTGGACCCGGCCTACGCCATCATCATCGGCGGCCACACCCACCAGGCCTACACCTGCAAGATCGACGGGCGCCTGGTCGTGCAGGGCGGCAGCTACGGCGGCTGGATCACCGAAACCCATCTCAAGCTCGACGCCACCGGCCGCGTGCTGGACGCCCAGGCCGTCAACCACCCGGTGCTGCAGTCGGTCTACGCGCCCAACCCGGCGCTGGCCAATCTCGTCGCCCAGGCTGCGGCGCTGACCCAGGCCGCCCGCAACAAGCCGGTCGCGACGCTGCCGCGCGGCGCGACCCGCCAGGCCAAGGCGCCCCACGGCGACTCCTCGCTGGGCAACCTGATCGCCGACAGCCAGCTCGCCTTCGCGCGCAAGCAGGGCCCGGCCGACATCGCCTTCATGAACTCGGGCGGCATCCGCGCCGACCTGAGCGTCGAGCCCGGCAAGCCCACGACCATGAGCGACCTGCTGGCCATCCAGCCCTTCGGCAACGACATCGTCGCGTTGACGCTGACCGGCCAGCAGCTCTGGGACATCCTGCAACGCCAGCTGCCCAAGGGTGGCGCGGCACCGCGCCTGCTGCAGGTCTCGTCCACCCTGCGCTACCACTGGCGCACCGGCGCCGACGGCGTGGCCCAGCTGGGTGAGATCCTCATCGACGGCCAGCCACTGAACCGCACGCGCGACTACCGCGTCGTCGTCAACAACTTCCTGTCCGAAGGCGGCGACGACCAGGCCGGCTTCAAGCATGGCCGCGACCGCGCCGTGCTGGGCACCGACATCGACGCCCTCGTCGAGCTGCTGCGCGACAACCCGCAGGCCGTCACGCAGGCGACGCCCGGCCGCATCGTGCGCGACTGAATCCCGGGCGGCACGCCGCCGCCCCCACAACGAAAAAACGGCCCCGAGGGGCCGTTTTGCATATGGAGCGGGTGATGGGAATCGAACCCATATTTTGTGTGCCCACTGACGCTCCCAGCGTACCCGAGGGAACAGGGTGTCGCAAGGCCCTCAACTGGACCGGGCAATTGGACCGTCAGGGTGGTGTGGGTTCTGGTCGACTTGAGGGCTCGGTGCGCGCTGATTTGGGCAAATCAAGAGTGCGTTGCCACAGATGACTAACATCATTTTCAAGGGCACGTCTCTGGTGCCGAGACCACTCAATCGATCACGAACCCCATCAGCGGGAAACCCCAACGCAACCGGATGAAATCCAAGAACCACGACGGCTCTATCGAGCGAGATCTTCAAGCCATGAAGGCCATGCGCCGCACCAGCGCCATCGACTACATCAAGTGGACGGATGACGCAGAGTCGCTGAAGCACAAGCACCCTGCAATCAAGCGCCAAGGGCACCGTGCGACCATGCACGACCTTCGAGGCAGGGACCTCGTGGCGCTGCCACTGGCTATCCAGGACCGTCCGATTGCAGAGCTTGAACTCTCGATTGACTTCTATCCGGGCCGGACCGCAACGCGCACTGCGACTCCCGAGTTGATGGCTGACTGTTACGAGGCGCTGTTTCGACGACTCGCCCCGTGGAAAAGCGGCCTGATCGCCGATCGAGTCGGTACCTGCGACGGCAGCCCCCTCAGCAGGCAGATCTACAACGAGCCTGAGCCAAAGCGCGGCGAGTCGGGCGGTCTATTGATCTTGCACCGGCCGCTTGAAGATCGTGTGGGTGAGCTCCGGCGACCAACACTCGTCGCCGGCCGGCTCCAGTCGGAAACCATCTACTACGGCCACAAACTCAAAGAGTCCTGGGCGCACCTGCCAACTCCTCCCGAGGCAGCGGCTCAGGTGAAGCTGTACTGCAAGACCACCGACCTGGGCCAAGACCTTCCAGTATCCGAGTGGCGCGTTCGGGTCGAGGTCACGCTGAACCGCGCAGCACTGGCCCAGCAGGGAATCCGCCGAGTTGGGCATCTGGACCAGCGGGCACTGACCGCCGTCGCCGGCAAATTCATCCTGCTTGGTCAGATGACCGGCAAGGAACTGTGTCTTCCCCGCATAGCGCGTACAGGACGACCTGGCGGTTGGATGGCCAGGGAAATGAATCGCCGCGAACGGCGAGCGCAGGCGCTGGCGATTGAACGGGCCGCCACGGAAGGCATGGTTTCGACCATGCCGAACGACCATCTCTTGAAATTCAAGACAGACCCCGCGTTGATGAAGATGGTGCGCGTGCCGGTCGCGGACTTCTTCAAGCAACAACGCAGGACGCTGAGCGCAGACATGCAAATCCTGAAAATCGCTGGACAAACTGGGCGGCAGGAGGCCCGGGGGCGTAAGTAAGTGCTTGATTAGGTTGGAGGTCGAGCCCCCCAGGGGTTGACCTCTATAACTGTGGATTCCTGTGGCCCAGTGCTCCTGAGATCTTCCTGCTCTCAGCATCGGTCTCATCACCCCTGAGTCCCGACTTGAAGCCGTAGGTCTTAGAGCTGGCAAGCGGGCCCGAAGGGCCTGCTCTCCTTGACGGCGCCAGGGAAAGTGCTTTGCTTATAGACGCCACTCTGGGAACCCACCGTGCGCTTGCCATGGCCTGATCACCGACGCTATCCAGGCTCACCACCGGCCCTTCCTGCTTGACGCGGGCGACCGCCACGCAAGCCGATTTCAGCTGGGCCGCGGGCGTCGGCGCCTAGGCGGCGATGCGTTAGCACCGCCCTGTCGCAATCGTTCGAGCAGAACATCAGCGGGTTCATCCGCCGGGTCCTGCGGAACAAGTTCACCGCGAAAAGCTTTAGCCAATGCCGCCTGTTGTCCACGCGCTGCAGTCCGACTTGCGACCCGGCACCGCGACTCGATCGCGCTCGCGGCTTCAAGTAATCGGTCGCATCGACGAACAATTTCGCGCTGTTCTTCAAAGCTGGGAAGCAGGAATTCGAAGTCTGCGAGCTTTTTGGCGTTGATATTCGATTGACTGACGCCGTCGGACTTGACGCGCCGGCAGTAGTCGCGCCCTGCAGGTGACCCCAGACAGTAATTGAGGTATTCGGGCAGGAGGTCAGCACTGCATCGGACGCGGATCAGGTACCCCGCAAAGATGGCGGGCCGCTCGCCCTGGTACACCGCAGCCTTGCCGACCAGTTCAGGGCTGTTCGTGCGGTTGAACAGGACATCACCGGGCTCAAGTGCGTATCGCGCTACTTCCGTTTCATCCGACGTGTAGACCAAATCCGTCCAGTCCAACTTCCCACCCTGGATGTTGCCCATCCGGAGTACTGGCACGCGCCCCCGCGGGCTCGACTTTGCAGCAGACCCGTAGCCGAAGTCGTGAGCGACATCGCCCAATCGCACTGACTGCAGATCCGGCTGACCGTTCGCCTCACGCCAGTCTGCGGTTAGGCGACCTGTCGTAGCAGCGTGCATTACCGAATGCTTGAAGCGGTGCACGAGAGCACGAACACGATCAAGCCGGTCGCGGCAGGCGTCGATGCGGGCATGCATCGCGTCGAGCTTGTCGGCGATGCGTTGCTGTTCGGGGAGCGGCGGCAACGGTATCTCCGCAGCGCGTATCTGCTTCAGAACCAGGCGCTTGATCGCTGAGCCGGTCATGTTCCCTGTCATAGTCGAAACAGTGACTGGAGAATTCAGCCAGTGCTTCAAGAACTGCGGTAAAAGCAGATCCCTACGTGGCTTGAGCAATGCAACGCTGGAGAGCAAAGAAAACTGCTCTGCCAGGTGATTCACAGCGGCCAACCCTGTCGTAACACCATCCTTGATATACAGAACGTCACCCTGTTCGACAGGGCAGCGCTTGTAGATCGCCTCATGGGTCGCTCGGTCAACGTAGGTGATGTCGGAAAGGTCCAGGCCATGTTGCCTGATGTTTTTCGCGGTGACGTACTTGAAGTCACCAACTGGACAGTTCGGCGGAGAGTGGTGGGTTCCGTCGGTGACCAGGCTGCACGCCTGATCTAGCGCCACATGGATCCAGTGGTCGCTCACCCGTCCACCTCCGCACCCAGTTCAGCGAGGATGGCCTCCAGCTCGGTCATTGCGTGCTCCAGTTCCTGCATGGCCTCCTGAGCCAGCGCGGCGGGTTCGGGCAGGTCGGCGGCATCCTCAGCGCTGTCGTCCTTGAGCCAGCTGATGTCCAGGCTGTCGCTGCGCTCGGCAATCTCTGCACGGGTGAAGCGGCGGAAGCGCCCGGTCTCGCCCTCGTCGATCCGGGGCGACCGGCCGTCCGCCAGCTCACCATAGGCCGTGATGAACGGCTTCAGATGCTCCAGCGTAAACGGGGTGCGCTTGCCGAACTGCGGCATGTTCGCGCGCAGGTCGTACACCCAGACCTCGTCGGTGTTGCCCGTGGGCGTGCGGCCCTTCTCGAAAAACAGCACATTGGTCTTCACGCCCTGCGCGTAGAAGATGCCCGTGGGCAGGCGCAGGATGGTGTGCAGCCGGCACTTGTCCATCAGGTCGGCGCGAATCTGCCGGCCCACGTTGCCCTCGAACAGCACGTTGTCGGGCAGCACCACGCCCGCGCGGCCACCCGGGTTGAGACCGCGGTAGATGTGCTGCAGGAAGGCGAACTGCTTGTTGCTGGTGGGATAGGTGAAGTCGCCCCGGGTGGGCAGGCCGCCACCCTTCTTGGTGCCGAAGGGTGGATTGGCCAGCACCACATCAGCGGGCGGCAGGCTCTCGCCCTCGCTGGAGAGCGTGCTGCCCACGCGCACGGGGCCCTGGCCGCTGCCCGTGATGTCGTGCAGCATGCAGTTCATCAGGGCGAGGCGCTGGGTGTCCGGCACCAGCTCCATGCCGATGAAGGCGTGCCGGCGCTGGAACTCCTGCTGATCAAGCGGCAGCGCGAAGAGGTCGTCGGTTTGCTGCTTGATGTAGTGGTCGGCGGCGATTAGGAAGCCGCCGGTGCCGGCGGCCGGGTCTTGGATCACCTCGCCCGGGCGGGGCTTGAGCACCTCCACCATCGCGCGGATCAGCGGGCGGGGCGTGAAGTATTGGCCGGCACCGCTCTTGGTCTCGGTGGCGTTCTTCTCCAGCAGGCCCTCATAGAGGTCGCCCAGGCCATCGGTGCGGGCGGTGTACCAGTCAAGGGCGTCGATGTTCTCCACCAGCTGTGCCAGGTGACGGGGCTCCTTGATGCTCGTGTTGCTGCCGGCGTAGACAGCGGCCACCAGAGGGTCGGGCGCGCGGGCCAGCACCAGCAGGCTGCTGCGGTAGTGGTCCAGTTGCTCCAGGCCATTGCGCTGCTTGAGGTCCGCCCAGCGCTGGCCAGCGGGCAGGCGATGCTCGGTCCCGGTCTCCTGAGCCATCTTCAGGAAGAGCAGCAGGGTCAGCTCAGTGACGTACTGGTGATAGGTGATGCCGTCATCCCGGAGGATGTCGCAGAGCGACCAGAGTTTCTGGACGATGTTGTGGGTGGACATGGAGAGGTTCAGGGGGCGCTCGCAGCGCGGGAAGAGACCTGGGTTGAGGTGAATGACGCGCCTATGGTCGGGTCGAGCAGCGTCGATGTTCAGGCGGCATCATTCCAGACCTCGTCCTCCAGGGCTGACAGCACTGCACGGCCTTGGCCCGCAAAGACCTGATCGATGGCCTTGAAGCCGCCGTAGCTGGCGTAGGCGCCGTGGTCGAAAGTGGCCTCGTCGACCGCTACCTTGTCCTTCAGGGTGGTGGCGATGCGTTCCAGCCACCGCAGTTGCGGAGCGGTCCAGGTCTGCCGGGCGCGCAGCCGCTCGACTGCACGGTCCACCCGGGTGGCGAAGGGCACCAGGGGCGACCCCAGCGCCGACTGACGGATGTAGCCCACGATGGTGGCGGCGACGTCTTCGTGACGGGCCTTCGCGAACGCAGTGCGCACCGCGGGTTCGGTGAACTGGTGACGGGCGAGCTCAACCAAAAGCGTGCGCAGGTGCTCGCCGGTCAGCTCGCGCGGGCGAGTGAGCACGATGTCGAGTGCGGCGATGCGGTTGACGTTGTCGCGAATGAAGGCATGGAAGGCGGACAGGTAGTCCTCGGGGCGCTGGTAGCTACCCCAGCCGTGCTCCACGGACAACAGTTGGTCTTGGTGTGGCGCCAGCACCATGTCGACGCCGGCGCTGGGCGCGGTGTCGGTGCGCAGCGCCAGCAAGGCGCCACCGTGCTGACCTAAGAACGCGCGCAGGTCGTCCAGCGGCATGGCCCTGAGCAGGGCTGCGAGCTGACGCGGGTCCCGTCCGGTGAGAAGCTGTAGCTGCTGCAGCGCCTGCTGAACCTCCGGACGCTGTCCGGCCAGCCGGTGCGCGCGATTGAGCAGGTTGCGCACCCGCACCAGCACCTGGTCGCGCACCTGGTCGGCGTGGGTGATCTGCTGCTGCGTGCGGGGGTGCAGGCCGATGACGGTGGCGGCCGCTGCGGGGTCTTGCAGCTCCTGGATCAACTGGGCCAGCGGAATGTTGGCGTTCTGCACGACCGGGCGCATGGTGTTGACGGCATCCAACGCAGCGTAGAGGTCCACTGCGTCGAAGATGCGGAAGTACTCCTTGCCGATCTGGGGGCACAGCCGCGTGGCCCGGCCCAGCATCTGTTCGTACAGGATGCGGCTGCGCACCCGACGAAGGAACACGATGTTCGCGATGCGGGGAACGTCGATGCCGGTTGACAAGAGATCAACCGTCACCGCGATCTTCGGCAGCGCTTCGTTCTTGAAGAGGCGGATCAACTCGTCGGGCCGGTCAGCGCGGCCGGTGATCTTCAGAACGGTCTTTGCATGAACGGGACCGTGCTCGCGCTCCAAGGCGTCGGTCAGCAGTCGCACCACGAGATCGGCATGCTGGTCGTTTGCGCAGAAGACCAGGGTCTTCTCTTCGCCAAACGGGTCGAGTTGCCGGGCCAGCTCTTCGCAGACCACGCGATTGAAGTCGGGCGTCAGCACGAGGCGGTTGAAGTGATCGACCTCGTAATCCACCTCATCGGGCAGCACGCGTTCTTCGGAGCTGCCCAGCGTGTTGAGCACCGTGACCGTTTCACCGCTGTCGAAGTGGATGCCATTGGCCGCCAGCAGCGTGCGCATGCGGATGGGCGGGAGATGGTCCACCAGCCAGCCGTCGATGACGGCTTCCTGGTAGGTATAGGTGTAGACCGGGTTCCCGAAGATCTGCGTGGTGTGTTGCGCGGGCGTGGCCGTCAGCGCGATCTTGACGGCGTCGAACTGATCCAGCACCCGGCGGTAGGCAGAGATGTAGTCGCCCTCATCGCGGAACTGCAGTTCGCCCTCGCCCATCTCGCGGTCAAGGATGTAGCCGCGGTGGGCTTCATCGATGATGATGCAGTCGTAGCGGTCGATGGGCATGCTGCCCGTGTCGTCACTGCCGAACAGGCGCCGAACCATGCCCTGGACTGTCGCCACGTGGACCTTGGTCGCGGCGTCGGGGGTGATGTCGGCCAGTTCCTTGAGCTCGTAAATCTCGGTGAAGCGCCGGTTCTGCTCCAGTCGGGCGTCCTTGAAGGCGTTCTGAGCCTGCTCACCCAGGGATGACCGATCGACCAGGAACAGGACACGTCGGAACCGCTGTGCCTTGAGCAAGCGGTAGATCAAGCCAATGACCGTGCGCGTCTTGCCCGTGCCGGTGGCCATGGCGACCAACGCCTGGCGGTCTCCACGGGCGACAGCCGCCTCGACCGCTTGCACCGCACGCACCTGGTAGTCACGCAGGTTCAGATATCCAAAGGGCTCCGCGGCGAGTTGCCGTTCAGCAGCATCCACGTCCTGACCCAGCAGCGCCAACAAGCCGTCCGGCGTATGCCAGCCAGCCAGCGCGCCGGCGTGATTGCTGGACCGCCTCAGGTCTCTGAACCACACGCCACTGCGTGTCTCGAACTGACGGTGGTAGCCCCGCCCGTTACTTGCGTAGACAAAGGGCACCCGGTAGTGCGTAGCGCCCTCGACGACGCTTGCCTGAGCGGGCCAGCCAGCGAAGCTCGCAGCTTGCTCCTCAGGCCAGTTCAGAGGTCTCGCGAACTCGCCACCGTGAAGCGAGTTGAACCCCAAGCTGTAGCGCTCCGCCTGCCCGATAACGGCTGACACGTCCGTGCTGAACTTCTTGGCCTCAACGACCGCAATCGCCCGCAGACCATGGAAAAGCACATAGTCAGCTGGGCCAGAGGCAGTGGGCCACTCCGCAATAGCCATGCATCGGTCGCGCTCCGGCCGGACGCCCTTTCCAAAGCGCAGCTCGGTGGAGTCCGCCTCCCAACCTGCATCACGCAGTTGACGATCGATGAGCGTGCGGGTCTCCGTCTCATCCAGGTCGATCTCCCGGGTCGCGCGGGCCATCGCCTGCGCAGCGCTCTCGTTGGCTGCTACAAAACCAAGAGCGGTCCCGGCAAGCCCTTCCATGCGGCTGTCGGAGGCCAGCAAAGCAATCCGTGCATCGAATTCGGCTTGCAACCGCTTGCGCTCCGCCTCCTCCGCCTGGGCGAGCTGCTCCCACACCTGCCGCTCACCCGCCTGATGCTCCGCGACAGCCTGCATTTGGTGCCGCTGCTGACGCTCGGACTCCACCTCCGCCTGCGCTGCATGAAGAGCAACCTGCAGACGCTGAAGATCCTCAGCTTGGCGTCGCACCACGTCCTCGTACAAGACGACGGTCGGCATGACGAACGGGCCGGGCCTGAAAGCAGGCCCTGGATTGCGAAACGCCCGGTAGAACCAGATGCCCAGTTGCCGAGCGATGCGAAGAGCATCAGCAGCGCCGCGTGCTTCGGTCTGGAAGTTGTGCACGCCGTTGTTGCCATGGCTTCGCAGCAAGTGCAGCATGGACATTACATCGCCATCCAACACTTGGCGCCTGCGAAGCTCCGTGAGCAGGTCCGCCTGACTGCGGTCTCCACCCACCATGAATCCATGGACTGCAGCCACGTGCTGAGCCACCGCTTCTCCAAACTGACGGAGCTTCAACAGGCAGGCATTCGGGTCCGCATGGCAGTAGCGCTCCGCTGAGGCCCCGAGTTGCGCCAACAGCGGATCATCACGTTCGAGGAACGCGAAGTTTGCAGATGAAGTCGCCTGCGTCGGCATGTGGCCTGATCTCGCGGTCCGCAGGTATGGTCCTGCTGGCCCGCCCCCTCCCTAGAAGCTGCCCCCTAGCATGGTAGTTCAGCTCACTACGCGCGCGCCGAGAGTTGAAGGCTGGCCGGCTGATCCATGTGGAGCGGCCGGCGCGGCGACTACAAGGCATACCTTGCCAGACCCCTCACCGCCCAAATCGGAAATTCGAATTCAGGGCGAGGGAGGAGCCTCAATACCGATTGCTGGCAATAAGTAATTACATACTTATTACTGCCAACCAACATCCAGGATAGTAACTCTTCTTCGAAAGCAAATGCGTACCCACCCTATGGAAAGAAGATTAATCGCGTGCGACGATGGCCGGAATATTGAAATTCCCGAGGGCATAACGCCATGGTCTGCCAAATCCCGCGCACGCCCAAGGGGCTTGCCGCGCGCATTGAGAAGATGTCGCACCCCTATCTTGGTGAGGGTATCGCGGACTGCACTCAGCGATTTCAGCAAGCCAGCATTGCGGTCGCTGAAGCTCGGTTGGAAGAATGGGACCTCCGGGCTGGGTTTGCCGATGCCATCCTATGGTATGTGACCGGCGTTCGATGTCTCGTGGGAATGCCGCACTGGGACACGCAGATACAGCAAATCATTGAGAACTGCTGGGTGGAGACGCCACTGAATCAAGCCACCGTAAACGTGATAGCCGCAGCCCTTGCAGCCCGCACCGGTGACGAGAGGGCACGGATGATCGTGCTCCTCCATGAAAACCTATTCCAGGTCCACCTGAGAGAGGTCTGGTTAAAGGTTCAGCGATGGGCGGACGAACTGCTGCAAGAGGCTCAGCGGTTGTGGGAAGACCGTCCGGACCTGAGACGACACTAGGGAAGCCGTTGGTCTTAGGTTTGATCGCATTGCGCGAGGGCCATGCTCTTGTCGTCGGCGCCGCCTTTTGGCGACCTGCTTATAGGCTGAGATGCTTGCAGTCCCGGACAGGCGCATACTCAAATGTATGTATTTGGACGCATGTCTACGGGCCCTGCAGGCCGTCTGAATACAGGGCGTGTGCACTGACTGAAGCGTGCGCATCCAGCACAATCCCACTGAGAATCCCTCGCATCTTTGCCCCGCAGAGGATTTCGCGTCACATGTTGACGAGCAGCGAGGGAAGGCCGCAGGCACCACGATGAATACCGCCTTACCGAGAGTTACGGTTATGGTTTTGAGTGTCAATCCTCACTCGAAACCTGTTGTATCGTGCCGAACAGCTTCAGCACATACCGCGCGGGTTGAAGACTGCGCAGGCCATGGCATCTTTGTATTGTGCTCGGCAGAATTTCTGTAAGTTCGGCAGCGTCGAAGATGTTCAACATGCGCGAGCGCTCATAACATTTCCTGCCATGGCGCCAACTCGCTTATATCGACCGGGCGCCGCTACGCGCTCTTTCGCCCTCTTCATCGAGAACGGCCAGCAGCATGGAAGTGGAAGTTGAGATCGATGACGATCTCTTCGAGGCCGCACGGGAACTGGCTGGTCCCGGAGTGGACGACACGGAAATCCTGCACGAGGCCCTGAGAATATTCATCGAGGCACAGATGAACAAGCGCCACATGGAAATGCAGAGCCCTCCTTCTCCGCCGTCTGAATAGCCTCGGGAACGGCTGTGGCCTGGCGGTCTGCGCTCGAACCGGTAGAAGTCCCTGGGGGCTAGAAGCCGGAGTAGATCAGCGCTCCTTGTTGAACTCGACGTTGGCCCAGCGCACCAACGGCGTCGCCTCGATCACCGCGCTCGCCTCACGACGAGCCGCCTCAAACCCAGCATAGGTGGTCGCTTTCGTCGACGCGAAATCCGGTAGCGGCCGCTCAAGGTGCTTGATCTCGACTTTTTGCTGTGCAGGCGGGGTCGCCAAAATTTGATATTCGTCCATGACTGATCCTTCAGGGCACGTATTCCTGCCGGAGACGAGCGCTGTAACGCAGGTTGATCGCGCTATCGAAGTAGTGCTTACGCTTGATCCAAACGAGCCCCTCACTCTTTGTGATGGCGGCCACATCTATTGGCCCACCAACCTCTTCACTGGGCGAGGTTACTCGCTCCTTGAGCGACTCAAGCACGAGAAGTGTTTCCGCAAGGTGGGCCATTTCCTGCACATCAAGCGTCGCGATGACGGTCACGAGCGGCGTGAAGTTCTTGGCCCAGTTCTCCTTACGCCACTCCAGCATGAAGGCATCGTGCCTAGACTGAATGATGCTGTCGGACAGCCCGGCTGGAACCTGAATTCCATTGGCATCCAGATCGCTGATCACCGCTTCTAGGGAACGCCGGCTGGCTCGCTCGATGATCGACTGTAAGGACGAGCCGAACCCATCTGTGAACATGTCGATCATCGATGTCTGCGCCAGCGGTTGGATCATCGCGTGATCGGTGTGCGAGACCTGAAACTCGCGCACGTCAACGTAGGCGAGTTCATTGCCGACATGTCCGTACATCTCGATCTGTCTGTAGGCAGGGAAGACCTCGCTCTCGCCATAGCCAACCACGATTACTCCCGCACTGGCCAGCAGCATGTCAATGCGGCAATACCGGAGCCGATGAGCCAACTCCGCCAGCTCTGCGGGATCGATGGCCTCTAAGTCCGACACCGCCACCAACTGCTGCCTACAGCGCTCGGTCCAATCAGCGTCAGCAATGGCAGCGTCCATATGCACCGCGGAGAGCGACGGCATCACGCCGCTGTCGTTGAGCTGCTGCCGATACTTCTGAGCGACCGTCCGCCATAGCATCTGCCGATCACCAATCGGCAAGGCCACGTCGAAGATGGAAGCCTGCTCATCGCGGGCGAGTTGCACGATCTTGAGCAAAGCGCTGTCGAACTGCTGCTGTGTGAAGCGGTCCAGAAGGGTCTGTGGAAACAGGGCTTCATTGGCCGACAGAAACTGAACCAGCGCAGTAAGGTAGTCCGACGTCTTGGGTAGCACGGTCTTGCCGAGCTGGCGTCGGAACTGCTTGATGGCCAGCTCCCAGGGCACCAGGTCAAGCAGCGCGTTGCCAAAGAATGCAGTCCCAACCGAGCCGTGCTCGGTGAGATCGAAAATCTTCGTCGCCGATTTGGAATACCTAGGCTGGGAGGCCCCTCTCGAAGAAGTGATGGCGCTGTCCGCTGCTATCACCGCAGCCCTTCTGTTTAGGATCAGCACCTCGCTGGTCATTCCTGGCTCCCCCCGATCCAGTTCATCAGCCGCGATAGGCGGCATCCGTCCACGGCACCACCAAATCCCCACTGATCATACGGAACTCGATTCGACTGGGCCATGCCGAGGCACGCAGGTGGGTGCCGCTCGGGGCTGGAGCGAGCGGCCTACTCGTCACTCGCGGCCTTCGACCGAAGGACTCGCTGGAGCACTCGCACGGCAGCCTGCGCGTCGAACCGGCACGTTGGCGGAAGGTCGACACTGATCGTCCGCACAACCTCCAGTGCCTCCAACCGAGTGGCGTCACCCGTGTAGCGCTTGTCCGCAAGGTTCTCTCCGCGCTCGTGCCCAAGCAGCTGCCGCTTGATCCGTGATTGCGGCGTGGGGTCCTTGAGTGCGGTGGCGAAGTTGTGGCGCAGCGAGTGGAGGGTCTTCGTTCCATCACGGACCATGCCCAGCTGGATTCCCAGGAAGCGCTCGTTGAACCACTTGACCACGTCCTTCGAGTACCCCTTCCGCGCGTCGTATCGCAGCTCGGGGAACAGGCGCTGATGCCCGGCCGCTCGCAGCGCGGCGACGTAATCGAGGAATCCGAGCGCAAGCAGTTGCGGGTGGATAGGGACCTCCCGGCGTGCGTTCCGGGTCTTCAACGACTGATCACCTCGCATGGCGGCCTGACCATCCTCGTCCATCTGATCCGGATGAGTGAGTTGGAAGCAGATGCTTGGGACCGAATCGGCGTCATCAATGTCTTCCAGGTAGAGCTGGGCCAGTTCGTTCGCGCGACCGCCTGCGTACAGGGCGAGCAGTGGGATCCAATAGTAGAAGGGCCGGAAGTGCCCGCTGGGCTTCCCGCTGCGATTCACCGGCGCCCCCCCGGCGGCGAACCATGGGGCCGCGAAGATCTTCTCCAGGTCCTCAGGCGGCAACGGCGGGCGCTGTTCGTCATCGCGAACAGCTTGGACCTGCAGCCGCCTGACCTGCTTCAACTGGCCATGCAGCGGGTTCTGTTTGATCACCTGCCGGGCCACGCCCCACGCGAAGCACTCGGACAGCTTCATGAGGTAGTTGTTCACCGTCGAGTCCAGCATCCGATCGACTTCATGACGATCCGCCCATTCGACGAGCGCCAGCGCAGTGCCCTCGCCCGTCTCCCGGCGTGCTCGCCGCAATTGTGGACCGGTAGGCATTCGCCTCAGCAGATCGATGTACTTCCGTACCAGACGCTCACCGAGGACTCCGTCTTCCACCTCTGAGAGCGCTGGATCGCCAAGCAGCTCGACGAAGCACCTGAGCTTCTGCTGATTTCGCTCCAGCTCATCGGGCTTCCAGCTCGCCCGGGACGCGGTCAGTTGAGGGGTGCCCTTCGACGACAAGAAGTCGCTGACGAGCGCCGACACCCGTGCTCGCGCTGGCGCCGGTGCGGGCATCGCGATGGGCGCCGGGTGCACCTGCGCTCGCGCTGCGGCCGCCTGGGCGTGCGTGCGAACGAAGTGCAGCCGTAGCCCCTCCACATCGGCTTGGCGCACCCACAGGTCCTCGATGCAGAGGGCGGCCGACCGTGGCTGGACGAAGCCATGTCCACGCAGGCCGGTGCCCGAAACACGATAGGGATGATGTGTCCCACGGGTCCGCAGATCGTCGAGCAACGCCGCCGGCTCCTCCAGCAGCACGCGCCCATTGAACGTGAAGGGCTCTCCCCTCCCCTCAACGGACGCCCAGGTGTACTCGCCGTCTTCCCGCTCCAGATCGTCCACGTCGCGCACGTCGGCGCCGGGCCAGTTCGCAGCCACTGCGATCAGACTGCCGCCCCGGTTTGTCACGGCGCTCGCCAGCTCGCTGGCGTCCATGCCGACAGCTTCCGCCGCACGGACCAAGAGAACATCACCATGGCCCGCGAAAAAGGGCGCCGCTTCAATAGCTTTGATCTGATCCAACCGACCGCACTCGACTACAAACGCTCGCCAGGCCCCAACGATCATCTGGGCACGGCTCAGCGCGGCCGGGCGATGCCAGGACCCGGTGGAGATCCTGATCTCCGTGCGCGCGAGCCGCTTGCGTAGCGACTCCGGCACAACGAAGCGGCAGACATAGACGCCGTTCTCGCGGCGGACGAGGTGGTGGCCGTAGCCCATGTGTACTCCCCAAGTGGACTGGGGGCACACAGATCGCAGCGGCCGACAGGCCACAGGAGCCAAGCGATTCAATGACTTACTGAATACTTGGAGCGGGTGATGGGAATCGAACCCACGTAGTCAGCTTGGGAAGCTGAAGTTCTACCATTGAA
>JAACZV010000002.1 GCA_009996515.1 Comamonadaceae bacterium
GCGCGCCCCTGAGGCCGGCGCCGGCTGGCGCAGCGACAGCCAGCTGCCGCTGCGCCGCGACCCGCGCGGCCCCGAGGTGCCGCCGGCGCAGCCCGGCGTCCCGGCTGCGCCGCCGCCCCAGCCCCGGCCCGGCGGCTTGGAATCGCCACCGCAGCGGGGGGGCGACAACATGCCCTGGCGGGCTCAGCAGCAGCGTGAAGCGCAGCAACAGCAGCAACAGCAGCAGCAGCGTGAAGCGCAGCAACAGCAGCAACAGCAGCAACATCAGCGCGAGGCCCAACAGCAACGCGAAGCGCAGCAGCGCCGCGACGAGATGCAGCAGCGCGAAGCCCAACAGCAGCGCGAGATGCAGCAGCGCGAAGCCCAACAGCAGCGCGAGATGCAGCAGCGGGAGGCGCAGCAGCAGCGCGAAGCGCAGCAGCGTGACCTGCAGCAACGCCGCGAGGAGGAGCAGCGGCGCCGCATGCCCGAGCCGCAGCGCCAGATGGAGGTGCCGCGGGTGCAGATGCCTCAGCCCCAGCAGGCCCAGCCCCGCGACGAGGGGCCGCAGCGCGGTCGCCAGGACGGCGTGCCGGCGCGCCGTGAGCGGCCGCAGAACGAAGCTCGGCCCAACGAGCGGCAGGCCGAGCGCTGAGTCGCGGGGCCTGCTCACGCCGCGGCAGCTTGCCGCGTCGTGGTGCCCCTAGCCGAGCAGCGGCCGCAGCGCCGGCCAGACGTTGTCCAGCATGCGCGGATGGGCCTTGGCCAGCGGATGGATGCGGTCGGGCTGGAACCAGTCCATCGCATCGGCGCGGTCGGCCACGCCCTTCAGCAGAAACGGCACCAGGCCGGCCCGGGTCTGCTTGGCCACGTCGGCGAACAGGCCCTCGAAGTCGCGCGCATAGCTGCTGCCGTAGTTGGGCGGCACCTGCATGCCGACGACGACGACCTTGGCGCCGGCCGCCTGCGCGGCGCGCGCCATGGCCAGCAGGTTGTCGCGCGTGCTGGACAGCGGCAGGCCGCGCAGCGCGTCGTTGCCGCCCAGCTCCAGGATGACGATGGCCGGCTTGTGCGTGCGCAGCGCCGCCGGCAGCCGGCTGCGGCCGCCCGAGGTCGTGTCGCCGCTGATGCTGGCGTTGACGACGCGGTGCGGCTGCTTCTGCTGGGCCAGCCGCGCCTGCAACAGCGCCACCCAGCCCGTGCCGGCCGGCAGCCCGTACTCGGCCGACAGGCTGTCGCCGACGACGAGGATGACCGGCGCCGCGGCGGCCGCATGGGCCGGGCTGGCGGCCCCTGACGTCCAGCCGGCCATCACCCCCAGGCTAAAGTGCGCCAACAGCCAACGCCGCCGCAGTCCCGACATGCCCGAAACCCTTGTTCAAGTTGACCAGATCACCAAGCGCGTGCGCGACGCGACCGGAGAGCTGACGATTCTGCATGACATCAGCTTCACGCTGAGCGCGCGCGAGTCGGTCGCCATCGTCGGCGCCTCGGGCTCGGGCAAGAGCACGCTGCTGGCCATCCTCGCGGGCCTGGATACGCCCAGCAGCGGCACCGTGAAGCTGCGCGGCCAGGACTTGTTCACGCTGGACGAGGACCAGCGCGCCGCGGTGCGTGCGCGCGAGCTGGGCTTCGTGTTCCAGAGCTTCCAGCTGCTGCCCAACCTGACGGCGCTGGAGAACGTCATGCTGCCGCTGGAGCTGCGCGGCGAGCGCGACGCCCGCGACCAGGCCGCGGCCATGCTGGAGCGCGTGGGCCTGGGCGAGCGCCTCGGGCATTACCCGCGCGTGCTGTCCGGCGGCGAGCAGCAGCGCGTGGCGCTCGCGCGCGCCTTCGTGCAGCGCCCGGCGCTGCTGCTGGCCGACGAGCCCACCGGCAGCCTGGACTTCGCGACCGGCGCCGCGGTGATGGCGCTGATGTTCGAGCTCAACCGCGAGGCCGGCACGACGCTGGTGCTGGTCACCCACGACCGCGAGATCGCGGCGCGCTGCGACCGCCAGCTGCGCATCGAGGCCGGCCGCCTCGCGACATGAAAAAAGCCCGCCGGAGGGCGGGCTTCTTTGCGGCGACAGGGATTACTTGTTGAAGCTGTAATCCGTCTTGGCCTTCTTGATCAGGCCTTCCTGGAAGTCGATCATCTTCTGCTGCTCGATGCGCTGCTTGATCTGCGCCTTGACGTCATCGAAGGCCGGGAAGCTGGCCGGACGGGTGTCTTCGAGCTTGATGATGTGCCAGCCGAACTGGCTCTTCACCGGCTCCTGCGTCATCTCGCCCTTCTTCAGCGCGGTCATGGCCTTGCTGAACTCGGGCACGAAGTTGTTCGGGTTCGCGAAGTCCAGGTCACCGCCGTTCTGGGCCGAGCCGGTGTCCTTGGAGTTGGCCTTGGCCAGTTCCTCGAAGTTGCCACCCGCCTTGATCTTCTCGATCAAGGCCTTGGCGTCCTCTTCCTTCTCCACCAGGATGTGGCGGGCGCGGTATTCCTCGCCGCTGTTCTGCGCCTTGAACTTGTCGTACTCGGCCTGGGCTTCGGCGTCGCTGACCGGGTTCTTGGCCTTGGCGTCTTCCATCAGGCCGCGGATCAGCAGCATCTGGCGGGCCAGTTCCATCTGGGCCTTGTAGTCGGCGCTCTGAGGGATGCCGCGCTTCTCGGCTTCCTGCATGAAGATCTCGCGGCGCACGACCTCGTCCTTGATTTGGGCTTCCAGTTCGGGCGAGCGCTGCTGCTGGCCGCTCTTGGTGACCTGCTGGATCAGCGTCTCGACGCGCGCCTTGGGAACGGGCTTGCCGTTGACAGTGGCGATGTTCTGCGCCGTTGCGGCAGCCGGCAGCAGAGCCGTGATGGTGGCCGCAACGACGGCGGCAAGCGCAAACTTCTTCATGAGTGGACTGTGATTCAGGCTAAAAAAATCGCGCCCGGCACGGGGCGCGCGGTTCGATCACGCTCGACCCGGCTCAGCGTTCACCCGGGGCGCGGGCGTCGATGGCCAGCGCATGGATGCCGCGCTGCATCAGGTCGGACAAACAATGATAAACGAGGCGATGACGGGCCAGTCGCTGCAGGCCCGTAAAGCGTTCCGACACGACAGCCACATGAAAGTGGCCCCCTTCGCGGGCGCCGGCATGGCCGGCGTGCTGGGCGCTGTCGTCGCGGATGCTCAGCTCGGTGGGCGCCAGTTCGGCGCGCAGCCGCGCCTCGATCAGGTCGGCGATCACGGCTTGCCCTCCTCGTCCGGCGGCAGGTGCTTGCCGAGGTACAGGCCTTGCGCCAGCGTGAACAGCAGGATCAGGCCGGTGACGCCGAAGACCTTGAAATTGGCCCAGGCCGAGGTCGTGAAGTGGTAGGCCACGTAGAGGTTGGCCACGCCCATGGCGGCGAAGAACAGCACCCAGGCGCGGTTCAGGCGCAGCCAGACGGCGTCGGGCAGGCGCAGCTCGGCGCCCAGCATGGCCTGGATCAGGTTCTTGCCGAACCAGGCCTGCGAGATCCACAGCGTCAGCGCCATCGCCCAGTGCAGGCCGGTGGGCTTCCACTTGATGAAGGTCTCGTTGTGGAACCAGACCGTGGCGCCGCCCAGCACCACGACCAGGGCCAGGCTGATCCACAGCATCAGGTCGATCTTCTTGCCGCGCAGCTTGAGGATGGCGGCCTGGGCCAGCGTGGCGACCATGACCACGACGGTGGCGAGCAGCACCGGCGCCTCCTGCGGGCCGACCACGCCGCCCTGCACCAGGAAGCCGAAATGCTGCGTCGCGAATGCGGCCGCGGCATCGGGCTGGCCCTCGGCGCCCTTGAAGACGGCGAAGAACAGGATCAGCGGCAGAAAGTCGAGCAGTAGCTTCATGGCCCGGGATTGTCCCCGACGAAATCGATGGCGGCGGAGTTGATGCAGTAGCGCTCGCCCGTCGGCTCCGGGCCGTCGGGGAAGACATGGCCCAGATGCGAGCCGCACCGGTTGCAGCGCACCTCGACGCGCACCATGCCGTGGCTGCGGTCCACCACGCGCTCGATGACCTCGCTGTTGACCGGCGCCCAGTAGCTGGGCCAGCCGCAGCCGGCGTCGAACTTGGTGTCGGCCTCGAACAGCGGCGTGCCGCAGCCTATGCAGTTGTAGTGGCCGGGCTGGAAATGGTCCCAGTACCTGCCGGTGAAGGCGCGCTCGGTGGCCGCGTGGCGGGCGACCTGGTATTGCATGGGATCGAGCTGCTCGCGCCACTCGGCATCGGTCTTCTGGACGGGATAGCTGTGCTGAGGCTTGTCGGTCATGATGAGCAGGAGACTTCCAGGGTGGAGGCCCAGTCGGGCGGCAGGGCGGCGTCGCTGGGGAGAGCCGGTTCGTCGAACGGGCGGCCCAGAACTTTCAGCAGCCGTTCAATCTCGGTGAAGTCGCCCTGCTGGGCGGCGCGTATGGCGCCCTCGGCCAGATGGTTGCGCAGCACGACGGCCGGATTGACGGCCAGCATGCGCGCCTGCGCGCCCGGCGTGACGCGGGCCCGCCAGCGCAGCAGCCAGGCGTCCAGCGCCTCCCGGTCGATGAACAGGTCGCGCAGCGGCTCGGGCTGGGTGAGGGCGCGCGACAGGCGGCGGAAGCTCTGCGTGAAGTCGGCGCGCGAGGCGGCCATCAGCTTCAGGAAGTCGTCGGCCAGCGCCTGGTCGCCGCCGTCCTCGCCCTCCAGGCCCAGCTTGGCGCGCAGGCGGGCCAGCATCTGGCCGGCGAAGCGGTCGCGGTAGGCCTCGACCGCCTCCAGCAGCCGCTCGCCGGAGGCCTCCGCGTCCTGGTCGGTGTCGATGGGCAGCAGCGGCAGCAGGGCCTGGGCCAGCGCGTGCAGGTTCCAGAACGCGACGGCGGGCTGACGCGCATAGGCGTAGCGGCCGCGGTCGTCGCTGTGGTTGCAGACATGGCCCGGGTCGAAGCCGTCCATGAAGCCGAAGGGGCCGTAGTCCAGCGTCAGGCCCAGCATGGACATGTTGTCGGTGTTCATGACGCCGTGGCAGAAGCCGACGGACTGCCAGTGGGCGACCAGGTCGGCCGTCTGCAGCGCCACCTTGCGCAGCAGCGCGACCACCGGCTCGGGCGCGTCGGCGCAGTCGGGCGCATGGTGGGCGATGAACCAGTTGGCCAGGCGACGCAGCGCGTCGAGCTGGTCGTGGTGGGCGAAATGTTCGAAATGGCCGAAGCGGATGAAGCTGGGTGCCACGCGGGTGACGACGGCGGCGGTCTCCACGCTCTCGCGGATGACCGGCAGGCGCGAGCCGGTGATGCACAAGGCCCGCGTCGTCGGCACGCCCAGGGCGGCCATGGCCTCGGAGCAGAGGAACTCGCGGATGGACGAGCGCAGCACCGCGCGGCCATCGCCGCGGCGCGAGTAGGGCGTGCGGCCGGCGCCCTTGAGCTGCAGCTCCAGCGGGCCGGCGGGCGTGTCGACCTCGCCCAGCCACAGCGCGCGGCCGTCGCCCAGCTGGCCGGCCCAGACGCCGAACTGATGGCCGCTGTAGACGCTGGCCAGCGGCCGCATCGCGGGCCAGGGGGTGTTGCCCGACATCGCGGCCAGCGCATCGGGCCGCGCGGCCCAGTCGGCCGGCAAACCCAGCAGCTGCGCACAGTCGGGGCTTTGCGCCACCCAGTGCGGGTCGGGCAGCCCTTGGGCCGGCAATTCGGTGAAGAAGTCGGGCCCCAGATCGGCGAAGCGGTTGGTCCAGGCGAGGCCGCTAGAAGAATCCATGGCGGCAGTTTAGTGAGGGGGTGGTTGGCCTCGCTGGCCTGGGTGTTTCCCCGGGGGGCGAGGGTCGCGGTTGTGACGGCTGGGGGGCGGGCCCGGGGGCTAGACTGGGCCGATAAGACCGCCAGGAGACACGCATGGCTTTGATGGGTCGAATGATGTCGGAACCGCTGCTGATCTCGTCGCTGCTGAAGCACGCCGAGCGGCATTCGGGCGAGACCGAGATCGTCAGCAAGCGGGTCGAGGGCGACCTGCATCGCAGCAACTGGCGGGAGGTGGCACGCCGCTCGCGCCAGGCCGCACAGGCTTTCGCGCGGCTGGGCTGCCAACCCGGCGACCGGGTCGGCACGCTGGCCTGGAACGGCCACCGCCACCTCGAGATCTATTACGGCAGCTCGGGCTCGGGGCTGGTCTGCCACACCATCAACCCGCGCCTGTTTCCCGAGCAGATCGTCTGGATCGCCAACGACGCGGCGGACCGCGTGCTGTGTTTCGACGCGACCTTCCTGCCACTGGTCGAGAAGATCGCGCCGCTGCTGAAGAGCGTGCAGCACTTCGTGCTGATGACCTCGCGGGCCCACATGCCGGCGACCACGGCCATCCCCAACCTGCTGTGCTTCGACGAGCTGCTGGACGCCGAGGACGGCCGCTACGACTGGCCGCGCTTCGACGAGAACACCGCGTCCAGCATCTGCTACACCTCCGGTACCACGGGCAACCCCAAGGGCGCCGTCTACAGCCACCGCTCCACCGTCTTGCATGCCTATGCGTCCGCGCTGCCGGACGCGATGGACTGCGGCAGCCGCGACGTCGTGCTGCCGGTCGTGCCCATGTTCCACGTCAACGCCTGGGGCCTGCCGTACAGCGCGGCGCTGGTGGGCTTCAAGCTGGTGCTGCCCGGGCCGCACCTGGACGGCAAGAGCCTGTACGAACTGTTCGAGGGCGAGCAGGTGTCGTTCAGCGCCGGCGTGCCCACCGTCTGGCTGGGCCTGCTGAACCATGTCAAGGCCAACGGCCTGAAGTTCTCCAGCTTCAAGCGCACCGTCATCGGCGGCTCGGCCTGCCCGCCGGCGATGATGAAGTCGCTGCAGGAGGACTACGGCGTGGAGGTCATCCATGCCTGGGGCATGACGGAGATGTCGCCGCTGGGCACGCTGTCCAAGCTGACGACGCGCCAGCTGGCGCTGCCACGCGAGCAGCAGCAGCGCCTGCTGGAGAAGCAGGGCCGCGTCATCTACGGCGTGGACATGGCCATCATCGACGACGAGGGCCGCTCGCTGCCCTGGGACGGGCAGGCCTCCGGCAACCTGGTGGTGCGCGGCCACTGGGTCATCGCCCAGTACTACAACCACGACGAGTCGCCGCTGGTCAGCGTGGATGGCGAGCCGGGCTGGTTCCCCACCGGCGACGTGGCCACCATCGACGCCGACGGCTTCATGCAGATCACCGACCGCAGCAAGGACGTCATCAAGTCCGGCGGCGAATGGATCTCCTCCATCGACCTCGAGAACATCGCGATGGCCCATCCGGCCGTGAACGAGGCGGCCGTCATCGCGGCCAAGCATCCCAAGTGGGATGAGCGGCCGCTGCTGGTGGTCGTGAAGAAGCCCGGCGCGGCGCTGACGCGCGAGGAACTGCTGGCCTTCTATGAGGGCCGCATCGCGAAGTGGCAGATCCCCGACGACGTGGTGTTCGTCGACGAGATCCCGCACACGGCCACCGGCAAGGTGCAGAAGCTCAAGCTGCGCGACCAGTTCCTGCACCACAAGCTCCCCACCGCCTGAGCCAGCCGGCGTCTGGGGAAAGCCCGGGACTTGCGCGCGGCCCGGCTGCATTAACTTCCGTTCACATTCAAGCCACCACCAGGAGACAAGCATGTTCGACATCACTTCGGCCCGCCTCCCTTCGCGCGTTGCGCGCACGCTGGCGGCTGCCGCGGCACTGGCGCTGGCCGCCGGCGCGGCCCAGGCGCAGAAGGGCGAGACGGTCAAGCTGGCCTACATCGACGCGCTGTCCGGCCTGATGGGGCCGGTGGGGCAGAACCAGGTCAAGACCTTCCAGTTCCTGGCCGAGAAGTTCAACAAGGGCAACCCGGCCGGCGTGAAGTTCGAGATCGTGCCCTTCGACAACAAGCTCAGCCCCGCCGAGACCCTGAACCTGCTGAAGGCCGCCACCGATCAGGGCATACGCTATGTGATGCAGGGCAACGGCTCCAGCGTGGCGCTGGCGCTCAGCGATGCGGTCAGCAAGTACAACGATCGCAACCCCGGCAAGGAGGTGGTCTACCTGAACTACTCGGCGGTGGACCCTGACCTGACGAACAGCAAGTGCAACTACTGGCACTTCCGCTTCGATGCCGACACGTCGATGAAGATGGAGGCGCTGACGACCTTCATGAAGGACCAGCCCGACGTCAAGAAGGTCTTCCTGCTGAACCAGAACTATGCCCACGGCCATCAGGTCGCCAAGTACGCCAAGGAGATGCTGGCGCGCAAGCGCCCCGACGTCCAGGTCGTCGGCGAGGACCTGCATCCGCTGGCCCAGGTGCGCGACTTCGCACCCTATGTCGCCAAGATCAAGGCCAGCGGCGCTGACACCGTCATCACCGGCAACTGGGGCTCCGACCTGGCCCTGCTCGTGAAGGCCGCCAACGAGGCCGGCTACAACGGCAAGTTCTTCACCTACTACACCGGCGTGACCGGCACGCCCACGGCGCTGGGCACCGGCGGCGCGGGCCGCGTCTATCAGGTGGCCTACAGCCACTACAACATGGGCGGCGAGGAGCAGAAGCTGGCCAACGAGTTCAAGGCCAGGTTCAACGACGACATGTACACGCTCAGCGCCGATCACATCCTGCTGATGCTGAGCCAGGCCATGGCCAACGCCAAGTCGACGGACCCGGTCAAGGTCGCGAAGGCGCTGGAGGGGCTGACCGTCAAGAGCTTCAACGGCGACGTCACGATGCGCAAGACCGACCACCAGCTGCAGCAGGCGCTGTACATCTCGGTCTGGCAGAAGGCCGACGCCAAGTATCCCTACAGCCCCGAGAACACCGGCATGACGCTGGTGCCGGTGAAGCAGTACGAGAGCTATGTGTCGTCGACGCCCACGTCCTGCCAGATGAAGCGTCCGGGTTGATTCGTCTGGCTGCTGCGCGAGCCGATCTCGGGCCCGTGGTGCTCGCCGTACGGGAGTACGGCTGCGCGCCTCGGACTCGACCTCGGCCCGCTCGCGACGCCATCCGAACCAACCCGGCAGATGTTCAAACGAGGGCCGGGCATTGGACCAACTCTTCATCAACCTGCTGAACGGCCTGTCGTCCGGGCTGCTGCTGTTCATGCTCAGCTCGGGCCTGACGCTGATCTTCAGCATGATGGGCGTGCTGAACTTCGCGCATGCCAGCTTCTACATGCTGGGTGCCTACGTCGCCTATTCGCTGGTGGGCGTCGTCGGCTTCTGGCCGGCGCTGCTCGCCGCGCCGCTGGCCGTGGGCCTGATGGGGGCGGGCTTTGAGCGGCTGGCGCTGCGCCGCGTGCACAAGTTCGGCCATGTGCCGGAGCTCTTGATCACGTTCGGCCTGTCCTATGTGATCCTGGAACTGGTGCAGCTGGTCTGGGGCCGCACGGCCGTGCCCTTCACGCCGCCCGAGCTGCTGCAGGGGTCGGCCTTCACCATCATCTCGTCGCCGGCGCAAGGCCTGTCCTTCGCGCTTGGCAAGGCGGCGCCGGAGCTGTGCACGGCGGCGCTGTGCTCCACCTTCCCGCTGACGCGGGCCTTCATGATGCTGGTGGCGCTGCTGATGCTGCTGGGCCTTTGGCTGCTGCTGACGCGCACCCGCGTGGGCCTGGTCATCCAGGCCTCGCTGACCCATCCGGAGATGGTCGAGGCGCTGGGCCACAACGTGCCGCGCGTGCTGATGCTGGTGTTTGGCAGCGGCTGCGCGCTGGCGGCGCTGGCCGGCGTCATCGGCGGCATCACCTTCGTGACCGAGCCCAACATGGCCGTCATCGTCGGCTCCATCATCTTCGTGGTGGTGGTGGTGGGCGGCATCGGTTCGCTGGCCGGCGCCTTCGTCGGCTCGCTGGTCATCGGCCTGCTGCAGACGCTGCCGCTGACGGTGGATGCGTCGCTGGCCTCGGCGCTGACCGCGCTGGGCCTGACGGTCACGCCCGACACGCCCGGCTACCCGGTGCTGCGCCTGGCGCTGAAGGACGTGGCCCAGATCCTGCCCTATCTGCTGATGGTGCTGATCCTGATCTTCCGGCCCAAGGGCCTCTTGGGGACCCGGGAGGACTGATGAAGGCCCAGGAATTCCACTTCAAGCCGCTCAACGTCGGGCGCTGGTTCGTCTGGGGCCTGTTCGCGCTGATGCTGCTGGTCGCGCCCCACATCTGGACCAGCGGCCTGGCCCAGACCATGCTGACGCAGATGGGCATAGGCGTCATCGCCTGCCTGGCCTACAACATCCTGCTGGGCCAGGGCGGCATGCTGAGCTTCGGCCATGCCGTCTACAGCGGCATGGGCGCCTTCCTGGCCATCCATGCGCTGAACATGGCCGGCGCGGGCACGCTGGGCCTGCCCGTCAGCCTGGTGCCGCTGGTGGGCGGCGTCGCCGGCCTGGTGTGCGCGGCGCTGTTGGGCTATGTGTCGACCAAGAAGGCCGGCACGCCGTTCGCGATGATCACGCTGGGCATAGGCGAACTGGTCTTTGCACTGGCGCTGATGCTGCCCGAGTTCTCGGGCGGCGAGGGCGGCGTGTCCAGCAACCGCGTCATCGGCCAGCCGGTGCTGGGCATCACGTTCGGGCCGCAGATCCAGGTCTACTATCTGGTGGCCGTCTACTGTTTCATCTGCACGGCGGCCATGTTCGCGCTGACGCGCACGCCGCTGGGCCGCATGCTCAACGCGGTGCGCGACAACCCCGAACGCGTCGAATTCGTCGGCTACAACACGCACTGGGTGCGCTTCATGGCGTTCACCATCTCGGGCTTCTTCGCCGGCATCGCGGGCGGGCTGGGCGCCATCAACACCGAGATCGTCAACGGCGAGGTGCTGCACGCGTCGCGCTCCGGCGCCTATCTGCTGTTCACCTTCCTGGGCGGCGCGACCTTCTTCTTCGGGCCCATCATCGGCGCCGTGCTGATGGTCATCTGCGGCGTGCTGCTGTCGGAGCTGACCAAGGCCTGGCTGCTCTACCTGGGCCTGATCTTCCTCTTCATGGTCATGTATGCGCCGGGCGGTTTTGCCAGCCTGATCCTGATGAATCTGCGCGTCGCGGCCTTCGGCAAGCTGAAGCAGCTGTGGACCTCCTACCTCGCGCTGGCCGGCACGGCGCTGGCGGCCCTGGTGGGCGCGGCCACCATGATCGAGATGGTCTACCACCGCCAGCTCAACGAGGCGCTGGGCCCGGAGCTGCGCTTCATGGGCGCGACGCTGAACAGCGCCGGCCTGGACGCCTGGTTCGGCGCGGGCCTGCTGATCGTCGTCGGCGCGGCCCTGTTCGAGCTGGTGCGTCGCCGCTACGTGCAGGAGTGGGGCGAGATCCAGGAAGACATCGAGAAAGAGATCAAGCGAAGGGAAGCCCTGTGAGTTACGCGCTTGAACTGCGCGACGTGCGCAAGAGCTTCGGCAAGAGCGAGATCATCCGCGGCGCCCAGCTGGCCGTGCAGGCCGGCGAGCGCGTGGCCATCATCGGGCCCAACGGCGCGGGCAAGAGCACGCTGTTCAACCTGATCAGCGGCCGCTTCGCGCCCACCTCGGGCGAGATCCTGCTGCATGGCCAGCGCATCGACGGCCGCAAGCCCTACGAGGTCAACCGGCAGGGCCTGTCGCGCAGCTTCCAGGTCTCCAACCTGTTCACGCGGCTGAGCGTGTTCGAGAACATCCGCTGCGCCGTGCTGTGGAGCCTGGGCCACCGCTACGCGTTCTGGAAATTCCTCGCCGGGCTGGACGATGCCAACGAGCGCACCGAGCAGATCCTCGAGATGATCAAGCTCGACAAGCGTCGCGACGTGCTGGCCATGAACCTGACCTATGCCGAGGCGAGGGCGCTGGAGATCGGCATCACCATCGCCGGCGGCTCCAGCGTCATCCTGCTGGACGAGCCCACGGCCGGCATGAGCAAGAGCGAGACCCAGCGCTTCATCCAGCTGATCCGCGACGTGACCGTGGGCAAGACGCTGCTGACGGTGGAGCACGACATGGGCGTGGTGTTCGGGCTGGCCGACAAGATCGCGGTGCTGGTCTATGGCGAGGTCATCGCCTTCGACACGCCGGACGCGGTGCGGGCGAATGCGCGGGTGCAGGAGGCCTATCTGGGGTCGGTCCTTGCGGAGCAACAGGCAGCATGACTCAAGCAAGACTGCTCAAGCTGGACAACGTCCACGCCTTCTACGGCAAGAGCCATGTGCTGCACGGCGTCAGCATGGAGGTCAGGCCCGGCGAGATCGTGAGCCTCTTGGGCCGCAATGGCGCCGGCCGCTCGACGACCGTGAAGGCCATCATGGGCCAGGTCGACACCAAGGGCTCGGTGCTGTGGGGCGGGCAGGAACTGGTGGGCCGCAAGGCCTACGAGATCGCCCACCTGGGCCTGGGCTATGTGCCAGAGAACCGCGACATCTTCCCCAAGCTGACGGTGCACCAGAACCTGATGCTGGGCGAGAAGACGCGGAACTGGGGCGCGCTGGGCCGCTCCCGAGCGCCCCAAACCCCCTCGGGGAGCGGCTCGGCGCCTCGCGCCGAGACTGGGGGCCAACAGTCCGGGCCGCGCTGGAGCTTCGAGGACATGTACCAGATGTTCCCGCGCCTCAAGGAGCGCCAGCACACCGAGGCCGGCGTGCTGTCTGGCGGCGAGCAGCAGATGCTGACGCTGTGCCGCACGCTGATGGGCGACCCCGACCTCATCATGATCGACGAGCCCACCGAGGGCCTGGCGCCCAAAATCGTCGAGCTGGTGGCCGAATACCTGAAGGCGCTGAAGGAGCGCGGCATCGCCGTGCTGCTGGTCGAGCAGAAGCTGGCCATCGCGCTGGAGATCTCCGAGCGCTGCTATGTGATGGGCCACGGCCGCATCGTTTTCGAAGGCAGCCCGGCCGAGCTGCGCGCCAACGCCTACATCCGCAAGGAATGGCTGGAGGTGTGAGCGGCGACCGAAGACGGCGCCCGCGCGCCGTCTGACGCGCCGCGAACGACGCCCGGCATGCAGGCCGGGCGGCATGAGGCAGGTCCGTTCAAGCCTCCCGCGGCATCGCCAGGCTGCGCTGCGCGGCCTCGATCAAATCGTTGCCCGTGGTGCCGGACTCCGGGAACACGGCCTCGCCCGTGGCCACGGCCAGGTGGGTCAGCCGGCCTTCCAGCTCGTAGGCACCCTGGAGCGTCTGCCTGAGCCGCAGCGCCACGATGCCGGCTGCCTGGCCGTCCGCGCCGGGCAGCAGCACCGCGAAGCCCTGCCGCCCCACCTGGACCACCTCGTCGGTGCTGCGCACCCGGTTGCGCGCGCGCAGGCTGGCCGTGCGCATCAGCTCTTCCGTCACGCCCGGCTCCTCGGAGGTGGTCGAGGGCATGGGGTCGAGCTCTATCCACAGCATGGCCAGCTGTTCGCCGGCGCGCCGGCACAGCACCAGGCGGCGCGACAGGTGGGAGGCCAGCTCGGCCAGCGACGCCAGCCGCGGCGGCCCGGGCGTGTAGGCGTCACGGCCTGTGGGGAGGGGCTTGTGCGGAACGAGGTAGGTGACGGACATGGGGGTCAGGATGGTTCCAAGCGCGGCGGCCTGCTGGCGCCGCTGGCGCAATGCGAGCCTTCACAAGCTGAAACGCGGCCGCGCCCGCCAACCCGACATCGGCGCGAAAAAAAAGTTTCCCGCCGGGCGCAAGCCTGTGTTTGCCATGCCCCGCCCCGGCTGCCGTGGCCGTTAGAGTGCGGCCGGTGCAAGAGATCACCCTATTGCTGAGAGCGGCCCAGGCCGGTGACCGTGCGGCGGCGGACCGGGTCACGGCCGGGCTGTATGCCGAGCTGCGGCGGCTGGCGCGCAGCCACCTGCGTCGCTCGGGCGAGCTCACGCTGCTGGACACCCAGGCCCTGGTGCACGAGGCCTGGCTGCGCCTGGAGCGCGCGCCGGGGGCGGAGTTCCCGGACCGCCACCACTTCCTGGCCTATGTCGCGCGCGCCATGCGCAGCGTGGTCATCGACCTGGTGCGGGCGCGGCGGGCCGAGCGGCGCGGCGGCGGCGCGCAGGTCCTGACCCTGAGCACCGCCGTTGCCGAGCTGGCGCCACAGGACGAGGAGCATGTGCTGCGCGTGCACGAGGCGCTGGACGAGCTGGCAGCGCTGGAGCCGCGGCTGGCCCAGGTCGTGGAGATGCGCTACTTCGGCGGCCTGCTGGAGCAGGAGATTGCCCAGGCGCTGGGCGTGACCGAGCGCACCGTGCAGCGCGACTGGCAGAAGGCCAGGCTGTTCCTCTCGATGAGCCTCAAGACATGACCGCATCGACCAAGGAACGCTGGCTGGCGCTGAGCCCGCTGCTGGACGACCTGCTGGACCTGGACGAGGCCGAGCGCGCGCTGCACCTGGACGCGCTGGCGGCGCAGGACCCGGCACTGGCCGACGAGCTGCGCGCGCTGCTGGCGCAGGAGCAGGCGCTGAACGACGCGGGCTTTCTGGATCGCCCGGTGGCCGAGGCCTTGCATCTCGACGACGCCGCCATCACCGCAGGCATGGCCATAGGCCCCTACCGGCTGGAGCGCGAGCTGGGCCAGGGGGGCATGGGCAGCGTCTGGACGGCGCAGCGCGCGGACGGTCGTTTCGAGGGGCGCGTGGCCGTGAAGTTCCTGCGCGCCGGGCTGTTCGCCGCGGGCGACGCCGGCCGCTTCGCGCGCGAGGGCCAGATCCTGGCGCGCCTGTCCCATCCGCATATCGCCCGGCTGCTGGATGCCGGTGTCCAGCAGGGCCAGCCCTATCTGGTGCTGGAGTATGTGGACGGCCAGCCCATCGATGCCTACTGCCGCGAGCAGGGCCTGGACGTCGAGGCCCGGGTGCGCCTCTTCCTCGACGTGCTGGCCGCCGTGGGCCATGCCCATGCCCGGCTCATCCTGCATCGCGACCTCAAGCCCAGCAACATCCTCGTCACCCGCGACGGCGAGGTGAAGCTGCTGGACTTCGGCATCGCCAAGCTGCTGGACGATGCCGGCCAGGGTCAGGCCCGCACCGAGCTCACGCAGCTGGCCGGCCATGCCTACACGCCGCAGTACGCGGCGCCGGAACAGGTGCAGCAGACCGAGGTGACGACGGCGACGGACGTCTATGCGCTGGGCGTGCTGCTCTACCAGCTGCTGGGCGGCGGCCATCCGACGGCCGCCGACACGGCGATGCGGCTGGACCTGCTCAAGGCCGTCGTCGAGCAGGTGCCGCGCCGGCTGTCGGACGCGGCGCGGCAGGGCGGTGATGCGCTGTCGGCGCGCCAGGCCCGCCAGCTGCGCGGCGACCTGGACACCATCGTCGCCAAGGCGCTGAAGAAGCAGCCGGCCGAGCGCTACGTCAATGCCGAGGCCATGGCGGGCGACCTGCGGCGCTGGCTGGCCCATGAGCCCATTGGGGCTCGACCGGACAGCCGGCTCTATGTGCTGGGTCGCTTCGTGCGCCGCCACCGGCTCGCCGTGGCGGCCGGATCGACCGCGGTGCTGCTGCTGCTGGCGTCCACCGCCACCAGCCTGTTGCAGGCCCGTCGCGCCGAGGCCGCCGAGCACCAGGCCCAGGCGCGGCGCCAGCAGGCCGAAGACCTGTTGGGTTATATGCTGGGCGAGCTCGCCGATAAGCTTCGGCCGATCGGCCGGCTGGAGTTGCTGGACGGAGTGGGCAGCAAGGCACAGGCGCTGCTGGAGCGGCAACCCGATGCCGATGCTCATACGAGGCTGCAGCGCGCAAGGGCGCTTGCCGTGATCGCCGAGGTCCGCGTGGCCAAGTCCGAGTTTGACGACGCTTTGCAGGCTTTGCTTGCGGCGCAAAAGCTGGTGCAAGACGAACCGTCGGACGAGGCGTTGGTGGTCAGCTGGTACCGCACTCGTGGAGCCATTGCTTTCTGGCAGGGCGAGGTGGCGCGGTTGCAGCGCCGCCTCGATGCCCAGGAGGATGCTTGGCTGTCCTATCGAGATTTTGCTGAGCGTTGGCGTCAGCGGAGTCCTGCTGACTCGGACGCCCTGCTGGAGGTGTCTTATGCCCAGACCAACCTTGGCTCACTGGCATTGCTCCGCGGTAGGTTGGGGGAGGCGGAGAAGCTGTTTCGCTCTTCGCTCGAGGCAAAGACAGCGGCGCTTGTGCAGAAGCCCGATCGCACCGACCTGCAGGGCGATGTCGCCAACACGATCAGTTGGCTGGGGAACGTGTTGACGCAGTCTGGCCAGTTGCGCAGCGCGCGAGCGTCGTATCTGCAGGGGCTGGAGAAGATCGAAGCGGTCCGTGCAGCTCGCCCGGATGACCTTGCCTGGCTGAAGAAGCAGGCCGACATGCAACTCAGGCTGGCCGAGTTGGAACTGGACATGGGATTGTTGCCCGCGGCATTTGATCACCTGCAGGCCGCGCGTGCGGGTGCACGGCGTCTGGTCCAGGCTGATCCGAGCAACCAGACCTGGCTGCTGGGGCAGTTGTACACGGAGGCGTTGGCCCTGTTTCACGATGAGCAGCCCGTCCACGTGAGGTCCAGACGCACGCTGGAACTGCTGGCCCAACTGGCGGCGCTGCGTGGCGGCAAGGGGGCGCCGGAGTCTTTTCTTGTACGGCAGGCCGGGTTGCTTCAGATGGCTACCGCCAGTGGCTGTACGGCCGGCTCCTGCGCTGAGCTCGCGGAGCACCTGGCGAAGGCCGCGTCCGCCATTCAATCAGCTCGAACGCGCAGTCCGCACGATTTGCAGCTGCTCGACGCTGCCGTGCGTCTGGCTTTGAGCGGGCCCGCGCTTAGAGTTTCTGGCGAGCGTGAGGCAATGCAAGGGTGCGCGCGAGCGGCGGAGTTGCTGGGCAGCCGAGACGGTTGGCGGCAGGTTCATGCCGGGCTGACGCGCAGCTGGCTGACGGTGCAGAACTGCATTCGCGCCGATGCAGCGCCCACGCCGGACATGGTGGCAGCCCAGGCATGGCTGTCCGCACAGCGCGGGCGTTGAGCGCATGCTCGCGTTGAAGATGTGGTGGCGCCAATGAAAGACTATTGATGATGGCTACTTATATCCCTCCGTACACCGTGACTGTGAGCAGTACCGCGAATGGATTTGCTGCTTGCGCGTATACCGACGGCAACGGCGTGGCAGTGCCTGAAGACACGGTACTTACTACGACGACCGCCGCCGGCAAGGCGGGGAACCTTGAGTTCCGATTCACGGAGGTTCCCGTGTCTGGTGTGGCGCTGCGCTTGGTCGGGGCCACTGTGAAGACGCTGGGGCATGATCCGGCGCTGGCCCCGTACAACAATCTCTATGCCAAGCGCGAGGAGACCGCCGACGGCTATGTGGACACGTTGTCCGTGAGTTGGGCCCCCGACGCATACACCACTCGCGGCGTGGTGTTGTTGTTCGCACAGGTCGACGCCAAAGGGGGCATGCTCAACCTCGTGCCCAGCACTGACCCGGAAGTGCAAAACGGGCCAGACTCCTGAAGCCGGCCCGGTTCATCAGGGCTGCCCGGCCCCATGACGCGCTGGTGCCGCTTGTGCGGGAAGTCTGCTACCAGGCCCGCTTGGACGCCTGTGCGTTCGCCGATGTAGAGCAGTGGCGGGGGACGAAGTCACCAACGGCGAGCAGTGAGGCCGGGCCTGCGCGGCGCTCAAGCCAGCCGCTGGTGGTGCTTGCGCAGGAAGTCCGCCGCCAGGCCGGCGTCGCCGCCCACGCGCTCGCCGATGTAGAGCTCCTGGCGGCGCTCGGCGATCTGGGCGCGCAGCCGTGCCGCCATGATGTCCAGCGGCCTCATGCCGCCCGCCTCGGCGCGCTCGATGGCGATGCGCAGCTCATGCATCTGCTGGGCCTGCAGCAGCGCCATTTGCGCCTGCACGATGCGGATGCGGCCCTGCACCAGATGCTCGCACAGGCCCAGCCAGGCGCGCACCGCGTCGGCCGGGCCGCCAATCACTCTTTCGGGCAGTTCGCCGGCCGCCAGCAGCAGCGTCTCCAGCCGGTGGCGGTCGCCGCTGGCGTAGGCCTCGTTGACCACCATCATGCGCTGCTCGCACACCTCGCGCTCGGGGCCCGAGGGCGCCAGGTCGGGGTGAAAGCGCATGGCCGCGCGCCGGTACAGCGTCTTCAGGCTGGGCGGCGGCAGGTCGGTCAGCGGGCCGGTGGGCTCGGGCGGCAGCGGCGTCGCGTCCGGCAGGGCCGGGATGTCGGGCCAGGCCTTGGCGCGCGGCGACGCCGGCACCGGCACCTCCACGCCCTGGCGCCGCAGCGCCTCGGACAGCAGCGCCGTGGCCCGGTGCAGCTGGGCCTCCAGCTCGTCGAGCTCGCGCATCAGCGGGCCCAGCGTTTCCAGGTAGCGCTGGCGAAAACCCAGCAGCTTGGCGCGGGCGCCGTCGTGGTCGGCCTCCAGCTCCGCGAGATAGCGCTGCAGCACCTGCAGTTGTTCGCGCCTTCGCGTCAGCTCGTGCCTCGTGATCGCCATGCTCGCCATGGGCGGTCATTCTGCCCGCGCCAGATGCGGGAACGGCCCGGAAATGCGGATTTCTCGGGCCGTTCCGTACCGGATTTACCCGGCTGTTACTGCGATGCGGTCGAGGCCGGCGTCTCGCTCAGGCTGGCCGCCGGTGCGGCCGGCGCCACCGCGGTGGCGCTGGCCTGCGCCGGCTGCGGCGCATGGCTGCCGGCCGTCATCGGCAGCAGCGGCACGATGAGCAGGGCCACGATGTTGATGATCTTGATCAGCGGGTTCACGGCCGGGCCGGCGGTGTCCTTGTAGGGGTCGCCCACGGTGTCGCCGGTGACGGCGGCCTTGTGTGCCTCCGAGCCCTTCTTGTGGACCACACCCTTGTCGTCCTTGAAGCCTTCCTCGATCAGCTTCTTGGCGTTGTCCCAGGCGCCGCCGCCGGTGCACATGGAGATGCCGACGAACAGGCCGGTCACGATGGTGCCCATCAGCAGGCCGCCCAGCGCGGCCGGGCCCAGCACCAGGCCCACGATGATGGGCGCGGCCACCGGCAGCAGCGAGGGCAGGATCATTTCCTTGATGGCGGCGGTGGTCAGCATGTCCACCGCGGCGCTGTAGTCCGGCTTGCGCTGCCCGGCCATGATGGCGCCGTCGGCGAACTGCTTGCGCACCTCCACGACGACGGCGCCGGCTGCACGGCCCACGGCCTCCATGGCCATCGCGCCGAACAGATAGGGAATCAGGCCGCCGATGAACAGGCCCAGGATGACCTTGTGGTCGGACAGGCTGAAGTCCACATGCATGCCGCGCGACTCCAGCGCATGCGTGTAGTCGGCGAACAGCACCAGCGCGGCCAGGCCGGCCGAGCCGATGGCATAGCCCTTGGTGACGGCCTTGGTGGTGTTGCCCACGGCGTCCAGCGGGTCGGTGACGTCGCGCACGCTGTCGGGCAGTTCGCTCATCTCGGCGATGCCGCCGGCGTTGTCGGTGATGGGGCCGTAGGCGTCCAGCGCGACGATGATGCCGGCCATGCTGAGCATGGACGTCGCCGCGACGGCGATGCCGTACAGGCCGGCCAGCATGTAGGCCGAGTAGATGGCCGCGCAGACGAACAGCACCGGCCAGGCGGTGGACTTCATCGACACGCCCAGGCCGGCGATGACGTTGGTGCCATGGCCGGTGGTGGAGGCCTGCGCCACATGCTGCACCGGGTGGTACTGCGTGCCGGTGTAGTACTCGGTGATCCAGACCATGGCGGCCGTCAGCACCAGGCCCACGGCGCAGGCGCCGAACAGCGCCATGGCGTTGGTCGTCGCGCCGCCGGCGAGCTGCACCTCGCCCGGGAACATGGCCCGCGTGACGAAGAAGAAGGCGACCAGGCTCAGCAGGCCGGCCACGATCAGCCCCTTGTACAGCGCCGGCATCACGTTCTTCATGCCGGGGCTGGCCTTGACGAACAGGCAGCCGATGATGGAGGCGATGATGGACACGCCGCCCAGCGCCAGCGGGTAGACCACGCCGGCCAGCGAGCTGCTGCCGGTCACCATCAGCGCGCCCAGGGCCATCGCGGCGATCAGCGTGACGGCATAGGTCTCGAACAGGTCGGCCGCCATGCCGGCGCAGTCGCCGACGTTGTCGCCCACGTTGTCGGCGATGACGGCCGGGTTGCGCGGGTCGTCCTCGGGAATGCCGGCCTCGACCTTGCCGACCAGGTCGGCACCGACGTCGGCGCCCTTGGTGAAGATGCCGCCGCCCAGGCGGGCGAAGATGGAAATCAGGGACGAGCCGAAGGCCAGGCCCAGCATGGGCTTGAGCGCGGTGCTGTCATGCCCGCCGCCTATGGCCAGGTAGAAGCCGCCCACGCCCAGCAGGCCCAGGCCCACCACCAGCATGCCGGTGATGGCGCCGCCCTTGAAAGCCACGTCCAGCGCCGGGCCTATGCCCTTGGACGCGGCCTGCGCGGTGCGCACGTTGGCACGCACCGAGATGTTCATGCCGATGAAGCCGCAGATGCCCGACAGCACCGCGCCGACGACGAAGCCGATGGCCGTCGTCGTGCCCAGCCCCGACACCGCGATGGCGACGGCCAGCACGACCCCCACCATGGCGATGGTGCGGTATTGCCGCCCCAGGTAGGCCGCCGCACCCTGCTGGATCGCCGCGGCGATCTCCTGCATGCGGGCATTGCCCGCGTCCTGGCTCAGGATCCAGCTTCGTTGAATGAAGCCATAAAGAACGGCCGCGAGGCCGCAGGCCAGCGCGAAATACAGCGCCATCTCCGTCGACATGAAAAAGTCTCCTCAGGTGCGTGTGATCTAGGGCCCCGAGCGGGCTGCCGGGGCCTGCGCGGCGGAGCTTAAGGGCGGCCCCCGGGCTGTAAGGGGAGCGTTTACCCATGGGAGCCTCCTGGGCTTGGGGACGGGTCCGCGTTGCCCCTGAAAGCAGGCTCAGCCTAGGCGCAAAGCGGAGCGATACCGGGGGTATCGCGAGCATTTGCAACGACGGATCAGCCTGCTTTCAGGGGCAACCCGGAGGGCCGGGGCGATTTGCCGGGCGATCCGGCGTTGCACGCTCGTCGCGTGCCACCGGCACGCGCCTCGCCTGCGCCTTGTCTCGCCCGGCAACTCGCCCCGGCGCGGGCCCGTCCCCAAGCCCAGCAGGCTCCGTAGAATGCGGGTTTTCCTTGACCCCAGAACGACGACCATGAGCCTGCACAACGTGACCCCCGGCGCCAAGGCGCCCGACGAGTTCAACGTCATCATCGAGATTCCGATGAACGCCGACCCGATCAAGTACGAGGTCGACAAGGAGTCCGGGGCGCTGTTCGTCGACCGTTTCCTGACCACGCCGATGTACTACCCCTGCAACTACGGCTACATCCCCAGGACGCTGGCGGATGACGGGGATCCGGTGGACGTGCTGGTCATCACCCCGTTCGCGCTGACGCCCGGCGTCGTCGTGACCTGCCGCCCGCTGGGCGTGCTGATGATGGACGACGAGGCCGGTGGCGACGCCAAGCTGCTGGCCGTTCCCACCAACAAGATCCTGCCCATGTACAACCACTGGGAGAAGATCGAGGACGTGAACCCGATGCGCCTGAAGGCCATCCAGCATTTCTTCGAGCACTACAAGGACCTGGAGCCCAACAAGTGGGTCAAGGTCAAGGGCTGGGAAGGCCCCGAAGCCGCCAAGAAGGAAATCACCGACGGCATGGCGAACTACGCCAAGGCCTGAGCCCGGTTTCCACGCCCTTCAGAACGCCGCATCCGCGGCGTTTTGTTTTTTGAACGGCGCGTGCTCTTGCAGCTCGTCCAGGTAGCCGCTCATCGCGGTGCCCTCTTGGGCGAGGAAGTCCTGCACCGCATCCGCAAACGCCGGGTGGGCCAGCCAGTGGCTGGACGCGGTGGGCGTGGGCATCAGGCCGCGCGCCATCTTGTGCTCGCCCTGGGCACCACCCTCGAAGCGCTGGTAGCCGTTGGCGATGCACCAGGCCAGCGGCTGGTAGTAGCAGGCGTCGAAGTGCAGGCAGGGGATGGGCCGGACCGCGCCCCAGTAGCGGCCGAAGGCGGCGCGGCGGGCCGGGTCCAGCGCGATCAGCGACGTCGCGACGCGCTCATCCCCTTGCCGCGCCGTGAGCATCAGCCAGTGCTCGGGCATGTCGCCGGCCATGCGGGCGAAGAAGTCCCGGCTCAGGTACGGCGTGCTGCGATGCTCGCGGTAAGTCTGCTGGTAGCAGCGGTAGAAGAAGTCCCAGTCCTCGGTCCTGATGTCGCGGCCCTCGCGGGCTTCGAAGACGACGCCGGCCTCGCGCACGCGGCGCTGCTCCTGCTGGATCTTCTTGCGCTTGTCGCGCTGCAGCCGGGCCAGGAAGGCGCCGAAGTCCGCATCGCCCTGGGCCGTCCAGTGGAACTGCACGCCGCTGCGGGCCATGCAGCCGGCGGCCGCCAGCGCGGCCTGGTCGGCGTCGTCGCCGAACAGCACATGCAGCGACGAAGCTCCGGTCTCCCTCGCCAGCGCCCGCAGCGCCTGGGCCAGCAGCCGCCGCGCCGCGTCGTCCACGGCCAGCAGCCGGCTGCCCGGCACTGGCGTGAACGGCACGGCCACCAGCAGCTTGGGGTAGTAGCTCAGCCCGTGGCGGCGGTAGGCGTCGGCCCAAGCCCAGTCGAACACGTACTCGCCGTAGCTGTGCGACTTCAGGTAAGCCGGGCAGGCCGCCAGCAGCCTGTCGTCGCGCCACAGCGACACGAACTGCGGCTGCCAGCCCGTGGCCGCCACGGCGCTGCCGCTGGCGTGCAGCGCGCGCAGATAGGCCAGGCGCATGAAGGGCGTGGGCCGCGCCTGGGCCGCGAGCAGCGCGTCCCAATGGTTTTCGGGCAGTGCCTGCGGTGAGTCGTCGACCCGAATGACAATGCCGGTCTCGTGTTCTGAACTGCTGTCGCCCATGTCCTCGCCCTTGAAGATTGCCCTGGCCCAGATCAACGTCGTCGTCGGCGATCTGGTGGGCAACGCGGACCGCATCATTGCCCAAGCGCGCGCGGCGCATGCGGCCGGGGTTGATCTGCTGGTCACGCCGGAGCTGTCGCTGTGCGGCTATCCGCCCGAGGATCTGCTGCTGCGCCCGGCCTTCCTGGCCGGCTGCGAGCAGCAGCTGCAGCGCATCGCGGCCGAGCTGGCGGGCTGCGCGGGCCTGCATGTCGTCGTGGGCCACCCGCAGGCACGCGAGGGTGGCGTGGCGCGTGAGCGCAGCTGGTCGCTGCCGCCCTGCCTGAACATGGCCTCGGTGCTGGCCGGCGGCCGCGTCGTCGCCCGCTATGCCAAGCGCGAGCTGCCCAACTACCAGGTCTTCGACGAGCGCCGCTACTTCGACTCGGGCCGCGATGCCGGCCTGGAGGCCGTCGTCGTCGACGTGAAGGGCACCCGGGTCGGCCTGCTGATCTGCGAGGACGCCTGGTTCGACGAGCCCGCCGCCGCCGCCTGCGCCGCCGGCGCCGAGCTGCTGTGCGTCATCAATGCCTCGCCCTTCCACATCGGCAAGGTCGAGGAGCGCGAAGCCCACATGGCCCAGCGCGCCCGCGCCGTGGGCCTGCCGCTGCTCTACGCCCACCTGGTGGGCGGGCAGGACGAGATGGTGTTCGACGGCGCCTCGTTTGCCGTGCAGGCCGATGGCAGCCTGGCCGCCCGCGCGCCCATGTTCCAGGAGGCACTGGCCCTGCTGACGCTGCAGGGCGGACGCCTGGCGGGCGACATCGCGCCGCTGCCCGAGTACGAGGCCCAGGTCTGGCAGGCGCTGGTCACCGGCGTGCGTGACTACCTGGGCAAGAACGGCTTCCCCGGCGCCCTCATCGGCCTGTCGGGCGGCATTGACTCGGCGCTGGTGCTGGCCATCGCGGTGGACGCGCTGGGCGCCGACAAGGTGCGCTGCGTCATGATGCCTTCGCCCTACACGGCCGACATCTCCTGGATAGACGCCCGCGACATGGCCCGGCGCCTGGGCGTGCGCTACGACGAGATGTCCATCGTGCCCATGTTCGACGCCTTCAACGCCACGCTGGCCCGGGAGTTCCAGGGCCTGGCGCCGGATGCGACCGAGGAGAACATCCAGGCGCGCATCCGCGGCACGCTGCTGATGGCCCTGTCCAACAAGTTCGGCAGCATCGTGCTGACGACCGGCAACAAGAGCGAGATGGCCACCGGCTACTGCACGCTGTACGGCGACATGGCGGGCGGCTTCGCCGTCATCAAGGACGTGGCCAAGACGCTGGTGTTCCGGCTGGCGCGCTGGCGCAATGCGCAGGGCCCCGAGATCATTCCCGAGCGCATCATCACCCGCCCGCCGTCGGCCGAGCTGCGCCCCGACCAGAAGGACGAGGACAGCCTGCCGCCCTATGAGGTGCTGGATGCCATCCTGGCCCGTTACATGGAGCAGGACCAGTCCATCGCCGAAATTGTTGCGGCCGGTTTCAAGCCCGAGGACGTCGAGCGTGTCACGCGGCTGATCAAGATCAATGAATACAAGCGCCGCCAGGCGCCGGTGGGCATACGCATCACCCACCGCGGCTTCGGCAGGGACTGGCGCTATCCCATCACGTCCAGGTTCCGTGCGTAAACTGGCAGACGTCAACCGGAGCCCGTCATGAAGCAGATCACCGCCATCATCAAACCCTTCAAGCTCGACGAGGTCCGCGAAGCGCTGGCCGAGGTGGGGGCCTCGGGGCTGACGGTCACCGAGGTCAAGGGCTTCGGCCGCCAGAAGGGCCACACGGAGCTGTACCGTGGCGCCGAGTACGTCGTCGACTTCCTGCCCAAGGTCAAGGTCGAGGTGGTTGTGAAGGACGACGAGGTCGAGCGCTGCATTGACGCCATCCTGAAGGCCGCCAAGACCGGCAAGATCGGCGACGGCAAGATCTTCGTCGTGCCGGTGGAGCAGGTCATCCGCATCCGCACCGGCGAGACGGACGAGGCCGCCGTCTAACGCGTCGCCAGGGCCAGCTTCGCCCCCAGCGCCACGAAGCCGGCCGCGAAGCCTCGCCTCAACCAGGCCATCGCCCGCGGGCTGCCCAGCACCCGCTCGCGCAGGCGCGCCGCAAAGGCGCCATAGAGCGCGAATACTGCGAAGGTCATGGCCATGAACAGGGCCGACAACTGCAGCATCGCCAGCGTCGGCGCCGGCTCGTCCCGGGCGATGAACTGCGGCAGGAAGGCCAGGAAGAACATCGACAGCTTGGGGTTGAGCAGGTTCACAAGCACGGCGTGCCGGACGACCTGCCAGTTCGAAGCACGCGAGCGCCCGGCGCCGTCGGGCTCTATCTTCAGCACGCCCTGCTGCCGCCACGTCAGCCAGGCGAGGTGGAGCAGATAGGCCACGCCGGCGTACTTCACCACCTCGAAGGCGAGGGCGCTGGCATGCAGCAGCGCGGCCAGGCCGGTCACGGCGGCCAGCACATGGGGCAGGATGCCCAGCGTGCAGCCCAGGGCCGCGACCGCGGCCTTGCGCGCGCCGCGTGACAGGCCGGTGGCGATGGCCACCGCCGCACCCGTGCCCGGCGAGGCGACGACCAGCAGCGAAACGGTCAGGAATTCGAGGTTCATGCAGGCGCTCCTTGAGGTGCGCCCATGCTGAGGCGCCCGCGCGGGCCCGTCTTGAACGGAATTTCAGCGCCGCGCGCAGGCGCCGGGCGTGAGGCCGTAGCTGCGCACGAAGCAGCGCGTCATGTGGCTCTGGTCCGCGAAGCCGCTGGCCGCGGCGGCTTCGGCCAGCGGCAGGCCGGCGCGCACCAGCCGGCGGGCGCGCTGCAGGCGGCGCTGCAGCCGGTAGGCATGCGGCGGCAGGCCGGTCAGGCGCGTGAACGCGCGCAGGAACTGGTAGCGGCTCAGGCCCGCGCCGGCGGCCATCGCGGCCAGCGTCGCGTCGGCGGCCGGGTCGTCGTCCATGCGTTCGCGCGCCACCGCCACGCCCGCGTTGGCCGCCACGCGCGAGGTGGCGGGCCTCAGCAGCCCGGCCGCCAGGGCCAGCAGGCCGGTTTCGGTGCGCAGAGCCTCCTCGCCGACCGTGGCCGCGTCGAACAGCGCCCGAAAGCGCGCGGCCAGCGCGCCGTCCCGCAGCACGGGCGCCGTGAACTCGAAGGCCGCGCCGGGTGCGATGTCGTCGGCCGCGTCCAGCAGCAGCGCCGGGGCGACGTACAGCATGCGCCAGCGTCGACCGTCGGCGGCCAGCGGCTTGCCATCGTGCACTTCGCCGGGGTTGACGGTGATGACGTCGCCCGCGGCCGCCTCCACCACGCCACGCCCGCTGGCCGATTTCTGCGCGCCGCGTTCGATGAGGCCGATGCCGAACTCGTCATGAATGTGCCGGCCGAAGGCCAGGGCCGAGTCGGCCGCGACGGCCTGGATGCCGGCGAACCGGCAGGGGATCAGCGTGAAACCACGGGGCAGCATGGGCCCCGACTGTCGCAGCTCAGCGCAGGTGCTGCCAGGCCGCGGCGCCCCAGATGCCGGCGGCCAGCAGCAGCGCCATCAGCACGGCGGCGCTGGCGATGTCCTTGGCGCGCTTGGACAGCTCGTGCCGCTCGAAGGACACGCGGTCCACGACGGCCTCGACGGCCGAGTTCAGCAGCTCGACGATGAGCACCAGCAGCAGCGACCCCAGCAGCAGCGCGGCCTGCTCCCAGGTCTTGGCCAGCCAGAACGTCAGCGGCGCGGCCACGACGCACAGCCAGGTCTCCTGCCGGAAGGCGCTCTCGCCGGTGTAGGCGGCCTTCAGGCCGGCCCAGGAATAGCCGGCGGCATGGATGATGCGATCCAGGCCGGTGCGGCCCTTGTGGGGGTTGCTCATGAGCGCTGCGGTAGCTGGGTGATGACGCGCGAGCCACAGATCGCGTCGTGCAGGAACTGTCGCTGCGGATGCAGTCGCGCGATCAGCACATAGGCGGCGATGCCGGCGATCAGGCTGGTGGCGATGGCGCCACCGCCGTGCAGACCCAGCGCCCAGACGCTGAGCAGCGCCGGCAGGAACCACAGCCAGCTGAACAGGTAGCGCAGCAGCGCGCGCCGCCAGCCCAGCGGCCGGCCCTGGAGGTCGACGACGCGCAGATGCCAGGTCTTCATCGCCAGCGTCTGGCCCGAACGGGTCCAGAAGCCGATGAAGTACAGGCCGATCACGGTGAACAGGGCCAGGCCCATGCCGGCGCGGCCCTCCAGCGCATGCTGCTGGCGGGTCAGCACCGAGTACAGAAAGCCGGTGAAGAAGACCACGCCGAAGAGCAGCACGCCTTCGTAGAAGAAGGCCGCGAGGCGCCTGGCCAGGCCCGGGGGCGCGGCCTCGATCTGCAGCGGCGCCGTCATGGCCGCGGTGCGGACGCTGGCAGCGCCTTCTGCAGGGGCAGCAGCGTGTGGGGGTCCAGCAACTTGGGGTCGGACAACCTGACGGGAGCGCTGGCCTGGCCCCGAGCCTGGGCGAGTTCCCGGGTGATGAGCACCGTGGTGGCGCCGGGCTTGGCCTGCACCAGGGTGCTGGTCACCAGGGCAGGCGGCATCAGCCGGGGCGGCACCGGGGCGACGCGGGACTTGGGCTGATTGGCCGGCGGCGTGGCCGCCCGGGCAGGCGCCACGGCCAGGGCCTGGCGACGGGCCATGGCCTTCTCCGCCAGCGCCTTGCGCTCCTCGGCGGGAAGGGCCTGGTAGGCCTCCCAGCGGGCCTGCCTTTGCTCGGCGGTCAGTTGCCTGGAGACCTGGAAGCTGATGCGGGCGTTCAAGCGCTCGGACCCGCTCAGGAAGGTCCAGTCGCGGATGCGGTCGTGCACGCGCTTGATTTCCTCGCCGGACATGGTGGCCAGCGTCGGGGTGGCGCTCAGCCACTTGCTGCGCTGCGTGTCGGAGATCTCCGACCAGTCGCGCTCCAGCGGCGCCAGCAGCGCCTGCTGCTTGGGCGTGAGCTCGCTCCAGTTGGCCGGCGGCACGCTGAGCGCCGAAGGCGTCACCGGCTTGGAGCGCTGGCGCGGCTTGGAGGCGGGCTGGGCCGGCGGCGGCGGTGCGACGGCGCTGACGGCGGGCTCGGGGGCGGAGGCCGGCTCGCCCTCCTGCGCAAAAGCAGAAAACCCCGCTGCGACTAGCAGCAGGGCCATCGAAAGGCGGAGTACAGCGGGCAGCGTCGACGCGGCTCGGATCATGTGCATGCGGTCATTCTTCCGCATCTCGCAAGTATTCCGAGAAGCCCGGGTCGGTGAACGCGGCGGGGGGCAGGCTGTCGCTCAACAGCGCGGTGTCCACCTCGGCGGCCGCGGCAATCTGCTCGTTCTCCTGGCCCTGCTGCATCAGCAGCAGGCCGGCCACCAGCAGCAGCATGGGCAGGGCAGAGATCAGCATGGCCCAGAGGCCGCGGCTGCCACCGGTGGTGCCGAAAGGCCCGCCGCCCAAGGCCAGGCTGGCGCCGTTCTGCACCACGACGGGGCTGGCGACCAGCTGGGGCCTGGCCTTCGCGGTGGCGCTGGCGGCGGCGCGCGCCTGGGCGGCGCGGGCAAGCGCCTGCTCGCGGGCGAAGCGCAGGCGTTCGGTCACATCGTGGGACAGCGCGTCGCTGCGCTCGGTCAGGCCGGCGGCGACACGCAGGCCGAAGCGCTTGATGCTGGCATCAAGGCGTGCGTCCAACTCGGCGGACCTGACAGAAAAATACGGCGACTTCATAGCGTGATCCCCTTGGCCTTGAGCGCTTTCGCCAATGCATGCACCGCTCGGGAGCAATGCGTCTTGACGCTGCCCTCCGAGCAGCCCATCACGGAAGCGGTCTCGGCTACATCCAGTTCCTCCCAGTAACGCAACAGGAAGGCTTCGCGTTGACGCGTCGGCAGTTGTTCGACCTCCACCTCGATGCGTTGCAAGATTTGCGCCCGGCTGACCTCGTCGGCCGCGCTGGCGGCGCCCAGGGCGCCGTCCCGGGATTCCAGAATCTCCAGCAGGTCGAAATCGCCGTCGCCATCGCCGCCCTCGAAGTCCGACAAATTGGTCATGACGGCGTTGCGCGTCTTCTGGCGACGGAAATGATCCATCGTCGCGTTCGATAGGATGCGCTGGAACAGCAGCGGAAGCTCGGCCGCTGGGCGGTCGAAGTAATTCTCGGCCAGCTTGATCATGGCATCCTGCACGATGTCCAGGGCGGCATCGTCGTCTCGAACCAGGTAGGCCGTGCGCTTGAAGGCGCGGCGGTCCACGGTGCGCAGGAATTCGTTGAGTTCTTTGTCTGTGGCCAAGGCTTGAGCAGCGGGTCCAGGCGGCAGCGCGGATTATGGCATTCGTCTGATACGAAGGCTCGGCCGATTTCCCTCGGCATAATGGCTGTTCGCACAAAGAGTCAAAGCTCTCACCGTGGCCGCCCGACCGGGGCCCCATCGGTAGATCGCGCAGGTTCCGAATCCGCCTCACGAGGGCGAGAAGAGGGGCACCAATGGTTTTTCGTTAGAGAAATTCACAGAGGTTCGAAAATGGACATGTCTGCCGCGGAAACGAAGCGCGCGCCCCAGGCGCAGTCGCCTTCCTCCTCCCCTAATACCCCCGCCGCGGAGCTCAATGGCTCCGAGATCCTCGTTCGCTGCCTGCAGGCCGAAGGGGTGCGCCATCTCTGGGGTTACCCCGGTGGCGCGGTGCTCTACATCTACGACGCGCTGTACAAGCAGGACAGCATCCAGCATGTGCTGGTGCGCCACGAGCAGGCCGCCGTCCATGCCGCCGACGGCTTCGCCCGCGCGACCGGCGAGGTGGGCGTGGCGCTGGTCACGTCGGGCCCCGGCGTCACGAATGCCATCACCGGCATCGCGACGGCCTATATGGACTCGATCCCGATGGTCATCATCACGGGTCAGGTGCCGACGCCCGCGATCGGCCTGGACGCCTTCCAGGAATGCGACACGGTGGGCATCACCCGTCCCATCGTCAAGCACAACTTCCTCGTCAAGGACGTGCGCGACCTGGCCGTCACGCTGAAGAAGGCCTTCCACATCGCCCGCACCGGCCGCCCCGGCCCGGTGGTGGTGGACATCCCCAAGGACGTGTCGCTGGCCAAGACCGCGTTCAGCTATCCGGAGCGCATCGAGATGCGCTCCTACAACCCGGTGCGCAAAGGCCACAGCGGCCAGATCCGCAAGGCCGTGCAGCTGCTGCTGCAGGCCAAGCGACCCTACATCTACACCGGCGGCGGCGTCATCCTCGGCGAGGCCTCGGCGGAGCTGCGTCAGCTGGTGGATCTGCTGGGCTTCCCCTGCACCAACACGCTGATGGGCCTGGGCGCCATGCCCGGCACCGACCCGCGCTTCCTGGGCATGCTGGGTATGCACGGCACCTACGAGGCCAACATGACCATGCAGCACTGCGACGTGCTGCTGGCCGTGGGGGCGCGCTTCGACGACCGCGTCATCGGCAACCCCAAGCACTTCGGCTCGGTGGAGCGCAAGATCATCCATGTGGACATCGACCCCTCGTCGATCTCCAAGCGGGTGCGGGTGGACATTCCCATCGTCGGCGACGTCAAGGACGTGCTGCAGGAGCTGATCGCCCAGATCAAGGAGGCCCAGGCCAGGCCGGATGCGAACGCGATCAATGCCTGGTGGAGCCAGATCAACGACTGGCGCCGCCGCGACTGCCTGGTCTACAAGGACTCCAGCGAAGTCATCAAGCCGCAGATGGTCGTCGACACGCTGTGGAAGCTGACCCGCGATCGCGACACCTACATCACGTCGGACGTGGGCCAGCACCAGATGTGGGCCGCGCAGTACTACAAGTTCGACGAGCCGCGCCGCTGGATCAACTCCGGCGGCCTGGGCACCATGGGCGTGGGCCTGCCCTATGCGATGGGCATCAAGCTCGCGAAGCCGGAGTCGGACGTGTTCTGCATCACCGGCGAAGGCAGCATCCAGATGTGCATCCAGGAGCTGTCCACCTGCTTCCAGTACAAGACGCCGGTCAAGATCGTCTCGCTGAACAACCGCTACCTGGGCATGGTGCGGCAGTGGCAGCAGCTCGACTACGAGGGCCGCTACTCGCACAGCTACATGGACGCGCTGCCCAACTTCGTGAAGCTGGCCGAGGCCTATGGCCACGTCGGCATCCTGGTCGAGAAGCCCGGTGACGTGGAAGGCGCGCTGAAGGAGGCGATGCGGCTCACGGACCGCACCGTGTTCCTGGACATCCGCACCGATCCGACCGAGAACGTCTGGCCCATGGTCAAGGCGGGCAAGGGCATCTCGGAAATGCTGCTGGGGTCGGAAGACCTGTGAGCGACTGAAGCCGCAGGCTTCGGCGAGGGTTACCGCCCTCGTCGAGACCGGCGGCGGATGACGAACACAGCCTATCCACGGCAGTCCTCTTCAACGATTCGAACCCGCCGCCAAGGTGCCGTGGTTACCGCCACGGCCACCGAAGAGCGCGAAGGACGATCCCCATGAAACACATCATCGCTTTGCTCATCGAGAACGAGCCGGGTGCGCTGTCGCGCGTCGTGGCCCTGTTCTCGGCCCGTGGCTACAACATCGAGAGCCTGACGGTCGCGCCGACCGAAGACGCGTCGCTGTCGCGCATGACCATCGTGACGACGGGCAGCGACGACGTCATCGAGCAGATCACCAAGCACCTCAACCGCCTCATCGAGGTCGTCAAGGTCGTGGACCTGACCGAGGGCAACTACACCGAACGCGAGCTGATGCTCATCAAGGTGCGCGCCGTCGGCAAGGAGCGCGAGGAGATCAAGCGCACCGCCGACATCTTCCGCGGCCGCGTCATCGACGTGACCGAGAAGACCTACACCATCGAGCTGACCGGCGACGCCGGCAAGCTCGACGCCTTCATCGATGCGATCGACCGCGCGTCCATCCTCGAGACCGTCCGCACCGGCGCCAGCGGCATAGGCCGCGGCGAGCGCATCCTGCGCGTCTGATCCGTCTTCACCCCCCACACACCCACAGTTTTTTCCTGGAGCGACCCATCATGAACGTCTACTACGACAAGGACGCCGATCTCAGCCTCATCAAGGGCAAGAACGTCACCATCATCGGCTACGGCTCACAAGGCCATGCCCACGCGCAGAACCTCAACGACAGCGGCTGCAAGGTCACCGTCGCGCTGCGTCGCGGCGGTGCGTCCTGGTCCAAGGCCGAAGGCGCGGGCCTGAAGGTCGCCGAGATCGCCGAAGCCGTGAAGACGGCCGACGTGGTCATGATCCTGCTGCCCGACGAGCAGATCGCCGACGTCTACAAGAAGGAAGTCGAGCCCAACATCAAGCAGGGCGCGTCGCTGGCCTTCGCCCACGGCTTCAACGTGCACTACGGCCAGGTGCAGCCGCGCGAAGACCTGGACGTCTGGATGGTCGCCCCCAAGGCTCCGGGCCACACGGTCCGCAACACCTACAAGCAGGGTGGCGGCGTGCCCCACCTGATCGCCGTCTACGCCGACAAGACCGGCAAGGCGCGCGACCTGGCGCTGAGCTACGCGGCCGCGAACGGCGGCGGCAAGGCCGGCATCATCCAGACCTCGTTCCGTGAAGAGACCGAGACCGACCTGTTCGGCGAGCAGGCCGTGCTGTGCGGCGGCGCCGTGGAGCTGATCAAGGCCGGCTTCGAGACGCTGACGGAAGCTGGCTACGCGCCCGAGATGGCCTATTTCGAGTGCCTGCACGAGCTCAAGCTCATCGTGGACCTGATCTACGAGGGCGGCATCGCGAACATGAACTACTCGATCTCGAACAACGCCGAGTACGGCGAGTACGTGACCGGCCCGCGCGTCGTCACCGAGGCGACGAAGAACGCGATGCGCCAGTGCCTGAAGGACATCCAGACCGGCGAATACGCCAAGTCCTTCATCCTGGAGAACAAGGCCGGCGCCCCGACGCTGATCAGCCGCCGCCGCCTGACCGCCGAGCACCCCATCGAGCAGGTCGGCGAGAAGCTGCGCGAGATGATGCCCTGGATCAAGGCCAACAAGCTGGTCGACAAGGCCAAGAACTGATCAAGCGCCTGGCGCAGCGATCCTGAGAAGGCCGGTGCCGCGAGGAGCCGGCCTTTTCTCATTCAGACGTCGGCGCGTATGAAGCGCATGCGCCAGTTGGTTTCCCAGCTGTCACCGCCGTCGGCCGAGAAGGCCTGCTCCCAGCGCGGCTGCCCACCGTCGGCCACGTGCCAGGTGAAGCGCACGCGGATGGGCCGGCCGTCGAGTTCATCGTCGGCGTAGAAAAGGCCCACGCCTTCGGTGAAGCGGCCGCGCACCGGCACGTCCAGCTGATGCGGCGCGCGCCCGTCCAGCCACCAGATGGCCCATTCGCCGCGCTCCGGGTCGAACGACCTCAGCGCCGCGGCGCGGTAGGGGCCGGCGGGCAACTGCAGCAGGTTGTCCTCGACGTTGCCCCAGCCGCCCAGGATCTTGTGCGTCGTGCTGCGGCCGTCGAAGCGCGTCCAGCTCGTGCAGCCGCTCAGGCGCGCGTCGAGCCGCTCGTGCTGCACCCGCCAGTCGCCGATGATGAAGTCGAAGTCGGTGGGCGCGGAGTCGTTGCGGGTCATGGTCTTGGGCCTGGTGTTGGGGGCGGTGGAATGCTAGACAGGAGCCGGGCAGGGCTTGTCAGCAGGGTGGCTGCGCTATCCTGCGGCCCATGACCCCTGATCCCTCCGAGGACGACGAGCCCAGCCTCGCCGTCCGCCCCCGCCGCAAGGGCATTTACGCGCTGCCCAATGCCATCACGCTGGGCGCGCTCTTCAGCGCCTTCTACGCCATCGTCATGGCCATGAACGGCCGCTTCGAGGTGGCCTGCGTGGCCATCTTTGCCGCGGCCATCCTGGACAGCCTGGACGGCCGCGTCGCGCGCATGACCAACACCCAGTCCGCCTTCGGCGAGCAGATGGACAGCCTGTCCGACATGGTGGCCTTCGGCGCCGCGCCGGCGCTGATCGTCTACATGTGGGCGCTGAAGGACATGGGCAAGCCGGGCTGGATCCCGGCCTTCGTCTACATCGCCGGCGCCGCGCTGCGCCTGGCGCGCTTCAACGTCAACATCGGCGTCGTCGACAAGCGCTTCTTCCAGGGCCTGCCCAGCCCGGCAGCGGCGGCGCTGGTCATCGGCTTCATCTGGGCCGTCGTGGACCAGGCCAGCTACACCGGCGTGCAGCCCGGCAGCTGGGTGGCCTGGGCGGCCTATGGCGTGACGCTGTTCGCCGGCCTTTCGATGGTGACGAATGCTCCGTTCTACAGCTTCAAAGTCTTCGACAGAAGGCGCTCCGTGCCCTTCGTCGTGCTGGTCGTCATCATGCTGGGCATAGGCCTGGCGGCGCTGGACCCATCGCGCGTTCTCTTCGGTGCCTTCTGCGTTTACGGCCTGTCGGGCTATGTCATCTATGCCTGGCGCAAGGCCAAGGGCAAGCCGGTTTCCGTGATCTCCACCAGCACCGACGAGCCCGACGAGCGCGGCTTGCATCAATAGGCTTTCGTGCTAGATTCCTGACCCATGAGCCGCGCCACGCGAATTAGCCTGCTACTAGCCCTAGAGGAACCACGGGTTCGCTAGTCAGCCGCGCCTATACGCTACATAAGCCCACACTGACACCAACGGCCCGTTTGCAACCGCAGCGGGCCGTTCTTGTTTTTCGATGCTGCGGGTTGCGCCCACCCCCTCGGATGGACCCACCATGATGTTGAAGCAACCGCAGCTCAAGTACCGCCAATTCCCGCGCGTGGCGCCCGCCGCACTGCCGGACCGCACCTGGCCCGACGCCGTGCTGACCCGCGCACCGATCTGGCTGAGCACGGACCTGCGCGACGGCAACCAGGCCCTCATCGAACCCATGGACGTGCCGCGCAAGCTGCGCATGTTCCAGCAGCTCGTGAAGATCGGCTTCAAGGAGATCGAGGTCGGCTTCCCGTCGGCGTCGCAGACCGAGTTCGACTTCATCCGTCTGCTGATCGAGGGCGGTCACATCCCCGACGATGTCAGCATCCAGGTGCTGACGCAGGCGCGCTCCCACCTCATCGAGCGCACCTTCGAGGCGCTGGACGGCGCCAGGCGCGTCATCGTGCACGTCTACAACGCCGTGGCGCCCATCATGCGCCGCGTCGTGCTGGGGCAGGACGAGGACGGCATCGTGGATCTGGCCGCCTCGCATGCCCGCCAGATCAAGGACCTCGCCGCGGCGCGGCCGGGCACGGACTGGCGCTTCGAGTATTCGCCCGAGATGTTCTCCGGCACCGAGCTGGCCTTCAGCAAGCGGGTGGTGGACGCGGTGACGGCCGTGTGGGAGCCCAGCCCCGAGCGCAAGTGCATCATCAACCTGCCGTCCACGGTGGAGCACAGCACGCCCAACATCTTCGCGGACATGATCGAGTGGATGCACCGCAACCTGGCGCGCCGCGACAGCATCGTGCTGTCGGTCCATCCGCACAACGACCGCGGCACCGGCACGGCGGCCGGCGAGCTGGCGCTGATGGCCGGCGCCGACCGCATCGAGGGCTGCCTGTTCGGCAACGGCGAGCGCACCGGCAACGTGGACCTCGTCAACATCGCCCTCAACCTCTACACCCAAGGGGTGGACCCGCAGCTGGACTTCTCGGACATCGACGAGGTGCGCCGCTGCGTGGAGCATTGCACACAGATCCCCGTGCATCCGCGCCACCCCTATGTGGGCGATCTCGTCTACACGTCCTTCTCCGGCTCCCACCAGGACGCCATCAAGAAGGCCTTCGCGGCCCGCCAGGAGGGGGAGATTTGGGACATGCCCTACCTCCCCATCGACCCCAAGGATCTGGGCCGCAGCTATGACGCCGTCATCCGCGTGAACAGCCAGTCGGGCAAGGGTGGCATCGCCTATCTGCTGGAGACCGAGTACGGCCTGGAGCTGCCGCGCCGGCTGCAGATCGAGTTCAGCCAGGTGGTGCAGCGCGTCATGGACGACGCCGGCAAGGAGCTGACGGCCGCCGACATCTATGCCATCTTCGAGCGCGAATACGGCATCGGCGATGCCGGCGCCGCCGTCGTGCAGCCGCAGATGACCGAGCTGGCGGGCGGTGCGATGCGGCTGTCCACCGAGGTCGTGCTGGGCGGCTGGATGGGCCATGTGCAGGGCGAGGGCAACGGGCCCATCGACGCCTTCGTCAACGCGCTGTCGACCCGCCTGGGCCAGCCGGTGCGCGTGCTGGACTACCACGAGCACGCCATCGGCAGCGGCGCCGATGCCCGCGCCGTGGCCTATCTGGAGCTGCGCATCGGCGACGTGACCCGCTACGGCGTGGGCATGGATGGCAGCATCGTGCGAGCATCCATGCAGGCCATCCTGTCCGGCCTGTCGCGGGCGCCAGTGGCGCTGCCCCCGATTCAGTCTCTTCAAGAGGAAAACCTGCGATGACCGACAAGCTCATCATCTTCGACACCACGCTGCGCGACGGCGAACAATCGCCCGGCGCGTCCATGACGCGCGAAGAGAAGCTGCGCATCGCGCGCCAGCTCGAACGCATGAAGGTGGACGTCATCGAGGCCGGTTTCGCGGCCTCCAGCAACGGCGATTTCGAGGCCGTCCGGTCGATTGCCGCGGCGGTCAAGGACAGCACCGTCTGCTCGCTGGCTCGCGCCAACGACCGCGACATCTCGCGCGCCGCCGAGGCGCTGGCCGGTGCGAACCGCGCGCGCATCCACACCTTCATCGCCACCAGCGAGCTCCACATGGAGAAGAAGCTGCGCATGACGCGCGAGCAGGTGCTGGAGCAGGCCCGGCTCGCGGTGCGCTTCGCGCGCAATCTGTGCGGTGACATCGAGTTCTCGCCCGAGGACGGCTACCGCTCCGACATCGACTTCCTGGCCCGCGTCTGCGAGGCCGTCATCCGCGAGGGCGCCGGGACCATCAACATCCCCGACACGGTGGGCTATGCCATCCCCGAGCTGTACGGCGACTTCATCCGCCGGCTGCGCGAGAAAGTGCCCAACAGCGACCAGGCGATCTGGAGCGTGCACTGCCACAACGACCTGGGCATGGCGGTGGCCAACTCGCTGGCCGGCGTGAAGATGGGCGGCGCGCGACAGGTCGAATGCACCATCAACGGCTTGGGCGAGCGGGCGGGCAACTGCTCGCTGGAGGAGGTCGTCATGGCCGTCAAGACGCGGCGCGACTACTTCGGCCTGGACGTGGGCATCGACACCTCGCAGATCGTGCCGGCCTCCAAGCTGGTGTCGCAGACCACCGGCTTCGTCGTGCAGCCCAACAAGGCCGTGGTCGGCGCCAACGCCTTCGCCCATGCCTCGGGCATCCACCAGGACGGCGTGCTGAAGGCGCGCGACACCTACGAGATCATGCGTGCCGAGGACGTGGGCTGGGCCGCCAACAAGATCGTGCTGGGCAAGCTGTCGGGCCGCAACGCCTTCAAGCAGCGCCTGCAGGAGCTGGGCATACAGCTGGAGAGCGAGGCCGAGGTCAACGCGGCCTTCCAGCGCTTCAAGGACCTGGCCGACCGCAAGAACGAGATCTTCGACGAGGACATCGTCGCCCTCGTGATGGACGAGTCCGTCGTCAACGATGCCGAGCATTACCGGCTGCTGTCGCTGGCCCAGCGCAGCGAGACCGGCGAGCGGCCGCATGCGGCCATCGTGTTCGCCGTGGGCCAGCAGGAGCATCGCGCCGAGAGCGACGGCAACGGGCCGGTGGACGCCACGCTGCAGGCCATCGAGTCCATCGTGCAGTCCGGTGCCGAGATGCTGATGTATTCCGTCAACGCCATCACCGGCGGCAGCACCGAGTCCCAGGGCGAGGTGACGGTGCGGCTGCAGCATGCCGGCCGCGTCGTCAACGGCGTGGGGGCCGACCCGGACATCGTGGTGGCCTCGGCCAAGGCCTATCTCAGCGCGCTGAACAAGCTGCAGAGCAAGACGGAGCGGGTGGCCGCGCAGGGCTAGGGCGGCCACGGCGGCGACCCAGGTTTCCGGCCGGATGAGAAATCTGGCGCGGAAAGCCCCCGTTGCTCCGGTGCGGCAACCCCCGTTGCAGCCTCAGAATCACCGTCCATGGAGCTCCGTCCGCCCAGGGCGGAGTGGCCTGGCGGCAATTCTTGGCATCCGGGGCCGACCCGATGGCCTTGGGCTGTCAGCCAAGGCCTACTTCCATGCGTTGGGATCGCGCTGCAAGGCCTTGCCGCCGGTGGCGAACCTGGAGTGCCCGGCCCGCTGAACAGGACCGGAATTCACTTGAGGTATCTCTCTTAAGTTCTTATCTTGTCAGCAGTTTTAGCTTCATTTACACTGCCGGCCAGCCGTTGGGGACTCCGTTGAAGACTTTTGCCGCCGCCTTTCTAAGCCTTGCCCTGCTGTCCTCGGGTGTTGCCGAGGCTGCTGCTGCCAGCAAATCCAAGACCAAGGCCACGCCGACGCAGACCCGCAAGGCCAAGTCCGTCGTCGTGCGCAAGGCCGCGCCCGTGGTGGCCGCAGTGCCTACCTTCGGCCAAGTGGCCGGTCTGCATGACGTGGACGATCCGCTGTCGCTGAAGTCCAGCGTGGCCTACGTGCTGGACCAGGACACCAACGAGGTGCTGTTCTCCAAGAACCCCCAGGCCGTGCTGCCCATCGCGTCCATCACCAAGCTGATGACGGCGCTGGTGGTCGTGGAGGCGGGCCTGTCGCTGGACGAGAAGATCACGGTCACCACCGAAGATATCGACACCGAGAAGAACACCCGTTCGCGCCTGGCCGTCGGCACCACGCTGACGCGCGGCGACATGCTGCATCTGGCCCTGATGGCCAGCGAGAACCGCGCCGCCCACGCGCTGGGCCGCAACTATCCGGGCGGTTTGCAGGCCTTCGTCGCTGCCATGAACGCCAAGGCCCAGAGCCTGGGCATGGCCGACACGCACTACGTCGAGCCCACCGGCCTGTCCAGCCGCAACCAGAGCAGCGCGGCCGACCTGGCCAAGCTCGTCAACACCACCAGCCAGGTGCCGCTGCTGCGCGACCTGTCCACGTCGCGCGAAGCCCGCGTGGCGCTGGGCAAGCGCCTGGTGCAGTTCCGCTCCACCAACGGCCTGCTGTCCAACCCGCTGTGGGACATCGGCCTGCAGAAGACCGGCTTCATCAATGAGGCCGGCAAATGCCTGGTCATGCAGGCCAGCATGGCCGGCCGCAAGCTCATCATGGTGTTCCTGGATTCCAGCGGCAAGGCCTCGCGGATCGCCGACGCCGAGCGCATGCGCAAATGGCTGGCCAGCCAGGGCGACGGCGCGACGGTGTCCACCAAGCTCTGAGAGCTGATCCGTCCCTGAAAGCGGCGCCTCACGGCGCCGTTTTTGTTTGTGGATCGCGGGGCGAGCTGGGCGAGGGGCCCCTGTTTCAGGCCCGGTAGCCCAGTGCCGCCGAGATCTGCGCGGCCGTCTCCTTCAGCCGCACCACCCAGCTTTCCTCCAGCCGGTCGGCCGGCGCCGAGATGGACAGGCCGGCCACCAGCTTGGACTGGTCGTCGTAGATGCCCGCGGCCATGCAGCGCACGCCCAGCTCCAGCTCCTCGTCGTCCCGCGCGATGCCGCGCTGGCGCACCATGGCCAGCTCGCGCTCCAGCGCGGCGATGTCGGTCAGGCTGTTGCGCGTGTGGCCGGACAGGCCGGTGCGCGTCGCATAGGCGCGCACGCGCGGGCTGTCGTCGCTGGCCAGGAACAGCTTGCCCACCGACGTGAGGTGCAGTGGCGCGCGCCCGCCCACCGCGCGCACGACCTGCATGCCCGAGCGCTCGGAGTAGGTGCGCTCGATGTAGACGATCTCGTCGCCCTGGCGCACCGACAGGTTGACCGGCTGGTGGGTGAACTTGTGCAGTTCGCGCATGGCGGGCAGCGCCGCGTCGCGCACGTCCAGCCGCGCCTTCACGAGGTTGCCCAGCTCCAGCATGCGCATGCCCAGCCGATAGCTGCCGGCCTCCGGCCGGTCGACGAAGCGGCCCAGCGTCAGGTCATTGAGAATCCGGTGCGCCGTGGAGGGGTGCAGCCCGGTGGCCTCGGACAAGGCCTTCAGCGACACCGGGTCCTGATGGCTGGCCAACACGTCCAGCAGCGCAAACATGCGCTCCAGCACCTGGATGGCCGGGGTCTGCTGGGCGTCTTTGGATTTCATGGCCCGATTGTGGGGGAGATTGCGGGTGTTTTGTATGGCGAAAGCGCGCTTCAGAAGATGGCAAGCCTTGACCTGGCTGCTGCTGGCCTGCCTGCCCGCGGCCCAGGCGGCCGAACGCCCGCCCGTGGCCGGTGGCGCGGTCGAGGCCCGCTGGCTGCGGGCGCCGCGGCTTTACGGCCGCATCACGGCCCAGGAGCTGGGGCTGGTCATCAACACGGCCGATCCCTATTCGGTCGCCGTGGGGGCCTATTACGCCAGGCGGCGCGGCATCCCGGCCGGGCAGATCCTGCGCGTGCAGCTGCCCCTCAGGGCCAGCCTCACGCGCGCCGAGTTCGAGGCGCTGGACCAGGCGTTGCGCAGCCAGATGCCGGAGCATGTCAACGGTCTGGCCCTGGCCTGGGTGCAGCCCTATGCGGTGGACTGCAATTCGCTGACCAGCGCCCTGGGCCAGGGCCTGCAGCCCGAGCTCTGCGCTAACAGCTGCGCGGCCGGTCGTCCCAGTCCCTACGCAAGCTATTTCGGTGCCCGGCCTTGGCTGGTCATCGGCCTGCGGCCGACCATGCAGCTGGCGGCGCGCTCGGTACCGGCGGCCCTGGCCATGATCGAGCGTGGCATCGCCGCCGACCACCGGCTGGCCGGCGGCTCGGCCGAGCCTGCCATGGCCTATCTGGCGGCCACGCCCGACGCCGCCCGCAATGTCCGCGAGCGCCTGTTTCCGCCGGCCGGCCCGGTGCCGGGCGTGGCCGGCTTCGAGGTCGCACGCGTCAGGAGCGATGCGCTGCCGCCGCTGCGCCGCACCCTGATCTACCAGACCGGCCTGGCCCGCGTGCCCGCGCCGCTGGGCGGTGAATGGCTGCCCGGCGCGCTGGCCGACCATTTCACGTCGTTCGGCGGGCTGCTGGACAAGCCGCCGGGCGAGGGTCAGATGAATCTGCTGGACTGGATAGACGCCGGCGCGACGGCCAGCTACGGCACCGTCAGCGAGCCCTGCAACCACCTGCAGAAGTTCCCGCATCCGCAGCTGCTGATCCAGGCCTACGCCCAGGGCGTCAGCGCGCTGGAGGCCTATTGGCACAGCGTGGCCTGGCCGGCTCAGGGCGTGTTCGTCGGCGAGCCGCTGGCGGCGCCGTTCGCTCCCGTCCCGGCGCCCGCGCCCACGCCCTGAGCGGCCGCGAGGCCGCTGCGCACGGCGCCCTCCAGCGTGGCGGGGTAGGGGCCTTGCACATAGTCGCCGGCCGCGCACAGCCCCGGCGCGATGCGGCCCGGCGGGCGCACCAGCCCCGGCGTGCAGACGAAGGTGGCGCGCTTCTCGGTCAGCAACCTGTCGATGACGAGCGGCGTGGCCCAGTCGAGCTCGCGCTGCGCCTGGGCCAGCACGGCCTCGGCGCAGCCGCCACTCGCCACCCAGGGGGCGGCGCCGCTGACGACGCAGGCAAAACGGCCCGGCGCGCCGCCCAGCTGGCCGTGGTCGAAGATGAACTGGGCCGGTGCGTCCGGCCCGTCGCGCAGCGCCAGCATGGGCGCGGGCAGGCGGCTGCCGGGGCTGTTCAGGTAGACGGTGATGATGGGCTCGAAATCCAGCCCGCCGGCCAGGGCCGACCAGCCCGGCGCGAGGCCTGCGGTCAGCCGGGCGGCCTCGACGCTGCTGCAGGCGAGCACGACGCCGTCGAAGGCCTCGCCGTCAACCCGCCAGCCGGGCTCCAACTTCTGCACGCGGCGGCCCAGGCGCAGCCGCGGCCCCAGCCAAGCCGCGGCCGGCGCGGCCAGCAGCTCGGACAGCGGCCGGCGCGGCAGCAGCAGGTCGGCCCCGCCGGCGCCGCCGAAGAGGGCGTCCTGCAGTACGCGCAGAAAGACCTGGGCGCTGGCCCGGGGCGCGACCGTGTTCAGCGCGGCGATGCACAGTGGCTCAACCAGGTCGCGCTGCACGGCGGGCGCCAGGCCGGCGCACAGCTGGGCGACGCTCAGGCCCGCCTCGCAGCGAAAGCCGCGCGCCAGCCAGCCGGCGGCGGCCGCCAGCAGGCCCAGCCGGGCCGACAGCGGCCAGCCGCGGTGCGCGAGCACGCCGCGCGCGAAGCCGAGCAGCGGCGGCCCAGGCGGCAGGCGCAGACCCGGCTCGCCGGGGTAGGGCAGGGCCAGCGGCAGGCGGGCCAGCACCCGGTCGGGGTCGACGCCCAGGCGGCGCATCAGCGCCAGGCTGTCGCGGTAGGCGCCGATGAGGATGTGCTGGCCGTTGTCATGCGGCCAGGCCGGATCGGCGCCCGCCACGCTGCGCGCGCGGCCGCCCAGCTGTGGCGCCATCTCGAAGACGCAGATGTCGTGGCCGGCATCGGCCAGCGCGACGGCCGCGGCGATGCCGGCCCAGCCGCCGCCGACGATGGCGATGCGGCTCACCGGCCGCGCCAGTTGGTTTTCATCGCGATCCACAGCTTGCGCAGCGGCGTCAGCGCGATGCGCTGGTGCAGCACCTGGAAGCCCTCGTGCTCGATCTCGAGCAGCAGCGCGCGGTAGATGTTGGCCATCATCAGCCCCGGCTTCTGCGCGGCGCGGTCGGCCTCGGGCAGCAGTGCCTGGGCCTCGTCGTAGAGCCGGTGCGCGCGCTGGGCCTGGAACTGCATCAGCGCCGTGAAGCGTTCGCTGTAGCCCCAGGGCTTGCTGCGCAGCAGGATCTCGTTGGCCTTGACGCCGAACTGCTGCAGCTCGTTCACCGGTAGGTAGATGCGGCCGCGTCGCGCGTCGTCGCCGACGTCGCGGATGATGTTGGTCAGCTGCATGGCCAGGCCCAGCTTGTGCGCGTACGTCACCGTCTGCGGCTGCGTGCGGCCGAAGATGCCGCTGGCCACCTCGCCGACGACGCCGGCCACCAGATGGCAGTAGCGCTCCAGCCCGGGGAAGTCCAGATAGCGCGTCTGCTGCAAGTCCATCTCGCAGCCCTCGATGACGGCGTGCAGATGCTCGATGCGGATGTCGAAGGCCTGCACATGGGGCATCAGCGCCCGCATGACCGGGTGGCTGGGCTGGCCGGCGAAGGCGCTGGCCACCTCCTTGCGCCACCAGGCCAGCTTGGTCGCGGCGACGCCGGCGTCCTGGGTCTCGTCCACGACATCGTCCACCTCGCGGCAGAAGGCGTAGAAGGCCGTGATCGCCGCGCGCCGGGGCGGCGGCAGAAACAGGAAGGCGTAGTAGAAGCTGGAGCCGCTGGCGGCGGCCTTGTCCTGGACGTATTGCTCTGGGTTCATGTTGCGGCCCGCATTGTCAGCGCGCGCCAGAAGAGGCGAGGGGCATCCCAAACCCTGAGGGCGGGGCGGTGCAGCAGGCTGTCGTGGCCGCGGGCCGCGATCTTGTCGAGGATGAGCAGCCCGCCCTGCACCACCAGGCGCAGTTCCCAGCCGACGCGGCCCGGCAGCGTCAGCGCCAGCGGGGCGCCCTCCAGCATCAGCTGGCGGGCCCAGGCGCAGAGGTCCTGGATCAGCGCGCGGGCAGCCGGGCCGTCGCGGCAGGCCAGCACGGCCTCGGCGCTGACGCCGTGGCGGTCCAGATCCGCCTGCGGCACGTAGAGCCGGCCGTTGGGGCCGTCGCGGCTGAAGTCCTGCCAGAAGTTGATCAGCTGCAGCGCCGAGCAGATCGCGTCCGAGCGGCGCAGCGAGGCCGGGTCGTCGACGCCGTACAGGCCCAGCAGCAGCCGTCCCACCGGGTTGGCCGAGCGGCGGCAGTAGTCCAGCAGCTGGGCGCGGTCGCGGTAGCGCGGCGGCGCCAGGTCTTGCTCGAAGGCGTCCAGCAGATCGTGCAGCAGCGGCGGCTGCAACCGGTGCAGCTCGCGCGCCAGCGGCGTGTAGACCTGGGCCCAGCGCGCCGAGGGGGGCTGGCCGGCAACCGTGGCGACCAGGTCGGCGCGGTAGTCCCGCAACGCCCGGGCGCGCTCTGCGGTGCCGGCGTCGCCCTCGTCGGCCAGGTCGTCGGCCGTGCGCGCGAAGTGGTAGATCGCGACGACCGCCGGCCGCAGCGCGGGCGGGCATAGCAGGGATGCGACGGGAAAGTTCTCGTAATGGTCGACGCTCAAGTTTTTTCTCAAGTTCTTCTTGTAAGGCCCCGATGTTTCAGCGAAATTCAGCGAGGTTTGACAGTTGTCACGGGCTCTGAATACATTACTGACCCGCCGGTCATTAAAGTCTTCCCCCGGTCGCCACCCCTGCTGAGGTCTGCATGCCCCATCTTCTGCGTCTCGTGTCGCCCCTGCTGCTGGCGACCCTGCTTTCGGTCTCGGGGTGCGGCAAGCAGTCCGCCGCCCCCGAGCCGGAGCGGGCGGTGCGCACCCAGCTCGTCAGCGCCGGCACGGCCAGCGCCAGCCATGAGTATGCGGCCGAGGTGAAGCCGCGCATCGAGTCGCGGCTGTCCTTCCGCGTCGGCGGCAAGTTGCTGAACCGGGCGGTCAACCTGGGAGACAAGGTCAAGGCGGGACAGGTGCTGGCCCGCATCGACGCGCAGGACCTGAGGCTGGCCCAGGCCGCCGCCGCAGCGGGCGTGGCCGCCGCGCGCACCAACCGCGACCAGGCCGGCGCCGACTACAAGCGCTTCGTGGACCTGCAGCGCCAGGGCTTCATCAGCGCGGCCGAGCTGGAGCGGCGCGACTCGGCCTTCAAGGCCGCCCAGGCCCAGCTGGAACAGGCCAAGGCCCAGGCCGACGTGCAGGGCAACCAGGCCGGCTACGCCCAGCTGCTGGCCGACGGCGCGGGGGTGGTCACCGGCATCAATGCCGAACCGGGCCAGGTGCTGGCCGCCGGCATGCCGGTGGTGACGGTGGCGCTGGACGGCCCGCGCGACATCGTCTTCTCGGTGCCCGAGGACCAGATCGCCCGCGTGAAGGCCGCCGCCAGCCGGCCCGGTGCGCTGAGGGTGAGGCTGTGGGGCGGTGACCAGACCTGGCCGCTGACGCTGCGCGAGGTGGCCGCCGCGGCCGACCCGGTCACGCGCACCTTCCTCATCAAGGCCGATGCCGGCAGGCTGGACGTGCGGCTGGGCCAGTCGGCCACCGTCTTGCTGGACCTGCCGCAGCAGGCCGGCGTCATCAAGCTGCCGCTGGCCGCGGTGCTGGAGCAGGGGGGCAAGACCTCGGTCTGGCTGCTGGACGGCACGTCCATGACGGTCAAGCCCGTGCCGGTGCAGGTCGGCGGGGCCGAGGGCAACGAGGTCGTCATCGCCGGCGGGCTGAGCCCCGGCCAGGAGGTGGTGGTGGCCGGCGTGCACGTGCTCAATCCCGGGCAGAAGGTCAAGCGCTACGTGCCGCCCCGCAGCACGGGCGAGGCGGCGGCCCCCGCGGCGTCTGCGGCTTCTCGCTGAGCCGGGGCGCGCGCAATGAGCAGCTCACCCACCCCCAAGCAAGTCCACATCGGCGGCTTCAACGCCTCGCGCTGGGCGCTGGAGCACCCGGCCCTGACGCGCTACCTGATGGTGGTGCTGATGCTGATGGGCTTTTTCGCCTATTTCCAGCTGGGCCAGGACGAGGACCCGCCGTTCACCTTCCGCGTCATGGTCATCCAGGCCTTCTGGCCGGGCGCCACGGCGCAGCAGATGGCCGACCAGGTCACCGACAAGATCGAGAAGACGCTGCAGGAGGTGAACTACGCGGACAAGATCCGCTCGTCCACCAAGCCCGGCGAGTCCATCACCATCTTCCAGCTCAAGGACAGCACGCCGCCCAAGGAGGTGGCCGAGGTCTGGTACCAGGTGCGCAAGAAGGTCGGCGACATGCGCGCCACGCTGCCGCAGGGCGTGCTGGGCCCGCTGTTCAACGACGAGTTCGGCGATGTCTACGGCTCCATCTACGCGCTCTCCAGCGACGGCTTCAGCCGCGAGGAGTTGCGCGAGCATGCCGACCGCGTGCGCCAGGCGCTGCTGCAGGTCAAGGACGTGGCCAAGGTGGAGATCATGGGCATACAGCCCGAGAAGCTCTTCATCGAGGTGTCGCAGAAGCGGCTGGCCCAGCTGGGCCTGGACTTCGGCCAGGTCATCAACCAGATCGGCGCGCAGAACGCGGTCGAGGGCGCCGGCGTGCTGAATGCCGGCAGCGCCAACTTCCAGATCCGCGTGCAGGGGCAGTTCACGTCCACCCAGGCGCTGGCCGAGCTGCCCATACGCGCCGTCAACCCGCAGACCGGCGTGGCCAGCCAGCTGCGCCTGGGCGACATCGCCGAGATCAAGCGCGCCTACGTCGACCCGCCCACCACCATGGTGCGCCACCAGGGCAAGGAAGTGCTGGCGCTGGGGGTCTCTATGGCCAAGGGCGGCGACATCATCGCGATGGGCAAGGCCTTGAACGCTGCTTTCAAGGGCATAGAGCGCGACCTGCCCGCCGGCATCCACCTGGAGCAGATCCAGGACCAGCCCAAGGCCGTCACGACCTCGGTCGGCGAGTTCGTGCATGTGCTGATCGAGGCCGTCGTCATTGTGCTGGCGGTCAGCTTCATCTCGCTGGGCCTGCACACCCGGCCGCTGCGCATCGACATCTGGCCCGGCCTGGTCGTCGCCATCACCATCCCGCTGGTGCTGGCCATCACCTTCGTCGCGATGTTCTATTGGGGCGTGGGCCTGCACAAGATCTCGCTGGGCTCGCTGATCATCGCGCTGGGTCTCTTGGTGGACGACGCCATCATTGCCGTCGAGATGATGGTGCGCAAGCTCGAAGAGGGCTACGACAAGATGCACGCCGCCACCTATGCCTACGACGTGACGGCCATGCCCATGCTGACCGGCACGCTGATCACGGCGGTGGGCTTTCTGCCGATCGGCCTGGCGAAGTCGACGACCGGCGAGTACACCTTCGCGATCTTTGCCGTGACGGCGGCGGCGCTGGTGATCTCCTGGGTGGCCTCGGTCTATTTCGTGCCCTATCTGGGCGCGCTGCTGCTGAAGAGCCGGCCGGCGGCGCAGGGCGAGGTGCATGAGCTGTTCGACACGCCCTTCTACAACCGCTTCCGCCATCTGGTGCGCTGGTGCGTGGAGAACCGCTGGAAGACCATAGGCCTGACGCTGCTGGTGTTCGTGTTGGGCGTGGCCGGCATGGGCCGGGTGCAGCAGCAGTTCTTCCCCGATTCCAGCCGGCCCGAGGTGCTGGTGGACCTGACGCTGCCCGAGGGCTCCACCATTCAGGAGACCCAGGCGCTGGCCAAGCGCTTCGAGGCCCGCATGCTGAAGGAGCCCGGCATCGCCACGGTGACGAGCTGGGTGGGCTCCGGCGTGCCGCGCTTCTACCTGCCGCTGGACACCATCTTCCCGGCGTCCAACGTGACGCAGTCCATCCTGCTGCCCAAGGGCCTGGCCGAGCGCGAGGAGTTGCGCAAGCGCCTGCCGGCGGTGCTGGCCGAGGAATTCCCCGAGGCGCGTGGCCGCGTCAAGCTGCTGCCCAACGGGCCGCCGGTGCAATATCCGGTGCAGTTCCGCGTCACCGGCGCCGATCCCAAGGTGGTGCGCGACTGGGCCGACAAGGCCAAGGACATCCTGCGCGCCAGCCCCAATATGCGCGGCGTCAACGACAACTGGAACGAGAACGTCAAGACGCTGCGCCTGAACGTGGACCAGGACAAGGCGCGTGCGCTGGGCGTCACCAGCCAGGGTCTGGCGCAGTCGGCGCGCACGCTGCTGTCCGGTACCGTCATCGGCCAGTACCGCGAGGCCGACAAGCTCATCGACATCGTGCTGCGCCAGCCCGAGGACGAGCGGGCCGTCATCACCGACATCGGCAACGCCTACGTGCCCACCAGCACGGGCCGCGCCATCCCGCTGACGCAGATCGCCCGTGTCGAGTTCGCCTGGGAGCCGGGCGTGATGTGGCGCGAGGGCCGCAACTACGCGGTCACGGTGCAGGGCGACGTCGCTGAAGGCCTGCAGGGCGCGACGGTCACCAAGGAGGTCTGGCCCCAACTGGACGAGCTGCAAAAGCGCATGCCCACCGGCTATCACATCGAGATCGCCGGCGCGGTGGAGGAGAGCAGCAAGGGCCAGGGCTCCATCGCGGCCGGCGTGCCGGTGATGCTGTTCATCACCTTCACGCTGCTGATGTTGCAGCTGCAGAGCTTCAGCCGCGCGATGCTGGTGTTCCTGACCGGGCCGCTGGGCATTGCCGGCGTGGCCATGGCGCTGTTGCTGCTGAACCGGCCGTTCGGCTTCGTCGCGCTGCTGGGCGTCATCGCACTGATGGGCATGATCATGCGCAACTCGGTGATTCTGATCGACCAGATCGAGCAGGACCGCGCCCGCGGCGTGCCGGACTGGTCGGCCATCGTCGAGTCGGCCGTGCGGCGCTTCCGGCCCATCGTGCTGACCGCGGCCGCGGCGGTGCTGGCCATGATCCCGCTGTCGCGCAGCGTGTTCTGGGGCCCGATGGCCGTGGCCATCATGGGCGGCCTCATCGTCGCCACCGTGCTGACGCTGCTGGCCCTGCCGGCCATGTATGCGGCCTGGTTCCGTGTCGAGCGGCCCGAGGAGCACAGTCGCCTGCACAGCCAGCCGAGCGAGGAGGCCGGCGGCCCCACCTGACGCCAATCGTCAGGGTTTTGCCGTCCCGCGGACCGGGGCGTCGGGCAAACCGCGCGAGATCGCTACAATCGCCGGTTTGCCGAATCGCCTACGGGGTTGCTGCGTCGCGTCAAGAGCAGCGCGCAGCAGCCCAAGCAAGACCCGCGCGGGTGGCGAAATTGGTAGACGCACCAGGTTTAGGTCCTGACGCCTTCACGGGCGTGCCGGTTCGAGTCCGGCCCCGCGCACCACCACTGTCCTTCAACTGTTCCCGAGTCCATCATGGCCGTCACCGTCGAAACCCTCGAAAAGCTGGAACGCCGCATCACCCTGCACGTCGCTGCCGCCGACATCAACAGCGAAGTCGAAGCCCGCCTGAAGAAGCTGGCCCGCACCGTCAAGGCCGACGGCTTCCGCCCCGGCAAGGTGCCGATGAACGTCGTCGCCCAGCGCTACGGCTACTCGGTGCAGTACGAAGTCGTCAACGACAAGCTCGGCGCCGCCTTCAACAGCGCCGCCAACGAAGCCCAGCTGCGCGTTGCCGGCATGCCGCGCATCGAGCAGAAGAACGAGGCCCCCGAGGGCCAGATGGCCTTCGACGCCACCTTCGAGGTCTACCCCGAGGTCAAGATCGGCGACCTGGCCGCCGCTGAAGTCGAGCGCATCAGCAGCGACGTGACCGACGAGGCCATCGACAAGACGGTCGAGATCCTGCGCAAGCAGCGCCGCAGCTTCGCCCAGCGCGCCGCCGCCGACGTGGCCCAGGCCGGTGACCGCGTCACCATCGACTTCGAAGGCAAGATCGACGGCGAACCGTTCGCCGGCGGCAAGGCCGAGGGCTTCCAGTTCCTGATCGGCGAAGGCCAGATGCTGGAGCAGTTCGACGCCGCCGTGCGCGGCATGAAGTCCGGCGAAAGCAAGACCTTCCCGCTGCAGTTCCCGGAGGACTACCACGGCAAGGACGTGGCCGGCAAGGAAGCCGACTTCCTCGTCACGGTCAAGAAGATCGAGGCTCAGCACCTGCCGGAAGTGAACGAGGCCTTCGCCAAGTCGCTGGGCATCAAGGACGCGTCCGTCGAGGCCCTGCGCGCCGACATCAAGAAGAACCTCGAGCGCGAGGTCAAGTTCCGCGTGCTGGCCCGCAACAAGGGTGCCGTCATGGACGCGCTGGTGGCCGTCTCCGAGCTGGACGTGCCCAACGCGCTGGTGCAGGCCGAGGCCGAGCGCATGGTGGCCGCAGCCCGTGAGGACCTGAAGAAGCGCGGCGTCAAGGATGCCGACAAGGCCGAGATCCCCGCCGACCTGTTCAAGCCGCAGGCCGAGCGCCGCGTGCGCCTGGGTCTGGTCGTGGCCGAGCTGGTGCGCGCCAACAACCTGCAGGCCAAGCCGGCCCAGCTGCAGGCGCACATCGAAGAGCTGTCGCAAAGCTACGAGAAGCCCGCCGAAGTCATGCGCTGGTACCTGAGCGACCGCGAGCGCATGGCCGAGGTCGAGGCCGTCGTGGTCGAGAACAATGTCACGGAATTCGTGCTGGCCACGGCCAAGGTGACCGACAAGGCCCTGCCTTTCGACGAACTGATGGCCCAGGGCGGCTGATAGCCCTACGCCTCGCGAAGGCGCCGCGCCGCAAGGCCGGCGCCTTTTTTACTTGCGTGGCATGAGGTTGCTAGGCTCTCCCATGTGCCCGCGCAAGCCACAAAAAGGCTCCAACCGAGGCGTAAAGCGAAGACGGGCTCTTGCCCGGCGAGCATTTGCAACGACGGGTGGGGCCTTTTTGTGGCTTGCCCGGAGGGCTGGGCAGCCCAGGGCGCTGCGCGGCGTTGCCCCTCTTGCCCGGACGCGAGTCCGGGCGGCGAAGGGCGCCTTGCTCAGCGCCCTTGGCTATTCCAGCGCGGGCGCATGGGAGGGCCTAGCAACCTCATAATCCGCCCCCATAAGTAAACAGACGCAATTGCTTCCAAGGATTTGAATGAGCGCTCTCGACACCAGCAATCTCGGGCTCGTGCCCATGGTCATCGAACAGTCCGGCCGTGGCGAGCGCGCCTACGACATCTACTCGCGCCTGCTGCGCGAGCGCATCGTCTTCCTGGTCGGCCCGGTCAACGATGCGGTGGCCAACCTGGTCGTTGCCCAGCTGCTGTTCCTGGAGAGTGAGAACCCCGACAAGGACATCTCGCTCTACATCAACAGCCCCGGCGGCAGCGTGTCGGCCGGCATGTCCATCTTCGACACCATGCAGTTCATCAAGCCCCAGGTTTCGACGCTGTGCATGGGCATGGCGGCCAGCATGGGCGCCTTCCTGCTGGCGGCGGGCGCCAAGGGCAAGCGCTTCTCGCTGCCCAACGCCAAGGTCATGATCCACCAGCCGCTGGGCGGCGCGCAGGGCCAGGCCACCGACATTGAAATCCATGCGCGTGAAATCCTGAAGACTCGCGAGACCCTGAACCGCATCCTGGCCGAGCGCAGTGGCCAGACGCTGGAGAAAATCCAGTCGGATACCGAGCGCGACTACTTCATGTCCGCGGCCGAGGCCCAGGCCTACGGCCTGATCGACCAGGTGCTGGAGCACCGGCCCTGAGTCGTTGAGGGGCCCGCGCCGGCCCCGGATTCGTCGCGAAACCGGGGCCCTTAGCCCTACAAGGGCCCCGAGATCGTTTGGACTATCATCATTCGAGGCATCCCCGCCTCCACATCGAGCAGTTTCATGGCCGACAAAAAAGGCACCTCCAGCGAGAAAGTTTTGTACTGCTCCTTCTGCGGCAAGAGCCAGCATGAGGTGAAGAAGCTGATCGCCGGCCCGTCCGTCTTCATCTGCGACGAGTGCATCGAGCTGTGCAATGACATCGTCCGCGACGAGAGCCCGCAGCCGGCCCCGGCCGCGCGCGCCGGCAAGTCCGACCTGCCCGTGCCCAGCGAGATCAAGGCCAGCCTGGACAACTACGTCATCGGCCAGGACGTGGCCAAGCGCACGTTGGCCGTGGCCGTCTACAACCACTACAAGCGGCTGCGCCACATGAGCACGGCCAAGGACTCGGTCGAGCTGTCCAAGAGCAACATCCTCTTGATCGGCCCCACCGGCTCCGGCAAGACGCTGCTGGCGCAGACGCTGGCACGCCTGTTGAACGTGCCTTTCGTGATCGCCGATGCGACGACGCTGACCGAGGCCGGCTACGTCGGCGAGGACGTCGAGAACATCATCCAGAAGCTGCTGCAGAACTGCAATTACGACGTGGAGCGGGCGCAGCGCGGCATCGTCTACATCGACGAGATCGACAAGATCTCGCGCAAGGCCGACAACCCGTCCATCACCCGCGACGTGTCGGGCGAGGGCGTGCAGCAGGCTCTGCTAAAGCTGGTCGAGGGCACCATGGCTTCGGTGCCCCCTCAGGGCGGCCGCAAGCATCCCAACCAGGACTTCCTGCAGATCGACACGACCAACATCTTGTTCATCTGCGGCGGCGCCTTCGACGGCCTGGAGAAGGTCATCCAGAACCGCAGCGAGAAGTCCGGCATCGGCTTCGGCGCCACGGTGCGCAGCAAGAGCGACAGGAAGGTGGGCGAGGTGTTCCGCGAGGTCGAGCCCGAGGACATCATCAAGTTCGGCCTCATCCCCGAACTGGTGGGCCGCCTGCCGGTCGTGGCGACGCTGGGCGAGCTGACCGAGGACGCGCTGGTGCAGATCCTGACCGAGCCCAAGAACGCGCTGGTCAAGCAATACCAGCAGCTGTTCGAGATGGACGGCGTGGAGCTGGAGATCCGCAAGCCGGCGCTGGCAGCCATCGCCCGCAAGGCCCTGGCGCGCAAGACCGGCGCCCGCGGCCTGCGCTCCATCATGGAGCAGTCGCTCATCGACACCATGTTCGACCTGCCCGCGCTCGATGGCGTGGAGAAGGTCGTGCTGGACGAGCACAACATCGAGGATGCGTCGTCGCGCCCCTTGCTGGTTTATCGCGAGCAAGCCAAGGCCAGCGCCTGAGCCACAAGCCTTCCCACCCGCTTGCAATCGCCCCCTCAGGCCCGATATCGGCCTGAGAAAGAGAGGTCTTCATGTCCGGCCACCCCATCCTCCCCGCAGATCCCATCACGCTGCCGCTGCTGCCGCTGCGTGACGTCGTCGTGTTCCCGCACATGGTCATCCCGCTGTTCGTCGGGCGTCCCAAGTCCATCAAGGCCCTGGAAGCCGCGATGGAAGCCGGCCGCCAGATCATGCTGGTCGCCCAGAAGGCCGCCGGCAAGGACGAGCCCAAGCCCGAGGACATGTTCGAGGTCGGCTGCGTCTCCAGCATCCTGCAGATGCTGAAGCTGCCCGACGGCACCGTGAAGGTGCTGGTCGAGGGCCTGCAGCGCGCCACCACGCAATCCATCACCGAGCCGGGCGAGCACTTCGTCGCTGAAGTGACCCCCATCCCGCCCGAGACCGAGCACGCGCCCGAGGTCGAGGCGCTGCGTCGCGCCGTCACGCAGCAGTTCGACCAGTACGTCAAGCTCAACAAGAAGATTCCGCCCGAGATCCTCACGTCCATCGGCGGCATCGACGATCCGGGCCGCCTGGCCGACACCATCGCCGCCCACCTGCCGCTCAAGCTCGATGCCAAGCAGGCCGTGCTGGACCTGGCCGACGTGGCCAAGCGCCTGGAGAAGCTGCTCGACCTGCTCGAGCACGAGGTCGACATCCTGCAGGTGGAGAAGCGCATCCGCGGCCGCGTCAAGCGCCAGATGGAGAAGAGCCAGCGCGAGTACTACCTGAACGAGCAGGTCAAGGCCATCCAGAAGGAACTGGGCGACGGCGAAGAAGGCGCCGACATGGAGGAGCTCGAGAAGAAGATCCTCGCGGCCCGCATGCCCAAGGAAGCGCGCAAGAAGGCCGACGCCGAGCTGAAGAAGCTCAAGCTGATGTCGCCCATGTCCGCCGAAGCCACGGTGGTGCGCAACTACATCGACACGCTGGTCAACCTGCCCTGGAGCAAGAAGACCAAGATCAAGCACGACCTCAAGAACGCCGAGGACGTGCTGAACGAAGACCACTACGGCCTCGAGAAGGTCAAGGACCGCATCCTCGAATACCTCGCGGTGCAACAGCGCGTCGACAAGGTCAAGGCGCCCATCCTGTGCCTGGTGGGCCCCCCGGGCGTCGGCAAGACCTCGCTGGGCCAGAGCGTGGCCCGTGCCACCGGCCGCAAGTTCGTGCGCATGGCGCTGGGCGGCGTGCGCGACGAGGCCGAGATCCGTGGCCACCGCCGCACCTATATCGGCTCCATGCCGGGCAAGGTGCTGCAGTCGCTGTCCAAGGTGGGCGTGCGCAATCCGCTGTTCCTGCTCGACGAGATCGACAAGCTGGGCATGGACTTCCGCGGCGACCCGTCGTCGGCGCTGCTGGAGGTGCTGGACCCGGAGCAGAACCACACCTTCGGCGACCACTACATCGAGGTCGACTTCGACCTGTCCGATGTGATGTTCGTCGCCACCTCCAACTCGATGAACATCCCGCCGGCCCTGCTGGACCGCATGGAAGTCATCCGCCTGTCGGGCTACACCGAGGACGAGAAGGTCAACATCGCCCAGACCTACCTGCTGCCCAAGCAACGCAAGAACAACGGCGTGCTGGACGAGGAGCTGGACGTCACCGAGTCGGCCATCCGCGGCGTGATCCGCTACTACACGCGGGAAGCCGGCGTGCGTTCGCTCGAGCGCGAGATGTCCAAGATCTGCCGCAAGGTGGTCAAGGGCATACAGCTGAAGACCTACCAGGGCCAGGTGGTCGTCACCGAGGACAACCTCCACGAGTTCCTGGGCGTGCGCAAGTACGACTTCGGCCGCGCCGAGAAGAAGAACCAGGTCGGCCAGGTCGTCGGCCTCGCATGGACCGAAGTGGGCGGCGATCTGCTGACCATCGAAGCCACCGCGATGCCGGGCAAGGGCAACATCATCCGCACCGGTTCGCTGGGCGACGTGATGAAGGAATCCGTCGAGGCCGCGCGCACCGTGGTGCGCTCGCGCGCCCGCCGCCTGGGCATCAAGGACGAGGTGTTCGAGAAGCGCGACGTGCATGTGCACGTGCCCGACGGCGCGACGCCCAAGGACGGCCCCAGCGCGGGTGCTGCGATGACCACGGCCTTCGTGTCGGCGCTGACCGGCATCCCGGTGCGCGCGGACGTCGCGATGACCGGCGAGATCACGCTGCGCGGCGAAGTCACGGCCATCGGCGGCCTGAAGGAGAAGCTGCTCGCGGCCCATCGCGGCGGCATCAAGACGGTCATGATCCCGGAAGAGAACGTCAAGGACCTGCAGGACATTCCCGAGAACGTGAAGAACCAGCTCGAGATCGTGCCGGTGCGCTGGATCGAGCGCGTGCTGGAGGTGGCGCTGGAGTCCGTGCCGACGCCGCTGCCCGACGAGGAAGTGCCCGTCAGCGCGGCCAAGCCGGAGGAGGGCGCGGCCAAGAGCACGGCTGTGCCACATTGATTGCACAAGGTTCTTGTCATCCAGCCAAAAACTGGATTACAATGCCAGCTTCGCTAGACAGACAACGCAAGCGTTGATTGCCTAGCGGAACAAAGCGGGATTAGCTCAGTTGGTAGAGCGATACCTTGCCAAGGTATAGGTCGAGAGTTCGAGCCTCTTATCCCGCTCCATGTATTCAGAAGGGAAGCCCCGGCTTCCCTTTTTCGTCAAAGTCGCACCAACGGCTTTGATTGGGTTTACGGCGGCGCGATAGCAAAGCGGTTATGCCCCGGATTGCAAATCCTTCGTACTGAAAATCAAACAGTACGACTATTCAAACAGTCCGAGAGGCGAGACTCATAGACTGGCCGGTCCTCGGGAGGGGACCGGAACTCCTGCCAGGTGGCCCTGCGCTTGGGGGCGTGGACCCCCTCAGCTTCCCAGGACCACGTTTCCTTCGGCGTCCCAACGGCAATGAATTGGAACCCGTAGGGGTCCTCCGCGATGTCTATGTTGTCGAACAGGGCGTACTCCGCCTGCTCCAGGCTGTCCGCCGAGACCTCAAAGAAGACAGCGCCGCGCTCCAGGCCCGACTTGCGGACCCCAATCCAGCGGAACTTCATTGCACGGCCCCCGTCGTCATAGAGTTGAGCAGGGCCCGCTGGGCCACAGCCTCCTGGGCCTCCCGCATCGCCTCCTCGCTGGCCGTCACGTAGATTTGCGTCGTCGTGATGTTGCTGTGACCGGCGATGGCCTGGATCGTGAAGGCCCCCACCTTGGCATCGGCCAGGCGCGAGATGGCCTCATGGCGCAGCGTGTGGAAGACGAACTCGTGGTCCTCCTTGAGGCCCAGGGCCTCCCGACCCTCGGCCCACAGGGTCTTGAGTTGGCTGGCCGTCAGCTCGGCGAACGGGCCGCCCTCCAGGCCGATGCGTCGCTCCAGAATCTTCACGGACGCTGGCGGCAGCGGGACGGTCCTGGTCTCCCCGTTCTTGGTGTCCCGGTAGGTCACGCGGGCCCCTTCGAGGTCGATGTCGCCGGCCGCCAGGGACAGCATCTCGTCCTCGCGGGCCGCGGTCTCCAGGGCCACGGTGATGAGGTCCACCAGTGCCAGGGCGCCCGTCCTCTTCGCGTTGGCGCACAGCCAGGCCTGCATGGCGTCAATCTCGCGCTGGGCCATGCGGCGGGTGCGGCGGGTGCCCTTCACGCTCAGGTGCTTGACCCCATGGGGCGGCAGGTCGCACGCCTCCAGCAGCACGGACAGCATGGACAGCCGCGAGTTCACGGCCGACGCGCTGAGGGTGGTCCCCTTGCGCTTTCCGGGCTCGGCCAGCCACTTGACGCGGAGGTCGCGCACGAAGTCCCGCGTGATGGTGACCATCGGGGTGTCCTCGGGCACCCGCAGGTTCCCGAAGGTGTAGGCCAGCGTCTCCTTGTCCTTGGACTGAATCCACTGCTCCCGGGTCTTCATGGCGATGTCGTAGGCGTCCTTCAGGGTAGGACCACGCGGCGCGGCACCTCGGACGGTTTGATCCTTCGGACTCTTGGGCACGGAAGAAGACCCCAGGACCTGGGCGACTATCCCCGGTGCGCGGAGTTCTGCCTCGGCGCGGTCAGAGGTCCCCGTGGACTTGCGCTCCCGGGCGATGCCTGCCCCGCGGATGTCCAGCCACCACTTGCCGTTCTTCTCGAAAAAGCGGACGTTCACTTTGCACTCTCCTTGTGGGTGGAAAAAGGCCGCGGTAGGGCGGCCAGTAATCGGGGGAAGAAGGTCTCGTCGTAATCGACCTCCAGGGTCTTGTCGCCCCACTCGATGAACAGCCAGCCGGGCTTCCGGTGGTAGAGGGCGCGGTGTCCTGGGGGGCGGGTGCCGTAGAGGCCTTCGGAATACACAAACTTCATGAACGTAGCTATGACAATGAGGCGGCGGCCTTCGCCAGCGCGGTCTCCATCACGGCCTTCCCGCGGGCTGTGAGGCGGACAACTAGCTGGCGCCCGTCGTGGAAGTCACGGTCCTGCTCCACGAGACCCAGGCCCTGGACCTTGGCATTGCCACGGCCCAGCGCGATGAGCGCGGTGCTGGTTGCGGACTTCTCGACTCCGGCCACCTTCTCCAGGTTTTGTTGAAAGATTTCCCCGTGGGCGTACAGGTGCAGCAGCACGCGGACTTTGCTTGTGGATAGCGAGGAGCCGCCAGTCGCCTGGTTCAGCTCCTCTAGGACAAGCAAGGTCAACATGGCGGCACGCCGGCCACTCACGGTTGTGTTAGGTCCTGACATATGGAAAAGCCCTCCAGTTGCTTCCTATGGTCAAACGCGCAGTCTACCCTCCGCCTCTTCGGACGAATGGTGCGCCCCCAGCACTCACGGCAGCCGGGGCTCGCCGCCTATGACATGCACGCAGGCCATAGGACAAGACGCAAATTGCAAGGGGGATGCAAGACTTTAGACGGCTTTCCCCCTAGAAAAAGGGATGGTCCCCCAGGGCGCGGGGGTGTATGTCGTCTTTGGAGCCTCCTTTCCGTTTGTGGGAGATGCCGTATCACTGGGACGTTATGAGGACCGAGAGGGGCAGGACGATGAGCCACAGGGCCAGCGCGACGGCGGCCATGTAGGTGCCGGCCTGGGCACGCTCGGGGGTGAAGTTCTGGCGGTAGGAGGTCATTCCTGCGCCCCAGCGCGAAGGGCTTCGATGAGGCGCTGGGCCTCCACCTTGACGGCGGGGGAAAGGATGGCCCGGCCAGGCTGGGATGCCTGCTCGGCCTTGATCCAGCTAAAGAATGCTTCGAGGCAGTCGGCGGCCTTGCCGAGGTCTTCGGGGGATGCTGGGTGGATGCACATGGGTTCAGCTCGGTTGACGGTGGAAGGCCCACCCGAAGGGCCCCCGCAGGGGCCTATCGGCTAGACCCGCCGCGTCACGGGTTGAGGACAGCCAGGACGGCCTGCTGGGCCTTGTCGGAGAGCTTGGAGAAGGCCGGGTCGTCGAACACGGCGCGGAGGGCCTTCAGGGGGTCCCCCGCGGTGCCCTTCTTGGACTTCGGGGCTGGCGCGGCCGGGTTCTCGGGGAGCTGGTTGGCCGGGTTGGCGCCCGCGGACTTCGCGGCAGCGGCCAGGGCCTTCTGCGCCTTCGACTGCCCGATGTCGGAGGGGTTGACCTTGCCGCCCTTCTTCGCGTTCGCCGCGCTGGCCTGCTGGATGACCTCGGCGGCCTTCGACGGGCCCATGCTCTTCACGGCCTTGACTGCGGTGTCCGTCGAGACCTTGCCGGCCTCCACCAGGGCAACCAGGGCCTTGGGCGCGGACAGTAGGCCCAGCAGCTCGTCCACGTAGGCCGGGGTGTAGTCCAGGCGCTCGGCGATGCGCTTGGAGTCCCAGCCCCAGCCGGCCAGGCGCTTCATGACCACGGCCACCTCGATGGGGCGCAGCGGGCGGCCCTCGTTGGACTTGACAAGGCCGATGGTGAAGTCCTCCAGCGTGCTGCCCTTGGGGGCCGTGACACAGGGGAGGGTCGGGAGTTGGGCGCCCAGCTCGATGGCCCGGCGGGCGGCGCGCAGTCGGGTATGGCCGTCCCGGACGTAGACCTTCCCGTCCTCGCCGACGAAGACGGCCAGGGCCTTGTCGGGGTAGAAGCCCTCGGCCAGGATGGAGCGGGCGATGCGCTCGATGTGGGCGGCATACTCGGCCGTCTCGCCGCGGACGTTCAGGCCGGGCATCGCGTGAATCTCGGCGACCGGGACGCGCCAGAGGTCCCCCGAGGTGGCCCCGGATGCGCTCATGACCTTTTTGACGTTGCCCTGGCCGACCTCGTGGGCGAACTCCAGGGGGATGGATGCGAGGCCTTCGGCGGCCAGGTCTACGGACGGCGCGGCGGCCGGGGCGTTGTTCTCGGTGCTCATGCGTGATGACTCATGGGTTACGGTGCGGAATGCACCCGAAGGGCCCCAGGCGGGGCCTATCGGCTGGACTCGTTCACTGGGCCGGCGGCCTGGGTCTTCTCGCCAGGTCGGCGGACAGCAGGGCCAGGGCGGCGCTCATTCGGTCACCTCCAGGGCCTCGCGCAGGGCATCGGCGGCGTCCTCCAGGCCCTCCAGGGCCAGGCGGTCGGCAGCCACATGGGCGGGGGTCAGGTCGTCGCTCACTTCGCACCTCCCAGCAGCGGCAGCAGGTCGGCCAGCAGGTCAACCCGGCGGATTTCCACCCGGTCCAGGGTCACGGCGCCCTGGGCGTTGAACTCCCCGCGGATGTAGTGGGGCTCGGGGGCCCAGCAGCGGCCGGAGTAGTAGGAGGAGGAGAGCTCCACGCGCCAGCCGGCGGCCCTCAGTTCCCGGGCCTGCGCCTCCAGGCGGACGCGGCTGTCCGTGCGCTTCGCGGCCTCCTCGCGGATGGCCTGGGCGTAGGGTTTGCCGGCCTCCAGCAGGCGGCGCTTGATGGCACGGAGGAGGGCCAGCGAGTCCTGCCCGGCCCCGAAGGAGGGGGATGTGAACTCAACCCCGGGGATGCGGCGGACATCGGCCATGCCCACATGCGCGGCACCAGTCCAGGGAAGGGCCAGCGTGTCCAGGCCCCCGTAGATGCGGCCGTCGTCCTCGGCGCGGAGGGTGTAGGCGTTCCCCTCGGGGTCCTTCAGGTAGGCCCAGGCCGCCCAGTTGCCGATGTCAGCGCGCAGGCTGGTGACAGTCCACAGGCCCGCGGCCTGGCCCTTCTCGGTGAGCTCGCGGAGGCGCTCGTTGCGGCCCTCGCGGCGTGCTTTGGTGTCGGTCATTTCGTGTCGCGGCCTGTGGCCGGGTAGTCGGTGCCAGTCGCACCCCATAGGACCCCCCGCAGGGGCCCTAGGCGGGTGAAACCGTCCGGGGTGTCGGACGATTGGGCGGAGTTAGGCCGCCTGGTCCACTGCGGTGACCTCCTGGGGGGCGAAGCTCAGACCGACGAAGGGGGCCGCCAGGGCCACGGCCTGCCGCATCGTTGCCCCCTGGGACAGGTGAAGGGCGACATGCAGGACAAACCGGGCTTGATCCTCGGGGAACGCCCCATAGGCATCATTGAAGGTTGATTGGCCCTCGGTGTCGGCCCGGTAGACCAGGAGCTCTAGCGAGTCCTTCCCGAATGCCTGGGCGACCTGGGCGGCCTGGATGCGGGCCAGCTCCACCTCATGGGCATAGGAGAACGTCAGGCCGTGGATGTAGTGGCCCAGGTCATGCAAGTAGCGGAAGGCGTAATTGGCCTCAGCGGACCCGTAGACGGTGGAGTCGCTGCCACCGGACCAGACGCGCATCGCCCGGCGGGTCTTCAGGCAGTCGGCAATCTCGGCCATCAGGGCCGGGTAGGTCCCCGGGGCATCGTCAGCCGGCCAGTAGCCAAACCCGATGTCTTTGGCGGCGCGGGCGGCCCGGGTGATGAAGAAGCGGCCCAGGTGGCGGCCGGCGGTGGCGATGGTGTGGGCGTTGATTGCGGTTTGCATGGGTCTTAATCCTTCGGACGGTTTGAGAAAACGGAGCATTAGGCGGACTTAGGGCGGGCCCAGGCATACACCAGCAGCGCGAGCTCTATGGTGATGGTCAGGGCAATCATCTTGTGATCCATCGGTGGTCCCTCGTTGTGTTGCACCGGGATTGGTGCGACGGATCGAACTGTCCCACAAATCGTACGAACTGTCAACCCCCAGCGGCCTAGGAGGCTTCCGAGGGGTGGACGTGTAGGGTAGGGCCAGCCTGGGGCTAAAAGGGGCCTGGACGGGCCGCTAGGGGCCTTCCTGGGCATCCTATGGGGCGCACCTAGGGGCAAAAAAGCAAGTGCCCTTAGGGAAGGACACGAAACATAGCGACACGGCCCCCAGGAGGCAGCCCCCGGGCCCCTAGGCGTGCCCCGGCCAGGCCCCTAGAAGCTCCCCCGGGGGCGGCCCATGGATATGCAATCCATGGCAATCCTATACGAATCAACGACTTAGCGGAGTTTGGTGCCCTGCTGGTGCCCTGCTGGTGCCTGGTGAGGCTGGCGCTGTGCGCTGCGCGGGTCTCCGCTGTCAGGAACCGAGGGGGCCACGGGGGGAAGCTGGGCCGTTCTGCTCATCCGATGCCCTCTGACATTTTTCTGCCAGATAGTCCCGACCCCTGCGAGGGGGCCCGAAGAGCCTCTCCAGGCCTCGCCAGGCTGCGAACAGGATGGCAGCCCCGAGGGCAGCCTTGAGGATGACCAGGGCTTCGTACATCGTCTGGAGTGTAGGTCTGTGGGCTGTCCAGACAGGAGGAAGCCGCAGGCTCACCTTAAGGTAACTAGAAGGGGAGAGGGAGGGGGCTGCCGGCGAAGGTCGGGGTATGGGAGCCGTGTAGGCCCCCATCCCGTCGCTAAGTCGTTGATGCTGCTGGCGATGTCGCTAGTGCATCAGCCCGAACTCCGCCGCGATGAGGGAGGGCCGCTGGGCATCACCGCCGGCCAGCTCGATGAAGCGGTCAATCTCCGCCTGGCGCAGGGCCTCGCGGTGGTCTTCCTCGATCTGCTGGGTGTCACGGTCCATGACTTCGACCCAGTAGGCCACGGCCATAGCCAGGGCGTCCAGGCGGTCGTCCTTCGCCAGCGCACCCTTCTCGCGGGTGATGCGTGTGAGCTGGTAGAAGAGCTGGTAGCGGGCCTTCAGCTCCTCGCTGTAGCCGTTGTAGTTCTCGAAGTCGTCCGAGATGACCTTCGAGTCCACGATGAGCCTGTGCTGGTTCATCACGGGCTCCAGCGTGTCGATGATCCGGCGCTCCTTCTGGACGGAGCTGTGAATCTCCTCGATGGCGCACGGGTGGGTGCGCAGCAGGAACGGGGACAGGAGCTTGGTGAACATGCCGTCGCCGAAGTTGGACTCAACGATGATCTGGTTGACCCCGTACCGCTTGGCCTCGTCGGCGAGCTTCTGGAGGTTCTCGTCCGAGTAGCCGCCCTTCAGTCCCTTGGCACGCATGACGAACAGGTAGCCGTTGAGCATGGCAACGATGGCATAGCCCAGCTCGTCGCTGCCGCGGCCGGCCGGGTCAATCGCCATGACCACCCCCGTGTATGGGACGTAGTTCTCCTTCGAGAGCCACATCGGCCGGTGCAGGCGGTCGCCGGCCAGGCCGACAGTCGGGAGGTCATTGCGCACCAGCTCGGGGCTTGAGGCCCACACGGCCTTGATGGGGCCCATCTTCAGGTCGCAGTCCAGGACCATGAGGTCGGACAGCTTGAGCGGGAACTTGTCCGCGTCGCTGAAGCTCGGGTCCAGCATGAACTGCATGGCGAAGCCGCTGCGCCCGTAGGACGCCTCGCGCTCCACGAGGTCCAGGTCGTCGAACCGCTTGGGGTCCGAGGGGGCTCCCCGGCCGGAGCAGGCTGTTCCCAGCGAGGGGTCGCCGGCCAGCATCTCCAAGATCATCGGAGCCAGTCGCTCACCGTAGCGGGCGGCCTGGGTCGGGCCTGGATACCTGGCGGGCCACACGCGCATGATGTAGCCGCGCTGCTCCAGGGCGGAGTAGAGCGTCATCTCCGTTTGGGGCGTGCCCAGGTAGACGATACGGCTGGTTGGGAGCGGCTTCAGGATGGCGTCGAACTCCTGGACCAGGGAGGCCAGGCGGTCGCGCATCAACTGCGTCATGGAGTTGCCCACCACCTCCACGTCGTCGGGGATGATGATGTCGGCACGCGAACCCGTGAGCTGGCCGGTGATGCCCACCGACTTCACGGATGGTGAGTGGTCGGGGCGGGCAGGGCCTACGTCGAAGGACAGGCTGGAGTCGCGCTGGCCTGGGCGGGCCTTGAGGTGGGCGCACATAGGCAGCTCGTGGATGAGCCGCTTCACGAAGGTGCTGAAGGCGTCCGCCCGGTCCTTCGAGGCGGAGACCACCATGATCTTCAGGTTGGGGTCCCGGAGGAGGTGCCACACCACGAAGGCGGAGGTGATCCAGCTCTTCCCCACGCCCCGGAAGGCTTCGATGATGGCCCGCTTGGGGCCGTGCTGGAGGAAGTGCGCGATGTCGTACTGAACGGGGGTGGGGTCAGGCAGTCCCAGGTGCTTCCACACCACATACATGAAGTTGCGGAAGTCGCCCAGGACCGGATCGACCGCGAGCTTTGAGGCGTGCGCGGTCGGGGTCAGGTTGGTGTTCAGTGGTTGATGCCTTGGGCGGCGAAGGGCAGGGAATCGGTCAGGGCCTTCATCGGCGTGTCAGGGACGCCGGGCAGGGCTTCGACGTTGTTGTCCTTGAGGAACTGGCGGATGACACTGAGGTCGGCAGCGGTGGCCGTGCCGTCCTTGATGCGCTTGGCCAGCTCAAGAGCGAACGCGCCGTGCAGGGCGTTGAGGGCCTCCTTGGTGGCTTGGCTCATTGGCCGCCTCCCAGGCGCTTGGACAGGACGCTCTCCAGCGCGCTGGTGCCCAGGGAGGCCAGGCCGGCGGCCACGCCATACATGACCAGGGGGTCAGCGGAGGGGAACAGGAGGGCCGTGGCGCCCGCAGCAGCGCCGATGCCGGCACTCACCAGGGCGCGGCCGAAGGTAACGCGGAGGGTCAGCGGCTCGGCGCCGGCCAGCAGCTTCCCGATGCCGATTGCGGCACCGATGAAGGCCAGCACGCCGAGGAACCGCTCGGGGTGTTCTTGGGGGTTCATGCCTTGGGTTGTCGATAGGTCAGGAGCCAGTGGGCGAAGTCGGGGTTGTCGCGAAGGGCCAGGGACAGGCCGGCCGCCAGGGCACGCAGGTAGGTCTCCTCGGTGTCGCAGCCGTACTCACGGCCTTTGGAGTGGAGGATTGCGTGGAAGGTTTCGTGGAGCAGGGGGTACACGGTCTCAGGGGACAGGAGCCTCATCGGTTCCTTGGGTGTCCCCCGCTGCGCCGAGCAGGTAACCCTCCCGGTAGCCGGCCGCGAACGGGTAGAGGCGGAGGCGCGGGTCCTCGTCGAGGTCCTCCAGGGGGACGGCCAGGTACTCGTGCCACAGGGGCTGCTTGCCGTCTCGGCGGGCCTCCTCATCCACGTAGACCTGGAAGACCAGCGTGGATGTCCCGGCGGCGAAGTCATGCTCAACGCGGAGCAGCCGGTGGTAACGGGCGGGGGCCCCGTGCGGGGTGGTGAAGTCGGAGAGGAGTGCCATGGGTTAGTCGTAGATGGAAGCGTCGAGCATGCAAATGCCGCCATTCGAGGCGTTGCCCCAGGAGTAGGGGTCCGCCCCGAACGGTCCCGCCCCGTAGCTGGTGAAGACCTCGTAGGTGATGTAGTCGAGCCGCAGCGTCGTCCCCCGGCGGCAGTACGCCCCCTCGCGGCGGGCGAAGTCGATGCCCGTCTCGCGCTCCCAATCGGACTGGCCGGATGGCCTGTCGAAATACTCCCGGTGCTCCTCCCCCACCGTGGGCAGGATGAAGCAAGGCTTGGACAGCGCCGCGATGCCGATGGAGCCGAACAGAGGCGGGCGGGCATACACGGCGAAGGGCATGAGGTGGCGGTGGCCGGCGTCGAAGGACAGGGCCCCCGAGGCCGTGTAGAGGCACATCCCGTAGGAGGCCCCTGACGGGGGGACCGTGCCGTAGCGGAAGACATACACCTCGGGCCTGGAAGGGGCCACCGTGTTGCGGTGGTAGGCGGTGATGGTGATGGAGGAGCCCCCGCCAGAGGCTGTGACCGCAGGAGGGGCGTAGCTCACATCCGCCCCAACGTCGGGCAGCGTTATGGCGACCACGCAGTCCGGCGGGGCGGGGGTCGAAAGGACCCACCCCGACCTCCGCATGGTGCTGGTGTCGTAGGCATTGGTCGGAAGGGTTTGGACGGGGGAGGCCTTGCCAACGAAGTAGGGCGTGGGGACCTCCGTGGAGACGGTGAGGAACCCGCTGGGGTTCTCCAGGTGGAATCCGTAGGTCATCGGGCGAAAACGAGGAGGCGGGTGTTGTCGAACAGGAGGCCTTGGGAGGGGTCGGCCTGGCGCGTCCAGGAGACGCGGGGGACGCCTCCAACAGTCGCGGAGGTGGTGTCGTGGACCCCGCCCCGGTCCAGCACGCAGTAGAGCGAGCGGCCCGTCAGGTGACTTCCTGGGTACTCCTTGAAGCCGGACTGGCTGTTGTTGGGGATGACCAGGATGTCAACCAGGGCGCCGCCTGCATGGGCCACGGAGCTGAACGTCACGAGGCCGGAGGTGTCCAGCACTTGAATGCCCCAGGTCACAGCAGATACCCCAGCTTCACCCGGAGGGCATTCGAGGAGTCGAACACGCGGATGCGGTTGTTGGAAATCTCGATGCGCCCGCCGGAGGAGGTGCCCCCGCTGACGACATCGGACATGGCCCCGACCGTGAAGTTCTGCGCCCGGAGGACCCCGACCTCCGCGTAGCCGATGGCCGCCGCGGCGATGTAGGTGGAGACGTTGGCTGCGGTGAGCTGCCGGTCCAGCTTGGGCTGCCAGGCCTGCCACTCGTGGCTTCCGAGGCTCAGGCGCTTCCACTCCCCGTCGTCCGACTTGAAGGTCTGCGTGGTCGCCCCGCCGCTCGCGTCTGACCACGGGCGCTCCGTGATGAGGATGCCGTAGGTGGCGTTGCCGGGGGCGCCGATGGATGTCCGCTGCTTGAACTCCTGGCTCAGCCCCATCGGGTACTGCCAGGGGAGCTGGTTGGTATAGCGGGTGTCCTGGGCGGGCAGCGTGGTCATCTGCCCCTGCGGCGTCCCCCCGTTGTAGAGCGTCCCCGAGTTGCTCAGGGAGAGCTGGTTGTTGCTCACGGTGGTCCCCGTCCCCGCGCCGCCCCCGTAGAACTGCCCGGCCGCGTTGATGCCGATTTGGTTGTTGGAGATGGAGCTGTCGGACGGCTGGCCGCTTATCGTCCCGTTCCAGGTTGCACCGTAGGTCGCGTTGGTCGCGCCCGTGTATCCGAGGCCGGAGAGCGTGACGTTGCTGTTCAGCCAGGAGGGGGAGGGGGTGATGTACGCAGAGGACAGCGCGGTGCCCGACCCGAAGATCAAGTTGCCCGCGGCGTCCCGGATAGTCAGCCCGCGGGTGTCGATGCGGTCAGCAGTAATGCTCCCGGCCTTGATGTGGCGGGCTTCCAGCGTCCCGTCCAGGACCATGCGGGACTCGATGAGCTTGTCCCCGATGCGCCCCTTGGGAATCACCAGGGTGCTCACGCCGTCCACCACGCCCATGAAGAGCAGGGGCTGCGGCACGTAGTCCACCTGGGACGCGCTAGGCACGAAGGTGAACTTGTCGGCCATGAAGACCATCTCGGACTGCGTGGGGGCGGAGTCACTGGAGGTCGCCGAGAGGCCAATGCCGGCGACGGCGAGCTTCCCGTCCGAGCGGGCCTGGACCTTCAGGGTGTAGTTGGCCTTGACGGTGCCGAGCTCTTCAGCGGCGGTAGTCGCCTTGGTCTCCACAGCGGCCAGCCGGTCGCCCACGCCCCCGGGGCCAACGATGGACGACTGGACGGACTGGATCGCCTGGGCGTTGGTTGCGTCAGCGGCGCTCCGTGTCGTGGCCTCGTCGGCGATGAGGGACAGCACGGTCTTGCCCTCGGGGATGGCGGAGGGGTCCACCCGTGCCTCCAGGACTGCCGCCCGGCTGGCGAGGGCGTTATCCCCGTCTACACGCGCCTGGTTGGCTGCGGTGACGCTGGCCTTGATGGCGGTGTCCTCGCTCTTGTAGGCCGCCTCCATGTTGGAGATGGAGATGGCGCGGGCGCTGGTCTCGTCTGCGAGGGCCTGCTCCACTGCGGTGATGCGGGCCGTCAGCTCCGGCGGGATAGGTCCCCCACCTTCTCCACCGCCCCCACCGCCTGCCGATGCTTCCAGGCTGGTGATCCTGGACGCGAGGGCCGCATCGGCGGTCACACGGGCGGTCTGCTCCGACGTGATGCTCGCGTGCAGGGAGGCGTCGGCTGTCTCCAGGTCGGCCCGGATGGCCTCCACTGCGGATGCGATGGCGTTGTCAGCGGAGCTCCTGGCGTTCGACTCGGTGACGATTGCCGCTGCCGTCGAAGCGGTCTCGGCTGCCAGGGTGGTGAGCTGGGACGCGAGGGCCCCGGACTCGTCAACCAGGGCCTGCTGCTTGCTTTGGAGGGCGGCCACGGCAGCCCCGGTCGAAGCCGTCAGCGTAGTGAGCTGGGACGCGAGGGACTCCACTGCGGACTGCCGCGCCTCGGTCTCCATGGTGATGGCGGCGCCGCGCTCACGCGCTTCCAGCAGCAGGGCCGCTGCGCGGGCGGCTGCCTCTTCCTGGATTGCTGCTGTGCGGGCGATGGCCTCCTGGAGAATCTTCCAGGCCACGGTCCCGACGACATCCTCCGGGCCGGAGATGCGCTCGATTTCCTCGCGCAGGGACAGCTCCAGCTCGGACGGCGTGATCTGCCCGTTGAGGAGGTCCTTGATGCCGCCCTGCGACAGCTCGATGCCCGGGGGAACCGTGCCGCCTGCCGTCCCGCCGCCTATGAGCGCCATGTCCAGGGCTTCCTGCGCCATGTAGAAAGCCTGCTTGGAGTCAACCGTGAGGGTGGCCCCAGGGAGCTGCGTGCCGTCCTTGTAGTCGGTGAGCAGGACTCCGGGGCTGGTGCGGCGCACCACGCGGACGAGACGGTTGAGCGGGACGGACGGGATGGAAACGGCGGCGTCGCCCACCCAGGTGAACATCGAGGTGGGAACCCCGTCGATGTAGACGGAGATGTGCTCCTTGCGGAGGTACGGAGGGGTGGCGAGCGTCATGGCGCCGCCCGTACCCCGCGCTTCAACGATGGAGTAGTAGGTCATTGGAGGGTTAGAAAGGGCCCCTCCGGGCCTTGAGCGGCTGGAAGGGGCGTTACGGGGTGCGGGTCTTGGAAGGGTCGCTGGCGGGGTGGTCCGCCGCCCAGGCCTGGAAGAGGCCGTTCAGCCCGTACATGCGGCCAAGGACGGGGATGAGACCAACGAGGTCCTGAGCTTCCTTCCGGGTCGTCGTGTCGGTCCCCAAGGTCATGCCGCCGAGGGTCGCGAAGGAGTTGCCGAGCCGCTTCAGCACGATGGTGCTGGGCGTGTTCAGGAAGCTCCGGCCGGAGTCGTTGGCCGTGATGCCCGGCTGGGCCAAGGAGTCGCCACCGGACGCGACGTTGTAGGTCGTCTCCAGGAGCAGACTCAGGCTGCCCATCGACGCCATGCGGAAGAACGCGGCGCCTGCCACCTTGTCTGGTTGCAGCCTGGTGTCCAGCTCGCCGGGGAAGTTGATGGCGGACTGCACGCTGTAGGCCAGGGCCTCGGCCAGGAAGCCGATGGTGAACACATGCCACATGGTCTGGTCGTTGTAGAAGAGGTTCTTCAACGTGTTCTTCGCGTGGCCCACCAGGAAGAACGTCTTCAGTTCCCCGAAGATTTTCCCGATGGGGCCGTGCATGAACGGGGCGGTCTCGCCGATGTCGTGGTCCTGGATGGCCTCCCGGGCCTGCCTGGAGAGGAAGGTCTGGAAGGTCTCGTAGGTCCCCGGGTCGGACTGCTGCCACCGCTCGTAGTCGATGCTCGTGACGGTGCCCTTGGAGTCCACCTCGGAGTGGGCCCGGAAGGCGTCCATGAGTTCCTGGGGGTCGTCCACGCCCTGGCTCAACCAGCGGCGCTCCTGCTTGGTCCCCAGCTTGCGGCCCCTGGAGAGGCCCGACAGTTCCTGGATGGCCCCGAGGGCGGCCCACTGCTTGGACAGCGAGGTCAGCGACGCGTTGCCCGAGAGGCGGTCGGTGATGTGCGACAGGCGGTTGGCTGTGTACTCGGTGCGGCTCATGGCCTGGCCGAAGAACCCGTCCGCAATCTCCTGGCCGCGGGCGTAGTGCCCTGCCAGCTCGGAGCCGAAGCCCGACATCAAGCGGACCTGGCGGGCCAGCCCCTCGTCCGGCAGGTACCCCTGGCGGAGGGCCGTGAGGAACCCCCGGAGGGACGGCATCTGCGACATCATGTTCTTGAAGCCGAACATAGCGACCGCCTTGTTCATCTCGAAGAACGCGGCGATGCCTAGCTGGGGCAGCATGACGGAGCGGGTGTAGGCCCGGAGGACCCCCGCGCTGCGGTTGGCGAGGCTGAAGGCCTGGTCCGACATGGGCCGGCCGACGATGTGGTTGTAGACATCCTGGAGGCGCTGCACGTCCGCGGAGATGCGGCCGGCGTCGCTGCCCAGGGCCGCCTTGCCCTCATCGGCCACGGCCTGGAGCTGGCGGGCCCAGTCCGCATCGCTGGTGATGCCGTGCTTGGCGAGGCCGATGCGGCCGGCCATGCCCTGGGCGTAGTGGTCCACCAGGACGCGGGCGTCGTTCTCCCACAGGTCCGACATGCGGAGCTTGCCCTGCGGGGTCGTGACCTCGGCCGCAGGGTCGAGCTGGAAGCGGAACTTCAGGTTCGCCATGCGGCCAGCATCGGCGTCCTGCGGCTTCACCTCGAAGAGGAGGTCCACGAGGTCGTCGATGTGGTTGTCTGCGACGCCCATCGCGTTCAGCTCGGTGCGCAGGGTGCCCATGTCGCGGCCCCCGAGGGCAGCGTCACGGATGGCCGGGCTGAACTCCAGCGCCTTGACGGCCTGGAGGAACCCTTTGCCCTTCGCGTGGAGCAGCTCGGCGTCCGTCTTGCCCTCCATGCCGGGCCGCTTGCGCATGCGCTCGATGACCCCCTGCTTGTCCTTGATGCCGGCGGCCAGGAGGGAGTAGAGGGCCTCGTCGCCGTGCAGGCGGGCCATGTCACGAATCTGCCCTTGGTGCCATATACGGTTCGTGTAGAGGTCGTCGGCCTTGACGTGCTCGGCGCCCTTCACGCCCGCATCCTGGGCCGCCTTGAGCATGCGCCGGTAGAAGGTCTGCATGGCGCTGGAGGCCTTCTGGACGTGGGCCTGTGCCTCCTTCGGCAGCGAGGCCAGGAAGTCGGGGTCATGGGTGGCCTTGGTGACCCACTGGTGGAACTCCTGCTCGAAGGCGTGGCGGTTCCACAGCGAGACCTTGAGGTCCTTCACGGCTGCGTCGAAGGCGGCCTGGCGGTCCACATGGAAGGCCCCTGCGATGACTCGCCGGGTGTGGTCCTTCCACTCGGATGCGCTCATGGCCCGTGCCTCGTAGCCGTTGCCCACGCCGTCCTTCACCAGCTTTGCGGCGAGTGTGCGGACGGTGCGCAGGGCGGACCCATCGAACAGGGCCGCGTAGTCGAAGCGCAGCTTGCGGAAGCCGGTCTCGGCCCGCTGCGGGGAGGCTCCAGGTGCGAGAGCCGCGCCCATCGAGCGGTGGTCTCCGGAGTCCGCGTGGGTGAACCCCTCTGGGGCCGGGCCGTCGTACTGGTCCAGGGTCTCCGGGAGGACCGCCTTGCGCCCCTCGGGGGTGTCCACCAGCAGCTTGCCGATGTCCCGGTTGAAGCCCGCGACGGTGCCCTCCAGGGTCTCGCCTTCGCGGCCCTGCCAGCTCACCTCCTTGCCGACCCACTTCTCATGCGGGTGGGCAGTGGGGGCCTGGATGGGGGTGGAGGGGGCTGCGGAGGCAGGGACCACATACAGCGGGTTGTCCTGCGCCGCCAGCAGTTCGCGCTGGTTGTACGCGGCCTCCTCGGTGAGCCTGCGGGCCTCGGCCTCTTCGGCGGTGCGGGCGGCCTCCGCTGCTTCCCACTGGGCCTCCTTCTCTGCCCGGCGGGCCGCTGCGGTGGCCGCATCCAGGCCGGCCAGGTCGGCAGCCTTGCGGGCCTTCACGCGGTCCTCCAGCAGGCGCCGGAAGGCACCCACGCCGGGGCCCTCGATGACCGGATTCTTGGCGTTGGCCTCGGCCGTGGAGCCGGGGAAGTGGGTCATGGTCTCCATGTCCACGGCGGCGTCCATGCGGGCCTTGGCGGCCTCGCTGGGGGCTGGGCGGCCCGTGGCCCTGCCGTTGGCATTCGGGGCGTTCTCCCGCAGCCAGGCCGTGGAGTCCTCGCGCATCCGTTCGCTGAGGCGGTTGAGCCACAGCTCGTCCGGCTCCGGTGGGCCGTGTATCCCGTCGAGGGCCTTCTCGGCATCCTCGGGGGACAGCCGGCCGGTCTCCAGGTCGTGGACGATGCGGGATGCCTCGTGGGCCTGGCGTAGGGACTGCACCTCGGCCGCGGTGGGCTGGCCGCCTTCCTCCAGCTTGCGCAGGGCGCGGATAGCTTCGACATCCCGGAGGGCAACGTCAGCGGCCCGGGAGCCCGCGCGAGCTCCCCGGACGGCGAATGGGAGGGTCAGGCCTGCGCCCAGGAGGCCGGCCATCAAGACCCCCGAGGTGTCGTGCTCGTAGTTGAGGTCCTGGCGGAGCTTCTCAATGCCGGCGTTCTCGGCCGCACCGAGGCCCACCGCGGCTGCCACGGCCTTGCCCCCAGCGGAGCGCGAGGCGTTGGATGCGGCCAGGCCTGCGGCGGCCTCCATGCGGGCCAGGGTGGAGGCGTCCTTCGCCAGCTTCACGGCACGGCCAGCCCTGTAGGCGCCAGCCGCGTAGGTGGCCCCGCCAGTGACCGCACCGGCCAACAGGTTCTCCGGCATGGCGACCCCGAAGGCGAACCGCGCTGCCTGGCCCCAAGCGCCCATGTCCTCCAGCCGCTGCTGGTCCTCCTGCTTCTGGAGCAGGCGGTCGCGGATGAAGTAGGCGTGGCCCTTCGAGGATGCCTTGTAGAGCTCCGGCACGAGGTCCGGGCGGATGCCCCGCTCAAGCTCGGCCAGGCTGGGGTCCGTCAGCGCGTTGTAGTTCGGGTCCGCGTCAACGGGGCGGCTCGCCAGCCAAGCCAGCGCACCGTCCACGATGCCATCCTGGCGCCACATGGAGCCCAGGTAGTCGCCCCGGGTGGCGCTGCGTTCCCGCGTGAGGCGGGCTTCGGATTGCTCCCAGGCATCCGGCAGGGCCGGCGCGAGGGACGTGTCCAGGAGCCCGAAGTCATCCGCAGGGCGCAGTGGCGCAAGGGACGAGACGGGCATCTGAGGGAGGGTGGTCTTGGGCATCAGGGGTGGTGGGGTTACTTGAGGGCCATCGCCTGGAGCTTGTTGCCCGGCAAGCGTCCGGCCTCAGCCAGGCGCTGGGACCAGAAGGTCGGCCCCCGGAGCAGCGCGTCCCGGAGACCGGCACGGCGGGTGTCCTCCTGGCGCTCGCCGGCCTGGTTGGTGAAGTAGGTCTTGGTCTCGGCCAGGAAGGCGTCCTGGTCGTTGTCCTTGAGGGCATTCCAGGCCTTCACGAAGGACTTGGGGTTGCCCGTCTGGTAGGCGATGTCAACCATCACTGCCTTCTGCTGGGCGGTCATGGAGGACCACAGGCCGGGGGCCACCGACTCGGCGACTGCTTCGGTCTGCTTCATGTACCTGGGCAGGGCGACCATGACCAGGCGCTTTGCTTGGTCCTGGGTCAGCGACAGGGTGCCGGCCTTGACGGACTCGATGCGCGACTCGGGGACCCCGGCGGCCTTGAGGTCGGCGTCCACGGTGGCCTTGTTGGCCGCCAGGTTGTAGCCCATGCCGATGTTCTTGCCGGCCCCGCGTGCGGGGTCGTCGTAGGCGGTGAGGGCCACGCCTTCGCCCATGGCGACGAGGGAGGCTGCGAGGAACTGCGGGTCGTGGCCGCCATACGGGCGCAGGCTCCCGTTGAAGTCCTTGAGGAACTCCGTGGCGACGGATGCGGTGGTGCGGATGTCCAAAGCGTTGGTGGATGTGGTGTTGGTGAACTGGAGCGGGCCCGTGCCGTTAGTCCCGAAGCCGAACTGCGGGTGCCTCTTCAGGCGGTCCTTGATGGAGCTGGATTGCTTGTCCTTCCATGCGTCCAGCGCGGAGCCAGTCACAAGGCCCATGGCCTCGCCCTTCGCCATCACCTCGGGGGGGATGTCGAGGACCGAGCCGTCCTTCTTGTGGGCCGCCAGGTAGGCGCCGAGCTGCTGCTTGTCCTCGGGGGTGAGGACCCGGCGGGCAGCCACCCGCTTGATTTCGGTGGCGAGGTCCATGACGACGGGAACCGACTTCTTGGGGATTCCGTCGAGAGCAAGCTGCACGGCGTACTTGCCCTCGGCGCCCAGCGGGGAGAGCTGCACGGTCCAGGTTCCGTCGCTGCGGTCGGACAGGCTGGCGTCCTTCGCGAGCCGGGCGGTGAACTCGGAGAGGGCCGTCTGCGCGTCTGCTCCCCCGAGGCCGGGCGGGACCTTGACTGCCATCTGGCTGGTCGTGTCCAGGACGTAGTTGTTCTTGTACCAGGAGGACAACTGGGCTTCGATCTGCGACTCGCTCAGATTCGGGTTTCGGGAGAGCATGCTGCGGAGCTGGAGGGCGCCCTCCGCCTTCAGCAGGGCCACGTTCTCCGGCCGGCCGTTCCCGCCGATCCAGGTCGGGAACATGCTGGACCCTTCGACGTGCTTTGCAACCTTGTCGCTCACCAGCTTCTGGTACTCGGGCGTCTTGGCGAACTCCTCGGCGCGCTTCTTTGCCGCCGGGTCGATGGTCCGGTAGGCGGCCTCGTAGGCGCCCTTGGTGTCCGCGCCGCCGTCCGCGTGTGCCTGATAGGCCTCCAAGAGCTGCTGGGCGTCCTCGTTGAAATACTGGGAGCGCAGCGCGGGGGCCACGGCCAGCGCCCGGTACATGGCACTGAGGGCCTGGAACGCGGGGGGCGGGCCGCCGGCACTCGGTACGGTGACGAGGTTTGCTTCGACGAAGCGGGTCAGCTCGGCAACGGGCTTGCTGCCACCCCAGCGGAGGACCTGGCGCACCGTCTCGGTCATCGCGTCGGAAGCGCCCGCAGCGTCCCCGGCGCGAATCCGGTCGGTCATCGCGAGGAGAGCGGGGCCCAGTCGCCTGGTGGCGATTTCCCCCTGGACGTTATCGGGCAGCAGGGCCAGCATGCCGGCGTCTGCGTAGCCATCAAAGGCCGTGGCCGCGTGGTCCTTCATGGCACGGTCGCGTGCCTGGTTGAGGATGGAGGCGAACTGCTCGGGCGACTTGATGGCGCCCCCCTTGTGGAAGTGGGGGAGGAGCAGTTCCGGCGTGACCTGGGCGGCCTGGCCGGTGTCGATCATGCGGTACAAGTCGTCGAGCGTCTTGCCGTTGGAGTGGGCGTTCTCCTGCTCAATGCGGTGGTCCCGGATGGTGGCCGCGTGCTGGCGGGCGGAGTCAACCTGGGCGGACAGCTCGGGGTTCTTGGAGCGCAGCGTCGTCCCGTCCGCGAGGCGGCGGTCGAAGGCGTCGAAGAGTTCCGGGCTGCCCCCGAGCTTCTCGCTGTTCGCCATGAGCTGGCGCAGCAGAAGCGTGGCGGCCTCCTTGGGGGTCTTGCCCAGGCCAGCGGCGCGGGTCTCGAAGCCGGCCCATTCCAGGGCCACGCCGTCTGCCGTCAGGTCCGTGCTGAAGCGGTCCCCGGCGTCCTGGAACAGGATGGAGTTGTTGGTCTCTTCGAGCTTCTTGACCTGGCGGCGCTGGTAGTCGTCGCGGAGGTGGGTGTCCAGGTTGTCCAGGTGCCCGCCCAGGACCGCCGCCGCGGTGTTATCGGCGACCCCGGCGAGGGCCTGCCTGCGCCGCTCGGCAAGGAACGTGTCCAGCTTGAAGTCCGGCTGATCGACAGCCTGGAAGTAGGCCTCAGCCGTGTCGGCGTTGATACGCTGGGCGGCTCGCTGCGCTGTGCCTGCGTTGAGCTCCCGGAGGTACGAAGGGGCGAGGGCCGGCCGCACGTTGCTGGGGGCGGCAGGGGTCGGTTGGTACAGCGCCGCCACGGGGTCCTCAAGCCGCTGCGCTTCGGCCTTGGCCTGGGCGGCGGCCTCGGGGGCCTGGAGTTGATCGAGCTGGTCACTGCGCCGTGCTTCGGCCTGGGCCAGGTTCTGGAGTGCCGGGTTGAAGGCGGAGAGGCCCTGCATGAGCCCCGCCAGCTCAGGGTTGCCGACTGGGAGGGAGGAGACGTAGGAGCCTTGGCGGGCAGACACGGTGGACTGAGGCGCCTGGCTGCGGCCCTGCTGGACCTGGGGGCGGGGCTGGTTGCTCATTTGACGGAGGGGGGCTTGGCTTGAGAGGGCTTGGACATGCTGGTCTTGGCGGCGTAGGCGTTCATCAGGCCTGCGCCTATCTGGAGCCCAGTCCCAAGCGCCGAGGGGCGTTGGATGGAAGCGAGCTGGCCCGCAGCGCGGCGGGTCCCGGCGTAGGCGTCGAAGCGGGTTTGCTCATCGGCCCTCCCCGCGTTACTCGCGATGGTCGCCAGGCGCTCCCCGGACTGGACGCCGAGGACAGCCAGGCCGCGGTCGGCGGTCGCCCCGCCCCCGTACTCCCCGGCGATGACGGATGCGCGGGCCATCTCGCCGGCCGCCTCGCGGGCGTGCTGGTTCATCTGGTCGGCCGCCGCGGAGGCTTCCTGGGACTGCTGCCGCTGGAGGTCGTTGCCCTGCAAGTAGGCGGCCTCCTTGAGCGCGTCGGTTTGCATGTTGGCGGTCCTGCGCCCGTCGTCATGCGCCTTGGCCGCGGTGGCCGTGCTGACGATTGCCATGGCCGCCATCATGATGGTCGTGGGTTCACACATGGGGGAGGTAGAAGAAGTCGAAGTCGCCCGAAGGGGCGGGGACGATGCGGAAGCCGAGGCGCTGGATGAACGCCCGGTTCCTCAGCGAGGTCTTGCCGATGTAGTTGCACAGCAGCTTGTCGGGGTACCCCAGGCGCCAGGCAGCCACCAGGGACAACCCCGCCCGCACGGCATCCTTGGCGTGCTTCTCGATGAGGGCCGAGGACAGCATCCACGGGTAGGCCCGCTCGCCGCTGGGGTCCTCGGCGATGCCGACGACAGTGATGACGTTGCCGTCCTTGTCGAGTACCGTGGTGGCTTCGGCGGAAAGCTCGATGGACTGGAGGAGCTGTCGCTCGGGGTCCGAGTTCGGGTAGAGCCTCAGCTCCTCCAGGTCCTCCTGGCGAAGCTCCATGGCGAGGGCGTCGGAGAGGACGGCCGGGCGGGACTGGATCATCGTTGTGCTTTCATGTTGACGCTCCCGACCCACTCCGCGTATGGGAGGTTGACCGGAAGGTGGGAGGCGGACTCGATGGCGACCTCCGTGGTCGAGGCCTGCATACCCACCGGGATGGAGAAGTCGCCAGTGCTCAGGGCGAGCTGGCTAGGTCCTTGACCCGGCTGCCCGACGTTGCGCCCGACGAAGGGGTACACGTAGGCCTCACGGAGCATCGGGGTCACCTTGGCCTGGAACCAGCCGGTCTTCACGTACCGGACAAGGAGGTTCTTCAGCTTGATAGCCACCGACTGGATGGGGGCCCCCTGGGCGTCCTGGATGGTCGCCTCGCTGAACACGTAGCGCATCAGGTAGGGCCAGCCTGCCCACACGGTCGCCCCTGCGTGGTCCCCCCGCACCGTGAACCTTGTCGTCAGCGAGACGGGGTTGACTGCGCGGGAAAGGACCTCCAGCTCAACGGGCTCTTCTCCGGGGATGCAGCGGTACAGCTTCATCCCCGCATCGGCCAGTCGGGGGACCTCGAGGACCGAGGAGGACGCCGTGGAGGAGACGGTAGAGGCCGGGCAGCGGCCATCAAGGCGCAGGGCTATAGGGGCCCCCTCGTCCACGGCGTACTGGTCCATGTCCAGAGCCTCGATGACGAAACGCCCGCCGGCCGCGGAGTCGTTGGGGTCCTTGACGTGAACCAGCAGGTACAGCGTCCGGCTGTCCCAATGTGCGCTCACGATGCGTACCTCTCCGGGGATGCCGAGGGTGAAGGTCCCCCACGCCTTCTGCGTGTAGGTGTCCTGGTCGCTCACCTCGTACTTGAAGAACTGAAGCGTCCGGCCAGGCCCAGAGGGGACCACGACCGCGGCCTTCACGACTGGAGAGACGGCGAGCTGCCGCGGCCTGGCCGGCACGTAGTTGGGGCAGTGCTCGGTCACGTCGTCGGCGGTGTTGCTGCGCGTGTCGTCCGCCACCCTGTAGAGGCTGATCTGGCTGTAAGCGCCGAGAGTGCTGGCGAAGAGGACCCGGTTTCCTAGGGCCTGGGGCTGGGCCCCGGAGTAGGCCTCGAAGGTCGTCGTGGGCTTGAGCTGGGCAGTCTCGGGGGTGAGGAGGTCCCCACCGGTCAGGATGAACTGTTGGCGCGTGGAGGACCACACCAGGACATCGTTGTTGAACGGCACGGCCCACTCCAGGGAGTCCACCCGCTCGCTCGTGGCATCGAGGTCGATGGGGTCGGTGTCCAGGACCTGCGTGGACGTGGTGGAGAAGAAGTTGAAGTAGGCACCGGCCTGGCTGAGGACCACCGAGTCTCCGGCCAGGAACCCCATGCGGTTGCGGTGGAAGAACACCCCACGGATGCGGCGGCCAACGAATGAGGGGAGTGGGTTGGTCTTGTTGTCCCCCACCTTCCTGGGGTCCCAGGTCGCCTGCTCGAAGACCCAGCCGCCCGCCCCATCGGGACGCAGTTGGTGCGGCATGGTCCCGGGGTGAAGGCGGGTGACCTCCCCGGGGTTGAGGCACTCCACCCACCGCTTGCCAATGAACTGGACGTAGTAGGGGTCAGCAGACGAATCAGCCGTCCCCTTGATCTTCAGCACATGGTCCGCCTCGAAGAACGGCGGAAGGTCGGCGTACCTGTCCACGCCGTCCTGGATGGCCTGGAAGGTCGTGGTCCCCCAGCCATCCGCCGTGACCCCTACCTCAATCGGCAGGCCGTCCTTCATCACGACCTTCACGATGCTGGTGTTGGCAATGATGGTGACGAAAGCCGTATCGCCGAGGGCCCGCGTGATGGCCTGGAACAGCCCACCCACGATGGTCGCAACGGTCGGGGTGTCGCCGGACGGGTAGGAGCAGGCAGTCCCGCCGATGATGGCCGTGTAGGTGATCTTCGGGACCGCGGAGCGGACCATGAAGTAGGCCGTGTTCTTGGGCTGTGGCTCGTCGCTTGCCGGCAGCGTGGAGACGACCTTGGCCGTGTTGACGATGAAGGTGTAGTCGGCGACCGTGACGCACCGGATGTCCGTCGCCGGATTGATGCCGGAGAGGTAGCCGAATCCGGTGGGTGCGGCTACCTCCTGCGGAGCCCCGGTCTTCATGTCGTACAGCATCAGGTTGCCGTTGACCAGGACAAGCTGGTAGAGCCCGGCGGGCCCCTTGTCGATGACGTGGCCGTGGGCCTCACCGTAGCTCCCGGCCACAGACAGGAACCCGCGGGCGAGCGGGAGGGACGCCTGGAGCTTCGTGCCGGGGCGCTTGTAGAGGCCGTCCACGACAGTCGCCACGGCATTGAGCTGCTCGGTGCATTGCGTGGGGTGCCGCATCGCAGCGGGCTTCTGGCTCACCCCGCCGAACAGGCCGGGGTAGGGGCGGGAGACAAGGCTCATGGGTCAGTAGAGGTCGCGGTCGAAGAGGACCGAGCCCACGCTCCACGAGTCGCGGAGCATGTTGTGGTGGCTGGTCTCAGCTTCTTCGGTGGAGAGGGCCAGGCCTGCCGCCTGCTCGTCCGCCTCGGTGTACCGATAGGTCGAGTCACTGACCGGGGAGCGGCCCTGGAGGGTCCTCGCCGCCCGGATGGTGATGTAGTGGCGTGCAGCCTGGGGGAGACTGTCCCAGTCCAGCAGGGAAATCAGGGTGCCCTTTACGGCATCGCTGAAGACGGTGGAGTGGGTCTTGCGGTTGTAGAGGGTCAGGCCCCGGGCCACCGCATCAAGGCCCTGGCCGGGGTCCACACGGAACCGCAGCGTGAACGCGGGCAGGGTGACCTTGCCGTCAACGTCCGGGGAGATGAGGAAGCCCTCCTCGGTGTTGAAGGACCACCCCATGGACTGCACGGCCAGGCTGGCTTCGCTGAGGGTGTCCTTCGCCTTCTGGAGCGGGTACAGCCCGGTGAGCGCCAGGGACGAGACAGGGGCCTCGTCAACGGACGCCAGCAGGATGTTGATGGCCTCCAGCTCGGATGTCAGGGTCTTAGCTGTCATCGCGGTGCGGGGGCCAGCACGGCCTCCAGCTCCTCAGAGCTGAGTTCCGCCTCTGCCTCTTTCAGCATCTTGTCGGGGCCGAAGCGGGTCACCAGGAACCCGCCGAGGCGCTTCTTCTTGATCCGCAGCCAGTCGCCCGAAGGGGCCTGGTGCTCTACCCACTGGAGGACCCCCTCGATGCAGGTGTCCTGCCAGGCGAGCGCGGAGAGGGCTTTGCTCATCGACCGACCCCGTAGTAGAAGCCGGTCATGCCGTCCCGGACCCGGATCAGCCCGGCGTCCTCTTTCATCTTGATGTAGGCCATGAATTTCTCGAATGCGCTCTTGGTGATGAGCAGGTTGTCGCCGGTGAGGTCGTTGCCGAGCCCGGAGTCGCCCAGCGTCGTGATGCCATGCCAGAAGGGGAATGCGGTGTCCCCGTAGTCGATGAGCGTGTCCACGAAGCGTTGGAGCTTGGTGAACGTCTGCCAGCCCGCGACGCTGCCTGCTGCGGTGCCCGTGGTGCTGGAGATGCCCCCTGCGGTGGCGCTGCCGAAGTCGATGGCCCCGATGTGGTGTGGGTTGTCTAGGCCCCACGGGGTCACGCTGACGTTCCACTTTCGGGCATGGCGCTGGGCCTTGAACCCCCTGTTCTTGATGACAGCCTCCGCCAGCCGGGAGCTGCTGCTTTGCGGGCTGGCGTAGAACTCGGCCCCCCGGAGCAGCCCGGCATTCGCGTACTGGGCCTGCACGGCGGTGACCTCGTAGTCCACTGCACCCGCGGAGGCCAGCGCCCCGACCGGGATGTGGTTCGTGGAGTGGTTCACGCAGTCCCAGCCGTGCTGCCTGTAGAGGGCCATCGCGTTGACGGGGAGGGCGCTCCAGTCGGAGACCGTGTAGCTGCCGCTCGTCCAGATACGACCGGGGATGGCGAAGTAGCCCTTCCAGCCGTACTGGGTGAATGACGGGAGGCCGTGCTGGAGGAGGTCTGAGCCCGCGGCGTCGCACCCCAGGACCAACTGGGCGATGCTGTCGAAGCCCGTCCAGATAGAGTCGAAGGTCAGGGTGGCGCCCGCCATGTTGGAGACGTTGATCCGCAGCTCGGTCAGCGGGGCGTCCACAATGTTCGCGTCCACGCCCGTGCCGTAGCACGCCGCCACGACCCCGAAGGGGTGGTACTCCGTCGTGGGGGCCCCCGACCTGTAGGCCGCGGTGTCTCGTTGCACGAACTTGAGGAAGTTCCACCCCTCCCGTAGCTGGTTGCTGTTGAACCCGACGACAAGGCCGTTGCTGTAGAAGCGGCTCGCGTTGGTCGTCAGCTCGACTTCCATGACGCCTGCTAGGCTCCCGCCCACCTGATAGCCAGGCTGCGAGGCGATGTGGACCCACAACCCGAACTTACCGGCCAGCGCCTTGGTCAGCAGGTTGGTGGCCGGCGAGGAGAGGGTGAGGCGGTTGATGGCGTTGTCTGCACCGCCGATGGTGAGCTGTACCATCTCGGGCTGGCCCGTCCGGCTGCGGACGCCTACGACGTTCCCCGCCGAGTCGAAGCCGCTGTAGCCCTGAGTGAGCGTTCCGGCCCCGGGCCCCAGGGTCCACTGCCCGGACGCGAAGTTAGCGACGAGGCGCCCAGCAGACCGGACAGCACGGGTGATGCCTGCCGGCTGGTCGCCGAAGAGCGCCTGGCTGGGGTTGTACGCCTCCGTGGAGACGCCCGTGGGAGGGGACGGGTCCGGCAGCCGGTCGGCGGGGGCGTAGGGGCGGGCCTCGATGGGGAGCCCTGCCACCGGAGCGTTGATGGTTGCCATTGGTGTGATGACTCCAAAAAAAGGCCCCCTTGCTGGGTTACCAGAAGGGGGCATGTTGGGGAGGGCCGGCCCGCAAGGAGCCAGCTAGGGGATCAGGCCGTGGTCTTCAGCTCGACAGCGCACTCGGGGCGCAGGATGCCGTGGCCCATCAGGTACTTGGCGACGATCAACGTGCCCTGACGGCGCATGTCGTACTGCATCTCGGATTGCAGGTCCATCAGCTTGCAGGTGCCCACGGCGTCCGGAGTCATGATGAGCGCGGCGGTCTTCGAGAAGTCGCCCTGGTAGGCGGCCGGGCCGGTGTTGACGGCCGTGACCGGCAGGTTGTTGGTCTTGACCAGCGAAATGTCGGCGACCTTCAGGACCTCGGCGCGGGCCTGGTTGCCGTTGCCCTCGGCGTAGTCCTTGTTCACGAGGTCCTTCAGTTGGGCCAGCAGGTAATACTGGGCCGGGCGGATGAAGGAGTAGCGGGCCGAGCTCTGCGGCACGTCCTTCTCGTCCATCGCCTGGGCAGCCGCGAAGTGGCCGGCCACGAGGTCCGTGGCGCTCGTGCGGTACAGCGTGGTGGCCGAGGTCAGCGAGGTGCCACCGAAGGCGCCCGAGACGGTGGCCGAGGCGCGGGCCGCCAGCAGGCCGGTCTGGAGGATGTTCTTGTCCCAGTTCGTCGCCAGGGCGATGCCGGCCTCGCGGCTGTAGATCGAGCGGTAGTCGAAGTGGTTCTTCGCCTCGTCGATGTTCGGGATGAAGATGCTGGACAGCAGGAGGTCGTCGATGGAGATGACGCGCTCGTTCACGTTGGACGACTGGCCGACGATTTCCGTACCGGGCGTGTGGTAGCCGGCGGTCACCTTCCACGTCGCGGGGAAGCTGGCCGACTTGCCGTGGGCGATGGTGCGGACGAAGTGCTTGTCGCGGGTGACCGTGGCGGTCTCGAAGGCCGTCAGGATTTCACCCGAGAAAATCTTCAGGAACAGGGCGTCGGTTGCGCCAGCGCCGTTGACTTGGCCGATGTTCAGGGTAGTTGCGTTTGCCATGTGAGGCTGTCTTTCGATTGATGACACGCCCGCTCAGAAGCCGCGCTAGAACGCACGGGTGGCGGGGGGTCGATTGGGGAACGGGGAAGTCCCAGGCTGAGGCGCTGGGGGACCATGGAGCAAGCTGGAGAGTGGGGCCCGTCTTTCGAGAGGCGTTCCAGTCTTGAGCCCAGCCTGCGGGCCTTAGAAGTTGTCCATCAGGCCAATGCGCCGCTCAACCTGCGCCCTGTAGGCCGGGTCGTTGCTGTAGCGGGAATCGCGCATCGCTGCGGTGACCTCGGAACGGGAAGCGAACGGGGTGTCCTCCTGGGAGGCTCCTCGTTGGCCGGCGACCAGCTTGGGCTCGGCGCCGAGGACGGCTTCGTAGCTGGCCTTGAGGCCCAGGATGGCCTGCTTCATCTCGGCAGGGGTGCCGGTGACGGATTTGTTGAACGTCTCGATTTCAGCGGGGCTCATGTTGGCGGACGCCCACTGGACCATGGTGCTGTATTGGTCCTTGCCGCCCACCAGGGAGTGGCCCTCGGTCTCGCGCTGGGAGACCAGGGCTTGCTGGCCTGCGATGTAGCCGTCCACCACATCCTTGCCGATGCCGGCCTTTTCGAGCGCGGCGTAGCTGGCCTCCGAGAGCTGCCCCTTGTCGGCGAACTCAGCGGACAGGGCGTTCATGTCCAGGCCGGCGGCCTGCACTACTTGCTCTGCTTCACCCTTGGGCGGCTGCTCGCCGGAAGCGGGGGTGGCGGCGGGCGCCTGCTCCGGGACCTGCGGAGTCGCCGGGGGCTGGGCTTGAGGGCCTGGGGCCCCCAGCGACTTGGACACTTCATCGACCTTGGCGATGGCCGCCTGGTCCTGCGGGGTCGTGCCCAGCTCGGTCTCAGTGGTCAACACGCAACGCTCCGTCCGGGGTGTAGCTGGTGGAGGCGCCACCCTTCTCGGCCGCCTCCTTCAGGGATTCCAGGCTTTCCGCCGGGGGTTCCTTGATGGTTGCTTCGGGTGCGGGTTCCTTCTGATTCTTGGATGCCATGGTGTTGTTCAGGGGGTTGATGGGGAGGGCATGCCCGCCTTCGCGAGCTGCCCGACTTGGTTGATGGCGTTCGGGCCGAGGTGCTGGACCATGGCTTGCATCTGCGCCTGCTGCTGTTCCTGCGCCACCTGATCCTTGTCCTTGACCAGGCCGTCCACCTTGATGCCGCGGGCTGTTGCCAGCCTGGTCAGGAGGTCGTCGAAGTTCAGGAAGGTCTTCAGGGCGTCGGGACCGCCCAGGTCCACCACGTCCTTGACGTAGGCACGGAGGTTGTCCAGCTCTGCGCCGCGGCCCAGGGCGTCCAGGCCGGTGACGATGATGGGCCGGAGGGCCTTCTTCGGAAGCGGGGGGAGCCTGCCGGTGCGCTCAAGCTGCACCAGGATGCGGCGCAGGAAGGGGAGTTGGAACTCCAGCGACAGGGTGGAGTAGATACCGCCCAGCAGGGAGTCGAGCTCCTGAGCCATGTAGCGGATTTCCTCAGCCGTCACTCGCTCGGCGTTACGCTGAATCGCCTGGTTGAGGGCGAAGGCGTAGGACAGCTCCTCCTTGAGGTCGGCAATCATCTCGCGGGCCGTGCGGAAGTCCTGCGCCTTCTCCGACTGGAGGGCATGCACGTCTTCCACCTTGCCGTTGATGACATCGCCGGTCTCGCTGCGGGTCAGGTCTTGAGCCTTGGTGACCCCGTTGGGATTCCGCAGGTAGACGACCTTGGCGGCCACAGCCGTGCCCTTCACCAGGGCGGCGGTCAGCGCCTCCAGGCTCGTGAAGTAGCCCAGGTAGTCTTCGACCATGCCGCGCCCGTAGCTCTCACCATCCACCGGGGTCCACCGCAGGGGCAGCCAGGGGCAGGCGTCGAGGGGGTACGTGCCGCGGGACTCGGGGACCTTGAAGCCTTCGACCTCCTGCCACACAACCCAGTTTGTCGGGGTGCGGAAGATGCCGGTGAACAGTGTCACGGTCTTGTCAGGGCTGTTCCGCTCTGCGAGCCGGGCCATGACCTTGCCACGCACGGAGTCGGGCAGCATCAGCGGGGAGAGGGTGTCCTCCGCGATGATGCGGATGGGCGTGCCCTCGCCGTCCCGGTGGACCACGAAGGAGTGCAGCGGGTAGAGCTTGAGGCCGCCGGCCGGCAGCATGTTCAGGAGGACGTTGCCGCCGACCAGGAGATGCTTCACGGCCTCGCCTACTGGGGTGCGGCAGGCGTTGGCCTCAATCTCGGACTGGACAACATCCTCCATGCCTGCCAGCGCCTTCTCGACGGCGGCTAGTTGCTTGGGCCCTCCCAGCTCGGCCAGCAGCCGCTCCTCCACCTGAAAGCGGAAGAACGCCTGGCGAGCCGGCATCAGGGACAGCAGCAGCTTCGAGGACAGGGAGTTGACGCAGCGGGCGCCGAAGTTGGAGTACCCACGGCGCAGCTTGGTGGCGCCCTGCTTTCCGCTAGGCGGTATCAGGGTGGGCAGGGTGAGCTTGGCGCTGTCGCGGGCCCTCGTGAGGTAGGGGCCGCGGTCGCTAGACAGGCGCTCGTACTCCCCCCGAAGGCTCGAAGGGAGCTGCATCAGGCGGTAGCTGCGGGGGGAGGGATGGTGAGCCCGGCGGTGGGCGACGGGGCCACGGTCAGCTTCTGGCCGATGCGCAGCGCGGACAGGCCTACGGAGCGCCTGGCGGAGGAGCCGGGAATTTCAAGAGGTGCGGGGGGCACAGCCGGAGGGAGCAGCGTCTGCGCCGGCTGGGTGACTTTGGGAGCAGAGCACATGGGTGTGTCGGGAGTTAAGCGAAGGGCGGGGTTTGGACCCCCACCAAAACCGCTTTACTGCGCCTAACTCGTTGTTGCTGCGGGCGATTTTCCGGTCCAGCCGGCGGCCTCTAGCTCGGTTTGGAGCAGGGCCAGGGCCCTCCAGGCCAGCTTCGCCGAGTGGCGGATGCCGTCTGTATCGAAGGAGCCGCGGTCGATGAGGTGGCGGCCGATGCAGTCGGCGTGGTCCAGGCTCTTGGTCTTGTCCCAGTGCAGGGGCTGGCCCGGGTTGTGCTGGTCGTTCCCGGCCTTCGAGCATTGAGCCACCGCCGCTACTGCGAGGGGGAAATAGTCGAGGACGCCGGTGGTCACGGGTGTGGCCTTGCGGGAGTCCGCATCGGGCGTCAGCAGCATTACCTTCGGCGGGGGCGCTGGTCGAACTGGCTTGCCGGCCAGGTAGTCAGGAAGACCCATGGTTCTCCTTCAGGGGTTCATGTTGGGGGCAGCCGCGCATCCAGCGGACGACGCGGCGCTTGTCTTCGGGCCGCTGCGGGTGGTGGCAGTCGATGCCATCAGCGAAGCGGTGGTGGGCGCAGCCCAGGCAGTGACGGTCGGGGGTCACGGCTTCGGCGAGATACCCCAGCGGTCGAACGGGTGGACGACCCCGAAGCCTGCCCCGCCGGTTCCGTTCAGGGTCCAGTCGGTGAGACACAGGGCCGCCCGGTTGCCGTTCTGGACAGCGTGCTGCTTGGCCCACGCGTGGCTGCGGCGGGCCCGGTCGGTGATGCGGCCCAGCTCGTTCGCCAGCGTGTCCCTGTGGTGGGAAGCGCGTGCAAGGTCCTGCCGCAGCGTATCGCGCTGCTCGGCCAGGCTGGCGTTGTCGGCACGGAGGGCGCGGAGCTGGGCCCGCAGGACCCTCAGCTCGTCCTTGAGGACGGCACGGGCGCTGCGCTTGAGGGCGGCGAGTGCGGTGTCCATCACGCGGCCACCTTGACCACGCCAGCGGGGGTGCGCTTCACGGACTGCTTGCGCCCGTCCAGCTCATAGCTGACCTTGACCCAGCGGCCCTCCACTGCGGTGACCGTTCCGATGCGCAGGCGGGAGCTGCGGTAGTAGGTCACGTCGGTGGCAACCTTGTCTCCAATGGCGAACGGAGTCCCCAGGATGTCTTTCAGTTCGATGGTGTCCACAGGATCACCTCCTTGTTCTTGAAGTCGTAGTCGGATGCGCGGCAGATACGGGACACGCGGGCCTGGACCAGCGCGTCTTGCTCCGTGAACCCGTGCTTCTCGTAGAGGGAGACCACCCGTTGCCAGGCGGTGCCCGGCGATTCGGCGTGCCGCCATCGGGTCTCGGTCTCGCCCTTGCGCGGGCCGCTCTTGAGCGTCCACAGGTAGGACTCCCACCGCAAACCATCGAGGACGGGGCCGGCCTTGTCCGGGCCAGCTCCGGGGCAGCCTGCATAGCCGTCCGTGGAATCCCCGACGATGGCCTGGTAGAGGTGCCAGCGGTCAGCCTCCTCCTCGGAGATGAGGCGCGGCTTGGTGTCCTTGGCCGGGTTGAAGAGCCAGCCGGGGATGGTCTTCATGTCCTTGTCCTCGGACACGATGACCTTCCTGCCCTTCACCAGCGTTGGGTGTGTGGACAGGATGCCCATGATGTCGTCGGCCTCTAGGGTGTCCCTGCGGTAGCTCGGGTACTCGGCTTCCAGGTAGTCCTTGATGCGCTGGAGGTACTCCGGCCGGCCCTCGTAGGAGCGGTTGCCCTTGTAGGACGGGAGGACCCCCAGGCGCCAGTTCTCAACGGTGGGACAGGACAGGCAAACGATGACCGCATCGGCCTTCGTGCGCTCCACCAGCTTCGCCACCTCGGCGTCGATGCGGGGGACCACCTCGGCCCAGTCGGCCAGGTCAACGGCCGGCTTCTCCAGTCCGGGGAAGGCGAAGGCCTTCTGGCTGGTGGCCGCGAGCTGGAACGCGATGATGTCCGCGTCCAGCAGAAGGGTCGTGGTCATGGCCTGGCGCCGAGTTATTCGGCCTCGGGGCGGTTGAACTCGGCCGGGCGCTTACGCTCCCAGGCTTCGATGAGGCCGCGGGGGCGCTCCGCTTCGGCGCGTTGCATGGCCGCGGGGGCGGTCCACGAGTTGTCCACCGGAGCGCGGCGGGTGCTGGGGGTGGAGGAGCAGGCGGCCAGGGCGAGGGCGGCGACTGCCAGGAGGATGTGCTTCTTGTTCATTGGGATACCTTCAGGAGCCACTGCTGGAGGGCTCGGAGTTGTTCTGCGTTTTCGTGACAGGAGCCGTAGTTGTCGGCCACGGCGGAGGCAGCGGCTTGAGGGTCCGCGGGGGCTGCATCAGGGATGCGGGAGGGGTCGGGAACTTCACCAGCGGCGGCGGCGTCGTGGAGCACGCGCCAGCCAGGAGGCAGAGGGCAAGCCCCATCCACGGGGACAAAGACAGGGACTTCACGGATGGTTTCCTTGGTGATGGTCTTGATTCGTGTGACGGTCTCCACATGCGGCGGGAGGACCGCAGCCTCCGCCTCCGCCGCCTTCTGGACCACCTGGGCGGTCTCTACCTGCTGGGCCTCGCGGATGACACGTTGGTCATGCTTCGAGAGGCCGAACACGGTGATGGCGGCGGAGGCCAGCGCGATGACCAGGCCGAGAAGGAGGGTCCTCACAGGCGCCCGGTCTCCAGGAAGAGCTGGCCCACCAGCGTGGGGCGCCAGGTGCGCCCGTAGCCGTCCGGGGTCTTCGTGGTCAGCAGCCCCAGGCTCGCCGCGGCGGCCACCGCTTGGGCCCGCTCGCGTGCGAAGTTGGACTGGACCAGGAAGGGCGAGAAGTTCGCCTCCTCGCACACCACCGTGAGGGCCTCCAGGAGTTCCTCAGTGGGTTTCGGCCCAGCTCCTGCCGATGTCGTAGGCGCCTGCAAGGGGGCACCGGAACCCGAAGTGTTCGCCTGAGAGGCGGATGGCTTCGACCGCAGCGCGGCCCACAAGTTCTGCAATGTCTTCATTGACTTCGATTTGCCATTCGTCGTGGACGTTCGCCACGAATTCGTAGTGGGTCCCCGGCACGTAGCCGAGGGACTGGAGGTGGTCGTCGAGGATGCAGAGGGCTTTCTTCATCTGCACCGCGCCGGCCGACTGGAGGAGGGTGTTGAGGGCGGCGTGCTGGGACCGAACGGCGAGCTGCCGTTTGTCCAGGCCGAGGAGGTGTCCACGCGCCTTGGCGGCGGCCTTCACCTTCTTGACCAGCGCGCCCATAGCTGGGAGGTTCCGCAGGAAGGCGTCACGGGCACGCTTGCCCGCAGCCACCGCATCGGGGCCCTTCTTGCCGGTCAGGATGGTCCCCAGCTTCTCGTCGCCTGCCCCGTAGATGAAGGCGTAGAACCACGTCTTCGCGATGTCCCGCCCGGTCGAGTCGTCCCCCTGGTCGAGGAACGGCCTGGCCTTCGGGTCCATGCCAAGCGCACGGCAGTTGACCGAGTGCATGTCCGTGCCCTTGGACTTGTCGCCCTCCAGCACGGTCTTGATGTAGGCCCCACCGTCGAACGCGGCCATGAAGCCGGCCAGGTCGCGCAGCTCCAGCGCGTCCGCGTCAGCGCCCACGAGGAGCTTGCCCAGCGGGACGATGAACAGGGCCCGGCACTCGTGCCCGTAGGGGGCACGCCCCGAGGGGACCTGGGCCATGTTTGGGGACGAGTGGGTCATCCGCCCGGTGACTGCGCCGTTTGTGTTGACGCGACCGTGCAGGCGCTTGTCGGGGCCGGCCTTCTTCAGCCAGGCCTCCTTGCCCTCGGCGAGCTGGCCCAGGCGCTTGGCGACCATGAAGTATTCCTTCAGGGGCGCCGCCTCCTTGTAGGGCAGCTTGGCAATGACCTCATCGTCCACCTTGGGCTTGCCGTCGTTGGTGAACTCGGTGGGCTTCCAGCCGTACTCCAGACCGAGCCAGCGGGCTACGTGGTCGCGGCTCCCGAGGTTGAACTCGGTGAGCTTGATCTTGGTCAGCGGGGCGCCGGCCACGTAGCCCGTCGTCTTGTTGTCTCGGGACGGGGTGAAGGTCTTCCCATCGGGGAGGTAGCGAGGCTTGAACACCTTGCGGACCTCGGCCTCCAGCTCCAGGCGGCGCTGGGCCAGGACCGCGTAGAGCTTGACCGCCGCGGCCTCGTCGAACAGGAACCCGTAGGCCTCCTGCCTTGCGACGATGTAGGCCACCTGTGTTTCCAGGAGGATGGCCTGCTCGCTGTAGTCCTTGGACTTGATGAGGTCCCACAGCTTCTTGGTGACCACCACGTCCTGGACGCAGTAGTCCTCCATCTCCTGGTTCCAGGCATCCCAGCGGCGGGCCCAGCGTTCCTTCTCGTCGGGGATGGAGGGGTCCCCCCGGTAGTCACCCTTGTGCTCGCCCAGGCGGTGGCCCCAGGCTTCGAGCGTGTGGATGCCGGTGAACTGGCCGGGGAACATGGCGCCGTGCTTCTTCTTGCGGAACGCGATGTCCTGCAAGGCCAGCTCCGGCCACACCAGGCGGGACACAACCATCGTGTCCCTCTGGCGCCACCAGGGGATGTCCAGCTTGTGGAGCTTCTTGAGGACCGCGCAGTCGTAGCGGGTCCCGTTGTGTGCGATTACGACCGTTGCCGGGTCGGCCAAGATGGCGAGGCCATCGGCCAGGGGCCTGCCGCCCGGCTGGTTGTTGTAGGCCGTGATGCGGCCGGTGCTGTAGTCGTAGATGACCAGGCAGTGGATGACGCTCACGGTGTCGAGCAGGCCATCGGTCTCCAGGTCAAAGACGACTTCGCGGGAAGGGGAGAAGGCCGCACGCATGGCGGCCATCAGGGGGGTGTGCTGCATAGGGGGCTCCAAGGCCCCCGGGGTCAACGGAGGCGCGGCGTGGTGCGCAGGTCGCGGAAGGCGCTGCGGAGATGGGGAAGCGCCTCGCGGATGCCATCGGCAGCGGCCAGGACCAGGCACAGCAGGGCGGCGGGCATGAAGAGGGCGAGCCGCACAGGAACCGAGCGGCGCTGCCAGAAGGGATGGAGGGAGCTCCGCATCACATGATCCGAATGACGGCGCGCAGGTGCGGCGTGGTCACCAGGCGCTCGCGCCACTCGCCACTCAGGCGGGACTCACGGCCTTGCTGGATGGCGCGGCGCGTCGCACGGTTGGGCCACATGGCGGGGACGGTGGGGTAGTAGCCGAGGTGGCGTTGGGCTTGGAGTTGGTCGCGGTTGAACATGGCGTTAGGTCAGAAGTCGGAAGGACCTTCCCAGGGCAGCGAGGCCTCGGGAGAGCGGTCTTTGAAGGGGCTGGGCTCCGGGGCAGTGCCCTGTGCCAGTAGCCCGGTGTCCGGGTCGTAGGTCAGCGGGATGGTTTTGCCCGTGGCCTGGCCGGTGTTGCGGTCCTTGAGGATGCGGAAGACGGTGATGCGGTCGGCCTCGTCCTCGGCCTGCTGGTCGCGCTCGATACCGAACATGAAGTGAGACCACATGCCGATGGCGTTGGAGCCGCGGAAGTGCCTGATCTGCACCCGGCCGCCTTCCTCGTGGGGCTTGCCCTCGGGCCGCGTCAGGTGGGAGATGAAGTGGATGTAGCAACCCAGCTCCAGGGCCAGCGTCGCCATCTCAGCCATGATGGCGTCGAGGGTCTTGCGCTCGTCCTCCTCGGCGGCCACGAGTGCCGTGAGGTGGTCCAGGTAGATGGCCCGGCAGCCGAGGCTGACCACCATGTACCTGATCTTGGACTTGATGGTCTCCCAGTCGATGGCACCGAACGAGTCGTACAGGTGCAGGCGCTGGGTGGCGGTCAGCTTGGCGATGGCCTCGCGGCGCTCCTCCACGGTGGCCTTGCCTGGGACATGGAGGACCCTGCCCACCGCCTTGCCGGCGATGCGGCGGATGGTCTCCACCGGGGGCTGCTCCAGGTACAGCACGCCGACCGTGAGGCCCAGCTCCAGCAGGTCATGGGCGATGGACTGGGTGAACCAATCCGTCTTGCCCACGCCAGTGCCGGCGCCGAAGGCGTAAATCTCACCGGGCCGCCTGCCGTAGGTCAGCCCGTCGAGTGCCTCCAGCCACCAGGGGTCCCCTCGGGGGATGTCCTCGGCGGCCTGGTCGGCCAGCTCTTCGACACTGCGGATGCCGTCAGGCCTGTAGGGCTTGGCTCCCCATATTGCCTCGATGATCTGCGGACCCTTTCCGGCCGTCAGCATCTCGTTGGCGTCCTTCAGGGGCAGCGAGGCAACCTTGCAGCGGCCCGGCGTGAACAGGGGGGCGCACTCGGCCACTGCGTCCCGGCCAGGCTGGTCCTGGTCGAACATGAGGATGACCTCATCGAACCGTTCCAGCCATTCGAGGGCAGCGGCCAGGGACTTCTTGGCGCCCTGCGCCCCGTTGGGGACGGAGACCACGGGCCACTTGTTGCCCTGCACCTGGCTGACGCTCATCGCGTCAATCTCGCCCTCGGTGATGACCACCTTCTTGCCGCCGTCCCGCCATAGGTGCTGGCCGAACAGGGGCAGAGCGTTCTTCAGCTTGCCGAAGACGCCGAAGTCCTTGCCGGCGGTGCGGAACTTCTGCGCCACCACCTGGCCGGAGGCGTCGAAGTAGGGGGCGAGCTGGAGCTTCGTGCCCACCGGGATGGTGTCCTGAAGGTCACGCGGCAGCCGGCGCTGGGCCTGCTCGGTGAGTGGGCCGACGCGATAGCCGAAGTGGCGGCACGTCTCCTCGGAGATGCCCCGCTTGGAGAGGGCCTGGATGGCGCCCTCGATGGGGCTGAAGTCGTCAGCCACTCGGGCGCTCCTGGTTGGTGTTGAAGGGGCCCCCGTGGCGGGCGTGTGCTTGCCGCAGGAGAAGCAGTGGGTGTGGCCGTCCGTGTAGTGGGCGTTGGCATCCGAGCTGCCGCACGCCGGGCACTCACCCTTGTGGGTCAGCTCGGACTCGCTCACGCTGGCAGCAGCTCGACGGCCACGGGCGTGGTGCCCACGAAGGTGGTCTTGATGACGCCGACGCGGTACACGCGGGTCCCGGTCCCGTTGGACTGCGGCTTGTTCACCGGGATTTCCTCCCGGGCGTGGCCGTGGGAGCCATCGGGAAACAAGTTGCTGTAGCGGTGAACCTCGGCGGGGGCCTCCTCGACGAGGAAGAAGCTGGCCCGACCCATCGGGGGGAGGACCACCGCGCTGCCGTAGGAGTTGAGGACCACGATGTCCCGCGCCGTGACGAGGATGACTTCGAGGGGTTCCTTCCCCCGATTGACACGGGCGGTGCAGGTGATGCGGTCGCCCACCTTCGCGTCGGACAGCGTGCGTGCGGATCGGATGAAGCGATTCATTCCAGGACCCCCTGGCTGCGCAGCTTCTGAGCCGTGCGGTAGGAGACCTTGGCGTTCACCTCGCGCTCGCGGACCAGGCCCACGTTGCGGTTGATGGAGCCCTCCACCTGGCGGACCAGGGTGGTCTTGCCGGTGCGGCGGGGGTGGACGATGAGGGCCTGGTAGAAGGCCACGGCCATGTCGGTCGGGCGGGGGGTCTTGTCAGTCAACATTGACCAGCTCCTTGTCGTTCAGCCATTCGTCGGCCAGGTTCTTGCCGCGGGTGAAGCGGACGAGGGAGGTGTCACCGACCTTGCCGATGACCTTGGCGTGCTTCAGCGAGCGGACCCAGCGGGGCAGGCCCATGCCGTAACCGCGGCGGACCTGGACGGCGGAGCCTCGGACCAGCGGGCGGCGCAGGCGGTACTCACCGTATTGCTTGCCCATCTCGTCCCACTTCATCAGCGTGTCGATTTCCATGCCGCTGTTGCGGAGGTCCTCGATGACGGACGAGAGGCGGTAGATGCCGTAGACGGCGAGGGCGCTGGCCGGCGTGATGGTCTTGCCGGCCTGGAGGTGGGCCTTGATGAGGGCCACTTGGGTGGTGGACATGGGAACTTTCAGCGCCACGCGGACGCAGTTGTGCCTCCCGTCGTCGCGCGAGGGAGGCCGCCTTAGAAGGACTTGAGGTAAAGCGAAGGGCGGGGTTTAGGCCAGCAGCGCGCGCAGCTTCCGGGCCTGGGCGCCAGCTCGGCGGGCCTCGGCCGTCACCTCGTCGGCGATAGCCAGGGACCCGGCGTGGACCTCCTTGGCCTTCGACAGGAACTCAGCGGCGCGATGTTCGATGCGGGAGGCCTTGTCGTGGGACTTGGCGCTGTGCGCCTCCAGGCGGTCCACCGTCTTGCGGATGGATGCCGTGAGGCTGTCAACGGAGGGGAAGAAGTGGTTCAGGATGCTGCGGATCACGGGATCACCTTGTTGGTAGCAAGCCAGTGCTTGACGTTGAAAGAGGGGCAGGCCTTCGCAACGCCGGGGAAGTCGCGGTGGCCTTGGATGACTGCGGTGGGGTATCGCTGCTCCAGCTCGTGCAGCAGCTTGGACAGGGACTCGAACTGGGCCGGCGTGAAGTTCGCCTCCGGCTTGAGCTTGGCGTCCACGCCGCCGACCAGGCAAACCCCGATAGAGCAGTGGTTCCAGTTCTCGACGTGGGCACCGCGGGCGGTCTCGGGCCTGCCCCTCTCCACCGTGCCGTCCCTGCGGACGACGAAGTGGTAGCCGATGGCAAGCCAGCCGCGCTCCAGGCGGTGCATGCGGTCGATGTCCGATGCGGAGAGGTCCCGGCTGGCCGGCGTGGCCGTGCAGTGGACCACCAGGAACTTCACGCTCTTGGGGTCCAGCGGCAGGGGTCCGGCCATCAGAAGAACAGGCCCAGGATGGAGCCCAGCGGGGCCACGATGACGCCGACCAGCTTGACCAGGAACATGGGCGTGAAGGAGCCGGCCAGGGCCAGCTTGATGAGGCCGAAGAGGTTGATGAACCAGCCGGCGATAGCGGCGAGGATGGTGGTCACGAATGCCACGGCGGCGATTGCTTTGGTCATGGTGTTTCTTTCTTGGGTTCGTTGAGCCACGCCTGGGGGATGAACTTGTCCGCATAGCGGAACCCGTTCTTCTCGCACCAGGAGGCGTAGGTGGTGGGGGACCCCTTGGAGATGCGGGTCTTGGAGTTGCTGAAGACGAAGCGGATGTCCAGGTCAGGGCACTGGGCCTTGACCAGGAGGTGCTTCTGTCGGTCGGCCGTGACGAAGCGCCCCTTGGTCTCGATGATGATTCCGTTGGGGAGCTTGAAGTCAGGCGTGTAGGTGCGGGCCTTCGCGGGTTCCGTGAAGCGGACCTTGAAGGACTCGTACTCGGGCGTGATGCCGGCGGCAGTGAGCTGGCGGGAGATGGTCTCCTCCAGCCCACTACGGAAGCCGGCCTTCAGCGCGAGCTGGCGGACGGCAGAGGTCAGAAGTCGTCGTCCGGGCTCGGGCGCTGGTCGCCGTCTTCGGCGGGGCCGCTGGACTTGGCCGGGGCCTGGTCCTCGTCGCTGCCCTCGTAGCCGCCCTCGTGCTTGCCGAAGCCGAAGCCGGCCGCATCACGGGCACCGCCACCGCCGGACAGCTCGATGATCTGCACGGCGTTCAGGCGCAGGGAGATGCCCACGCCGATGGGCATGTTGAACGGGCGGAACTCACCAGCGACCACCAGGCGGGAGCCGCCCCAGATTTCCGGGGGGTTCTTCAGGGCGTTGCCGCGGGCGTCGAAGATGGACGGCTTGATCGGCATGCGCTTCTCGGTGGCCTTGCCCTTGTCCTTCAGCCAGCTCGCCGGGGTCTTGATGTTGAACTCGTACTCGCCGGTCTCGTTGCCGTCGTCGTCGTAGGCCGGCTTGTAGGGCTTCTCGGCCTCCTTCATCTCGTCCAGGGCCTTCTTCGACTCGGCCTTCTGCTTGCCGGTCTTGGCGTCAGCGACACGCTGCTCCAGCTCGGCCTTCGCGATGGGCCAGTAGGCCTTGAGCTGGGCCTCGATGAGCTCGATGAAGGCCTCCGACTCCTCGGCCGGCAGGCGCAGCTTGCACTGGTACTCGCCCTCGGCCTTGAACTTGGTGTCCGGGGCGTTCAGCTTGGGGAAGACGGCGACGCCTTCGGGCGTGATGAACTTGACGGCGGGGGCGCGCTTCTTGGTGGTGGTCATGCGTTGAGTTCCTTCTGGATGTAGTCCCGGAGCGCACGGGCTTCCAGGGAGTAGTTGAGGTCGGCGTCGCGGCGGATGCGGCGGGCCATGTCGAGCAGTTGGGAGGGGTCCAGGCCGAGGGCATCGGCGGTCTCATGGAAGAGGACCGCGAAGCCGGCCACCTGGAGAGGCTTGGGCAGCGCCTGGGCGCCATCGAGTGCCGCGTAGGCGGACTGGACGGCGGCCCGTGCGTTGACCGAGAAGAGGGCGTCTCGGTTGAGTGGCATCAGTTCATGTGGTTGGGCGGTGTGCGAGGGGTTAAAGCGAAGGTCGGGGTTTAGGGATCACCACTGGACCGTTTCAGCGTTGACGTAGACCTGGGAGTGGCGCCGGAGGTGGAGCGACGGGTCGCTCGCGTGGGCCTTGTTCTTCTCCCCGATGAGGACGTGGGTGGCTCGGATGAACCCGCGCCATCCGAAGTCGGCAGCCGGGCAACCCCGGTGGATGTCGAGCTGGCTGAAGCGGTGCCAGTGGTTTGCCTTCACGAACCCATGGAGAAACTGGGTGAGCGGCGGCCCGGAGACCCACAGGTACATGGGGAGGTCAGGCCGGGCCTTGTCCATCCGCTGCACCCCGTTCTCGCGGGGAACGTTGTCGTAGTGCCAGTTCGGGATGCACGGGTACTGGCCGGGCATCAGCATGTGGACCTTCACGTCCCACGAAAACTGCTGTGGGTCGTCAGGGAAGGTGGACAGCAGCCCCGCGAGGTCGGGCATCAGGGCATTGAGGGTTCCGAAGGGGGCGCTGCGGACCCCGCAGTGCTGCTTGGACCAGTCGATGGGCGCAACGTGGGACGTGTTCACTCGGTTCTCCAAAGGAAAAGCCCGGCGGGTGGCCGGGCCGTGTGTGCGGTGTGGTTAAAGCGAAGGTCGGGGTTTAGGCGACAAATCGACGGACGATCCGAGAAAACGGACGATTAGGCGAAGAAATACTCGGACTGCTTGACTTGCTCCAGGTCCAGGTCGCCCACCTCGGGCAGCTCAGGGAGCTGCGCGGCCAGCTCCTCGGGCAGTTGGTCCACCAGTTGCTGCCTGAAGTCGGCCAACACGTTGGCCTGGTACTGCTCCACGAAGGCAGCCCGGAGGTTGTCCCGGAGGGTCGCCGCCTGGCCCGCGGGGACCCCGTAGCTGTCATGGATCATGGCGAAGCTGGTGATGCCGTCTGCGGCGCAGAAGAGGACCGTCCGCATGAGGTGGGCAGCGTCCAGGCTGTGGACGAAGTTGGGGGAGATGCCCAGGGCCTGCTTGCGCGCATTGAGCTTGTCCCCCTCGCGGTCCACCAGCAGCCGGTAGCGGCGGCCAAGGACCACGAAGTCCAGCTCGGTGCCCACGGAGTTCCGGTAGTCCTGCACCACGAGGAGTCCGGCGGGTGTCGTCCAGCGCACCGGGAGGGCGTTGCTGGCTGCCACCTTGGCGGCCTCCTTGAGCCAGTCCATGGCCTGGCGGGCTGCGACCACCACCTCCCCGATGGCCTCGTAGTTGCAGGCCGCCAGGTAGGCCGCGTCAGCTCCGCGGAACTCGGGCGCGCACTCGGCGAGCTCACCGAAGAGCTGGTCACGCATGCCACGTCGGGTAACCCCGTAGGGCACCGTCATGGTGTTGCGCTTCGCCAGCTTCCGGCTCATCTTCCCGACCCAGCGCGCAGCCTGCTCGCTCCCCGCGGCTGCGTCCCTGTCGATGATCCGCTGCGCGGCCTGGGCGACCTCCGTGTAGATATCCGAGGGCTTGTGGCTGGGCACGAGGCCAGTGGCTGCCCCGCCCACGGGGTCCCGGAGCATCGCGGAGAAGTTCTGGAGGCCGTTGCAGGCCCCGTCGAATGCCACCGCGATGGAGCTGCGGAAGGCCGCCTCGGGGAGGCCAGCGTCAACGTGGGCCTGGAGCCGCGCCCACTCGAAGCAGAAGGCGAGGAACACGAAGGGGCTGTCCGCCGTGTGCCATTCCGTTGCCGACAGGGGCTCGGCGGCGCACCGGAGGATCATGTCCTGGTTCTCCTCCACCCACGAGATGCGGTCCTCGAAGCTCACCTTGTCCACCCCGAAGGAGTTGGCGCCGTGGATCGCCAGCCAGTATGCGCCTTCGTCCGAAAGTTCGGACGACTGGGCAAAGCAGAGCAGCGCCTTGGCGGCGTCGTCTCCTTGGGGGCTGAGGCCGCCGGCCACGGGGTACATCCGACCCCGCCAGTCCAGTGCATAGACGAAGTGGAAGCGGTTGCCCCGTTCGACCATCTGCTCGGCCGTCCAGAGCTTGCCCACCAACTGGAGCCGCTTGCTCTTCAGCTTGGCGTTGGACTCGTGGGTGCGCGCCGCGTCCACCTTCCATGCGTGCAGCACTTCGGGTGCTGGCACCTCCACGCCGTCATTCCAGGGCTTGTGGGGCATCGGGCGGTCTTCCCTGGAGGGCATCGACTTGGTAACGTCCCCGCGCTCCCACATGGCCCGCATGACAGCCAGGATGTCCATGTTGATGGCCCACTCGGTTGCCTGGACGGCGTTGACCGCCGCGTAGACCCAGGGCATGTCCCACTCCTTCAGCTCCTGCAAGTAGCCCTTGTTGCGGGTCTTCACGAGGGGCTGGCGGAGCTGGTGGGTCAGGTAGCCGCCGTTGAACGGGTTGGTCCAGTCACGGGGGCGGCAGACCATCGGCATGCGGAGCGGGGACAGCAGCTCGCAGCGTGCGTGGCTCTCCTCCAGCCAGCGCCGGCAGCTCTCCGTGGCGCGAAGGACCGTGGGGGTCTTGCCGCGGGCCGCGGGGATGGACTCGATGGTCACGAGGCCGGTGGCCTGGGCGAACATTTCCAGCAGGAGCGTGCCCACGCGGATGCGGGTGGCCTCGTCCCATTGAATCCACTTCACGTCCACCATGGCGGCACCCTTGCGGATGAAGACCGCGATGTTCTTCCCGTGGCCCATGCGGCTGATCTGCTTTGCCACCTTGGCGCCCAGCCGGGGGTTGGCGTTGCAGACGGCCTCCATGTTCAGCGTGGACTCGATGGCGAGGGTCAGGGCGGTGGCGGCCTTCGTCAGGCCGAGGTCCTCCCCCATGGCGCTTATGGCCTGGCGGGCGGTCAGGTAGGCCAGGGCCTCGGGGTCCGCCTGGTTGAGGAAGTAGAAGAGGGACGCGCTGCGGCCGGCCAGGCCCTTCGAGGTCTCCTCCAGCCACGCCTCCAGGGCGGCCTTCATGGGGCCGATGGCGGCCTTCATGAGCTGCATGCCGGGCGGCAGGGCCTCCGTGCCTTCACGGGCGAGGGCCTCCCGGTAGCGGGCGATGCCCATGTCAACGGACAGGGCCTCCAGCTCAAGCTGGGCTTCAACGCGGGCGGTCGGGCTGAGGTACATACAGGTTCTCCAGTAGTTCTCCTAGAGGTATCAACTAGGAGGTGTGCAGGGCGTTAGCGAAGGTCGGGGTTTAGACAGGAAATCGCTCCGACGATTCGGACGATTCGGAAAAGAGGACCCCGAGAGGGCACCGTGTTTTGGCCCTTCGGGGTGGTTTCAGTGGGGTGGGGGCACCACCGGGGGCACCGGCTTTGCGGATGCGGGGCACCGGGGCACTCGCGGAGGATCAATAAGTTGGGCTATACTGCGCAGCTTTCCGGGGCACCACAGGGGCACCCAAACGGGCCGAAAGGCACCGAAAGGGCACCAAGCGGGGCACCGGAGCCGGACAGGAGAGGGTGGCACCTCCCCATAAGTCCTTGAAAATCAGTTAGTTGGCGCGATAGCAAAGCGGTTATGCCCCGGATTGCAAATCCGGTTAGTCCGGTTCGACTCCGGATCGCGCCTCCAAAAAAACACTCATGCGGGTGTAGCTCAGTTGGTAGAGCGCAACCTTGCCAAGGTTGAGGTCACGAGTTCGAGCCTCGTTACCCGCTCCAGTGTTAACGCCACGGCGTGCCGCAAGGCAGCGTCCGATGCGGGATTAGCTCAGTTGGTAGAGCGATACCTTGCCAAGGTATAGGTCGAGAGTTCGAGCCTCTTATCCCGCTCCAGGCATCACGGGAGATCCGATTCCTCGGATCTCCCGTTTTCTTTTGTGCCGCGCCATCCTTTAAACTGCTCGCGTGCCCCGGTGGTGAAATCGGTAGACACAGCGGACTTGATGAAATTTGAGCACCCGGTGCGGAAACGGCCGGCGTGAATCCCGTCAAAGTCGGCGAATCCCCTGGCCCTGCGGCCGAGGCAACGCCGAGCCAAGCCTCGCCAGCGAGGAAGGTGTAGAGAGTGGACGGCGGGGGCCTAAGGCGGCTGGCGACAGCGCTAAGGTCAAGGCGCATTCCAGACCCCAAACGCGGCAACGCGGCGGCGAAAGCCGTGGGGGTAAGAAAATCCGTCGCCGCTTCATCGCGGCATGCCGGTTCGAGTCCGGCCCGGGGCACCACGTTTCCTGACGCCATCGCTCTCGGCGATGGACTTGGCGGCCGGTCAGGCGTGCGGCGCGGCGGCCGTCCCGTGCGGCCGTCCGGATTCCAGTCCTTCGAGGATGGGGCAGTCCGGCCGGCCGTCGCCGTGGCAGCAATGCACCAAATGCTCCAGCGCCGTCTTCATGGCCTGGATCTCGTCGATCTTGGCCTGCAGGTCTTGCAGATGGGCCTGGGCCAGCGCCTTGACCTGGCGGCTGGAGCGCTCGCGATCCTGCCACAGGCTCAGCAGGTCGCGGATCTCGTCGATGGAGAAGCCCAGGTCGCGCGCACGGCGGATGAAGCGCAGCGTGTGGATGTCCTTGTCCGTGTACTGCCGGTAGCCGGATTCGGTGCGGCTGGCCGGCGGCAGCAGCGCCACGCTCTCGTAGTGGCGCATCATCTTGGCGGACACGCCCGACGCGGCGGCGGCTTCTCCGATGTTCATGCAAGCTCCTTGCGGTGCAGTGTGCCAGGGCGTCGCGTCGCGGCCGATCAAGGCCTTGGCTGCCGCTGCGGCATCGCCAGGCCTGGCAGGGCGACGCCGCTGACCTCGCCGTCGCGCCAGCCCAGCACCCTGGCAATCCAGGCGCGCAGCGCCGCGGGATCGCCGGTGGTCTCGATGTGCAGGCCGGCACGGTCTGGCACCGGCGTCCACAGCGCCGCCGCGCGCCGTGCCACGGCGGTCTCGATGCGCAGCAGCCTCACGTCGGCGCCAAGAGCCGCCTGCCACAGCGGCTCGATCAACGGGTAATGCGTGCAGCCCAACAGCGCGGTATCGACGCCGGCCGCGCGCAGCGGTTCGCAGTGGCGTTGCACCAGCGCACGCAGCTCGGCGCTGTCCACGTCGCCCGCCTCGATGTGCTCGACGATGCCCGGGCAGCCCTGGACCACGACTTCATGGCCGTCTGCATGACGGGCGATCAGCGCGCGCAGCCGCGCACTGGAGGCGGTGGCCGGCGTGGCCAGCAGCCCGATGCGGCCGTTGCGCGACGCCGCGACGGCGGGCTTGATGCCGGGCTCGGTGCCGACGAAGGGCAGGGCGGGCCAGCGCTCGCGCAAGGCGTCGATGGCGTGCGCCGTCGCCGTGTTGCAGGCGATGACGATGAGGCCCGCTCCCCGCTCGATCAGGTGCTCGGTGATCGCGAGGCTGCGTGCGCGGATGTCCTCGGGGCTGCGGTTGCCGTAGGGCGCGTAGGCGGTGTCGGCCAGGTAGCGCAGGCGTGCGGTCGGCAGCAGGGCGCGCAGCTCGCGCAGCACCGTGAAGCCGCCGACGCCGGAGTCGAAGACGCCGATTTCCCGGCGTGAAGAGGAGTCGGTCTGCATGGGCGCGAACAGTCTAGCGTCGCCGTTCGAGAGGCCTCTCCAGAAGACTTCGTCGGGCGCGGGGTGGCTCCTGGCTAGAATCGAACGGTCGTGCTTTTTTGCGCGGGGTTCCGCCGGCAGCGCCTCGTAGAATCAGATTAACGTTTACGTCAATTCGAGCTGGAGTTTTCGATGAAGGTCTTGGTCCCTGTCAAACGCGTGGTCGACTACAACGTCAAGGTGCGCGTGAAGAGCGACGGCACGGGCGTGGATATCGCCAACGTCAAGATGTCGATGAACCCCTTCGACGAAATCGCCGTCGAGGAGGCCGTGCGGCTGAAGGAGAAGGGCGCCGTCACCGAGGTGATCGCCGTGTCCTGCGGCGTCACGCAATGCCAGGAGACGCTGCGCACCGCCATGGCCATCGGTGCCGACCGCGCCATCCTGGTCGAGACGGATGCCGAGCTGCAGCCGCTGGCCGTTGCCAAGCTGCTGAAGGCGCTGGTCGAGAAGGAAGGCCCCAGCCTCGTGATCCTGGGCAAGCAGGCCATCGATGACGATTGCAACCAGACCGGCCAGATGCTGGCCGCGCTGACCGGTATGCCGCAGGGCACCTTCGCCTCCAAGGTGGAAGTGGCCGGCGACAAGGTCAACGTGACGCGTGAAGTGGACGGTGGCCTGGAGACCGTGTCCCTGAGCCTGCCGGCCGTCGTGACGACCGACCTGCGCCTGAACGAGCCGCGCTACGTGACGCTGCCCAACATCATGAAGGCCAAGAAGAAGCAGCTGGACATCGTCAAGCCGGCCGACCTGGGCGTGGACGTGGCGCCGCGCATCAAGACGCTCAAGGTCAGCGAGCCGCCCAAGCGCGGCGCCGGCGTGAAGGTGCCGGATGTGGCGACGCTGGTGAACAAACTGAAGACTGAAGCGAAGGTGATCTGATGACTGCCCTGGTTATTGCCGAACATGACAACGCCCACATCAAGGGCGCCACGCTGAACACCGTCACCGCTGCCGCCGCGCTGGGTGGTGACGTGCACGTGCTGGTGGCCGGCCACAACGCCGCCGCTGCCGCTGCCGCCGCCGCGCAGATCGCCGGCGTCGCCAAGGTGCTGCACGCCGATGCCGCCGCGCTGGCCGAAGGCTTGGCCGAGAACGTCGCCGCGCAGGTGATTGCGCTGGCCTCGGGCTACAGCCACATCCTCTTTCCCGCCACCGCCGCCGGCAAGAACGTCGCCCCGCGCGTCGCCGCACTGCTGGACGTGGCCCAGGTCAGCGACATCACCAAGGTGATCAGCGCCGATACGTTCGAGCGCCCCATCTACGCTGGCAACGCCATCGCGACGGTGCAGAGCAGCGATGCCGTCAAGGTCATCACGGTGCGCACGACCGGCTTCGATCCGGCCGCAGCCACTGGCGGCTCGGCGGCCGTGGAGTCCGCCGCGGCTGCCGCCGACAGCGGCAAGAGCAGCTTCGTGGGCCGTGAGGTCACCAAGAGCGACCGCCCCGAGCTGACCGCCGCCAAGATCATCGTGTCCGGTGGCCGTGCGCTGGGCTCCAACGAGAAGTTCATGGAAGTGCTGACGCCGCTGGCCGACAAGCTGGGCGCCGCGCTGGGCGCCTCGCGTGCCGCCGTGGACGCCGGTTATGCGCCCAACGACTGGCAGGTGGGCCAGACCGGCAAGATCGTCGCGCCGCAGCTCTACGTGGCCTGCGGCATCTCCGGTGCCATCCAGCACCTGGCCGGCATGAAGGACTCCAAGGTCATCGTCGCCATCAACAAGGATCCGGAAGCCCCGATCTTCTCGGTGGCCGACTACGGCCTGGAGGCTGATCTGTTCACGGCCGTGCCCGAGCTCGTCAACGCGCTGTAAATCGCCCGACGCGACCACATCCGGGCGCCCCGACCCCAGTCGTCGCGGCGCCCTTTTTGTTTCCATTCGGAGGAACAAATGAGTTACCAAGCCCCCGTCAAGGACATGCTCTTCAACCTCCAGCATCTGGCTGGCCTGGAGACGCTGACCGAACAGATTCCTGCCTTCGCCGACTTCGGCCTGGATACCGCCGGCGCCGTGCTGGAGGAATGCGCGAAGCTGACGCAGGACGTCATCGCGCCGTTGAACTTCGAGGGCGACAAGAACCCGTCGTCTTGGAAGGACGGCGTCGTCACGACCACGCCGGGCTTCAGGGAAGCCTTCCGCGCCTATGCCGAAGGCGGCTGGCAGGGCCTGGTGCACCCGACCGAGTTCGGCGGCCAGGGCGCGCCCAAGACGATTGCCGCGGCCTGCAACGAGATGCTGCAGTCGGCCAACATGAGCTTCGCGCTGTGCCCGCTGCTGACCGATGGCGCCGTCGAGGCGCTGCTGACCGCGGGCAGCGACGAGCAGCGCAATGTCTACATCCCCAAGCTGCTGGACGGCTCGTGGACGGGCACGATGAACCTGACCGAGCCGCAGGCCGGCTCGGACCTGGCCCTGGTGCGCACGCGCGCCGAGCCGCAGCCCGACGGCACGTACAAGATCTTCGGCACCAAGATCTTCATCACCTACGGCGAGCACGACATGGCCGAGAACATCGTCCACCTCGTGCTGGCCCGCGTGGCCGGTGCGCCGGAGGGCGTGAAGGGCATCAGCCTGTTCCTGGTGCCCAAGTTCCTCGTCAACGCGGATGGCAGCCTGGGCGCGCGCAACGATGCCCACTGCGTGTCCATCGAGCACAAGATGGGCATCAAGGCCAGCCCCACGGCGGTGCTGCAGTTTGGCGACCACGGCGGCGCGATCGGGCATCTGATCGGCCAGGAGAACCGCGGCCTGGAGTACATGTTCATCATGATGAACGCGGCCCGCTACGGCGTGGGCCTGCAGGGCATCGCGATCGCCGACCGCGCCTACCAGAAGGCCGTGGCCTACGCGAAGGACCGTGTGCAGTCGCGCCCGGTGGATGGCTCGGTGGCCGGCCCCGCCAGCATCATTCATCACCCCGACGTGCGGCGCATGCTGATGACCATGCGCGCGCTGACCGAGGGCTGCCGCGCGATGGCCAGCACGGCGGCGGCCGCCTTCGACGCCGCCCACCACCACCCCGACGCCGACGCCCGCAAGCAGAACCAGGCCTTCTACGAGTTCATGGTGCCGCTGGTGAAGGGCTACAGCACCGAGATGAGCCTGGAGGTCACGTCCCTGGGCGTGCAGGTGCACGGCGGCATGGGCTTCATCGAGGAGACCGGCGCGGCGCAGTACTACCGCGACGCCAAGATCCTGACCATCTACGAGGGCACCACCGCCATCCAGGCCAACGACCTGGTGGGCCGCAAGACCGCGCGTGACGGCGGCCAGCTGGCGCGCGGCATCGCGGGCCAGATCGAAGTGACCGAAGCCGCGCTCGCCCGGCGCGACAGCGCCGCCGCGAAGTCCGTGCTGCAACGCCTGCGTGCGTCGCGCGAGGACTTCCTCGCCGTGGTGGACTTCATCGCCGGTTCGGCAAAGGGCAACCCCAACGCCGCCTATGCCGGCTCGGTGCCCTATCTGATGCTGGCGGGCAACCTCGTCGCCGGCTGGCAACTCGCGCGCGCCCTCATCGCCGCCGAAGACGCCTTGGCGACTGACAAGGAATTCATGGCCGCCAAGATCACGACGGCGCGCTTCTACGCCGAGCACATCCTGCCGCGCACGGCGGCCCTGCGTGCGGCCATCGTGGACGGCGCCGACAGCGTGACCGAGCTGTCGCTCGAAGCCTTCTGAGGAGACCTGTCTTGGCCCTGCCCGCTATCCTGAAGAACCTGCCGCTGCCGGTCATCGGCTCGCCGCTCTTCATCATCAGCAACCCCAAACTCGTCATCGAGCAGTGCAAGGCCGGCATCGTCGGCGCCATGCCGGCGCTGAACGCCCGGCCCGCCGAGCAGCTCGACGAGTGGCTGGCGGAGATCACCGAGACGCTGGCCGCCTGGAACCGCGACCACCCGGACCGGCCCGCCGCGCCCTTCGCCATCAACCAGATCGTGCACAAGAGCAACGAGCGGCTCGAGCACGACATGCAGGTCTGCGCCAAGTACAAGGTGCCCATCGTCATCACCAGCCTGGGCGCGCGCGAGGACGTGAACCAGGCCGTGCATGCCTGGGGCGGCATCGTGCTGCACGACATCATCAACAACAAGTTCGCGAAGAAGGCCATCGAGAAGGGCGCCGACGGCCTCATCGCCGTGGCGGCCGGCGCGGGCGGGCATGCGGGCGTGAAGAGCCCCTTCGCGCTGGTCCAGGAGATCCGCGAGTGGTTCGACGGCCCGCTGGCGCTGTCCGGCGCCATGGCCACCGGTGACGCCATCCTCGCCGCCCAGGCCATGGGCGCGGACCTGGCCTACATCGGCTCGGCCTTCATTGCGACCGTCGAGGCGCGGGCCAGCGAGGCCTACAAGCAGATGATCGTCGCCAGCAACAGCGACGACATCGTCTACAGCAACCTCTTCACCGGCGTGCACGGCAACTACCTGCGCGGCTCGGTCGTCGCGGCGGGCCTGGACCCGGACCACCTGCCCGAGAGCGACCCCAGCAAGATGAACTTCGGCGGCGGCGCGGCCAAGGCCTGGAAGGACATCTGGGGCAGCGGCCAGGGCATAGGCGCCATCAAGCAGGTGCTGCCGGCGGCTGAGCTGGTCGCGCGGCTGAAGCGCGAGTACGCGGCGGCGCGCTCGCGCCTTGCGCTGTGAGCTGAGCCAGGCCCGGCAGCGAACGCACAACGGCCGCCCTCGGGCGGCCGTTGTCATCAGTGCCGGCCGCCTTCAGGCGCTGCGCACGAAGCGATGCACGGCCGCGGCACGCGCCGCGAAGGCGCCGCTGAGCAGCCCGAAGACCGCGCTGGCCGTGGCGATGAACCAGGCCTCATGGACCATGTGCGCCTGCACGCCGGTGGCGTAGCCCAGCACGAACTTGGCCGCGAAGATGCCCACCATTAGGCCCAGCGGCAGCCAGCTGCCGGGCACGCGCACGCCACGGCCCTCGCGGGCCAGGCCACGCGGCGCGAACACCGGGCCGGCCACGAAGACGGAGGCGGCGAAGCCGGCCGCCCAGGCCAGCACGGGGACGACGTTCGCGCCGAAGGCGGCGGTCACGCCGTAGACGGACAGGGCCAGCATGGCCAGCGCCAGCGTGGCCAGCGTGCCCGGCCGCACCACGCGGTCGCGGGACTGGCGATAGCCCAGGGCCAGCAGGCCGGCGAGGATGGCGAAGGGCCAGAGGGGCAGGGTGGTGTTCATGGCTGGGGCCTCGTGGGGTTGCGATGCCCTGGACTGTGCCGGGCCCGCTCCCGCCGGGCGATCGGCCTGCGACGAATCGACAGCGCGGGGCGCGAAACGCCAGCCCGCCCGGCCGGCGCTTCAGCGCGCGGCGCCGCGCAGCAGCCTCAACCCGTTGAACACCACCAGCAGGCTGGCGCCCATGTCGGCGAACACGGCCATCCACATCGTCGCGCTGCCGAACACGGCCAGCGCGAAGAACACGGCCTTGATGCCCAGCGCCAAGGCGATGTTCTGCCACAGCACCGCATAGGTGCGGCGGGACAGGCGGATGACCTCGGGCAGCCGCCGCAGGTCATCGTTCATGATGAGCACGTCGGACGCCTCCTTGGCCGTGTCGGTGCCGGCGGCGGCCATGGAGAAACCCACGGCGGCGGCGGCCAGGCTGGGCGCGTCGTTGACGCCGTCGCCCACCATGCCCACCGGCCCTCGCGCGCGCAGGGCGGCGACGGCCTGCTGCTTGTCCTGCGGCAGCAGGTCGGCCTGCACGTCGGTGATGCCCACCTGGCCGGCAATGGCCCGCGCGGTGGAGGGGTTGTCGCCCGTCAGCATGACCGGATGCACGCCCAGCGCCTGCAGCTCGGCGACGGCTTCGCGGCTGCTGGCGCGGGGACTGTCGGCCACGGCGAACAGGGCCAGCACGCGGCCGGCGCTGGCCAGCAGCGACACGGTACGGCCCTGCGCCTCGTGCGCCCGCATCAGCGACTCCAGCTCGGGCGAGCACTGGCCGCGCTCGTGGATCCAGCGGTGGTTGCCCAGCACCAGATCCTGCTCATCGATGCGGCCATGCACGCCCCGGCCCATGTCGGCCCCGAAGTCCTGCACCGGCAGCGCGTCGCCCGGCAGCCCGGCGGCGATGGCCTGGGAGACCGGGTGGTCCGAGCGCGCGGCCAGGCTCAGCGCGAGCTGCAGCACCCGGGTCTGTTCCTGGCCGGTGGCCAGCACCTGCTGCGCGACGAGGCGGGGACGGCCCTCGGTCAGCGTGCCGGTCTTGTCCAGCGCCAGCACCTTGAGCTTGCGTGCCTCTTCCAGATGCACGCCGCCCTTGATGAGGATGCCGCGCCGCGCGGCCGCGGCCAGCCCGCTGACGACCGTGACCGGCGTGGAGATCACCAGCGCGCAGGGGCAGGCGATGACCAGCAGCACCAGGGCCTTGTAAAGGCCCGTCAGCCAGGGCCAGCCCAGCAGCAGCGGCGTGCCCACGGCCACGGCCAGCGCCAGCACGAAGACGGCGGGCGTGTAGACGGCGGCGAAGCGGTCGACGAAGCGCTGGGTGGGCGCGCGCTGGCTCTGCGCGGCCTCGACGGCGTGGATGATGCCGGCCAGCACCGTGTCGCCGGCCGGCCGCGTGACCTCGAACTCCAGCGATCCGCTCTGGTTGATGGTGCCGGCGAAGACCGTGTCGCCCGGGGCCTTGTCGACGGGAATGCTCTCGCCGGTGACGGGCGACTGGTCCACGGCGCCCTGGCCCGTCGTCACCCGGCCGTCGAGCGCGAAGCGCTCGCCCGGCTTCACGCGCACGATGGCGCCCACGGCCACGCTCCTGGCCTCCACGCGGGCCCAGCGGCCGTCGGGCTGGCGCACCTCGGCCTGCTCGGGCGCCAGCGCCAGCAGCCCGGTGATGGCGTTGCGCGCCCGCTCCACCGAGCGGGCCTCGATCAGCTCCGCCATCGAGTACAGCGCCATCACCATGGCGGCCTCGGGCCACTGGCCGATGACGAAGGCACCGATGACGGCGACCGACATCAGCGCATTGATGTTGAGCTGGCCGCGTGCCAGCGACGCCAGACCCTTGCCGAACACCGACAGGCCCGACAGCGCGATGGCCAGCGCGGCGACCGCCATGCCGGCGAGCTGCCAGGGCATGGCGTCGGGGGCGAAGAAGTGCAGCAGTTCGGCGCCGGTGGCGACGACCAAGGCCGCCACCAGGCGGACGAGCTCGCTGCGCCGGGCCCGGGCCGTGTCTGCGGCGGCGGGCGGCGCGGACAGCGTCTCGGTCTTGAAGCCGGCCCGGGCGATGGCGGCCGTCACCGCGGCCCAGGCGGCGGGCGGCGCATCCACCGTCAGTGCGCGGGCGGGCAGGTCGAAGTGCAGGCGGCGCACGCCGGCAAAGCCCTCCAGCGCGCGGCGGATCTGGCCTTCCTCGGTGGGGCAGTCCATGGCCGGGATGCGCAGCAACAGCCCGCCGTTCGACGCCGGCATGGGCAGCGGGGCCGCGGCGCAGCCGTGGCTGCAGCTGGCCGCCGGGGCGTGGTCGTGATGGTCGTGGCCGGCGTGCGAGTGGCCGGCGTGGGCGTGGTCGTGGGAACTCATGGGGAGATTGGAATCCCTGGAGCGGCTCCAGAGTCAAGCGCCTAAACTGAAGCCGACGTCCGCAGAAAGCCCACTATGAAGATCGGAGACCTCGCCGCCGCGTCGGCCACCGCCGTCGACACCATCCGCTACTACGAGCGCGAGGGGCTGCTGCCCGCGCCGGGGCGCACGCAGGGGGGCTTCCGGGTCTACGAGCCGGCGCATCTGGAGCGGCTGCAGTTCATCCGCTACTGCCGGGGCCTGGACATGTCGCTGGACGAGGTGCGTGTGCTGCTGCGCGTGAAGGATGCGCCGGGCGGTGACTGCGGCGACGTGAACGCGCTGCTGGACGAGCACACCGGCCATGTGTCGCGGCGCATCCGCGAGCTGAGGGCGCTGGAGAAGCAGCTCAAGGAGCTGCGCCAGCGCTGCGCCGCGGCGCAGAGCGTGGACCGGTGCGGCATCCTCAGCGGCCTGGCCTCGGCGGCGCAGGAGGGCGCGCCGCCAGTGACCGCACCCGGCTCGCACCTGCGTTCGGTGCACTCGCACTGAGCCGGGCGGTGCGGGTTGACAACGGCCCGCCGTGCGACATATTTGATCTTTGCAGTCACTGCGGAGCATCGCCATGGGCGCCCAGGTCACCGAAGAGCAAGCCCTGCAGATCAAGACCCGTTTCGAGACGGGGGTGCTGGCGCTCCCGGGCGTCACGGGCGTGGACCTCGGCCAGCGTGCCGCGGAGTTCGTGATCCGCGTCTACGTCGCCTCGCGTGCCGCCGCGCCGGCCTTGCCGGCCAGCGTGGAGGGCGTGCCGGTGGAGGTGATCGAGCGGCGCTTCGGGCTGCAGTAGCGGGCGTGGCGCTGGGCCTTGCTCAGTCGTTCCAGGCCAGGTGCTGGGCCACGGCCATGGAGATGGGCTGGCCGCTGTTGGCCTCGAAGTAGCTGTAGCCGGGGCAGGGGTTCACCTCGAAGCAGAACACCCGCTCGTCGGGCGTCAGGCGCAGGTCGATGCCGGAGAACTCCAGGCCCAGCGCGCGGGTGAGGGCCACGCAGCGCTGCGACAGCTCGTCGCCGAGTTCCGTCGCCGTCAGGCGGGCGGCCTCACCGACCTGGCTCCTGGCGTAGCGATAGTCCACCGCCTCGGACTCGATGCGCGTCGCGAACACCCGCTGGCCCACCACGTGCACGCGCACGTCGGTGCCCGGCACATAGGCCTGGAACTGCGTGGGGCACCAGCGCACCGAGGCCAGGCGGGCCAGGTCTTTCTCGTCGAAGGTCTGCACGATGGAGCGCACGCCGCTGATGGACTTGTAGATGATGCGGCCGTGCTGCTCGCGAAACGCCAGCACCGCGTGCGGGTCGGTCGTGATCAGCGAGGCCGGGATTTCGAAGCCGTGCTCGCGGATCAGCTGCGCCTGGTAGGGCTTGGAGGAGTTGGACCCCATGGCCGCGATGCGGTTGACCACTCGGGCCGGGCTGATCTCGGTCCAGCGGATCAGCGTGTCGTGCAGCGCGTTGCAATGCAGGGTCAGCGGCGAGTCCTTGGGCTCGTCCTTCAGCTCGGGCAGGCGGCCTTGGTCCATCAGCCGCGAATAGACGCCGCGCACCGAATCGAGGGCGATGCCCTCGCCGGCTATCTCCAGCCAGCCGGTCAGGCCGGCGTCGCCGAGCTCGAAGGCCATCTCGGTGTGCTCGAAATGGCGCTGGTTGAACCAGCGGTAGGGCGCGCCGAGACGGTCCAGCGCCTCGCCCACCAGCGTCAGCGGCGACTCGGAGGGAATGCCGCACAGCAGGATCATGCCGCCTCGCGGTGACGGGTCAGCGCGCCCAGCAGCGCGGTGATCAGGGGCGCGCCGCCGAGGCGCAGGTCGGGCGTCGGGCTGGCGCCGGCAAACGACCAGGCCTGCGGCGCGGTGCGCACGAAGTCAATGCCCAGCAGCAGGGTGCCGCTCAACCCGGCCAGGCGCACGCAGGCTTCGGCGAGGGCCGGCGGCAGGGCCGGGCCGAAGGTGCGACCCGCCATGACCAGGACGCTGTCGACGGCAGCGCCCTGGGGCACCAGCCGGCGCGCGCCGCGGGCCTCGTCGAGGCGGTCGCGTGAGGTCTGGCGGTAGGCGGCCACCGGCAGCCCGGCCTGGCGTGCCAGCCAGGCCCATTCGGACTCCATGCGCCAGGCGCCGCACAGCCCCTGCGGCGTCGGCCGGTTGATCACCGGGCATGGCAGCGCGAACAGCCAGCTCAGGAAGAAGGCCACCAGCTCCTGCTGCACATAAGCCTGGTCGGCCTCCGGCGCCTGGCGCCAATGGCCTATGGGTACCGTGTAGAGCCGGTTCAGCACGCCCTGCAGGCCGGCGCCGTCGATCTGCAGGCCGGCCTCGGTGCGCAGGCGCAGCGTCCAGCCGCGGCGGCCTTCGAGGCGGTGCTCCTGGAAGTCGCTCAGCGCCAGCTGGTCGGCGCTGAGGATCTCCAGCGGCTGCAGGCCCCGCGCCCGCAGCTGCTGGCCGGCCCAGGCGGCGGCGGCGTCATGGGCGTCGCAGAGAACCAGCCACATGGTGCGCGTCGTCCCCGGCCGGCCTAGCAGCCCTTGCAGCCATCCTTCTCGTTCGTCAGCGCGCCGCTGCCGAGGTCGGGCCTCAGCTCGGGCGAGATGAAGGTGGACAGGCTGGCCACCACGGCCTCCAGCTGCGCCATGCGCTGCTCCAGGCCGCCGCCAGGCCCGGCGGGGTCTATGCCCGGCGGCAGCTGCGGGCCGGTCTCGACGATGAGCTTGGGATCGATGTTCTCCGCGGCCGGCGGCTTCTCGAACTCCAGCTTCTCGTTCTTGAATTCCTTGTGGTGGTCCTTGAGCTCCTTGTGCTCCTTCTGGTCCTTGTGGTCCTTGGCGTCCTTGAACTGCTTGTGGTCGGGGCTGTCCTTGGCGTCCTTGTGATCCTTGTGTTCCTTGACCTCTTTGTGGTCCTTGAGGTCCTTGGATTCCTGCTTGAAGTCCTTGAGCTCGGGCTTGAGCTTCTCCAGCGGCTTGTCGCTGAGCTTGGGCGCGGCGCCGGCCGCGGCGCCCTGCATGCCGCCGCCCAGCTGGCCGGGCATGCCGGGGAAGGCCGGATCGCCGGGCTGGATCGGGAAGCTGGGCCCCTCCACGATGATCTTGCCCGGTGGCAGCTCGGGCACGCGCTTCTCGAACTTCAGCTCCTTGTGCTCCAGCTTCTCGATCTTGAGCTCCTTGTGCTCGAGCTTCTCGACCTTGTGCTCCTTCACCTCGATCTTCTCGTGCTTGTGATCCTTGAAGTCCTTGATGACGGACTTGGCCGGTGCCGTGCACATGCTGATGTTCAGCGCCGCCAGCACGTCGGCGATCGGGTTGGCGATGCCATGCCCGTCGCTGCTGCCGGCGAAGTGCAGGCCCACCACGTTGACCGAGCCGTCCACGACGGCCGAGCCGGAGTCGCCGTGATCGCCGAAGGCGGCGTTGTGCGCGGTGTCGGGGCGGATGCCGATCTGGTGGGTCAGCGTCTTCACGCCGATGCCGTTGCCGTAGTCGATGTTGACGGACAGGCTGATGCTGTCGACGAAGCCATAGGTCAGCCCGGTGGTGCGGCCGCGCTTGCGCACCGGCATGTTCAGCGTGGCCGCGGCGGTGCCGGCCACCTTGCCGATGTCGACGATCTCGCAGGAGTAGCCGCGGCCCGACAGCGAGGACACCGCGCAGTCGACTGAGGCCGTCAACGCCGCGCGCTGCAGCGTGCCGATGACGTTGGCCGGGCACTGGCCGCCGTCCACGCGGCCGGGCTGGGCCATGGTGTCGCCCGCATGCCAGCCGTTGTCTATGCACATCACGTGGAAGTTGGACAGCAGCAGCGGGTTGCCGCTGGCGTTGTCCTTCACGATGGCGCCCAGCGTGCCGACGAAGACGTAGCCGCCGACCGCACGGCACGGCCCGATGCTGATGCCGCCCTTGACCGGGTCGTAGTTGCCCGCGTCCGCCTGCAGGCTGACGTCGCTCTCGGGCTTCTTGTTCTTCATCGCGTCATGCAGGAAGTAGCGGCGCTCGATGACGTCGGTCTTGACGCCGTCGAAGTGGTCCGGCACGCGCTCCGCGGCCGGTACATCGCCCTTCTTCTGCGCCACCATGACGCGGATCGCGATCTCGTCGGTGCGCTTGCCGCCGACATACTTGAACCCGACGTCCACCGCCGTGACGCCTGGCCGTTTCAGCAACTGCTCCTCGAGGCTTTCCTTGAGGGCGACGACTTCCAGCACCGGCTTGCTCATGCGGGCCTCCTGTGGAGCGGGCTTGAGCTCAATTTAGGCGCCGTGCCGGGCAAATCCTTCCTCAAGGCAGAGGAGCAGTCCGAAAGCTAGGGGGCGGCCCGCGCCGCCGCGCGCTCAGCCCCTGATGAGGCGCCAGGCCGGCAGCGTCCAGCCCGCCCACAGCGCCAGGCCGCGCAGCAGCACCGCCGTCGCGGCCGCGGCGCTGATGCTGGCCCATTGCGGCCAGTCCAGTGCTACCGCCACCACCAGCACCCAGCCGCCGACGAAGCTGCACAGCGCATAAGGCCTATGGTCATGGAAGGCGGCCGGGATCTCGTTGCAGACGATGTCGCGCAGCACGCCGCCGAACACGGCCGTGATGACGCCCATCAGCACGGCCACGATGGCCGGCATGCCGGCGTCCAGCGCCACCAGCGTGCCGTTGGCGGTGAACAGGCCCAGGCCCAGCGCGTCGGGCCACTGGATGGCGCGCTCGGTCAGCGCCAGGTGGCGGTGGCGCATCAACAGCATGGCCGCCAGGCACAGCCCCATCAACACCCACAGCCAGTCGGCATGGTCGACCCAGAAGAAGGGGCGGCGGTCCAGCAGCACGTCGCGCAGCGTGCCGCCGCCGAAGGCCGACAGGCCGGCGACGACAAACAGGCCGACCATGTCGAGCTGCTTGCGCGCGCCGGCCAGCAGGCCGGAGGCCGCGAAGGCGAGCGTGGCGGCGATCTCGACGGCCGCCTGCAGGGTGGAGAAGTTGATGACGGGAGGCTTCATGGGGGGCGCATCATCGCCCGCTCACCCGAGCAGCTCGGCATCCCGCAGGAAACGGGACGGGCGGCCGGGGTCGAAGGTCAGCGTGAGGCGGCTCTTGGCACGCGTCATGGCCACGTACAGCAGGTTGCGGTTCTCGGTCGAGCCATCGCCGAACTCGCCCCGGGACAGGTGGGGCAGCACGACATGGTCGAACTCCAGCCCCTTGGCCGCCTCGATGCTGGACAGCACCACGCGCTCGCTGGCGCGCAGCCGCCGCCGCGCGCTGTCCATGGCCGAGAACATGCGGAAGGCGCCGTCCAGGCCCGCGCCGCCCTCCACGGCCTCGGTCAGGGCCAGGCGGTGCAGCTGCGCCACGTTGTCGGCCACCTGCTGGGCATCGGCCCGGCGCACCAGCACGCGCGCGGCCAGCCGCTGCGGGTCCAGCGTCTGCAGGAACGTGGCCTCGAAGGCGCCGACGTCGGCGTCGCGCAGCAGCGCCAGGGCGGCTTCCAGCGGCCGCCGCGCCGCCGCGTGGGCGCTGCGCAGCACATGGGCATCGACGAAGCGGCGCGTCGAGTCCGGGTCGGCCGAGGCTTCGGCCACGGCCCGGCGCTGGGCCTCGGCGCCGTCCAGGTGGCGCAGCTCGAGGCTGTCGATGCGGGCACCCGAGAACAGCAGCCAGGCCTCCAGCAGCCGGGCGCGCTGCGCCGCGTCCTCGAAGCCGGCGTAGTCGCCGCGCGCATGGGCGTGCAGGCCGCGCACCAGCAGCGTCTCGGGGCGCTCCAGATAGGGGGTGAAGCCGGCCGTGCCATAGGGCAGGCCCAGGCGCAGCAGCTCATGCTCGATCAGCACGGACTGCGCGGCATGGCGCAACAGCACGCGCAGGCTGCCGGGTGCCGCCTGCTGCAGGTGGGCCTGGGCCTGGCGCGCGACGAAGGCGGCGCCCAGCCGGGGCGATTCGCAGGGCTCCAGCCGGATGTCCGTGCGCAGCGCCGCGTCGGCCGCATAGGGCTTGCGGGCCAGCGCGCCGACGTGGCGGGCCAGCTGCGGACTGAAGCGGTGGCTGAGCGTCAGCGGCCGCACTTCCGGCGTGCCGATCTCGGCGCGGAAATGCTCGCCCATGAAGCCGGCCTCGGCACCGGTCTGTGCGTGGATGACCTGGTCGCGATCGCCCACGCCCACGAAGGCCGCGCGCGGGTTGGCGGCCAGCACGGCCTTGAGCACGTTGAAGGCGGCGCGGTTCACGTCATGCATCTCATCCACGCAGACCAGCGTCAGCCCCAGCCGCAGCACCTCGTCACCGGCGGCTATCGCGCCGCTCAGCAGCAGCCGGGCCAGGTCGTAGCTGCCGTCGCCCTGGAAGCGGAACTCGGGCCGGTCGGGGTGGCCGCCGCGGCGGATGAACTCGTAGCAGGCCCAGGCGCGCAGCGTGAGATAGCCCAGGCCCAGCTCGTCGGCCAGCGCCGGCGTCAGGCGCTCCTCGGGGTCCAGATGCTCGAGCAGCATGCGGCCCTTGAGCAGGTCGAAGGACTTCAGCAGGCCCTCGACCAGGTCGCCCGGCTGCGCCTCGTTCAGCAGTTCGTCGGGATAGGGTTCGTCCGGCAGCGACTGGGCGCGCTCGATGGCACGCAACACATAGGGCTTGACCTGTTCATGCGAGGCGACGAGGCGGGTCTTGCAGCCCTCGGCGGCTTCCAGCACGGCAAGGCCGAAGGCCTCGAAGGTCTGGATGCGCAGCTGCTGCACGACCGCGCGCGGCACGCCGATATGGGCCAGCCTGTCCTTCAGCGCCGCGACGGCCGGGGCCGTGTAGGTCAGGGCCAGCACGGTGGCCGGTGGCGCACCGCGCTGCAGCGCCTGCGCGATGCGCAGCGCCAGCGTCGTCGTCTTGGCCGCGCCGGCGTTGGCCTCCACCAGCAGCAGGCGGGTCTTGAGCAGCTGGATGGCGCGCTGTTCGTCGCTGGGCGTGATGTGGGAGGGTTGAAAGACAGCGTCGCTCATGGGCACGGATTGTCCCGTGCCCTCCGACCGGGCCTGCCGGCTCGGCCTCAGCGTCCGGGTGTCGGGCCCACGGCCTCCAGCCACAACAGGGCGAACCAGCCGTTCTGATCCGTCCACGCCTTGCCCGGCGCGAAGCCGGCCCGCGCGGCCATGGCCTGGAAGCCCGACACGGTGTACTTGTGCGAATGCTCGGTATGCAGCGTCTCGCCCTCGTCGAAGGCATAGGCCGTGTCGCCCAGGTGCAGCAGCAGCGGCCGCCGGGCGCGCAGATGCATCTCGACGCGGCGGTAGGCCGGGTTGTAGAAGGCCAGGTGCTCGAAGCCGTCGGCGGGAAATTCGGCGCCCAGCTCCCTCCGCGCGCGTGCCAGCAGGTTGAGATTGAAGGCCGCCGTCACGCCGGCCGCGTCGTTGTAGGCGGCGTGCAGCAGGCTCGGGTCTTTCTCCAGGTCGATGCCGATCAGCAGGCCGCCGCCGGCCAGCTCGGCAGCGGCCAGGCGCAGGAAGGCATCGGCCTCGGCGGGCGTGAAGTTGCCGATGCTGGAGCCGGGAAAGAAGCCGACGCGCCGACTGCCGGCCGGGCAGGGCGGCAGCGCGTGCGGGCGCGTGAAGTCGGCCACCAGCGGCTGTATGGCCAAGCCGGGGTAGTCGGCAGCCAGGTCGCTGCAGGCGGCCAGCAGATGCGGGCCGGAGATGTCCACCGGCACGAACTGCACGCCGTCACGCGGCATGCGGTCCAGCAGCCGCCGCACCTTGCGCAGCGCGCCGGCGCCGTATTCGACCAGCTGCACCTGCGGGCCCAGCTGCGCCGCCATGTCGGCCGCGTGGGCCTGCAGCAGGGCCAGCTCGGTGCGCGTGGGGTAGTACTCGGGCAGATCGCAGATCCGCTCGAACAGCCTGGAGCCGGCCTCGTCATAGAAATACTTGGGCGAGATGGCCTTGGGGCTGCGGCACAGCGCCGCGTGCAGGTCGGCGGCGAACTGCGCGTGATCGCCGTGGGGCTGCGGTTCATGCCATGGGGCGCCTGTTTTCATCGGGCCAGCCTCAGTCCGCTGAACTGCCAGCGCGCGGCCGGCGGGAAGAAGTTGCGATAGCTGGGCCGGGCATGGCCCGGTGGCGTCGCGAGGCTGCCGCCGCGCAGCACCTGCTGGCCCACCATGAACTTGCCGTTGTACTCGCCCACGGCGCCGGCCGCGGGGCGAAAGCCCGGGTAGGGCGCATAGCTGGAGCGCGTCCATTGCCAGGCCTGGGTCGCGGCCTGCTCGAAGCCCGGTAGGCTGGCAGCGGCCTCCCACTCGAACTCGGTGGGCAGCCGCGCGCCGGCCCATTCGGCGTAGGCGCAGGCCTCGTAGAAGCTGAGCTGCATGACGGGGGCGTCCGCGTCCAGCGGCTGTACGCCGTGCAGGCCGAAGACGCGGCCGTTCTCCAGCCAGTAGGCCGGCCGCTGCCAGCCCTGGGCCTGCACGGCGGCCCAGCCATCGGACAGCCACAGCAGCGGCTCGCGATAGCCGCCCGCCTCGATGAAGTCGGCGTACTCGCCGCAGGTCACGAGCCGATTGCTGATCTCGAACGGGGCCAGCAGCACCTGGTGACGCGGGCCTTCGTTGTCGAAGGCAAAGCCCTCGCCGCCATGGCCCACGTCGACGATGCCGCCGGCATGCGGCAGCCAGGCCTGGCGCGGCGCCCGGGCCGGTGCCGGCGGGCGGGCGTCATAGGCCGGCAGCAGCGGGTTGCAGGAGAAGGCGTGCAGGAGGTCGGTGAGCAGCAGTTCCTGGTGTTGCTGCTCATGCTGGCAGCCCAGCTCGATCAGCGCGCGGGCCTGGGCCGGCGCCTGCGGCAGCAGGTCGGCCAGCGCCGCGTCCACATGGGCGCGGTAGGCCTTGATCTCGGCCAGCGATGGCCGGCTCAGCAGGCCGCGCTGCGGGCGCGCATGGCGCGGGCCCAGGCTCTCGTAATAGGAGTTGAACAGGCGCGGCCAGCGCTCGTCGAAGACGCGGTAGCCCGGCAGATGGGGCGCCAGCACCAGGGTTTCGAAGAACCAGGTCGTGTGCGCCAGATGCCATTTGGCGGGGCTGGCCTCGGGCATGGACTGCAGCTGGGCGTCCTCGTCGGATAGCGGCGCGGCCAGGGCCAGCGTGCGGGCGCGGGTGTTGCGGAGCAGCGCGTTCAGCATGGGGGCGACCGTAGCGCAGTCTGCTGCCAACGATATGTCAGTGAAGGCCGGGCGAAAGCCGGGTCGCACCCCTAGGGTGCACGGTGCTGCCGTGGACGCTCAGGGCTGGCGTGCCGCGAGCGGCCAGGCCGCCAGCAGGCCCAGCACGATGCCGCAGCCATCGGCCAGCAGGTCCAGCGCGTCGGCGCTGCGCGGCGGCAGCCAGCCCTGGGCGATCTCGATGGCGGCGCCGTAGGCGAGCAGGGCCAGCGCGAGCCGGCCCCAATGCCTTGGGCTGGGCCACAGCGCCCAGACGCCGGCAAAGGCCAGCGCCGCGAAGGCGAGGGCGTGGTTGGACTTGTCCCAGCCGGTGCTGACGCTGCGGGGCGGGTCGGGCACCAGGGCCAGGTAGCTGATGGTGATCAGCAGGACGGCCAGCAGCGCGCGCCACAGCGGGCGCTGGGCGATGGCGAGGCGGATCAGGCGGGACATGGCGGGCCGCATTGTGGCCGCCGGCGCGAGCAGTACTGCCGTTTGAGGATGTTTCGCGGCCAGCCTGTGTCCAGGCGCCCACGGTGGCGGGCCCGGGCCGCGGCCGGTCGATACATTTGCCGCAGGCGCCCGTATGGGCGCCGGGGAGAGCCACATGATGGGGAGTCAGATCATGCAGATGGCGGGCGCCTTCCTGATGGGCGGCCTGCTGGCGGCGGGCGCCATGCACGCCTGGCTGTCGCGCCGGCTGAAGCAGGGGCAGCAGCGCGTGCTGCATCTGGAGCAGTCGCGCCAGCAGCTGATGGAGCAGGTCACGCAGGCGCGCCGGCAGGTGGAGATGCTGCAGCGCGAATGCCAGGGCCTGCGGCTCGCGATACGGCCTGCGCCGCGCCAGGCCCCCGTGCCCGAGCCGGTGCAGGACGCGGCCGAGGCGGCGCGGCTCTATGCCGAGTCGCTGCTGAATCCGCAGGCCGCCAAGGACAGGCCGCAGGCCTTCAAAGACACCGTCGTCCTCCGCAGAGGGGGTGACTGAGCAAGGACCGAGGACAGCGCCTGCGCGCTGTCCGACGCCTTGCGAAGGCCAGACGGCCTACGAGCCGGCTGGCATGGGCGAGGACCGAGGACAGCGCCTGCGCGCTGTCCGACGCCTTGCGAAGGCCGGACGGCCTACGAGCCGGCTGGCATGGGCGAGGACCGAGGGCAGCGTCTTGCTAAGCCCAGCCGGCCGCCGCCAAGCCTTGTCACTGCCGGGACAAGCCGGCGCGAGGCGCGCTGCCTAGAATCGAACGGTCGTTCTATTTCCGGGCCGGCCGCTGGAGACGCGGCCCGGTCCATCCACCGAGGTCGTGCCCATGACAGCCCATTACGAAGCCCGCGGCCGTGTCGCCGTGATCACGCTCGACAACCCACCGGTCAACGGCCTGGGTTTCGCCACCCGCTCGGCCGTCGCCGCCGGCGTGGAACGTGCCGAGGCCGACCCGGCCATCACGGCCCTGGTCATCACCGGCGCCGGCAAGGCCTTCTCGGGCGGTGCGGACATCAAGGAGTTCGGCAGCCCCAAGGCGCTGGCGGAACCCAATCTGCTGAGCCTGATCTCGCTGGTCGAGAACTGCAGCAAGCCCATCGTCGCGGCCATCCACAGCGTCTGCATGGGCGGTGGCCTGGAGCTGGCGCTGGGCTGCCACTACCGCGTCGCGCAGGCGGGCACCAAGGTCGCGCTGCCGGAAGTGAAGCTGGGCCTGCTGCCCGGCGCCGGTGGCACGCAGCGCCTGCCGCGCGCGCTGGGCGTCGAGCCGGCGCTGAACATGATCGTCAGCGGCGAGCCGGTGGAGGCGCAGCTGCTGGCCATGGTCCCCGGCCAGAAGCTGTTCGACAAGGTCGTGGACGCTGATGTGGTCGATGCCGCCGTCAAGTTCGCGGAAGAGGTGTCCGAGAAGCGTCCGCTGCCCAAGGTGCGCGACCTGAAGGCCCGCCATCCCAATGCTGATGCCTATTTCCAGTTCGCCCGCAACATGGTGGGCGGGATGTCGAAGAACTTCCCGGCGCCGCTGCGCTGCCTGGAGGCCGTGGCCGGCGCCGTCAAGCTGAAGTTCGACGACGGCATGCGGGCCGAGCGCGAGGGTTTCGCGGCGCTGATGATGACGCCGGAGAGCAAGGCGCTGCGTCATCTGTTCTTCGCCGAGCGCGTCGCCAGCAAGATCGCCGACGTGCCCGAGGACACGCCGCTGCGCCCCATCGCCAAGGTGGGCGTCATCGGCGCCGGCACCATGGGCGGCGGCATCTCGATGAACTTCCTGAACGCCGGCATCCCGGTGACCATCCTGGAGACCCAGCAGGCCGCGCTGGACCGTGGCGTCGCGACGATCCGCAAGAACTACGAGGCCCAGGTCAAGAAGGGCAAGCTCAAGGAAGACAAGTACGCCCAGCGCATGGCGCTGCTGAGCACCACGCTGAGCTACGACGACCTGAAGGACGCCGACCTCATCATCGAGGCGGTGTTCGAGGAGATCGGCGTCAAGGAGGCCGTCTTCAAGCAGCTGGACGCCATCGCCAAGCCGGGCGCCATCCTGGCGTCCAACACCTCGACGCTGGACGTCGACAAGATCGCGTCGTTCACGCAGCGGCCGCAGGACGTGGTCGGCATGCACTTCTTCAGCCCGGCCAACGTCATGAGGCTGCTGGAGGTGGTGCGCGGCAAGGCCACGGCCAAGGACGTGCTGGCCACCGTGATGGCGCTGGCCAAGAAGATCAAGAAGACGGCCGTGGTGTCGGGCGTCTGCGACGGCTTCATCGGCAACCGCATGATCGAGCAGTACAGCCGCCAGGCCGGCTTCCTGCTGGACGAGGGCTGCAGCCCCAGCCAAGTGGACCGTGCGGCCGAGAAGTTCGGCTTCGCGATGGGCCCGTTCCGCATGGGTGACCTGGCCGGCAACGACATCGGCTGGGCCATCCGCAAGCGCCGCTATGTCGAGAAGCCCGGCATGAAGTACTCGGCCAGCGCCGACCGCCTGTGCGAGCTGGGCCGTTTCGGCCAGAAGACCGGTGCGGGCTGGTACGACTACCAGCCCGGCAAGCGTGACGCCATCCCCTCGCCGGTCGTCGAGGAGATGCTGGCCAAGCACCGCGAAGCCATCGGTGCGACCACGCGCGACATCAGCGACGAGGAGATCGTGCACCGCCTGGTGTTCGCGCTGGTCAACGAGGCCGCCCACCTGCTGGAGGAGGGCATCGCCCAGCGCGCGTCCGACGTGGACATGGTCTACCTGACGGGCTACGGCTTCCCGATGTGGCGCGGCGGCCCGATGTGCTACGCCGACACGGTGGGCCTCTTCAACGTCGTGCAGGCGATGAAGCGCTTTGCCAAGAACCCCATGGACGACGGCGCCTTCTGGACGCCGGCGCCGCTGCTGGCCCGGTTGGTGGCTGAAGGCAAGTCGTTCACCTGAGTCGATACAAAAGGCAACCACAGAGGCACTGAGACACAGAGAACTTCATGAGGCGGTTGCTCTGTGCCTCAGTGACTCTGTGGTTGCATTTCCTTCATCAAGGATTCCTATGAGCAACGCACTGATCGTCTCCACCGCCCGCACGCCGCTCGCCAAGAGCTGGAAGGGCTCGTTCAACATGACCCACGGCGCGACGCTGGGCGGCCACGTCGTCAAGGCAGCCATCGAGCGCGCCGGCATCGATGGCGGTGCCGTCGAGGACGTGCTGATGGGCTGCGCCAATCCTGAAGGCGCCACCGGTGCCAACATCGCGCGTCAGGTGGCGCTGAGCGCCGGCCTGCCCGTCTCGGTCAGCGGCCTGACGGTGAACCGCTTCTGCTCCAGCGGTCTACAGACCATCGCGCTGGCTTCGCAGCGCATCATCGCCGGCGAGGGCGAGGTCTATGTGGCCGGCGGCGTCGAGAGCATTTCCTGCGTGCAGCAGGAGATGAACCAGCACATGCTGGAGGACACCTGGCTGAACCGCAACAAGCCGGAGATCTACTGGAGCATGCTGCAGACCGCCGAGAACGTGGCCAAGCGCTACAAGATCTCCAAGGAGCGCATGGACCACTACGGCGCCGGCAGCCAGCAGAAGGCCTGCGCGGCGCAGGCGGCCGGCCTGTTCAACGACGAGATCGTGCCCATCACCGTGACCATGGGCGCGGTCGACAAGGTCATGGGCCTGGTCAGCAAGGAAGTCACCGTCAGCAGGGACGAGGGCCTGCGCGAGGGCACCACCTACGAGGGCATCCAGGGCATACGCACGGCGTTGCCGGGCGGCGTCGTCACGGCCGGCAATGCCAGCCAGTTCAGCGACGGCGCCGGCGCCTGCGCCGTCGTCAGCGAGCACTATGCGTCCACCCACAACCTCAAGCCGCTGGGCCGTTTCCTGGGCTTCGCGGTGGCCGGCTGCGAGCCCGACGAGATGGGCATAGGCCCGGTCTTCGCCGTGCCCAAGGTGTTGAAGAAGCTGGGCCTGACGGTGGCCGACATCGACCTCTGGGAGCTCAACGAGGCCTTTGCCGTGCAGGTGCTGTACTGCGCCGACGTGCTGGGCATCCCGATGGACCGCCTGAACGTGAACGGCGGCGCCATCGCCATCGGCCATCCCTATGGCGTGTCGGGCCAGCGCCTGACGGGCCATGCCCTCATCGAAGGCCGTCGCCGCGGCGCCAAGCGCGTCTGCGTGACCATGTGCATAGGCGGCGGCATGGGCGCGGCCGGCGTGTTCGAGGTGCTTTGATGAGCGTGCGGACCGAGCGCCGGGCCGCCCCAAGCTCGGCCGCCATCCCCTCGGGGGATAGCGCCGCGTACTCGCGGCGCGAGGGGCAGGCATGAATCCGGAGGCGTTCCTGGCCATGGGCCGGGACATCCTCGCCCAGCAGCCGTTCAGCGTGCTGCTGGGCGCGGAGCTGGCCGCGCTGGCGCCGGGGCAGGTGGAGCTGCATCTGGCGCTCAAGGCCGAGCATCTGCAGCAGCATGGCTTTGCACATGGCGGCGTCGTCAGCTATCTGGCCGACAACGCGCTGACCTATGCGGGAGGCACGGCCATGCAGGTGCCGGTCGTGACCTCGGAGTTCAAGATCAACTACGTTCGCCCGGCCGTGGGCGAGCGGCTGATCGCGCGCGCCGAGGCCCAGGCCGTCAGCAAGACCCAGGCGGTGTGCCGCTGCGAGGTCTTCGCGGTCAAGGACGGCGCCGAGAAGCTCTGCGCGCTGGCCCAGGGCACCATCGTCAAGCTGGCCCAAGACTGAGTTTTACCTGCGGCCCCGCCGCCCGTTCCCATGCGCGAAACCCTGGACTTCCTGCTGTTCGACTGGCTCAAGGCCGGTGATCTGACCAGGCGCGAACGCTNCCCATGCGCGAAACCCTGGACTTCCTGCTGTTCGACTGGCTCAAGGCCGGTGATCTGACCAGGCGCGAACGCTTCGCCGAGCATTCCGCCGAGACCTTCGCCGCCGTGCTCGACACCTGCGAGCGCATCGCCCGCGACAAGTTTGCACCGTTCAACCGGCAGTCCGACACCGAGGAGCCGCAGTTCGACGGCGAGCGCGTGCGGCTGCCGCAGGCCACGCACGAGGCCACGCTGGCCTACGCCGAGTCCGGCATGCTGGCCGCCGCGCAGGATTACGAGGTGGGCGGCATGCAGCTGCCCTGCGTCATCGAGATGGCGGGCAATGCCTTCTTCAGCAAGGCCAGCGTGGCCATGGGCGGCTATGCGATGCTGACCTCGGGCAATGCCAGCCTGCTGATGGCCCATGGCACGCCGCTGCAGCGCGAGGTGTTCGCGCGCAACGAGTTCGCGGGCCGCTGGTTCGGCACCATGTGCCTGAGCGAGCCCCAGGCCGGCTCGTCGCTGTCCGACATTGCGACCCGCGCGGAGCTGGAGGACGAGGGCGACCCGCTGGGCCCGCGCTACCGCCTGACGGGCAACAAGATGTGGATCTCGGGCGGTGAGCACGAGATCACCGAGAACATCATCCATCTGGTGCTGGCCAAGGTGCCCGGCCCGGACGGCAAGCTGATCCCGGGCACCAAGGGCATCTCGCTGTTCATCGTGCCCAAGCAGCTGGTCGACGAGCGCGCCGAACTGACCGGCGAGCGCAACGACGTCGCGCTGGCGGGGCTCAACCACAAGCTGGGCTACCGCGGCACGACCAACTGCTTGCTGAACTTCGGCGAGGGGCGCTTCACGCCTGGGGGCCGCAAGGGCGCCGTGGGCTATCTGGTGGGCAAGCCGGGCGAGGGCCTGCGCTGCATGTTCCACATGATGAACGAGGCCCGCATCGGCGTGGGCCTGGGCGCGGTGATGCTGGGCTATGCCGGCTACGAGGCCAGCCTCGATTACGCGAAGCAGCGCCCGCAGGGCCGGCCGATGACGGCCGCGGGCAAGGACGCGGCCAGCCCGCAGCGGCCCATCATCGAGCACGCCGACGTGCGCCGCATGCTGCTGGCACAGAAGAGTTATGTGGAAGGCGGCCTGGCGCTGGAGCTGTACTGCGCGCGCCTGGTCGACGAACTGCACACCGGCGACAACGCGGCGCAAGCGCAGGCCGTGCTGGACGTGCTCATTCCCATCGCCAAGAGCTGGCCCAGCGAGTGGTGCCTGGAGGCCAACTCGCTGGCCATCCAGGTGCTGGGCGGTTATGGCTATACGCGCGACTTCCCCGTCGAGCAGTACTGGCGCGACAACCGCCTGAACATGATCCACGAGGGCACGCACGGCATCCAGGCGCTGGATCTGCTGGGCCGCAAGGTGGTGCAGCAGGGCGGGGCATCGCTGGCGGCACTGGCTGCACGCGTGCAGCAGACGATAGAGCGGGCCCTCCACACCGACTGGGCCGCGCAGGCCAACCAGCTCGCTGCGGCCCTGGCCCAGGTGGGCGGCGCGACGAAGAAGGCCTGGAGCACCGGCCAGCCCGAGGACGCGCTGGCCAATGCCACGCCCTATCTGCAGGCGGTCGGCCACCTGGTGCTGGCCTGGCTGTGGCTGGACGTGGCGCTGGCCGTGCAGGGCGAGGGCGACTTCGCGCAGGGCAAGCGCGCCGCGGCCCGCTACTTCTTCGCCTACGAGCTGCCCAAGATCGGTGCCTGGCTGGACGTCGTGGCGCGCCGCGAGCCGCTGTGCCGCGACATGAAGACCGAATGGTTCTGAACACAGGAGACACGAGATGAGCACCAAAGTCCAAGACCTCTTCGACCTCGACGGCCAGGTGGCCCTGGTCACCGGCGGCTCGCGCGGCCTGGGCCTGCAGATCGCCGAGGCGCTGGGCGATGCCGGCGCCAAGATCATGCTGACCTCGCGCAAGGCGGCCGACCTGGAGGAGGCCGCCGCCCAGCTGCAGGCGCGCGGCATCGACGCGCGCTGGATCGCGGCCGACGCCGCCAAGCCCGAAGAGGCGCAGCGCGTCGTCGACGAAACCATGGAACGCCTGGGCCGCATCGACATCCTCGTCAACAACGCCGGCGCCACCTGGGGCGCGCCGGCCGAGGAGCATCCGCTGTCGGCCTGGGACAAGGTCATGGACCTGAACATCCGCAGCCTGTTCGTGTTCGCGCAGGCGGTGGCCAAGGCCAGCATGATCCCGCGCAAGTCGGGCCGCATCATCAACGTCGCGTCCATCGCGGGTCTCGCCGGCAATACCGGCGCGATGAAGACCATCGCCTACAACACCAGCAAGGGCGCGGCCGTGAACTTCACGCGCGCGCTGGCCGGCGAATGGGGGCAGTACGGCATCACCGTCAACGCGCTGGCGCCGGGCTTCTTCCCCAGCAAGATGACGCAGGGCCTGCTGGCCGCGGTGGGCGCCGAGAAGATGGCGTCCCACGCGCCGCTGAACCGCCTGGGCGACGATGACGACCTGAAGGGTGCGGCCCTGCTGTTCGCGTCGCGTGCCGGCAAGCACATCACCGGCCAGATCCTCGCGGTGGACGGCGGCGTGTCCGCCGTGCACGGCAGCTGATCGCGCGACACTGCGGGGCATCATGAAGTTCCCCGTCCACATCCCCTTCGTCGAGCAACTGGGCCTGGCGCTGCACGCCATCGGCGACGGCGAGGCCGAACTGCGCCTCAGCATCGCCGAGCAGCACCTGAATTCCTGGCGCGTGGCCCATGGCGGCGTCGTCATGACGCTGCTGGACGTGGCCATGGCCCATGCGGCGCGCAGCGTGAACCGGCACCTGCCTGACCTGGGGCCGGGCGTCGTCACCGTGGAGATGAAGACCAGCTTCATGCGCCCCGGCGAGGGCGAGCTGCGCGCGGTCGGCCGGCTGCTGCACCGCTCGACCACCATGGCCTTCTGCGAGGGCTCGGTGTTCGGCGCCGGCGACAAGCTCTGCGCCCACGCCACCGGCACCTTCAAATACCTGCGCGCGCTGCCGGCGGGGCGGCAGTTGAAGCCGCTGGGCGGCGAGGGCGACTGAGACCGGACCGGGCACGGCCCTGCGGGCTGTTCGAGGCCTGCCCAGCGCAACCGGCCTGCCAGCCGGCCGGCATGAGCCCCCGCAACGCGCTCGGGATTGATCGATGTTTTCTGAAACATCGTTCCAATAGCGGGCACAATGCGTTCCGCGCCGGCATCCCACTGCAGGGATGCGTGGTGGGCCAGGTCGCTGATTCTGACCATGCCGTCTTGCCCGATCTCGGGACGGCACCTGGCACGACGGCCCCCGCGCCGGCCGCCAAGGCCCGCGCCTCGCCCCTCCCGCTTCAGTTTTCGAAAGCTACCGCCATGAAGATCGCCCTCATCATCGAGAACAGCCAGGCCGCCAAGTCCGAGATCGTGCACAACGCGCTCAAGACCGTGGCCGAGCCGCTGGGCCACAGCGTCCACCACTACGGCATGTACACGCCCGAGGACAAGGCCTCGCTGACCTATGTGATGAACGGCCTGCTGGCCGGCATCCTGCTGAACTCCAAGGCCGCCGACTTCGTCATCACCGGTTGCGGCACCGGCATGGGTTCCATGCTGGCCTGCAACAGCATGCCCGGCGTGTTCTGCGGCCTGGTCATCGACCCGACCGATGCCTTCCTGTTCGGCCAGATCAACGACGGCAACGCCATGTCCATGCCCTATGCCAAGGGCTTCGGCTGGGCCGCCGAGCTGAACCTGCAGGACTGCTACCGCAAGCTGCTGGAGAACGAGCGCGGCGCCGGCTACCCCAAGGAGCGCGCCGCCATCATGGCCAAGAACCGCGGCATCCTGAAGGACCTGAAGGCCGCGTCCAGCAAGGACATGCTGACGGTGCTGAAGAGCGTCGACCAGGACCTGCTGAAGGCCACCGTGTCGGGCGAGAAGTTCCAGGAACTGTTCTTCACGAACTGCCAGGACGACGCCATCGCCGCCCACATCAAGAGCGTGCTGGCCAGCTGATCGCAGTACGCGGGCGGCCACAGGGTGGCTGCTCGCAAGATCTGCAAGGAAGGGCGAACGGCCGGCGACGGCGGTTCGCCCTTGTGCTTTCCGGGCGCCGGTCCGCGCGCCGCGAGAATGGGCGATGACCAGAAGACATGTCGCGGGTGTGGTGGCCGTCGTCGCTGCGCTGCTGGCAGCGGGCGTCGTGCTGACATTCGTCGATGCGACGCCAGAGCGGGATGCCGCGCCGGGGCCGGCGCCGTCCATGGCCGGGCCGCCGACGATGATCGCGGGGGCTGCGGCCGTCGCGGCGCAGGCGTCTGCCGGGTCGGCCGCCTCTGCGGTGCTGCCACCAGCGGCAGCCGCCGCCACGGCCTCCGCCGCATCCGGACCACGCATCGCGCCGGTCATCGATTGGGGCCGCTATCCCGGCAGCCTGCACACGCAGATCCAGCATGCCCTGCAGGCGGGCGATGGCGTGATGGCGGCCGATCTCGCCCGCAAGCTCTGGGAATGCAGCATCACGGCCAGGCTCATGACGCCCGACGCGATCCAGCGGCAGGCCGCTGCTGGCGGCGATGCGGCGCTGGCGGCCGCCAGGAACGCGCAGTTGCAGGACTACCAGCGCATCCTGGCCCGCTGCCAGACGGTGGTCGGCGATCCCGCGCAGCTGCGGCGGGCACTGCTGGATGTGGGCGTGGCACAAGGCGTGGTCGGGACGTCGTATGAAAGCCATCAACTCGGCGGGAAGTCACCCGAGGTGCTGCACGGCCTCGTGCGCGATGCGCTCGCCGGACATGTGGCCTCGCTGGTGACCGCCACCTCCAGCAAACCTGCGGAGCTTGGCCTGTCGACAGACCAGCAGCGCATGCTGCGCCATGCCTTCGAGCTGGCGGCGAACGACCCCGACGTGGGCAGGATGATCCGGCCCTATGTCGACATGGCCGAAACCCATGCCTTCCACATGGCGGGCGAGTCGAGCCGGCACTTCAATCACGACGGCCTGACGGAGGCGATGCGTGCCCAGGCGCGGCTCCTGGCTGCGCAGGTGGTCCGGCGCATCAAGGAGCCCAGGCCGGACGAGGTGATCGGGCCCGAGGTGCCGCCGGCTCGCTGAGTGGGGCCGCGCTGCGAGACTGTCGCGATGTCTTTTTCTCCACCCCACCTCACGCTGCGCACGCTGACGCGCGGCGACGGCCTGCTGGGCCTGCGGCCGCGCGGCCCGCTGGGCCCGCGTGGCGAGCAGGTGACGGTGGCGACGCTGGCACGGCGGGACGCCGAGGCCGAGCAGACGCTGCTGAAGTTGGGCCTGGTCGCTCTCGACCCCGCCTTGCTGCAATGGCGCGGCGCAGCGCCGCCGCTGGGTGGCGCCTCGCTGTGGACCCTGGTCCAGGAGGAATTCTTCGGCGACTTTCACGCCGAGCAGGTGCCGCAGCTGCAGGCCCAGGGCTGGCAGGTGACGACCGCGCCGGGCTTTGCCCACCACAGCCAGTTCGTCAGCGGCTGGCAGCTGGGCCTCACGGAACACACCGAAGAAGCGCCCACGCCCAGCCGTCGCGTTCAAGGCCTGGGCCTGGAGCGGCGCACCGGTGCCTGGCTGGTCAGCCTGGGCATGGAAGTCGACGGCCAGCGGCTCGACCTCGCGCCGCTGATCGCCAACTTGCTGCGCCGCGACAAGCGCTGGCTGGATGCCATCGCCATCGCCGCCATCGAGGACGACGCCATCGTCTCGCTGCGCGCACCCGGCGGGCGGCGCTATCACGCCCAGGCCGCGCCGCTCAAGGCCATCATGCTGGCGCTGCTGGACCTGCTCAAGCCCATGGAGCTGGAGAAGGGCAAGCCGCTCAAGCTCAATGAATGGGATGCCGACCGCATCCGCTGCCTGGAGGAGGAGTCGCGCGGCCGCTGGCAGATCCATGGCGACGAGGGCCTGAAGGCCTTGGGCCGGCGCCTGCTGGCGGCCGGCAGCCCCGTCGCGCTGCCGCAGCCCGAGGGCCTGGGCCTGGCGTTGCGCCCCTACCAGCTGCACGGTCTGGCCTGGCTGCAATACCTGCGCGAGCAGAATCTGGCCGGCATCTTGGCCGACGACATGGGCCTGGGCAAGACGGCCCAGGCGCTGGCCCATGTCTGGGCCGAGAAGCAGGCGGGCCGGCTGGACCGGCCGGCGCTGGTCATCGTTCCAACCTCGCTGCTGTTCAACTGGCAGCAGGAGGCGGCCCGCATCGCCCCGGGCCTGAAAGTGCAGACCTGGCACGGTGCCGACCGCGCCGGTCTCGACCTGGCGAACGCCGACGTCGTGCTGAGCACCTACAACCTGGTCTGGCGCGACCTGCGCCTGCTGTCGCCCCAGCCCTGGCATCTGCTGATCCTCGACGAGGCCCAGTCGGTCAAGAACGCGCAGGCCCGCGCCGCCCGCGCGCTGCGGCGGCTGGACGCGCGCCACCGCCTCGCGCTGACCGGCACACCGCTGGAGAACCACCTCGGCGAGCTGTGGTCGCTGTTCGACCTGCTGATGCCGGGCTTCCTCGGCGATTCGCGCACGTTCGCGCGCCACTGGCGCAAGCCCATCGAGGTCAACCGCGACGGCCCACGGGCCCGGCTGTTGGCGGCCCGCGTGCGGCCCTTCATCCTGCGGCGCATGAAGACCGAGGTCGCGACCGAGCTGCCGCCGCTGACCGAGCTGGTCAAGCGCGTGCCGCTGGTGGGCCAGCAGAAGCAGCTCTACGAGAGCGTGCGCGTCGCGGCCGACCACATGGTGCGCCGCATCCTGGCCCGCGACGGCTTCACGCCCACCAGCCTCATCAGCGTGCTGGACGCGATGCTCAAGCTGCGCCAGGTCTGCTGCGACCCGCGCCTGGTCAAGGGCGTGGAGATGGCGCCGCACACCGAGCGGGCCAAGCTGGCCTGGCTGCGCGAGCACCTGCCCGACCTGGTGGCCCAGGGCCGGCGCCTGCTGGTGTTCTCGCAGTTCACCGAGATGCTGGACCTGATCGGCGCCGAGCTCGACGTGCTGGCGCTGCCGTATCTGCGCCTGACCGGCCAGACGCCGGCCGGCCAGCGTGGCGAGATCGTGCGCCGCTTCCAGTCGCGCGAGGCGCCCGTCCTGCTCGCCAGCCTGAAGGCCGGCGGCGTGGGCCTGAACCTGACCGCCGCGGACACCGTCATCCATGTGGACCCCTGGTGGAACCCGGCCGTGCAGGAGCAGGCCAGCGCGCGGGCTCATCGCATCGGGCAGGACCAGCCGGTCTTCGTCTACCAGCTGGTGGCCCAGGGCAGCATCGAGGAGCGCATGCTGGAGCTGCAGGCGCGCAAGAAGGCGCTGGCCGACGGCCTGCTGGGTCGCGACGACGGCGCCGCGCTGGCCAAGTTCGGCGCGGCCGAGCTGAAGCTGCTGCTGGCGCCGCTGGAGGCGCTGGAAGCGGATGGGGCGTCGGGGGATCTCTAGAATCCGCCCCTTTTTCGCCCGCCCGAGCCGTTTGCCATGGACATCGTCGTCAACGAAGAACTCAAGGCCTACATCGACCCGTTGACGCCCGAGGAGCATGAAGCCCTGGAGCGCAGCCTGCTGGCCGAGGGCTGCCGCGATGCGCTGGTGCTGTGGGGCAACGTGCTGGTGGACGGCCACAACCGCTACGGCATCTGCCGCAAGCACGGCCTGCCGTTCCAGACGGTGCAGAACCCGCGCTTCCAGTCCATGGAGGACGTGCACCTGTGGATGATCGACCAGCACCTGGGCCGGCGCAGCGTCTCGGACTTCCAGCGCGGCGTGCTGGCGCTGCGCAAGCGCGAGATCGTGGCCGAGCGGCGCGCGCGCAGCGCGGCCGCGGCAGCGTCGGCCGAGGCGCCGCAGCAGGAGGTCGACGCGGTCGCCCCGCCGGCGCAGGCGGCGGCGCAGGCGCTGGAGACGCGCGAGGCGCTGGCCCGGGCCGCCCGGCTGAGCAGCAACCAGGTGGTGCAGATCGAGAAGATCCAGAAGCAGGGCGCGCCCGAACTGGTGGCCGCCGTGAAGGCCGGCACCATCTCGCTGAACGCGGCCGCGGCCGTCGCCAGCCTGCCGGCCGAGGAGCAGGCGGCCGCGGCCGCCGCGGGGGCGGAGGAGCTCAAGCAGGCGGCCAAGCGCGTGCGCGAGGCCAAGCGCAAGCCGCCCGTGCCCGCGCCGGCCGCGGAGGAAGGCGCGGTCGCTGCGCCTCTGGTCGCCGAATCCGATGTGGACTCGCTGCGCCGCCGCGTGGCGGAGCTGGAGGCCGAGAACGCGGCCCTGCGGCAGCAGCTGATGGCGCTGCAGGCTTAGCCTGCTTGTTTCTCCATCAGGGCTGCTGCGTGGCCGGGCGCGGCGCGAATGGCATGTCTGGCCGCAAAACGACAAGGGCCGCTTGCTGCGGCCCTTGCCCTTTCGGGTCGGAGTTCTCCGACCATGAGGGGCCGCGTTGGCGGCCCGGCATTCGTCAGGTTCTGAGCTCGGCGCCAGGGGTCGGCGCGTCGTTCGGGCGATCGAAGTTCCGATAGCGGCCCAATCCCAGCAAGGCCACGGTGCCCAGGATCAGAAACACGGCGGACAGCATCAGCACGGATTGATAGGAGCCGGTCTTGTCGAAGGCCTTGCCGAACACCACGGGCGCCAGGCCGGCGCCGAAGGCGAAGAATCCATACTGTGCGCCGTAGATCGCGCTGTAGCTCTTCATGCCGAAGTAGCGCGCCACCAGGAAGGCCATCAGGTCGTACTCGATGCCGGCGGCCATGCCGATCAGCACGATGGCGATGCGGGCGCTGCCGGTGGACAGTTGTGCATCGGTCAGCATGTAGCAGGCGAGGGCAGGCAGGCTGATCATCACCACCGCGACGCCGGGGGCCCACAGACGGTCAATGAGCCAGCCGCCGGCAATGCGGCCGACGATGACCGACAGGCCGATCAGGGAGACCAGGGCAATGATGTCGCCATGGGCGAAGCCGGCGACCTTGAGGATGTTCTCCATGTTCGGGATCAGCCCGCCCACCGCGAAGGAAATCAGCACGAAGGCCAGGGCCAGCAGCCAGAAGCGGTGGTCGCGCAGTGCCGCCCGAAAGCTCAGCCCCGGGGCATCGGCGGCGCGGCGTGTCTGGGCGGCACGGCGTTCGGCGCTGCTGGTCAGCTTGCCGTCCACGTCATGGAAGGCCAGCAGCGCCACGGGCAGCGAGATCAGCAGCGGCAGCAGGCCCACCACCACGTAGGCGGCGCGCCAGCCGTGGTCGGCGATCAGCCAGGCCGTCAGCGGCTTGACCAGGAAGCCGAAGATGCCCGTGCCCAGCAGCGACAGGCCCAGCGCCAGGCCTTTGTGCAGGTCGAAGCGGTTGTTGACCGCGCGCGTCCAGGTGATGGGCAGCGTGCCGGCGCCGAAGACGGCCATCAGCGCCCAGTTCAGGTAGAAGAGCTCGATGGCGCCGTTGTTCAGCGCGAAGCTCATGAAGCTGAGGCTGAACAGCACGATGGAGATCAGCGTCACGCGGCGCACGCCGTAGCGGTCGGCCAGCAGGCCCACCAGCGGGCTGACGATGAGCACGCCCAGCGTCATGATGGGCAGGCCCACCATCATCGCGCTGAACTCCCAGCCGAAGGCCTTGTGCAGTTCCGGCGCGAGCATGCCGATGGTGTAGAAGGGCACCGGCGACAGCCCCAGGCCTATGCCCAGCATGGCCGCCAGCACCACCCCCCAGCCGCGCCTGAATTCCTGAGCGCCCGACGGGGCTGCCGCGGCGTTGTTACCGATGTCCATCTGAATACGTCCTCGCAGGGGCTGGCGGCAATCCCGGCACGGGGCCGGCGGCTGCCAAGATAAATTTGTCCGTACAATTAATTCTATGGAACGCGCCCGGGCCTGCGTCTAGGGCAATCCCGGGCTGACGGCGCCGCGCCGCCGTGCACAAGGCGCCGGCGACGCGCCCGTCCTCAGCGCGAACCGAGCAGGCGGGCGTTGTCGGCGCCCAGCGCCGCGCAGCCCCGACCCGGCAGCCGCTGGCCGTCCAGCTTGATGGGGTTGGCCAGCACCCGGAAGTCCGGGGCGACCGCGTGCGGCAGCGGCTGCAGCATGCCCACGCGTGCGGCGTAGGCATTGTCCAATGCCTGTGCCAGCGTCAGCACCGGGGCGATGGGCAGCTTGCCGGCCAGTGCCGCCATCCAGTCCGCGCTGCTGCGCTTGGCGAACTCGGCGTCCAGCAGCGCGATCAGCTCGGCCTTGTGGGCGCGGCGCTGCGCGGCATCGGCGAAGCGCGGCTCGCGCAGCGCCGGCACCGCCAGCTCGGCCAGCAGCGCCTGCCAGAACTTGTCCGTCATGCACATGACGAACACATGGCCGTCGGCCGTGCCGAAGATCTGGCAGGGCACGGTGGCCGGATGGGCCGAGCGCGGCTGGCGGCCCGTCACATGGCCGCCGTTCAGGTACCAGGTGGCGGGGTAGGTGAGCTGGAACAGCGCCGTGTCGAACAGGCTGACGTCGACGTCGCGACCCCGGCCCGTCTTCATCGCGCCAACCAGCGCGGCCAGCAGGCCGGTGGCCAGCGTCACGCCGGTCATGTAGTCCACCATGGACAGGCCCATGCGCGTGGGCGGGCCGTCGGGCTCGCCGGTCAGGTCCATGAAGCCGGCCTCGGCCTGCATCAGGTAGTCGTAGCCGGGCCAGGCGGCGCGCTCGTTGTCGCGCCCATAGGCCGACAGATGGGCGCAGACGATGGACGGCTTGACCGCCTTCAGCGCCTCGTGCGTGAGGCCCAGCTTGGCCGGCTGGTCGCCGCGCAGGTTGTTCAGCACCGCATCGGCGCCGGCCACCAGGCGCTCGAAGTCGGCGCGGCCCGGCGGGCTCTTCAGGTCCAGCACCACGCTGGCCTTGTTGCGGTTGAAGGTCTGGAAGAACTGGCTGTCGTGCTCGCCGAGGAAGTGCGGGCCGGTGGCGCGCGACACGTCGCCGCCGCCCGGGCTCTCGATCTTGATGACCTCGGCGCCCAGGTCGGCCAGGTGCATGGATGCGAACGGGCCGGCGCCGTACTGCTCCACCGCGAGGATGCGCACGCCCGCCAGCGGCAGGTCTTGGGGCTGGAGGCTCATATCGGATGGCGCGCGATCAGCTGCTTGGCGATGATGGTGCGCAGCACCTCGTTGGTGCCCTCGCCGATGCACATCAGCATGGCGTCGCGGTAGTAGCGCTCGATCTCGTACTCGGTCGAGTAGCTGTAGCCGCCGAAGATGCGCATGGCCTCGTTGGCGCAGAACACGCCGGCCTCGGAGCCGGCGAACTTGGCCATGGCGGCCTCCAGGTCGCAGCGCTCGCCACGGTCGAACTTGCCGGCCGCCTGCTCGATCAGCAGCCTGGCCGCCTCCACCTGCGTGGCCATCTCCGCCAGCTTGAGCTGGATGGCCTGGTGCTCGGCGATGGGCTTGCCGAAGCTCTGGCGCTCCTGCGCGTAGCGCAGCGCCAGCTCCAGCGCGCCGACGGCGATGCCGCAGCCGCGCGCGGCCACGTTGATGCGGCCCAGCTCCAGCCCGCCGGCCACCTGCGCGAAGCCCTTGCCCTCGACGCCACCGATCAGGCGGTCGGCGCTGACGCGGTAGTTGTCGAACACCAGCTCGCAGGTGTCGATGGCCTTGTAGCCCAGCTTCTTCATCTTGTTGGCGACGACGAAGCCCTCGGTCTTCTCCGCGATCAGCAGGCTCATGCCCTTGTGGCGCGGGTTGGCGGCCGGATCGGTCTTGACCAGCAGCAGGATGCCGTGGCCGTTCAGGCTGTTGGTGATCCAGGTCTTGGCGCCGTTGACGACGTAATGGTCGCCGTCCCGAGTCGCCACGGTGCGGATGGCCTGCAGGTCGGTGCCCGCGTTGGGTTCGGTCAGGCCGATGCCGCCACGGAACTCGCCGGTCGCCATGCGCGGCAGGAACTCGGCCTTCTGCGCCTCGGTGCCGAAGCGCTCGATGGCCGAGGCCATGATGAGGTGGGAGTTGAAGATGCCCGAGGGCGCCATCCAGGCCGATGCCACCTTCGTGACGATCTTGGCGTAGGTGCGGGCCGACAGGCCCAGGCCACCCCACTCCTGGCCGATGGTGGCGCCGAACAGGCCCAGCTCCTTCATCTGCTCGACGAGTTCGTGCGGGTACTCGTCGGCCTGGTCGAACTTGCGCGCGATGGGGCGGACTTCCTTCTCGACCCAGTGCTCGATGCTGTCGAGGATGGCGCGCTCGTCCTCCTCGTTCCAGCTCTGCTGTGCGTCGCTCATCAGTAGCCCACCTTGTCTTCCACGCTGTGGCCCTGGCGGGCGATCAGCATCGTGCGGGTGAAGTGGCAGACGACCTTGCCGTGCTGGTTGAAGCCGGTGGTCTTGACGGTGACGATGCCGGCGCCGGGGCGGCTGGCGGACTCGCGCTTCTCCAGCACCTCGGACTCCGCGGTCAGCGTGTCGCCGGCGAACAGCGGGTGGGTCATCTTGATGTCGCCCCAGCCCAGGTTGGCGATGGCCTTCTGCGACACGTCGGTCACGCTCATGCCCACCATCAGCGCGACGGTGAACGGCGAGCAGACGATGCACTTGCCGAACTCCGAGGCCTTGGCGTACTCGGCGTCGAAGTGCATGGGGTGGGTGTTCATCGTCAGCAGCGTGAACCAGGTGTTGTCCGTCTCGGTGATGGTGCGGCCGGGGCGGTGCTCGTAGATGTCGCCGACCTTGAATTCCTCGTAGTGGCGGCCAAAGGTTTCGCGGTAGCGGTTGTCGCCGACGGTCTTGATGTTCTGAACCATGTGTATTGCTCCAAAGATGTTCGTGTTCGTGGGGGAGTCGTTCATTCGCCGGCGCGGCGCAGCACGCGCTGCGCGGCCAGCATCACGGGGCGGTCGATGAGGCGGCCGTCCAGCAGCGCCGCGGCGGTGCCGTCGGCGCAGGCGGCGACGACGCGGCGCGCGCGCGCCAGCACGGCCTCGGCAGGCATCAGGCCTGCATGGACGGGCGCCACTTGCGAGGGGTGGATCAGCGCCTTGGCGGTGAAGCCCAGCGCGGCGACGCGGGCCGTCTCGGCCTGTGCGCCGGCGGCGTCGGCCACGTCCAGCCAGGGCACGTCGATGACGGCCACGCCGGCCTGCGCGGCGGCCGCCACCAGCGCCTGGCGGGCCGCCAGCAGCGGCTCCCAGGCGAAGTCGCAGCCCAGCTCGGCGGCCAGGTCGGCGCCGCCCAGCATCAGCGCCTGGACCTGCGGCACCGAGGCCATGTCGGCCGCATGGGCCAGGCCTTGCGGGCTTTCGATCAGCGCGATCAGCGGCACGCCGGGCAGCAGGCCGGCCAGCAGCTGCAGCTCATGCGCGCATTCGGCCTTGGCCAGCATGACGAAGGCCGGCGGCGTGCCGGTAGCGTCCAGCAGCGCGACGAGGTCGCGCGGGTTGTCGGGGCTGGCGAAGCGGTTGATGCGCAGGCCGTAGCGGTGCTTGCCGGGCTGGGCGCCGATGAAGGCCAGTGCGTCGGCACGGGCCTGCGGGCGCGCGGCCGGGGCGACGGCGTCCTCCAGGTCGATGCAGACCAGGTCGGCGCCGGCGGCGCCGGCCTTGACGTAGCGCTCGGGCCGGTCGCCCGGCACGAACAGCAGCGAGCGTGCGCTGGCGAGCGCACTCATGCCTGCACCCGGGGCTGCACGGCAGCGGCGAAATGCTCGGCGATGGCGCGGCGCGTCGTCACCCAGACGCCGCTGGCCCGGCCCACATGCTCGAAGAAGCGCTGCAGCGCCCAGATGCGGCCAGGGCGGCCGATGATGCGCAGGTGCAGGCCCAGCGACATCATGCGCGGCTGCTCGGCGGTCTGTGCCTCGGCCAGCATCACGTCGAAGGTGTCGCAGGCGTACTTCAGCCACATGTCGGGCGTGTAGGCCGGCGAGACCCACATCTTCATGTCGTTGGAGTCCAGCGCATAGGGCACGATGACCATGGGCCGGTCCGAGCCGGGCACGGCGTCCCAGAACGGCGTGTCGGCGCTGTAGTCGTCCATGTGGTAGCGGAAGCCCTCTTCCTGCAGCAGGCGGCGCGTGTGCTCGGTGTGCAGATAGCGCGACAGCCAGCCCACCGGGCGGGTGCCGGTGGTCGCCTCGAGGCTGTCGGCGGCGCGGCGGATGAAGTCGCGCTCGGCGTCTTCGTTCAGGCGGAACTGGTGGATCCAGCGGTAGCCATGCGAGCAGGCCTCGTCGCCGCGCGCCTGGATGATGCGGCCCAGTTCGGGCGCCACTTCCAGCGACTGGGCGGCGGCCGTCCAGGTGGCGCGGATGCCATGGTCGTCCAGCAGCTTGACGATGCGGCGCGCGCCTTCCTTGATGCCGTACTGGTAGTTCGATTCGTTGCCGTGCATGCGAATCGGCTTCTTCATGACGACGCCCAGCTCGTCCACCGGCTCGGGGAAGGGGTCGCCCTTGGCGATGCTGTATTCGGAGCCTTCCTCGACGTTGACGACGATGGACAGGGCCAGCTTGGCCCCGTCGGGCCAGTTCCAGTGGGTGGTGCTCATGCGGTTCTCAGTGGTATTCCTCGCCGCCGGAGACGTTCATGGCTTCCCCGGTGATGTACTGCGCCTGCTCCGAGCACAGGAAGGCGCAGGCGTTGGCGATGTCGGAAGGCAGGCCGGTGCGGCCCAGCGGGATGCGGGCCGCCATGTCGGCCAGGTACTGCTCCACGCTCTTGCCCTGCGCCTGGGCGAAGTGGGCGTTCTGCCAGGCGCCCAGGCCGGTGGTGACGTGGTTGGGGCAGACGGCGTTGACCGTGATGCCATGCGCCGCCAGCTCGATGGCGGCCACGCGCGTCAGGCCCACCAGGCCGTGCTTGGACGAGCAGTAGGCCGAGGCCTGCGGGAAGGCGGACTTGGCGGCCTGGCTGGCGATGTTGACGATGCGTCCGCCGCGGCCCTGCGCGATGAAGCGCCTGGCCACGACCTGCGTGGCGGCGAACACGCCGCGCAGGTTCACGCCCAGCACCGTGTCCCATTCCGCCAGGCTCATCTCGACGATGGGCTTCATCAGATAGCCCACGCCGGCGTTGTTGACGAGGATGTCGACGCCGCCCAGCTGGCGCTCGGTCTCGGTCACCAGGTGCTCGACGGCGTCGCCGTCCAGCATGTTGCAGGGCAGGGCGATGGCCTCGCCGCCGGCGGCGCGGATGTCGCCGGCCACGGCGTTCATCTCGTCGCTCGCGCCGATGGCGCCGGCCGGCAGATGCGGGCCGGCGGCGGCGCCGATGTCGGCGATGACCACGCGTGCGCCCTCGGCAGCCAGGCGCGCGGCGATGGCCGCGCCCAGGCCGCCGCGGCGGCCGGCGCCCGTGACGATGGCCACCTTGCCTTGCAGATCGGGGTACTGGCTCATGGCGGCGGCCCTCAGAGGGACTCGGTGACGATGAACAGCGGCGCGTCGGCGAAGGCCTGGAAGCGCTTCGACACCTCTTGCATCGTGGGCGTGGCGATGTCCGCGCCCAGCTGCTGCATGTCGCGCACCCTCAGGATCTCGACGTACTGGTAGGGCGACTCGCCGCCGCCCAGCACGCCCGAGGCGCGCAACACCTCGAACTTCTCGATGGAGGGCAGGGCGCCCGCCGTCGGCAGGTCGACCTCGCGGGCCCATTGCTCGTAGGCCTCGCGCTGCTGGGGATTCTTCAGGTTGAAGAGAACGATCAGGGTGGTCATCCAGGCCTCATGCCAAGAATTGTTGTCCGGACAACTATAGCGACGAATGAAGGCTTGTCAATCTATTGGGGATCTTGTTGATCCACTGTCGAATGCAGGTCAAATTTGTACGAACAACTGTTGCCATGGTGAAGTTGTCCGGATATTCTTTTGCGGCCGGTCGCGCGATAGGCGACCTTCATCAACCACGAGGACGGCTTCCATGAGCAGATCCGACGCCCCCCAGCCCAGCTGGCGCCAGCTGGGCCAGCACGCGGTGTTTCCCAAGGCCACGCATGACGAGGTGGCGCGCTTCGACTTCCTGATGCGGCTCAACATGCACCTGTCGCAGGCGGTGCTGCCCGGCGTCAAGCTGGCGTACGAGTCGCGCGTCAAGCCTGCCTTCGTCGCCGCCCATGGCCGCGAGCCGGCCGACCGCCACGAGGTCAGGCGCGCGATGCAGAAGGACCTGCACTACCAGCTGTGGAGTGCGCTGCGCCGCAACACCATGGAGCAGCGCCAGCAGGCCGGCCGCAGCATCGTCTACCGCCAGCTGGGCGCGCTGCGCGATGCGGCCGACCAGCTCAACGACGGGGCCGCCACGCTGAAGCTGGACCCGGCGATCCGCTCACCGCGCTACGCCACGGCCGTGGACATCCACTGCATGCCCGGCAACTACCACACCGAGGAGGTGCCGCGCGACATCGGCGCCGGCGCCAACTACGACGCCGGCCTGTTCATCACGACCGCCGGCGCACTGGGCAGCTACTCGGACGGCGGCGGCCAGGCGTTGGTGGACTGGCTGAGGCAGAACCGCCCCGACTTCAAGCCGCGCCGCATCCTGGACATCGGCTGCACCATCGGCCACAACGCCGTGCCGCTGGCCCAGGCCTTTCCGGACGCGCAGGTCGTCGCCATCGACACCGCCACGCCGGTGCTGCGCTACGGCCATGCGCGCGCGCGCTCGCTGGGCGTGCACAACATCGAGTTCCGCCAGGCCAGCGGAGAGGCCGTACCGGCCGGCGACGGCGAGTTCGACCTCGTCACCACGGCCATGTTCTGGCACGAGACCAGCAGCACCGCGATGCCGCGAATCATGAAGGAGATCCACCGCGTGCTGAAGCCGGGCGGCCTGACGCTGCACCTGGAGCAGCCTCAGTACGCCGGCATGGCCCCGTTCGAGGCCTTCATGCGCGACTGGGACGCCTACAACAACAACGAGCCGTTCTGGACCGCGATGCACGAGGTGGACCTGGACGCGCTGGTGGTCAACAGCGGCTTCCCCAAGGGCGCCTACTTTGAAACCACGATGCAGGCCAAGGTCGACCGCCGCCTGTTCCCCGCGCCCACCGGCACCGAGGCCGGTTCCCAGGAGGACTACGGCCGCACGCCGCGCTGGACCGCCTTCGGCGCACAGAAGCCTCAGGAGGCCCGCGCATGAGCACGACCGACACCACGCTGCCGCAACCCGACGAGATCGACCCCGTCGTCCTCGCCAACCGTCGCGCCAAGGGCAAGCGACCGAACTTCCTGGACGACCCGGCCGTCGAGCGCGTGATGTCCATCGCGATGGCGGTGGCCGGCGAGCTGGCCGTGGCGCGCGAGCGCATGGACACGCTGGAGCGCGTGCTGATCCAGCAGGGCGTGATGCCGGCCGACGCGATCGAGGCCTATGTGCCGGACGCCGAGGCGCAGGCTGCGCGCAACCAGTGGGGCCGCGAGTACATCGCCCGTGTGCTGCGCATGCTGGAGCAGGACGTGCAGGCCATGAACGGCCCGCAAGACCCGGCGCTGGAGCAGGTCATCGCCGAGCTGCGCGACATCGGCCGCTGATCACACGGAGCAGAGAGGGATACGACCATGGAACTGTCCAACAAGACCGCCCGCGAGATCTGGGCGGAGGTGAAAGCCAACCCCGCGCGCGCGCGCTTCGGCTACGGCCGCAAGGCCGCGCTGGTGAACATCGACTTCCAGTGCGCCTACACCCGCGTGGACGAGTTCAAGACCGCCTACGAGACCGACCCGCGCCAGATCGAGTATGTGAACGCGCTGGCCAAGCGCTTGCGCGCGCTGAACTGGCCGGTGGTCTGGACGCATGTGGCCTATGCGGAGTCCGGCGAGGACGCCGGTGTGTGGGGCACGCGCACCAACACGCCCGACTCGCTGCAGAACATCAAGCATGGTTCGCGCCGCGCGCAGTTCGACGAGCGCTGCGAGATTGATCGAAGCCGCGACCTCGTCTACTGCAAGCGCATGCCCTCGCCCTTCTTCGAGACGCCGCTGCAGTCGCTGCTGGTCTGGCACCAGGTGGACACGGTCATCATCACCGGCGGCTCGACCTCGGGCTGCGTGCGCGCCGCCGCGGTGGACTCGCTGTCGCGCGGCTACCGCACCATCGTGCCGGAGCAGTGTGTGGCGGACAAGCACGAGTCCTACCACTTCGCCAACCTGACCGACATGATGCTCAAGTACGCCGACATCGTCGACGTCAACGAGACACTGGGCTGGCTGGACCAGCAGGTGGCGTCGGCATGAGCGGTACGGCGACGCTGAAGGCCGACACCGGCCACTACGATTACTGGGCCTACCGCAACCGGCCCAAGATCCGCTGGCCCAACGGTGCGCGCGTGGCCTTTTGGGTCGCGCCCAACATCGAGTTCTACGAGCTCAACCCGCCGGCCAACCCGCAGCGCGCGGCCTGGCCGCACCCCTACCCGGCGGTTCCCGGCTACGCCATCCGCGACTACGGCAACCGCGTCGGCCACATGCGCCAGATGAAGCTGCTGGACAAGTACGGCATCCGCGGCTCCATCTCGCTGTCCACCGCGCTGTGCGACCACCATCCCGAGATCATCGAGATGTGCCGCGAGCGCGACTGGGAGTTCTTCAGCCACGGCATCTACAACACGCGCTACACCTACGGCATGTCCGAGGCCCAGGAGCGCGAGATGATCCTGGACTCCATCGAGACGATCAAGAAGCACACCGGCCGCGCGCCGGCGGGCTACCTGGCGCCCGCGCTGTCACACAGCGAGCGCACGCTGGACCTGTTCGCCGAACTCGGCGGCAGCTACACCTGCGACCTGTTCCACGACGACCAGCCCACGCCGCTGCAGGTGCGCGGCGGCCAGCGCTTCGTGTCGGTGCCCTACTCGCTGGAGTTGAACGACACCATCGCGTATGTGGTCAACAAGATGGAGCCGCGCCGCTACGGCCAGATCATCAAGGACTGCTTCGACCGCCTCTATGCCGAAGGCGCCGAGTCGGGCACCGTGATGTGCATTCCGACGCACAACTACCAGGTCAGCTGCCCGCACCGGCTGAAGGCCTTCGAGGATGCGCTGGCCTACATCACCGGCCACAGCGACGTCTGGGTCACCACCGGCCGCGAGATCGCCGAGCACTACCTGGCGAACCAGTACGACGACGCGCTGGCGGACATCGCCGCCAAGCAGGCGTCCAGCAAGGGAGGCCGCTGATGGCGCTCGACCCCATCCACCTGCAATACCCGATGCGCCGTCATGGCATGGACCATGACCGTTATGCCTGGTCCATGTTGACCGACCGCCCGGCCGTGCGCTGGCCGGGCGACAAGCCGCTGGCCGTGTGGGTCAACGTGAGCCTGCAGCATTTCCCGATGAACCCGTCGGCCAAGCTCAGGCTGCCCGGCTCGATGACGATGCCGCATCCCGACCTGCGCCACTTCACGCTGCGCGACTACGGCAACCGCGTCGGCATCTGGCGCTTCCTGCAGGCCTTCGACCGCTTCGGCATCCAGCCCAGCTTCGCGATCAACGCCGAGCTGGCGCAGCGCTACCCCGAGCTGATGGCCGCCATCCGGGACCGCGGCGACGAGGTGCTGGGTCACTCCTGGTCCATGGACACGCCGCACCACGGCGGGCTGGACATCGAGGTCGAGCGCGCCACCGTGAAGCGCTCGCTCAGCGTGCTGCGCGAGGCCAGCGGCCAGGCCGTGCGCGGCTGGCTCAGCCCTGGCAAGCTGCAGAGCGCCCACACGCCCGAGCTGCTGAAGGAAGAGGGCGTCGAGTACTTCGCCGACTGGGTCAACGACGAGCTGCCCTACCGCTTCCACACCGCCGCCGGCGACCTGTGGAACCTGCCGCTGGCCACCGAGATCGAGGACCGTTTCGTCGTCATGGACAACCTGCACGACGAAGCCTCGTGGGCCCAGCAGGTCATGGACGCTTTCGAGCTGCTGCTGGCCGAGGGCCGGGAGCAGGGCGGCCGGCTGCTGACGTTGTCGCTGCACCCCTGGGTGATGGGCCAGCCGCACCGCATGAAGCACCTCGAAGCCGTGCTGGCCCACATCGCCGCGAGCAGCGAGGTCTGGCAGGCCGCCCCGGGCGCCATCCTGGACGCCTTCACCGCCCAGCAGGAGGCCGCATGAGCGGGCGCGGCATCTTCATCAGCGAAGTGGGCCCGCGCGATGGCCTGCAGAGCATCAAGTCCATCATGCCGACCGAGGCCAAGAAGGCCTGGGTCAGCGCCGCGGCCGCGGCCGGCGTGCCCGAGATCGAGGTGGGCTCCTTCGTGCCCGCCCACATCCTGCCGCAGCTCGCGGACACGGCCGAGATCGTCGCCCATGCGCGCACCATCCCCGGTCTGAACGTGGCCGTGCTGGTGCCCAACTTCAAGGGCGCGCAGGCGGCCATCGCGGCCGGCGCGCACAAGATCACCATCCCGCTGTCGGTCAGCGAGACCCACAGCCTGCGCAACGTGCGCCGCAGCCATGCGCAGATGCTGGACGAGGTGCGCCAGATCGCCGAGCTGATCCGCAGCCTGCCGGCCGGGCAGCGCCCGCACTTCGAGGGCGGCCTGTCCACCGCCTTCGGCTGCACGCTGGAAGGCGTGGTGCCGGAGCAGCGCGTCGTCGAGCTGGCCGTCGCACTGATGGAAGCGGGTTGCGACGAGGTGGGCCTGTCGGACACCACCGGCTACGGCAACCCGGCGCAGGTGCGCAGCCTGACCAAGGCCGTCTGGTCCGCGGTGGGCCGCGACAAGCTGACCGGCATCCACCTGCACAACACCCGCGGCCAGGGCCTGGCCAATGCGCTGGCCGCGCTTGACGTGGGTCTCACCACGCTCGACGCCTCGCTCGCCGGCCTGGGCGGCTGCCCGTTCGCGCCGGGTGCCAGCGGCAACATCGTCACCGAAGACCTGGTCTTCATGCTCGAGGCCATGGGCCTCAAGACCGGCATCGACATCGACGCGCTGTTCGCCACCCGCGAGCTGCTGGCCCAGGCGCTGCCTGACGAGCCGCTGTACGGCCTGACGCCGCTGTCCGGCCTGCCCAAGGGCTTCGAGCCCGCCACCAGGAAATAACGCACCATGAGCAGTACACAGCAAGACCTGCACGACCTCCCGCTGGCAGGCCTGAAGGTCATCGAGTTCACCCACATGGTGATGGGCCCCAGCATCGGCGTGATCCTCGCCGACATGGGCGCCGACGTGACCAAGATCGAACCCGTCAAGGGCGACAACACGCGCCGCCTGAGCGGCTCGGGTTCGGGCTACTTCGCGATGTACAACCGCAACAAGAAGAGCCTGGCCATCGACACCCAGTCGGCCAAGGGCCGTGATATCGTGCAGCAGCTGCTGGGCGATGCGGACATCGTCATCGAGAACTTCCGCACCGGTTCCATGGACGAGCTGGGCTTCGGCTACGACGAACTGGCCAAGACCAACCCGCGGCTGATCTACTGCTCGGGCAAGGGCTTCCTGACCGGTCCCTACGAGCAGCGCACCGCGCTGGACGAAGTCGCGCAGATGATGGGCGGCCTGGCCTACATGACCGGCCTGCCGGACAAGCCCATGCGTGCCGGCGCCTCGGTCATCGACGTGACCGGCGCGATGTTCGGCGTCATCGGCATCCTCGGTGCGCTGGAGCAGCGCCACCGCACTGGCCGCGGCCAGCGCATCACGACCTCGCTGTACGAGACCACGGCCTTCCTGGTCGGCCAGCACATGGCGCAGTTCGCCGTCACCGGCAAGGCCGCGCCGCCGATGTCCATCCGCCAGTCCGCCTGGGCCGTCTACGACGTGTTCGAGGCCGGCGACGGCGAGCGGGTGTTCGCTGCCGTCGTCAGCGACACGCAGTGGCGCAAGTTCTGCGAGTCCTTCGGCTTCGCCGAGTTCCTGGCCGACGAGAGCCTGGCCAAGAACACCGACCGCGTGCGCCAGCGCGAGCGCACGCTGCCCGTCATCCGCGAGCGCTTCAAGCAGTTCGACAAGGCCGGCCTGATGGCCAAGCTGGAGGAGACCGGCCTGCCGTTCGCCCCCATCGCCAAGCCCGAGGAGTTGCTGGACGACCCGCATCTGAACGCCGCCGGCGGCCTGGTGCCCGTCACGCTGCCCGATGGCCGCGCCACCAAGCTGCCGGCCCTGCCCATCGAGATGGACGGCCGCCGCTTCGGCCTGCGCCACGACCTGCCGCAGATCGGCGCCAACGGCCGCGAGCTGCTGTTGTCGCGTGGCCTGAGCGCGGCGGAGATCGACGAACTGGTGCAGCAAGGCATCGTCGCGGCATGAGCGGGCTGTCCCTTTTCGAGAAGCTCTGGCGCCAGCACGTGGTGACGGAGCTGGGCGACGGCGCCAGCCTGATCCACATCGACCGCGTGTTCCTGCACGAGCGCACCGGCGGCGTCGCGCTGCGCGCGCTGGACGAGGCCGGCCACCAGGTGCGGCATCCGAAGCTGGACTTCGCGACGCTGGACCACATCGTCGACACCTTCCCCGGCCGCAACGACTGCTCGCGCAAGGGCGGCGGCTCGCTGATGCCCGGCGGCGACGCCTTCATCCGCACGACGCGCGAGCAGACCGCCGCCAAGGGCATCCAGCTGTTCGACCTGGGCGACAGGCGCCAGGGCATCGTGCACGTGGTCTCGCCGGAACAGGGCATCGTGCTGCCCGGCGCCACCGTCGTCTGCCCCGACAGCCACACCTGCACGCAAGGCGCCCTGGGCGCGCTGGCCTGGGGCATAGGCTCGTCCGAGGCCGAGCATGCGCTGGCGACGCAGACGCTGCGCATCGTCAAGCCCAAGTCCATGCGCGTGTTCTTCGACGGCCAGCTGGCGCCCAGCGTGACGGCCAAGGACATGATCCTCGCGCTGATCGCCCGCGACACCGCCTCCGGTGCGCGGGGCTCAGTGGTCGAGTTCGCCGGCGAGGCCGTGCGCAGTCTGAGCGTCGAGGCGCGCATGACGCTGTGCAATATGGCGGTCGAGTTCTCGGCCTTCACCGGCCTGATCGCGCCCGACCTCGCGACGCTGGACTATCTGCATGGCCGCCCCTATGCCCCCAAGGGCGAGATGTGGGAGCAGGCCTGCCTGGCCTGGCGCTCGTTGCACAGCGATGCCGATGCGCGCTTCGACTTCGAGACGCGGCTGGACGTGTCCACGCTCGCGCCCATGCTGACCTGGGGCACCAGCCCGCAGCATGCCGTGGGCGTGGACCAATGCGTGCCCGACCCCGCGGCCGTCGCCGACAAGGCGACCCGAGAGGCCATGGAGAAGGCGCTGGCCTACATGGACCTGCAACCCGGCCAGGCGCTGGCCGGCGTGCCCATCGACGCGGCCTTCATCGGCTCGTGCACCAACAGCCGGCTGTCCGACCTGCGCGCCGCCGCGGCCGTGCTGGGCGGCCGCAAGGTCGCGCCCGGTGTCAAGGCGATCTGCGTGCCGGGCTCGACCCAAGTCAAGCTCGCGGCGGAAGCCGAGGGCCTGCACCAAGTTTTCATCGATGCCGGCTTCGAGTGGCGCGAGTCCGGTTGCTCCATGTGCTTCTTCGCCGGCGGCGAGAGCTTCGGCCTGCGCCAGCGCGTCGTCAGCAGCACCAACCGCAACTTCGAGAGCCGCCAGGGGCCGCAGACGCGCACCCACCTGGCCAGCCCGGTCACCGTGGCAGCCTCGGCCATCGCCGGCCGCCTGGCCGATCCCCGTCCGCTGCTGGGGCACTGAGATGGAAAAGTTCGAGATCCACGAGGGCGTCGCAGCCGCGCTGCTGCGCAGCAACGTCGACACCGACGCCATCATCCCGTCGCGCGAGATGAAGACGGTCGGCAAGACCGGCCTGGCCGCGGGGCTGTTCGCCGGCTGGCGCTACCTGGACGCCGCCACCCGCACGCCCGACCCCGAGTTCGTGCTGAACCGGCCGGAGCAGCAGGGCACGACCATCCTGCTGTCGGGGCTGAACTTCGGCTGCGGCTCGTCGCGTGAGCATGCCGTCTGGGCGCTGCACGAATACGGCATCCGCGTCGTCATCGCTCCCAGCTTCGGCGCCATCTTCGCGGGCAACTGCGTGCGCAACGGCCTGCTGCCGGTGGTGCTGCCCGAGGCCCAGGTCGCCGAGCTGGCCGCGGCGGTCGGCGACGACCCGCAGGGCCGGCGCATCACGGTGGACCTGCAGCGCTGCGTGGTCGAGGCCGGTGGCCGCAGCTATCCGTTCACGCTGCCCGCCAGCCAGCGCGAGATGCTGCTGAAGGGGCTGGACCCGATCGCGCTGACGCTGGAGTCGTCGGCCGCGATCGACGCCTTCCAGGCCGCCGACCGTCAGGCCCGCCCGTGGATCTGGCTGGACTGAAGTCGCTGGGGCCCCTCGCCCGGCTTTGCGGCGTTGAACGCGCGCAAATCTGGTCGATCCCCCGAGGGGATGGCGATGCTCGCGGGGAAGCCCCCGCTCACACATCGCCTTCGCGGGCCGGCTTGGGGCGGCCCGGCGCTCGGCCCGAAAGACAAGCAACTGCCGCCTGGAGATTTGCGATGTTGAACCGTCCCCACATCGAGTTCGTGCAGGCGCAGATGCTGCCGTGGCGGCGCATTCCGCCCGGAGCGGCCCGGCCCGACGCCGAATACAAATACCTCAGCCGCGATGCCGACACCGGCGCCTGCACCTGCCTGATCCGCTATCCCATGGGCTGGGCGCGACTGGGCGACGAGGCGCTGGACGCCGCCGAGGAGTTCTATGTGCTGGACGGTGAGCTCGAGCTCAACGGCGAGCGCTTCGCGGCCGACCACTACGGCCATGTGCCGCGCGGTGCGCTGCGCCGTTCGATGTCGACGCTGCGCGGCGCCGTCGTGCTGACCTTCTTCGACGCCGAGCCGCGCTTCGCGGCCCGGGCCCGGCCGACCGAGCCCGCCACGCGCGCCGATGTGCTGCACATGCCCTGGGACATGCGCGTCAACGACAGCAAGCTCGCCCACCTGGGCATCTCGCGCAAGGACTTGCGCACCGACCCGGTGACCGGCGAGCGCAGCTTCCTGTCGATGATGCTGCCGCACTCCGAGCCGCCCGGCTCGCAGGGGCCGCGCGAGTCGCATCCGGTGGTGGAGGAATGCTTCGTGATCTCCGGCTCGCTGGTCGGGCCGCACGGCGAGATGCATGCCGGCGCCTACTTCTGGCGCCCGCCGGGCATCCCGCATGGGCCCTTCGGCACGCGCTGGGGCTGCGTGGCGCTGATCCGCTTCGTCGGCGGCCGGCACGTCAATCTCTGGACCGCCGACGAGGCGCCGTTCGACTTCCGTCAGCCCTACCAGCCGGTGCTGCCGCCCGATCTCGCGCACCTGCGCGCCCAGACCTGGCTGCCCGGCACGGCCTATTGACGCCGGCGCGGCTCAGCCGGCGTCGATGTCCTTGAGCCGCCGCCACAGCGTCGTGCGGCTGATGCCCAGCGCCTGGGCCGCGGCCTGCCGGTTGCCGCCCGCGGCGCGGATGGCGGCGAGGATGCGCTCGTCGTCGGGCTGCGTCCCGTCGACCGCCTCGCCCGCGGGCAGCTCGGCCAGCTCCGGCGTCTCGCCGAGGAAGCCTTCGTAGTCGACGGCATCCGGGTCGCGCGTGCCGAGCAGGAACACGGCGAGGCGCTCCATCAGGTTGTCCAGCTCGCGGATGTTGCCGGGCCAGCGGTAGCGCATCAGCAAGGGCAGCAGGGGCTGCAGCGCCGGCTCCGCCGGCAACGCGCTGCCCAGCGCGCGCAGCTTGGTCTCGAACAGCTGGCGCGCCAGCGCCGGCACGTCCTCGGGCCGTTCGCGCAGCGGCGGCAGCGTCATGCGCAGGATGTTGAGCCGGTAGTAGAGGTCGGCGCGGAACTGGTTCTCGGCGATGCGCAGCGGCAGCGAGCGGTGCGTGGCCGCGATGACGCGCACGTCGATGGAAATGGGCGTGTTGCTGCCCAGGCGCAGCACCTCGCGCTCCTGCAGCACGCGCAGCAGCCGGGTCTGCAGCGACAGCGGCATGTCGCCGATCTCGTCGAGGAACAGCGTGCCGGTGTGCGCGGCCTCGAACAGCCCCGGCTTGCCGCCCTTGCGTGATCCGGTGAACGATCCTTCGTCATAACCGAACAGCTCGCTCTCCAGCAGCGACTCCGGGAAGGCGGCGCAGTTCAGCGCGACGAAGGGGCCGCGCTGGCGCGCGCTGGCGTTGTGGATGGCCTGTGCGAACAACTCCTTGCCGGTGCCGGTCTCGCCGTCGATCAGCACCGTCGACGAGGTGCGGGCGCAGCGCTGCGCGATCGCCCGCGCGCGCTCCAGCGCCGGGCTGGTGCCGGTGATGAGGTCGAAGGAGTAGCGCGCCGTCAGGCTGCGGGCGCGGCGCTGCGAGCGGATGGTGGTGTCGGCGCGGTGGATGGCGCTGGCGTCGCGCAGCGTCAGCATCGCCCCCGTCAGGCCGCCGCGGTCCTGGATGGCGCTGCGCGACATCAGGAAGGTGCCTCGGCTCAGGTGCACCACGACGTCCACGTCGTCATCCTGCCCGGCCAGCACGCCGGCCAGCGACACCTCGCCCGGCAGGTCCGACAGGCGCTGGCCTATGGGGTTGGCGTTCTCCAGCCCCAGGATGCGCGACATGGGCAGGTTGATGGCCATGATGCGCTGCTGCGAGTCCACCGTCAGGACGGCCTCGTGCAGGCGGGCAAAAGCCATGTTGAGGTGGTCGAAGCGGTCTTCCTGCCGGATCGCACGCTCGGCCAGCGTGATGGCTTCGTTGAGCGCACGCTCCACGGACGCGATGCCATGCACCATCACGCCCTTGATGCCGTGCTCCTCGGCCAGTGCGACGACCAGGCTGGAGCCCACGACGACCTTGATGCCCGCCTCGACCAGCGCGAGGACCTGCTCGCGTGCCTCGGCCATGTGGCGGTAGGTGCGGTGCGTGAGCTGGACGCTGAGCAGGCCATGCAGCCAGTCGAGGTCGGGCAGCACCTCGGTGTGGACCACCAGCCCGACCTGGTCGGCGACCTGGCTGGCCTGCTGCAGCGCGAACAGCAGGTCCACGCCGCTGAGCTCGATGCTGACGATGGGCTTGTCGACCTGGGCGCGCAGCAGCTCGGCCACCGACGCGGGGCTGACGATGACGTCGATGCGGGTGTTGCGGTGCAGCTCGTAGGCGTGCAGCACGGCATCGCCCAGCGTGTACTCGTCGACGACGATGTCCGCCCGGTCCTGCAGCCGGCTCTCGGCCAGGCGCACGAGGCGCGTCAGGGCTGTGTAGGTCAGCACGCAGATGCGCGGGCGACGCTTTTCAGGGGAATACATGAATGCCGGGTTCAAGATCCGGACGTCAGCAGCCCGGGCCGACGATGGTAGCGGATGGGATTCCTGGAAGACCTGACGGGGTGGATGCCTGTCTATTTGTCCGGACAAAAAGCATTGATCAAGTAGGTGCTGTCCCCAATGTCACGGGGCTGCCACATAGTTGTCCGGTCATGACGCAAACCCCGTTGCTTCCAGGTGGCGATGAATATAGTATTCGATCGAACAAAAGTTGTACGGACAACATTTCTTAAAGAAGAAAGATGATGTCCGAGCAGCCACAGATTCAGAGCTCATCCCCGTGTCGCCCCTTGGGGCCTGCGGCCTGCAGGCCTCCCACCCATCCCAAGAAGACGGAGTTCAACATGTCCACCCTCAAACCCCTGCTGCTGACCAGCGCGATCCTCGCGGCGCTGCCCGCGCTGGCACAGACGGCCAAGCCCGAGGAGGCGCCCGCAAGCGCCGGCCAGGCCAGCAGCGCCCCGGCGGCCGAAAGCAAGGAGGCGACGTCCACGGTCGCCGAACTCGGCCGCATCGTCGTCACGGCCCGACGCATCGGCGAGCGCCTGCAGGATGTGCCGCTGTCCATCATGGCCATGACGGGCAAGGACCTGGACGACCGGGGCGTCAAGTCCATCGCCGACCTGTCGCTGCTGACGCCGGGCCTGAGCTACTCGCCCGACTTCGGCCGCTCCGGCGAGCGCCCCATCGTGCGGGGCATCTCGGTGACGCGGACCGACGCGCCCCAGCCCGTGTCCATCTTCATCGACGGCGTCTATGTGCGTGACGGTGCGCTGAGCCTGGGCCTGGATGACGCGCAGCGTGTCGAGGTGATCAAGGGGCCGCAGTCGGCGCTGTATGGCCGCTCCACCTATGCCGGCGCCATCAACTACGTGACGGTCAAGCCGGGCGATCGCCTCGCCGGCAAGGTCGGCGCCACCGTCGCCAGCGATGGCGAGCTGTCGCTGTTCGGCGCACTGACCGTGCCGGTGAAGGAGGACCTGCTGTCGATGCGCGTTCGCGTCAAGCATTCCGAGTTCGGAGGCCAGTACACCAACCCGCTGGACGGCGGCAAGCTGGGCAAGGAACGCTCGGACTCCGTGGGCCTGCAGTTCTTCCTGCGTCCGTCGCAGGACTTCGACGCCAACCTGGCCATCGACAGTGCCCGCGACCGCGACGGGCAGTTCGCCGCCACCATCCGGCCGATTCCCATCCAGTCGGGCGGCGTCGTCACGTCGATGAATGGCTCGACCAATGTGCCCAATGGCGGCATCTGCAACGGCCACCTGATCCAGCTCGTCGGTAACGACCCGAAGACGGGGCTGCCCAGCGCCAACGTGCCGGCCTCGGCCGCCACGCGGGCAAACGGCTACCCCTGCGGCGCCATGAGCTACAGCGGCACGGCCTTCGCCCGCTCCACCGGCCCGCTGTCCCATTACGTCGATCCCAAGACCGGCATCGACTATGGCGATGTCAACGGCCTCAAGCGCGACATCGATCGCGCCGCGCTGACGCTGAACTGGTACTTTGGCGACGGTTATACGCTGACGTCCCAGACGGCCACGACGCGCCAGCGCGCCAACTCCGGCTACGACCAGTCCTACAACGGCACCGCGCTGGGCCTGGGCGGATCTTCCGCGCTCAGCTATGACCGCGACCGGCTGGACTACAAGTCGCAGGAGGTGCGCCTGAGCTCGCCCACCGATCAGGACCTCAGCTGGATGGTCGGCGCCTTCTACTACGACGAGGACTTCAAGGGCCAGACCACCGCGGTGGTGAGCGGCTCGCTGAGCACCGCGGCCCCGCTGACGGACAAGCTGGCCACCAGCATCCGCAACGTCGCCCCCTTCGGCCGCCTGCAGTACCAGCTCAATCCGGCCACCCGCCTGTCGGTGGAAGGGCGCTACAGCAGCGAGCGCGTCAAGGTCAGCGGCGTCGTCAATGGCGAGCGCACCTTCTCCGACTTCGCGCCGCGCGTCATCCTGGACTACAAGCCCGCCAGCGGCATGATGGTCTATGGCCAGGTCGCCCGCGGCAGCAAGAGCGGCGGCTTCAACACGACGATAGGCATTGATCCCAAGGACTTCGCCTACGACGGCGAGAAGATCACCGCCTTCGAGTTCGGCAGCAAGAACCGTCTGCTCGACGGCCGCATGCTGTTCAACGCCGCGCTGTTCCAGAACAACATCAACGGCCTGCAGCTGTCCAACGTCATCACCTATACCAGCCCGACGACGGGGACGCAGCAGATCAACACGGTGGTCAACAACGTCGGCAAGGCCCGCACGCGCGGCCTGGAGCTGGAGCTGATGTACCAGGCCACGCCCTGGTTGGTGCTGTCGGGCAACTACGCCTACACCGATGCCAAGGCCATCGCCGGCACCGACGTGACCCACGGCCAGAACTTCGGCGGCAACATGGACGTCGCCGGCTTCATGCTGCCGCGCACGCCCAAGCACTCGGCCGCCGCCTCGGCCGCGGTCGATCTGCCCATCGAGGGCACGGGCCTGCGCTTCACGTCGCGCATCGACGCCACCTACCAGTCGCGCCGCTACGCCGACCTGCAGAACCTGATCTGGGCCGATGCCTTCACGCGCATCAACCTGAGCGCCGGCGTGCGCGGCGGCAACTGGCGCCTGACGGGCTTCGTGCGCAACGCGACCGACGACAACACGCCGATGAACGCCTTCCGCTACATCGACGTGTCCACGTTCCGTCGCACCGTGGCGGATTTCCTGCCGCGTCTGCGCCAGTACGGCGTGTCGCTGTCCTACGACTTCTGACGCTGAAGGGCGGCCGCGCCACGCGGCTCCCCGCCGGCAAGCAGAAGGCCTGACCCCGGCAGTGCGCCGGGGTCAGGCCTTTCTCGTTGGGAAAGGAACGGGGGGGCTCAGGCGCCTTCCAGCCAGACGCCCGGTGCCAGCTCATGCATGCCCGTGGCACCGTCCATCGTCAGCCAGGACAGGCCATCCGGTGGTGCCGCCGTCGCGGGCGTGGCCACGCGCTCATCCCGCACCGCGTCGATCTCGAACAGGCTGCGGCCGGCCCACTGCAGCGTGGCCACCGGCCAGGCGTGATCCAGCGGCCGGTCCAGCGCCCGGCTCAGCACCGTCACGCGGGTGTCGAAGCGCAGCGTCGCGCGCGGCGCCATCGCGGCGCAGGCGCTCAGCGCGGCTTCCCGGTCGGGCACGGACATCACGCCGATGAACAGCGCGCCGAGATCCTGCGCCGGCGTCAGCTCGGCGGACAGCGGCAGCTCGAACGGCGGCACCGGCTGCTTGACTTGCGTCAGGTACAGCATCTCGCCCGCGGGGCCGATGACCTGCATCGCGCGAATGGCGGGGCTGACCGCCAGGTCCGCCGGCGCGCCGACGATCTCGAAGGCCGAACCCGCCAGGCGCGCGCCCAGCGCATCGACATCGCGCACCAGCACCTCCAGCGCCAGCCAGCCGTGGCTCAGCCGCGTGGGCCGCGTTGCGGCCGCAGGCAGCTCGATGAGCCGCAGCAGCGGGCCCGCGCCGGGGGCGGCCAGCCAGGTGACGGCGCAGCCGGCGAGCGCCGGGCGCTGCCAGGCATGCGCCTGCGCCTCGCCGACGGTGCCGCCGGCCGAAGCGATCAGGCCCAGCAGCGCATAGGCCTCGATCATCGGCGTCGCATCGGCCACGACCAGGGTCGCGTGGCGCAGCGGGCCGCAGGGTTTATCAGTCGACATGATTTTCAACTTGTACGGACAACAATTGCAGTCTATCCTGCCGGACTGAAGATACAGCCCGTACCAACATGATTGAAGTGCAACGCCAGGACGCCGTCGTCCAGCTGACTCTGCGCCGCGCAGAGAAGAAGAACGCGATGACCGAGGCGATGTGGGCGCAGCTGCTGCAGGCGCTGGCCGACGTGGCCGACGAGCACCGCCGCAGCGGCGGTCGCTCGCCGCGTGCGCTGGTGCTGGCCGGCGAGCCCGGCGCCTTCTGTGCCGGTGCCGACATCGCGGAGCTGACACGGATGCTGCGCGATCCAGTCGCCATGGCCGCCAACAATGCGCTGGTGGCCCGCGCCCAGCTGGCGCTGGAGCAGCTGCCGCTGCCCACGCTGGCGCTGATCGACGGACCCTGCTTCGGCGGTGGCTTCGGCCTGGCCGCGGCCTGCGACTTCCGCATTTCGAGCCGGCGCGCCAGCTTCGCCATCACGCCGGCCCGGCTGGGCCTGCTGTACAGCATCGAGGACACGCGCCGCGTCGTGCGGCTGCTGGGCGATACGCGTGCGCGCCGCCTGCTGCTGCGCGGAGAGCGGCTGGATGCCGAGACGGCGCAGGACTGGGGCCTGCTGGACGCGCTGGTCGAGCCCGAACAGCTGCAGGCCCAGGCCCAGGCCTGGCTGGCCGACATCTGCTCGCAGTCGCCCACCTCGATGACCGGCATCAAGGCCACGCTGGCCCATGTGGGCCGCGCCGGCCTGCTGGGCGAGACCGAGGTGCGCGCGGCCTTTGACGCCGCCTTCGAAGGTGCCGACTTCGCCGAAGGCGCGGCGGCCTTCCTCGAGCGCCGCCCCGCCCGATTCCTTTGACTTCACGGACAGGACTTCCATGAACAAGCCCCCTCATCACCGCACCATCCGCGGCACCATCCGCTACACCAGCGACAAGCCCGAACGCCTGGGCCAGGAGCGTGGCCGCGAGTACTTCATGATGACGGACCAGAGCGACGGCAACCGCATCGTGCACGCGCACTGCGAGATCGACGATGCGCCGGACGTCATCCGCGACGTCGTGCTGGCCCTGGCGCCGGACGGCCGGCCGCTGGACGCCTCCGTGCGGCTGAGCGTCGGTGGCCGCTTCGAAGGCACGGCCTGGATGCGCTTCGGCGAGCACAGCGCCGAGTGCGAGAGCTACAACCAGCGTGACGGCCGCATCAGCCAGCGGCTGGAGAGGGACCGCCCGGTCGGCCTGGGGGCGCACCCGATCTGCGGCGACGCGCTGTTCCTGCGCGCCTACGACCTGTCCAAGGGCCCGGGCAAGACCTTCTTCCCGAATGTCATGCTGACCTCGCCGGACCACCGCGGCGCCACCGGCCCGCTGCTGTTCCCGCTGGGCTTCGGCCTGGAGTTCGTCGGCCGCGAGGAGATCGAGGTGCCGGTGGGCCGCTTCAACGCGCTGCACTTCCGCTATGTCGACACGGCCGGCAACATGCCGGAGGAGCATCCGGTCTACGACGTCTGGTGCACCGACGACGACAACTACATCTTCCTGCGCGGCTGCGTGGGCGGCTACATGCAGACCCGCTACGAGCTCGTCGAGCTGCGCGGACTGGAATGATGTGAACAGGGCGGGGCGCCCGGGCGTCCCGCCCATTCAAGCGGGTCGCCCGTTCAGGGCGACTCGTGCTTGAGCACCGTGGAGATGCGGAACAGGTCGCCGCGGTGCCAGGAGATGGCCACCAGGATGAGCTTGCCGGCGCGGTCGTAGTAGGCGCGGTGCGCGCGCAGCGACGGCGAGCCCTTCTTGACGCCCAGCTGCGTGGCGGCCTGAGCGTCCAGGGCGACCGCCTCGAAGGTCTGCTCGATGCGGCCCAGCGTGCGGGCGTCCAGCGCCGTCAGCATGACGGCCAGCGCGGTGTCGATGTCCAGCAGCTTGGCGCGCCGGCGCGCCGACTGCGGCGGAAACAGCACCTGGCTCAACGCGAACGGGCGGAAGGGCTCCTCGCGCTCCATGCGCACGCCCAGCAGCTCGATGCAGGCGTCGCCCTCCCGGCAGTGCATCAGGTCGCTCAGCGCGGCGTCGGCCTGCAGTTCGCGGACGGACAGCAGCCGCAGCCGGCTCTGCGAGCCGTACTGCATCAGGTCCTCGATGCTGTCCACCGTCTGCCGGTAGCGCACCGGCGGCGTGTTCGCGATGACCAGCGAGCCCGAACCCTGGCGGCGCGAGATCAGCCCCGCCTGCTCCAGGATGCGCAGCGCCTCGCGGATGGTGTGGCGGCTTGCGTCGAGTTGATCGCACAACTCGGCTTCGGGCGGGAGCTGGCTGCCAATCGGGTAATCCTTTGCCAGGATCGCGTTTGTCAGGTTGTCCGCAATCTCGCGGTAGCGGGGAATCTTCTTCTGATTCATCTGTCCCTTACCCTCAAATTGACCGCCTCAGTGTATGCCATGAGGCCTCCAGCGAAGCGCGGTGCTCGGGTGCCGCGACCGCGATGAGGGCCCTGGCGCGCGCGTCCACGCCCAGGCCGCGCAGCGTGGCCACGCCGTGCTCGGTGACGACGTGGTCGATGTCGGTGCGGGCGATGCCTGTCAGTCGATGGTTGAGTTCGGGCACGATGCGCGAGCGCCGCTCGCGGCCGGCCATCGATGTGGCGGCGATGACGGCGCGCCCGCCCGCGCTGGCGCGGGCCCCGCGCACGAAGTCGACCAGGCCCCCGACGCCGCTGATCTGCCGGCCTCCGAGCGTCTCGCAGTTCACCTGTCCGAACAAATCAACCTCCAGCGCGGAGTTCACGGCGACGAGGCCGGGGATCGCGGCCAGCGTGGACTGGGCATGCGTGTACTCGACGCCGGCAAACCGCACCAGCTCGCCGTCGGCCACCAGCGCCTGCAGGGCCGAGCCGCCCAGAGCGACGCCGGTACAGACCGGGGGGCGCGCGGCCGAGCGCGGGGCCAGAGCGCCCGCCGCGTGCAGCTGCACGAGGCCGTCCGAAACCATGCCGGCATGCAGGCGCAGGCCGCGGTGCCCCGACAGCGCGTCCAGCACGCAGGCCTGCAGCCGGCCCAGGCCGAACTGCAGCGTGTCGCCGTCGCGCACCAGGCCGGCGACGTTGCGCGCGACCGCGTCCAGCGCGCCGTCCTCGGGCTCGGGCGGCAGCGGCGGCAGCGCCACGGCCGCCTCGATCCAGGCGTCGATGCGCGCCACCGGCACCGCGGGGCCGTTGGTGCGCGGCAGCAGCGGGTTCACATGCGCCAGCACCACGGTCTCGGCCGTGCAGCCGGCCAGCGCCGCGGGCGTGAAATCGGCCGCCAGCGCGAGGCTGCACTGACCGTTGGCGTCCGGCGGCGCCACCTGCAGCATCAGCACGTCGAAGCGGCCGGGCGTGCCCAGCTGCCGCACGATCTCGCTGTAATGCAGCGGCAGGTAGTCGACGGCGCCGCGCTCCCAGCCGGCGCGCAGGTCGCGCGACAGGAAGAAGGTCGTGGCGCGCGCCGCCGGATGCAGCGCGGTGGGGTCGAAGCGGTTCACGCCCGGGATCCACACGCCGCAGAACTCGACGCCATCGGCCGTTGCGGGCGATTCGGTCAGCCATTGCTGGAACAGCGGCGACTGGCCGGCGCAACCCGGCCAGTAGACGCGGCAGCCGGGCTTCAGATGCTCGGCCAGCCGCTGCGGCGTGAGCTCCAGGGGCCGGGATGCGGCGCGTGAGGGCGGTGTTTTCATTGCGTGAGTAGAGATTCGACTTATATAATTGTCCGTACAACTTTACACCGATCCGGGCCGAAGAAGACGCCATGTCAAGCTCCCCGTCCCAGGCCGAGCCGCTGCTGATGCGGCTTGCCGAACTGGCGCACCAGGCCGGCGCCGAGGCTGCCTGGCAGCCGCGCGCCGCACTCCATCTGCTCGACTGGATGGGCTGCGCCGCATCCGGCGTGCACAGCGCCCAGGGGCAGGCCTTCGGTCGCTGGCTGCAGCAGCAGGGCGAGGGCGGGCGCCCCACGCTGGCCGGGCGGCGCAGCGATGCGGCGGCCGCAGCGGCCTATCACGGCGCGCTGGGCAGCGTGCTGGAGATGGACGACATCCACCGCAGCTCCATCCTGCATCCCGGGCCCGTCGTCATCCCGGCGGTGCTGGCGGCGGCCTCGCCGTCGACCCCCGGGGCGCGGCTGCTGGCGGGCATGCTGGCCGGTTACGAGGCGGTGATCCGCGTGGGCCGCGCGCTGGGCCCCTCGCATTACGGCTTCTGGCATTCGACGGCCACGGCCGGCTGCTTCGGCGCCGCGGCCGGCGCCGCTGTCGTGCTGGGGCTGGACGTGCCGACGACGGCCCACGCGATGGCGCTGGCCGGCACGCGCGGCGGCGGGCTGTGGCAGGTGCGGCACGAGAGCAGCCTGGGCAAGAGCTGGCACATGGCCGGTGCGGCCCGCGATGGCGTGGCCGCGGCGCAGCTGGCGGCCAGCGGGCTGACCGGGCCGCTGGCCATCCTGGAGGGGCCGTCCGGCTGGTTCGCGGCCACCGCGCCGCAGGCCGATGCCGAGCTCGTGTGCGAAGCGCGCGGGCGTCCGTGGCTGGAAGACGTCAGCTTCAAGCCCTGGCCGGCCTGCCGCCATGCCCACCCGGCGATGGATGCGCTGCGCGAAAGCCTGCGCGCCACGGCGCTGCATGCCGACGACGTGGCGGCCGTGCATGTGGACACCTACGATGATGCGCTGCGCTTCTGCGACCGCCCGCTGCCGCGCGACGAGGCGCAGGCGCGCTTCTCGATCCAGCATGCGCTGGCCGCCTGGCTGCTGTGGGGCGAGCCGCGCTTCGAGCATTACGCGGCGGCGGCGATCGCCGATCCGGCGCTGGCGGCGCTGCGCGCCCGTGTCACGCTGGGCCGCGGCGCGGCGCAGCAGGCGCGCTACCCGGCGCATTACGGCGCGGCCGTGCGCGTCGAATGCCACGACGGCCGCGTGCTGGCCGCCGAGTTGCAGGACTGCTGGGGCGACCCGGCCCGCCCCATGCCCGAGGCCGCCGTGCGCGACAAGGCCGCGCGGCTGATGGCCCATGCCGGCTGGGTGCCGGCACGGACAGACGCGGCCCTCGCCGCCATCGAGGCATTGCCGCAGGCCGCCGACCTGGTGGCATTGGAAAGGACGCTGCAGCCATGACGCTGATGGACCGCCTGCTCGACCATGCCCAGGCGTCGAGCTTTGATCGCCTGCCGCCTGCCGCCGTGCAGGCCGCGCTGACCTTCATCACCGACAGCGTGGGCGTGGGCCTGGCCGGCAGCCGGCATGCGCGCGTGGCCCAGGTGCGCGCGGCAGCGCAGGGCTGGGGGCGCGGCGACGAGGCCCACGACTGGGTCAGCGGCGAGGCCTGGCCCGCGCCCACGGCGGCCATGCTCAACGCCTACCAGATTCACAACCAGGAGTTCGACTGCGTGCACGAGCGCGCCGTCGTGCATCCGCTGGCCACCATCCTGCCGGCCTTGCTGGCCCAGGCCGAACGCCAGGCGCGACGCGGCGCCCCGGTGAGCGGGCGCGACCTGATCGCCGCGCTGGCGCTGGCGGTGGATGCGGCCGCCACGCTGGGCTGTGCGCATGCCTCGCCCATGCGCTTCTTCCGGCCGGCCATGTGCGGCGCGCTGGGTGCGACGCTGGGCCTGGCCAAGCTGGCCGGCTGCAGCCGTGCGCAGATGGCCGACGCGCTGGGCATCGCCTACAGCCAGCTGGCCGGCACCATGCAGGCCCACAGCGAGGGCTCGCCCATGCTGGCGCTGCAGGTGGGCCTGGCGTCGCGCGCCGCGGTCTGCGCGCTGGACCTCGCGCTGGCCGGCTTCAGCGGCCCGCACGATGTGCTGGAAGGGCCGTTCGGCTACTTCGAACTGTTCGATGCGCCGCTGGCGCCGCGCCGCGCGCAGGTGCAGGCCTGGTTCGACGCGTTGGGCCGCGACTGGCGCATTGCCGAGCTCAGCCACAAGCCTTTTCCCACGGGCCGGGCGGCGCACGGTGCGCTGGACGGCGTCATCACGCTGCAGCGCGAGCACGGCTTCACAGCCGCCGACGTGGCCGGCGTGCAGCTGGCCGCGCCGCCGCTGGTGCTGCGGCTGGTGGGCCGGCCTGCCAAGGTGGGCATGGACGTCAACTACGCCCGCCTGTGCCTGGGCTATCTGATCGCGACCTGGCTGCTGCAGGGCCGGCTGGGCCTGGCCGACTTCGACCGCGCCGCGCTGGACGATCCCGAGCGCCTGGCGCTGGCCGGGCGCGTCAGCGTGGTGCCCAACGACTGCGCCGATCCCAATGCCCTGGCGCCCCAGCGCGTGGCGGTGCAGCTGCGCGACGGCCGCCAGCTTGCCATCGACCTGCCTGCCGTGCTGGGCCATCCGCTGCGCCCGCTGTCGCCGCTGGCGCAGCGCGCCAAGTTCAACGCCTGCTGCGCCCATGCGGGCCTGGACGCCGAGGCCGCCCAGGCGCTGCACCAGGCCTGCCGCAGCCTGGCCGACTGTTCCGACGCCGCGACCCTCGTGCGGCGCATGCATTCCCCGACTTCCCACTGAATCCGCGAATCCCATGAGCCATCCGACTTACTACGAGTCCTTCGACGTCCGCGAGATCCTGGCGGACTACCCGCTGGGCGATGCCTTCGACCCGCTTGCCAGGATCAGCCGCGACGAGCTGCGCGCGCTGCAGAACCGGCGCTTCATGAAGCTGGTGGCGCGCGCCTGGCAGATCCCGTTCTATCAGCGGCTGTGGGGCGCCAAGGGCATCACGCCGGCCGACATCCGGAGCCTGGACGACATCGTCAAGCTGCCCAGCTTCGGCAAGCACGAGATCATGGAAAGCGTGGCGCTGCAGCCGCCGCTGGGCGACTTCCATGGTGCCGACGTGCCCGTCGACGGCCGGCACATCCCCATGATCCTGCACACCACCAGCGGCACCACGGGCCGGCCGCAGCCGCTGCTGTTCAGCCCCAAGAGCCGCGAGATCCAGAGCCTGCTGCTGGCCCGCATCTACCGCATGCAAGGCCTGGCGCCGCGCGAGGTGGTGCACTCGGTCTACGGCCACGGCATGATCAACGGCGGCCACTATGTTCGCGAGGCGGTGCTGCACTACACCAACGCGCTGCTGATCACGCCGGGCACCGGCGTGGAGACGCCGTCGGTGCGCCAGGTCGAGCTGATGCGCGACTTCGGCGTCAACGTCGTCGTGGGCTTCGCGGACTACATCAAGCGCCTGGCCGACGTGGCCCGCCAGCAGGGCATAGAGCCGGGCCGTGACATCCCGGTCAAGCGCATCTGCGGCCACCTGGGTCGCGAGTCGCGCGAGACGCTGTCGGCCGCCTGGGGCGGTGCCGAGATGTTCGACTGGTACGGCGTGGGCGACACCGGCGCCGTGGCCGGTGAGGGCCCGGACCATGACGGCCTGTACCTGATGGAGGACGCGCAGTACGTGGAGGTGGCGGATGTCGACACCGGGGTGCCGGTGGCCGACGGCGAGAAGGGCGACATGATCGTCACCTGCCTGTACAAGGACGACATCTACCCCATCATCCGCTTCAACACGCACGACGTGACGCAGGTGCTGACCACGCCGTCCAAGCTGGGCTGGACCTTCAAGCGCATTGCCGGCTTCCTGGGCCGCAGCGACAACATGGTCAAGATCCGCGGCATCAACGTCTTCCCGCAGGCCATGGGCCCGCTGTTCGAGGAGCGCGCCGACTTCGCCGGCGAGTTCCTGTGCACCGCGGTGCGCGACGCCACCGGCCGCGACGACCTCATCGTCTCCATCGAGACGCGAGGCCCTTGCGACGAGGTTGCCGCCCAGCCCTACAAGGACTTGCTCAAGCGCGCGCTGGGCGTGGAGATGCAGGTGCAGCTCGTCGAGCCGCGCGCGCTGGCCGCGCTGACCGGCATCGAGACGCGCCAGAAGCCCATCCGCCTGATCGACAAGCGCTTCGCCTGAGCCATGCCGAGTACCGATCTCCACCTCGGCGACCTGACCACCCAGAGCCAGGCGCTGGCGGCCGGGCGCGTCAGCAGCGTCGAGCTCACGCGGGCGCAGCTGGATGCCATCGCGGCCCGCCCGGCGCTCAACGCCTACCTGCACCTCGATGCCAAGGGCGCGCTGCGCGCCGCGGCCGCCAGCGATGCGCGCCGCGCGGCCGGCCTGGCGCTGGGGGCGCTGGACGGCCTGGCGCTGGCCGTCAAGGACAACATCGACGTGGCCGGCATGCCCACCACGGCCGGCATGGCGACGCGGCGCGGCCGCGTCGCCGCGCAGGACGCCTTTGCCGTCGCGCGGCTGCGCGAGGCCGGCATGGTGGTGCTGGGCAAGCTCAACATGCACGAGGCCGCGCTGGGCGCCACCAACGACAACCCGCACTACGGTCGCTGCGAGAACCCGCAGCGTGCCGGCTACACGCCGGGCGGCTCCAGCGGCGGCTCGGCCTGTGCCGTGGCCGCCGGTCTGTGCGCGCTGGCGCTGGGCAGCGACACCATGGGCTCGGTGCGCATCCCGGCGGCCTACTGCGGCGTGGTGGGCCTGAAGGCCAGCTACGGCCGCATTTCCACCGGCGGTAGCGTGGCCTGCAGCTACGCGCTGGACCACATCGGGCCGCTGACCCGTTCACGCCGCGACCTGGCGCTGGTCATGCCGGTGCTGGCGGCGTTCGATGCCGGCTGCGCCGACGCGCGCGACCTGGCCTCGCGCCCGGCGCTGGAGGCGCCACACTGGGTGGCGGCCGCGGACGTCGAGGCGCTGGGCGTCAGCCCCGCCGTCGCGGCGGCCTACCGCGGCGCGCTGCAGGCGCTGCGCGCACGCGGCGACGCGGTCTGCGAGATCGCGCTGGCGGGCTACGACTTCGGCCGCGCCCGCCGCGCCGGGCTGCTGGTCGTCGAGGCCGACCTGCTGGTCGAGCATGCCGAGGACTGGCGCGCCTGCCCCGACCAGTTCTCCTCCGAGCTGACGCGTCTGCTGCGCTATGCCGACCGCCAGCCCGCCGCCGCCTACGCGGCCGCGATGCGAACCGTGGCCGCGGCCCACGTCGAGGTGGCGCGCTGGTTCGCGCATGGCGACGTGATGCTGCTGCCCACCACGCCGCAGCAGGCCTTCGCGTTCGGCGCGCCGGTGCCGGCCAACCAGGCCGACCTCACCAGCATCGCCAACATGGCCGGCGTGCCGGCGCTGTCGGTGCCGCTGCCGGTCGCCGCGGGCGAGCTGCCCGTGGGTCTGCAGCTGATCGCGCCCGTGGGCGCCGAGGCGACGCTGCTGGCGGCCCGCCTGGACGGAGTCTGCGCGGCATGAAGCTCGAAGGCATCAAGGTGCTGGACCTGTCCATGTTCCTGCCCGGCCCGCACCTGACGATGATGATGGCCGACCATGGCGCCGAGGTCGTCAAGATCGAGCCGCCGCAGGGCGAGCCGGTGCGCGAGGTGGGGCTGCGCCAGAACGGCCACAGCGTCTGGTTCCGCAACACCCACCGCAACAAGCGCTGCATCACGCTGAACCTGAAGACGGCCGAGGCGCGCGAGGTCTTCATGGCGCTGGCACGTGAGGCCGACGTCATCGTCGAGGCCTTCCGCCCCGGCGTCGTCGAGCGCCTGGGCATAGGCTACGCGGCGGTGAAGGCCGTCAATCCGCGCATCGTCTACTGCTCGATCTCGGCCTTCGGCCAGACCGGCCCGCTGGCGCACAAGCCGGCGCACGACCTGTCCGTGCAGGCCGAGGCGGGCCTGGTGTCGGTCAACCTCGGGCCGGACGACCAGCCGGCCATGCCGGGCGTGCCCTCGGCCGACCTGGCGGCGTCGCTGATGGCCTTGTCGGGCATCCTGATGGCGCTGCTGCGCCGCCAGCAGACGGGGCAGGGCGACTACCTGGACATCGCGATGTACGACGCGCTGCTGGCCTGGACGCCCAACGTCATGGGCCCGCCGTTCGCCGAGGACCGCGCGGCCGTCGTCAAGGACGAGCGCTCCTGGGGCGGCTCGTCGTTCTACGGCATCTACGCGACGGCCGACGGCCGCCACCTCACGCTGGGCGGCGGCGAGCACAAGTTCGTCGAGACGCTGCTGCACGCGCTGCAGCGGCCCGACCTGATCGCGGTGGCGCTGCAGCCGCCGGGGCCGGCCCACGAGCCGGTGCGCGCCTTCCTGCGCGAGGCCTTTGCGCAACGCTCCCTCGCCGACTGGTGCGAGTTCCTCGCGCCGCTGGACCTGGCCTGGGCGCCGGTGCGCGACCTGCACGAGGCCATCCACAGCGAACACGCCGCGGCGCGCGGCATGCGGGTGGAGCAGCCCGACGGCCAGCCGCACCTGGGCCTGCCGATCAAGTTCGCCGCCGAGCCCGGGCGGCTGGACGGCCGGCTGGACGAGCGCGGCGGCTCCACCGACGCCGTGCTGGCCAAGGCCGGCTATGCGCCGGAGGCCATCGCCGCGCTGCGCGAGCGCGGTGCCGTCGGCTGAGCCAGCCGCCCGCCGCCCCGCATGCCGCCCCTGGGCGGCATTTTTCTTTCCGACGCGCGATCCGCGCGTCCGCCGCGTTTCATGAACGCTATTGAAACGTCGCCGGGTGTCGCGTGAAACATGCCCTCGCCATGGCGTGTGGCGGCGCGTCGGCCGATTCGGCGCCAGCGCGCCTATGGCTGCCCAAAAAGGTGGCAGATCGGTGCCGCCGTGCGGTCCGGCTTCGGTGCTTACCCTGATGTCCGGACAAATTCGGAAATCCTGGCATATGTCTTGCGCTGAAGGGCTCATTCAACCTTTTGCCGCGAGGACAAGACCGACATGGAATTCAATGAACTGGCCGTGCTGCGTTGGGCGCACATCATCGCGATGGTCTATTGGCTGGGAGGCGAGTGGGGCGTGTTCCAGACCTCCTACAACGTCATCAACCGCAAGCTGGGCCTGGACGAGCGCAAGCGCCACATGGAGACGGCCTACCGCATCGACATCCTGGCCCGCACCGGCATCATCCTGCTGCTGCCGCTGGGCCTGCACATGGGCCATCTGTGGGGCATCCAGCCGCTGGGCGGCGCCTGGCTGACCGGCATGTGGATCGCCTTCGCCGCCTGGCTGGCGCTGTGCTGGGGCGCCTTCATCAAGCGCGAGACCGACGTCGGCATCCGCCTGACCAAGATCGACGAGGCCATCCGCTTCGTCGTCATCCCGGCGCTGTTCATCGTGTCCATCGCCTCGCTGCTGGGCCATGGCCCGCTGGAGGCGGAGCCGGGCCAGCGCTGGTACTCGGCCAAGATGTTCGTCTACGGCATCACGCTGATCATCGGCCTGAAGCTGCGCTTCATCATGCGCGAGTGGACCTCGATGTTCCGCATCCTGGCCCAGGGCCCGAATGCCGAGGTCGAGACCAAGCTGGACAAGTCCATCCGCTTCGGCCGCAACATCGCCTACTTCTACTGGGTCTGCATCTCCACCGTCGCCTTCTTCGGCGCCGTGAAGCCCTTCTGATGTCGCCACACCGCGTCGCAGCGAGCCCCCGATGAACGAAGCCAGCAAATCCGTCGCGCCCTACCAGGCACTGGCGCTGCAGTCCGCCTGCCATGCGGTCAACCGCTGTGCCGGCACGGCACAGGCACGCGAGCGCATGATGGACAACATCGCGCGCGTCCACCGCCAGGTGCAAGCCAGCAAGGCCTTCATCGGGCCCGACCTGAAGCTGGTGGTGGCGCCCGAGTACTTCCTGACCAGCTACCCGCTGGGCGACTCGCTGCCGGGCTGGGCCGCCAAGGCCGCGATCGCGCCGGACGGCCCGGAGTACGCCCGGCTGGGCGACCTGTGCCGCGACGCCGGCATCTATTTCTCCGGCAACGCCTACGAGACGGACCCGCATTTCCCGGGCCTGTACTTCCAGACCAGCTTCATCATCGACGACGCCGGCCGCGTCATCCTGCGCTACCGCCGCTTGGTGTCCATGTACGGCCCCACGCCGCACGACCTCTGGGAACGCTATCTGGAGATCTACGGCCTGGACGGCGTGTTCCCGGTCGTCGACACGCCGCTGGGGCGTCTGGCCTGCGTGGCCTCGGAGGAGATCCTCTACCCCGAGATCGCGCGCTCGCTGGCGCTGCGCGGCGCCGAGGTGCTGCTGCATTCCAGCAGCGAGGTGGCCAGCCCGCGACTGACGCCCAAGGACGTGGCCAAGCGCGCGCGCGCCTACGAGAACTGCGTCTGGCTGGTGTCGGCCAACAGCGGCGGCATCCGCGACGTGGACATCCCCGAGAACTCGGCCGACGGCATGTCCAAGGTCGTGGACTACCTCGGCGAGGTGCGCGCCGAGGCCGCCGGTGGCGAGAGCATGGCCGCCAACGCAACCATAGACATCGCGGCGCTGCGCCGCCAACGCCGCAAGCCGGGCATGGGCAACGTGCTGTCGCGCCAGCGCCTGGAGCTGTTCGCCGCCACCTACGCCGGCAGCGTCTACCCGGCCAACACCATGCTGGACGAGCAGCGCCAGCCCTTCGTGCCCGAGCGCGCCCATTTCGGCGCCCGCCAGCGCGAGGCCATCGACATGCTGACCGCGCGCGGCGTGCTGGCCCGCGACTGACCGCCTCACTTTCTCCGGATCCCCAAGCCATGAACGACGACCAGCTGTTGGCCGCCCTGCGCGCCGCCCTCGGCGCCGAGCGCGTGCTCGACGACGCGACCACCCGCGACTATTACTCGCACGACCTGTACTGGTACGGCAAGCCCCCGGCCTGCGTGGTGCGGCCCACCGACGCCGACCAGGTGCAGGCCGTCGTGAAGATCGCCGCCGAGGCCGGCCGCCCGCTGGTGCCGCGCGGTGGCGGCATGTCCTACACCGGCGGCTATGTCGCCGACGACGCCCGCGCCATCCTGCTGGACCTGGCGGGCATGAACCGCGTGCTGAAGATCGACGCGGTCAACCGCTACGTCACCGTCGAGGCCGGCTGCACCTGGGCGCAGCTGCACGAGGCGCTGGCGCCGCTGGGCCTGCGCACGCCCTACTGGGGCCCGCTGTCGGGCCAGCGCGCCAGCGTGGGCGGCACGGCGTCGCAGAACAGCGTGTTCTTCGGCTCGGTGCGCCACGGCAGCGCCGCCGAGACGGTGCTGGGCGTGGAGGTGGTGCTGGCCGACGGCCAGCGCCTGGTCACCGGCAGCGCGGGCCGCCACCACGGCGTGCCTTTCGTGCGCTGGGGCGGGCCGGACCTGACCGGCCTGTTCATCGGCGACGCCGGCGCCTTCGGCATCAAGGTGGCCGTCAGCCTGCGCCTGGTCACGCCGGCCGAGGCGGTGGGTTTCGGCTCCTTCGGCTTCTCCGACTTCGCCACCATGATCGCCGCGCAGGCCGACCTGGTGCGTGCCGGCCTGGGCGCGGAGACCTTCGGCATCGACGCCTACAAGGCCCGCAACTCGGCGCAGACCGGCCGCAAGCTGGGCGAGGCGACCAAGACGGCGCTGGGCGTGCTCAAGAGCGGCAAGTCGCTGCTGTCGGGCCTGAAGGACGTGGCCGGCATGGCCATGGCCGGCACCAGCGACCTGGAGAGCGCGGCCTACTCGCTGCACCTCACCGTGGAGGGCGACACCGAGCAGGACACCGACCGCCAGCTGAAGAAGGTCGAGGCCATCATCGAGCGCAACCACGGCTGGGTGCTGCCGCCGGTGGTGCCCAAGGCCATGCGCGGCCGACCCTTCCCGCCGCTGCGCTCGGCGCTGGGCGTGGACGGCCAGCGCTGGGTGCCGGTGCACGGCATCCTGCCGCTGGGCCACGCGGCCGCCTGCGTGGCCGAGGTCGAGGCCATGCTGGCCGCGCGCCAGGCCGAGCTGGAGCAGCACGGCGTGCTGTACTCGCCGCTGACCACCAACGTGCCCAACGGCATCCTGTACGAGCCTTGCTACTACTGGATGGACGAGGTCACCTCGCTGCACATCGACGCCACCGAGCTGACCGACCCACCGGCCGAATGGGCCCGGCGCGCCAACCGCCCGGACCTGCGCGCCTACGTGATGGGCCTGTGGCAGGACACCGCGCGCATCATGGCCAAGCATGGTGCGGTGAACTTCCAGATCGGCCGCGCCTACCCCTTCCTGGACACGGTGTCCGCGCCCTACGCGGCGCTGATCGAGCAGCTCAAGCACACGCTGGATCCGCAGGGCCGCGTCAACCCGGGCGCGCTGGGCCTGCCGCGGAGCGCCTGAGCATGGCCGCGCCTGCCCACCACCCCACCCGGCCCACCCGCCGCCGCCTGCTGGGCGCCGCCGCGCTGGGCGGCCTCGGTGCGCTGGCCCGGCCGCTGTGGGCCGGCGAGCGCGACGTGGACGTCATCGTGCTGGGCGCCGGCCTGGCCGGCCTGAACGCGGCGCTGCTGCTGGAGCAGTTCGGCCTGGGCGTGAAGGTGCTGGAGGCGCGCGAGCGCGTCGGCGGCCGGCTCTACACGCTGGACGATGTGCCGGGCCGCCCCGAGGCCGGCGGCAACCAGCTGGCCCCCGCCTATGCGCGCACGGTGGCCATGGCCGAGCAGCTGGGCGTGGCGCTGGCCACCAGCGCGACCTCGCCGCTGCTGCAGCCGCAGCGCATGCTCTACGACATTGGCGGCCAGCGCATTGCCGCGGCGGATTGGCCCAAGTCGCCTCTGAACCCGCTGCCCGCGCCGCTGCGCGCGCAGCCGCCGGACCGCGCGCTGCTGGCGCTGGGCGGCGCCAGCCCGCTGGCCCAGCTGGCCGACTGGCGCGAGGAGTTGTCGCGTGCGCAGGACGTGTCGGTGCTGGCGCGGCTGCGCGAGCAGGGCGTGGACGCCGCCACGCTCGCCCTGCTGGCGGCCAACAACAGCTACGGCAGCAGCCTGGCCGAGACCGCGCTGCTGACGCTGCACTATGTGCAGAGCAACCTGGGCGAGATCCGCAAGATCGCGGGGCCGCTGCAGAACGTCAGGGGCGGCAACCAGCGCCTGCCGGAGGCCATGGCCGCGGCGCTGAAGGGCCCTCTGTTGCGGGGCCAGCGCGTGGTGGCCGTGGATGCCGGTGCCCGGGGCGCCAGCGTGCGCTGCGCCGACGGCAGCGTGCACCGCGCCCGCCACGTCGTCTGCGCGCTGCCGCTGCCGGCGCTGCGCGGCATCCGCTTCACGCCGGGGCTGGACCCGCTGCATGCCGAGGCCGTGCGCGCCGTGCCCTATGCGCAGATCACGCAGCTGCACCTGGAGGTGCTGCGCCCGTTCTGGGATGAGTCGGGGCCGGCGCCCTATGTGTGGTCGGACGGCGCGCTGGGCCGCGTCTTCCCCAACGATGAGCAGGGCAGCGGCCGCGCCGAGAGCCTGGTCGTCTGGTCCAACGCGGCCGGCGCGGCGCGCTGGGACCGCCTGGCCGACGCCGACGCCGAAGCGCTGGCGCTGGCCGAACTGGCGCGGCTGTTCCCGGCCTCGCGCGGCGCGCTGCGGCTGGCGCGGCGCGTGTCCTGGCAGCAGGACCCGCTGGCCGGCGGCGCCTGGGCCAACTGGGCCCCGGGCCAGGCCACGCGGCTGGCCAAGGCCTGCGCCGCCGCGCAGGGCCGCATCCACTTCGCCGGCGAGCACACCGGCGCCACGATACGCGGCATGGAAGCCGCGATGGAGTCCGGCGAACGCGCGGCCTCCGAAATCCTGTCCACCCTTTGAGAACTGACCCCCGATGCTGAAGAAGTCCCTGCTCCACGCCACGGCGGCCCTGCTGCTGATGGGCGCCACCGCCGCCGGCGCGCAGACCGCCGCGGATGTCCAGAAGGGCAAGCTCGCCTTCATGCGCTGCGCCGCCTGCCACACCGTCGAGGCCGGCGGCAAGCACCGCGTGGGCCCCAACCTGGCGGGCATCGTCGGCGCCAAGGCCGGCCGGCATGCCGACTTCGGCTACTCGGCCGCGATGAAGAAGGCCGCGCAGGACGGCCTGACCTGGGACGCCGCGACGCTGCAGCGCTGGATCGCCCGCCCGGTGGCGGTGGTGCCCGGCACGTCCATGGCCTATGCCAACAGCCTCAATGACGCCGAGATGAAGGCCTTGCTGGCCTACCTCGCCGCCCAGGCGCCCGCCAAGCGCTGATGGCCATGCAGGGGCCATCCTTCGAAGTGCGGGGCTTCAACGAGGCCGTGCTGATCGTGCGCGACGAGCGTCCGCACCTGGACTGCTGGGTGGGTGTGGGCGGCTTCGAGCTGCGTCACCGCGGCCCGGTCGACGCACGGCTGCTGGCCGCCTGGGGCCGGCCCGGCGCCACGGGCGAGGAATGGTTGCTGGCCCACCCGGCCTGCGCCACGGGCTTCGTGCGCCTGGTGAAGCTGGCCGGCGCCGCGCCGCAGGCCGACGTACGGCCCGACGACCAGTGCTGGGACAGCGGCGGCATCTTCGATCTCAACGTGCGCGTGCTGGACTTGCAGCGCCAGGCGGCCCGGCTGCGCGCGCTGCACTGGCACGGCGCGTCGCCGCCCATCGCCTGGGACTTCGGCCCCGCGCTGAAGGTCAAGGAATGGCTGGTGCGCGGGCCCGACAACGTGCGCCTGGCGCTGATCGAGCGCGTGGCGCCGCCGCTGCAGGGCTTCGACCACCTGCGCGAGTTCAGCCAGGTCTTCAACTCCAGCCAGATCGTACGCGACGTCGACGCCGCGCTGGCCTTCTACCGCGACGTGCTGGGCTTCCAGACCGTCATGCACTACGAGCGGCCCGGCTTCCCGCCCGGCGCCAACCTGTTCGGCATCCCGCCCGGTCTGTCCGACCGCATCGGCCTGAACCTGTACATCGTCCATCCGCAGGGGCAGAACGAGGGCTCCATCGAGCTGGTCGCCAACCCCGGCGCCCAGGGGCTGGACCTGGCCGCCGATGCGCGCCCGCCCAACTACGGCATGGCCGCGCTGCGCTTCCCGGTGCGCGGCGTCGCGGCGCTGGCCGACCATGTCCGCGCGCTGGGCGTGGAGCCGGCGGTGCCCCTCTCCACGCTGACGCTGGCGCCCTGGGGCACGGTGCGCCTGCTGGCGCTGCGCGCGCCCGACGGCGCCTGGCTTGAATTCGTGGAGCCGGTTGACGCGCCGGCTCTTTCCTGAACCCTCACCCGAGAGGATCACATGCGCAAACCCAACAAGATCTCCCTGCTGCTGGCCACCGTGCTGGCCCTGGGCCACGGCGCCGCCGCGGCCCTGGACCTGAACAAGCCCGAGGACAGCTACCAGGCGATGCTGCGCGTCGTCGGCGACCTCAGCGGCAAGCCCGTCTTCAAGGACTGGGACGCCACCATCTTCGCGCAGCTGCCCGGCGAGAAGGCCAGGCCCATCCTGCGCACCATAGGCTTCAACGCCGGGCGGCTGATCAAGCAGCCGGACGGCAGCTACCACTGGGTGACGCGCGAGGTGTCGTTCTACGTGGACCTGAAGACCGGCCAGATCATCGACAGCTGGGCCAACCCGTTCAACGGCAAGACGGTCAAGGTGGTGCAGGTGGCCAACGACCCGGTCAGCAACAAGTTCCCGGTGGTCGAGCCCGGCAAGCCGAACATGTTCGCGGCCTTCAGCAAGTTCGAGGTGCGCGGCGACGTGGCCTGGATGCGCTGGGACGTGCCGCTGAAATACCCCAACGAGCTCAAGCCCGCGGACTACCCCGAGGAGTCGCACGGCGACACCTACATCGCGTCCGAGCATTTCCATTTCTTCGTCAACACCGCCGAGGCGCAGGCCGACAAACCCACCAGCACGGCCACGCATTACTCCTGGTTCCGCACCGGGCCGTGGCTGCCGTGGATGAAGATGGGCCAGGCAGCGGGCGTGCTGCTGTACAGCGGCAACGGCCGCAAGTACGACAGCTTCGAGGCGCTGCCCGAGCAGCTGCGCGAGTACACGCGCAAGCACTACCCGAAGTTCATGGACGCGCCCACCAGCTTCTACCAGCCCAACGAGACCAGCTGGTCCTACTACCGCAAGCTCCGCGAAGCCGAAGCCGCCGCAGCAAAGCCGGCCGGCAAGTGACACCTCTTCAAGAACGCATCCAAGGAACACAGTAAATGGCCAGTTTGAATTCCGTCCCCGCCTGGGACCATGAAGTCGACGTGCTGATCTGCGGCTTCGGCATGGCCGGCTCTTCGGCCGCCATCGAGGCGATCGACACCGACCCCCAGGCCGATGTCCTCATCATCGAGAAGATGCCCGAGCGCTATGCCGGCGGCAACGCCCGCGCGTCGGGCCAGTCGCTGATGATCAACAAGAACCCGCAGGCGCTGAAGGACTACCAGCGCGCGATGAGCCAGCCCAACCCCATCCCCGAGGACATGCTGGACATCTGGGCCGACCGCATGTCCAAGCTCGAGCCCTGGATCCAGGCGCGGGCCGAGGAGGTGGGCGCCAGGTTCATCAAGGGCACGGGCTTCTCCGAGCGCGAGGCGGTGCTGGAGTTTCCCGAGTTCGGCGCCCGCGAGGCGGTGGCCTACACCTCCACCATCCTGCCGATTCCCTCCGGCGTCTGGCTGGCCTTCAAGGCCAACGTGGACAAGCGCCCGGTCAAGGTGATGTACGAGACGCCGCTGGTGGACCTGGTGCAGGACCCCGACACGCTGGAGGTGTTCGGCGCCATCGTCGAGCACCAGGGCAAGCGCGCCGCCATCAAGGCGCGCCGCGGCGTGGTCATCGCGGTGGGCGGCTACGAGGCCAACCTGGAGATGCAGCGCAACTACTGCGGCTACCAGGAGATCCACCCGCTGGGCACGCCGGGCAACACCGGCGACGGCATCAAGATCCTGCAGAAGGCCGGCGCCGAGCTCTGGCATATGCGCAACAACGGCCAGTCCGGCGGCATCTGGCCGGGCATCCAGCACCCGGACTTCCAGACCGTCTTCATGCGCAACTTCTTCATGCAGACCTTCAGCTGGCTGGAGATCTGCGCGGACAACCAGCGCTTCTACAACGAGACGGCCGAGCTGCAGCTGACCCACTACAAGGAGAAGAAGCACGGCTTCTTCACCGACACGCCGCACATCAACGCCCAGCCCGTGCACATGATCTTCGACGAGGAGACCCGGGTGAACAACTGCCTCATCGTCAAGGCCTTCACCTGGAACGTGGCCACCGAGCAGCTGGACTGGAGCGAGGACAACAGCGCCGAGGTCGAGAAGGGCTGGATCCTGAAGGCCGACTCCATCGCCGAGCTGGCCGCCAAGATGGGCCGCGACCCGGCCGCCGTCGAGGCCACCGTCGCCAAGTACAACGCCGCCTGCGCCAAGGGCGAGGACGAGTTCGGCCGCCATCCGGCCACGCTGCAGCCCATCGCCAAGGGCCCGTTCTATGCGCTGAAGATCGTGCCGGCCGTGGTCTGCACCAGCGGCGGCGGCAAGCGCAACATGGAAGGCGAAGTCATCGGCACCAACGGCAAGCCCATTCCGCGCCTGTACGAGGCCGGCGAGTGCGGCTCCATGTTCTCGCACCTGTACCAGAACGGCTGCTACCTCACCGAGGCGATGATCTCGGGCCGCGCCGCCGCGAAGAACGCCGTGTCCCTGAAGGCCTGGGGCTGAGCGGCCCGGAGAACCCGATATGCGAGTCAACACCCTCTCGATGAAGCTCAACGTGCGCATCGAGGAAGCCGGCATCAAGGACGGTGCCATCGTGATGACCGGGTTCGCGGGCGCCATGCCCTGCGAAACCGTCGTCGCGGCGGACGAGGCCGCGCACATGCTGCGCCTGTGCCTCAAGCCCGCCATCATCAAGCTGGTGCTCAAGGCCTTCTTCGCCCGACCCGCCAAGACCGCAGACTGAGATCGAACGAATCCCATGACAGACACCGCCGCCGCCACCCTGTCCGTCCGCAACCCGCGCACCGGGCAGCCCGACTACGAACTGCCGGTGCACGACGCCGCGCAGGTGGCGGCGGTGGCGCGGGCGCTGCGCGAAGCCCAGCCGGCTTGGCAGGACGGGGGGCTGCCGGCCCGGCTGGCCGCCATCGCCGCCTTCGCCGAGGCCATTCTGGCCGGGCGCGAAGCGCTGGTCGCCGCGCTGACGGCCGACACCGGGCGCCGCCGCGAGTCGGTCATGGAGGTGGACGCCATGGCCGCGACGCTGCGGCGCTGGATCAACGACGCGCCGGCGCTGCTGGCCGATGCGCCGCCGCGGCGCTCGCAGATCCCGCACATCCGCATCGAGGAGCGCAAGCGCCCCTATCCGGTGGCCGGCGTCATCAGCCCCTGGAACTTCCCGCTGATCCTGTCGCTGATCGACGCGGTGCCGGCGCTGATCGCCGGCTGCGCGGTGCTGGTCAAGCCGTCGGAGGTCACGTCGCGCTTCGTGCCGGTGCTGGAGCGTGTCATCGCGACCGTGCCGGGGCTGCCGGCCGTGCTGCGCTTCGTCACCGGCGCGGGCGCCACCGGCGAGGCGGTGGTGCGCAACAGCGACGTGCTGTGCTTCACCGGCAGCGTGCGCACGGGCCGCCGCGTGGGCGAGCTGGCGGCGCAGGTCTTCATCCCCTGCCACCTGGAACTGGGCGGCAAGGATGCAGCCATCGTCTGCGCCGATGCCGACATCGAGCTGGCGGTGCGGGCGCTGACCTTCGGCAGCATGGTCAACGCGGGCCAGACCTGCATGTCCATCGAGCGCTGCTATGTGCATCGCAGCATCCATGACAAGTTCGCCGCGGCGCTGGCCGCATCGGTGGGCCGGCTGCGGCATTGCCACCCGGGTCTGGACGACGGCGAGATCGGCCCCATCATCGCGGCCATCCAGGCGCCCATCGTGCAGCGCCATCTGGAGGACGCCTATGCCCGCGGCGCCCGCGCGCTGACCGGCGGCCGGCTGCTGCACCACGGCGGCGGCGACTGGCTGCAGCCCACGGTGCTGGTGGACGCGACGCAGGACATGGCCATCGTCCGCGAGGAGACCTTCGCGGCGGTGCTGCCGGTCATGCCCTTCGGCGACGAGGAAGAAGCCATACGCCTGGCCAACGACACGGACTACGGCCTGTCCGGCTGCGTCTTCTCGCGCGACCTGGAGCGGGCCCGCCGCATCGCGGGCCGCCTGAACGCCGGGGCCATCTCCATCAACGACGCCGCGCTCACGGGCATGGTGCACGACGCGCCCAAGCAGTCCTTCGGCTTCTCGGGCCTGGGCGGCTCGCGCATGGGCAAGCCCAGCCTGCAGCGCTTCTACCGCATGCAGGCGCTGCTGATCAACGAGGGCGAGCCCTCGCCGTGGTGGTTCGATCGCTAAGCCGCAGGGCGGCGGCGGCCCGGGCTTGCGCCTCTGCCGCCGACAGGCGGGCTCAAAGCCCCAGCAAGGCCTTGGCCCGTGCCAGGTGCTCGAGGCGGTCGTCCAGGCCGTTGTAGCCGCCATTGATGCGCTTGGTGACGGCCCTGGCGTCATCGGCCTCGGCCAGCGGACCGATCTTGCGGGTCTGCCAGAACCAGCAGGCGACGTCGACGCAGGCGAACGGGTCCAGCGCCAGCCGGCCGGGGTTGCCGACATAGTCGATGCCGGTGAACTGGCTGTAGTCGCGGTAGTTGTTGCGGCCGGTCAGCTGGATCAGACCCCGGCCCTTGAAGCGCGGGCCGTCGCCGGGCTCGGTGTTGCCCAGGTCGGTGCGGCCGTCGTAGGCGCTGCCGTCGGCGAGCTCCTCGGCGTACAGCAGCGAGCCCGACTCGTGCGCCAGCTGCGCGATGAAGTGGGCGATCTGCAGCGGGCTGTCTATGCCGTAGCGGGTCATGCCCCTGACCAGCGGTTCGTAGTACAGGTCGATGCGCTTGGGCATGGCGCGCGGCATCACGATGCCCAGCTTCTCCTTCGTCGGGCCGGGCGGCAGGCCGGCCAGCAGCCTGGCCATCGTGGCATCGCCCGGCGCCACCAGGCCGTCGGACGCCGGCAGGCCCAGGGCCCGGGTCTCGAAGGCCCGGATCGCGTCTATGGTGTTGGGGCCGATCTGCCCGTCCACGGCCAGTTGCTGCCGTGTGGCGCCGCTCCAGGCCTCGGTGTTCAGGTTCAGCAGGATCTGGACGATGCGGACGTCCGCGACGTCGTTGCGGGCGCCCAGCCCGACGCTCTTGGCGATGCACATGCGAGGCTCCGTGCCGGACCGGCTTGGCCAGCCACCTTAGGCGCCCGGCGGCGGGCGCGAATCCCCAATGCGGAGGAGGCAGCCGGTGCCGGCCGCCTAGGGCAGCGGCTTGATGCTGCCGCTCAGGCTGCCCGGCGGATGGCTGTCGTTGAGCAGCTGCCAGATGCGGCCGGACCTGGCCGCCTGCGAGAAGACCTGGCGCAGATGGCGGCGGTCGGCCTCGTTCAGCGTGCGGCGCGACAGGTAGACGCCGCTCTCGGACCAGCCCAGCTCGTCCAGCGGCTCGACGCGCATCTGCTGGGCCAGCGGGGTCAGCTCGGCCTCCTGCAGCAGCGTGCCCATGAAGATGGACGCCGTCATCACCGTGCCGTGGGCCAGGCCCTGGCGCAGCGCCCGCGCGACGCCGGCGACGCTGGATTCCTCGACCAGGCGTTTTTGCTGGCGCAACGCCGCCAAGGTGCTCTCGTAGGCGGGGCCGTAGGTGAAGCCGCGCACGACGGCGAGCTTGAGATGGGGCTGCGTGGCCAGCTCGGCCAGCGAGCGCGGCAGGGGGCCGTCGCGCGCCAGCGTCACCAGGCTGGCGCGGACCTGCAGCAAGGGCACGAACTCGCCTTCGCGGTCGCGCGACGGCGCTGCCGAGGCCGGCATCAGCAGGTCGGCCTGGCCGGTGTCGAACATGCGTTGCAGCCGGGCGCGCGGCACGCGCTGGATCTGGAACTCGCAGCCGCTGGCGGCGCCCAGTTCGCGCAGCAGCGTCGGATAGATGCCGCCGCTGCGGTCGCCGTCGAAGCTGACGCTGAGCCCCACCGGCGCCATCGGCACGCTGATGGGGCGGGAACAGCCGGCCTCGGCGGCGGCCGCCGCCAGCATGCAGACCACCCACCAGCACGCTTTCAACGTCGTGTTCATGCCCTTCCGTCCCTGGGTTTATGGCTGCCATTGTGCGCGACCCGCCGTTCCAGCGCACCAAACAGCAGTTGCACGACCAGGGCCAGCGCGGCGGCGGGCAGGGCGCCGGCCAGCATCAGCGTGCTGTCGTTGACGGCCAGGCCCGCCACGATGCGCTCGCCCAGGCCGCCCGCGCCGACGAAGGCCGCGACGGTGGCCGTGCCGACGTTGGTGACGGCCGCCGTCTTCACGCCGGCCATCAGCGTCGGCAGGGCCAGCGGCAGCTCCACGGCGCGCAGCGTCTGGCCGCGCGTCAGGCCCAGCGCCAGCGCCGACTCGGTCAGTCCGGCGGACACGGCCTGCAGGCCCGCATGCGTGTTGCGCACGATGGGCAGCAGCGCGTAGACGAACAAGGCCAGCAGCGCCGGCAGGAAGCCGATGCGGCCCACGAGGGCGATCAGGAAGGCCAGCAGGGCCAGCGACGGCAGCGTCTGCAGCAGGCCGGCCAGCGCCATCAGCGGCGCGGCCAGCCCGGGCCGGCGGTGGGCCGCCACGCCCATGGGCACGGCCACGGCGACGGCCAGCACCAGCGAGCCCAGCACCAGGGCCAGGTGCTGGGCCAGCAGCAGCGCGAGGTCGGGCGCCAGCAGCCGCGCCATCAGGCCCTGGCGTGCCGTGGCGCCGGCGTCGTCGCGCAGGAAACCGCGGGCCACGTCGGCAAAGGGGCGCCCCTCCAGCTCGACCGCGGCGTTCAGCCCCGTCATCCGGGCTTCGGGCAGGCGCCCGGCCAGGCCCAGCAGCGGCCGCTCGTCGAGCGTCGCGCGCATCAGCAGCACGGCGTCGTAGCGCGGGAAGAAGCCGCGGTCGTCGCGCAGCACGCGCAGCGGCTGGCGGGCGAGCTGGGCGTCGGTGGTGTAGACGTCGATCAGGTCGACCTGGCCGGCGGCCAGCGCCGCATAAGCCAGGCCATGGTCCAGGCCGGTGCCGGGCGCGAGCCCGAGGCCGTAGGCGCGTCGCAACGCCGGCCAGCCGTCCGCCCGGGCCAGGAACTCGTGCGACAGCCCGGGCCGCAGCGCCGGCGCCTTGGCGGCCAGGTCGGAGATCGTCTCTATGCCCAGCCGCGCCGCGTCGGCCTCGCGCAGCGCCAGCGCATAGCCGTTGTTGAAGCCCAGCGGCACGGCGGCCTTCAGGCCCAGCGGCCGCAGCCAGGCGTTGATCTGGGCCAGCGGCGCCTGCGCGTCGGCGGGCGACTCGCGCCGCAGCAGCTCGCGCACGATGGTGCCGGTGTACTCCGGGTAGAGGTCGATCTGGCCCTGCTGCAGCGCCGCGGCCAGGATGGCCGTGTTGCCCAGGCCGGGGCGGTGCTCGGCGGCGATGCCCTGGGCGACGAAGGTCTGCGTGACGATCTCGCCCAGCAGATAGCTCTCGGTGAAGCGCTTGGAGCCCACCTGCAGCGCCGGTGCGGCCTGGGCGCTGCCCACCAGCCAGGCCGTCAGCCAGGGCAGCAGCAGGGGCAACAGCAGTCGCAGCGGCCGGCCGGTCGTCATGCCCGCATGGTGCCTCAAACGGCGCCTCGGGCGCCGGCCAGGGGGCCGCTCAGCCGGGCGGCAGCGCGCGCAGCCGTTGCGCCAGCGCCTCGATGCCGGGCGCCACGCGGGCCGCGCGGGCGTCGTCCAGGTGGGCGCGCAGCACCCGCCTGAGCGTCTCCGGCTGCGGCGTCAGCGGGCCGGCGAAACGCACATGGCGGTCGTCGGCGATCAGCAGCGTCGGGAAGGTCTCGATGTCCAGGTCGCCCACCAGCTCGGCCTCGTCCTCGATGTCTATCCAGCGCGTGCGCAGGCCGGGCTGCGCCAGCTCGGCGCAGGCGGCCTCGAAGACTTGGGCGTAGGACTCGCAGGTGCGGCACCAGGCGGCGCACAGGCAGGCGACATAGAGACTCATGGGCCGGCATGGTGCCATGGCCCGGCCTTGGCCCGAGCAGCGGGGGAAATGGGGCCCAGTTGGGCGTTTGGCCACGGCGCGGCGGCGGCAAGATGCGGGCGTGGTTTACAGCATCAACAATTCCCTGCTCAGCTATCTGTCGGCTCCAGGCGCGGACGCCGCGGCAGCCCAGCCCAAGTCGGCCGGCAAGACCGCCGCGCTGCCGCAGGCCGCGCTGGAGCGCGCGGCCGGCACGGCCAAGTCGGCTGGCGCGGCTCGCAACCTGGAGAGCGCCCAGAAGGCGCTGGCGGCGGACCTGCGTGCGGCGCTGGACAAGGCCGGCGTCAAGCTGGGCGGCGCCGTCGAGTTCACGGTCAAGAGCGACGGCGGCGTGGAGCTCAAGGGCAGCGAGGCCGACCGGGCGGCGGTAAAGGCCTTCCTGAGCGCCGACCGCAGCCAGCCCGGCTTCGCGGCCCGCATCGCCAACCAGGCGCGCGACGCGCTGAAGCTGTCCACCACCATCCAGCAGAGCGCCGCCATCTCGCAGGCCGCCAGGCTGGCCAAGAGCACGGGCGGCGTCATGTCGCTGTATGCGTCGTTGATGCAGCAGACGGGCGCCACCAGCGTCGTCTACTCCGTGTCGGCCAACGCCAGCTCGCTGACCTACCCGGGCTCGCTGGCGGCCAAGGCCTGAGGCTAGGGCGAGGCCGAGGGCGCAACGCCCGCGGCCTGCGCCGCCAGCGTGCCCAGTTCGCCGTACAGCGGCAGCACATTGGTGCCGGCCGCCGGATGCACGCGGTTGGACAGCAGCACGTAGAAGCTGCGGCTGGTCGGGTCCAGCCAGAACACGCAGCCGGTGAAGCCAGTGTGGCCGTAGCTGCTGGCCGGGTAGAGGCTGCCGCGCGGGCGCGCATAGGGCGAGGCGATGTCCCAGCCCAGGCCGCGCTTCTCGGCCAGCCCGGCCGGCGACTGCGGCGTGGTCAGCAGCGCCACGCTCTCGGGTGACAGCAGGCGCCGGCCGTCCTCGGCCACGCCGCCGGCCAGCAGCATGCGCGCGAAGCGGGCCAGGTCGGCCGTCGTCGTGAACAGGCCCGCGTGGCCGGCCACGCCGCCCATGCGGCGCGCCGTGGGGTCGTGCACCTCGCCGCGCAGCACCTGGCCGTCGGCCTGGCGCTCCGTGGGGGCGATGCGCGCGGCGGCCATGCGCTGCAGCGGCAGATAGCCGCTGTCGGCCATGCCCAGCGGCTGGAACAAGGCCTGCTCGGCAAAGCGCTGCAGCGGCATGCCGGCCTGGCGCTCGATGATGCGGCCCAGCAGCACGAAGTTCACGTCCGAGTAGCGGAACAGCGTGCCGGGCGCGGCCGTCGGCGCCAGCGCGCAGGCGGTGCGCTCGGCGCCGTCCGCGCCGCTCCAGTCGCCCGCCGGGCCGCTGCGCGGCAGGCCCGAGGGCAGGCCGGAGGTGTGCGTGAGCAGATGGCGCAGCGTGATGCCGGCCTTGTCCGCGCCGCCGCAGTCGGGCAGGTAGCGCTGCAGCGGCGCGTCCACGTCCAGCTGGCCGCGCTCGCGCAGCAGCTGCACCAGAGTGGCCGTGACGACCGGCTTGGTCAGCGAGGCGGCGTCGAAGACGGTGGCCTCGTCCAGCGGCTCGGCCGCCGGCTCGACGGCGCGCTGGCCGTAGGCGCGGTGGTAGGGGGCCTGGCCCACCCGCTCCACCCACAGCGCCGCGCCGGGCAGCTGGCGCTGGGCGATGAAGCGCTCGATGGCCGCGTCGGCCTGGGCCAGCGGCTGCGGTGCGAGGGCGCGGGGCGGGTGGGCGCAGCCGGCCAGCAGGCCGGCGGCGAGGAGGAGGCTGAGCAGGGGATATCGCATGCGGCCAGTGTGCCGCATGCAATAGTGGTTAGAGCCTGTTCACCCGCTGGGAGCAGGCCCTAGACCTCCGCGGGCGGCGCCAGGATATGCCGCAGCACCCGGTCCTCCAGCTCCGCGAAGCCCGGGGCCGCGCGCGAACGCGGGCGGGGCAGGGCCACGTCGGCGTCCAGCGCGATGCCGCCGCGGTCGATCAGCAGCACACGGTCGGCCAGCGCCACCGCCTCGCCGACGTCGTGCGTGACCAGCAGCGCCGTGAAGCCGTGGCGGCGCCACAGCTGCTCGATGAGGCGGTGCATCTCCAGCCGCGTCAGCGCGTCCAGCGCGCCCAGCGGCTCGTCCAGCAGCAGCAGGCGCGGCCGGTGCACCAGCGCGCGCGCCAGCGCCACGCGCTGGCGCTGGCCGCCGGACAGCGTGGCGGGCCAGTCGCCGCCGCGGCCGGCCAGGCCCACCTGGGCCAGAGCCTCCATCGCGCGTGCCCGCGCGTCGGCCCCGTCCAGCCCCAGCGCGACGTTGTCGACCACGCGCTTCCACGGCAGCAGCCGGGCGTCCTGGAACATCAGCCGGCGCTCGTGCGCCGCGCCGGCCTCGACGCGGCCGGCGCTGGGCGCGTCCAGCCCGGCGATGAGGCGCAGCAGCGTGCTCTTGCCGCAGCCGCTGCGACCCACCAGTGCGACGAACTCGCCGGGCGCGACGCTCAGGTCCAGGTCCTGCAGCACATGACGGGCGCCGAAGGACTTGGCGACGCCGCGCAGCGCCAGCGCCAGGCCCGGCGGCGCGCCGCGCGCCGGGGCGGTGCCGGCCGCGGCCTCACGCGGCAGCACGGGGGCATCGATCTCGGTCAACCACATGCTCACACTCCTTCGCTCGCGTAGCCGCGATGCCAGGGCAGCCAGGCGCGCTCCAGCGCGCGGGCCACCACGTCGGCCAGCTTGCCCAGCAGCGCGTACAGCAGGATGCCCACCAGCACGATGTCGGTCTGCAGGAACTCGCGGGCGTTCATCGTCAGGTAGCCGATGCCGGCCTGGGCCGACAGCGTCTCGGCGACGATGAGCAGCACCCACATCAGCCCCAGCGAGAAGCGCAGCCCGACGAGGATGGACGGCAGCGCGCCGGGCAGGATGACCTGGCGGTACAGCTGCCAGCCGCCGAGGCCGTAGCTGCGCGCCATCTCGATGAGGTCGCGGTCCACATTGCGTATGCCGTGGAAGGTGTTCAGGTAGACGGGGAAGAACACGCCCACCGCCACCAGCACCAGCTTGGCCGCCTCGTCGATGCCGAACCACAGGATGACCAGCGGGATCAGCGCCAGCGCAGGGATGTTGCGCAGCATCTGCAGCGTGGTGTCCAGCAGCGCCTCGGCGCGGCGCCAGGTGCCGGTCAGCAGGCCCAGCAGCAGGCCCAGGCCGCCGCCCAGCGCCAGCGCCGAGAAGGCCCGGGCCGTGCTGACGGCCACATGGTGGGCCAGCTCGCCGGAGCGCAGCAGCTGCCAGAACGCGGCCAGCACGGCGGCCGGCTCGGGCAGGATGCGCGCGGACAGCCAGCCGCTGCGCGAGGCCAGCTCCCAGGCCACGAGGATGGCCGCGGGCAGCAGCCAGGGTGTCAGGCGGCGCATGGCATCAGCTCGCGGAGACGGCCCGGGGCGCGTAGCTGTTGGCCACCACCTCGCCGAACGGTCCGGTCAGGGCGGGGGCGCCGAGCTTCTCGCGCAGGCTCAGCGGCAGCAGCGGGAACACCAGCTCGGCGAAGCGGTGCGCCTCGTCCAGATGCGGGTAGCCGCTGAGGATGAAGTACTCCAGGCCCAGCTCGGCGTACTCCCTGATGCGCTCGGCCACCTGCTGCGGGCTGCCCACCAGGGCCGTGCCGGCGCCGCCGCGCACCAGGCCCACGCCGGCCCACAGGTTGGGCGAGATTTCCAGCCCGCGGCGCACGTCGGCCTTGTCGAAGCGCCCGCCGTGCAGCTCGGCCATGCGGCGCTGGCCGACCGAGTCCATGCTCTTGAAGCGTGCCTGGGCCGCGGCCACGGTGGCCTCGTCCAGCTCCGACAGCAGCTCGCCGGCGGCGCGCCAGGCCTGCTCCTCGGTCTCGCGCACGACGACGTGCAGCCGGATGCCGTAGCGCAGCGAGCGTCCCCGCGCGGCGGCGCGCTCGCGCACGTCGGCCAGCTTCTTCCCGACCTCGGCCGGCGGCTCGCCCCAGGTGAGGTAGGTGTCGACCTGCTCGGCCGCCAGCTCGTGCGCCGGCCCGGAGGAGCCACCGAAGAACACCGGCGGGTAGGGCCGGTTCAGCGGCGGGTAGAGCAGCTTGCCGCCCCTCACGCCGAGGTGCTCGCCGTCGAAGTCCAGCGACTCGCCCAGGTGCGAGCGGGCCAGCAGCTCGCGCCAGATGCGGATGAACTCGGCCGACTGCGCATAGCGCTCGGCGTGGCCGAGGAACTGGCCGTCGCCCGCCAGCTCCTCGGCGTCGCCGCCCGTGACGAGGTTGACGAGCAGGCGCCCGCCGGAGAGGCGGTCCAGCGTGGCGGCCATGCGCGCGCTCTGCGCAGGCGCCACCAGCCCTGGCCGCAGCGCGACGAGGAACTTCAGCCGTCGGGTGGCATCGATCAGGCTGGCCGCGACGATCCAGGAGTCCTCGCAGCTGCGGCCGGTCGGCAGCAGCACGCCCTCGTAGCCCAGGCTGTCGGCCGCGATGGCGATCTGCTTGAAGTAGGCGTGGTCGGCCACGCGGGCGCCCCGCGAGCTGCCCAGGTAGCGGCTGTCGCCGTGGGTGGGGATGAACCAGAAGATCTTCATGGCTGTGGTCCGTGGGTCGACTCAAGAAACTTGCGGGCCGTGCGCCGGGCCGCTCCCAAGCCGGCCCGCGCCGGCGATGTGCATGCCGGTGGATCCGGCATGCATCGCCGTCCCCTCGGGGGACCGGCCAAGGTAGGCCTTGGACGAGGGGTTCACGGCATCCAGCACGCGGATGGGACGGGGAATCAGCCCGAGCTCGGCGAAGGCGTCGGCGACCTGCTGCTGCTCGGCGACGAGCTGGGCCGTCAGCGGGCCGACCGGCGCGGCGCCGCGGCGCTCCACCATGCGCTGCACGGTGGCCGCCGGCAGGCCGGCGAACTCGGCATAGCGTTGCACCGCGTCGCGGCGGTCGGCCTGCACTCGGGCGTCGGTGTCGGTCAGCGCCTGGAACAGCGTCTTCAGCAGCGCCGGCTGCCGGCTCAGCGCGCGCGACGCGAGGTAGAAGGTGTTGTTGCTGCTCAGCCCGCGGCTGGTGGCCAGCGCGCGCAGCTCGCCGCTGATCTCGGCCGCGGCGTAGTAGGGGTCCCACACGGCCCAGGCGTCCACGGAGCCGCGCTCGAAGGCGGCGCGGGCCTCGGCCGGCGGCAGATAGACGGGCTGGATGTCGTGCCAGCTCAGGCCCGCCTTCTTCACGGCCTGCACGGTCAGGAAGTGGGCGCTGCTGCCCTTTTGCAGCGCGATGCGCCGGCCCTTGAGGTCGGCCAGGGCCCTCAGTGCCGAGTCGGGCTTGACGAGCAGGGCCGAGCTGTCGGGCTTGGGCGGCTCGGCGCCCACGTAGACGACGTCCTTGCCGGCCGCCTGGGCGAACACGGGCGGCGCGTCACCGGTGGCGCCCAGGTCCACGCTGCCCAGCGCCAGCGCCTCCAGCAGCTGCGGGCCGGCGGGAAACTCGGTCCATTGCACCTTGGCGCCGGGCAGGCGCTGCTCCAGCAGGCCGTAGCTCTTCAGCAGCGCGAGGTTGAGGGAGCCCTTCTGGAAACCGATGCGCAGCGGCTGCTGAGGGGCGGGCGGCTGCGCCTGCGCGTGGTGCCAGGCGGCGGCGGTCGTTGCGAGGATGGCGAGCGCGGCGCGGCGGCTGGTGTGCGTGCTCATCGCGGGCCCTCCGCAACGGTGGCGGTGCCCGGCAGCGCGTCGGCCACGCGGATGGGCCTGGGAATCAGCCCGAGCGTGTGGAAGGTGTCGGCGATCTTCTGCTGCTCCGCGGCGACGGCGGCGGACAGCGGTTTCACGCCGAACTGGTAGCGCGTGAGGCTCTTCTCGACGACTTCGGGCTCCAGCCCCTGCAGCGGCGCGATGACGGCCGCGGCGGCGCGGATGTTGGCCTTCAGCGCTGCGGCCTGGGCCTGGGTGTCGTCGAACAAGGCCTGGATGACCTGCGGCTGCTGGCGCGCATAGCCGCGCTCGGCCAGGTAGTAGGAGTAGTTGTTGACGAGGCCGCGGCCGTCCTGCAGCACGCGGGCGCCGCTCTGCTTCTCGACGGCGGCGAGGAAGGGGTCCCAGATCACCCAGGCATCCACCGCGCCGCGCTCGAAGGCCGCGCGCGCATCGGCCGGCGGCAGGTAGACGGGCTGGATGTCGGTGAGCTTCAGGCCCTGCCTCTCCAGCGCCTTCACGAGCAGGTAGTGGACGTTGCTGCCCTTGTTCAGCGCGACCTTCCTGCCCTTGAGTTCGGCGACCGACTTGATGGCCGAATCCCTGGGCACGACGATGGCCTCGGCCTCCGGGGCCGCGGGGTCGTGGCCGATGTAGACGAACTTGGCGCCGGCGGCCTGCGCAAAGATGGGCGGCGCCTCGCCGACGAAGCCCACGTCGACGGCGCCGACGTTCAGGCCCTCCAGCAGCTGCGGGCCGGCGGGGAACTCCACCCATTTGACGGCGACGCCCAGCGGCGCCAGGCGCTTCTCCAGCGAGCCGCTGGACTTCTGCAGCGTCAGCAGGCTGGCGGATTTCTGGAAGCCGATGCGCAGCGTGTTCGTCTGCGCGGCGGCGTGGAGGCTGAACGCGGCCAGCAGCGGCAGCGCGGTCCAGCGAAGCAGGGAGCGAAAGAGCATGAGATGTCCTGTGCAAAAAGATCCCGGCACTCGGGCGCACCCGATCGGCGCCCGAGCGCCGGGATGAAGTCGCCGATCCCGATCCGGGTGGCGAGGAGACAAGCGGTGGTGTGAGGGGGAGGGCGGCCGGCAGCGTCAACAGCTGAGCGCGGTCTGCGGCCGCGCCGGCATTCGCGGCCTGTGCGACGCGAGCGGCGCCAGCGCGCGGTCCAGCCGGGCGATCAGGTCGGGCTCGGGCACGAAGCCGCCGGCCTCGTGGCGGCGCAGCTGGGCATCGGTGGCGAACACGCCGTCCAGCACATGGCGGGCGCCCAGCGCCGACAGCACGGGCTTGAGCGCGTAGTCCAGCGCCAGGAAATGCGCCGGGCTGCCGCCGGTGGCCAGCGGCAGCACCAGCTTGTCGCGCAGCGCGTCGGGCGGCAGCAGGTCCAGGAAGACCTTCAGCAGCCCGCTGTAGGCCGCCTTGTAGATGGGAGTGCCGATGACGACCAGCTCGGCCTGCTCGACGGCCCGCACGGCGGCGGCGATGGCCGGCTCCTGCACATCGGCTGCCAGCAGCGCCGCGGCGGGCAGTTGGCGCAGCACGATGTCGTCGTGGCCGCCGCCACGGCCTTCCAGGCGGGTCAGCGCGAACTGCGTGAGCCAGGTGGAGCGCGAGCGTTCGCTGGGGCTGGCGGAGAGGCTGGTGATGTGCATGGTGGCCTGGGTGGTTCAGGCCGCCACGATAGGGACGGCAACGCCGCCGCGGAACGAAGGAAAAGTGGCTTGCTTATGCGACGGCTGGTGCGGCGGCTGGTGCGGCGATCAGCGCACGCCCTGCAGCGCCGCGCCGCGGGCCCGCACGACGGGCCAGTTCGCGACGATCTTGGTGCGGGTCAGCTCCACCTCGCCCCTGTCCTCGGCGGCCAGCACGGCCTCCTCGGAGGTCAGCGTGCGCGGCGTGACGCCGGGCTTCCAGCGCACCATGACCAGCACCCACAGCGGGCTGTAGCTCGCATCCGTGTTGGCGCCGCCCACGGGCCGCGGGATGGAGGGCAGCACCGTCGCCTGCTCGTCGCCCGGGAACTTGTAGGCCCGCTCCACCGGCATGCCGGGCCTGAGCGTGTCGGCCAGCGCGGGCACGTAGTTGATGCCCTGCTTCTTCGCGATGCCGGGGTCGGAGATGTCGGTGCTGACGTAGTGGACGATCTGGCCCTCGAACCAGGCCTCCTTGACGGGCAGCGTGATCTCGCCGTCGGCCGCCCGGCCGGCGCTGGCCAGGCCCAGCAGCATGAGGGCGCACAGCGCGCCCGGTGCGTGGCGATGGAGGAGTGAAGGCATCGCGATCTCCTGGCTGAGGGCAGGCCCAGATTCTGGCGCGCCGGGGCGGGCGGGCAAGGGCCCATGTTGCGCGGGCGCGGTCGGGTGCGCGCTACGGTGCCCGCTGCTAGGGCTTGCCCTCGTTCCTGGGCAAGGTCTTGACCGGACCGACCTCCACCGCGCCGCGCACCGAGCGGTAGACGGCCTGCTCCACCAGCGTGTTGAGCTGCGTGACGATCTCGGCCGGCGAAACCTGCTCGACCACGTCGATGGACTTGGACTTGGGGTCGCTGAACTTGGTGTGCGAGAACTGCGGCCTGCGGGCGACGACGGCCAGGGTCTTGGCATCCAGCGTCACGCGCTCGAAGGAGATGAACGGTGCCACATAGGCCTTGTCCTTCTGCTGCTCACCGGTGCGCGGGTCGGTGGTGATGCGGTCCGGGTCCGCGTACTCCTGCTGGCGGTCGATGCCGTCCTCGTCCATCAGTTCCCACTGGTTGCCGGTGGGCTTGACGTAGATGCCGATGCCGCCGAGCCGGTTGGGCATGCCCTCGCGCGACTCCCAGGCATAGCGCGGCAGGATGGCCTCGATGCGGTCCCAGTCGGCGCGCTGCGGCATCTGGGCCAGGCGCTCGCGCAAGGCCTCGAGCACCAGCGCATCGCGGGCCTCGAAGGAGGCGTTGTTCAGCTGCTCCGCCAGCCCGGGGTTGGCGCTCCAGCGCAGCATGACGCGACGTGAGTCGGGCTCCTCGGCGGCCAGGGCGCTGTCCAGGCCGCGCAGCACGGCCATGTTGAGCAGCTGCGGGTCCACCTGCAGCGTGCGGCGCGAGAAGCCGTCCACGCCGCTGGCGCGCCTGCCGCGCTGCTTGACGATGCTGAGCTGGTCGCCGAGCGTGGAGATCAGCGCGATGGTCTGCGCGGGCCTGGTGGTCTGCGCCTGCTGGGCCGTTGCGGCCAGGGGCAGGGCGATCGCGGCCGCAGCCAATAGTCTCTTCAGCATCTCGCCACCACCCGGCGTTGTTCTGGCGGGCGGATGCTAACGCCAAGGAACAGGGAGTGCCGAACCTGCCGCAGGCCGTGGCAGGTTGACGCAGGCCGGGCCGAATCACGGGCCTGGTCCTCCGACAGGAATCGAGAACTCGGCGGTAGGCCTTATGGATACTGGTTCTAAGTTGGGGATGACTGTCTTTGTGCCCCCAGTTGTTCCCCCGCCTTCGGGTTGCTGCTCCACACGTCTGGACTTGGTGAGAAGCGCTCAGAGAGGTTGGGGTGGACTTTGGTCAGTAGCGCACTATTGTTCGTGCGGGGCATCGTCATGACCCGCAAGCGCACCGCCATCGTTCGCGTTTGGAGTAGATCTCGCAAGAAGCGCGATGCAAGCTCTTTCACTTCCGCGGACAGCAAAAAGCCCGCTCTTTGGTGGGCTGGAAGCTGTTGCCAGGAGTGCCGGACGTCTAGGTTGCCTCAACGCCTTCCAACTCGAAGCCATTGCCACGAAGCTCCGTCTCATCAAGTAGTGCCACGAGGCGTAGCAGGCCCGATCGAGCTACCGTGAGGTTATTCAGTAACAGCACGAACTGGACCCCATAGCCGCGCTGCGCGGCAGATGCCGTCCGCTCCTGTGCATGATTCCGAGCATCGGTCAGCAAGTTGCTATTGACGGGGACATGCTGTAGCAGTTCGTCATCTAAGCGCAGTTCCAATGCCAGTGTTTTGTACTCCTGCTCCATCGGCAGCGCCAAATCTGCAAGGATGGCGAGCTTGACCAGGTGCGCAGGGAAGCCTGCCACCTTCACGCCGCTCGGGTAGGCCCCAACGATGGTGCGCTGTCCCCCCTGCTCGTGCCGAATGTCCTCGGCGTACAAACAGTGCAGGTAGGGGGCGCCCCACGGCAGTAGTTCGCTATTGCTCATGGTTCCGCCTGTTCGATATATCAACAGCAGCCATCACCTTCGTGACATCGCACCCCAGCACGGCCGCCCAGAGCCGCAGCGCGCTAAGGTGCAGGTCGCCTGGCCGGCGTTCCTGTCTGGCCACATTGGGCTGGTGGGTCTGCATCGCCTTGGCGACATCGGCCTGCGACAGGCCCGCCTCGAGACGCAACTCGGCTAAGCCCATCTCGCCGTCGTTGGCGCGGGCCACAGCCTTCGCCAGCCGCCTGCGCCCCTGGGCCAGCGCATCACGGCGCGCCAGGTTGGCAGCAATGCGAGCAGCACGAGCCTCGCGTGACTGTCCACGGCTGGCAGTTGAATGGGTGCCGACATCATTCAGTTGGAACACCATCACCGGCGTCACCTGCAGGCCTACGATGGTGCTTGCGTTACCTGCCAATGGCAGGAAGACGCTCTGCGTCATAGCGCTCACAGAGAAGCCGGAAAGGCTGCCTGCCGGGGTGGTATGAAACGCTGCGGTGTGAAATGCAGAGGGCGACATATTCATCCAGCTTCAGGTCGTAGCCGAAGAAGACTCGGAAGGGGAGCAAAGCCCCTTCCTCATCGTAGATTTTGACAATGAAAACCCGCCGGCCGGTGGCCCAGGCCTGCTGGTAGCGCTTGAACTCGAACGGCGGTTTGTACTGCCAATGCCAAGCCGGCACCTCGTTCTGCAGGCGCGCGAGCATTTCGTCGTCTTCACTCAGTTCCCATAGGAGCGCGTCAATCAAACCAGCGTCAGCAGGATGGGTTTTGACGAGCTCGTCGAGCTGATCATCGAAAGCGCCCGGAATCGCAAGAGCCGTCATTGTATATCGCCAATGATATGTACGATCGATAGCCCTGCCAAGCACTTGGTGTTGGCCGGGACGGGCTCCGAGACTGCGTTACCGGGATAGCGGAAGGAGCCTACCGAGTGCGAATCTAACCGACTAGGCCATGGGAGTCATCCGCGGTTGGCCCGAGGCTAGCCCTACGGTGACCGAAAAGCAGGCGGCACCTGGTCCTCCCTTCGGACCATGAACTGTGTCTTTGTGACCAGCTTGAAGCCCAACTGGGCGTAGTAGCGGCGTAGCTTGGTTCGGGCCGCGGTGTGGTGGCTCGGGAACTTGTCCAGCTCCATGCGTCGCTCACGCCGCGCGCGGCCTCGACGTCGTGACCAGCACCAGCAGCGCCAGCGTACGCAGCTCAGCCCTGGCCGGTGTTGGGGATGCTCGCGTTACCGCCGGTATTTGGGATGCCCGCACCGCCGCCAGTGAACGGCAAGCAATTGGCGCCAGTTCGCGGGATCGGGGTGCCACCACCTGTGTTGGGGAGGTGACGGCTGCCGCCACCGTAGTGAATTGCCATGATCAGACCCCTGTGATTGTGAGCAACGGGTTCATTTCGCCGGATATTAGATTGATCTCGGTGCACCTCCGCCATCGCCGCAGCTACACGGCACCGCAGGCGCACGGGGCTTCAGCGCGATGGTGATCGGGGAGGGGGAAGCGTGCCAGATCGGGCCGTCCAAGCACCGCTCGCCGCCCAAGGCGCTCCTGTCTTTCTCCTCGCCTACGTCGGGAAGGTGCCAGCGGGCGCCGTGAGCGTCCTGGTCGAATTCCCAACCAGGAAGGTGCCTTCCGGCTGTGTTGAGTGCACGCGGGTCCCGTCCCTAAGCTGAAAGTAGATGCCCGGATTTGAGATAGGTTCATGGGTGCCGTCATACATCTCGACGGACTGCCTCAACCGCATGACATAGACCGTGACTTGGCCGCCGCTCTCATCAGTGGCCACAAAAGTGCTTTCAAGCTCTGAACCGAGCGTGCGTATCTGGCCTGCTGCCATGTAGCCTCCCCTGAAGTTGCCGAAGCCAAGGGTGCCATGGATAGATGAGCTGCCACCTCCGGGATTGTCTGGCCCGCCTAACCCCTCGCGGCTCTTGAGGACGGGCGTTCAGGCCTGGGCTAAAGCATGACGCCTCAGAGTTGCACAATCGAAGGCAGGGAGGAGAAGAGCATGAAAGTTCTCGTGGGCATTGCCGCGCTTGCGGTAGCGGGTGCCGCGTCTGCCCAGTTCAAGTGCACCGGAGCGGACGGGCGGATTTCATTCCAGCAAACCCCGTGCGAGCGGGGCGCAAAAGCCGCCCCTCTGGAGCTGAAGCCCGTCCCACGGTCGGCTGAGCCCTCAGCGTCCGAGGCAACACCGGACTGGAAGCGCAGAGATGAAGTTGCACTGCAACAGTACGCGGCGGAACGCCGCGTGCGAGAGCTGGAAGCGGAAATCAGTGGGTTGGAAGCCGCGATAGCTTCACGCAACGCGGGGACAGAGGCTGAGATATCCAGACTGAGGAACGCCAAGGGCCGTGCAAACAACAATCTGGCGGGAGCGACCTGGGAGCAATCGTTGAGCAGCGAGATGCAGGCAATCGCCACCCGCAACGACTCAGCCAACAAACTGGACCTTGACCGCCTGGCTCAGCGCCGCCGTGAGCTCAAAGAAGCGCGCGTTGCGGCCTCCAAGAACAGCCCGCGGTAGCTCTTCCAGTCCAGGCCTGGCAGTCTTGGCACGTGGCAGGCGGCATCGGTGAGCATGGGCACCCTCTGGGGGAACGCTGCCCGCCAAGAGGGCGGGGAACAAGGTTTGTTCCCCTGGATGTTCCCCTGTTCCCCCGCTCTGTAAAGAGTCGTCGTAAGGCGATATGGCATGAAAAAAGCGCCTGCTCCTGGGAGGAATCTAGGCGCTTGGTTGGTACTGAATTGCCTTGACATGTTGTCTTGGTCCCTCCGACAGGAATCGAACCTGTATTTGCCGCTTAGGAGGCGGCCGTTCTATCCATTGAACTACGGAGAGAGCCGCCCCGGCACACCGGGTGCGTACCGGGGCAAAACGGCCGGCATTCTCGCATAGGCCGGCGCTGCTCCCGGCCCGGCGCGCGGGCGCTCAGGTCGGCTCGAACAGCGGGATCAGATGGGGCCGGCCGGCCACGCGCGTCAGCAGCCGGCGCGGTTGGTGGCGCGTGCCGCCCCAGGTGGCGCGGGCGATGGCGGCCCGGGCGGCGTCCAGCAGCGCGCTCAGCAGCGGACGCTCGCCGCGGCATTGCGAACGCGGAATGACCAGGGCCAGGTCCAGGCTGCGCGGCTCGGCGCCGGCCACTTCCAGCTGGGCGTGGACGACCAGCGTCAGCGGCGTGCTCAGGGCCACGTCCAGGTCGGCGGCGACATGCTGGTCATCGGTGACCGGCAGCAGCGGCGCGCACGAGGCCGCGGCAGGCGGAGCGGGGACGACTTCTTTCGGCATGGCCCGCATCCTCGGCCCCGGATGTGACAGGACTTGTGGGGCGGGTCGCGCCGGGGCTGTAGGACGGGGCCGGGTCGTCGCGGGGCGGGCGCTGTCTTCGGGCGTTGCTCATGCCACGGGCCTTGCAGGGCCCGTGGCCTTCGATGGGCGTCGCAGAGTCCGCAGGGACTCGGCTCGGTGCCCGCTCATGCCTGCCGCCTTGCAGGGCGGCCGGCCTTCACAACGCGTCGGACAGCGCGCAGGCGCTGTCCTCGGTCGTTGCTCATGCCACCCGGCTTGCAAGCCGGGTGGCCTTCGATGGCCGTCGCCGAGTCCGCAGGCACTCGGCTCGGTGCCATCTCAGTCCCATTTCCATTGCCAGATGAGGTCGAGGGCGTTGTCGTCGCCGCCCTGGGCCCGTAGCGTGAAGCGCTGGGCGATGCGGTAGATGAGCTGCCACGAGCCCGTCGTTGCGTTCAGGCTGCGCTCGTAGCCCACGTACCAGCGCCTTGAGAGCTGCTTGCCCAGGCGCACGATGGTGGCGCGCGTGTCGCCGTCGCTCTGCGCCAGCGAGAGCTCGTCCAGGCCCAGGTTGCGCAGCACCTTGCCCGTGGGCCCCTCGCCCTCGCCGCTGAGCAGGGCCAGCGCGGCGCGCTGCAGCAGCGCCGTGTCGGTGCGGCCCAGGCCGTCGGGCCCGCGGCCCAGCAGCAGCCAGGAGAGCTTGTCGGTGTCGCTCATGTCGGGCTCGGAATACAGCGTCACGCGCGGCGCCAGCGCCGTGCCGGCGACCAGCACGCCCACGCGCACGTCCAGGTTGGGCCGCACGGCCAGCAGGTCCAGCGCCGGGTTGTCGTAGGCGCCGTTGAAGCGGATGTCGCCGCGCTCGATGTCCAGCTTCTGCCCATAGGCGGCGTACTGGCCGCCGTCGGCGGCGAGCTTGCCGGTCATGCGCAGCGGGCCGTTGTTCTGGCTGAGCTGGAGCTGGCCGCGCAGCGTGGTGCTCAGGCCGCGGCCGCGCACCTTGAAGTCGGGGCCGAAGTCCAGCGCGACGTTGACGCTGCTGTTGCGCACGGCCTTGGGAGCCGGCGGCGCCGTGGGTGCGCCGTCGCTGGGGGTGCGCGGGCCGCGCACCACGGTCACGTCGTCGGCCAGGGCCGGTGCGTCGCTGCGGCTGAAGTCGAACAGGCCCTCGTCGGCGCGCAGCTTGCCGTCGATCCTGAGCCCCTTGGCGTCCAGATCCAGCATGGCCTCGCCGCTGGCGACGACGCGGCGGTCCACACGCGACAGCAGGCGCAGCTTGTCGGCCGTCAGCCGGATGCGCGCGCTGGGCTGGGCGCCCAGCTCGGCGCTGCCGCTGGCGCGCAGCCAGCCGTCGCCGCCGCGGGCTTCCAGCTTGGAGAGTTCGGCATGCTGGCCCTTCAGGTCCAGCGCGAAGCGGCCCTCGGTCACGTCCACGCCGTACAGCAGATGGCGCAGCGCGAGGTTCTCGCCCTCGGCGCGGCCGGTCAGGTCCGGCGCGCCCAGGCGGCCGGCGAACAGCAAGGTGGCGTTGGCCCGCCCGCCCAGGCGCCAGCCGGCCGGCACCCAGCTGCCCCAGGTGCCCAGGTCGGCCACGTTGGCCTGCAGCACGCCCTCCAGGGGCGTGGAGGCATCGGGCCACAGCTGGGTCGGTCGCAGCGCCAGCGCGCCGCCGAAGCTGCCCAGCTCCTTGCCGGCAATGCCCTGGGCGAGGCGCCAGACGCCGTCCTGCACGTTGAGCGCCAGGCGCAGGTCGGTCAGGCCCAGCGCGCGCTGCCCGAACTCGTCGGTCACGCGCAGGTCGCCGCCCTGGCGCTCGATGAGCAGCTCGGCCGTCAGCCGCTCGTTCAGCAGCAGGCTGGCATGGCCGGTCATGCGCAGGTCGCCGCTCCAGCCGAAGTCGGGCTGCCAGCGCGCCAGCAGCGGCGCCACGGCCAGGTCCTCGAGCTGCAGCTCGGCGCGGGCCTCGGGGCGCTGGCCGCCCGTCCAGCTCAGCGCCTGCCAGCGCACGAAGGCCCCGCCCAACTCGGCGCGGCCCGGCTCGGCCTGCAGGCTCGGGCCGTCGCTGCGCCAGCGCAGGCCGATGTCGCTGGCCGCCAGCAGCGCCGGCGTGCCGGGGCGCAGCGGGCCGATGGCGATGCGGGCGATGCGGCCGGCCCAGTCCTGGCCGTCCCAGCGGCCGCGGGCCTGGAGCTGGGCGTCCAGCGCCAGGTCTTGCGACTCGCGCGGGATCTTGCCGTTGAGCTGGGCCTTGAGCTCGTGTGCGCTGCGCCGGCCCTGCAGGTCCAGCTTGAGGCTGGCGAGCTGAGCCTGGGGGTGGCGCAGCTGGCCGAGGTCCAGCGTCAGCGCGAGCGGGCCGTCGCCGTCGGCGCCGGGCAGCGGCAGCTCCCAGCGCGCCCGGGCGCTGGCGATGGTGAGGCCCTGGGCGCGCGCCGAGGCCAGCGCCAGCCGGCCGCTGCCGCCGGCCTGCCAGCCCTTGGCGCCGCGGGCGAGCTGGAAGCTGCCGTCCGCGTCGGCCTGGCCGGCGATGGCGGGCTGGCCGATCAGGGCCAGCAGCGGGTTCAGCTCGGCCAGCGCGCCGGCCTTCAGCGTGGCGGTGCCGGAGACGGCATCGGGCCGGGCCTGGGCGGCGGCCTGCACGCGGCTGCCGCCCAGGCGCAGGTCGGCGTCGAAGGCTGCGGCGTCGCCCGCGCGCTCGCGCTTCAGCATGGCATGGCCGTCCAGGGCCAGGCCGGCGAACTGACCCGGCAACAACCGGGCGTCGACGCTGCCGGCCAGCGTGGCCAGCGTCCTACCGCGCAGGTTGGCGTCGGCATCGGCGTTCAGTCGGGTCGGGCCGGGCAGGCGGGCCCAGGCCGAGCCCGGCGCGCCGCGCCACAGCAGGTGCGGGTCGAACTGGCGCACCTGGGCCTTGATCTGCGCGCTGCCGGCCGTGTCGACGCGGCCGCTGGCCTGCAGCGTCGCGTCGCCGCTGGTGAGCCTTGCCTCGTCGATGCGCCACTGGCTGCCCTCGCCCTGCACCTGGGCCTTGACGCGCAGCGGCCGGCCCTCCAGCGTGCCGCCCAGGTCCAGCCGGGCGCTGAGCGGGCCGGCCTGGCTGCCGGCGAGGTGGATGGGGCCGTCCAGCCGGGCCGGCGTGGCGCGGCCGTCCAGCGCCTCGGGCCGCAGGCCCTGCACGCGGGCATCGAGCTGCCAGCGGCCAGCGGCCTCATGCTGCCCCTGGCCCTGCACGCGGGCGCCGCCGGGCAGCTCCGCGTCCAGCGCCGTGAGGCGCAGGCTGGTGGGTTGGTCGGGCCGGCCGGCCAGCGCCAGCACCAGGCGCTTGACGGGCAGGGCGCCCTGGTCCCAGCGGCCGGCGCTGCCGTTGCGCAGCTCGGCCTGCAGCGTGGCCTCGGCGTCGCGGGCCGGCGCGTTCAGACGCGCGCTGCCGCTCAGCGCGGTGCGCGGCAGGCCGGGCATCAGGGCGGCGAGGTCCAGTTGTTCGGCCTGCAGGTTCAGCGCGTTGACGGGCCAGGGGGCGAAGGGCTGGATCTCGCCGTCGGCCTTCAGTGTCTGGTGCGCGGCTTCCAGCTGGGCCCTGGCCTTGAGCCGGGCCAGCGGGCCGCTGACGGTGGCGATGGCCGCCCAGGGCAGCTCGGTGGCCTCGGCCTGCGCCACGCGCAGCGTCGCATCGGTCTGCAGCGGCGCGGCGCTGGCGATGCGGGCGTCGCCGGCCAGCGTCAGGTGCTGCCAGCGCGCGGCCTTGAGCTGGAGCTGGTGGATGCCGCGGCGCGGCAGGTCCAGGCTGGCCGCCAGACCCAGCAGCGGGGCCTGCTCGGCCGACCAGCTCAGGCGGCCGACGCGCAGGCTGGCGATGTGCACACCCAGCGGCAGGCTCAGGTCGGGCGGCGCGGCCAGCGGCGTGTCGCTGGCCTGGCTGCGGATGTTGATCTCGTCCACGGCCAGCTCGCGCGCCAGCAGCAGGCCGTCGCTCGCGCTGAGGCCCAGGCCCTTCCAGCGCAGGCCGCGCAACTCGGCCTCGCCGCCGGCCCAGGTCAGCAGCAGGCGGCGGGCGCTGAAGTCGCCCATCAGCGAGCCCTCGGGCGCCTCGACCTGCACGCCGGGCAGGTGGGCCAGCAGCCAGGCGCCGCCGGCCGGGCGGTGCAGCAGCCAGGCGACGAAGCCGGCCCCCAGCACCAGCACCAGGGCCAGCACGATCAGTCCGGCGCGCAGCATGCGCAGGCTGCGCCTCACAGGGCGATCCCCACGCTGAAGTGCAGCCGCCACTTGCCGGTCTCCTGCGCGCGGGCCAGGTCCACGCGCAGCGGGCCCACCGGGCTGCGCCAGCGCACGCCGGCGCCATAGCCGACCACCGCGCGGTAGTCGGTCCAGCGCGACGCGGAGTTGCCGGCGTCGATGAAAAGCGCGCCCCACAGGCTGGGCATGCTCATCGTGAACGGCCGCGCCACCTCCAGGCTGCCGGTGGCCAGCACGCGGCCGCCCACGGTCAGGCCCATGCGCTGCACGCCCAGGCTGCGGTAGGCGTAGCCGCGCACGGACTCGTCGCCACCGGCCAGGAACAGCAGCTTCTCGGGCACGCCCACGCGATCATGCGCGACGACCTGCGCCACCTCGGCGCGCGCCGAGCCGTACCAGCTGGCGCCCAGCGGCTTGTAGACGCCCAGCTTGAGCTGCATGCGGCCGAAGGGGCCGCTGTCCTCCGTGCCGCCGCCCTTCGCGTAGCCCAGGCCCACCAGGGCCAGGGCCTGGTGGCCGTCGGTGGGCAGCAGCGTGCTGTCCAGGCGGCGGCGTATCCACTGCTGGTTGACGGAGAGGGCGAGGTTGGTGTTGACCTGGCCGCCGGTGGTCTCGCGGGCGCGCAGCAGCTCCACATAGCTCAGCCGCTCGTCGTTCGTGGCCTCGTAGAGGCGGCCCAGGCGCAGGCCCAGGTTCTGCGCGACGGTGTCGCCGCTGCGGTCCTGCTCGAACTGCAGCGACGCGAGATTGCGCTTCAGGTCGGGCTGGGGGTGGGAACTCAGCTCCAGCTCCAGGCCGCGCAGGTCGCGGCTGAGCTGCAGCTTGGAGCGGGCCCGCAACGACAGGCCGAACGGACGCCGGTGCAGATGCTCCACGCTGATGCTCTGGCCGTTGTTGGTGTGGTAGCCCACCGCCACGGTGGCCTGCTGCAGCGAGGACTCCGTCAGCGTGACCAGCACGGGGCTGGTGCCGTCGGCTTCCACGGTCTCGGGCTGCAGCTGCACGCGCACGGCGTCGAACAGCTGCGTCTTGGCCAGGCGTTCCTGGAACTCGGCCAGCTTCTGCTCGGTGTAGGGGGCGCCGCGCTCGAAGTCGGCCAGGCGGGCCACGGAGTCGTGGCTCTGGCGCTGCAGGCCCTCGATGCGCAGCTCGCCGAGCTTCGCGCGGTTGCCGCTGGCCATCACCAGGTGCAGCTCGGCGCTCTGGTTCTCGGGGTCCACGCGCGCGTTGGTCTCGGCCCAGCGCGCCTGCGGGAAGCCACCGGCGCGCGCGCGCACCAGCAGCTCGCTCTTGCCGCTGCCCCATTGCGATTGCGTGAAGGCCTTGCCCTCGGGCAGCGGCCAGGCGCGGCGCAGCGCCTCGCGCAGCGCGCGGGCGCCGTCGTTGGCGTCGTCGGCCAGGCCCTCCTGGAACTCCAGCACGACGCTGGCCACGCGCGTGCGCGGCCCCGGTTTCACCGTCAACCGCAGCCGCGAGGCGTCCGCGGCGTCGCGCTCGACGTTGGCCACGGCGTTGAAATAGCCCTCGGTCTCCAGCAGCGCCTGGGCCTGAGCCGGCGCGGCCGCGGCGAGGCGGGCCAGCTCGCCGCGGCTGAGCGCCGCCTCGCTGGCGCGGTAGCGCGCGATGTCCAGGTGCTGGTCCAGCAGCTGGCGCAGCTCGCCGTTGCCGCTTTCGCCGTCCACCGCGATGACCAGGCTGTAGACGGCCGGGGCATCGGCCGCCACGTCGGGCGCCGGCGGCGGGGGCGGGGAGGCGTCGGAAGTCGGGGAGGTGGCGCAGCCGGCCAGCAGCGCCGCGGACAGCAGCAGCGCGATCAGTCGGATCATGGGGCCGTTACCTCATTTGCTGAGCAGGCGCATCGCGCCCTCCAGGCCGGAGAGGGTCAGCGGGAACATGCGCTGCTGCATCAGCTGCTGGATCAGCGCGATGCTCTGGCGGTATTGCCACACACCCTGAGGCTCGGGGTTGATCCAGGCGTACTTGGGGAAGGCGTGCGTGAGGCGCTGCAGCCATTCGGCGCCGGCCTCGTCGTTGTTGTACTCGACGCTGCCGCCGACCTGCAGGATCTCGTAGGGGCTCATCGTCGCGTCGCCGACGAAGATCAGCTTGTAGTCGCGGTTGTACTTGCGGATCAGGTCGAAGGTGCTGAGCTTCTCGGCGAAGCGGCGCCGGTTGTTCTTCCAGACGAAGTCGTAGACGCAGTTGTGGAAGTAATAGAACTCCAGGTGCTTGAACTCGCTCTTGCAGGCGGAGAACAGCTCCTCGACGCGGTGGATGTGCTCGTCCATCGTGCCGCCCACGTCCATCAGCAGCAGCACCTTGACCTTGTTGTGGCGCTCGGGCTGCATGCGGATGTCCAGCAAGCCGGCGTTGGCGGCCGTGCCGTGGATGGTGCCGTCCAGGTCCAGCTCCAGCTCCGAGCCCTCGCGCGCGAAGCGGCGCAGCCGCCGCAGCGCGACCTTGATGTTGCGCGTGCCCAGCTCCAGCGTGTCGTCGTAGTCGCGGTAGGCGCGCTGCTCCCAGACCTTGACGGCGCTCTTGCCCCCGCCCTTGCCGCCTATGCGTATGCCCTGCGGGTTGTAGCCCCCGTTGCCGAAGGGGCTGGTGCCGCCGGTGCCTATCCAGCGGTTGCCGCCCTCGTGGCGCTCTTTCTGCTCCTCGAAGCGCTTCTTCAGCGTCTGCATCAGCTCGTCCCAGCCCATCTTCTCGATGGCGGCCTTCTGCTCGGGCGTCAGCTCCAGCTCCAGGGTCTTCCTCAGCCATTCCAGCGGCACCTCGGCCGTGAAGTCGGTCAGCATCTCCACGCCCTTGAAGTAGGCGGAGAAGGCGCGGTCGAACTTGTCGTACTGGGTCTCGTCCTTGACCAGGCTGGCGCGGGCCAGGTGGTAGAAGTCGTCGATGCTGGCCACGCCGCCGTTGTCGGGGCCGCCGATGACTCCGGCCTGCAGCGCCTCGAGCAGCGTCAGGTACTCGGGCACCGTCACCTTGAGCTTGGCGGCGCGCAGCGTGTAGAAGAACTGGATCAGCATGGCGTGCCGATTATGGAAGGCCGGCGGCGGCCGGCCTGTGTGCAGGGGTTAGCGACGGGCGGGCGCGTGGCGGGCCAGCCAGTCGAAGAATTCGCCGTACCAGAGCCGGCTGTTGCGGGCCTTGAGCACCCAGTGGTTCTCGTCCGGGAACCAGACGAGGCGGGCCGGCACGCCCAGCGACTTCAGCGTGTTGTAGTAGGCCAGGCCCTGGGCATCGGGCACGCGGTAGTCCAGCGCGCCGTGGATGACCAGCGTGGGCGTCTTGAAGTGCCTGGCGAACGCGTGCGGGCTCTGCGCGGCGACGCGGGCCGGGTCTTCCCAGTAGGCTGCGCCCAGCTCCTTGCGGTGCCAGCCGTAGGCGTCGTCGGCATACATGGCCTGCCAGTCGTAGCAGCCGGCGTGGCAGACATAGGCCTGGTAGCGGCCGGGAGGCACATGGCCGTTCATCCAGGCCACCATGTAGCCGCCGTAGCTGCCGCCGGTGGCGACGATGCGTTTCCTGTCCACCCAGGGCTTCTTCAACAGCCAGTCGGTGCCGGCCTCGATGTCCTGCAGCTCGTACTCGCCCCAGCGGCTGGTGATGCTGTCCAGGAACTCGTACCCGAAGCTGGACGAGCCGTGGTAGTTCACGCAGGCGACCACATAGCCCTGCGCCGCGAAGGCCTGGTGGTTCCAGCGCCAGTGCCAGCTGTCGCCGAAGGCCGTGTGCGGGCCGCCATGGATGACGTGCATGACCGGCCACTTCTTCTTGGCATCGAAGTTGGGCGGATAGATCAGCCACATCTGCACGTCGTCGCCGCGCGCGCCGGTGATGGTCACTTCCTCGTGGCGGCCGAAGGCATGGGCCGCCAGGCGCGCGTCGTTCAGCGCCTCGATGCGGTGCAGCCCGTCTTCACCCAGCACCGACAGCCGCGGCGGGAACTGCACGCCGTCGTGGTTGAGGACCACGAGGTCGGCGGCACAGGCGAAGCTGCCGACATGGCCGCCCTCGAAGAGGGGTTCGGCCAGCCGCTCGCCCAGCGCGAACTGCCACAGGTGGCGGCGGCCGCGCTGCTCGGCGGCGAACAGCAGGCTCTGGTCGTCCGCGGTCCAGCGCAGCGGGGCGCCGACCTCGTGGTCCCAGTCCTCGCTGAACACGGCCCAGCGGCCCTGCTGGTCCAGCACGGCCAGGCGGTTGGGCTGGTTGTGGCCCAGTGCCTGGTGGCTGGCCAGAAAGGCGAGATGGGCGCCGCCATGGCTGTAGCGCGGCGCGGCGAAGTCCCAGTCGGCGTCCTGCAGCAGCACGTCGACGCGGCGCGTGCGCACGTCGACTTCGGCCAGCGCATAGCGGGCATCCAGCTGCTTCTCGGCGCCCGGGTCGAAGGCGAAGGCGATGCGGCGGCCGTCGGGGGCGACATCGAAGCAGTTCGCATCGGGCTCGGCGCGGCTGAGCTCCCAGGCCGTGCCCTCGAACAGGTCGCGCGCCTTGCCCGTCGCCACGTCCATCACGTGCAGATGCGGCACGCGGCCCATGGGGATGTGGTGGTCCCAGAAGCGGTAGAGCGCCTCGTCGGTGACGTAGGCGCTCTCCTTGCGGGCCTTGAAGTCCTTCAGCGCGTCGCCCTGCGCGGCGGCCTTGCGGTCGGGCCAGACCCAGGACACGAAGGCGATGCGCCGGCCGTCGGGGAACCACTTGAAGGCCTCCACGCCGGTGGGCACCTGGCCCACGCGGCGCGCCTCGCCGCCGTCCGGCGGGATGACGTAGAGCTGGGCCTCCTCATCCTTCATGCCGGCCTGCTCGCGCCTGGCCGTGAAGGCGATCAGGTCGCCGCGCGGGCTCCACTGCGGGTTGCCGTCCTTCTCGCCGGCCTCGGTCAGGCGGCGCGGCTCGCCGCCCAGCGTCGAGAACAGCCACAGGCTGCTCTGCGCCTTGTTGGTTTCCATCGAGTGGCGGGTGACGCCGGCCACCGCCTGGGCGCCATCGGGGCTGAGGCTGGGTTCGCCGATGCGGTCCAGCGCCCAGAGGGCGTTGACATCGAAGGGCTGCGTCTTCTTCCCTGTCTTCATGGGTTCTCGTCTCGGTGTGCGCGCCCTGTGTCGGGCGCGTCGGGGCTTATCTGGGCCGGGTGAGCTGCCAGTGGAGATGGGCCTTGACCTCGGGCCATTCGCCCACGCTCAGGCTGTACATGACGGTGTCGCGCACCGTGCCGTCGCGGCGCGGCCAGTGGTGGCGCAGCACGCCGTCGCGCTTGGCGCCCAGGCGCTCGATGGCGCGCTGCGAGGCATGGTTGAAGTTGTCGGTGCGCCAGCCCACCAGCTGGGCGCCCAGCGTCTCGAAGGCATGGGTCAGCAGCAGCAGCTTGGCCGTCGTGTTGACGGCCGTGCGCTGCACGCGCTTGGCATACCAGGTGTAGCCGATCTCGACGCGCTCCACGGCGGGCACGATGTCGTGATAGCTGGTGGTGCCCAGCACCTCGCCGCTGGTGGCATCCAGCACCGCGAAGGGCAGGCGGTGGCCGGCGGCCTGGCCCGCCAGCGCGGCCTCCACGTAGGCGGCCGCCTCGCCGGGCGCGGGCACGCTGGTGAAGCGCAGATTCCACAGCTCGCCGTCGGCCGCCGCAGCCTCCAGGCCGGGCACGTGGTCCGGTGCGAGCGGCACGAGGCGGATGGGGCCGGCGGCCAGCGTGACGGGCAACACCGGCTTCATGGCCTGTTCTTCAGCATCAGCTTGCGGGCGACGAAGCGCCCCAGGCCGCAGCCGCCGACGATGAGCACCAGGCCCGCCATCTGCTGCGCGTTCCAGTCGGTGGTGGCGATGAAGTCGATGCCGAACTGCCGGCCCAGCCACCAGCCGGCCAGCGCGCCGGCGACGAAGCCGACGGCATCGGCCAGGGCCTCGCGCATCGCGCGGTCGAAGTCCAGGGCCATCAGCGATTATTCTTCTGCATGAAGACCAGCTTCTCGAACAGCGTCAGGTCTTGTTCGTTCTTCAGCAGCGCACCCACCAGCGGCGGGATGCTGACCTTGTCGTCCTTGGCCTGCAGCGCGTCCACCGGCACGTCCTCGGCCAGCAGCAGCTTGAGCCAGTCGATCAGCTCCGAGGTGCTGGGCTTCTTCTTCAGGCCCGGCAGGTTGCGCACGTCGTAGAAGTTCTTCAGCGCGGCGGCCAGCAAGTCCTTCTTGAGCGTCGGGAAGTGCACGTCGACGATCTTCTTCATCGTCTCGGCGTCGGGGAACCTGATGTAGTGGAAGAAGCAGCGGCGCAGGAAGGCGTCGGGCAGCTCCTTCTCGTTGTTGGACGTGATGAAGACCAGCGGCCGGTGCCGGGCCTTGACGAGCTGCCGCGTCTCGTAGACGTAGAACTCCATGCGGTCGATCTCGCGCAGCAGGTCGTTGGGGAACTCGATGTCGGCCTTGTCGATCTCGTCGATGAGCAGCACGACCGGCCGGTCGGCCTCGAAGGCCTGCCACAGCACGCCCTTGACGATGTAGTTCTCGATGTTGCGGACGCGCTCGCTGCCCTCGATGCCGGCCAGCTGGCTGTCGCGCAGCCGGCTGACGGCGTCGTATTCATACAGGCCCTGCTGGGCCTTGGTCGTGCTCTTGATGTGCCACTGCAGCAGCGGCATCCCCAGGGCCGACGCGACCTCCTCGGCCAGCATGGTTTTGCCGGTGCCGGGCTCGCCCTTGATCAGCAGCGGTCGCTGCAGCTGGGCGGCGGCGTTGACCGCGAGCATCAGGTCGGCGGTGGCGACGTACTGGTCGGAACCTTGGAATTTCATGGGGAAAACCGGGGCTTGAAGGGGGCCGGACCAGTATAGGAGGCCTCCTATAATCGCCGCCGCTCAAGAACACGACACCAACACGAGACTACTTGGGACCATGAAAAAACTGCTGCAGATCTCGCTGGCCCTGGCCACTGCCTTGGGCGCTTTCGCCGCCCAGGCCCAGGATGTGAAGGCCGGCGAGAAGAAGATCGCCATGTGCATTGGCTGCCATGGCATCGCCGGCTATCAGGCCAGCTTCCCCGAGGTCCACAAGGTGCCGATGATCGCGGGCCAGAACGCGAAGTACATCGTCGCGGCGCTGCAGGCCTATGCCAAAGGAGAACGCAAGCACCCGACCATGCGCGGCATCGCCGGCTCGCTGAGCGAGCAGGACATGAACGACGTCGCCGCCTTCTACGAGCAGCAGGCCAAGCTGCCTGCCGTGCCCGACAGCGTGCCGGCCGCGCCGGCCAACGTCGCCGAGCTGCTGACCAAGGGCGCCTGCGTGTCCTGCCATGGCGCGAACTTCAGCAAGCCCATCGACCCCAGCTATCCCAAGCTGGCCGGCCAGCATGCGGACTACCTGACGGTGGCGCTCAAGGCCTACAAGACCGAGAACAACAACAACGTGGGCCGCAGCAACGGCGTCATGGCCGGCCAGGTCAAGCAGTTCAGCAATGCCGAGCTGAAGGCCATCGCCGCCTACATCGGTTCGCTGCCGACCGAGATGGCCACCGTGCCGCAGCGCCGCATGCGCTGAGACCCCGCGCTGCAAAGCGAGAGCCACCTTCGGGTGGCTTTCGTTTTGGTGATTGGGCGGGTTCCGCGTGCATTGCAGCACGCGCGATTGGGCAGCGTGCCGGTCATACTCCATCTGCGGGAATGACCATGCTGAAGAAGATACCTGCCTCGGACGTGACGTTGGGAATGTTCCTCCATTCGTTGGAGGGGTCGTGGCTGTCCCATCCGTTCTGGAAGACCAAGTTCGTGCTGAGCGACCCGGCGGATCTGGCCGCACTGAGGGCTTGCGGCGCGCGGGCGGTCTGGATAGACCTCAGCAGGGGAGCCGATGTCGGGACGCGCGCCGCCGCGTCAGCGCCTGCGCCCGTGCCGGTGGCGGAGCCGGCCGAGGGGGCCGGGGCCGCTGCACCCGTGACCGCCGCGGCGGAGCCCGAGGTCCGGGCCAGGCTGGAGGAGGAGCTCAGCCGCGCGGCCCAGGTGCTGAGCCGCTCCAGGCAGGCCGTCACGGCCTTGTTCAACGAGGCACGCCTGGGCAAGGCCGTCGACACCGAGGTCTGCCTGCCCATCGTCGACGAGATCTCGTCCTCCCTCGCGCGCAACCCCTCGGCTTTCCTGAGCCTGGCCCGGCTCAAGACGCGCGACGACTACACCTATATGCACTCGGTCGCGGTCTGCGGCCTGATGGTGGGCCTGGCCCGCCACATGGGGCTGGGCGACGAGCAGGTGCGCGAGGCCGGCCTGGCGGGTCTGCTGCATGACGTCGGCAAGATGCAGATGCCGCTGGAGGTGCTGAACAAGCCCGGCACGCTGACCGACGCCGAGTTCAACGTGATGCGCAGCCACCCCGAGCGCGGTTGGGACCTGCTCAAGGACAGCGCCAATGTGCCGGCCGCGGCGCTGGACGTCTGCCTGCACCACCACGAGAAGATGGACGGCACCGGCTACCCGCACAAGCTGGCCGGCGAGCAGATCAGCCTGATGGCCCGCATGGGCGCCGTCTGCGACGTCTACGACGCCATCACGTCCACCCGCCCCTACAAGACCGCCTGGGACCCGGCCGGTTCGCTGCAGCGCATGGCGCAGTGGAAGGGCCAGTTCGATCCCGTCATCTTCCAGGCCTTCGTGAAGAGCGTGGGCATCTACCCGACCGGCACGCTGGTGAGGCTGCAGTCCGACCGCCTGGCCGTGGTCGTCGAGCAGAACCCGGCCTCGCTCGTCGCGCCGCGGATCAGGGTCTTCTTCTCGACCAAGTCCGGCCTGCCCATCCCGGTGCAGCTCATCGATCTGGCCGACCCGGCTTGCGGCGATCGCATCGTCGGCCGCGAGCCGCCGGAGAACTGGAATTTCGGTCGGCTGGACGAGCTCTGGAACCCCAGGCGTTGACCTCAGGGCTTTCCCGCTCCTCCTAAACTGCGCCCCCTGCAGTTGGGAGAACAGTGATGAAACGATGGATTGGCGTGGCCCTGCTGGCGCTTGCCTGTGGCGCCTCGGCCCAGACCCTGCGCTGGGCCAGCCAGGGCGACCCCCAGACCATGGACCCGGACTCGCAGAACGAGAGCCTTACCAACATGGTCAACGGCCAGATCTACGAGCGGCTGACCAACCGTGACGCCAAGCTGGCCCTGGTGCCGGGCCTGGCCCTGTCCTGGACCCAGACCGGCCCGCTGACGTGGCGCTTCAAGCTGCGCCCGGGCGTCAAGTTCCACGACGGCACGCCGCTGACGGCCGATGACGTGGTCTTCTCGGTGCAGCGCGCCAAGCAGCCCACCTCGCAGATCGCCGTCTGGGCCAATGCCGTCGGTACACCCAAGCGCGTCGACGACCTGACGGTGGACTTCCAGCTGACCAGCTTCAACCCCATCTTCCTGCAGCACATCGACCAGCTGTGGATCATGAGCCGTAAGTGGTGCGAGACCCACCGCGTCACCAAGCCGCTGGACTTCAAGAACAAGGAAGAGAGCTTTGCGGCGTTGAATGCCAACGGCACCGGCCCCTTCATGCTCGCCAGCCGCCAGCCCGGCATCAAGACCGTGCTGAAGCGCAACCCCAACTGGTGGGGCAAGTTTGAGGGCAATGTGCAGGAGGTCGTCTACACGCCCATCGCCGCCGACGCGACGCGGCTGGCGGCGCTGGTGTCGGGCGAGGTCGACTTCGTGCTGGACCCCGCGCCGCGCGACATCGCGCGGCTGCGCAACACGGCCGGCGTCAAGGTCATCGAGGGGCCGGAGAACCGGCTGGTCTTCATCGGCATGGACCAGTCGCGCGACAAGCTGCTGTACGGCAAGGTGCCGGGCGACAGGAATCCGTTCAAGGACCTGCGCGTGCGCCGTGCGCTCTACCAGGCCATAGACATCGAGGCCATACGCAGCAAGCTGATGAGCGGCCTGTCGCTGCCCACCGGCGCACTGACGCCGTCGGGCATCGCCTCCTTCGACGATCCAGCCCTGCAGACCCGGCTGCCCTACGACCTGGCCGGCGCCAGGAAGCTGATGGCCGAGGCCGGCTATGCCAACGGCTTCGACGTGACGCTGGACTGCCCCAACAACCGCTACATCAACGACGAGCAGATCTGCACGGCGCTGGCCTCCATGTGGGCGCAGCTGAAGGTCAGGGTCAAGGTCAACGCCATGCCTCGCGTGCTGTACTTCCCCAAGCTGGAGAAGTACGACACCAGCCTCTACCTGTACGGCTGGGGCGGCTCGGTGACCGATGCCGAGGCCGTCCTGACCCCGCTCTACCGCACGCGCGGCGACCGGGGCGTGGGCACCTACAACTTCGGCGGCTTCCGCAACGACCGCGCCGACGCGCTGGCGGCGCAGTCCAGCGTCGAGCCCGATGCGAAGAAGCGCGAGCAGCTGATACGCGGAGCGCTGGCGGAACTGCGCGAGCAGGTCAACGTCATCCCGCTGCACCGCCAGGTGGTGCCCTGGGCGGCGCGCGCGAACGTCACGGCCGTGCACAGACCGGACAACTGGCTGGAACTGGCCTGGGTGGGGGTGGGACGCTGATGCGGGGCTGTCGCGTGGTGTTCGGCCTAAAGGAACTTCTCTAGCTTTGGCTGGAAGACGTCCATCTCCGAAGATCCAATGGCGCCGATGCAGCGTCATGCCGCCCATTTCTTACCTCGCATCGCGTACTCCACCGCCAGGTCGTAGACGTTGTCGCACTTCTGCTTGAACGTCGTGCGGTCGTAGCTGTCGGGCAAGTCGGCGTCCAGGACGCGCTCGATCTCTGCCCGAACCTGCTTCTGCGTCTGTGCGCTCTGGTGCCAGTTCTGGATCAGCACTTTGGGCTGCTCTTCCACCAAGCGCTTCAGCAAGTGCTTGGCCGCCAGCTTCACGCGCTGGGTCTCGTCCTGCGTCAGCGATTCCTTCTTAAGCAGGTCGAACAGCTCCAGCTCGTCCTCGGTCAGGCCTTCGCGGATGTGCCGTTCGGCCTCTTCCTTCAGCTCCTGGGCGTAGGCGGTCAGCTCGTCGTAGTAGTTCTCGGTGGACGTGGCACCCGAGTTGTAGGCGTCGATGACCTGCTGAAGCCGCTGCAGGAAGTCGGTTCGCGTGCTGTTCTGCGCCAGCATCTCGGCCAGCTTGCGCTGCAGGAAGGCCTGCAGGTCGGCGATCTGGATGTTCTTAAACGGCGCCTGCTTGAACTCCTCACGTAGCTTCTCGACGTTGACCGTGCTCAGGTTCCAGGGCTTGCCGCGCTGCACGACTTTGTACTGCGCCTCGAATTCCTTGGCGGAGAACGCCTCGGCGTTGTCCACCACCACGCTTGCGTCCAGCAGCGCCTCGATGCGCTGCACCGCGCTCTCGATGTCGGCCTGCTCGACGATGCTGTCCATCACGCCGCGCAGGTACTGGAAGGCCGACACCACGCGGCCGAGCTTGCGGCCCAGCACCTCGGGCTTGCAGGCCTCGTACAGCGACGAGATCGTGTTCTCGTAAACGTTGAAGGACTTGCGTTGCTCGTCGCTGGTCAGCAGCGTGTCGGCAAAGCCGTTGAACTGGCCCAGCTTGGTGAACACGTCGCCGCGGTCCAGCGCCTCGTGCAGCGGAACGCCCTGGCTTTGGCAGTAGGCCAGGCCCTGTTCGATGGCCTCGTCCAGCAACGTGAATAAATGGCTCTTGTCCCGCACCGGCAGCTCGTCGTCCTCGGGGCCGGCCGCATAGTCCTTCAGCGCCTTCTTCATGCGGCGGAAGACGTTGTAGTAGTCCACGATCTCACCGTGCCGCTTGGCCACACCCAGGATCTCATGGCCGGTCACCCGGTTGGCACGCGCGATGGTCTGCATCAGCGTGTGGCCCTGCATGGGCTTGTCGAGGTACAGCGTGCTCACCGTGGGCGCGTCGAAGCCCGTCAGCCACATCGCGCAGACGAACACGAGTTGCAGTGGGTGCTCCGGGTCCTTGAAGTTGAACTCGATGTCGTGGCCGTGCTCATCCAGCGCGTTCATGCGCTGGCGGTGCGGCTTGATGTCGAGGCCCTTCTTGGCGAACTTTTCCTCCTCGCCCGCCTCCTCGCTGACGATCACCGCCATTTGCACCGCGCCCATCCAGGCCTTGAGCTGCTTCAGCCGCTGGCGCTCGACGTCGTTGGTCGTCGCGGTGATGCGGCCGTTCAGCGCCTTGATCTCGGCCTTCCACAGCGCCTGCACCTTGTCGAACATCGTCACGGCGGTGAACTTGTCCACCGAGATGACGATGCCCTTGCCCAGGTAGCCACGGCGGGGGAAGTGGTAGACGATGTCACGCGCAATCGTGTCCAGCCGGTCCTCGCGCTTGACGACCTCCATCTCCTGCGCGAAGCGCTTCTCCAGCTTCTCCTGCGCCTCGCCGTCCAGGTTCTCGTCTTCCAGGATCGCGGCGAACTCCTCGCTCAGGTCGTCGTTCTGGATCAGCACCTCCGGCACGCGCTTCTCATAGAACAGCGGTACCGTGGCGCCGTCTTCCACGCTCTGCTGGAAGTTGTACTCGGACACGTAGTCGCCGAACCAGGCGTTGGTCTTGCGCTCCTGGCCCAGCAGCGGCGTGCCGGTGAAGGCCAGGAAGTTCGCGTTCGGCAGGCCGGCGCGCATGTTCTCGGCCAGGCCCGCGTACTGGGTGCGGTGCGCCTCGTCCACGATGACGACGATGTCGTCGCGGTCGGACAGCAGCGGGTAGTCCTTGCCCTTCTCGTAGCGGAACTTCTGGATCAGCGTGAACACCACGCGCTTGTTCTTGCCCAGCATCTCGCGGAGTTGCGCGCTGCCCTTGGGCCGCACATCGTCTTTGGGCGCCACCACGCCGGTGTGCAGGAAGTTGCGGTAGATCTGGCCGTCGAGGTCGTCCCGGTCGGTCACCACCACGAACGTGAAGTTGCCGGTGAGCTTGCGGAAGATCTTGCGCGTGTAGAACACCATCGAGAAGCTCTTGCCCGAGCCCTGGGTGTGCCAGAACACGCCCAGCCTGCCCCCCAGCTCGCGCCGGTGCCTGAACTGCTCGAAGGCGTTGTTCACGCCGATGAACTGGTGGTTCTGCGCGATGACCTTTTGCGTCTCGCGGTAGAACACGCAGAAGTTCTCCACATAGTCCAGCAGCCGCTCGGGCGTCAGCAAGCCCAGCACGGCCCGCTCCACGCTCAGGCCCTGGGCGGCAATGGCCGGGCGGTCCAGCTTTTCCTTCTCGTCGTCCACCCGCAGCCAGGTGAAGAAGTGCTCCCACTGCGCGGTGATGCTGCCCAGCCGCGTCTCGATGCCATTGCTCAGCAGGCACAGCGCATTGGCGGTGAAGAGCTGCGGGATCTCGGCCTTGTAGGTGGTCAGGTTGTCGTCGAAGGCCGCGCGGAGCTTGACGTTGCTGTTCTTCAGCTCGATGAACACCAGCGGCAGGCCGTTCACGTACAGCAGCAGGTCGGGCCGGCGGTAGCCATGCTCGCCGCGCACCCAGAGCTGGCTCACCGCCAGGTAGTGGTTGCGGCCGGAGCCCGGGTCGTGCGCGTCGAAGGCGATGACCTTCAGCCGCTCGGTCACCGTCTGCCCCGCCTGCGGCCCGGCCTCGGGCTTGTAGGTCACCGGCACGCCGTCGCGGATCAGCGCATCCATTTCGCGGTTGGCCGCTACCAGGCTCATCGCCGTGCGAGGCTGCACCAATTGGGCCAGCGCCTGCTCCACCGCAGGGGCCGGGGCCTGCGGGTTCAGTCGCTCCAGTGCGGCGCGCACGCGGTCGGCCAGGATCACCTCGCGCTTGTCGGCGCGGCCGGAGCCGTCGTTCAGGTCGTCGGGCTGGGCCGTGAAGCAGTTCAGCGCATCGAAGCCGCACAGGTGTTGCAGCCGCTGCAGCAGGGCCTGCTCGATGTCGTCCTCGCTGATGAAATTCTTCGCGGCGGCCACGGCACCTCCCTGGTGTTGCCGGTTTTGTAGAAGACCTGCTAACTGGCTATCGCCTCACGCTGCGCGGCCTCTGCGGGCGGCGGCTGCATGCTGGGCGGGAATTGGATGTCTAACGCCTCGACGCGGAGTTTGCCGGAGATCAGGCGGGGGAGCAGGGCATCGCGCTGGGCAGCCAGTCTCTTGTTCTGCTCGGCCAAGTTGAAGACCTGCTTGAACATCGGTCTGACAACCTGCACGAAGGCCTCGGTCACGTCAGGCGGAGGCACAGCGACCAGGAAGAAGTTGAAGCAGTCTTCCTGCACCCGTTGCCTGCCTGAAGCACCAGACATGCTGAGCTCCGCGTGCTTCCTGAAGCCATCGGAGATGGACAGGAAGTAGAGATGTTCTGGCGAGATTTGCGTTGCGCGAAGGACGATGAACTCTGTTGAGCCGACACCCACTTCGTCGTCCTTGAGGCAAAGAACATAGCCCCGCTTGCCGTTCTCCAGCGAAGGGGTGATTCGCGGCAGCAAGACATCATGGTTCCGAAACTTGGCGCCGGCCCAATCACTGCGAATCTCATCGGCATCGAAGCACATGCTTTGCGTACTGAGCCTGTCCATCGGGACGAAGGGCGCTGGTTCACCCGTCCTTCGACGCTCTAGCGGATCGACCTCCGCGACCTCACGCAGATTCTTTCGTTCCCATCCGAGAGGTAGGCCCTTTGCGAAGCTGGCTCGGTCTGCTCCAGGAAACCGCATCCGCACAAACCACTCGCGGTAGATCTCTTCGGCCATGGACTCCAGCAAGGCGATGCGGCGCTGGTTGTTGGCGATCAGGTCGTCGTAGGCGCTGATCAGTGCGGCGACTTTTCTTTGCTGCTCCAGGGGCGGTACCGGCACCTTGAAGCCGGCGATCTGCTTGCCGCTGATGTGCGGCACGTTAACCCCAGTGACGATCGGCTGGATGTATGCCGAAAAGCATGAGCTCGAAATCACTGCGCGCAGGTAGGTCTGCTCAAGCTCGGGGCCGGCGCGCAATCTGGCTACCCGTTGTACCAGCAGCGATGGCGGATCTTCAGGTTTGATGTAGGCCCACTTGAGCCCGGCTTCGACCCATGGCCGATCCATCGCGACCACGATGTCGCCGGGTTTGAGGAGGAATTGCTCCAGGGCATCCATCTCAGCCTCCGGCCAGCGCTTGGCGATGGACCAATCCACATAGCCCTGCTGAACGTTTTCCCCTTTCACCAGAGGCACATCCTCCGGGGCCTCAGTGAATCGAGCGCTTTCAAACGCGTAGCCAGCTTGAATGCGAGCGAGCTCGCCAAGAGGCTTCATGGGAAACGCAGAGGCCGACCAGCTCATGACGCGTCCAGGACTTGCTGCAGATTGCGCTTGATGGTGTCAGTCAAAGCCGATGCAGCATCGGACAGGTTGGCAAAGGTTTCCTGGGCGGAAGCAAGGTCCGCCAAGAACTCCTCCTCCGTCTTCCCATCCTCCTCAATCACCACTCCCACATACCGCCCCGGATTCAACGACCAATCCTGCTCGGCGATCTCCTCGCGGCTGGCGAGCTTGCACAGGCCTGTGACGTCTTCGTAGGCGGCCTGGGGGAAGCGCTCCTGCAGCCAGCTCACGTGCTGGTAGTACAGCTCGGCGGCCTTCAGCTCGTCGTGCAGGGCCTGCACCGCCGCCTTCACGCCCTTGGTCTGACGGTTGGCGGTAGCGCGCTTGCCGTCTGCCTTGGCGGCCTCGGCCTTGCGTTTGTCCATCTCGCGGATGGCCTTGTCCAGCGCCTTCACCGCCGCGTGCAGGCCGGTGAAGAAAGGCGTGAACTGGGCGCGCAGCAGGTGCTGGGCCTGGTTTCGCCCCTCCACGCTGTGCTTCTGGCCGCGGGTGCGTTCGTGCTGGGCCTGGGCTTGTTCCAGCGCGGTCAGTTGGCTCCACTGCGCCTGCAGCGCGGCGATGGCGTCGCGCGCGGCCTGGCTGATCTGGGCATCGGCCGCTTCTTCGGCCAAAACGGCCAGCAGGCGCTCGCTCAAGGCGGGCAGGTGCTCGGCCGCGTCCTTGAGCTGCGCCATGCCCTGGTGCAGGTAGCGGTCCACCTGGTCCGCGAACTCCTGGCGGCGGCCTTTGTGCAGACGGGGGATGAGGGCGATGTTCTGGATCTGCTCGTCGCTCAGCTCGCGGTGGGCGCGGTCGACCTGCGTGAAGATGTTGCGGGCGTCGATGAATAGCACCCGGTCATCCGTCTTGCCCTTGTCAAAGAACCACAGCGTGGCCGGCAGGGTGACGGTGTAGAACAGGTTGGACGGCAGCGTGAGCATGCCGTAGATGAGGTTCTGCTCGATGAGCGTGCGGCGGATGTCGGCCTCGGAGTGGCGCGCATCGCTGGCCGAGTTGGCCATCACCAGCGCGGCGCGGCCTCCGGGCTTGAGCGACGTGGCGAACAGGTTGATCCAGAGGTAGTTGCCGTTCGGCACGGTCTCGACGGCCTTTTCCTTGCCGTCCTTGCCCGCCGCTGCCTTGGCCTTGGTTTTGTTGCGCGGAACGCCGTAGGTATTGAAGCGGCGGTCCTTCTCCACCGCGTCCAGAGTCACGTCGTCCACGTTGAACGGCGGGTTGGCCATCACGTAGTCGAAGGCGCCGAAGGCGTTGAAGGGGTCTTCGTAGTAGGTGTTGGCCTGCTTGATGTCGCCACGCAGGTTGTTCACGGCGAGGTTCATCTTGGCGAGCTTGACCGTCTCCAGCGTCTTCTCGGTGCCGCAGACGAACACGTCCAGGTCGGCGGCCTTGTCGGCCTGGTGCTGGTGGATGAACTCGGCCGACTGCACGAACATGCCGCCCGAGCCGCAGGCGGGGTCGAACACCTTTCCGCCATGGGGTTCGATGATCTCTGTCATCAGCTTGACGACGGAGCGCGGCGTGAAGAACTCGCCACCGCCCTGACCCTCGCTGAGCGCGAAGTTGGCGAGGAAGTACTCGTAGATCTGGCCGAACACGTCGCCCGAGGCATCGACCGGGATGTCGGAGAACAGCTTGAGCAGGTCCTTGGGAATGTGCTGGTTCTTGGGGCTGCGGGTGAAGCGGTCGTACTCCTCCTGCGGCAGCACACCCAGCAGCTCGGGCTTGGTGTTTTCGATGCTGGCCATCGCGGCGCGGATGGCCTTGGCGATGTTTTCCTTCTCGGGCAGGTTGAGCAGGTAGTCGTAGCGGGCCTGGGGCTTCAGGTAGAAGCCGCACTTCTCGATGGCGATATCCTGCTCGCTGCGCTCCCGACGGGTGCCCTTGAGCTTCTGGTATTCCTGGTCGATGGCCGCCTCGTGCTGGCGGTACTTGTTGTCGGCGAACTTCAGGAAGATCAGGCCCAGCACCGGGGTGCTGTATTCGCTGGCCTTGAGGTCCGAGTTGGCGCGGAGCTTGTCGGCGGCGGCCCAGAGGTCGGCTTCTAGTTTTTTGAGCTGGTCACGATTCATGCGCGGAATCGTAGTGGGCCGCCAGGGTGGCCTGAGCCGGGCATGCCTCGTTCCAAGGAGTATTGCGTCGTTTGCAGCTGGCCCGCAGGCCGTCGTTTTGGGCGCGCGAACCCACCTATCGCAGTGCGCTACGCGGATGCGGCCGTTGCGCGCGCTGAGCCGACGAATGGGTGGCAACATGGCCCAGACAACGCCCGATGTTCTCATTTGAGCCATCTGCCCAGCCGGCCCGTTCGTTGCGCGGGCAGGGGATGGGCGTGTGTACGAGCAGGCCGTCGGCCAACATAGCCCGTAGGTATCAGAGCGCTGGCGGAAGCGGTGAGATTCGAACTCACGGAAGGCTCACGCCTTCGGCGGTTTTCAAGACCGCTGGATTAAACCACTCTCCCACGCTTCCTCAGGCCGCGCATTCTAAGGGCGCCGGCTCAGCCGCCCGGCCGCTGCGCCTGCTCGCAATCCACCTGGATGATCTCGCGCCGCCCGCCGTCCACGCGCGCCGCCGTCAGCCGGCCGCCCCAGACGCAGCCGGTGTCCAGGCCCAGCAGGTCGGGGCGATCCAGCAGGCCCAGCGTGGACCAGTGGCCGAACGCGATGCGCGTGTCCGCGCTGCGCCGGCCCGGCACCTCGAACCAGGGCATGAAGCCTGCCGGCGCGGCGCCGGCGCCGTCCTTGGTCTTGAAGTCCAGTTCGCCGTCGGCGCTGCAAAAGCGCAGCCGGGTCAGTGCGTTGACGGTGAAGCGCAGCCTCGCGGTGCCGGCGAGGCCGGGGCTCCAGCGCGCCGGTTCGTTGCCGTACATGGCCTGCAGGAAGTCGGGCAGGTCGGGGCCGCGCAGCACCGCCTCGACCTCGGCGGCCAGGGCCAGCGTGTCGTCGCGGCTCCACTGCGGCGGCACGCCGGCATGCACCATCAGCCAGCCGGCGTCCAGCACGGCCATGCGCTGTCGGCGCAGCCAGTCCATCAGCGCGGCGCGGTCGGGCGCGGCGAGGATGTCGTCCAGCGTGTCGCCGCGGTGCGGCCGGCGCACGTCATGGTGGGCGGCCAGCAGGTGCAGGTCGTGGTTGCCCAGCAGGCAGGTCGCCGCCGACTCGAGGCCGGCGAGGCGGCGCAGCGTGGCCAGCGAGGCCGGGCCGCGGTTGACGAGGTCGCCCAGCAGCCAGAGGTGGTCGCGCGAGGGCGAGAATGCGATGCGTTGCAGCAGGCGCTCCAGCGCGTCGCAGCAGCCCTGCAGGTCGCCGATCAGATAATTCATGCCTCGATTGTCCTGGCAGCGGTCGGCGAGCCCCGAAGCAAGGGATCGCACGATGGGCCGGGCCCCGCCCTTCTGATAGGCTCCCGGCCTTCGTTTTCCCCCCGCGCCAGCCGGGTTTTCCGCTGATCTGGCGCCTTCGATGGACACCGCCCTCGTTCTCTTCCTGATCCTTCTCAACGGCTTGTTCGCCATGTCGGAGATGGCGCTGACCGCCAGCCGCAAGGCGCGGCTGCAGGTGATGGTGGAAGGCGGCGAGGGTGGCGCGCAGGCCGCGATGGACCTGCACGACAACCCGACCAAGTTCCTGTCCACGGTGCAGATCGGCATCACGGGCATCGGCGTGCTCAACGGCATCGTGGGCGATGCGGCCTTCTCGGGCCCGCTGTCGCACTGGCTGGCGCAGACTTTCTCGCTGAACCCGGACGCGACGCAGATCGCGGCGACGGCCCTGGTGGTGGTCATCATCACGCTGCTGACCATCGTGTTCGGCGAGCTGGTGCCCAAGCGCATCGGGCAGATCTACCCGGAGACGGTGGCCCGCCTGGTGGCGCCGACGATGACCTTCATCTCCATCGCGGCCCGGCCGCTGGTGCGCGTGCTGAGCGTGACGACCGAGGCCACGCTGGGCCTGCTGGGCCTGCGCAACAAGGGCGCGCGCGGCGTCACGGAGGAGGAGATCGCTGCCAGCCTGGAGGAGGGCCTGGACGCCGGCGTCATCGAGGAGCATGAGCACCAGATGGTGCGCAACGTGTTCCGCCTGGACGAGCGCCAGATCGGCTCCATGATGATCCCGCGCGCCGAGATCGCCTGGCTGGACGTGGACGCTAAGCCGGCCGAGGTGCTGGCCGTGCTGCGCGAGCATGGCTTCAGCCGCTACCCGGTCTGCCGCGGCGGCCTGGGCGACGTTCTGGGCGTGGCCAGCGCGCCGGCGCTGCTGGCCGGCATGCTGGAAGGCCAGCCGCTGGACCTGACGGTGGGCCTGGAGCCGCCGCTGTTCGTGCCCGAGACGCTGTCGGGCATGGAGCTGCTGGAGCATTTCCGCGTATCGGATGCGCCGCTGGTCTTCGTCGTTGACGAGTATGGCGAGGTGCAGGGCGTCATCGCCGTGCGCGATGTGCTGGAGGCCATTGCCGGGGAGTTCAACGCCCCCAGCGATGGCGACGCCTGGGCGGTGCAGCGCGAGGACGGGAGCTGGCTGATCGATGGCCTGATCCCCGTGCCCGAGCTGAAGGACCGTCTGGGCCTGAAGGAACTGCCCGAGGAGGACCGTGGGCGCTACAACACCCTGGCCGGCATGATCATGCTGCTGCTGGGGCGCTTGCCGCGCACGACCGATGTGGTGGAGTGGGACGCGTGGAGATTCGAGGTCGTGGACCTCGACGGCAAGCGTGTAGACAAAGTGCTGGTCAGTCGCCTGGCCGAACCTGGAGAGAAAGAAACATGAGCAACACCCCCCCGATGTACGGCGAACTGCAGCCGCTGGACCGTGAGATCCACAAGAACCTGAAGCTGGACACCGAGCAGTCCATCGTCGGCCGCATCGCCGACCACAACTCGGTCTTCCTGGCCGCCGTCGAGTTTGCCGACGCCTGCAAGGAATACCCCATCGTCTTCGTGCGCGTCGGCAACGGTGCCGCCGACAACAGCAAGCCGGCCGTGGCGCCGCTGGCCGTGCTGGGCCTGCGCGCGGGCTCCAACCTCTTCATCGAGGGCGAGAAGTGGACGGGCAACTATGTGCCCGCCTATGTGCGTCGCTATCCCTTCATGATGGCCCGCCTGGACAACGACGCCAACAACCTGGCCGTCTGCTACGACGCCAAGTGGCCGGGCTTCAACGAGGCCACCGGCGAGGCACTGTTCAAGGACGGCGAGCCCACGGAGTTCCTGCTGAACGCCAAGGCCTTCCTCGAGAACTTCGAGCAGGAGGCCGAGCGCACCCGCCTGATCTGCAACCTGCTCGTCGAGCTGGACCTGCTGCAGGACATGCGCTTCGAGGCCACGCTGCCCGGCGGCGAAAAGATCGACGTCGAGGGCTTCCTGGCGCTGGACGACAAGAAGTACGCCGAGCTGCCCGATGCCAAGGTGCTGGAGCTGCATCGCAACGGCCTCATCGCGTTGATCGAGATGCACCGGCTGTCCATGACCAACATGAACCGCCTGGTGGGCAAGTACGCGGTCTGACCCGGATTTGCCCCAGGCAAGGCCACGCATCGCGTGGCCTTTTTTTCTTGCCCGCTATGCTCCCGACTGCTCGGCAGGGGCGCGGCGCTGCCGCTCCTCGCCGGCTTCGGGCCTTTGTCCACGGAGACCCCATGCCTGTGTTGCCTGACGACGACCGCCTCGACGACTTCGACCATGGCCTCGCGCGCCGCCGCGAGGTGCTGGGTGACGTCTGGGTGCGTCGTGCGACGCTGGACGCGACCGCGTTCAACACCGAGTTCCAGGACCTCATCACCCGCTATGCCTGGGACGCCGTCTGGAGCCGGCCGGGCCTGCCGACGACGACGCGCCGGCTGCTGGTACTGGCCTTCACGATGGCCCAGAGCCGTTGGGAGGCGTTCGACCTGCACTGCCGCGCGGCGCTGGCCGCGGGCGTGCCGCCCGAGGCCGTGCGCGAGGTGTTGATCCAGGGCGCCATTTACGCCGGCGTGCCGGCGGCCAACACGGCCTTCAAGCGCACCGCGTCGCTGCTGGCCGAACTCGGCATCAAGCATGAGGCGGCGCCGTTGATGCCGGCCCTGAGGCCGCGCCGCCACACGACCTTCAGCCGCCCGCAGCTGGCGGTGGTGCTGCAGGGCGAGGGCGACAGGGTGCCGGTGCTGCTGGCCCATCCGCTGGGCCTGAGCGAGCTCGTCTGGCAGGGGCTGGCCGGCCGCCTGGCGGCGCTGGGCCACCCGACGCTGCGCTACGACCTGCGCGGCCATGGCCGCTCTCCCCATGCCCGCGGCGATTGGGGCCTGGCCGAGCTGGCCGAAGATGCCGCGCGGCTGATCACCGAATGGGGGCGCGGCCCGGTCGTCATGATCGGCCTGGCGCTGGGCGGGCAGGTGGCCCGGCAGCTTGCGGCGACTCGGCCCGAGCTGCTGCGCGGCCTGGTGCTGGCGCACTGCGATTCGCCCGAGCCGGAGGCGATGCAGGCTGCCGGCGACGCCGCTGCCGACGCCGAGCCCGGCCAGCGCATGGCGGCCTTCGCCGAGGCGGCGCTGGCGCATTACCTGAATCCGGCGCTGCGCGCTTCCCGGCCCGACATCGAAGAGCTGTTGCGCGACGTGCTGCTGGCCCAGGACCCCGCAGCGCTGGCCCAGGCCCAGGCGGCCACGCGCGGCGCCGACCTGCGTGGCGCCCTGGCCGACTGGGCGGGCCCGACGCTGGTCATCGGCGGCGGGCTGGCGGGCGAAGGAGGCAGTGCGGCGCTGGCCGCGTCCATCCGCGGCGCGCGGCTTTGCCTGCTCGACGAGGTCTCGCGACTGGGCCCCATCGAGCAGCCAGCGGCTTTCGAAGCCGCCGTTGTCACCTTTCTGGGTGACAAATAAACCCTGAAGCCGGCAAGATTTCAGTTGTATCGGTCTGTGAGCCGCATCGGTTTGTGGTGATTCCTTCCCTAGACTTCGCGGCTTGGTGCGTTGTGCGCCCAGGACGTAGTTGATGATGCCCATCCTTGAAGAAAGCTGCCGCAGCGCTCTGAATCCCCATGGTGGACCGGCGCTTGAGCTGGACAGCGACTTCGGCAGTCTGGAAGGCGATGCCTACGATCTGGTCGAGCGACGCTACGGAGACCGCGGCCTGGCATTGACGCGCGAGCGCTTCAGCAGCCGCAACGAGGATGGCGATATCGTCTGCACGGCGCGCAACGGGGACCGCATAGTCGGCACCATGTCGGTGCGTTTTGACGGCGTCGGCGGCCTGCACACCGATCTGCTGTTCGGGGCCGAGCTGGCCGAGTGGCGGGCCGAGGGCGTCAGGCTCTGCGAGTTCGGCAGCCTGGCGGTGGACCGCCATGCGGTGGAGTCGCGGGCCTTGCTGGCCCAGATCTTTCACCTGGGCTATCTGCATGCCCATCGCCGCGCACGCTGCCAGCGCCTGGTCATCGAGGTGAATCCGCGCCATGTGGCCTTCTACCGCCGCTGGCTGGGCCTGCTGCCCTACACGACGGCGCGCCACAACCCGCGCGTGAATGCGCCGGCCGTGCTGATGAGCATCGACTTCGAGACCATACGCGAGCAGATCGCGCTGTGGGCCGGGCGGCCGGGGATGCTGTCCAGCGCACGCTGCCTGTATCCGCTGTTCTGGGACGAGGCGACCGAGGCCGCCATGCTCGCCAAGCTGCCCTGAGGGGCGGCGCCCGGCCGGCTGCAGCCGCAGGGCTGGCCCGCTCCGGCGTGTAGGACTGGGCCCACCGCGCGACCCGATGTCGGCCGGCGTGGCGGCGGTGAAGCCGGCCTTAGGCTGGCGTGTGCCCTGAGGATCCCGACGCGACCCGCGAGGCCCTCGGGCAGACCCGTGATGGCGGCCCGCTGCAAGGCCCGATCGCCGTCCCGGCGCGCGACCTGCCCCGAAAAATACTCACGACCAAGAGGTTTGCCATGCGTTTTCACCCCCCCTCCATCCTCCCCCGCGCCGCCACGGCGGCCCTGGTGGGCGCGGCCTTGCTGGCCGCCGGCTGCTCGTCCATGAGCGAGCGTGAGCAGGGCACCGCCAAGGGCGCCGGCGCCGGCGCGGTGGCCGGAGCCATCATCGGTTCGGTCACGGGCGGCAGCGCCGGGCGCGGCGCGGTCATCGGCGGCGCCGTCGGTGCGGTGGCCGGCAACCTCTGGTCCAAGCACATGGAAGACAAGCGCAAGGCGCTGGCCCAGGCCAGCCAGGGCACCGGCGTGGAGGTGGCGCGCACCGAGGACAACCGCCTCAAGCTCAACGTGCCCAGCGATGTTTCCTTCGACGTGGGCCGTGCGGACATCAAACCGCAGATGCGCCCGGTGCTCGACGAGATCGGCCGCAACCTCGATCCCGGCGTGCGCGTGACCATCGTCGGCCACACCGACAGCACCGGCAGCGATGCGATCAACGACCCGCTGTCGCGCGAGCGCGCCATGGCCGTGCGCGACTATCTGGCCTCACGCGGCGTGGCTCCGTCGCGGGTCAGCGTCAGCGGCCGCGGCTCGCACGAGCCGGTGGCCAGCAACGACACCGAGGCCGGCCGCGCCGCCAACCGCCGCGTCGAGATCTTCCTGGCCGAGCAGGGCTGACGGCCGCGCCGCAGGCGCCCGGGTTGCGGGCGCCACAAAGCACAAAGGGTCGACGCCCGAGGACGTCGACCCTTTGATTTGTCTGGTGCCGGCAAGAGGAGTCGAACCCCCGACCTTCGCATTACGAATGCGCTGCTCTACCAACTGAGCTATGCCGGCTTTTCCTGTTCAGCGTTGCCGCCGAAGCCCGCCATTATAGCCACTATTTTTGCTCTGTTTCCAGATGGTAGGCCGAAAACCTTTCCACCTCGTTGCGTGAGCCCAGCGCGACGGCGACGCGCTCGTGCAGCTTGGTCGGCTTCAGGTCCATGATGCGCTCCATGCCGTTGGTGGCCGCGCCGCCCGCCTGCTCGACGAGGAAGGCCATGGGGTTGGCTTCGTACATCAGGCGCAGCTTGCCGGGCTTGTCGGGCTCGCGCTGGTCCCAGGGGTACATGAAGACGCCGCCGCGCGTGAGGATGCGGTGCACGTCGGCCACCATGCTGGCCACCCAGCGCATGTTGAAGTCCTTGCCCCTGGGGCCGGTGCTGCCGGCCAGGCATTCGTCGATGTAGCGGCGCACCGGCGGCGCCCAGTGGCGCATGTTGGACATGTTGATCGCGAATTCCTTGGTGTCCTCGGGAATGCGCACCTGGTCCTGCGTCAGCACCCAGGAGCCGGTCTCGCGGTCCAGCGTGAACATCGCGACGCCGTCGCCCACCGTCAGCACCAGCATGCTCTGCGGGCCGTAGACGCAGTAGCCGGCCGCCGCCTGCTGCTTGCCGGGCTGCAGGAAGTCCTCCTCCGACACGCCGCGCGAATGGCCCACCTTGCGCAGCACGCTGAAGATGGTGCCGATGGACACGTTGACGTCGATGTTGGACGAACCGTCGAGCGGATCGAACAGCAGCAGGTACTCGCCCTGCGGGTAGCGGTTGGGCACCACGTAGATGCCGTCCATCTCCTCGCTGGCCATGGCGGCGAGGTGGCCGCCCCATTCGTTGGCCTCGATCAGCACCTCGTTGGCGATGATGTCGAGCTTCTTCTGCACCTCGCCCTGCACGTTCTCGCTGCCGGCGCTGCCGAGCACGTCGCCGAGCGCCCCCTTGTTGACGGCGATGGCGATGCGCTTGCAGGCGCGCGCGACCACCTCGATCAAGAGGCGCAGTTCCTGCGGAATGTGGCCGTGCTCGCGCTGCTGCTCGACGAGGTATTGGGTCAGGCTGGTCTGTCGCGACATGCTCAGCCTCCCGAGGCCAGGGCGCGCTCGACGATCTCGCGCACGTCGCCCGACAGGTCGGGCTTGGCGGCCACGCGGGCCACGGCCTCGCGGGCGGCCGTGCGATAGGGCTCGGCCAGCTGGGCCCAGCGGTCCATCGCGCGGGCGATGCGGCTGGCCAGCTGCGGGTTGATGGCGTCGATGGCCAGCACCTGGTCGGCCCAGAACACATAGCCCGCCGCATCGGCGCGGTGGAAGGCGGCCGGGTTGAACATGCACAGCGACGCCAGCAGGCTGCGCGCGCGGTTGGGGTTCTTCAGCGTGAAGTCGGCGTGCTTGGTCAGCGCCTTGGCGCGGGCGAACACGCGGCCCTCGGCTTCCGGCGCACGGGCCTGCAGCGCGAACCACTTGTCGATGACCAGCGCGTCGTCCTTGAAGAGGGCATGGAAGCGCTCCAGCGCCGGCGCGGCCAGCGCGGCGTTGGCGTTGACGAGGGCCGCCAGCGCGCCCATGCGGTCGGTCATGTTGGACGCGTCCTTGAAGCGCTGGTAGGCCTTGCCCGGCCACACCGTGTCGCCGCTGGACTGGGCGTCCAGCACGAGCATGGACAGCGCCAGGTTGGCCAGGGCGCGCCTGCCGGCGGAGACCGGGTCGGGCGTGTAGCCGCCCTGCACCTGGTGGGCCTCGAAGGCGGCGGCCCAGTCGTCGCGCAGGGCGCTGGCGAGCTGCTGCTGCGCGGCCATCACGGCGGCGTGTATGGCCTGCGGGTCGACGACGTCCAGCTGCTCGGCGATATAGCTTTCGCCCGGCAGCGTCAGCGCCAGTTCCTTGAAGGCGGGGTCCAGCGTCGCGTCGTTGAGCAGGCCGCGCATCGCGTCGATGAACACGGGGCTCAGCACCAGCGGCTGCCCGGCGCGCAGCGCGTGCAGGATGCGGTTCAGCGCCAGGCGCTGGCCGGCCTCCCAGCGGTTGAACGGGTCGCTGTCGTGGCGCATCAGCACCAGCAGGCCGGCGTCCGAGAGGCCGTCGTCCAGCACCACCGGGGCCGAGAAGCCGCGCAGCAGCGAGGGCACCGGTTCGCTGTCGATGTTCTCGAACACGAAGCTCTGCTCGGCCTGGTCCAGCACCAGCACGGTCTCGGTGTCGCCGTTGGCGTTCAGCGCCAGCGCCGCGCCGTGGCGGTCCAGCAGGCCCATGACGATGGGGATGACCTGGGGCTGCTTGGTCGCCTGCCCCGGCGTGGCGGGCGTGGTTTGCGACAGGCGCAGCGTGAAGGTGCGGGCCGCGGCGTCATGCTCGCCGCGGGCGGTCACGCGCGGCGTGCCGGCCTGCGAGTACCAGCGCTTGAACGCGTCCAGCCGGGTGGTCAGCGCGGAGCCCGGGTTGGCGTCGGCGATGGCCTGCGCGAAGTCGTCGCAGGTTACGGCCTGGCCGTCGTGGCGCTCGAAGTACAGCTTCATGCCGGCCTCGAAGCCCTTGCGGCCCACCAGCGTCTGGTACATGCGCACGACCTCGGCGCCCTTCTCGTAAACGGTGGTCGTGTAGAAGTTGTTGATCTCGCTGTAGCTGTCCGGGCGCACCGGATGGGCCATCGCGCCGCTGTCCTCGGGGAACTGCATCGCGCGCAGCTGGCGCACGTCCTGGATGCGGCAGACCGCGCGGGCCGACGACGTGCCGGCCATGTCCATGCTGAATTCCTGGTCGCGGAAGACGGTGAGGCCTTCCTTCAGCGACAGCTGGAACCAGTCGCGGCAGGTCACGCGGTTGCCGGTCCAGTTGTGGAAGTACTCGTGCGCGACGATGGACTCGATGCGGGCGAAGTCCACGTCCGTCGCCGTGGCCGGCGAGGCGAGCAGGGCGCTGGTGTTGAAGATGTTCAGGCCCTTGTTCTCCATGGCGCCCATGTTGAAGTCGGACACGCCGACCACCATGAAGCGCTCCAGGTCCAGCGGCAGGCCGAAGCGGGCCTCGTCCCAGACGATGGAGGCGATGAGGCTGTTCATCGCATGCTCGGTCTTCTCCAGGTCGCCACGGCGCACGTAGACCTGCAGCAGGTGGTCCTTGCCGGCACGCGTGCGGATGCGCTGCTCGCGTGCGACCAGGTCGCCGGCGACGACGGCGAACAGGTAGCTGGGCTTGGGGAAGGGGTCGTTCCAGACGGCGAAGTGGCGGCCGTTGTCGAGATCGCCGCTGTCCACCAGGTTGCCGTTGGCCAGCAGGATGGGGAAGCGGGCCTTGTCGGCGCGCAGCGTGACCGTGTAGACGGCCATCACGTCCGGGCGGTCCAGGAAATAGGTGATGCGGCGGAAACCCTCGGCCTCGCACTGCGTGAAGAAGCTGCCGCCCGAGGTGTAGAGGCCGGACAGGGCGGTGTTCTTGTCGGGGCAGACCGTGTTGCGGATCTCCATCAGGAAATCCTCGTCCGGCGGGTTGTCGATGATGAGCTCATGGCCTTCCTGGCGGAAGGACACGCCGTTGCCGGCGATCAGCACGCGCAGCAGGTTCAGTTCCTCGCCATGCAGGCGCAGCGGGCCGTGCGGCACGGCGCGGTTGCGCTCGACCTGCATCTTGCTCGTGACGATGGTCTTGGCCGGGTCGAGGTCGAACGTCAGGTCGACCTTGCGGATCCAGAACGCCGGTTGCTGGTAGTCCAGGCGTTGGACCAGGGTGGAGTTGCCTTCACGCATGAGGGGCTTCCTTGGTATGAGGAACAACAAAAAGGCCGCCGCAGCGGCCCCGGGGCGTCAGACGCCTTGCTTCAGGGATTCCGTGATGAACGGGTCGAGGTCGCCGTCCAGCACCTTCTGCGTCGCCGAGGTCTCGTAGTTGGTACGCAGGTCCTTGATGCGGCTCTGGTCCAGAACATAACTCCGAATCTGGTGGCCCCAGCCGACGTCGGTCTTGGTGTCTTCCAGCTTCTGCTGTTCTTCCATGCGCTTCTTCATCTCGTGGTCGTACAGCCGCGAGCGCAGGCGGCGCCAGGCGACGTCGCGGTTGCTGTGCTGGCTGCGGCCGTCCTGGCATTGCACGACGATGCCGGTCGGGATGTGCGTCAGGCGCACGGCCGAGTCGGTCTTGTTGATGTGCTGGCCGCCGGCGCCGCTGGCGCGGAAGGTGTCGGTGCGCACGTCCGCCGGGTTGATGTCGATCTCGATGGAGTCGTCGACCTCGGGATAGACGAACAGCGACGCGAACGAGGTGTGGCGGCCGCCGGACGAGTCGAACGGGCTCTTGCGCACCAGGCGGTGCACGCCGGTCTCGGTGCGCAGCAGGCCGAAGGCGTATTCGCCCTCCACCTTGATGGTGGCGCTCTTGATGCCGGCCACGTCGCCGGGCGTCTCGTCTTCCAGCGTGGCCTTGAAGCCCTTGCGCTCGCAGTACTTCAGGTACTGACGCAGCAGCATGCCGGCCCAGTCGCAGGCCTCGGTGCCGCCGGCGCCGGCCTGAATGTCGATGAAGCAGTTGCTCGGGTCGGCCGGGTTGTTGAACATGCGGCGGAACTCGAGTTCCTCGATCTTCTCGCGCAGCTTGGCCGCGTCCTCCTCGATGGCCAGCATGCCGGCCTCGTCGCCCTCGTCGCGGCTCATCTCGAAGAGCTCGGTGTTGTCGGCCAGCGAGCTGGTCAGCATCGTGATCGTGTCGACCACGGCCTCCAGCGTGCGCTTTTCCTTGCCCAGTTCCTGGGCGCGCTTGGGTTCGTCCCAGACCTTGGGGTTTTCCAGCGCGGCGTTGACCTCGTTCAGCCGCAGTGCTTTGCGGTCGAAGTCAAAGATACCCCCTTAGCGCGTCGGTGCGCGCTGAGAGGTCGGCCAGGGTGTTGCCGATTTGGTTGATGTGTTCGATGTCCATGACGTCGTTCTTATGGGCAAAACGCCGATTTTCTCATGGCGGGCCCCGCAGGCACACTTGGCCCCCGCCGGGTTCGCGGCTGCCGCGGGCAGCGCCCGGCGGGAGACCCCACTGCCATGCCCCTGACCACCTCCTGCCGCACCCTGGCCCAGGCCGCCGCGCTGGTCGCCAGCCTGATCTGCGCCCCGGCTCCGGCCGACACGCTCTTGCCGCCGGTCGCGGCCAAGCAGCCGCGCGACGTCAGCGTGCACGGCGACCGTCGCATCGACGACTACTTCTGGCTGCGCGAGAAGGACAACCCCGAGGTGCAGGCCCACCTGAAGGCCGAAGCCGCCTATGCCGACGCCTGGTTCAAGCCCCATGAGGCCGCAACCGAGCGGCTGTTCCAGGAGATGAAGGGCCGGGTGCAGCAGCGCGACCAGGCCGTGCCGCAGCGCCAGGGCCGGTACTGGTACGGCAGCCGCACCGAGGAGGGCCAGCAGTACCCCATCTTCTTCCGCCGCCCGGCACAGGGGGCGGAGCGCGCCGACGACCCCAAGGCGCCCGAACAGCTGCTGCTGGACCTGAACGAGCTGGCCAGGACGCGCAAGTTCGTCAACCTGAACGGCATCGCCGTCAGCCCCGACGACCGGCTGCTGGCCTATGGCGTGGACAGCACGGGCGCGCGCGACTTCGAGCTGCATGTGCGCGACCTGGCCAGCGGCGAGGACCGCGTCGTCGCCAGCACGCCGCATGCCGACGCCTTCGTCTGGGCCGCCGACAGCCGGACACTGTTCTACGTGCGCCACAACCAAGCCCGGCGCTCGCACCAGCTCTGGCGCCACCGCCTCGGCGCCACGGCCGACGTGCTGGTGCATGAGGAACCCAGCGAGCTGTTCAACCTGACGCTGGCCAAGTCGCTGGACGGCCGCACGCTGCTGCTGGGCTCGCAGTCCAAGGACACGCAGGACTGGCGCGTGCTGCCGGCCGACCAGCCCGCAGGCCGCTGGCGGCAGGTGCTGCCGCGCCAGACCGGCCGGGAATACGCCGTCACGCCCTTCGGCCGCGAGCTGCTGCTGCGCATCAACGACCGCGGGCCCAACTTCCGGCTGCTGCGGCTGGCGATGAAGCCCGGCGTCGGCCCGCTGTTCGGCGCGAAAGACCTGGCGGCGGCGCGCGAGCTGATCCCGCACCGCGAGGACGCGATGGTGGAGCAGGTGGCCGCGTTCAAGACCCATGCGGTCGCGCAGGTCCGCGAGGGCGGCTCGGTGAAGCTGCGCATCTTCGCCATGGCCGGCGGCGCGCCTCGCGAGGTCGCGTTCCAGGAGCTCGCCTACAGCGCGGTGCTGGCCGGCCAGCGCGAGTTCGACGCGCCGCGCGTGCGCTTTGCCTACAACTCGCTGACGACACCCACCCGCACCTACGAGGCCGACCTGGCGAGCGGCGAGCTGCAGCTGCTGAAGGAGGCGCCGGTGCAGGGCGGCTACGACGCGAGCCTGTACGCCAGCGAGCGCGTCTGGGTCACGGCGCCGGACGGCGTCAAGGTGCCGGTCAGCCTGGTCTACCGCAAGGACAAGCGCCGCGCCGGCCCGCAGCCGCTGCTGCTGTACGGCTATGGCAGCTACGGCATTCCTAGCGACCCGCGCTTCGCCAGCCCGCGCCTGTCGCTGCTGGACCGCGGCGTCATCTACGCCATCGCCCACATCCGCGGCGGCGGCGACCTGGGCCGGCGCTGGTACCTGGACGGCAAGCTGGCCAAGAAGATGAACACCTTCACCGACTTCGTCGCCTGCGCCGAAGCGCTCGTGAAGCAGGGCTACACCCAGCCCAGCCAGCTCATCATCCACGGCGGCAGCGCCGGCGGCCTGCTGGTGGGGGCGGCCACCAACCTGCGGCCCGAGCTGTTCAAGGCCGTCGTCGCGCAGGTGCCCTTCGTCGACGTCCTCAACACCATGCTGGATGCCAGCCTGCCGCTGACCACCGAGGAATACATCGAGTGGGGCAACCCCAACCTGGCCGCCGAATACGCGTGGATGCGCGCCTACAGCCCTTACGACAACCTCAGGCCCGCAGCCTACCCGGCCCTGCTGGCCAAGACCGCGATCAACGACAGCCAGGTGCCCTACTGGGAGGCCGCCAAATACGTGGCCAAGCTGCGCACGCTGAACAGCGGCAGCGCGCCGGTGCTGTTCGACATCAACATGACGGCCGGCCATGGCGGCGCGTCGGGCCGCTTCGACGCGCTGCGCGAGACGGCGCGCACCTACACCTTCATGCTGCAGCAATGGGGCTTGCTCGATGAGTGATGACTACTGGCGCCGCACCCGCCGCCTGACCGCCTGGCTGCTGCTGGCCTGGGGCCTGGTCGCCTTCGCGCCGGTCTACTTCGCGCGCGAGCTCAGCATCGAGGTGTTCGGCTGGCCGCTGGCGTTCTGGCTGGCCTCGCAGGGCGCGCTGCTGGGCTTCTGCGCCATCGTCATCGTCTACGCCTGGCGCATGAACCGGCTGGAGCGGGAGGGCGGCGAGCCGCGCTCCTGAGCCAGCCTCAGTCGCCGGCCAGAAAGGCTTGCAGCAGGCCCGCCAGCGCCTCGGGCTGGTCGTGGTGCAGCATGTGGCCGGCGTCGTTCAGCACGGCGCGCTCCAACGCCGGCACCAGGGCCAGCCTGGCCTCGAAGTCCTCGCGGGGATAGCTGTTGCCCCAGAAGCGGGCCAGCTGGTCGTCGCTGCCCTCCACCCACAGCGTGGGCGCCGCAATGCGCTGCCAGCAGGCCAGCACCTCGGCCTTGCGATAGAGCACCGGGTTGGCCAGCTTGTGGGCCGGGTCGGCGTTGAGCCGGAAGCCCTCGGGCGTCTCGCGCGCCCAGTGCCCGGCCAGCCAGGCGGCCTTGTCGGCGGGCAGGCGGGGGTTGGTCTTCATCAGCCGCTGGGCCACGTCCGCCAGCGTGGCATAGGGTCGCAGCGAGGGCGGCTGCCTCAACTCGTCCAGCCAGCGGGCCAGCCGCTGCGGCGCGGCGGCCGGCGCCACGTCGGGCATGCCGAAACCCTCCAGGTTGACGAGGCGGCGCACCCGCTGCGGGCGCACGCCGGCATAGCTCATCGCGACATTGCCGCCCATGCTGTGGCCCAGCAGATCCACCGGCGCGCCGGGGCTGACGGCGTCCAGCAGCGCATCCAGGTCGCCCAGGTAGTCGGGGAACCAGTAGCAGTCGGCGCCGGTCGTCGCGCTGAGGCCGAAGCCGCGCCAGTCCAGCGCGATGACCTCGCGTTCGTCCGCCAGCGCGTCGACGACGAACTGGAAGGAGGCGCCCACGTCCATCCAACCATGCAGCATGACCAGCGGCGCGCGGCCGGGCAGGGGGGCGCCCCAGCGCAGCACGTGGTGGCGCAGGCCGCGCAGCGTGAGGAACTCGCCGCGGTGGGCGCGGCGCGGGGTGTAGACATCGGGCATATCCGCACTGTAGGACAACGCAGTCGGTCGACAATGGCGGCCATGCCCTCACGCCCCATCCTGCGCGCCGCGGAGCCGCGCGACCTGCCCGCCATCGTCCGCCTCATCACCGAACTCGCCGAGTTCGAGCACCTGACCCATCTGCTGGAGGTGACGCCCGAGAAGCTGGCGCCGCACCTGTTCGGCGATGCGCCGGTCGCGGAGTGCATGCTGGGCGAGGTGGACGGCGAGGTGGTCGCCTTCGCGCTGTACTACACCAATTTCTCGACCTTCCTGGCCAAGCCGGGCCTGTACCTGGAAGACCTGTACGTGCGCCCCGCCCACCGCCGCAGCGGCCTGGGCCGCTCGCTGCTGGTCTACCTGGCCCAGCTGGCCTGCGACCGCGGCTACGGCCGCTTCGAATGGACCGTGCTGGACTGGAACGAGGACGCCATCCGCTTCTACGAGAAGCTGGGCGCCACCGTCATGCCGGAGTGGCGCATCTGCCGCCTGACGGGCGAGGCGCTGGAGCGCTACAGCGATGGTGGCCGGCCCAGCATGTGGTCGCCGTCGTCCTGGCTGGGCCTCTGAGCCTGACGGCCCGGATGCGGGCAATCCATGAGGCCGGCCCGGGGCGCGCTGGCTAGCATTCGCCCCCTTGTCCCAATCGGGGTGGCCCATGGCGGAAGACCGATACCCGCAGCTGCATGCCGAGTTCCGCTGGCAGCTGCCCCAGGACTTCAACATCGCCGAGGCCTGCTGCGGCCGCTGGGCGCGTGACACGCCGGACGCCACCGCGGTGCTGTTCGACAGCGAGAGCGGCTGCCGCGCCCATTACAGCTATGGCCAGCTGCAGCGCGCGGCCAACCGCCTGTCCAACGCGCTGCAGAGCCAGGGCGTGCGCCGTGGCCACCGCGTGGCCATCGTGCTGCCGCAGCGTTTCGAGACGGCCGTCGCCCACATCGCCCTCCAGCAGATCGGCGCGGTCGCCATGCCGCTGTCGCTGCTGTTCGGCGCCGAGGCGTTGGAGTACCGGCTGCAGGACAGCGGCGCCGTGCTGGCCATCGCCGCCTGCGAGGCGCTGCCGGCGCTGCGCGAGGTCAAGGCGCGCTGTCCGGCGCTGCGGCGCATCCTCGTCGTCGGCGAATGCCCGGTGGACTGCGACGAGCTGTCGTGGATGCCGGCCCTGCAGGCCGAGGCGGCCCGCTTCAAGCCGGTGGCCACGCGGGCCGACGACCCGGCCATCCTGATCTACACCAGCGGCACCACGGGCAACCCCAAGGGGGCGCTGATCCCGCAGCGTGCGCTGATCGGCAACCTGAGCGGCTTCGTCGCCAGCCAGAACTGGTTCGGCTTCGACCCCTTCGACCCGAGCAAGCCCAGCGATGCGGTGTTCTGGAGCCCAGCCGACTGGGCCTGGACCGGCGGCCTGATGGACGCGCTGCTGCCCACGCTCTACTTCGGCCGCCCCATCGTCGCCTGGCAGGGCCGCTTCTCGGCGGCCAAGGCCTTCGAGCTGATGGCCAGCTACGGCGTCACGCACAGCTTTCTGTTTCCCACCGCGCTGAAGGCCATGATGAAGGCCGAGCCGCGCCCGCGGCGGCATGGCCTGAAACTGCGCGCGCTGATGAGCGCCGGCGAGGCGGTGGGCGACGCCGTCTTCGCCTGGTGCCGCGACGCGCTGGGCGTGCCGGTCAACGAGATGTTCGGCCAGACCGAGATGAACTACGTCGTCGGCAACTGCCAGGCGCTGTGGCCGGCCAAGCCCGGCAGCATGGGCCGGGCCTACCCCGGCCATCGCGTGGCCGTCATCGATGACGAGGGCTTTGAGGTCGCGCCGGGCGAGGTGGGCGAGGTGGCCGTGCATGCGCGCGACCGCCATGGCCAGCCCGACCCGGTGTTCTTCCTGGGCTACTGGAACAACGAGGCCGCCACGCGGGCCAAGTTCACCGGCGACCCGGCGGACAGCTGGTGCCGCACCGGCGACCTCGCGCGCATGGATGCCGACGGCACGTTCTGGTACGAGGGCCGGGCCGACGATGTCTTCAAGGCCGCCGGCTACCGCATCGGCCCGGGCGAGATCGAGAACTGCCTGCTCAAGCACCCGGCCGTCGCCAACGCGGCCGTGGTGCCCAAGCCCGACGCCGAGCGCGGTGCCGTCGTGAAGGCCTATGTCGTGCTGGCCGAGGGCCATGCGGGCGATGCGGCGCTGGTGCAGGCGCTGCAGGCCCATGTGAGGGCGCGGCTGGCGCCCTATGAGTACCCCAAGGAGATCGAGTTCATTGACGCGCTGCCGATGACGACCACCGGCAAACTGCAGCGCCGCGTGCTGCGGCTGCGCGAGCAGCAGCGTGCGGCGGCCGGCGGCTAGGGGGCGGCCGGGGCGGGCCGCTGCGCCGCAATGCGGCTCAACGCCTAGTCGACATGCACCCGGTTGCGCCCGCTGCGCTTGGCCGCGTAGAGGGCGCGGTCGGCGCGCCTGAGCAGGTTGTCGCCCTGCTGTTGCTGCTGCAGCGCGCCGCCGGCGATGCCCACGCTGATGCGCACGACCAGGCCCGGCGTGATGGCGGCCCAGTCATGCTCGGCGACGGCCAGGCGCAGGCGCTCGCAGATTTCGGCAGCCTGCGGCGGCGCAATGCCCACCAGCACGGCCAGGAACTCCTCGCCCCCCATGCGGGCCATCAGGTCGGCGCTGCGCAGGCGGTGGCGCAGCAGCTGGGCCAGCTGCTGCAGCACGGCGTCGCCGACCGCATGGCCGTGGCTGTCGTTGATGCGTTTGAAATGGTCCACATCCAGCGCCGCCACGCTGATGACCTGGCCGGCCATGCGCGCGCCCTCCACCAGCAGCGGCAGCGCGAACTCGGCGTGGCGGCGGTTGTGCAGGCCGGTCAGCACGTCCTCGTGGGCCGCGCGGTCCAGCGCCATCGCATGCTCGCGCAGGCGCTGCTGCTCGCTCTCCAGATGGGCCGCGCGCGCGCGCTCGCGGCGGGCGTCGGCGGCGGCGCTGTCGGCGCGGGCCTGGGCCTGCTCGACCTGGTCGCGGATCAGGATGACCTCGGTCTGCAGCACCAGGTTGTCGCGGCTGAGCTGGCGGTCCAGGCCGACGAGCTCCTCCAGCCAGCTCAGCGCCTCGCGATACTGGCCGCAGGCCTTGTGCGTCTCGTACAGCGCGCGCATCAGCAGCCGGCGCAGCTTGGGCGGCGGCTCGGTGGCGGCCTGCAGCAGGGCCGTCAGCAGGCGCGCGGCCTGCAGCGGCTCGCCCTTCAGGCGCAGGAAGACGGCGCGCTGCATGTCGGCCTCGATGGCCAGCGTGTGGTAGCCATGGTCGTGGGCGATGTGGCCGAACTCGTTGAGCAGCGGCAAGGCCTCGTCGAGCAGGCCGCCGGCCAGCAGCGCGTTGACGAGGTTGGACAGGGCCACGGTCACCTGGAAGGGGCTGCCCGAGCGGCGCGCCCGCTCGGTGGCCTGCTCGGCCGCGCGGCGGGCGCTGGCCAGGGCCTCGGCCAGCAGCGGGGCGTCGCGCCCCAGCGCCTGGGCATCCTCGACGCGGCGCAGCCAGAAATAGGCCAGGTTGTTCTGGCAGGAGAACAGCACCTCGGGCGTCCCGCTGGCGGTGGCGATCTCCATGGCCTGTTCGGTCGAGGCGCAGGCCTGGACCGGGTTCTCCAGGCTGGAGTAGGCCACGCCCACGCGGTTCAGCGCCCAGGCCTCGCGCACCGGGTCGGCGGCACGGCGGGCCGCGGCCAGGGCTTTCATGCCCGACTCCAGCGCGTCGCGGCCCATCAGCAGCTGGCCGTAGACATAGCACTGGCTGGTCAGCGCGTCGGCCAGCAGGCCATCCTCGCCCAGGCGTTCGGCCAGAGCCAGGGCCTCGGTGGCGTGGCGGGCGCTGGCGGTCAGCCGACCCAGGCGCGGGTATTGGTGGGCCAGCAGGGCCAGCGTCTGCGCGCGGCGGCGCAGTTCGGTGGGCGGGCAGTCCAGCAGCAACTGCTCCAGTGCGTCACAGGAGGTCTGGTAGGCCCCGGCCATCGCGAGCTGGTGCGCGGCCGCGCAGGCGGCATCGAAGGCCGCGGCGTCGAAGCTGCCGGGGGAGGCAGGGGGAGCGAGCGGGTCAGGCATTGAAGCCTGCCATTCTGCCTAGGCCCAGAATGCCGGCCATGTCTGACAGCAGCATTTTCGGGGTCGACTTCACGAGTGCGCCGCGCGCGGCCAAGCCCATCCGGGTGGCCGGCGGCCGGCGGCAGGGCGGCGTCGTCCGCCTGGACGGGCTGTTCGCACTGCCCAGCCTGCCGGAGTTTTCCGCCTGGCTGAGCCGGCCCGGGCCCTGGGTGGCGGGCCTGGACCTGCCCCTCGGTCTGCCGCGCGAGCTGGTCCAGCAGCTGGGCTGGCCCACCGACTATGCGGCGCTGATGGCCTATTACGCGGCGCTGAGCCGGGCCGAGATCCGCGACCGCTTCGCCGCCTTCTGCGACGCGCGGCCGGCGGGCGCCAAGTTCGCCCACCGCGCCTGCGACGGCCCGGCCGGCGCCAGCCCCAGCATGAAATGGGTCAACCCGCCGGTGGCCTGGATGCTGCACGCCGGCGTGCCGCGGCTGATAGCAGCCGGCGTGCACCTGCCGGGCCTGCTGGCCGGCGACGAGAGCCGCGTCGCGCTGGAGGCCTACCCGGGGCTGCTGGCGCGCGAGCTCGTCGGGCGGCGCTCCTACAAGAGCGACAGCAAGGCGGCGCAGACGCCAGAACGGCTGATCGCCCGCAAAGACATCGTCGACGCGCTGGAGCAGGGGCGCACGCGGCTGGGGCTGCGGCTCAAGCTCAGCCATGCGCAGCGCGACGCACTGGTGGCCGACGCCAGCGGCGACAGCCTGGACGCGGTACTGGCCCTGCTGCAGGCGGCCTGGGCGGCCCAGCAGCCGCGCTACGGCTGGCCGCCGCAGGTGGATGCACTGGAGGGATGGATAGCCACCGCCTAGGCTTTCAAGTGGGGCGGGCGCCGATGGCGCGGCATCGCTGCCGCCGAAGCGACCCCGCGCCCGTCATAGGAGGTTCCTCATGAGCTATCACCTGGAAGGCCGCCTGCTGGAGGTCTGCAACTGCCGCGTCCTGTGCCCCTGCTGGATAGGCGAGGATCCCGACAACGGCACCTGCGACACCATCGTGTCCTGGCATGTCGACAAGGGCACGATAGACGGCGTGGACGTCGGCGGCCGCACCATTGCCGCGGTGGCCCATGTGCCGGGCAACATCCTGAAGGGCAACTGGACGGCGGCCATCTTCATCGACGACCAGGCCTCCCAGGCCCAGGAGGAGGCGCTGCTCAAGGTCTATACCGGCCAGGCCGGCGGGCCCATCGCCGACCTCGCCCAGCTGATCGGCACCGTGGTGTCGGTGGAGCGCGCGCCCATCCGCTTCGACGTGACGGGCGGCAAGGGCACGCTGGCGATAGGAACGGACTACTACGCCGAGCTCGAGCCCTATCTGGGCGCCACCGGTGGCCAGACCACCTTGTCGGACACGGTGTTCTCCACGGTGCCCGGCGCGCCGGTGTTCGTCGGCAAGGCGCCGACCTACCGCTCCAAGAATGCCGCGATCGGCATCGCCCTGGACATCAAGGACCACAACGCGCTGCAGAGCACCTTCGTCTTCGACGCCTGAACGGCCGGGGCCGCCCATGGTCGACGCCGCGCGCCACCGCCGGGTGTTCCTGCCGGTGCTGGCCGCGCTGGTCGCGCTGGCCTGGATCGCGCTGTGGGCCTGGGCGCGCACGCCCTATGGCCGCTACCTGGAGCATGGCGACTGGACGGCCTCGGGGCCGGCCGCCTTCCTGTGCCGCGCGCTGCCGGCGGGCGACCTCCTCGTGCCGGCCCTGTTGTACGGCGCGGCCTGGGTGCTGATGATCACGGCCATGATGTTGCCCAGCACCTTGCCGCTGTTCACGGCCTTTGACCGCGTGGTCGCCCAGCGCCCCGACCATGGCCGGCTGCTGGCGTTGCTGGGCCTGGGCTATCTGGCTGTCTGGGCCGCCTTCGGGCTGCTGGCCCATGGCCTGCACGCGGCGCTGCTGGCCGGCGTCGCCCGCCTGCCCCTGCTGGCCTGGCATGGCGGGCTGATAGCCGCCGCCATCATTGCCAGCGCCGGCGCCTTCCAGTTCAGCGCGCTCAAGCACCGCTGCCTGGAGCGGTGCCGCACGCCGCTGAGCTTCGTCATCCAGCATTGGCGCGGCCGGGCCCGGGCCCGCCAGGCCTTTCTGCTGGGCGCCCACCACGGGCTGTTCTGCGTCGGCTGCTGCTGGGCGCTGATGCTGCTGATGTTCGCCGTGGGCACGGGCAGCCTGGGCTGGATGCTGCTGCTGGCCGCCGCGATGGCCATCGAGAAGAACCTGCCCTGGGGCCGGCGCCTGAGCACGCCGCTGGGCCTGGCGCTGCTAGCCTGGGCCGCGCTGCTGGCGGTGGAGCAGTGGTGAAGGCCCTGCCCGCGGGCGCGCGCACCCTGTTGCTGACGGCGTTCGCGATGCTGGCCTTTGCGGCCAACTCGCTGCTGTGCCGGCAGGCGCTGCAGCAGCCCCTCATCGACCCGGCCAGCTTCGGTAGCGTCCGGCTGGTCTCGGGCGCGCTGATGCTGGGTCTCATCGTGCGCCTGCAGCCCGGCCCCGCCGTGGCGGGCCGCGCCGACTGGCCGGCCGCGGCCATGCTGTTCGCCTACGTGGCCTGCTTCTCCTTCGCCTACCTGACACTGAGCGCCGGCAGCGGCGCGCTGATCCTGTTCGGCGCGGTCCAGGTCACGATGATGGGCGCGGGCCTGCGTGCCGGCGAGTCGTTCCGGCCGCTGGCCTGGGCCGGACTGCTGCTGGCCGTGGGCGGCCTGGTCTATCTGGTGTCGCCGGGCCTGAGTGCGCCGCCGCTGGCCGGCGCGCTGCTGATGGCCGGCGCCGGCTTGGCCTGGGGCCTGTATTCGCTGCGCGGGCGCGCGGCCGGCGATCCGCTGCGGGCCAGCGCGCGCAACTTCCTTCGCGCCACGCCGCTGGCCCTGGGCCTGAGCCTGCTGATGGCCACCGCGGCCCACGCCAAGCCGGCAGGCGTGGCGCTGGCTGTCGCGTCGGGCGCACTGACCTCGGGCCTGGGCTATGTGATCTGGTATGCCGCGCTGAAGGGGCTGACGGCGATGCGCGCGGCCACCGTGCAGCTGTCGGTGCCGCCCATCGCGGCCCTGGGCGGCGCGCTGCTGCTGGGCGAGGCCATCACGCCGCGGCTGGCGCTGGCCTCGGCGGCCATCCTCGGCGGCATCGCGCTGGTGCTGGGCAGCCGCGCGCGGCGCTAATGCACTGCGGCGCGCCAGGCCGCGGCAAAGCGCTCCAGTTCCGCGCCATCGACGTCCGACACGGCCCAGTACTGCATCGTGCCGTCGCTCCAGCGCAGCAGGTTGAAGCCGCGGCGCTGCAGCCTCTCGGGTGCCGCGCCGCGTTCGGCGGGCCAGGTGTAGAGGTCGATCTTGTGCAGGCGCAGCTGGTAGGCCAGCACGGCCGTGGGCCGGCCCTGCACGGCCTGCACGCGGCCGCCCAGCAGCGTGAAGCCCTGCTGGCGCAAGGGCTCGTCCAGCACGGTGGGCGCGTAGTCCAGCCGGCCCTGGAACCAGGGCTTGACCTGGTGGCGGTCGCCGGAGGCGACCTCGTACAGCGGGCCCAGCTGCAGCGCGCGCACATGGGCGGCGACGAGCTCGTCGGGCAGCATGCCGTCGGGCGCCAGCCGCGGCGCGATCAGCAGGGCCGCCAGCGTCAGCGCGACGCCCAGCGCCAGGCCGCCGGCACCGGCCAGCGCGGGGTGGAGGCGTGTCAGCCGCGCCAGCAGCGCGCGCCAGCCAGGCAGCCTGGGCGGCGCTTCCTGCGCGGCCGCTTGCAGCGTCATCTGCGTGCGCACGGCCGCGCGCAGGCGCTCGCCCGCGGGGTGGCGGCTGGCGTGCTGCTGCACGAGGCGGGAGAGGTCGTCGTCGTTCATCAGGGCAGTCCGGCCAGGCTGAGCTGGCGCTTCAATTGGGCGCGTGCGCGCGACAGCCGCGACATCACCGTGCCGATGGGGATGCCGGCGATCTGCGCGATGTCGCGGTAGTCCAGGCCTTCGAGCTCGCGCAGCACGATGACCTCGCGCATGGGCGGACTCAAGGCGCGCAGCGCCGCATCGACAAGGGTTCGTTCGCGACTTGTGCCCAGTGCGGCGAGCGGGTCGGGTACCGGGCTGGGTGACTGGGCTTCGAGCCGGTCCCAGGCGTCTTCGTCCAGCAGCGTCACGTCGGCGCGGCCACGCTCGCGTGCCAGTGCCGTGAAGCAGGCGTTGCGCACGATGCCCAGGAACCAGGGCTTGGCGTCCTCGCCCGCGCGCAGCGAGCCGAAGTAGCGGAAGGCCCGCAGCGCGGCCTCCTGCACGACGTCCTCGGCGGTGGCCGCGTCGCGCAGCAGCCAGCGCGCGAGGTTGTGCGCGGCGTCCAGCAGCGGCAGCACGGTGGCCTCGAAGCGGCGGGCGTCGGTCATGTGACTTCGAAATGCCCGTCCATGCCCTCGTGGCCGTCGCCGCAGAAGTTGTCGCACAGAAAGGCCAGCCGCCCGGGGGCCTTGGGCGTGAGGGCGAGGCGGATGACGCGGCCGGGCATGAGGTCGGTGCGCAGGTCCAGGTCGGGCACGAAGAAGCCGTGCGCGAAGTCCAGCGAGCGTAGCAGCAGCACGACCGGCTCGCCGGCCTTCAGCGGGATCACGTTGGGCGTGAAGCGGAAGCGCTGGGCCGTGACCTCGATCTCGCGCGGCGTCTGGGCGCGGGCCGTCGTGAGGCCCAGGCCGACGGCGGCGCCCAGCAGCAGCAACGGGCGGCGCTTCATGCCGGGCCCACGCCATGCTCGATGCGCTCGGTCCTGGCCCCCTCGACCTCCACCTCGCGCCAGCCCAGACCGCGGTAGGGCGCGGCCGGGTCCCAGGCCACCGGCAGCGGCTTGTCGGCCGTGCCGGGGGCCGGCAGCGGAAACATCAGCGAGCGCGTCGAATGGTGGGCGATATGGCCCGTCATCTGGTGGTGCTCCTGGTGGATGTGGCCGTAGAAGACGGTGACGTTCTGGTGCGGCATCAGCAGCGCCAGCGCCTGCTCGCCATCGCGCGTGTGCCAGTCCCATCTGGGCACCAGCGGGAACAGCGGCCGGTGGGCCAGCACCACCAGCGGCGCCTCGGGATCGAGCTTGGCCAACTCGGCCTGCATCCAGGCCAGTTGTTCGGGCCCCAGCGTGGTGCCGCGGTCGGAGACGTTGTCCAGCGCCATGAAGTGCACGCCCCGGTGGTCGAAGCGGAAATAGGTGTCGCCGAACATCTCCTTGAAGGCCGCGCCGCGGTCCAGCGCCGCGTCGTGCTCGCCGGGCATGAAGCGCTGGGTCTTGACCTGCAGCTCGCCGACGATCTGCTTGAACTCGGCCATGCGGCGGCGGCGCTCGGCCGGGTCGTCGGTGGTGTGGGTCAGGTCGCCGGTGAAGACGATGAAGTCCGGCGGCTTGGGCAGCGCGTTGACGGCCGCGACGGCCTTGGGCAGGGTGCCGCGCGCGTCCGGGTTGGGCGGGCCCTGGAAGCCCCAATGCGCGTCGGAGAGCTGCACGAAATAGAACTCGTCCTGCGGCCGCCCGGCGCTCGCGCAGCCGGCGAGGCTGGCCGAGAAGATGGCGCCGCCGCCCAGGCCGGCGAGTTGGAGGAAGTCGCGTCGCTGCATGGTCTCTCCTTGGCAGGCAGTGGTGACCTGGAGCGATACCGTTTGGCGCCGCGTTTTATTCCTTGGTCTTGGCGAGACTGTGCAAAAAGGCGATCACGTCGGCGCGCTCGCCTGCGTCGGGCAGGCTGATGCCCATGGACTGGCCCGGCACCAGCGCCTCGGGGTCGGCCAGCCAGCGGTCCAGATTGGCCTCGGTCCACCTGAGGCCCGAGCGCTTCAGCGCCGGCGAGTAGCCGGTGAAGCCCTTGGCCGTGCCGGCCAGGCGGCCGAACACGCCGCGGTGGGCCGGGCCCACACCGTTGAAGTCCACCGAATGGCAGGCGCTGCAGCGGGCCTGGTAGATGGCCTGGCCGCGGGCGGCATCCGCCGCCCGGGTGAGGGGCGCGGCGGCGAGCAGCGCGAGGGCGAGGAGGAGCTTGTGCATGCCGGCTTTACCGAGGCCGGCGCCCCTTTATTCCCGTGTCAGCGCAGGCCCACCTGGCCCTTCCAGGCATTGAGGATCTTGCTGCGGTCCCAGGCCCGGCCGGCCTTCATCGTCCAGGCCACGTCCGGCAGCGCCGGTTTGGCCACGTCCAGCGGCGCGGCAAAGGCGACGAGGTCGGCTCGCAGGCCCGGGGCGATGCGACCGATGTCGGCCGTGCGGCCCAGATAGGCGGCGCCGTTGGACGTCATGACCTTGACCGTGGTGGCCGCGTCGAAGCCGGCCTCGCGCAGCAGCTCGAACTGGCGCAGCGAGGAGTAGCCCGGCACGACGCCGCCATAGCCCGTCGGGTCGGTGCCCGCGACGAGCAGGCCGCCGGCATCGTGGAACTGCTTTTCCCAGACCATGTTCTTCGGCAGGACGCGGCCATAGGCGTTGGGGCCGCCGCGCTGGATGGCGGTGTAGCGGGCCACGTATTGCTCGCGCAGCTGCGGCATCAGCAGGTCCAGCGCGCCGGCCGGGGCCATGGGCCGGCCATGGGAAAAGGTCTCGAAGATGGTCAGCGTGGAGGTCAGCGCCACCTTGGCGCTGATCATCTGCTTCTGCAGCGCGGCCATGCGCGGGTCGTCGACGGCCAGCGCGTCCAGCGAGCGCGGCACGGCGTCGCCGGCGGGGCAGGCATCCGGCTGCTTGCCGTCGACGAAATCGCTGGACGCGAAGAATCCATGCTCCAGGTTGTCTATGCCCATGGCCGCGGCCTCGGCATAGGTGACGGCGCAGAGGTGGGCCGTCACCTTGGCCTGGCGCTCATGGGCGGCCTTGACTATTGCCGCCAGCTGCTCACGCGTCAGATGCATATAGCCCTTGTACGAGGTGGCACCCACGTCGGCCCAATAGCCCACCTGGCGCACGGCGTCCTCGGCGTCGACGAGGCGCGGCACCTGGGCGACGAAGGCCTGGATGCCGTTCAGGAAGGGCGCCGTCACGTCCAGGTCGGGCCCGGGCGCCTTGCCGTCGCGGATGTCCTTCCAGGTGTTGAGGTCGGCATAGGGGCTCATGCTGCCGGCCGTGCGCATGGTCGTCACGCCGCCGGCGAGGTACAGCAGCGGGAAGCTCTGGAAGAAGGCGCCGTAGCTGCCGCGCTCGGTGGGGTAGAACAGGTGCTCGTGCAGCAGCACGAAGCCGGGCATCAGCGCGCCACCGTTCAAATCCTTGACCAGCGCGCCGGCCGGGGCCTTGAGCTCGGCATCTGGCTTCACGTCCGCGATGCGGCCGTCGCGGATCAGCACGCTCATGTGCTCGCGCGGCGCCGCACCGCTGCCGTCCAAGAGCTGGGCGTTGCGCAGCAGCGTGACGGGCGCGTGGAAGAGGGTGTAGCGCTCGGTGTCGGTGCTGGCCGGCTGGGCCAGGGCGGCGCCGGCGCCCAGGGTGAGCAGTGCGAGCAGGCGGGGCAGCAGGGTCTTCATGCCCGCCATCCTCGCACCGGCCTCATTTGCGCATCAGCGTCGATTTCCCGAACAGGGATTCGATCAGGTCCACGGCCACCAGCGCCGTCTTGTTGCGCTCGTCCAGCGCGGGGTTGAGCTCCACCAGGTCCAGCGAGGCCATGCGGCCGGTGTCGGCGATCATCTCCATGCACAGATGCGCCTCGCGGTAAGTCGGGCCGCCGGGCACGGTGGTGCCCACGCCGGGCGCCATCACCGGGTCGAGGAAGTCGACGTCGAAGCTGACGTGCAGATGGGTGTTGTCGTCCAGAGTCGCCAGCGCCAGCTCCATGGTGTGGCGCATGCCCATCTCGTCGATGAAGCGCATGTCGAACACCTCCAGGTCGTGCTCGTGCACGAAGCGGCGCTCGCCCTCGTCGACGCTGCGGATGCCGATCTGGCGTATCCACTTCGGCGAGATGGCGGGCACCTGGCCGCCGATCTCGATGAGCAGCTGCGGGCCGAAGCCGCACAGGCAGGCCACCGGCATGCCGTGGATGTTGCCGCTGGGCGTGAGCTCGCTGGTGTTGAAGTCGGCATGCGCGTCCAGCCACAGCACGCGCAGCTTCTTGCCGGTGTCGCGGCAATGGCGGGCCACGGCGCTGATGGAGCCCAGGCCCAGACAGTGGTCGCCGCCCAGCATGATGGGCAGGCGGCCGGTTTTGAGCTCGGCGTAGACGGCCTCGTGCACGGTGCGGTTCCAGGCGACCACCTCGTCCAGGTGGCGGTAGCCGTCCACCGGCGGCAGCCAGGGGTTGGCCGGGCCGGCGAGGTTGCCGCGGTCCAGCACGTCCACACCGCGGGCGCGCAGCGCCTCGGCCAGGCCGGCCACGCGCATGGCCTCGGGGCCCATGCTGGCGCCGCGCGCGCCGGCGCCGACGTCGGTGGGGGCGCCGATGAGGGAGACGTTCCTGAGCTGGGTCATGCGGGGCTCGCGCTGGAGAGTTCGGGTTGGGATTCGAGCACGCTCCAGGCCTCCTCGGCGGTCTCGACGTAGTGGAAGAGCTTCTCGTCGCCGGGGCTGATCATGCCGGTCTCCAGCAGCAGGTCGATGTTGAGGAGCTGGGTCCAGAACTCGCGCCCGAACAGCAGGATGGGGCGGGGGCGGCTCTTGCCGGTCTGGATCAGCGTCAGCGTCTCGAACAGTTCGTCCAGCGTGCCGAAGCCGCCGGGGAAGCACACCAGCGCGATGGAGCGCATCAGGAAGTGCATCTTGCGCAGGCCGAAGTAGTGGAAGCGGAAGCACAGCTCCGGCGTGATGTAGGGGTTGGGCACCTGCTCGTGCGGCAGCACGATGTTCAGCCCCACGCTCTTGCCGCCCATCTCGTAGGCGCCGCGGTTGCCGGCCTCCATGATGCCGGGGCCGCCGCCGGTGGCGATGAAGACGGGATGGCCGCGTTCGGCACAGGTGCTGGTCGCGATCTGCGCGAAGCGGCGCGCCTCCTCGTAGTAGCGGCTCATCGCGAGCTGGCGGCGCGCCTTGGCGGCGCCGGCCGCGTCGCCCTGCTCCTCGGCCGCCGTCAGCAGCGCCTGGGCCGCCTCGGCCGGCAGGATGCGGGCGCTGCCGAAGATGACGATGGTGGACTTGACGCCCAGCTCGTTCTGGATGAGCTCGGGCTTCATCAGCTCCAGCTGCATGCGCACGGGGCGCATGTCCTCGCGCAGCAGGAAGCTCTCGTCCTTGAAGGCCAGCTCGTAGGCGCTGCCGGGGCGGTCGTAGTCGGGGTGGGGTTGCAGCGTGCAGCATTCCTCCCAGGCGGAGGGGAAGTTGCGCGTCGGGACGTCGGTGGGCTTCATGGGCGGGTGCGTCGTGGCAGGTCGGGGGCGGATTTTCTGCCGCATTCAGGGCCTGGGCCGGAAATCACCCGCCGCCGCAGACCGGGCAGTCGGGGTCGCGCTGCATGGCGATCTCGCTCCACTGCATGCGCCGGCCGTCCAGCATCAGCAGCCGCCCGGCCAGCGGCTCGCCCACTCCCGCCAGCAGCTTCAGCGCCTCGGCCGCCTGCACGCTGCCGACGATGCCCACCAGCGGCGCGAACACGCCCATGGTCGAGCAGGCCGCGTCCTCGAAGCCGGACTCGGGCGGGAACAGGCAGGCGTAGCAGGGGTGTTCGCCGCCACGGCTGTCGTAGACGCTGATCTGGCCGTCGAAGCCGATGGCCGCGCCGGAGACCAGCGGCCTGGAGTGGCGCACGCAGGCGGCGTTGACGAGGTGGCGGGTCGCGAAGTTGTCGCTGCAGTCGAGGACGACGTCGGCAGCCGGCACTTCGGCGTCCAGCAGCGCGGCGTCGGCGCGCAGGGCCAGCGCACGGGTGCGCACGCCGGGATTCAGCGCCGCCATGCGCGCCGCGGCGGACTCCACCTTGAGCCGGTCCAGGCTGCCCATGTCGTGGGCGATCTGGCGCTGCAGATTGGTCAGCGACACGGTGTCGTGGTCGACCAGCGTGATGTGCCCGACACCGGCCGACGCGAGGTAGAGCGCCACCGGCGAGCCCAGGCCGCCCGCGCCGATGACGAGGGCGTTGGCGTCGAGCAGGCGCTGTTGGCCCTCGATGCCGATCTCGTCGAGCAGCAGGTGGCGGGAGTAGCGCAGCAGGTCGTCGTCGGTCATGGCATGGGCAGCATATCGGGCCAGAGCGGTTCGGCCATGCTGCGCCGCATGGCCTCGATGAAATAGCGCAGCCGCGCCGTCGGCGCCGGCGGGTTGGGATAGAGCAGCTGCACCGGCAGCGCCGGGCCGCGCCAGCGCGGCAGCAGGTGCACGAGGCGGCCGTCGGCGATGTCCTGGCGCACTGCCCAGCCCGACAGCAGCGCCGCGCCCAGGCCCAGGCGTGCGGCCTCGCGGGTGGCGTAGAGGCTGTCGGTGGCCAGCAGCGGGCGTATGGGCAGGCGCTGGCGCACGCCGTCGTCGCGCTCCAGCTGCAGCTCCTGGCGGTAGAAGGTGGAGAGCGCGATCCAGGGCAGCTCGGCCAGCGCCTCGGGCTCCTCGATGCTGCGCCCGGCCAGCAGCGCCGGCGACGCCACCAGCACCCGTGGCACGCGGGCCAGCGGGATGGCGACGACGGCGCCCTCGGCGCGGCCGCCGACGCGAATGGCGCAGTCCAGCCCCTGCTCGATGAAGTTGGGCGCGGCGTCGTTCAGCAGCCAGTCCACGCGCAGGCCCGGCGCATCCTGCAGCGCCCGCACCAGCGGCGCGATCAGCTGCTCCTGGCCGAAGGCATGCGGCACCTGCACGCGCAGCAGTCCGGCGGGCCGCGCGGGTTCGGCGCGCAGCGAATGCTCGAAGTCCTCCCATTCGGCGGCCAGGGCCTTGGCGCGCTCCAGCGCGCGCTCGCCGGTGGCGGTCAGGCGCAGCGCGTGCGTGGAGCGCTGGATCAGCGGCTGGCCGAACTGCTGTTCCAGCGCCTGCAGCCGCCGGCTGACGGTGGGCTGGGTGGTGCCCAGCTGGCGTGCCGCGGCGGACAGGCTGCCGGCTTCGACGATGCGGATGAAGGTCTGCATCAGCTGCAGACGATCGGAGGTGGTGCTCATGCGTGTAGCGTATGGCAGTCAGGCGGCCTCTGCGTCTAGCGGGTCTTGCCCGGGCTGGCCACACTGCGGCGCCATGAAGTCCACTCCCTCTCCCGCCGCCGTGCCGGCCACGCTGGGCCCCGCGCTGACGCTGCTGCTCGCCACCGCCACCGGCCTGGCCGTCGCCTCCATCTATTACGTGCAGCCGCTGCTGGGCCTGCTGGCCGAGCAGTTCGGCGTGGGCAGCGCCACCATAGGCCTGCTGCCCACGCTGACCCAGCTGGGCTATGGCGCGGCCATCCTGCTGCTGTCACCGCTGGGCGACCGCTACGACCGCCGCCGCATCATCGTCGTCAAGGCCGGGACGCTGGTGGCGGCGCTGGCGCTGGCCGCGCTGGCGCCCGGCTTCGCGGCGCTGTGCGTGGCCAGCGTGGCCATAGGCCTGACGGCCACGCTGGCCCAGGACCTGGTGCCCGCCGCGGCGACGCTGGCCCCCGAGGCCGAGCGCGGCAAGCGGGTGGGCCAGGTCATGACGGGGTTGCTGCTGGGCATCCTGCTGTCGCGCGTGGCGGCGGGGTCGCTGGCGGCGCTGGCCGGCTGGCGGGCGGTCTATGCGAGCGCCGCCGTCGCCGTCGCGCTGCTGATCCCGCTGCTGTGGCGCGGCCTGCCGCGCTTCGTGCCGGCGACGCAGGCCGGCTATGGCGCGCTGCTGGCCTCCATGGCCGGGCTGTGGCGCCAGCATGCGGCGCTGCGCCGTGCGGCGCTGGCCCAGGGCCTGCTGTCGCTCGCCTTCAGCGCCTTCTGGTCCACGCTGGCCCTGGTGCTGGCCGGGCCGGACTTCGGCCAGGGCAGCGCGGTCGCCGGTGCCTTCGGCCTGGCGGGTGCGGCGGGGGCGCTGGCCGCGCCGCTGGCCGGCGGTCTGGCCGACCGGCGCGGGCCGCAGGCGGTGATACGCGTCGGGGCGCTGCTGGTGTTCCTGTGCTTTGCGGTGCAGGCGCTGGCGCCGGCCTCGCTGTGGCTCTTGGTGGCGGTGGCGGTGGTGTTCGACCTGGGCGTGCAGGCGGCGCTGGTCTCGCACCAGAGCGTGGTCTACAGCCTGGACCCGGCCTCGCGCAGCCGGCTCAATGCCGTGCTGGTCAGCGCGATGTTCGTCGGCATGGCCAGCGGCGCGGCGCTGGGCTCGGCGCTGCTGGCGGCGCTGGGCTGGCGTGCGGTGCCGGCGCTGGGCGCCGCGGCCGCGCTGGCGGCGCTGGCCATCGCCTGGCGCTCCCGCTGAGCGCAAGCGGGCCAGCAAAAGAAACGGGCCTCTTGCGAGGCCCGTCTTGTATGAGGTCGGGGACGAGGATCAGTCGTTGGGCTTGGCCTCGGCCTTGCGTTCCAGCGCCGTCTTGGAGGCGATGACGGGCTGGCCCTTGAGCTGGTTCAGGGCCTGGACCAGCGGGAAGTCCTCGCTGCTGCCGAACTCGGGCAGGGGCTTGGGCGGCTCGGCCCGCTTGGCGTACTCGGCTTCCAGCTTCTGGCGGGCCTCCTCGCGGGCCTTCAGGCGGGCCTCGTTGTCCTCGGGGCCGTTGTTCAGGTGCTTCTCGAGGTCGGCCTCGCGCATGCGCAGCGCGGCGAACACATTGCCCTCGGCGGTCTCGTCCAGCAGCACGTCGGGCACGATGCCCTTGGCCTGGATGGAGCGGCCGCTGGGCGTGTAGTAGCGCGCCGTCGTGATCTTCAGCGCCGTCTCGGGGCCTAGCTGGCGCACGGTCTGCACCGAGCCCTTGCCGAAGGTCTGGGCGCCCATGACGGTGGCGCGCTTGTGGTCCTGCAGCGCGCCGGCGACGATCTCGGCGGCGCTGGCCGAGCCCTCGTTGACCAGCACCACCAGCGGCACGGTCTTCAGCGCGACGGGCAGGCGCTTGATGGGGTCGTCGCCGCTGCGGCGGCGGTAATCCTCGGGGGTGGCCTTGTAGCTGGCCTTGGACTCGGCGATCTGGCCGTTGGTGGACACCACCTCCACGTCCTTGGGCAGGAAGGCCGCGGAGATCGCGATGGCGCCGTCCAGCAGGCCGCCCGGGTCGTTGCGCAGGTCCAGCACCAGGCCCTTGAGGCGGGGCTCCTGCTTGTAGATCTCCTCGAGCTTCTTCGCGAAGTCGTCGACGGTGCGGTCCTGGAACTGGCTCACGCGTATCCATGCATAGCCCGGCTCGATGACCTTGGCGCGCACGCTCTGCACCTTGATCTCTTCGCGCGTGATGGTCACAGGGAAGCTGCGGTTCTCGGCCTTGCGGTAGATGGACAGGCTGACCTTGGTGGCCGGTTCGCCGCGCATCTTCTTGACCGCCTGGTCCAGCGACAGGCCGCGCACGGCCGTGTCGTCGATGCGGCTGATCAGGTCGCCGCTCTTCAGGCCGGCGCGGAAGGCGGGCGAGCCTTCGATGGGCGAGACGATCTTGACGAGGCCGTCTTCCATGCCGATCTCTATGCCCACGCCGACGAACTTGCCGGTGGTGCCCTCGCGGAATTCCTTGAAGCTCTTCTTGTCGAAGAACTGCGAATGCGGGTCCAGGCCGGAGACCATGCCGGCGATCGCGTCGTTGATCAGCTTCTTCTCGTCGACCGGTTCGACGTAATCGCTCTTGACGATGCCGAAGACGGCCGCGAGCTGCTGCATCTCGTCCAGCGGCAACAGGCTGCTGCGGGCATTGGCCTGCAACTGCATCGTGGTGAGGGCACCCGCGACGGCGCCGAGGGCGACCCAGCCGGCGACTTTCATTTTGGAGCTCATGAAGGCGAGTCCTGTGATCAACGTGATCCTGGCAAAAACAGCTTGACAGGTGGGCTTGAGTGTAGCTGGGCCACCCCCGAGGCAGGCCCGATTTACCCTGCGGAAACCCTTCAAATCGGGGCTGAATTGACGGAATGCGCCGGCTCGAGGCGGCCCGGCATGACGAATCTCACCGGCGCAGGCGCGGCGCGTCAGCAGCGCAGCTTCTGGCCCGCCAGGCTGCAGCTGGCCAGCGGCTGGCCCAGCGCGTTGAAGGCCTGCAGCAGCCAGCCCTCGGGCGTGGCCGTCAGCAGCGTCAGGCCGAACTCGGTGTGGCTGTCGAAGGTCTCCAGCCGCACGCCCGGCAGCGGCTCGGCCTGCAGCGCCGCGGCGGTGCCGACATGGCCGTAGGCGGCGGAGCCTCCATTGCCTATGACCAGGCTGGCGGGCTGGTTGCTCGCGAAGCCCAGCAGCTCGTGCAGGTGCAGATGGCCGTGCAGCGTGGCCTGGACGCCGGGCGGGAACAGGCGCGCGCCGAAGGCGTCCCGCAGCAGCGGCGTCAGGCCGGAGCGGGCAGGGCTGGGCGTGCCGAGCAGGCCGGGGGCGAAGGCCAGGCTGGGATGGTGGCTGGCGAACAGGCTTTGCGCACGCTCGCCCGACAGCTGGGCCACGCGGTCCAGTTGCTGGCGCCAGCGCGTCCAGGCCGGCGAGCCGCGCGGCGGCGTGCCGCTGCCGACCTCGGCCGAGTCGAAGACGATGAGCTGGCTGCGCGGCGACAGCGGCACGGCGAAGGGCGCCGTGAAGTCGCCGTCGTTGGCGCCGCCGCCGCCCGCCCCGGGCTGGCAGGAACGCGCCGGGCCCGTCTCGGCGTCGAGATAGCGCAGCCAGCCCTGGCCGGCGCGGCTGCAGGCCTCGTGGTTGCCGCGCACGAAGACCCAGGGCGCGGCCGCCAGCAGCGCCCTGGCGGGCCGGAAGAAGTCGGCCTGCCAGGCGTCGTCGCCATAGCCCCAGGCGCTATTGGCGCAGCCGGCCATGGCGGCCGGGCAGGGGCTCTCGCGGTAGTGGTAGTCGCCGACGTGGATGACCAGGTCGGGTGCCAGCGCCAGCGCGCGCGCCAGCACGCGGGCGAAGGGCCAGCCGCTGGCGTCGTTGCAGGGCTGGAATTCGCGCTCGCTGGCCTTCAGGCGGCAGCCGGTGTCGCCGATGACGAGGATGCGGCGCGGCTCGGCGGCGGGGGCTGGCAGCGTCACGCCGCCCAGCTGCACGCTGGCGGCGCCTGCCGGCCAAGGGGCCTCGCAGGCGCGCAGCGTGAAGCGGCTGGGCTGGCGTTCGGGCTGGGCGTTGCCGGGTGGCGCGGGCTCCTCGCCGGGCGCGCTGCGCTGCTGCATGGCGGCGCTGCCGCCGGCCCAGCTCAGCATGGGACAGGCGGCGTCGCCGGTCAGCGCGCGCACGGCCCAGGCCGGGCCGGCGACGGCCTGCACCCAGGCCTGCTGCAGGCCGGCCGGGGCGGGGGGCTGTTGCGGCGGCGGCGGGGCGGCGCAGCCGGCCAGCGCCAGCAGGGCGGCCAGCAGCGGGAAACGCGCGCAATGCATCATCTGTCGATCAAGCGGTGGGCGTGGCGGGGCGCCGTCGGGCGCGGGCTGCCGGATTGTCGGCCGGCCCGGTTTCGAGAGGCTGTCAGGCCTGGGTGTAGGCCGTCTTCAGCGTCGTGTAGAACTCGGCGGCGTGGCGGCCCTGCTCGCGCGGGCCGTAGCTGCTGCCCTTGCGGCCGCCGAAGGGCACGTGGTAGTCCACGCCGGCGGTGGGCAGGTTGACCATGACCATGCCGGCCTGCGAATGCCGCTTGAAGTGGGTGGCATGCTTCAGCGAGGTCGTCGCGATGCCGGCGGCCAGGCCGAAGGGGGTGTCGTTGGCCAGCGCCAGCGCGTGCTCGTAGTCGCGGGCGCGCAGCACGCTGACGACGGGGCCGAACACCTCCTCGCGGTTGATGCGCATCGCCGGCGTCGTGTCCGTGATCAGCGCCGGCGTCAGGTAGAAGCCGGGCGCGCCGTCGGTGTTCTTCTCCATGCGTTCGCCGCCCTGGGCCAGCCGGCCGCCGTCGGCCTGGGCGATGGCGATGTAGTCCAGGTCCTGGCCCAGCTGGCTGGCGTCGACGACGGGGCCGATGTCGGTGCCGGCCTTGCGTGCGTCGTCCACCTTCAGCGCCTTCATCCTCTCGACCATGGCGGCGATGAAGCGGTCGTGGATGCCTGCGGTGACGATGAGGCGCGAGGACGCCGTGCAGCGCTGGCCGGTGGAGAAGAAGCCGCTGTTGACGGCGGCGTTCACCGCCACGCCCAGGTCGGCGTCGTCCAGCACGATCATGGGGTTCTTGCCGCCCATCTCGAGCTGGAAGCGGGCCTGGCGGGCCACGCAGGCGGCGGCCACTTTCTGGCCGGTGGCCACCGAGCCGGTGAAGCTGACGCCGGCCACGCGCGTGTCGTGCAGCAGCTTCTCGCCGACCACCGAGCCGCGCCCCATGACGAGGTTGAACACGCCGGCCGGCAGGCCCGCGCGCGACAGGATCTCGGCCAGCGCCCAGGCCGAGCCGGGCACCAGGTCGGCCGGCTTGAAGACCACGCAATTGCCCCAGGCCAGGGCCGGCGCGATCTTCCAGGCGGGAATGGCGATGGGGAAGTTCCACGGCGTGATCAGGCCCACGACGCCTATGGCCTCGCGCGTGACCTCCACGCCCACGCCGGGGCGCACCGAGGGCAGGCTCTCGCCACCCGGGCGCAGCGCCTCGCCGGCGAAGAACTTGAAGATGTTGCCGGCGCGCTGGACCTCGGCTATGGCCTCGGGCAGCGTCTTGCCTTCCTCGCGGGCCAGCAGGTCGCCCAGTTCGGCGCGGCGGGCCAGGATTTCGCTGCCGACGGCGTCCAGGATGTCGAAGCGCTGCTGCGGCGTGGACAGGCTCCAGGCCGGGAAGGCGGCCGTCGCGGCCGCGATGGCCAGCTCCGCCTGGGCCGCGTCGGCCTGGGCGTACTCGCCGATGACGTCACGGGTGTCGGAGGGGTTGATGTTGCGGGAGGCAGCGGGGCCGTCCAGCCATTCGCCATTGATGAGGTTCTTGTGCATGCTGCTCAGCGGTCCAGCGCGGTGCGCTTGGGGTTGAAGATCCAGCCGGGGATCAGGTCTTGCATCGCGAGCGCGTCTTCGCGTCCGCCCAGGCCAGGGCGGGTGTATAGCGCATTCGCCTTCTTCACTGTCGCCCAGCGCCTGCATGACGGGGAGGGCGGCCACCGCCCCGGGCGGGCCCGGCTTACTGCGGGCCCAGCGGCGCGATCAGGGCGCTGAGCTGCTCGACCTCGTCGGGCAGCAGGTCGGACAGCGGCGGGCGCACCGGGCCGGCGCTGTGGCCCACCAGCGTGGCGCCGGCCTTCACGATGGACACCGCATAGCCCTCGCCGCGGTTGCGCAGCGCGACATAGGGCAGGAAGAAGTCGCGGATCAGGCGCTCGCAGGTGGCGCGGTCGTCGGCGGCATGGGCGTTGTAGAACTCCATGGCCGTCTTCGGGATGAAGTTGAAGACGGCGGAGGAGTAGACCGGGCAGCCCATGGCCTTGTAGGCGCCGGCGAAGACCTCGGCCGTGGGCGGGCCGCCCAGGTAGGCGAAGCGCTTGCCCAGCGTCTGGCGGATGGCGACGAAGCGCTCGATGTCGCCCAGGCCGTCCTTGAAGCCGATCAGGTTGGGGCAGCGGTCGGCCAGGATCTGCAGCGAGGCCGGCGTCAGCTTGCAGGCGCCGCGGTTGTAGACGACGACGCCCAGGCTGACGCTGTTGCAGACGGCCTCGACATGCCGGATCAGGCCGGGCTGGCCGGCCTCGGTCAGGTAGTGCGGCAGCAGCAGCACGCCTTGCGCGCCCAGGCGTTCGGCCTCCTGGGCGTACTTGATGGCCAGCGTCGTGCCGCCGCCGGCGCCGGCCAGGATGGGCGTGCGGCCGCGACAGGTCTGCAGCGCCACCTGGATGACCTGGCTGTACTCGGCGGGCTCCAGCGAGAAGAACTCGCCCGTGCCGCCGGCCGCGAACAGCGCCGAGGCGCCATAGGGCTGCAGCCACTCCAGCCGGTCGGCATAGGCCCGGGGTGCGAAGTTCAGCTGCGCGTCGAAGTCGGTCAGCGGAAAGGACAGCAGGCCGGCCTGCAGCACGGCTTTGAGTTCTTGGGGCGACATGGAGGCGGTCTTCAGGAGTTGCGGGCGGGGCGGCTGGAACGTCGCCTAGTTGTATGTCATCGTACAACTTGAACTGAAGGCCCTGGGCCTGGTGGAAACCCGCGGCGAGCGCCGCCTGTTCCGGGCTCAGCCGGCTTCGGCCTGGGCGCGGCGGCGGCGTTCGCGGCTGTTGGAGAGGTGGGTGCGCATGGCCGCGCGGGCCGATTCGGCATCCTGGCTGGCGATGGCGTCCAGGATGTTCTCGTGCTCGGTGTTCACGCGCCGCATATAGGCCAGGTTCGCGCTTTGCGCCGTCCCGTCGGGTGGGCGTTGAGTGCCCTCGGATGGCCGTGCGGCGTGCAGGTCTGCGGCCGGCTCCAGCCGGGCGCGCGGGATGATCTGGGCGCCCAGCGTCGCCATCAGCTCGGTGAAATGGCTGTTCTGCGTCGCGCGGGCGATCTCCAGGTGGAACTGGAAATCGGCCGCGACCGAGTCCTGACCGGCTTCGACGGCGGCAATCGCCGCATCCAGGGCCTGGCGCAGCGCGGCAAGGTTGTCCGGCGTGCGCCGCTGTGCGGCCAGGCCGGCGGCCTCGGTCTCCAGGCCCATGCGCAGCTCCAGCACGGCGATGACGTCCTGCAGCGTGCCGAACTGCTCCGGCGTGAGCTTGAACGACGGTGCGTCGCCGGTCCCCAGCACGAAAGTGCCGATGCCGTGGCGGGTCTCCACCAGGCCCGCCGCCTGCAGCTTGGAGATGGCCTCGCGCACGACGGTGCGGCTGACCTCGAAGGCCGCCATGATGGCCGCCTCGGTGGGCAGCTTGTCGCCGGGCTGCAGCTGGCCGGCGCGGATGCGCTCGCTGAAGCGTTCGACCAGTTCTAGGGCCAGCGTGCGGGGGCGGCGGCGGGGAGCGGGGGCTTGCATGCGCGGGTTGTCCCGAGGTTTTGAGGCAGTCTGGGCGTCTACAGTGGCGGTGTTGTACGACAACTGGACGACGTACAACGAGACTGACCGCACTTTAGCCATTGCGCCACCGGATATGCATGCCGTTTCCCCCCGCCCCCCGCTGACCTTGCGCATGCGCGACGAGGACAACGTCGCCATCGTCGCCAACGACGGCGGGCTGCCGGCGGGCACCCTGCTGCCGGACGGCGTGCCCGGCGCCGGCCTGGTGCTGCGGGACAAGGTGCCGCAGGGCCACAAGCTCGCGCTGCGCGACATCGAGGCGGGCGAGGCGGTGCTGCGCTATGGCGTGCCCATAGGCCATGCGCTGCGGCGCATCGCCGCCGGCAGCTGGGTGCATGAGCGCCTGCTGCAGCTGCCGTCGGCCCGCGCGCTGGCGGGCCTGCCCGTCGCCACCGTGAAGCCGCCCGCCGCCGAGCCGCTCACGGGCTACAGCTTCGAGGGCTACCGCAATGCCGACGGCTCGGTGGGCACGCGCAACATCCTGGCCATCACCACCACCGTGCAATGCGTGGCCGGCGTCGTCGCCCAGGCCGTGGCGCGCATCAAGGCCCAGCTGCTGCCGCTGTATCCCAACGTGGACGACGTGGTGGGCCTGGAGCACAGCTATGGCTGCGGCGTGGCCATCGACGCGCCGGACGCCGTCATTCCCATCCGCACGCTGAGGAACATTTCGCTCAACCCCAACTTCGGCGGCGAGCTCATGGTGGTCAGCCTGGGCTGCGAGAAGCTGCAGCCCGCGCGGCTGCTGCCGCCGGGTTCGTTCACCATCACGGATGAACGCGGCGCCGACGCCGGCCCCGAGACCATCTGCCTGCAGGACGACGCCCATGTGGGCTTCATGTCCATGCTGGAGCACATCGTGCAGAGCGCCCGGCCGCACCTGGAGCGGCTGAACGCCCGCCGCCGCGAGACGGTGCCGGCCAGCGAACTGGTCGTGGGTGTGCAGTGCGGCGGCAGCGATGCCTTTTCGGGCGTGACGGCCAATCCGGCCGTGGGCTTCTGCGCCGACCTGCTGGTGCGGGCCGGCGCCACCGTCCTGTTCAGCGAGAACACCGAGGTGCGCGACGCCGTCGAGCAGCTCACCAGTCGCGCCGCCACGCCCGAGGTGGCCGGGGCAATAGTCCGCGAGCTGGGCTGGTATGACCGCTACCTGGAGCGCGGCCGCGTCGATCGCGCCGCCAACACCACGCCGGGCAACAAGGCCGGCGGCCTGTCCAACATCGCCGAGAAGGCCATGGGCTCCATCGTCAAGAGCGGCAGCGCGGCGATCTCGCATGTGCTGTCGCCGGGCGACAAGCTCGGGCGCGCGCAGCGCGGCCTGGTCTATGCCGCCACGCCGGCCAGCGACTTCATCTGCGGCACGCTGCAACTGGCCGCCGGCATGAACCTGCATGTCTTCACCACCGGCCGCGGCACGCCTTATGGCCTGGCCGAATGCCCGGTCGTCAAGGTCGCCACGCGCACCGAGCTGGCGAAGCGCTGGCACGACCTGATGGACGTCAATGCCGGCCGCATCGCTGACGGCGAGGCCAGCATCGAGGAGATGGGCTGGGAGTTGTTCCGCCTGCTGCTGGACGTGGCCAGCGGCCGCCGCAAGACCTGGGCCGAGCACTGGAGGCTGCACAACAGCCTGGTGCTGTTCAATCCGGCGCCGGTGACCTGAGCCGGCCGGCGCGCCCCCTCCTGACCCCGAGCGCGAGCGGCGGCATGCCCCGGGGCGGGCTGCTCGTCAGTCCATACCAAGCCAGCATGGACTCATCTTGAAATGCAATGAAGTTGCATGGGCGGGGCGGGCAAACCTATTCTTCCTCCCAGCCCCGTCTCAGCGTTCTTCCCTGAGTGGTCTTCCAACAAAACAGCAAGGCTTATCTATGCTTCGCGCGCCCTTTCGTTCCCTGCGATCGTTCGATTCCGTGAGCGGTCTCAGTTCTGTTTCCGCAGCGGCCATGGCGGCGCTTGCGCTGCCCACGGTCATGGCGGTGACGCCCCTCGAGGCGGTGGCGCAGGGCGATGCAAGCAAGCTCGACGCCGTCCTCGTCGTGGGCTCGCGCATCCGGCGCCTGGACGAGAGCGCGCCCAACCAGGTGGTCACGGTGAACCGCAAGGAGATCGAGGCGACCGGCGTGAGCTCGGTGGGCGACCTGCTGCAGCAGCTGCCCTCGGTCGGTTCCAGTGCGAACTCCAACGGCTCCCAGGGCACCTCGCATGGCAGCAGCTCGGTGAACCTGCGCAATCTGGAGCCCAACCGGGTGCTGGTGCTGGTGAACGGACGGCGCTGGGTGGTGGGGGCCGGTTCGCGCTCGTTCCGGGATTTCGTCGACCTCAACACCATCCCGCTGGCGGCGGTGCAGAACGTCGAGATCCTGCTGGACGGCGCCACGGCGATCTACGGCTCGGACGCCATCGCCGGCGTCGTGAACATCATCACCTACCAGAAGTACCAGGGCGGACAGCTCAACCTGCAGACGGGCGTCAGCAGCCGCGGCGACGGGCGCAGCCACAGTGCCGACGCGCTGTGGGGCCAGTCGGGTGACTGGGGCAGCGCGCTGGTCTCGCTGTCGGTCGCCAAGTCCGACCCCATCGCGACGACGGATCGGGACTGGGCGCTGGCCCGCTACCAGCCCATCCAGAGCACCCAGCTGCCCGGCGGCGTCTACGTGGTGCCCGGCGTGCAGGGCGGCAAGGCCTTCACCCGCGTCGACGGCAGTACCGGCAGCAAGCCGGCGGACTTCCGGCCCAAGCTGGCCAGCGATGTCTACGACACCAACACCGACGGCTACCTCATCGGCCCCTCGGAGCGCAAGGCGCTCTACGGGCAGTCGCGGGTGGTGCTGAGCGATTCGCTGGACCTGATCTTCGAGGGCCTCTACAACACCCGCGAGTCCAGCCAGAGGTTCGGCCCCGCCGCGCTGGTGATAGGCGGCTCCGGCATGAAGGGCCAGGTCATGCCCGCCAACCATCCCTTCAACCCCTTCGGCACGGCCTTGAGCGGCTTCACGGTCAACCGGACCATGACCGAGGTCGGCAACCGCTTCAACCTGCAGAAGGTCGAGACGACGCGCTTCGGCCTGGGCCTGGATGGTTCGCTGGCCAACGGCTGGACCTGGAACGCGTTCGTCAGCCAGGCCGAGAACAAGGCCAGCTTCACCGCGCTGAACCAGCTGAACCTGGAGAACGTGGCGCTGGGCATAGGCGACGTGGCCCGCTGCACGGCCAACCAGTGCACGCCCATCGCCCTGTTCGGGCCACTGACCACGGCCATGGCCGACGCGGCGCGCGCGCCGGCGCTGGTGGGGCGCAACGGCACCAAGTCCGTGGACTTCACCGCCAACATCACCGGCGATGTGATGCGCCTGCCGGCCGGCATGCTGGCCTTCGCGGCCGGCGTCGAGTACCGGGAGGAAAGCGCCTATGACCATCCGGACGCCTTCCTGAACGCGACGCCCAAGTACTCGGGCTCGACGACGACGACCGGCACGGCCAGCACGCCCACCGATGGCCGCTACCACCTGAGCGAGGCCTATGCCGAGTTCAAGGCGCCGCTGCTGTCCAAGCGGCCCGGCGTGCATTCGCTGGAGGCCACGCTGGCGACCCGCCACAGCCGCTACAGCAATTTCGGCGACACGCTGAACAGCAAGCTGGGCCTGAACTGGCGCCCGGTGCAGGACCTGATGATCCGCGGCGACGTGGCCCAGGGCTTCCGTGCGCCCAACATCCTGGAGCTGTACGGCGGCCTGCGCAGCACGGTCTTCCCCATCAGCGCCGACCCCTGCGACGGCGGCGGCGCGGGCCTGCCGGGCTGTGCGGGCGTGCCGCCCAGCTACAGCCAGGCGGCGACGACGGCGGGCAAGGTGCCCGGCATCACTGGCGGCAACCCGGCGCTGAAGCCCGAGACCTCGCTGAACCGCTCGGTGGGCTTCGTCTTCACGCCCGCGGCGCTCAGGGAGTTCTCCTGGTCCATGGACTGGTACGACATCAAGATGGACAACACCATCCAGACCATCGACGCCACCACGCTGCTGGCGCTGTGCGCCCGCACCGGGCGGGGCTGCGAGGTGGTGGAGCGCAATGCCGACGGCAGCATCGCCAACCTGACGGCCGCCTATCTGAACCTGGCCTCGCTGCGCGTTGCCGGCGTGGACAGCAGCATGCGCTACGGCTGGCGCACCCAGTCGCTGGGCGCCTTCAGCTCGGCGCTGAGCCTGTCCTATCTGGATCGCTTCGAGCAGGTGCTGCCGCAGACCGACGGCAGCAGCATCCACCAGCAGCTGCAGGGCACGGGCATCAGCCGCAAGGCTTATGCACGCGTCAAGGGCAGCTTCTCGCTGGCCTGGCAGCAGGGCGCCTGGGGCGTGAACTGGGCGCTGCGCTACATGGGCGGCTACACCGAGTCCGTGCAGGATCCGACGACCAAGCTGTTCGTCCCCACGCCCGTGTCGGCCGCGGTCACCAACGACCTGTCGATGTCCTACAGCTTTGGCGCCGATCCCAAGCGCCTGCACTCGGTGTCGCTGGGCGTCAACAACCTGTTCGACCGCAAGCCGCCGCTGTCCTATCTGGCGGGCGCCACCGACAACAACTTCAACATCGGCACCTACGATCCCCGCGGACGCTATGTGTATGTGAAGGCGGCGGTGCGCTTCTGATCCGGCCGGCAACAGTTCAAGGACGGGGGTAGCTCACCGTGATGGGGTTTCTGATTCGGCGCCTGCTGCAAAGCCTGCTGGTCGTGGCATTGATGTCGGCGCTGGTGTTCTTCGGCGTCTTCGTCATCGGCAATCCGGCCGACATCCTCATCGACCCCGAGGCCACGCAGCTGGAGCGCCTGGAGGCCATACGCACGCTGGGGCTGGACCAGCCCGTCTGGGTGCAGTACGGCCACTTCGTCGCCAATGCGCTGCAGGGCGAGATGGGGCGCTCCTTCGTCTACAACCAGCCCGCGCTGGAGCTGATCCTGGAGCGCCTGCCGGCGACGCTGGAGCTGGCGACGACCGCGCTGGCCCTGGCGCTGCTGCTGGGCGTGCCGCTGGGGCTGTGGGCGGGCGCGAAGCCGCAGTCACTGCCGGGGCGCGCCATACAGACGGGCTCCATCCTGGGCGTGTCCTTCCCCAGCTTCTGGCAGGGCCTGATGCTGGTGCTGGTGTTCTCGGTGCTGCTGGGCTGGCTGCCGTCCAGCGGGCGCGGCAGCGGGCCGCTGCTGAGCTGGGACCGCTTCAGCCACCTGATCCTGCCGGCGCTCAACCTGGCGCTGTTCAAGATCTCCATGGTGACGCGGCTGACCGCCAATGCGATGCGCGAGGCGCTGACGATGGACTACATCGACTACGCACGCTCCAAGGGCATCGCCAGCGCCCGCATCCTGGGCGTGCATGCGCTGAAGAACGTCATGGTGCCGGTGCTCACCGTCACCGGCATGGAGTTCGGCGGCCTGATCGCGTTCGCCGTCGTCACCGAGACGGTGTTTGCCTGGCCCGGCATGGGCAAGCTCATCGTCGACAGCATCGCCGTGCTGGACCGGCCCGTGATCGTGGCCTATCTGATGGTCGTCGTCGTCATCTTCATCACCATCAATCTCGTGGTTGACCTTCTCTACTCCGCGCTCGATCCGCGCGTGCGGCTGGACCAGGCCCGATGAGCGCCGCCTCCAAACCGTTCGCGGAGTTCTGGCGCGAATACGCCCGCAGCCCGGCGGCCGTTGCGGCCTTGGGTGTGCTGCTGCTGCTGCTGCTGGGGGCGGCCCTCGCGCCCTGGCTGGCGCCGCAGAACCCCTATGACCTGGCCAGCCTGAGGCTGGAGGACAGCCGCACGGCGCCGCTGCAGGCGGCGGCGTCGGGCGTCCACTACCTGTTCGGCAGCGACGTGCTGGGCCGCGACGTGCTGTCGGCCATCCTCTACGGCCTGCGCATGAGCCTGATGGTGGGCCTGACCGCGGGCCTGGTGGCCTTCGCCGTCGGCGTCACGGTGGGCCTGTTCAGCGCCTATCGCGGCGGGCGCGTGGACGCGCTGCTGATGCGGCTGGTGGACCTGCAACTGTCCTTCCCGACGCTGCTGGTCGCGCTGATCCTGCTGGCGGTGCTGGGCAAGGGCCTGGACAAGATCGTGCTGGCGCTGATCATCGTGCAGTGGGCGCCGTTCGCGCGCACGGCGCGCGCCGCCGCCTTGCCGCAGGTGCACCAGGAGTACATGGACGCCGCCCGCGTGCTGCGGCTGCCGCTGTGGCGCATGCTGCTCAAGCATCTGCTGCCCAACTGCCTGCCGCCGCTGCTGGTGGTGCTGACCATCCAGGTGGCCAGCGCCATCCTGCTGGAGTCCACGCTGAGCTACCTCGGCATCGGCCTGCCGGTCAGCGAGCCCTCGCTGGGCCTGCTGATCGCCAACGGCTCGCAGTTCCTGCTCAACGGCGACTACTGGATCAGCCTCTACCCGGGCCTGGCGCTGCTGCTGCTGGTGGGCAGCCTCAACCTGGTCGGCGACCGGCTGCGCGAGTACTTCAACCCGCGGCTGCGCAAGGGCGTCATGCTGCCGCTGGACGGCGCGTCGTCCCGCCGGGCGGCGCCCGCACGGCCTGCCAGCGCCGACGAGACGCCGCTGCGTGTCGAGGGCCTGAGCGTCGTGTTCGACACGCCCGCCGGGCCGCTGCATGCGCTGGACGGCGTCAGCCTGAGCGTGCGCCGCGGCGAGGTGCTGGGCCTGGTCGGCGAATCGGGCTCGGGCAAGTCCATGACCGCGCGCGCCATCATGGGCATGATCAATGCGCCGGGCCGCGTGACGGCGGGCCAGGTGCTGCTGCAGGGCGAGGACCTGGCCGCGCTCAGCGAGGCCCAGCTGCGCGAGAAGCGCGGCCGCGACATCGCGCTGATCTTCCAGGACCCGACCACCGCGCTGAACCCGGTGCTGCGCATAGGCAGCCAGATGGTGGAGGCCGTGCGTGCGCACCGCCGCGTCAGCGACGCGCAGGCGCAGGAACTGGCCGCGCAGATGCTGGGCCGGGTGGGCATTCCGTCGCCGGTGGAGCGCCTGCAGCAGTATCCGCACCAGCTCTCCGGCGGCATGCGCCAGCGTGTCGCGATCGCCATTGCGCTGCTGAACCGGCCCAGCGTGATCCTGGCCGACGAGCCCACCACCGCGCTGGACGTGACCATCCAGAGCCAGATCCTCGCGGAGTTCCAGAGCCTGGCCCGCGAGGAGGGCATGGCGGCGGTCTGGGTGACGCATGACCTGGGCGTCGTCGAGGGCCTGACGCAGAGCGTGGCCGTGATGTACCGGGGGCGCATCGTGGAGCAGGGCCCCACGCACGAGGTGCTGGCCGCACCCGCCCACCCCTACACGCGCGGGCTGCTGGATTCCCTGCCCGCCGCCAACACGCCGGGCCAGAAGCTCAAGCAGATCCCCGGCATGGTGAGCAGCAAGCCGGGCCTGGATCCGGGCTGCGGCTTCCGCGAGCGCTGCGCGCGCGCCGATGCGAGCTGTGCGACGCCGGTGCCGGTGGTGCGCCTGGGCGGCGCCGCGGCGCCGCGCTCGGCCCTGTGCCATCACCCCTTGATTTGACCGACTGGATGTCGTCCGTGAACTCTCTCAACACAACGCCGCCGCTGCTGGACGTGCGGCAGGTCGTGCGGCGCTTCAGCCGGCCGGCGAGCCTGCTGGCGCGCGCGCGCGGCTGGATGGGCGGCAAGGCGGCGCGGGGCCAGGTCGTGCATGCGGTGGACGGCGTGTCGCTGCAGATCCAGCCCGGCGAGGTCGTCGGCCTGGTCGGCGAGAGCGGCTGCGGCAAGTCCACGCTGGCCCGCCTCATCTGCGGGCTGGATCGGCCGACCGAGGGCAGCATCGTGTGGCGGGGGCGCAGCGCGCTGGCCGCCGAGGGCGGCCCGGCGCCGGGCGGCGTGCAGATGGTGTTCCAGAACCCGATGGCGTCGCTGAACCCGCGGCTGCGGGTGCTGGACATCATCGGCGAGGCGCCCGTCGTGCACGGGCTCTGGAGCCGGCAGGAGCAGGCGGGCCGTGTGGCGGCCCTGCTGGACCAGGTGGGCCTGCAGCCGGATGCGGCGCGGCGCTGGCCGCACGAGTTCTCCGGCGGGCAGCGCCAGCGCATCGGCATCGCCCGGGCCCTGGCCATGGAGCCCGAGCTGCTGCTGTGCGACGAGCCGGTGGCGGCGCTGGACGTGTCGGTGCAGTCGCAGGTCCTCAACCTCTTCATGGACCTGCGCCGGCAGCTGGGCCTGGCCAGCCTGTTCATCAGCCACGACCTGTCCGTGGTGCGCCACGTCAGCGATCGCGTGGTCATCATGTACCTGGGGCGGGTGGTGGAGGCGGGCCCGGTGCACGAGGTCTTCGAGCGCCCGCAACACCCCTACACCCAGGGCTTGCTGCAGGCCCTGCCGCAGGTGGGCAAGCAGCAGGGCGCCTACACGCCCGTGCTGGGCGAGATCCCGTCGCCGCTGGCGCCGCCGCCCGGCTGCCATTTCCACCCGCGCTGCCCGCGGGCCATGCCGGTCTGCCGGCAGCAGGTGCCGCAGTGGCGCGACCTGCGGCAGGGGCATGGCGCCGCCTGCCATCTGCATCAGACGACGGAACTCCAGTGACGAGAAAGAGACTCTTCAGGTCGGGCCTGGCCCTGCTGTTCGCGCTGTGCGCCTGGGGCGGCGTCGCCGCGGCGGCTCCCGGCGGTGAGCTGGTCATCGCGACGCGGGCGGAGCCCAACGCCATGGACCCGCAGTTCTCCGCCGTGGGCACCAACCAGGCCACGGCGATGCAGATGTTCGAGCCCTTGTTCACCCGCGATGCCCAGCTGCGCCTGCAGCCCGCGCTGGCCCTGACGGCCCAACGCGTCAGCCCGACGCAATGGGAGATCGCGCTGCGGCCCAACGTGAAGTTCCATGACGGCCAGCCCTTCGACGCCGAGGACGTCCGCTTCAGCCTGGCGCGTGCGGCCAAGGTGCCCAACAGCCCGGCGCCGTTCAAGGCGCGCGTGGCCAACATCAGCCAGGTCGAGGTGCTGGGGCCGCTGCGGGTGCGGGTGACGACGCGCAAGCCCGACCCCCAGGCCCTGGTCAACATCTCCACCGTGATGATGGTCAGCAGCAAGCTGGGCGCCAAGCTGGAGACGCAGCAGTTCAACGCCGGCGCCGCCGCCATCGGCACCGGGCCTTACCGCTTCGTGCGCTGGGTGCCGGCGGATCGCCTGGAGCTGCGGCGCTTCGAGCAGTACTGGGGCGACAAGCCCGCCTTCGAGCGCGTCACGGTGCGCTACATGACGGCGGACGCCGCGCGTCTGGCGGCGCTGGAGTCGGGCACCGTCGACCTCATCGACGCCGTGCCGGTGTTCGACCTCGAGTCCTTGCGGCGCAAGGCCCGCTTCGAGCTCTGGCAGGCGCCGACGGTGACGCTGATCTACCTGGGCATGGAGCTGGAGCGCAACGTCAACCCCTCCGTCACCGACCTGCAGGGGCGGCCCCTGGGGGTCAATCCCTTCAAGGACGTGCGCGTGCGCCGCGCCATCTCGATGGCCATCAACCGCGAGCAGCTGGTCGGCAAACTGCTGGGCGGCATGGGAACGCCGGCCAACCAGATCGTCCCCAGGGGCACGCCGGGCTTCAACAGCGCGATGCCGCCGGAACGCTTCGATCTGGCCCAGGCCCGGGCCTTGCTGGCCGAAGCCGGCTATCCGCACGGCTTCCGCCTGACCCTACATGCGCCCAACAACCGCTATCCCAACGACGCCCTGGTGGCGCAGGGGCTGGCCATACAGCTGGCCAAGCTAGGCATACAGATGCAGCTCGATACCGTGCCCAAGAATGTCTTCCTGCCGCGCGCCAGCAAGCGCGAGTACGGCTTCTACCTTTACGGCTTCGGGGCGGCCACCGGCGAGGCCTTGCACGTGATGCGCTCGCTGCTGGCGACGCCGGACGCCAAGCGCGGCTGGGGCGCCAACAACCGCGGGCATTACAGCAACCCGAGGGTGGACCGGCTGCTGGAGCAGGCCACCGCGAGCGAGCATGGGCCGGCCCTGGACGCCCTGGTCGAAGAGGCGGCCGCGGTGGCGTTTGCCGACCTCGCCGTCATCCCGCTCTACCACCAGGTGGCGAGCTGGGCCGGCCGGCCGGGCCTGAGCTTCACGGCACGCCGCGACGAGCGCACGCTGGCCCAGAACGTCGGCCTGGCCGCCGGCCGCGAGGAGAACCGCCCATGAGTGCCCGACCCCTGCCCGCGGCGCTGCACCACGGCCCCTATCAGGTCGACATGGCGGCCCATATGGTTCCGATGCGGGACGGGATCCGGCTGGCCACCGACGTCTACCGGCCCGTCCGGGACGACGCGCCCCTGGCGCAGCCGCTGCCGGTGCTGCTGGAGCGCACGCCCTACAGCCGGCGCGGCAGCAACGAGGCGGACCGCAGCCTGGCCCACCCCGAGGGCCACAGCAAGCCGGAGATCGCGCGCTACTTCGCCAGCCATGGCTATGTGGTCGTGCTGCAGGACTGCCGCGGGCGCTATGGCTCCGAAGGAGTGTTCCGCAAATACCTCGACGAGGCGGAGGACGGCGCGGACACGCTAGCCTGGCTGCGCGCGCAGCCCTTCTGCGACGGCCGCATCGCGACCTGGGGGCTGTCCTACTGCGCCCACACGCAGACGGCCCTGGGCGCCCTGAATCCGCCGGGGCTGGCCGCGCAGTGGATAGATTCCGGCGGCTTCGCCAGCGCCTTCCATGCCGGCATCCGGCAGGGCGGCGCCTTCGAGCTCAAGCAGGCCACCTGGGCGCTCAAGCATGCGCGGCTGAGTCCGCTCACGCAGGCCGACCCCGCGCGAGCCGCCGCGCTGGCGGCGGTGGACATCCACGATTGGCTCAGGCGCCTGCCCTGGTCGCCGGGGCATTCACCCGTGGCGGCCGCGCCGGAGTACGAGGCCTATCTGTTCGAGCAATGGCGGCGCGGCTGCTTCGATGACTACTGGCGCATCCCCGCGCTGTGGGCCGCTGGCCACTACGACGGCTATGCCGACGTGCCCAGCGTGCACATGTCCAGCTGGTACGACCCCTATGCCAGCACGGCCATCACCAACTACCTGGGGTTGAGCGCGGTCAAGCGCTGCAAGCCGGCCCTGATCATGGGGCCCTGGGTGCACGGGCGACGCTCGCAGACTTACTCGGGCGACGTCGACTTCGGGCCCCAGTCCACGCTGGACGGCAATCTGGCCGCGGACTATCTGTCGCTCAGGCGGGCCTGGTTCGATCACGTGCTGGGCCGTGTCGGGCCCGATGGCGAGGCGAGCGCAAACCCCTTGGAGGGGCGGCAGGTGTCGATCTTCATCATGGGCGGCGGCAGCGGCCGCAAGCTGCCCTCGGGGCGCCTGGACCATGGCGGGCGCTGGCACTTTGCCGATGTCTGGCCCCTGCCGGGCAGCGAGATAAGGGAGCTGTACCTGCAGCCGGATGGCGGGCTGAGCGCGGAGCTGCCGACCGTCGAGGCCGCGTCGCTGTCCTACGATTACGATCCGCGCCAACCCGTGCCGTCCATGGGCGGCACCATCACCTCGGCCGCTCCGGTCATGGTGGGGGGAGGATTCGACCAGCGCGACGACGCGCGCTTCTTCGGCTGCGAGGGCACAGGCCATGACTTGTCAGAGCGTCCCGACGTGTTGAGCTTCGTCAGCGCGCCGCTGGCCGCGCCCGTGGACCTCGCCGGCGACGTCGCCGTCACGCTGTTCGTCTCGTCGGACGCGCCGGACACCGACTTCACGGTGAAGCTGGTCGACGTCTATCCGCCCAGCCCCGACTACCCCGACGGCTTTGCGCTGAACATCACCGACGGCATCCTGCGCATGCGCTACCGCGACAGCTGGGAGCAGCCCAGCCTGATGGAGCCGGGGCAGGTCTACGAGGCCAGGATCCAGCCCTTTCCCAGCGCCAACCGGTTCGCGGCGGGGCACCGCATCCGCATCGACATCTCCAGCAGCAACTTCCCGCACTTCGACCCCAACCCCAACACGGGCGAGCCGGAGGGCGACTGGAAGGAGTGCCGGGTCGCGCGCAACACGCTGCACCTGGGGGCGCGGACACCCTCCCGTGTGAGCCTGCGCGTCCTCAATGTCGAAGCGGCACCGCAAGCCTGATCGGCCATGAAGCTCGAGAATCTCCGTGGCCTGAAGTGCTTCCGCGAGATCATGGCGTTGGGCTCGATGACCGAGGCCGCGCGCTCGCTGGGCATGAGCCAGCCGGGCATGAGCCGGCTGCTGGCCGCGCTGGAGGCGGAGCTGGGCTTCAAGCTCTTCGACCGCGTCAACGGGCGCTTGCAGCCCAACAGCCGGGCGCAGGCGCTCTACGAGGAAGTGGACATCGCGCTGCAGGGCATGGAGCGCATCGGCGCCCTGGCGGAGGATCTGCAGAAGCTCAGCGCCGGGCATCTGCGCATCGTCGCGCCGCCGACCTTCGCCGAAGGCGCGCTGGTGCCGGTGCTGGCCGACTTCCAGCGCCTGCATCCGCAGCTGCGGATCTCGGTGCTGGCGCATCTGCGGCCCACCGCCATGCACATGCTGGCCGCGCGGGCGGCCGACTGCGGCATCGGCAAGCTGCCCTGCGAGCACCCGGACATCCGGGTCCGGGGCTTGCTGCAGACCCGCGTCACCTGCGTGCTGCCGCCGGGCCACCCCTTGCTGGCCAAGCCCAGCCTGACGCCGCGCGACCTGGCAGACGAGCCGCTGATCCTGATCGGCCACAGCAGCACCACGCGCTCACGCCTGCTCGACGTGTTTCGCCGGCACCGGGTCATGCCGCAGGCCCGCAGCGAGACGAACAACACCTCGGTGGCCTGTGCGATGGCCGAGGCCGGCGTCGGCATTGCGCTGGTGGATGAGCTGCTGGCCCGCAACCGGCGCCCCGACGCCGCGGGCTTCATGCGGCCCCTGGTGCCGGAGCTGAGCACCGAGTTCGGCTTCCTGACGGCGCGCAATGCGCGCGAGGACCGAACCGTGGAGGCCTTCTTCGCCTTCTACAAGTCGCGGCTGCATCCGGCCGAGGCGATGCCGGCGGAGCACTGATCCGCCGCCGGCGGCCGGGCGTCGATCAGGCGGCCGCCCGCGCGACCAGGCCTTCGCTGACAAACACGCAGTCGCCGTGCTCGAACACGCGCACCTCGCCGGGCGCAAAGGCTGCCCAAGCTTCGCCGTGGGTCAGCGGCTCGGTGGAGACCAGGGCCATGCGGTCGGCCGGGTTGTTGACGGTGGCGAGGTCCACGCTGAGGTCGCCGTCGCGCAACGACACATGGCCGAAGGGCGGGCGCCGCTGCAGCCAGTGCAGCCTGGTGGACGCATGGGCCAGCATCGCGCGGCCGTCGGTCAGCAGCAGGTTGAAGCGGCCATGCTCGGCGATCTCGTGCAGCCAGGGCGTCAGCGTCTCGGCCAGCTCCTGCCAGTCGGGCAGGCGCGTGCCGAAGCGCTGCTGCAGCCGCTGCATCAACCAGCAGAAGGCGCGTTCGCTGTCGGTCTGGCCGGCCGGCGTGAAGCTGCCGTCCAGGGGCGGATGGAAGTCCTTCAGGTCGCCGTTGTGGGCGAAGACCCAGGTGCGGCCGGCCCATTCGCGCCGGAAGGGGTGGCAGTTCTCCACGGCGCGGGCGCCCTGGGTGGCTTTGCGGATGTGTGCCAGGATGTTGCGCGCCCGCACCGGGTGGCGGCCCAGGTGGCGGGCCAGCGCGGATTCGGCGGCCGGGCTGTCCTCGACGCTGACCTCGCAGCGCTCGCCCGAGTGGAAGGCCACGCCCCAGCCGTCGACATGGTCTGCGGTGCGCCCGCCGCGTGCGGCGAAGCCGCTCAGCGAGAAGGTGGCGGCGGCCGGCTGGCGGCTGTTGAGGGCGAAAAGCTCACACATCGGACGAGGGGCGCAGGCTGTCGGTAGAGATGGCAACGCTGCAAGTCTGGTGCTGGATGACAGAAATACCAACAAAGCTTTTGTCATGAGCTCATGCGCCGCGAACCAGTTCACGGCCGACGGGGCCTAGAACAGGTCGCCGTTGTACTGATCGGCCTTGCGCATGACCTTGGCGCCATAGAGCGGCGCTGCCAGGCCCCAGAGCACCAGGTCGTTCACCAGCCGCGGCAGCAGCGGCAGCGGGCGTGGCAGGTCGACGATGAGGACCACCCGCGGCTCGCTCGCCTGGTTGAAGACGGCATGGGGCCAGGAGTCGTCGAACAGGACGGCTTCGCCCTCCCTCCAGGTGTAGGCCTGGCCGGCAACGCGCAGATACGGCGGGTTCTGGCGCGGCACGCGGATGCCGAGGTGGTAGCGCAGATAGCCCAGATAGGGGCCGTCATGTTCGGGAATGGACTTGCCCGGGTCCAGCACCGAGAAGAACGCCTGCAGCACGCCCGGCACCCGGGCCAGCGCCGCGCAGGTGGCCGGGCAGCGTGCCCGGTTGGCGGCGGGCTTGTGGCCCAGCAGCTCCAGCATGTAGACCTTCCAGTCACCGGGTGTCGTGGCCGAGATCTCGGTGGCCGGTCGGTTGATGTCGTGGTAGCGCGGCATGTTGACCCGGCCGGCGAGCAGCGCATCGCATTCGGCCTGGATCTGCGGGAAGGCTTGCTCCAGGCCGCGCAGCGGTGGGCAGACCGCGTCGATGTCGAAGAAGACGGGGCGTCGATCTCGGCCGGCGTAGTGAAGCAGCAGCTTGTTCACCGCGCGTTTGGGAGCGTGGTAATCCATGGCAGGACGGCGGTTGGCGAGATGCGCCGATCTTGCGTCGCCCCGGCCTCGGGAACCTGACTTGACCCTGAGCCCCGTTGCCTAGGGATTGATGTTCGACGTCCGGATGGAGCGTGGAATGTCCGGGCCGGCGGGCAAAAAAAAGCGGGAGGCCTGAGCCTCCCGCTTCATGCTTGCGGTGTTGGAACCGGTGCGATCAGAAGTCGTAAGACGCGCGCACGTAGTAGGCGCGGCCGATCGGGCTGGCGTAGCGCGGGTCGTAGCCGGACTGGAAGACCTGCGACTGATAGCTCAGCGGCGGGTCGCGGTCCGTCACGTTGCGCACGCCCACCGTCAGCGTGGCCTTCTTGATCGGCTTCCAGGAGCCGAACACGTCCAGCGTCGCGTAGTTGCTCACGCGGTCGACAGGGTCCACGTCGGCATAGCCCGACTTGTAATAGGCCGTCGCGCCCAGCGTGAACTGGTCCTTGGTCCAGACGGTGTTCAGCGTGTGCTGCCAGCGGAACACGGGACCGGCACCCGAGTAGACGCCCACGTTCTGGTTCCAGGGGCCACCGCGGAAGTCCTGGTACTCGTACTTGGCGACGTAGGTGCTGTTCAGGCCGAAGGTGAACGTGCCGAAGGAGGTCGGCAGGCGGTAGTTGGCCGTGATGTCGATGCCGTTGGTGTTGGTGCCGCCCAGGTTTTGCTGGCGCACGTCCACGTAGCCGCAGTTGGGGCCCGGGCACTGGTTGCCGTTGGTGGACAGCTGGTTGCTGCCGTTGCGGTGGAAGTACTGGCTGAACAGCGAGTAGTTGGCCGGGTCGAACAGCGACGCATCGCCGACGACGCCGATCTGGTTCTTCAGGCGCAGCCACCAGAAGTCCAGGCCCACGCTGAGGTCAGGCATGGGCTGGACCATGATGCCCAGCGTGGCGTTCTTGCTCTTCTCGGGCGCCAGGGTCAGGTTGCCGCCGTTGAGCACCATGAACTGGGCGCGGCACACGGCCGGGCTGCCGGTGCCCGTGGGGCACAGCAGCGGGTCGTTGACCGTGCCCGAGTTGGTGAAGGTCTGTGCGGCGTTCAGCTCATACAGCGACGGCGCGCGGAAGCCCGTCGAATAGGAGCCTCGCACCAGCACTTCCTTGCTCGGCTGGAAGCGGAAGCCGATCTTCGGGTTGGTGGTGTTGCCGAAGTCGTTGTACTTGTCGTAGCGGACGGCCGCGGTGATGTCCAGGGAATTGAACACCGGCACGTTCAGCTCGCTGTACAGCGCCGACACCTTGCGCGAGCCGGCGCTGTAGGTGGCCGGGTCGATGCCGGTGGAGTCCACGACGATGGTGGCGTAGTCGGCGTTGGCCTGCTGCGAGAACTTCTCCTTGCGGAACTCCGTGCCCACGGCGATCGCGGCCTGGCGGCCGGCACCGAACCAGTCGCCGATCTCGCGGCTGGCGCGTGCATCGAGGTTGGTCGTCGTGCCCTTGGCGTACAGGATCAGGCCGGTGGCGCCGGCCTTGTCGAGCAGGGCCTGGCCGGCGGCGCTCTGGGCGCCGAAGGGGTTGATGACGCCGGTCAGCACGCCTTCATAGATCAGCGGGCCGCTGGCGTAGCCGCCGATCAGCTTCTCGTCCACCTTGTTCTGGTTGTGGCTCAGGCCCACGGCGTAGTCCCAGCCGGCGACGGTGCCTTCCAGCGACAGCGTGAAGCGCTGCTGCGTGTTGGTGTTGCTGTCGGCGCGCTGGCCATTGGGCATGTCGCGCCAGCGGGCGATGACGTAGCCCGGAGCGATCTTCGCGCCGCCATCGGTCATCGTTTCGCCCACCAGGCCGTCGTCGAAGTTCGGGTCGAGGGCCGGGTTGTTGGGGAAATAGGGGTTGGGCGTGCCGTCCGGGCGCAGCCGGTTCATGGGCAGGAAGCCGAAGGGCACCGGCGCGATCAGCGTCTTCACATTGCTGCGCGTGATGAAGTATTCGGCACCCAGCACATGGTCGTTGCCCAGCTTCAGGTCGCCCTTGATCATGCCGGAGACGCGCTCGCTCTTCGGGATGTAGTCCACGAAGTTGGACGTCGTCATGTAGCAGGACGTGCCGTCACCCGCGGGGATGATGAAGGTGCCGTTGGTGCAGGCCGGGGCGGCGGGGTTGTACCAGACGTCCGGGTCCTGGTAGTAGTTGCCCGGCGAGGGCGAGCCCGACAGGCCGCCTTCAAAGCGCGTGTTGAACGGCCGCTGCGAGCCGGTGATGCGGTCCTGCTTCTGGAAGTCGACGAAGCCCAGCACGTTGAAGCCCTGCTCCTGCAGGTCGCCGAAGCCGAAGCCCGCGTTGGCGTTCTGGGACTTGCCGCCGGCATGCTGGGGCGCGTCGGCACCGATGGTGACCGTGGCGCCCTGGTATTCCTTGCGGGTGATGAAGTTGATCACGCCGCCGATGGCGTCCGTGCCGTACAGCGCGGAGGCGCCGTCACGCAGCACCTCGATGCGGTCGATGGCCGCCATCGGGATCATGTTCAGGTCGGGAGCCGAGCCGTCGAATGCGTTGTTCGCGATGCGGCGGCCGTTCAGCAGCACCAGGGTCTTGTTGGCGCCGACGCCGCGCAGGTCGGCGAAGGAGGCGCCACCGGTGGACGAGCCCACCGCCTGGCTGGTGCCCAGGCTGGTCTGGCTGGCCGTCAGCGTGCTCAGGATCTGCTCGACCGTCGTCAGGCCCTGTTGCTTGATGTCCTTCATCTTGAACACCGTGATCGGCACTGCGGTTTCGGCGTCGAGCCGCTTGATCGCCGAACCGGTGACGGTCACGCGCTCGATCTGCTGCGGCTCGGCTTGTTGGGCCCACGCATTGAAACCGCCGACGGTCAACAGGACCGCGGCGGCGATTTTGGTTTGCTTCTGCATCACTGCTCCAGAAAAGGTCGGCAAGCGGGTGTGTTGCCGAACGGCTCAGCCAAGAATGATTCGCCCGGTCGGGGCGATGGCTGGCGCAAATTCTCGGAGCGGGGCGAACTTGGGAAACCCTAAATTTCCCTGAAGGCGTGGGGGCGGAGCCTCCCGGCCCAACCCAAGTCGTTGATAGCGCAGAAATTTGTCGGAATTTCGAAATCCGCAGAGTGTGGCTTGAATGCCTCAGTTTGCCGACTGGAAGCGAAACTTAACGGTCAGACACCATTGGGAAACATCCGACGTGTTGATCAATTTATTCGGATGACGGGCACATATGACGATTCATTGTGTCCGTTTGTTAATAAATGATTGATTTGCCGGCGGGTTAGGAAACCGGTTGTTCCAGCTCGCGAAAATAGTTTGCGCGGAATGCGCAAAAACATGCTGTCTTCAGCCTGTCGGGCGGCGGGCTCAATGGCCCAGGCGGCGCGACAGCAGCGCGGCTGCCTCGCGCAGCGAGCGCAGCAGCTCGCCCGTGGGCGCGGTGTCGAAGCTGGCGCTGGGGCCGATGGCGGTCAGTGCCATGACCAGCCGGCCCGACGCCTCGAAGACCGGTGCCGCCGCGGCACTGACGCCCGCGACCACGCCGTCGCGCGACGTGGCCCAGCCGTCCCGCCGCACGGCCGCCGTCGTCGCGGCGTCGGGCAGGGGCTCGCCCAGTGCGGCCGCCTCCTCGGTGCGCCAGGCGGCGAACAGCCGTCCCGACGCGGTGCCCGCCAGGCTCATCACCGTGCCGTGGCGCATGCTGATGTGCACGGGCGTGGGCCCCTCGGCCACGCGCACGATGGTGGGCCCGCGCGTGCCCCAGACGGCGATGGCCACCGTGTGGCCCAGCTTGCGGGCCAGCTCCTCGATGACGGGCGTGCCCAGCCGCACCGGGTCGTACTGCTGCAGGCTGATCAGCCCCAGCTGCAGCGCCAGCGGCCCCAGACCGTAGGGACCGCTGCCGCCGTCCTGCTCCACCAGGCCCAGCTTGATGAAGCTGACCAGATAGGGATGGGCCTTGGCCGGCGTCATGCCCGCCTCGCGAGCCAGATCCTTCAACGCCATCGGGCGGCCGTGATGGACCAGGGCCAGCAGCAGCTGGCCGCCGACCTCGATGCTCTGTATGCCCCGCGGGCCCTTGGCGTCTCCCATGGTTGAAATTCTATATTGGTGAATTCGTTTGGAATAGGATAAATTTGCCGCCTGAACCTGGAGACCCAACGATGACCGCCAAAGCCTTTGCCTCCCAAGCCGACCTGGAAGAAAAGAAGGTCAGCTTCGAGCGCCTGTCCGAACACGCCTGGGCCTACACGGCCGAGGGCGATCCCAACACCGGCATCGTCATCGGCCGCGACGCGGCCATGGTGGTGGACACCCAGGCCACGCCCGTCATGGCGGCCGACGTGATCCGGCGCATCCGCGAGGTCAGCGCCGTGCCCATCAAGTACGTGCTGTTGAGCCACTACCACGCGGTGCGCGTGCTGGGCGCGTCGGCCTTCAAGGCCGAGGGCCTGGAGCAGGTCATCGCCAGCGACGCCACGCTGGCCCTGATCAAGGAGCGCGGCGAGCAGGACAAGGCCAGCGAGATCGGCCGCTTCCCGCGCCTGTTCCGCAACGTCGAGTCCGTGCCGGCGGGGCTGACCTGGCCCACGCTGACCTTCTCGGGCCGGCTGACGCTGGATCTGGGCGGCGTCCAGGTCGAGATGTTCTCGCCCGGCCGCGGTCACACGGCCGGCGACACGGTGGCCTGGCTGCCGCAGGAGCGCGTGCTGTTCAGCGGCGACCTCGTCGAGTTCGATGCCACGCCCTACTGCGGCGACGCCCATTTCGCCGACTGGCCGGCCACGCTGGACGCCATCGCGGCCTTGAACGCCAGCGCGCTGGTGCCGGGGCGCGGCCCGGCGCTGAAGGGCGCGCAGCAGGTGGCGGCCGGCCTGGACGGCACGCGGGCCTTCGTCAGCGAGCTCTACGCCGCGGTGCAGGCCGGCGTGAAGGCCGGCGAGGAGCTCAAGGCCGTCTACCAGCGCACGCTGGAATCGCTGCGGCCCAAGTACGGCCACTGGGTCATCTTCGATCACTGCATGCCCTTCGACGTGACCCGGGCCTATGACGAAGCGGGCGGCCTCAGCCATCCGCGCATCTGGACGGCCGAGCGTGACATCGAGATGTGGAAGGCCCTCGAGGGCGCTTGAGCGGCATGGAGCTGCCCCACTACCCCTATCACCAGACGCTGGAGCAGCGCAGCGGCCAGCCGCAGCGCCGGCCCGTGGTCATCGTCGGCGCCGGCCCGGTGGGGCTGACGCTGGCGCTGGACCTCGCGAACCGCGATGTGCCGGTCGTCGTCGTCGACGACAGCGACCGCATCGGCAGCGGCTCGCGCGCCGTCTGCTGGGCCAAGAAGACGCTGGAGGTGTTCGATCGCCTCGGCGTCGGCGAGGCCATCGCCCGCGACGGCGTGCGCTGGCAGCGCGGTCGCGTGTTCCACGGCGAGCGCGAGGCCTATGCCTTCGACCTGCTGCCCGAGGCCGACCACAAGATGCCGGCCATGGTCAACCTGCAGCAGGACCAGGTGGAGGCGCGCCTGGTGCGCGCCGTGCAGCTGGAGTCGCGCATCGAGCTGCGCGGCCGCCACGAGCTCATCGGGCTGGAGCAGGACGAGGAGGGCGTGACGCTGAACCTGCGCACGCCCGACGGCCTGTTTGACATGCGGGCCGACTGGGTCGTCGCCTGCGACGGCGCGCGCAGCCCCACGCGCGCGATGCTGGGCCTGAGCTTTCGCGGCCAGGTCTTCGAGGATCGCTTCCTGATCGCCGATGTGCGCCTGGATGCGGGTGCGCGCCCGCGTGGGCTGGACCCGGCCCGGCCCGAGCGCTGGTTCTGGTTCGACCCGCCGTTCCACCGCGGCCAGTCCGTGCTGCTGCATGCGCAGGCCGACGGGCTGTGGCGCATCGACTTCCAGCTGGGCCGCGACGCCGACGTCGACACCGAGCGCGACGTGGAGCGCATCAAGGCCCGCGTCGCCGCGATGCTGGGCACCGACCGCTTCGAGCTGGCCTGGTCGTCCATCTACCAGTTCTGCTGCCGGCGCGCGGAGCGCTTCCGCGTGGGCCGGGTCTTGCTGGCCGGCGACGCGGCGCACCAGGTCTCGCCCTTCGGCGCGCGCGGTGCCAACAGCGGCGTGCAGGATGCCGACAACCTGGGCTGGAAGCTGGCCGCGGTGTTGAAGGGGCAGGGCGGCGACGTGCTGCTGGACTCCTACGAGTTCGAGCGCATCGAGGCCGCCGACGACAACATCGCCCACTCCACCCGCGCCACCGATTTCATCAGTCCCAAGAGCGCGCTGAGCCTGAGGCTGCGCAAGGCGGCGCTGGACCTGGCTGCGCACAGCGACTTCGCCAAGCCGCTGGTCAACAGTGGCCGCCTGTCGCTGCCGACCGAGCATGTGGACTCGCCGCTGAGCACGCTGGACGCCGAGGCCTGGGCCGGTGGCCCGGCGCCCGGCTGGCCCGCGCCTGACGCCCCGCTGGAGGGCGGCGGCTGGCTCAGCGAGCGTTTCGGCGCCGGCTTCGTGCTGCTGAGCTTTGGCTGGCCGGTGCAGGCCGACGGCGTCAGCGTCATCGAGCTGCCGGGCGAAGGCCTGGCCGCCAGGCGCTACGGCGCCCGCCCGGGCAGCGTCGTGCTGGTGCGCCCCGATGCCATCGTCGCGGCGCGCTGGCATCGCTTCGACACCGCGGCCGTGCAGCAAGCCCTGGCCCGCGCCCTCGGGAGGCCCCAATGAGCGAGCTGAAACTCCAACCCGGCTTCGGCGGCGAGGCGGACGCCTTCTACGCCGAACTCATCGCCGCGCAGGCCGGCCTGTCCGACGAGGCCGCGGCCGACTGGCTGGCGCGGCTGACGCTGATCCTGTGCAACCACATCGGCGACCGCCAGGTGCTGCGCCAGGCCTTCGCGCTTGCGCGCGAAGCCCAGGATGCGCTTGCGCGCGAAACCCAGGATGCGCTCGCGCGCCAGACCCATGACGCGCCACCGCGCGCCCCCCAGTGACCCGCTGCCCACAAGGCCTCCTCACGCCATGACTGAACTGACCTATCTCGCCGGCTTCGGCAACCAGCACCAGAGCGAGGCCGTGCCCGGCGCGCTGCCCGTGGGCCGCAACAGCCCGCAGCGCTGCGCCCACGGCCTGTACGCCGAGCTGCTGTCCGGCAGCGCCTTCACGGCGCCGCGGGCGGAGAACCAGCGCAGCTGGCTGTACCGCCGCCAGCCCTCGGTGGTCGTCGGCGGCTACCAGCCGCTGGCGCATGCGGGGTGGAAGAGCGGTGCCGCGCAGGGCGAGGCCGCGCCGCCCGACCCGCTGCGCTGGGGCCCCACGCCGCTGGCGGGCGAGGGCGATTTCGTCGATGGCCTGCGCAGCTATGCCGTCAACGGCGAGCCCGGCGTGGGCGGCATGACGGCGCTGGCCTTCGTCGCCACGCGCGCCATGGGCCGGCGTGCGCTGGTCAATGCCGACGGCGAGATGCTCATCGTGCCCCAGCAGGGGCGGCTGCTGGTGACCACGGAGCTGGGCCGGCTGCTGGTGGCGCCCGGCTCCATCGCGCTGCTGCCGCGCGGCATGGCGTTCAAGGTGGACCCGCTGGACGGCGCGGCGCGCGGCTATGTCTGCGAGAACCTGGGCGCCGCCTTCCGCCTGCCCGAGCTGGGCCCCATAGGGTCCAACGGCCTGGCCAACCCGCGCGACTTCGAGGCGCCCGTGGCCTGGCATGAGCAGGAGGGCGGCGCGTATGAACTCGTCAAGCGCCATGGCGGCCAGCTGTGGCGGGCCACGCAGGCCCACAGCCCCTTCAACGTCGTCGCCTGGCACGGCAACCTGGCGCCCTACCGCTGGGACACGGCGCGCTTCATGACCATCAACACGGTCAGCTTCGACCACCCGGACCCCAGCATCTTCACGGTGCTGACCAGCCCCAGCGACACGCCCGGCTGGGCCAATGTGGACTTCGTCATCTTCCCGCCGCGCTGGATGGTGGCCGAGGACACCTTCCGCCCGCCCTGGTATCACCGCAACGTGATGAGCGAGTTCATGGGCCTGGTGCTGGGCCAGTACGACGCCAAGCCCGAGGGCTTCAAGCCCGGCGGCGCCAGCCTGCACAACAGCTATGTGCCGCACGGCCCCGACACCGAGGCCTTCGACAAGGCCAGCCATGCCGAGCTGCAGCCGCACAAGCTGGACGCCACGCTGGCCTTCATGTTCGAGACGCGCTGGCCGCTCAAACCCACCGCCTGGGCGCTGAATGACGCGCCGCTGGAGAGGACTTATGCCGACTGCTGGCAGGGTCTGAAGGAAGAATTCAAGCCATGAGCAATATCGATCACACCCATGATGCCGCGGCCCTGTCCTGGGTCGCCTCGGCCAACGACCCGGCCACCGACTTCCCGCTGCAGAACCTGCCGTTCTGCAGCTTCCGCCGTGCCGGCACGCTGGAACCCTGGCGCGTGGGCGTGGGCATAGGCGACCAGATCCTGGACCTGAGCGCTTGGGGCATCACCGAGCTGAACGCGCTGATGGCCCGCCCGCGCAGCGAGCGGCGCGCGCTGCGCCATCGCCTGTTCGACACGCTCAAGGCCGGCGCGCCCGAGATCGAGCTGCTGCCGCAGGCGCAGGCCGAGTACACGCTGCCCTGCCGCATCGGCGACTACACCGACTTCTACACCGGCATCCACCACGCCCGCGCCGTCGGCCGGCTGTTCCGTCCGGACAACCCGCTGCTGCCCAACTACCAGTGGGTGCCCATCGGCTACCACGGCCGCAGCTCCTCCATCGTCGTCAGCGGCACGCCGCTGCGCCGCCCCAAGGGCCAGGTGAAAGCTCCGGACGCCGAGGCGCCGGTCTTCAAGCCCAGCGCCCGCATCGACTGCGAGCTGGAGCTGGGCCTGTTCGTGGGCCCGGGCAATGCGTTGGGCGAACCCTTCGGCATCGACGAGGCCGACGAGCATGCCTTCGGCCTGACGCTGCTGAACGACTGGTCGGCGCGCGACATCCAACCCTGGGAATACCAGCCGCTGGGGCCGTTCCTGGCCAAGAACTTCGGCACCACCATCTCGCCGTGGATCGTCACGATGGACGCGCTGGAGCCCTTCCGCATCCCGTTCACGCGGCCCGAGGGTGACCCGCAGCCGCTGCCCTACCTGGACTCGCCGGCCCATCGCGCCAACGCCAGCTACGACATCGAGCTGGAGGTCTGGTTCAAGACGCCGGCGATGGCGCAGCCGACGCGCATCTCGCGCTCCAACCTGCGCCATGCCTACTGGTCGCTGGCGCAGATGCTGACCCACCATGCCAGCAACGGCTGCAACCTGCAGCCCGGCGACCTGCTGGGCACCGGCACCATCAGCGGCCCGGCGCCCGAGGAGGCTGGCTCGCTGCTGGAGCTGACCCAAGGCGGCAAGCAGCTCATCAGTCTGCCGGGCGGCGAGCAGCGCACCTTCCTGCAGGACGGCGACCAGCTTGGACTGCGCGCCCATGCCGAAAAGCCGGGCTTCCGCCGTATCGGCTTCGGCGCCTGCGACGGGGTGATCCTGCCGGCCCGCTGAGCCGGCCGTGGGGCGGTGTGCGTGCGGCCGCTCGGAGCTTCTCCACGACCTCGGGCCTCAAGCCGGCAGCAGCCCTGGCCCTCAAGGGCGACCACAAGAAAAAGCCCTGCACGTTCACATGTGCAGGGCTTTTGAGTGGCTCTCCGAACAGGGTCCGAACCGGGGCAGTCGACCCGTCCGGAGTGCAGATGCTCAAACCTGGCGGCGAGACCTCATCCGAACCACACGCTGACGATGCTTCTCTGTTCGTCTGTCTCCACGTTGAAGCGATCGGGGCGCCAATCCTTGGTGAGCACATCGCCGGTCTTGTAGACGCGGATTGGATGCCCTGGCAGTTCTGCAATCGCGCTCGGTGTTCGAGCCGTTTGCCCGCCAATGAGTTCGCCGATGCTGATCTCCCCGGCTGCAAGCTTGACCTTTTCGGAGGCCAGCGGCTTGAAGCCGCCGTCACCGGCGATGCCATGCTTCAGGATGTCGACGCCAGCGGCTGTCAGTTCGTAGGCATTGATGGCGCCGGTCGGCATGCCGCAGAGTTGAATCATCGGCAGCTGATCTTTGCTGAAGCGGACGACGTTGGCCTCGCCGACGAGTCGAACGAGGCTGGGCAGCATTGCCTCGGGTGAAAGTCCCTTCGATGACGGATCGCATTGGACGGCGCCATCGAACTTGTATACCCAGTTGCTTTGCATGCGGATCTCCCAGTAAGTGACGGGATCGTCATTGGATGGGGCTTTGCCGCTTCGAGCATCATCAGTTGTGTGGGTTGCACGTGCGTCACGATCAACAGGGGGCCTGGAGGTGGGGCGCCCGCTGGCCGTGCAACTAGACCTGGGGTTAGCTTGTCGACCTGGGCTAAACCCAGGGATCCACGGACTGGCAGGTGCATGGCGCATCCGTCAGTTTGGATGGCGGTCGGCGTGGCGGCCCGTTCAGACCTTCTTCACGAACTCCGACTTCAGCCCCATCGCGCCGATGCCGTCGATCTTGCAGTCGATGTCGTGGTCGCCGTCGGTCAGGCGGATGTTCTTGACCTTGGTGCCGACCTTGACGACCAGGGACGAGCCCTTGATCTTCAGGTCCTTGATGACGGTGACGGTGTCGCCGTCCTGCAGCACATTGCCCACGGCGTCCTTGATGACGCGGACTTCTTCGCCCGCGGCCTCGGTCGGCGTGGCCGACCACTCATGGCCGCATTCGGGGCACACCAGCTGGACGCCGTCCTCGTAGGTGTAGGCAGACTGGCACTTGGGGCAGGCGGGCAGGGTGCTCATCGCGGGTTCTCGTTCCGGCTAAGAAAAAAGCCCCGCTGCTTGCGCAACGAGGCTTTGGATTTGGCTCCCCGACCTGGGCTCGAACCAGGGACCTACGGATTAACAGTCCGGCGCTCTACCGACTGAGCTATCGAGGAATCGTTCTATGTCGGCATGACAAGCGGTTGCGTCATGCGTCTTGTCGTCTTTCGACGGAGTTCTGTGGCTCCCCGACCTGGGCTCGAACCAGGGACCTACGGATTAACAGTCCGGCGCTCTACCGACTGAGCTATCGAGGAACAGAGCCCGCTACTATAGCAGGCTTTTCGACGGCGTCAGAGAAGAACTTCAAGACTGGTGCGGAAAGTCCGCGGCGCCAGCGGGTAGAGGTAGCTGTGCTCGTACTGCCAGGGCGACTCGCGCCAGGCGCGGCGGTTGGTGAGGTTGTCCACCGCGGCGCGCCAGGTCCAGGTCTGGCCGCCCACGGTCTGCGTGTAGCGCAGGCCGGCGTCGACCAGGGTCCAGGCGGGCACGGGAATGCCGTTGTCCGGCGTCGCGAAGCGCTTGCCCTCGTGGCGCAGGCCCAGCTGGGCCTGCAGGCCCGGCAGCAGGTCCTGGCGCAGCTGGGCCTTGAGCGTGGTCTGCGGCACGTTGGGCGGCACCAGGCCGTTGAGGCCGGCGTCGCTGCTGCCTTCGGTGCGGGCCTGCAGCCGCATGGCGCTGGCGAACAGACCGCCGCCGCTCCACTTCAGGTCGGCGCTGGCCTCGATGCCGCGGTGGCGGGCATGGCCGTCGATGCGGCGCTCGCAGCTGTTCTCGGCACTGCATTCCTCGAAGCCGGGCAGCAGCACGTCGCGCCAGGCCGGGCGGCGGATGTCGAAGACGGTGAGCGCGCCCTCGACGCGCTGCGTGCCGGTCTTCAGGCCGATCTCGGTCTGGCGGCTCTTCATCGCGGGCAGGGCCTGGCCGCGGTTCGTGTAGCGCGGGCGGTTGGGCACGACGTCGCTTTCGACGCCCTGGCCCCAGCTGGCGTAGACCAGCCAGTCGCTGGCGATGGCATGGCTGAGCGCGATCCAGGGCGTGGTGACGCCTTGCGAGTAGTCCGTCGGGCGCGAGCCGTCGGTGCGCACGCTCTCGCGGTGCAGGCGCGTGTGGCGCAGGCCCAGCCAGGCCGTGGTGTCGGCGCCCAGCGCCACGCGGTCGCGCAGATAGAGCTCGTTGCTGCGCTCGTCGCGGTTGGTGTTCTCGTCGGTCAGTTCCGGGGCGGCGGGCGTGACTGCGCTGCCGTCGATGTTGCCGCTGCCGGTGTAGTTGTAGGCCTGGCGCTGGAAGCGGCTCTTGAAGCGGCTGCTCAGGCCGCCGACGGTGAGGTCATGGCGCAGGCCCGCCAGCTGCACGGGGCCGCTGGCGGACACGTCCAGCGCCGTCGTGTCGCGGTGCTCGTTCTCGCTGCGGAAGTCGTACATGTCGTAGCTGCCGTCGGGACAGAAGCTGGACGGGTAGTAGCTGCCGTCAGCGGCGCTGCAGCCGAAGGCATAGGCCAGACGGTCGTCGGTGCGCAGGCGCTGGATGCCCAGCGTGGCCTGGGCGCGCCAGTCGCCGGCCAGCTTCTGCTGCAGGCGCAGCGAGGCGTGCGTGTTGTCGAACACGACGGGCTGGCTCCAGGGCTGGTTGTTGAGGTTGAGGTTGGGGTCGATGCGCTTGGCATCGGGCAGGCGGTCGCCCAGCAGGCTGAAGCCCTGCTGGCTGGGCTGGCTCTGGCGGTTGAACTCGACCTCGGCCTCCACCAGGGTGTCGGGGCTGATGCGCCAGTCGGCGGCCAGGGCCGCCGTGTGGGCATTGCCCTTGCTGTTGCGCAGCGTCGGGTCCAGGCGGGCCGCGGCGAGATTGACGCGCAGCCCGAACTCGCGGTTGGCGCCCAGGCGCTGCGAGTGGTCGACGCTGGCCTCCACGGTGCCGCGCTCGATGAAGCCCAGTGCCAGCGTCGTCGCGTCGTCGGCCAGCGGGCGCTTGACGACGAGGTTGACGAGGCCGGCCGGCGCGCTGGTGCCGGCCTGCATGCCGGAGCTGCCCTTGAGCACTTCCACGGCGGCCTTATTGGCCAGCGACAGCGCGGTCTCGCCGCTGATGGGCAGGCCGTCGCGCCGCAGGTTGAAGCGGTTGTCCAGGTCGAAGCCGCGCACCTTGAGCTGCGACCAGTAGCCCACCGCGTTGTAGGCGTCGGAGACGGAGGCGTCGAGCTTGGTGATGCCCGAGAGTTGGCTGATGCCCAGGTCGTCCAGCCGTTCGGCGGACAGGCTCAGCGTCTGCATGGGCAGCCTGGCCGGCGGGTCGCCGAAGCCGGCCAGGCTGGGCGCGGCCTCGGTGGCCTTGCCGCTCACGCTGACCGTGGGCAGGGTCTGGGCGCAGGCCAGGCTGGCGGCGAGCAGCGCGGTGGCGGCGGCGAGGAGGGAAAGAGTAGGTTTTGCCATCGGAATACAAAGCGATGGCAGGTCGGCAAACGAGAACGCGAAAGGCCCCGGAGACGGGAACTGGGAGAGGCCTTGCTGGTCGGCTGCTTCCCTGCGCGAGGATTACCTCAATCAGGTTCAAAGGGACTGTCTCAGTCGATGGCCGCTGGCCATCAACACCCCTAGCGGAGAGCCGCCGGCGCAGTGCACCGACGACGGGCGGATTCTAAAAGCAAACGGCCCGCGCGAGGCGGGCCGTGGTCCGGACGAGCGCCGGGTCAGTCGAACACCGGCGACTCCACGCCCAGCACCTTGTGCAGCTTGGGGCTGGTGGTGGTGTATTGCAGGTGCACGCGCTTGTCGGGGAACACGTAGGGCGCGGCACCGAAGGCCGCCAGCGCGGCCTCGTGGAAGCCGGAGAGGATGAGCTTCTTTTTGCCCGGGTAGGTGTTCACGTCGCCGACGGCGAAGATGCCGGGCACGCTGGTCTCGAACTTCTCGGTGTCGACGACGACCTGCTTGCGCTCCAGCACCAGGCCCCAGTCCGCGATGGGGCCCAGCTTGGGGCTGAGGCCGAAGAAGGCCAGCACCTGGTCGCAGGGCACGACGCGCGTGATGCCGTCGTTGCCGGTGATCTTGACGCCGGTGAGCCGGCCGTCGGCTTCGTCGATGCCGGTGGCCTGGCCCACGATGAACTGCATCTCCATCGCGTCGCAGAGCTCCTTCATCTTCGCGACGCTGGCCGGCGCGGCACGGAAGCCGTCGCGGCGGTGCACCAGGATGACGCTCTCGGCCTTGTGCGGGTTGCCGTCGGCGTGGGCGGCGCAGAAGTTCAGCGCCCAGTCCAGCGCCGAGTCGCCGCCGCCGATGATGAGCAGGTTCTTGCCGGCGAACTGGTCGGGGCTCTTGACGCGATAGTGGACCTGCGTGCCCTCGTACTTCTCGACGCCCTCCACCTTCAGCGTGCGCGGCTGGAAGCTGCCCACGCCGCCGGCGATGAACACCGTCCGGGTGAGGAACCGCGTGCCCTTGCTGGTCTCGACGAGGAAGCGGCCATCGTCCTGCTTCTGCACCACCGTGACCTCCTGGCCCAGGTGGAAGGTCGCGCCGAAGGGCGCGATCTGCTTGAGCAGGTTGTCGGTCAACTCCTTGCCGGTGCACATGGGCACGGCCGGGATGTCGTAGATGGGCTTGTCAGGGTACAGCTCGATGCACTGGCCGCCGGGGTAGGCCAGGCTGTCGATGATGTGGGCCTTGATCTCGAGCAGGCCCAGCTCGAACACCTGGAAGAGGCCCACCGGCCCGGCGCCGACGATGACGGCGTCGGTCTCGATGGCAGCAGGGTGCAGGGAGGCTTGTTCTTGCATGCGGGGCGGCGCTGGCGCGCCGGAGTTCAACGGATCAGTTCGCCCAGCTTGCCCGTCTTGTCCTTCCACTCCTCGGCGTCGGGCAGGGCGGGCTTGCGCTTGGTGATACTGGGCCACTTCTTGGCCAGGTCCGCGTTGATCTTGATCATGTGGACCTGATCGCCCGGCACATCCTCCTCCGGCATGATGGCGTTGACCGGGCACTCCGGGATGCAGACGGCGCAGTCGATGCATTCATCCGGATCGATGGTCAGGAAGTTCGGGCCTTCGCGGAAGCAGTCGACCGGACAGACATCGACGCAGTCGGTGTACTTGCAGCGGATGCAGGATTCGGTGACGACGTGGGTCATGGGAAGCTCTTGGCAGTGAGGGGCGCCTTCATCGACGGGATTTCGGGCGAAATGGCGATTTTATTGGAGGCCGGCGGCTGGGGTTCCTGATCTGCGACAAGACCTGCGCCGGCGCCCACGGTGACGACGGTGGGGCGGCCACGGTGCAGCAGTGCCGCGCGGGCCAGGTCGGCGAGGGCGTGCTCGCTGGTGATGGCGTCGGCGCAGCCGGCGCGGCTGACGACCAGCGCGGGCGTGTCGGCGGCCCAGCCGGCGGCCAGCAGCTGGCGGCCCAGCGCGGCCAGTTGGCGGCCCGCCATGTAGAAGACCTCGGTGTCGGCCGAGCGGGCCGCGCGCAGCTCGCCGGCCTCGGTCATGGCGGTGGTCAGGCTGACCGAGCGGCCACGGCCGCGGCGCGTCAGCGGGCGCTGCGCCTGGGCCGCGGCGGCCAGCGCCGCGGTGACGCCGGGGACCACCTCGCAGGCGATGCCGGCCCCGGTCAGCGCGGCCAGTTCCTCTTCGAGGCGGCCGAAGATGCTGGCGTCGCCCCCTTTCAGCCGCACGACGACCGCGTGCTCGCGCGCCGCCTTGACCAGCAGCGCATTGATCCCGGTCTGCTTGGCCGAATGCTCGAAGCCGCGCTTGCCGACGGCGATCCAGCGGGCGCGGGGCGCGAGCTCGCGCAGCGCCGGGTCGGCCAGCGCGTCGGCCAGCACCACGTCGGCCAGCGCCAGCGCCCGCGCGCCGCGCAGCGTGATCAGGTCGGCCGCGCCCGGGCCGGCGCTGACGAAGATCACGCGGCCGGTCGGCGGCGTGTCGCGCTTGCCGCGGCCGGCGTCCATCACCAGTCCTCTTCCGTCGTCGCCGGCTGTGCGTCGACGAGCAGCGCGCCGCTGGTGCGGTGGCTGGCCGGGTCCACCACGATGAGCGCGCCGCCGACGCGGTTGGCCGCGAAGGGCTCGACGGGCAGCTCGTGCTGCACCTCCATCTGCACGCGGCCGATCGCGTTGACGGGCAGCTCGTGGGCGTCCTGCGGCTGCAGCGTGTGGATGTCGAGGACCGAATCGATCGCCGAGATGCGCGCCTGCACCCAGCGGTTGCCGTGGCGCACCCAGTACTTGCGGCCGGGCCGGGCGGCCTCGGTGTCCAGCCAGGCCAGCGTGGCCGGGAAATGCTTGGTCTGCACGGCCGAGCCGGGCGTGACGATCCAGTCGCCGCGGCTGACGTCGAGCTGGCGGTCCAGCACCAGGCCGGCCGAATCGCCGGCTTCGGCGCTGGGCACGGTCTCGCCGGCCAGGCGCACCTCGGCGACGACGGCGGTCTGTTTGGACGGCAGCACCTCGATGGTGTCGCCGGCCTTCACCGCGCCATGGGCGATGCGGCCCCACAGCACGCGCGGCTGCACGCCGGTGCCTTGCGATTGATAGGCGTCCTTCTGCACGTACTGCACGGGCAGGGACAGCGGCGCATCGACGCGCTCCTGGCTGGTCGGCAGGCGTTCCAGCACCTGCAGCAGCGACTCACCCGTCCACCAGTCCGCCGCCAGCGGCTGGGTCACGTTGTCGCCGCGCAGCGCGCTGACCGGCACCGTGGCGGCCACGTTCAGGCCGGCGGCGGCGGCGAACTTGTCGAGGGCTGCCTTGACCTTGGCGAAGCCGGCACCGGGGTCGGCGAGGGCATCGATCTTGTTGACGGCGAACACCAGGCTGGGCACGCGCAGCAGCTGCGCCAGCAGCGAGTGGCGGCGCGTCTGCGGCAGCAGCGTCACCTCGTTCTGCGTCAGATCGAGCTTGGTGATGTCCACCAGCACGACGGCCGCATCGCTGCCGGCCGCGGCCGTGACCATGTTGCGCGTGTACTGCTCATGGCCCGGGGCGTCGGCAATGATGAACTTGCGGTGCTTGGTCGCGAAGTAGCGGTAGGCCACGTCGATGGTGATGCCTTGCTCGCGCTCGGCCTCCAGGCCGTCGGTCAGCAGGCTCAGGTCGATGGGCCGTCCGGCGGCGCGGCGCTCCAGCGTGTCGAGCTGGTCGGCCAGGATGGCCTGGCCGTCGAACAGCAGGCGGCCGATCAGCGTGGACTTGCCGTCGTCAACGGACCCGGCCGTCAGGAAACGAAGCGCCTTCATCAGAAATACCCTTCCTTCTTGCGCTTCTCCATGGAAGCCTCACTGGTGCGGTCGTCCATGCGCGTGGCGCCGCGTTCGCTGACGGTGACGGTCAGCGTCTCGGCGACGACCTCGCTGGCGTTCGCCGCGGGGCTCTCGACCGGGCAGGTGCAGGTCATGTCGCCCACGGTGCGGAAGCGCACGGTGGCCGTCTCGACGGTCTCGCCGGTTTCGGGCGGCGTGACCTCGGTCAGCGGCACCAAGAGGCCTTTGCGGCGCATGACCTGGCGCTCGTGCGCGTAGTACATGGGCGGCAGCGGGATGTTCTCGCGGGCGATGTAGAGCCAGACGTCCAGCTCGGTCCAGTTGCTGATCGGGAAGCAGCGGAAATGCTCGCCCGGGCGGATGCGTGTGTTGAACAACGTCCACAGCTCGGGGCGCTGCTCCTTGGGCTGCCATTGGCCGAACGAGTCGCGGTGGCTGAAGATGCGCTCCTTGGCGCGCGCCTTCTCCTCGTCGCGGCGGGCGCCGCCGATGAGCGCGTCGAACCGGTGTTCCTCGATGGTCTCCAGCAGCGTCACTGTCTGGTGGCCGTTGCGGCTTTCCAGCGGATGGGCCAGGCGGATGGTGCCGCGGGCGATGCTGTCTTCCAGATGGCCCACGACGAGGCGCTCGCCCATCTCCGCCACGCGCTGGTCGCGGAAGGTGATGACTTCCGGGAAGTTGTGGCCGGTGTCGATGTGCACCAGCGGGAAGGGCAACTGGCCCGAGTAGCCGCTCGGATGGGCGGCGTTCTTCATCTTGAACGCCTTTTCGGCCAGGCGCAGCACGACGCAGCTGTCCTTGCCGCCGGAGAACAGCAGGGCGGGGCGCTCGAAGCTGGCCGCCACCTCGCGCAGGATGAAGATGGCCTCTTCTTCGAGCGCGTCCAGGTGCGCGTGGTCGACGTCGGCGATGAGTTGTTCGGGTTTCACAGCAGCATTCATATCAATACAAAGGCAACCACAGAGGCACAGAGGCACGGAGAAATTCGAGAGACCCGGGAGCCCTCTGTGGCTCTGTGCCTCCGTGGTTGCATTTCATCAACCCTTCGCGTGCAGGCCACATTCTTTTGAACTGTCCTCCCACCACCAGCGGCCGGCGCGGAAGTCCTCGCCGACGGCAATCGCCCGCGTGCAGGGTGCGCAGCCTATGCTGGGCATGAACTGGTCGTGCAGCGGGTTGTAGGGGACGTCGTGTTTCTCGACATAGGCCCAGACCTCGGCCCAGCTCCAGTCGGCGATGGGGCTGAGCTTGCGGCGGGAGTTGCCGTCGTCCTCGTCGAAGGCCACGTCCCCGCGCGCGCCACTCTGCTCGCGGCGCAGGCCGGTGATCCAGGCCGAGCGGCCCTTCAGCATGCGGGCCAGCGGCTCCAGCTTGCGCAGGCCGCAGCAGGCCTTGCGCAGCTCCATGCTGCGGTACATCGCGTCCTCGCCCTCGCGGGCGACGAACTGGATGACGGCGTCGGCCACGGGCTTGAACACCTGGACCTCGAAGCCGTAGCGAGCCTGGATCCGCGGCAGCAGGGCCAGCGTCTCGGCGTGCAGCCGGCCGGTGTCCAGCGTCGCGATGTCGATGGGCAGGCCGGTGCGGGCGATCAGGTCGGTGATGACCATGTCCTCCACGCCCAGGCTGCTGCTCTGCACCAGGCCGTCGCCATGCTGGATGTTGGCGTCCCGCAGGCGTTGCAGCGCGGCCGCGATCTTGACGTCCAGCGCCGGTGTCCACTTCGCATAGAGGGCGATGGCATTGCCCGCCGCCGGCGCGGCGGCCCAGGGCAGGGACGAGACGCCGTCGCTCACGCCGCACTCCGGCGCAGGAACCAGGGCCGCGTCTCCGCGACGTCGCCCTGGTAGAAGCCCACCGGCGCGAACAGGTCCAGCGCCTTCTGCGCCGCGGCGACCGACTGGTCGCCGCGCAGCACCACCTCGTCGAAGCCGGTGCGCGCGAGCAGCTGCATCATGTCGACGAGCACCTCGCCGCGGGCGCGGATGGCGCCCTTGAACTGGTGGCGGATGCGCAGCAGGTGGGCCTGGCTGTAGGCGCGGCCGTCGGTCCACTTCGGGAAGTCCAGCACGACCAGCGCGATGCGGTGCAGGTCGGGGGCCAGCTCGTTCACGTCGGCGTCGTTGGGGAACTCGAGGGCGACCTTCAGGTCCGCCGGCCAGTGGCCCCGCACGGCGTGCCATTGCTCCAGCGTGAGCAGGCGGTTCGCGGCCGGATCGGGGTCGGGCTTGGGGCCGTCCTCGCCGATCGCATGCTTCCAGGGGCAGGTGTTGGCGTTGATGAACTTCATGGTCAGGCGCGGGCAGTCGAAACACGGACCGCGTTGGCGGCCGTCTTGAAGGGGTCCAGGCCGAGGCGCTTGACCGTGTCGATGAAGGCCTCGCCGGCGGCGCGCTCGCGCCTGAAGGTCTCGATGACGGCGTCGATCGCGTCGGCGATCTCGTCGGCCGCGAAGCTGGGGCCGATGACCTTGCCCGGCGTCGTCGCGCCCGACAGCGTGGAGCCGTCGCTGCCGCCCAGCGTCAGCTGGTACCACTCCGCACCGTCCTTGTCGACGCCCAGCACGCCGATGTGGCCGCTGTGGTGGTGACCGCAGGAGTTGATGCAGCCGCTGATGTGCAGGTCGATCGCGCCCAGCTCCTCCAGCTCGTCGGGCTCGGCGTAGCGCTCGGCGATCTCGGCGGCCAGCGGCAGCGAGCGCGCGTTGGCCAGCGCGCAGTAGTCGCCGCCGGGGCAGGCGATCTGGTCGGTCAGCAGGCCGGCGTTGGCGGTGGCGAAGCCGGCGGCGCGGGCGGCCTGGAACAGCTCGGGCAGATCGGCCTCGCGCACCCAGGGCAGCACCAGGTTCTGGCGGTGCGACACGCGCAGCTCGCCGTGGCTGAAGCGGTCGGCCAGCGCGGCGGCCGTGTCCATCACATCGGCGCTGGCGTCTCCCGGCGGGATGCCCACGCGCTTCAGGCTCAGCGTGACCGCGCGGTAGCCGGGCACGCGATGGCCGGCCACGTTGCGTGCGAGCCAGCGGGCGAAGCCGGGGTCGCGGGTGTCGAGTTGCACCGACGCCTGCGGCGCGACGCCGTCGGGGTCGACGAAGCTGGCCTTCACGCGCTCCAGCTCGGCCGCCGGGATGATCTGCTCGTGGCCGGCCGGGTCGTCGGCCAGGATGCGCGCGAACTCGGCGTTCACCGCGTCGAAGAACTTCTGCCCTTCGGCCTTGACGAGGATCTTGATGCGCGCCTTGTAGAGGTTGTCGCGCCGGCCGGCCAGGTTGTAGCAGCGCACGATGGCCTCGATGTAGACCAGGATCTGCTGCCAGGGCACGAAGGCGTTGATCTCCACGCCGGGAATAGGCGTGCGGCCCATGCCGCCGCCGACGAAGACCTGGAAGCCCACCTCGCCGGCGGCGTTCTTCTTCAGCTGCAGGCCGATGTCATGCCAGCCTATGGCCGCGCGGTCCTCGGCGGCGCCGCTGACGGCGATCTTGAACTTGCGCGGCAGGTGGGCGAACTCGGGATGCAGCGTGCTCCACTGGCGCAGGATCTCGCAGTAGGGCCGAGGGTCGACGATCTCGTCCGGCGCGATGCCGGCATAGGCGTCGGCCGTGATGTTGCGGATGCAGTTGCCGCTGGTCTGGATGCCGTGCATGTCCACGTCGGCCAGCAGGTCCATCACCTCCGCGCCGCGGTGCAGCGGGATCCAGTTGTATTGCAGGTTCTGGCGCGTCGTGAAGTGGCCGTAGCCGCCCTGGCCCTTGAACGGGCCCTCGGTGACGACGTCGTACTCGCGGGCGATGCGTGCGAGCTGGCGCAGCTGGCGCGAGGACAGCTCGCCATAGGGCACGGCCACGCGCAGCATGGGCGCATGACGCTGGATGTACCAGCCGTTCTGCAGGCGCAGCGCGCGGAACTCGTCGTCGCCCAGCGTGCCGGCGAGGTTGCGCTCGAGCTGGTCGCGGAACTGCGCGGCGCGGGCGCGGATGAAGCGGCGGTCGAAGTCGGTGTAGCGATACATGGTGATGTGGAAGGCGTCCAGCGGGCCGCCGCAGGCGCAGCGCGGACAGCGCCTGGCGCCCTGGGGCAGGGCCGAGGCGCGACTCTAGGGAATGTTGCGCTGCCGCAGAACTACAGAATTCTTGGGCCTATATGCCTGAGCTGAATAAGCAATCTCAGTTTGTGGCCAGAAACCGCAGGGCAGCGACCTGTTCGGCGATGCGCGGCGGCACGGGCTCGCGGCCTTCCAGCACGGCGCGGATCAGCGCCGCGTTCTCGACCGGCGTGCAGGCCGGCGACAGGGGCCAGTCCAGGTCGGCCGTGTCGGCCGGGTGCAGCGGCTTGGCCTGGCCGTCCTGGAAGCCGATCAGATGGGCCTTGCGGCGCAGATGGGCATAGGCCTCGCCCTCGCTGGCGCGCATCAGCAGCGCCCGGCCGCCGCCCGCCGTCAGGCCGGGCAAGGTGGCGGCCATGCTGTCCAGGTACTCCGGATGCGTCACGGCCACCACCCGCACGCCGCGGCCGGCGGGGAAGGGGGTCAGCAGTTTGGCCAGGCTGTGCGCGCTGTTGCGCAGGCCCAGCCGCGGGCGCAGGGCCATCAGCGCATTCAAGCCAGGGTTGAGCATCTGCAAAGGCAGGACGGCCAGGCGTTCGTCGCGCAGGCGCCGCTCGGCCTCGGTCAACGAGGTGCTGGCCGGCAGGCCGAGCGCGTCCAGCAGCTCGAAGGGGCTGACCCGGCTGTCGAAGTCGTGCCGCCCGAAGATCAGCACCGGCACGCCCTCGCGGGCCAGCAGCCGCGCCACCAGCGGCATCAGATTGGCCTGCTTGCGCGCGCCGTTGAAGCTGGGCAGCAGCACGGTGCGCGCGCCCTCGGGGGCGGCCATGGCCGCCGTGCGGGCCTGCATGGCCGCCAGGAACCCGGCGATCTCCTCGGCGCTCTCGCCCTTCACGCGCAGCGCGATCAGCAGCGCGCCCAGCTCCATGTCCGGCACGCGGGCGTCCAGCATCGCGCCGAACAAGTCCTGCGCCTGCTCGCGCGTCAGATCACGCGCGCCCCGGGCGCCGCGGCCCAGTTCCTTGATCAGCGGGGCGTAGTTCATGGCGCCAGTGTAGGAAGGCCAAGCAAAAGGGCCGCACGAGGCGGCCCTGGGCGTCCGGCATGGACTCGATCAGAAGGCGAAGCGCGCGCCCAGCGAAACCATGCGCACGGTGCCCTTCTCGCCGCCGAACTGGGCTTCGGTGGAATCCAGCCCCAGTTCGAGCTTGACCGTCTGGCTGACGGCGTAGGTGAGGCCCACGCCGGCGTAGACCTTGGCCTTGCTCTCGGAGTCGGAGCCGCTCAGCGAGCCGACGGTGGCGCTCGCCTTGGTCTTCACCTGGGCAATGCCCAGGCGGACGTTCATGCCCCAGTCCGTGCCCAGCGGCAGGGCGTAGGCGCCGCCCAGCGTGAGGGCGGTCGGCTTGATCGTGACGGACATCGCGCCGTCGGCGCCCTTGAACTTGCCGAAGCTCATATAGCCGGCTTCGAGGCTGAAGCCGTTGCCGAAGGCATAGCCGATGGCCAGCTTGCCACCGGTGTCGCTCGTGTCGCAGCTGGTGGTACCGGTGCAGTCGACGCTGAAGTGCGTGGCGCCGGCGGCCAGGCTGACATAGGCCTGGCTCGGTGATTGGGCATGGGCCGAGGCCGCGGCCAGCAGGGTGGCCAGCACGATGGCGTGTTTCTTCATAGGAATTCTCCCTTGTCGTCTTGATGGATGGGCCCGCCGTCCCGGCCGGCTCCGTTGCCTTGTGGGCCGGCGCATGCTAATGGCGCCAGTGATCGGTCTTGGCGAGCCTGTCGCGGCAACAAGACGGCAGCGCCTCCTCGGGAGACGTGAAAAAAACCATCCGGCCACGCTGGGCGCCGCCGGATGGTTTTGTGGTCGGGTTCGAGAGAGGGGCGTCAGCGTCAGAACGCCATGCGCGCGCCCAGCGAGATCATGCGCACGTTGGCGCGCTCGCCCTGGTATTCGGCGCGGCTCGCGTCCATGCCGAGCTCCAGGCGGGTGGTGGGGGTCAGCGCGTAATTGACGGCCAGCCCCACCAGCGGCTGCGTGGTGTTCTGGCTGTCGGAGCCGGTCAGCGCGCCGGCGTCGGCGTTGACCTTGGTGTGCACCCGGGCCAGGCCCAGGCGGCCGGTCAGGCCCCACTGCGGGGTCAGCTCGGCCGTGTAGGCGCCGCTCAGCGACAGCGCCTCCGGACGGGCGCTGAGGCCCACCGAGCCGTTGGACGCGCGGAACTTGCCGAAGTTGGTGTAGCCGCCTTCCAGCGCGAAGCCGTTGCCGAACGAGTAGCCCAGCATGGCCTTGCCGCCCGTGGCGTTGCGGTCGCAGGACGCCGTGCCGCTGCAGTCGCTGTTCAGATGACCTTGGCCCAGGGACAGCAGCCCATAGGTGCCGGTGCTGTTGATGCTGGACGACTGGGCCTGCGCGGAGGCGGCCAGGGCCAGGGTGGCGAGGGTGAGGACGAATTGCTTCATGGGTACTGCTTCCTGTTTCCGTTCATCGGCCTGCGGCGGCCCGGTGGGCCGCGCAGCGATCTCGCGACGTCGTCGCGGGGTGCATCCTCGGCCGCGGTCCGGGGGCCACCCTGTAGGACTGGACGCTCTTAACCCGTGGGCAACCTGTCTCTTGCCTGGATTTACATGGCTTACGCTGCTGCCGGCCGGCCGCGGCATAAAAAAGGGGCGCCCGACGTGGCGCCCCGAGGCCGGGAGTGCGGGAGTCAGGCGGCCTGCCGCTGGCCGCTCAGGCCCAGCTGGCCGAACAAATCCTTGGGGTCGGCCATGCGCGGGATCAGGTCCAGCTCGGTGCCCAGGCCCAGCTGCTGGCTCAGCTCGCGCAGCAGGCGCAGCGCCGAGAAGTCCTCCAGCGCGAAGCCCACCGAGTCGAACACGGTGAGCTGCTCGCGCGACTCGCGCCCCGGGGCCTGGCCGGCCAGCACACGCCAGAACTCGGTGACGGGAAAGTCGGCCGGCATCTGCTGCACGTCGCCCTCCAGCCGCGACTGCGGCTCGTACTCGACGATGACGCGGGCCCGCTGCAGCACGCCGGGGTGCAGCTCGGTCTTGCCGGGGCAGTCGCCGCCCACGCCGTTGATGTGCATGCCGGGCGCCAGCAGGTCCGGCGTCAGGATGGTGGCGTTGCGCTTGTCGGCGGTGGCGGTGGTGACGATGTCGGCGCCGCGCACGGCCTCGGCCGCGCTGGCGCAGACGGTCAGCGCCAGGCCCGGCGTGGCCCGCAGGTGGGCGACCAGCCTGGCCGTGGCGGCGGGGTCGATGTCGAACAGGCGCAGCTCGCGTATGCCCAGCAGGTGGTGGAAGGCCAGGGCCTGGAACTCGCTCTGCGCGCCGTTGCCGATCAGCGCCATCACGCGGCTGTCGGGGCGGGCCAGGCAGCGGGCCACCATCACGGAGGTGGCGGCGGTGCGCATCGCGGTGGTCAGCGTCAGCTCGGACAGCAGCAGCGGGGCGCCGCTGGCCACGTCGGCCAGCACGCCGAAGGCCATCACGGTGGGCAGGCCCAGGCGGTGGTTGCTGGGATGGCCGTTGACGTACTTGAAGCTGTAGAGGCGGGCGTCGGCGATGGGCATCAGCTCGATGACGCCGTCCGGCGAATGGGCGGCCACGCGCGGCGTCTTGTCGAATTCGGCCCAGCGCAGGTAGTCAGCCTCGAGATGCCCGACCAGGCGGCGCAGTAAATCGGGCAGCCCCACGCGCTGCACGATGCGGGCGACGTCGGCGGTGGTCAACAAGGTGGTCATGGCGGTCTCCGTGGGTGTTTTGGGCCATTCTTGACAGCCTGGATGTCAAACAGAAGCGCAAGTCCTGCCAAGAAATGCTGCATGATTTGCCAAAATGTCAGTCTGTTCTGACGAATTGATCGATATGGACGCCCTGGACCAGCAACTTCTCGCGCTGCTGCGCACCGATGCCCGTGCCAGCGTCGCCACGCTCGCGGCCAAGCTCAAGGTGTCGCGGGGCACCGTCACCAACCGCATCGCGCGGCTGGAGGACGGCGGCGTCATCACCGGCTACACGGTGCGGCTGCGGCCCGATGCCGTGCCCGACCAGATCACGGCCTGGATGAGCATCACGGTGGAGGGCAACCGCACCCGCGAGGTGGTGGCCATGCTGCTGGGAGAACCTGGCGTCACGGGGCTGTTTGACACCAATGGCCGCTGGGACCTGCTGGCCGAGATCCGCAGCGCCAGCCTGCAGGAGCTGGCCGATGTGCTGGAGCGCGTGCGGCTGATCAAGGGCATCGCCAGCACCGAGACCAGCATCCACCTGCAAAGCTACAAGCTGTCCTGACCGCCTCGGTTATCGTCCCGGGCCCATGATTGCTGATCCCATGACTTCCGTGTTCCTGCGCCGCGCCGGCCGTGTCGGCCTGTCGGCCCTGCTCGCCATCCTGGCCGGCTGTTCCGTGCTGTCGAGCCCGACAACCCAGCCGCCCGTCGTCACGCCGCCGGTCGAGCCAGCGCCCGTCGTCAAGCCGGCCCCCAGGCCGCCGCGCCTGGGCCTGGCCCTGGGCGGCGGCGCGGCGCGCGGCTTTGCCCATATCGGCGTCATCCAGGTGCTGGAGGAGAACGGCATCAAGGTGGACCTCGTCGCCGGCACGTCGGCCGGCAGCCTGGTCGCCTCGCTCTACGCCTCGGGCAAGGGCGGCAAGGAGCTGCAGCAGCTGGCCGAGACCATGGACGAGGGCGCCATCACCGACTGGTCCTTCCCGCTGCGCGGCCTGATACGCGGCGAGGCGCTGGCGCGCTACATCCGCGACAAGACCGGCGGCAGGAACATCGACCAGATGGCGCTGCCGCTGGGCATCGTCGCGACCGACCTGTCCGACGGCTCGTCCATCCTGTTCCGCAGCGGCGACACCGGCACGGCCGTGCGCGCCTCCAGCGCCGTGCCGGCGGTGTTCCAGCCGGTGCGCATCGGCCAGCGTGAATACGTGGACGGCGGCCTGGTGTCGCCCGTGCCGGTGCGCTTCGCCAGGGAGATGGGGGCGCAGTTCGTCGTCGCGGTGGACATCAGCTCGCCGCCCGAGAAAGACCCGCCGGGCGATGCCTTCCGCATGCTGATGCAGACCTTCTCCATCATGGGCCGCAGCATCAACATGTTCGAGCTGCGCGACGCCGACGTCGTCATCCGGCCCCGGCTGGACGGCGTGGGCAGCGCCGACTTCACGGCCCGCCGCCGCGCCGTGCAGGCCGGGCGCGAGGCCGCACTGGCCATGCTGCCGCTGCTGAAGCAGCGCATCGCCGACAAGACCCGCTGACGCGATGGACACCGAGACGCCGCTGTTCCCGCTGCGCTCGGTGCTGTTCCCCGGCGGCCAGCTGCCGCTGCGCATCTTCGAGCCACGCTACCTGGACATGGTGCAGCGCTGCCAGGCCCGCGGCCAGCCCTTCGGCGTCGTCGCGCTGACCTCGGGCGACGAGGTGCGCCGCCGCGACGGCGCGGGCTTCCGGGCCGAGGCCTTCCACGACATCGGCACGCTGGCGCACATCGAGCGCTTCGAGCGCGCCCAGCCCGGCCTCATCGAGATCCGGGCGCGCGGCATGCAGCGTTTCCGGCTGCTGGACAGCCGCTGCCTGAGCCATGGCCTGTGGGTGGGGCGGCTGGAGCCGCTGGCGGACGACGTGGCCGTGGCCGTGCCCGAGGACCTCGAGGCCGCCGCGTTGCAGCTGCAGGATCTGCTGGCCGGCTGGGCGCAGCGCGACGCCGCCGACAGCCTGCCCGTGCAGCCGCCCTATCACTGGGACGACGCCGGCTGGCTGGCCAACCGCTGGGCCGAGCTGCTGCCCATGCCCGTGGAGGAACGCCAGCGCCTGATGGCCCTGGACAACCCGCTGCTGCGGCTGGAGCTGGTGGTGGACCGGTTGGACGCGATCAGGCGTCCAGCCAGTCCGTGAGCGCCGCCAGCACCTGGGCCTGCTCGGGCTCGTTGAAGATCTCGTGCGCCAGGCCCGGCCAGGCGCGGCTGCTGACCCGGCTGGCCGGCGCCGCGGCCGCGAAGGCGGCGCCGCCGCGCGGCGCCACGCAGCGGTCCGCGCCGGCCCACATCAGCAGCGTCGGCAGCGCCCAGCGCGGCGCGTCGGCGATGACGCGGGCACCGGCATCGACGATGAAGCGGGTCAGCCGCGCGGTGATGCGGTCGTGCACCAGCGGGTCGGCGGCATAGGCGCGCACGACGGCCGGGTCGCGGCTGATCCACTCGGGCTTCAGGCCGTTGCTGACCGCCAGCCCCGGCGCGAGCGCGCCGGCCAGCGCCAGGGCCAGCTTCTGGCCGGCGTTGAGGCCGGGGTCCAGCGCCGGGGAGGACAGCACCAGGCCGTCCAGCGGCCGGCTCCAGGCGGCCGGCCGGTCGGCCAGTGCCTCGGCGGCGAAGCGCGCGGCCACCGCCCCGCCCATGCTGTGGCCCAGCAGCACGAAGCGCTGGCCGGGCTGGCGCAGCGCGTCGATGACGCGCGCCGTGTCGCGCAGCAGCGCGTCGGGCACCGGGATGTCGCCGCGCCGGCCTTCGCTCCTGCCGTGGCCGCGGTGGTCCCAGGCATGCACGTCCCAGCCGGCCGCGTTCAGCGCCGCGGCGACATGGGCATAGCGCCCGCCATGCTCGCCCAGGCCATGCACCAGCAGCAGCCGGCCGCGCGCGGCGGCCGGGGCGGGCCAGTGGTGCAGGTGGAGCCGGAGGCCGTCGTCGGTGGTGAGGGAGCTCATCGGGTCGCGGGCGGGAAGTCGGGCCGCCAGTGTGCCCCAGTGACGTGCATGGCCGCGGCCCAGCACTCGCGACTACATTTCCGCGCTGGGCATGCCTGCCCGCTGCAGTTCTAACAACGCCGGTTGGCGGTGCCGCGCGGACCCGGCGACACGTCTTGGGGACCTCAGATGAATCGCTTCACGAAGATGCGCTGGGCGCTGCTGGCCGGCCTGTCCGCGACCGGCTTGACGATGCTGCCCACCACGACCCTGGCCGCGCCGGGCGGCTCGATGCTGGAGTTCGACCAGCGCGTCGGCGCGCGCAGCGAGCGCCTGCGCCTGGCGGTCTCGCCCACCCACGTGGCGGTGCTCAACGAGGCCGGCCAGACCACGCTGCTGTACCAGCGCGCCAGCCGGCTGCTGGTGCTGATCGACCATGGCGGGCGCAGCTACCGGCAGCTGGACCGACCGCATCTCGAGCGGCTGGCCGAAGAGGTCAACGCGGCGATGCGCCAGACGCGTGCACGCATCGACGCCCTGCCGCCGGCCGAGCGGGCCCAGGCCGAGCGGGCGCTGGCCGACCTGCTGGGCGGCCCGCCGGCGCCCGCCGGCGAGACGCTCAGCTTCGGCGCCGCGGCGCAGCGCGGACGGGCCGCCGGCATCGAATGCCGTTGGTACGACATGCAGGTCGGCGGCAAGGCCACCGGCCGGGTCTGCGCCGCCGAGCCGCGCCGCGTGCCGGGCGGCGAAGGCGTGCTGGAACTGCTGGGCGCGATGGCCGAGGCCTATGGGCAGCTGAGCCGGCTGACGGCGGCGCAGCTGCCCGCCGCGCTCCGCGGCAATCCGCTGCTGCCCATGGTCAAGCTCGGCCAGTTGCCGCTGCTGATGCAGCAACAGCGCGGCGCCGGCGAGTCCAGCGAATCGCGGCTGCTGTCGGTCAGCGAGGCGCCCATCGCGGCCAGCGTCTTCACCATTCCGGCGGGCTTCCGCGACGCCTTCGCCGCGACCTGAGCGCCGCTCGTGACGCCACCGTCGGGCGGCGTCCGCCACGCGTTGCCGCGGCCTGTCAACCCGGGTTATTGCCCCGCTCATCTCCGCGATTCACATCGCGGGTCGTCTTGCCTCCAATGGGTCGGGGCTCAACCAAAAAAATTGGAGACAACCATGAGTTCACCTGTTAGCCGCGTCGGCTGGATACGTTCGACGCTGGTCAAGCTGGCGCTGGCGCTGTGCCTGCCCGCCGCCCATGCCGTGCCGTCGTTCAGCACGATCTACGTGTTCGGCGACAGCCTGTCCGACACGGGCAATACCCAGGCCGTGCTGGGCACCAACGCCATCGTCGCCAACACGGCCGGCTATGGCTCCAACGGGCGCTTTTCCAACGGCCCGGTCTGGCACGAGAGCCTGGCCACCGGCCTGGGCCTGGCCCCGGCCACGCGCTCGCGCAGTGGCGGCAACAACTACGCCCATGGCGGTGCGCGCATCGACAACGCCAGCGGCTATTCGGCCGGCGTGCTGAACCAGTACGCCTCCTACACCTCGGGCAAGGGCGCCGCGGGCGCCGACGCCGACGCGCTCTACATCGTCTGGGGCGGCGGCAACGACGCCCGCGACCTGGTCGGCAATGCCAACCCCCTGAGCGCGATCCAGAGCGCGATCAACAGCCTCAGCGGCGTGCTGACCGGCCTGCTGAACTCGGGCGCGACCACGCTGCTGGTGCCCAACCTGCCGGATCTGGGCCGCATCCCCGAGTTCCGCACCGGCGCCAATGCCGGCTCGGCCACGCAGGTGAGCAAGCTGTGGAACGAGGCGCTGCTGAGCATGCTGGAGGAGATCAACGCCCATGCCACGGCCTCGATCTACTTCCTCGACGTGTTCTCCATCTTCAACGACGTGCTGGACCATCCGGCGTCCTACGGCTTCAGCAACACCACCGGCCAGTGCCGTTCGCTGGGCTTCCTGAACCTGACCGAGGTCAGCTGTGCCAATGCCGACCGCTGGGTGTTCTGGGACCAGATCCACCCGACCAAGGCCGCCCATGCGCTGCTGGGTGCGGCCGCGCTGGAACTGCTGAGCAACGGCTCGCCGCTGGCCCGCGTGCCCGAGCCGGTCAGCGTGGCGCTGGTGCTGCTGGCCCTGGTGCTGGCCGCGGCGGCCGGCCGTCGCCGGCGCGCCGCCGCGCCGGACGGCCTGCCGCTGCCGTCACCGGCACTGGCCTGACTGCGTGGCACGGGGCCGGTGGCGACACCGGGCCTGGCCGGCGCTTCCCGAGCAAGGCCCCGGCGCGCGCCGGGGCCTTGTCGTTTCCGCCCGCGCCAGCCGGCCCGTTCAGATCGCCTTGCGCAGCCGCTCGTAGCCGCTGCGGCTCACCGGGATGCGCTTGCCGTTCCTCATGCGGGCCAGGTGGGCGTCGCTGTCGGTGCGCTCCAGGCCTTGCAGCGCGGCCAGGTTGATGATGAAGGAGCGGTGCACGCGCACGAAGCGGGCCGGGTCCAGCAGCGCCTCCAGCTCGGAGATGCGCTGGTTCTTCAGGTGCTCGCGGCCATGGGCGTGGAAGGCCACCTGGTCGGCCTGGGCCTCGATGTAGGCGATGTCGTCCACCGGCAGCACCTGCAGGCCTTCGCCGTCGCGCACCAGCACGCGCGCGATGCCGGGCCCGGCCGGCGCCAGCAGCCGTTCCAGCCCCGGCGCGGCCTGGCCCAGCAGGCGCCGGGCGCGCTCCAGCGCGGCGTCGAAGCGGGCCTGCGAGAAGGGCTTGAGCAGGTAGTCCACCGCGTGCAGCTCGAAGGCGCGCAGCGCATGCTGGTCATAGGCCGTCGTGAAGATGATGCCGTCGCGCCGGCCGGTCAGCTCCAGCACCTCCAGCCCGGTGAGCCTGGGCATCTGGATGTCCAGGAAGACCAGCTCGGGCTTGAGCTCGGTGATGGCGCGCGCGGCGTCCAGGCCGTTGTCGGCCTCGGCCACGATGTGGATGTCGGCATGCGGCCGCAGGTACTCGGCCAGCAGCCGGCGGGCCAGGGGTTCGTCTTCGGCGATGAGGGCGCGCAGGCTCATGGCGGCGTCTCCAGCGGCAGGATGATGTCCACGGCGAAGCCCTCGGGCGTGGCGCCCCATTGCATGCGGGCGCGGCCGTGGTACTGCGCCGTCAGGCGTTCGCGCAGGTTGCGCAGGCCCAGGCCAAGCCCGGCCTCCCTGGCCGGTGTGGCGGGCACCGGGTTGCGCACGGCCAGGTGCAGCCAGCCGTCGCGGGCCAGCGCCTGCACCCGCAGCAGGCCGCCGCCGTCCAGCGGGCGCAGGCCATGCTTGAGCGCGTTCTCCACCAGCGGCTGCAGCGTCAGCGGCGGCAGCAGCGCGTCCAGGCAGTCGGGCGCGGCGTCCATGGCCGTGGCCAGCTTGTCGCCCAGGCGCTGTTTCTCGATGGCGAGGTAATGCGTCAGCAGGCCCAGCTCGTCCTCCAGCCGGATGCGCTCGCGGCCGGCGAGGTCCAGCGTGCGGCGGAAGAACTGCGCCAGGTCTATGGCCATGGCGCGGGCGGCGGCCGGGTCCAGGTGGGTGAGGGCGCTGATGGAGTTCAGGCTGTTGAACAGGAAATGCGGGTCGATCTGCAGGCGCAGCAGCTGCAGCTCCATGTCGCGCGCCAGCAGCCGGGCCTGGGCCTCGCGCTCGCCGGCGGCCTGGGCGCGCTGGAAGGCGATCAGCAGGTCGTGCGCCAGCACCGACAGGGCCAGCAGCGCCAGCAGGCCGGCCGCCAGCAGGGCCAGGCCGCGCGGGTTCAGGCCCACCCAGCCGCCCGGATGGCCGAACAGGCCGCCGGCCGCGTCCCAGCCGGCGGCCAGGGCGGTCATGACGGCGGCCAGCGTCAGCACCAGGCTGGCGCGGTAGCCCAGGGCGGCCGCCCAGCTGATGGCGCCGAAGGGCCGGCTGCGGCAGGGGTAGTAGGTGGCCAGCAGCACGAAGGCCAGCACGCCGCACAGCGGCACCGTCCAGGGCAGGGCCCAGGCCAGCGGTGCCAGCGCCAGCGCCTGCAGCAGGCCGGCCAGCGCCAGGCCTGCCAGCAGCCAGGCCAGCAGCCAGGCGGCCAGCGCGCGCAGATGGGTCAGCAGCGGATGCAAGGCGGTGTCAGTTCTTGACCTCGACGCCGCCGAACATGACCTCGCCGCGCAGCAGCAGGCGCGGGCCAGGCGTCATGGGCGGCACGGTCTTGTCCTCGACGCCGCCGAAGGTGGACGTGACTTCCACCACCACCAGCCAGTCGCGCGGCACGCGCAGCTCGATGCCGCTGAAATGGGCCGACACGTCCAGTCTGGCCTCGGTGCCGTCGATGACGGCCTGGGTCAGGTCCAGCTCCACGCCGCCGAAGGTGCTGGCGATGCGGCCGCCCTTGAGGCTGCGCGAGTCGCAGCGCTGGCTGACGGCGCTGAAGCTGGCGTCGATGTTGATCTGATCGCCATGCTCCAGCGTCGAGGCCGGGAAGCCGGCCTGGCGGCGGCGCGGGAACAGGCCGCGCGCCAGCACCGACAGGCCCACCAGGATGATGAGGACGGGCCACCAGTTGCGTGGACTGAAGTCGACATAGCCCAGGTTGCGCGCCGTCAGCAGGCCGCCCAGCAGCATCAGGCCCAGCGCGAACAGCGCGCTGCCCACATGGCAGGGCCGGGCCAGCCGGGCCAGGCCCAGCAGCACGAAGACCAGCGGCCAGAAGGTGCGCAGCAGCGGCAGGCCGAACACATTGAGGTTGTCCAGCAGGGCCAGCACGCCGAAGCCTATGACGCCCAGGCCGAAGACGATGCGGCTGCCGGCATGGTGGGAGCGGTGGAAATGGGCGGGGCGCATGGCGTGTTCTCGGTGGACGGATGGCGTCAGTAGACACGCAGACGGCGCCTGGCGCGGCCTGGTTGCGGCGAATCGCCGCCAATCGCCGACGAATCGACGGCCGCTGCGCCGCAGCGAGCGGGCATGAAAAAAGCCCGGCGCTTGCGCACCGGGCTTTTCGAGAGGCGACGAACGATCAGGCGGCGCGCTTGCGGCTGGCCGTCTGCGTGGCCTTGACGGCTTGCGAGGTGGCGGCCTGGAAGTTGGACTCGGCCACTTCGACGGCCTGCTTGGCGGCCTTCTGCACCGACTCGAAGGCGTTGTTGGCGGCGGCGACGGCCGACTTCACCAGCGCGACGGCGTTCTCGGTGCCGGCCGGGGCGTTCTTGGCGGCGTTGTCGACGACGGCGGTGAACTTCTTCTGCGCGTCGGCGAACTGGGCTTCGGCGGCCTTGGCGACTTCGGCGCCGGTAGCGGAGGCGATGTCGTAGACGTGGCGGCTGTAGGACGCGGCCTTCTCGGCGGTGGGCTGCAGCAGCGCGGCCTGCAGGGACAGCAGTTCCTGCGCATCCTTGACGGACAGCGCGGCGGCGGTGGTGTCGGCGGCTTCGCTCAGCGCGGTCTTGGCGACCTGCAGGTTCAGCTCGACGAGCTTCTCGACGCCTTCGAAGGCCTTGTTGGTCAGGCCGAAGAGGGTTTCGATGTTGGCCTTGTGGGCGGCGAGGACTTGTTCAGCGGTCAGCATGGCGTTCTCCTGTGAAAAGGGGTTGAACCGTTTGCCGTGCTGCTTTTGCTGCACTGCAACATGAATCGAATGATAAGGGCCTGGCGCCGGATTGCAAGAACTTTTTTGTGCAGTGCAGCAAATTAGGGGTGTCGGGCGTGACAAAGCCGTCACGGCTATCGTGCCCACCCCATGCTGGCCTTCCATTCAGACGCCCACAGCCTGGCCCTGCCTCCGGGCCACCGCTTCCCGCAGTCCAAGTACCGGCTGCTGCGCGAGCATTTCGAGCGCGAACCGGGCTTGCTGCGCATGCGGCCCGCGCCGGCGGCGACCGAGGCCGAGCTGGCGCTGGTGCACACGCCCGGCTACATCGCCGCCGTGCGGGACGGCAGCCTGAGCGCGGCCCAGCAGCGCGAGATCGGCTTCCCGTGGAGCCCGTCCATGGCGGAGCGTTCGTGCCGTTCCGTCGGCGCCAGCATTGCCGCGGCGCGGGCGGCGCTGGCCGAGGGCGTGGCGGCCAACATGGCCGGCGGCACCCACCATGCCTATGCGGACAAGGGCTCGGGCTATTGCGTCTTCAACGACGTGGCCGTGGCCGCGCGGCTGATGCAGTCCGAACGGGCAGGCGGCCCGGGCGGCGGGCTGCGCGTGCTCGTCATCGACCTGGACGTGCATCAGGGCAATGGCACGGCGGCCATCTTCCGCGGCGACGACACGGTGTTCACCTTCTCCATGCACGGCGAGAAGAACTTCCCGTTCCGCAAGGAGGCCAGCGACCTGGACGTGGGCCTGCCGGACGGCTGCGGCGACGCCGACTACCTGGCGGCGCTGGACGGGGCGCTGGCCCAGGTGTGGCAGCGCTGCGAGCCGGGCCTGGCCTTCTACCTGGCCGGCGCCGATCCCCACGAGGGCGACCGGCTGGGGCGGCTGAAGCTGACCCATGCGGGGCTGGCGGAACGCGACCGCCGCGTGCTGGCGGCGCTGCGCGAACGGCGCATCCCGGTGGCGCTGAGCATGGCCGGCGGCTATGGGCATGACCTGGCGACGACGGTGGCCGCGCAGGTCACCACGCTGAACCTGGCCGCCCAGGCCTGGGCCGGCTGGGCGGCCGGGCGGCGCATGGAAGAATCGCCCGCATGACGACGACCCGCCCCCAGCCCGATGGCCGCGCCGCCTATGCCCGTTTCGTGCCGCTGACCACCCGCTGGATGGACAACGACGTCTACGGCCACCTGAACAACGTCGTCTACTACAGCCTGTTCGACACGGCCGTGAACAGCCTGCTGATCGAGGCCGGCGCGCTGGACCTGCATGGCGGCGCGGTCATCGGCCTGGTGGTCGAGACGCATTGCAACTTCTTCGAATCGCTGGCCTTCCCGCAGCGCATCGAGGCCGGCGTGCGCGTGGCCCACCAGGGCCGCTCCAGCGTGCGCTACGAGATCGGCCTGTTCGCCGAGGGCGCGCCGTGGTGCGCCGCGCGCGGCCACTTCGTCCACGTCTATGTCGACCGCGACAGCCGCCGCCCGGTGGCCGAGCTGCCGGCCGCCTATCTGCAAACCCTGAAGACCCTGACGCCATGAACCGCTTCGCCCCGCCCACGCCCGAGCAGACCGCCGCGGTCGACGCCGCCATCAAGACGCGCCATTCGCTGCGCGCCTTCCTGCCCACGCCGGTGCCGCGCCAGACGGTGGAGGACATCCTGGAAGTCGCTTCCTGGGCGCCCTCGGGCACCAACACCCAGCCCTGGCAGGTGCATGTGCTGACCGGCGCGGCGCTCAAGCGCGTCGCGGGCCGCATCCAGGCCGCCTACCTGGATCCGGCGCAGAACGCCTTGCACCGCGAGGAGTACGCCTACTACCCCAACGAGTGGCGCAGCCCCTACATCGAACGCCGCCGCAAGGTGGGCTGGGATCTGTACGGCCTGCTGGGCATCGCCAAGACCGACAAGGCGCGCATGCAGCACCAGCATGGCCGCAACTTCATCTTCTTCGACGCGCCGGTGGGGCTGCTGTTCACCATCGATCGCGTCATGCAGCAGGGCTCCTGGCTGGACTACGGCATGTTCCTGCAGAACATCATGGTGGCCGCCCGCGCGCGCGGCCTGCACACCTGCCCGCAGGCGGCGTTCACGCAGTTCCACCGCATCGCCGCCGAGGAGCTGCAGCTCAGCGATGAGCAGATGCTGGTCTGCGGCATGTCCATGGGCTATGCCGACCCGGATGCGGTCGAGAACCGCCTCGTCACCGAGCGTGCGCCGGTGGCCGAATTCACCCGTTTCCTCGAAGACTGATGACGCTGTCCGGTTCCGAACTCGGCCTGGCCTGGGCCGCCCCTTTCGCCGGCCTGCTGCTGTCCATCGCCGTGCTGCCGCTGGCCGCGCCGGCGCTGTGGCACCACCATTTCGGCAAGATCGCCGCCGGCTGGACGCTGGCGCTGCTGCTGCCCTTCACGCTGGCCTTCGGCGCGGCAGCGACCGGCGGCGTGCTGATGCACACGCTGGTGGAGGAATACCTGCCCTTCACCATCCTGCTGTGCGCGCTGTACACGACGGCGGGCGGCATCTACATCCGCGGCAATCTGCATGGCAGCCCGCGGCTGAACGTGGGGCTGATGGCGCTGGGCGCGGTGCTGGCCAGCTTCATGGGCACCACGGGCGCCTGCATGCTGCTGATCCGGCCGCTGATACGCGCCAACGACAACCGCCGCCACAACGCCCATGTCGTCATCTTCTTCATCTTCATCGTCGGCAACGTCGGCGGTTCGCTGACGCCGCTGGGCGACCCGCCGCTGTTCCTGGGCTTTCTGCAGGGCGTGAGCTTCTTCTGGACGCTGGGCCATCTGCTGCCCGAGACGCTGTTCCTGCTGGCCGGGCTGCTGGCCGTGTTCTGGGCCATCGACAGCTGGCTGTTCCGCCATGAGGGCGTCACCCGTCCCGACCCCACGCCCGATACCGAGAGGCTGGGGCTGGAGGGCGCCATCAACCTGGCCCCGCTGGCCGCGGCCGTGGGCCTGGTGCTGATGAGCGGCTACTGGAAGCCCGGCATCGTCTTCGACCTCTGGGGCACGCCGCTGCCGCTGCAGGCGCTGGTGCGCGACCTGGGCCTGGTCGCTGTGACGGCCTGGTCGCTGTGGATCACGCCGGCCGGCGTGCGCGAGAAGAACCGCTTCACCTGGGCGCCCATGCAGGAGGTGGCCAAGCTCTTCATCGCCATCTTCCTGACCATGGTGCCCGTCATGGCCATGCTCAAGGCCGGCCCGGCCGGCGTGTTCGCGCCGGTGGCGGCCAGCCTGGACTCGCCCTGGGCCTACTTCTGGTTCACCGGCGGCCTGTCCTCGGTGCTGGACAACGCGCCCACCTATCTGGCCTTCTTCAACCTCGCCGGCGGCGATGCGCAGCGGCTGATGGGCGAGGGCGCCGCGGTGCTGGCCGCCATCTCCGGCGGCGCCGTCTTCATGGGCGCGATGACCTACATCGGCAACGCGCCCAACTTCATGGTCAAGGCGATCGCCGAGGAGCGCGGCATCCGCATGCCCAGCTTCGGCGGCTATCTGCTGTGGTCCTGTGCGGTGCTGTTGCCGCTGCTTTTCTTGATGGCCTGGATATGGATGCGATGAAGCCCAAGATTCTGGTTGCGCGCCGTGCGCCGGCCGAGGTGCTGGACCAGCTCGCCGCCCACTTCGACGTGGACGCCGTGCAGGACGAGGAGCCGCTGAGCGCCGACGCGCTGCGCCAGCGCCTGCAAGGCAAGGCCGGCGCCTACATCACCGGCACCGAGCGCATCACGGCCGAGCTGCTCGACGCCTGCCCCGGGCTGCGCGCCGTCTGCACGATGAGCGTGGGCTACAACCACATCGACCTGGACGCCTGCACGGCGCGCGGCGTGCTCGTCACCAACACGCCCGACGTGCTGACCGAGTCCACCGCCGACTTCGGCTTCGCGCTGCTGATGGCCACGGCGCGGCGCATGAGCGAGGGCGAACGGCTGCTGCGCGAGGGCCGCTGGAAGAGCTGGGCCTGGGACTTTCTGGCCGGCTCCGAGGTGCATGGCACGACGCTGGCCATCCTGGGCATGGGCCGCATCGGCCAGGCCATCGCGCGCCGCGGCCGCTTCGGCTTCGGCATGGACGTGATCTATCACAACCGCTCGCGGCTGGCGGCCGACACCGAGGCCGAGCTGGGCGCGCGCTACGTGCCCAAGGACGAGCTGCTGCGCCGGGCCGACCACCTGGTGCTGGTGCTGCCCTACTCGGCCGAATCGCACCACTGCATCGCCGCGGCCGAGCTCGCGCTGATGAAGCCGACCGCGACGCTGATCAACGTCGCGCGCGGCGGCATCGTCGACGAGGACGCGCTGGCCGCGGCGCTGCGCGAGCGCCGCATCGCCGCCGCCGGCCTGGACGTGTTCGAGGGCGAGCCGCGCGTGAACCCGGCGCTGCTGACGCTGCCCAACGTCGTGCTGACGCCGCACATCGCCAGCGCCACGCTGCCCACCCGCCTCGCGATGGCCCGGCTGGCCGCCGACAATCTGGTCGCCGCGCTGACCTCGCGCCCGCCGCCCACGCCGCTGAACCCCCAAGTCCTCTCCGCATGAAACGCCGCCTGCTGTACCTGCTCCCGCTCCTGCCTGCCCTGGCCTTCGGCCAGTCGATGAACAACCGGCCGCCGCCCGCGCCGGCGCCCGCCGCCGAGGACAAGACGGCGCGCGACCCCAACAAGTTCGCGGCCCTGTCCCTGCTGGGCGACAGCGTGCAGCTCATCAGCCTGACGCCGGCGCGCGGCGACACGGTGCAGTCCGGCGAATGGACCTCCACGCCGTCCGGCGGCCTGGACAACGCGGTGCTGCAGGCCTTGAACGAGGCCGTCAAGGCCGCGGGCAAGGACCGCGAGGCCAAGCTCTACACCTCCACCACGCGCAGCCTGTTCGGCGACCCGGCCAACCTCTTCGTCGACGGCCGGCTCACGCTGCCGGGCAAGCTGGGCGAGGCGGTGCGCCAGAGCGGCGCGGCCAAGCTGCTGCTGGTCACCCGCAGCCGCCAGGAGCCGGCGCTGGCCGCGGCGCTGCCGGGCCGCATCCTGACGACGCTGGAGGGCCCGGGCTTCGTGCTGGACCAGCGCCCCAGCGGCCAGATCGGCTTCGACGGCCAGCCGGGCCGGCCCGTGTTGGCGCCCTATGTCTCCATCCGCGTCGCGCTGGTGGACCTGGGCGACCTCAAGCTCAAGCGCGAGCAGTCGCTGGCCGTGGCCGCCCGCCTGCCCGTGGCCGCCGACGCCGCCAACCCCTGGGCCGCGACGACGGCCGAGCAGCGCGTGAAGGCGCTGGAGGCCCTCATCGAGACCGAGCTGCCCAAGGCCGTGGCCGGCCTGGTGGCGCCATGAGCGCAGCGGAGTTGCTGACGCTGGTTCTGCTGGCGCTGATCCTGGTCCTGCTGGTGCTGGTCTGGCTGCGCCAGAAGCCGCAGGCCGGCGTGCCGCCCGAGCTGCTGCAGAGCAACGAGCGGCTGGAGCGCGAACTGCGCGACGAGCTGGGCCGCAGCGCCAGCGGTACGCGCCAGGAGCTGATGCAGGGCCTGGCCCAGTTCCAGCAGCTGCTGACGCAGGGCCTGCAGGGCAGCAACCAGTCGCTCAGCGCCCAGGCGCTGGCCGCGCGCGAGGCGCAGGACGCCGCGGCGCTGCGCAGCGCCCAGGCACAGGCCGAATCCATGCAGCGGCTCAATGACGCCATGCGGGAGCAGCTGCAGGCCCTGTCCAAGAGCAACGACCAGCGCCTGGCCGAGCTGCGCCTGACGGTGGAGCAGCGCCTCAGCGCCATCCAGCAGGACAACGAGAAGAAGCTGGAGCAGATGCGCGCCACCGTGGACGAGAAGCTGCACGCGACGCTGGAGCAGCGTCTGGGCGAGAGCTTCAAGCAGGTGGCCGAGCGGCTGGAGCAGGTGCACAAGGGGCTGGGCGAGATGCAGAACCTGGCGCGCGACGTGGGCTCGCTGAACCGCGTGCTGACCAACGTGAAGACGCGCGGCGTGTTCGGCGAGGTGCAGCTGGCGGGCCTGCTGGACCAGGTCTTCACGCCCGAGCAGTACGCGGCCAACGTGGCGACGCTGCCGGGCTCGTCGGAGCGGGTGGAGTTCGCGATCTCGCTGCCGGGCCAGCGCGACGATGGCAAGCCGCTGTGGCTGCCCATCGACGCCAAGTTCCCGCGCGAGGACTACGAGCGGCTGCTGGACGCCCAGGAGCGCGGCGACCCGGCGGCCGCCGAGGCCTCGGCCAAGGCCATAGAGACGCGGCTGCGGCTGGAGGCCCGCACCATCCGCGAGAAGTACATAGCCCCGCCGCACACCACCGATTTCGGCATCCTGTTCGTGCCCACCGAGGGCTTGTACGCGGAGGCCTTGCGCCGCCCCGGCCTGGTGGAAGGCCTGCAGCGCGAGCACAAGGTCATGCTGTGCGGTCCCACCACGCTGCTGGCCACGCTGACCAGCCTGCAGATGGGCTTTCGCACGCTGGCGCTGGAGAAGCGCTCGGCCGAGGTCTGGGAGGTGCTGGGCGCCGTCAAGACCGAGTTCGGCAAATTCGGTGACGTGCTGGCCAAGGCCAAGAAGAAGCTGGAGGAGGCCGGCAACACGCTGGACGCCGCCGAGGTGCGCACGCGCGCGATGACGCGCAAGCTCAAGGGCGTGGAAGCACTGCCGGACGACGCGGCGCAGCAGCTGCTGCAGATCAGCCTCGGCGAGGACGCCGAGTGAGCCCAGCCCGCGAAGGGGAGGCGGCGCCGCACCCGAACCTGCGCCACGCCTTCAAGTGGCTGATCGCCACGATGATCTGCGTGCACGCCTGCATGGCCACCACGCGCGTCACCGCCAGCCTGTGGGTGCTGAACCAGGGCTATGGCGAGGCTTCGGTGGGCATGCTGCTCAGCCTGTTCGCCGTGGCGCCCATCGTGCTGTCGCTGTGGGCCGGGCGGCTGGCCGACCGGCATGGCTTCCATCGCCCGGTGGGCGTGGGCGTGGCGCTGGCTTTCGCAGGCGCCTTGCTGGCGCTGGCGGTGCAGCAGCTCTGGGCCATCGCGCTGGGCTGCCTGCTGTGCGGCGGCGCCGTCGCCGTGGCCGCCGTGGCCATGCAGCGCGAGGCCGGGCTGATGGCCGAGGAGCCGGGCGAGCTGAAGAAGATCTTCAGCTGGATGGCGCTGGGCCCGGCGCTGTCCAACGCCGTCTCGCCCATCATCGCCGGCCTGCTGATCGACCACAGCGGCATGACGGCCGCCTTCGCCTTCGCGACGGCGCTGCCGCTGCTGGCCTGGTTGCTGGGCCGCAAGGTGCCGCGCAACCCGCCCAAGGTCTATTCGCAGAGCTTTCGCAACCGCACCGCCTGGGATCTGTTCCGCCTGCCGGCCTACCGCCGCCTGCTGGTGGTGAACCTGGCGTTGTCGGCCGGCTGGGACGCGCACAGCTTCGTCGTGCCCGTGGTGGGCCATGCGCGCGGCCTGTCGGCGGCCAGCATAGGCCTGGTGCTGGGCAGCTTCGCCGTGGCGGCCACCGTCGTGCGCCTGGCCATCGTGCGCTTCGCCGACGACATCGACGAGGGCCGCGCGCTGCGCGCCGCGATGACGGTGGCGACGCTGACCTTCTTCGCCTACGCCTGGCTGCCCGGCACGCTGGGCCTGATCGTCGGTTCGGCGCTGCTGGGCACGGCGCTGGGCTCGGTGCAGCCCATGATCCTGGCCATGCTGCACCGCGCGACGCCGCCCGAGCGCCACGGCCAGGCGCTGGGCCTGCGCATGCTGACGCTGAACGGCGCGACGGTGGCCATGCCGGTGGGCTTCGGCATGCTGGCCGTCGCCACGGCCACGGCGGCGCCGATGTGGCTGATGGGCTCGCTGCTGCTGGCCGCCCAGTGGCCGGCGCGCAAGCTCTAGCGCCGCAGGCTTTGCGGCTGCCGCGGAGCGAAGCCGGAATCCGCGCAGAATGGCCGCATCCCGGGCGCCCTGACCCGGTGGAGCTGGATGGCATGCGAGTGAGCTTGAACGGTTGGCGGTCGGCCGCCCCCCTGGTGGCGGTGTTGCTGAGCCTGGCGCTGGGCACGGCCCAGGCCCAGTTGCTGCCCAAGGCCCATCATGCGCCCACCGCGTCGGCCGTGGCGCAACCCACGCCGGTGCGGGAGCTGGGCGGCATCGAGGAATACCGCCTGCCCAACGGCCTGCAGATCCTGCTGTTCCCCGACGCGACGCAGACCACCACCACCGTCAACATCACCTACCGCGTCGGCAGCCGCCACGAGGCGCCGGGCGAGTACGGCATGGCCCACCTGCTGGAGCACCTGCTGTTCAAGGGCACGCCGCGCCAGACCGACATCCCCGGCGCCATGGCCCAGCGCGGCGTGCGCTTCAACGGCACGACGACGGTGGACCGCACCAACTACTTCGCCAGCTTCAATGCGAACGCCGACACGCTGGCCTTCGTGCTGGACCTGGAGGCCGACCGCATGGTCAACAGCCGCGTCGCCAAGGCCGACCTGGACACCGAGATGACGGTGGTGCGCAACGAGTTCGAGCGCGGCGAGAACCAGCCCTTCGCGGTGCTGAGCCAGCGCGTCAACGCGGCGGCCTTCGCCTGGCACCCCTATGGCCACGCGACGATCGGTCCCAGGAGCGACATCGAGAACGTGCCCATCGAGAAGCTGCAGGCCTTCTACAAGCGCTACTACCGGCCCGACAACGCGACGCTGCTGATTGCCGGCGCCTTCGACAAGGCCGCCACGCTGGCGCTGATAGGCCGGCAGTTCGGCCCCATTGCCCGGCCTGCCGCGCCCGTGCCGCGGCCCTACACGGTGGAGCCGGCCCAGGACGGCGAGCGCACGGTCGTCGTGCACCGCGTCGGCGGCCAGCCCCTGCTGCTGGCGAGCTACCACGTGCCGGCCATCACCCACCCCGACACGCCGGCGCTGATGGTCTACGGCCTGCTGATGAGCCTGCAGCCCAGCGGCCAGCTCTACAAGCAGCTGGTCGAGCCCAAGCTGGCCGTGGCCGCCGGCATGGGCGGCGTGGGTGGCGTCGACCCCAACCTCAGCAGCGCCTTCGCGGTGCTGCCGCCGGACGCCGACGTGGCCAAGGTGGAGGGCTTGCTGCTGGACCTGGTGGAGGGCCGCAAGGCCCAGCCCTTCGACGAGAGCGAGCTCACGCGTGTGCGCGACATCGCCGTCAACAGCTACCGCCAGCAGATGAAGAACCCGGAGGCGCTGATCCAGCAGATCTCGGGGCTGATCGCGGCCGGCGACTGGCGGCTGCTGTTCCAGCTGATGGAAGACATCCCCAAGGTCACGCTGGCCGACGTCGAGCGCGTGCGCGCCGCCTATTTCAGGCCGGCCAACCGCACGCTGGGCCGCTATCTGCCGGCGGCTGCGGTCGAGCGCGTCGAGATCCCGGCCGCGCCGCCGCTGGAGCAGCGCCTGGCCGAGCTCAAGGGCCCGCCCAAGGTGGAGGAGGGCGAGCCGCTGGACCCCGTGCCCGCCGTGCTGGAGGGCCGCACGAAGCGCCAGACGCTGGCCAGCGGCATCGCGCTGCACACGCTGCAGAAGCAGACCCGCGGCAACAGCGTCGTGCTGCGCATGCAGCTGCGCTGGGGCGAGCGCGACGCCACCTTCGCCCGCCACGGCACCGACATGGTGGGCCGGCTGATGGGCGAGGGCAGTGCGGGCTACACCAAGCAGCAGCTGCAGGACGCGCTGATCAAGCTGCGCGCCAGCCTGAACGTCGTCAGCGGTGACCAGGGCGCGACGGTCTACCTGAGCGCGGAGCGCGACACGCTGCTGCCGGCGCTGCGCGTCGCCGCCGACGTGCTGCGCCGCCCGACGCTGCCGCAGGGCGATTTCGAGCGCCTGCAGAAGGCCGCCATCGCCGGCCTGCAGGCCTCGCGCAAGGAGCCCGAGACCGTGCGGCGCGAGGCCACGCGAGGCCATTACAACGCGGCGCGCGGCGTCGGCCCGGGCCACCCCGACTATGTGCGCAGCCTGGACGACACCATCCACGACGTGCAGGCCACGACGCTGGACGATGTGAAGCGCTTCTACGCCGACTACTGGAGCGCCAACGAGGCCCAGGTCAGCGTCGTGGGCGCACTGCCGGACGGCCTCGCCGCGGAGGTCGAGCAGTTGTTCGGCGACTGGAAGAAGCCCGCCGCGCCGAAGTTCGTGCGCCACATCCCGCAGCATGTGGCCATCCCGCCGGCGCGCTTCGACGCCATCGCGCGCGACAAGGCCAATGCCATCGTGCGCCTGCAGCAGGCGCTGGCGCTGAACAGCGAGGACGCCGACTACCCGGCGCTGGAGCTGGCCGTGCACATCTTCGGCGGCGGCGGGCTGGAGAGCCGGCTGTCCGAGCGCGTGCGCCAGAAGGAGGGGCTGACCTACGGCATCGGCGCCTCGCTGGCCGCGGGCTTCTGGGGCAATGACGGCAGCTTCGCCATCCAGGCCAGCTATGCGCCCGACAAGCGCGAGCCGGTCATCGCCGCCATCCAGCAGGAGCTGGCGCGCATGACGGCCGACGGCGTCACGGCGGCCGAGCTGGCGCGGGCCAAGAAAGACATCCTCGAGGGCCGCAAGCAGGCCCGCGCCGAGACCGGCGCGCTGGCCGGCGGGCTGACGGGCATGGCCGAGCGCGGCGAGACCTGGGCCCAGGCGCAAAAGCGCGACGAGGCGCTGGCCGCGGTCACCGTGGAGCAGGCCAATGCCGCCTGGCGCGCCCATATCCGGGCCGGCGACCTCGTCATCTCCACCGCCGGCGATTTCAAGTGAAGGAGAGCGCGATGAAGATCGATCCTTACCTGTTCTTCAACGGCCGCTGCGAGGAGGCCATCGAGTTCTACCGGCTGGCGCTGGGCGCCAAGCTGGAGTTCATGATGCGCAACTCGGAAAGCCCCGAGCCGCCGCCGCCCGGCATGCTGCCGCCGGGCTCGGAGCACAAGATCATGCATGCCTCGCTGCACATCGGCGGCGCGCTGGTCATGATGTCCGACGGCATGTGCGACGGGAACTTGGCGTTCAAGGGCTTCTCGCTGTCGCTGGACTGCCCCGACGCGGACGCCGCGCGCGAGGCCTTCGCGGCGCTGGCCGACGGCGGCCGCGTCAAGATGCCGCTGGCCAAGACCTTCTGGGCGCCGCTGTTCGGCATGGTGGAGGACCGCTTCGGCGTGGGCTGGATGGTGGGCGTGTCGGACGACGCGCGGTGACGGCCCCGCTGCGGCTGCCGGCGCAGCTGCGGGCCGACTGCTCGGCCTGCGTGGCGCTGTGCTGCGTGATCCCGCCCTTCGATGCCGCCCAGGGCTTCGGCTTCGACAAGCCGGCCGAGACACCGTGCCGGCATCTCTGCGCCGACCATCGCTGCGGCATCCACGACGGCCTGACGGCGCGCGGCTTCGAGGGCTGCGTGGCCTTCGACTGCCTGGGCGCCGGCCAGCGCCTCACGGCCCTGGCCGTGCAGCGCTTCGGCAGCGCCGACTGGCGCGAACGGCCCGAGGTGGCGCGCTGGCTGTTCCGGGCCTACCCGCGCATGCGCCAGGCCCAGGAATGGCTGGCCCGTCTCAGCCTGGGCGCGGCGCTGTCCGGCCGGGGCGAGCTGCGGGCGCTGGCGGCCGAGCTGGACGCCGAGGCGCCGCGCTGGCCCGACTGGAGCGCGGCCGAGCAGACTGCCTGGCAGGCCCGCGTGCAGGCCGCGCTGGCGCCGCTCGCCGAGAATGGCGCCACTGGCAACCGATGCAATCCATGAATTCAGCGAAATCCCCCATGGCGGTGGCCCTGGCCGATCAGATCCAGGGCCCGGGCTGGCGCCAGCCGCGCAAGGCCGCACGCGTCGTCGCGGTGCTGTGTGCGCTGCTGGCCGCCGCCACGGTGTTCGTGCTCTTCGACCGCTTCGGCATCGTCGGCGAGTCCAAGCCCGAGCGCCAGCTGATCGCCGCCGTCGACCTGCGCATCGGCAACCCGGCCGGCGCGGCGGAGCGCGGCGAGGCCCTGGCCCGGGCGGACCTCGAGCAAGGCCTGCTGCAGCTGCAGACCCTGGGCCCGGACAAGCCCGATGCCGCCAAGGCCCGGCGCCTGAAGCAGCGCTACGGCATCGTCTGGGTGCACAAGGCCGGCGAGGCCACGCCGCTGGCCCAGGCCTTCGTGGACGGCTACAACCGCGTCATGCAGGCCGAGATCGAGCGCCGTCATGGCCGTGAGCTGCTGGACGCGCTGCTGCGCGGCGAGCATGGCGGCCCGCTCCGCCAGGAGAAGGCCTCATGAAGCTCATCGGCATGCTGGACTCGCCCTTCGTGCGCCGCGTCGCGATCTCGATGCGGCTGCTGGGCCTGCGCTTCGAGCATGAGGCCATCTCGGTGTTCCGCGGCTTCGACGCGTTCCAGCGCATCAATCCCGTCGTCAAGGCGCCGACGCTGGTTTGCGACGACGGCACGGTGCTGATGGACTCGACGCTGATGCTGATCCATGCGGAGGCCCTGGCCGGCCGCAGCCTGATGCCGGCCGCGCAGGCCGAGCTGGCGCGCGAGCTGCGCCTCATCGGCCTGGCGCTGGCGGCCTGCGAGAAGACGGCCCAGCTCATCTACGAGCGCGGCCTGCGCCCGGCCGAGAAGCGCCACCAGCCCTGGGTGGAGCGCGTGACCGGCCAGCTGCAGGCAGCCTATCGCGAGCTGGACGACGAACTGGGCCGGGCGGCGCTGGACGCCAGCGAGGCGGGCCTGCGCCAGTCCGGCATCACGGTGGGCGTGGCCTGGACCTTCACGCAGCAGCTGCTGCCCGAGGCGGTACCGGCCGACGGCTTTCCCCGGCTCGTCGCCCATGCGGCGGCCGTGGAGGCGCTGCCGGTGTTCCGCGCCATTCCCTGCGACGACGCCGTGCAGCTGAGCTGATGGCCAGGCCGGCGCCCCAGACCGTCTACGTCTTCCAGGGCGGGGGCGCTTTGGGCGCCTACCAGGCCGGCGTCGCCGAGGCGCTGGATGCGGCCGGGCTGGCGCCGGACTGGCTGGTGGGCACCTCCATCGGCGCCATCAACGCGGCGCTGATCGCCGGCAATGCGCCGGCCGACCGGCTGGCGGCCCTGCGTAGCTTCTGGGGCCGCGTGACGCGGCCGGCGCTGGCGCCGCAGCTGCCCGCCAACCCCTTCGCGGCGCTCTGGCAGCAGGGCCTGCAGACCTGGCAGACGCTGGCCACCGGCATCCCCGGCTTCTTCAGGCCGCGCGGCCCCCAGGCCTGGGACATGCACCGCCGCGTGCCGCTGGCGGAGCTGGGCTTCTACGACACCCAGCCGCTGGCCGCGACGCTGCGCGAGCTGGTGGACTTCGAGCGCATCGCCCGCGCCGAGACGCGGCTCACGCTGTGCGCGGTGAACGTGCGCAGCGGCGAGCTGGCCTTGTTCGACAACCGCGACGGCCACACCCGCATCGGGCCCGAGCATGTGATGGCCAGCGGCGCGCTGCCGCCCGGCTTCGCGCCGGTCGTCATCGGCCGCGAGGCCTATTGGGACGGCGGCATCTACTCCAACACGCCGCTGGACGTGGTGCTGGACGACAGCGAGCGCCGCGACACGCTGTGCTTCATGGTGGACCTGTGGGATGCCAGCGAGGCCGCCCCGCACACCATGGCCCAGGCGTTGATGCGCTACAAGGACATCCAGTACGCCAGCCGCATCTGCGAGCACCTGGACGACCACGAGCGCATGCAGAACCTGCGCCGCGCGCTGCGCCTCGTGGGCCGCAGGCTGGACGCCGGGACCGCCGCCGACCCGGCCGTGAAGGCGCTGCTGGCGCTGGGCTGCGATTCGCGCATCGACGTGGTCCACCTGGTCATGCAGGCCCAGGCCGGCGAGGACTCCTGGCGCGACATCGACTTCAGCGACGAGCGGCTGCGCGCGCGCTGGGCCGCCGGGCTGCGCGACGGCCGCCGGGTGCTCAAGCGCGCGGCCTGGCGCGAACCCATGGACGACAGCGTCGGCATGCGGGTGCATGCGCTGCCTCAGGACTGACATGGACGTCGTGCGCGCCATCCTGGACTTCAACGCCGGGCGCGACCCGCAGCGGCTGCGGCTGAAGTTCGCGAAGATGCGTGCCAGCCCCTTCGCCTTCCTGCGCGGCACGGCTCATCTCTTCTACGCCCGCGTGCCGCGCCGCGGCGTGCTGAAGAACGCGCCGCCGGCCTGGTGCTGCGGCGACATGCACCTGGAGAACTTCGGCAGCTACAAGGGCGACAACCGCCTGGCCTATTTCGACCTCAACGATTTCGACGAGGCCGCGCTGGCGCCGGCCGCCTGGGACCCGCTGCGGCTGCTGACCAGCTGGTGGCTGGCGGCCGCCGAGCTGGGCCTGGACGATGCCCAGGCCCGCAGCCTGGCGCGCGCGACGCTGGACGCCTATGCCGACGCGCTGGCCGCCGGCAAGGCCTACTGGCTGGAGCGCGAGACCGCGGCGGGGCCGGTGCGCCAGCTGCTGGACCAGGTCGGCGCGCGCAGGCGCGGCGACTTCCTGGCCCGGCGCTGCGCGGCGCCCACGCAGCCCGGCCGGTATCGCCGGCTGCTCATCGACGGCCGCCGCACGCTCGAGGCCGGCGCGGCCGAGCAGCGCCGCGTCGCCGAGTTCATGCGGGGCTTTGCGGCGACCCAGACCGAGCCGCGCTTCTTCGAGGTGCTGGACGTGGCGCGGCGCATCGCCGGCACCGGCAGCCTGGGCCTGCAGCGCTACGTCATCCTGGTGCGCGGCAAGGGCGGGGCCGACGGCCAGTACCTGCTGGACCTGAAGCAGGTGCTGCCCTCGGTGCTGGCGCCGGCGGGCGGCTGCAGGCAGCCGCGCTTAGGCGGCGAGGCGCAGCGCCTGGTCGCGGTGCAGCGGCGCATGCAGGCGGTGTCCATGGCCTTGCTGCAGGCGGTCGAGTTCGACGGCCTGCCCTGCGTGCTGCGCGAGCTGCAGCCCTCCGAGGACCGCCTGGACCTGGCCGGCCTCGCGCAGCACCGGCCCGCGCTGGCCGGCAGCCTCGCCACCATGGGCCGGCTGATGGCCTGGGCGCAGCTGCGCTCGGCGGGCCGGCAGGGCTCGGCCTGCGCCGACGAGCTGATCGCCTTCGGCCGGCGCGGCGCGGCGCCGGGCAAGTGGCGCGACCGCCTCATGGCGCTGTCGCAGGCGACGGCCGGCCAGCTGCGCGAGGACTGGACCGTCTACCGCCAGGCCTGCGACGACGGTGCCGTCGACACGGGAGAGCGGCGCCATGCCTGAGGCGGGGCGCAGCCGCTGGCGCGCCGACTTCGGCGCCGGCCTGTGCGTGGCCGGCCTGCTGCTGCCCGAGGGCGTGGCCTACGCGGGGCTGGCCAGGCTGCCGGTCTCGCACGGCCTGCTGGCCTGCGTGGTGGGCCTCGCGGTCTATGCGCTGCTGGGCCGCAGCCGGGATGCCATCGTCGCGCCGACCTCGTCCAGCGCCAGCCTGGCCGCCGCAGCGGCGGCCGGCCTGGCCGGCATCGGCCATGCCGAGGCGCTGCTGGCGCTGACGCTGGCGGCCGGGGCCGTGCTGCTGCTGCTGGCCGCGGCCCGCCAGGGCCAGCTGTCGGCTTTCGTGTCGCGGCCGGTGCTGCGCGGCTTCGCGTTCGCGCTGGCGCTGACCATCGTCATCAAGCAGCTGCCCGATGTGCTGGGCCTGCATCCGCCGCCGGAGCTGGATCCGCTGCGGCTGCTGGCCTGGGTGCTGGCCTCGGCCGGCTCATGGCATGGGCCCAGCCTCGCGGTCGCGCTGGCCAGCGGGGCCATGATCGCGCTGCTGCGGCGCTGGCCGCCCTGGCCGGCCGCGCTGATCGCGCTGGTGGCCGCCATCGGCGCGACCTGGGCCTTCGGGCTGACGGCGCTGGGCGTCGCGGTGGTGGGCCGCGTCGAGATGCCGACGCTGGCGCTGCGGCTGCCCCAGCTCGACCTCGACGCCTGGCTCAACGTCGGCGAGCTGGCCGTGGGCCTGGTCGTGCTGCTGTTCGCCGAGTCCTGGGGCAGCATGCGCTCGCTGGCGCTGCGGCGCGGCGACGTGCTGAACGCCAACCGCGAGCTGTTCGCGCTCGGTGCGGCCAATATCGCGGCGGGGCTGCTGCAGGGCATGCCGGTGGGAGCGGGCTTCTCGGCCAGCGCGGCCAACCATGGCGCCGGGTCGGGCAGCCGCTGGGCCGGCGTCGTCGCCTGCGCCTTCGTCGCGCTGGCCATCGCCTGCGCGCTGCCGGCGCTGCAGTGGCTGCCGCGGCCGGTGCTGGCCGTGGCCGTCATCGCGGCGCTGTGGCATGCGCTGTCGCCGGGGCCTCTGCTGGCGACCTGGCAGCTGGGCCGGGACCGGCTGCTGGTCGTCGCGGCGGTCATCGCCGTGCTGGCCCTGGGCCTGCTGCACGGCATGCTGGCCTCCATCGCGCTGTCCATCGTCGAGGCGCTGCGCCGCTTCAGCCAGCCGGTGCTGCACGAGCTCGGCGCGCTGCCGGGCACGCGCAACTTCGTGAACCGGCCCGAGCATCCCGATGCCGAGCCGGTGCCGGGTGCGCTGATCCTGCGGCCGCAGGAGCCGCTGTTCTTCGCGAGCGCCGAGCGCGTGATGGCCGAGGCCGCCGCGCGCCTGGCCGCGAGCGGCGCCGCGACGCTGGTGCTGAGCCTGGAGGAAAGCAGCGACCTGGACAGCACCGCGCTGGAATGCCTGCTGGAGCTGGACCAGCGCCTGAGCGCGCGGGGCCAGCGCCTGCTGCTGGCGCGCGTGAAGGAACCGGTGCGGGCGCTGCTGCGGCTCAGCGCACCGCAGGGCCTGGGCCGCGAGGAGCGGCAGTTCTGGAGCGTGGCCGACGCGGCCGCGGCGCTCAGGCCGCCAGCAGCGCCCTGAGCTTCTCGACGGTGGCCCAGTTGCGCGTGGTGCCGGCCTCGCCGAGCTGCTTGAGCAGCGCCACGGCGGTCTTGCTCTGCAGGACGCCGTGGGCGCACCACAGGTAGGCCGCATGGCCGTTGCAGACCAGGCGCTCGTCGCCCTGAGGCGCCAGGGCGGCGGCCGCCTGCAGCGTGGCCGCGTCGGCCGTGATGGCGACCAGCAGGCGGCTGGGGTCGTCGGCCTCGGCGATGGGCTGCCGGGCCGCGATGGCCGTCCATTCGGCGGCCGTCTTCAGGATCACGGCGGCATCGACGCCCAGCTGCTCGAGCACGGCGGCGCGCAGCCGCTCGGCGCCCAGCTGCTTCTGCGTGTCGAACACGGCGTTGCCGCTGTTCAGCAGCGTGCTGACGTTCGTCGCCCCCAGCTCGACGAGCAAGGCCCTCAGGTCGGCCATCGCGAGGCGCTTGGCCTTGCCGACGTTGATGCCGCGCCAGAGAGCGACGTAGCGCATCAGAAGCTGCGGGGTTCGTTCACAGCTTCTTCAGCTCATGCCCTGGTGGCGCAGCAGCGCATCGATCTTCGGCTCGCGGCCGCGGAAGGCCTTGAAGTTGTCGATCGCGTCGCGCGCGCCGCCCTGTTCCAGCACCTCGTGCAGAAAGCGTCGGCCGGTGGCGGGGTTGAACACGCCTTCCTCCTCGAAGGCGCTCCAGGCGTCGGCACTGAGCAGCTCGGCCCATTTGTAGCTGTAGTAGCCGGCCGCATAGCCGCCCGCGAAGATGTGCGAGAAGCTGTGCTGGAAGCGGTTGAAGGCGGGCGGGATCAGCACGGCGACTTCGGCGCGCACCTCGTCCAGCAGCCGCTGCACGTCGGTTTCCGAGCCGGGCTCGCCATGCAGCCGCATGTCGAACAGCGCGAACTCGATCTGGCGCAGCGTCATCAGCCCGCTCTGGAAGTTCTTGGCCGCCGTCATCTTGTCGAACAGCTCGCGGGGCAGCGGCGCGCCGCTGTCCACATGGCCGCTGAGCTGCTGCAGCACGTCCCATTCCCAGCAGAAGTTCTCCATGAACTGGCTGGGCAGCTCGACGGCGTCCCACTCGACGCCGGAGATGCCGGACACGCCCAGGTCGTTGACCTGGGTCAGCATGTGGTGCAGGCCATGGCCGAACTCGTGGAACAGCGTGATGACGTCGTCGTGCGTCAGCAGCGCCGGCTTGTCGCCGACGGGGGCGGCGAAGTTGCAGACCAGCTGCGCCACCGGCAGCTGCTGTTCGCCCGAGGGCTTCAGCCAGCGGCCGCGCACCTCGTCCATCCAGGCGCCGGGGCGCTTGCCGGTGCGGGCGTAGAGGTCCAGGTAGAAGCTGGCGATGAGCTGGCCGTTGCGGCGCAATTCATAGAACTTCACCGTGTCATGCCAGACCGAAGCCGGCGCCTCGGCGATGGCCACGTCGAACAGCCGCTCGATGATGGAGAACAGGCCGGCGACCACCTTGGGCGCCGTGAAGTACTGCTTGACCGTCTGGTCGCTGAAGGCGTAGCGCGCCTCCTTGAGCTTCTCGCTCCAGTAGGGCACGTCCCAGGCCTCGAGCGGCGCGCCGGCGGCGAACTCGCGCAGCTCGGCCAGGTCGCGCTCGGCGAAGGGGCGGGCGCGGCGCGCGAGGTCGCGCAGGAAGGCCATCACCTCGGCGGGCGTGGACGCCATCTTGGGCGCCAGCGACACCTCGGCGAAGTTGGCGTAGCCCAGCAGCCGCGCCTCCTCCTGGCGCAGCGCGACGATCTCGCGCATCGCCGCGCTGTTGTCCCATTCCGGCCTGCCGGCCTCGCTCGCGCGTGTGACGTAGGCGCGGTAGAGCTGCTCGCGCAGCGCGCGGTTCTCGGCGTACTGCATGACCGGCAGGTAGACCGGGAAGTGCAGCGTCAGCTTGTGGCCACCGTCGTCCAGCCGGGTCGCGTCCAGCACGTCCTGCGGCACGCCGGCGAGCTCCTCGGCGCTGGCGATGTGGCTCCAGCCATCGGTGGCATCCAGCACATGCTCGCTGAACTGCTGCTGCAGCTCGGCGCTGCGCTCCTGGATGGCCGCGTAGCGCTCGCGGGCCTGGCCCTGCAGCTCGGCGCCCGACAGCACGAAGTCGCGGATCGCATGCCTGAGCAACTGCCGGCGCGGCGCGCTCAAGCGCTCGCCCTGGGCGGCCATGACGGCCTTGTACTTCGCGAACAGCGCCTCGTTGGCGCCCATCGCGGTGCTGAACTCGGTGACGGCCGGCAGCATCGCGTTATAGGCCTCGCGCAGCGCCGGCGTGTCGGCCACCGCGTTCAGGTGGCTGACGGCGCCCCAGGCCGCTCCCATGCGCTCGGTGGCCGTGTCCAGGATGCGCGAGAGCGCGTCGTAGTCGGCCGGCGTCTCGGGTTTGACGGCCTCGTCCAGCGCCGCCTGCGCGGCGGCCAGCAACTCGGTGATGGCAGGCTGCACATGCTCGGGGCGGATGGCCGCGAAGTCGGGCAGGGCGGCGGTGGAGAGCAGGGGATTGGTCATGTCGGACATGTGTTGCGCCTCGAACGGATTACAAGCCGGCCCGCGTCAGCGGGGCCGTACCTCGCGCGGCTGACGCCGATCCGGCTTTGCCGGGCGGACGTCAGCGCCCCCTTGAGGGGGCCGGCGAAGCCGGTACGGGGTGGGCTCTTTCCGCGGATTCAAGCGTGTTCACGAGCAGCATGGCGATGGTCATGGGGCCGACCCCGCCCGGCACGGGGGTGATCCAGCCGGCCACTTGCTTCACGCCGTCGAAATCGACGTCGCCGCAGAGCTTGCCCTCGTCGTTGCGGTTCATGCCGACGTCGATGACGACGGCGCCGGGCTTGACCATGTCGGCCGTCAGCACGTTGCGCTTGCCCACGGCCGCGACGATGACGTCGGCCTGGCGCGTCATGGCGCCCAGGTCGGCCGTGCCGCTGTGGCAGACGGTGACGGTGGCGTTGGCGGCCAGCAGCATCATGGCCATGGGCTTGCCGACGATGTTGCTGCGGCCGATGACGACGGCGTGCTTGCCCTTCAGGTCGGCCATGCCGATGCTCTCCAGCATCTTCATGCAGCCGTAGGGCGTGCAGGCCTTGAAACCGGGCTCGCCCACCATCAGCGCGCCGGCGCTGGCGACGTGGAAGCCGTCCACGTCCTTGGCGGGGGCGATGGCCTCGATGACCTTGTGGTCGTCGATGTGCTTGGGCAGCGGCAGCTGCACCAGGATGCCGTGGATGCTGGGGTCGTTGTTCAGCGCGTCGACGCGGGCCAGCAGCTCGGCCTCGGTCATGGAGGCGTCGTATTTTTCGAGCACCGAGCGGATGCCGGCCTCCTCGCAGGCCTTGACCTTGTTGCGCACATAGACCTGGCTGGCGGGGTTGTCGCCGACCAGCACGACGGCCAGGCCGGGCTGGCGGCCCTGGGCGGTGAGCGCGGCGGCGCGCTGGGCGACTTCGGCGCGGGTGGCCTTGGACAGCGCGAGGCCGTCAATCAGTTGGGCGGTCATGGGTGGGCTCCTAGGAAATGCAACCACAGAGGCACAGAGGCACAGAGAAATTCAAAGGCTTTTCCTCTGTGTCTCTGTGCCTCTGTGGTTGCATTTGATCAAGTCAGAAAGCAAAAAGCCGCTGAAGCTTCAGCGGCCTTTCGGGTGGGCGGTGAAATCAAGCCTTGGCGGTCGCGCCCAAGGCAATCTTGAGCAGGTCGGCGACGGTGTTGGCGTTGAGCTTCTCCATGATGTTGGCGCGGTGGGCCTCGACCGTCTTGATGCTGATGCCCAGGTCGTCGGCGATCTGCTTGTTCAGGCGGCCGGCGACGATGC
>JAACZV010000003.1 GCA_009996515.1 Comamonadaceae bacterium
GCGTAGCGCAGCCTGGTAGCGCATCTGCTTTGGGAGCAGAGGGTCGCGAGTTCGAATCCCGCCGCCCCGACCAAACCTTTTCGGCAACCCGCCCTGGCTCCCTGCCACGGCGGGTTTGTTTTTGAGGGCGTCCGGGTTGGCATCCGAGGGCATCCCCCGAAGACCGACCGTGCGGTCGGCCCGGACAATCCGCAGCTTTTGCTTCAACCCAGGCGGAGCCACGAGCACCGCCCGAGATTCCATGGCACTCCAACACCTGACCGACGAGCAGATCGCGACCTGGACCCGCGCCCAAAAGGACGAGTGGTGGTTCAAGAACGTCTTCCGCGGCGACATGGCCCAGCTGACGCTGCGCTCGGGTTTCACCGGCTTCCTGCTGGGCGGCATCCTGTCCGCCACGGGCCTGTACATCGGCGCCAAGACCGGCATCGCCATCGGCGTGGGCCTGACCTCGGTGATCCTGGCCTTCGCGCTGTTCCGCGCGCTGCACGCCAGCGGCTTCGCGCAGGACTACACCATCCTCGAGAACAACTGCACCCAGTCCATCGCCACCGCGGCGGGCTATGTGGCGACGCCGCTGTTCTCCAGCCTCGCGGCCTACATGCTGGTGACCGGCATCATCCCGCCCTGGTGGCAGCTGATGATCTGGATCTTCGTCGTGGCGCTGATCGGCGTGCTGCTGGCCTTCCCGCTGAAGCGCCGCTTCATCAACGAGGATCAGGCCCCCTTCCCGGAAGGCCGCGCCTGCGGCGTGGTGCTGGACTCGCTGTACCACGGCGCCGGTGACGAAGGCATCTTCAAGGCCAAGCTGCTGGGCGTCGTCGGCGGCTTCACGGCGCTCTACCAGGCCCTGGTCAGCGATGGCTGGATGAAGCTGGTGCAGTTCAAGATCCTGATGCTGGACAAGTGGGCCGGCCTGCAGGAGCCCTGGCATCTGCAGGAGCGTCTGGACCAGTACTACTACGCCTGGGCCGGCAAGACGACGGCGCTGATCCCCACCATCATGGGCACGGACATCCGCCAGCTGGGCCTGCGCTTCACGCTGGATGCGGCCATGCTGGGCGTCGGCGGCCTGATGGGCATGGCCGTCGCGGCGAGCTGCTTCCTGGGCGGCTTCATCAACTTCGTCGTGCTGGCGCCGATGATGATCCAGGCCGGCGACATCGCGCCGCGTCTGGGCGCCAACGGCGTGCTGATCCCGCTGAACCGGGCGGAGATCGTCAACCAGTGGTCGCTGTGGTGGGGCGTGACCATGATGGTGGTCGGCGCGCTGGTGGGCCTGCTGGCCAAGCCCGAGATCTTCAAGAGCGCGTTCAAGCGCAAGGCGCCGGTCGCGCGTGGCAGCGAGGTCGACCTGCTGAAGGACATTGAGGTGCCGCTGTGGATCAGCTACGTCGGCGTGCCGGTGTTCAGCGTGCTGGGCAGCTATGTCACCCACGTCTTCTTTGACGTGCCGTTCTGGCTGGCCCTGGTGTCGCTGCCGCTGATCTTCGTGCTGACCATCATCTGCACCAACTCCATGGCGCTGACCTCCTGGACGCCCACCGGCTCGCTGTCCAAGATCACGCAGTTCACGATGGGCGCCATCGACCGCAGCAACCCCGGCTCCAACCTGCTGCCGGCGGGCATGACCAGCGAGATCGCCTCCAACGCCGCCAACCTGCTGTCCGACATCAAGCCCGGCTACATGCTGGGCGGCAAGCCGCGCCACCAGGCCGTCGGCCACGTGATCGGCAACCTGGCCGGCGTGCTGGTCTGCGTGCCGCTGTTCTACCTGCTGTTCCTGACGCCCGATGCCAACGGCGTGCGCAGCGTGGCCACGCTGGTGTCCGACCAGTTCGCGATGCCGGCGGCCCTGCAGTGGAAGGGCGTGGCCGACATCATCGCCAAGGGCCTGAAGGGCCTGCCGACGTCGGCGCTGATCTCCATGGGCTTCGCCGCCGTCGCCGCCGTCGCGATGGAGGTGATCCGCATCAAGACCAAGGGCCGCTTCCCGCTGTCGGCCGTCGCCACCGGCCTGGGCGTCGTGCTGCCGCCCGAGTCCGTGCTGGCCATGTTCCTCGGCGCACTGGTGTTCTTCATCATGGGCCGCAAGCACAAGACGGCCGGCACCTCGGGTCACCGCATCTGGGTCGAGGGCATGGAGCCGATCTGCGCGGGTCTGATCTCCGGCGCCGCGCTGATGGGCATCGGCAATGCCATCATCAATGTGCTGATTTGATAATCGGGTTTCCGCCTGCCCATAGCTCAACTGGATAGAGCAGCGGCCTTCTAAGCCGCAGGTTCCGGGTTCGATTCCTGGTGGGCAGGCCATAGGCGCCAGGCCTCTGGCGCCACGGCCAACGCCGCGATTCAGCGGCGTGCTGCCAGCAGATGCTGGGCGGCGGCGCCGAAGGCGGCCGCCGTTCCCTGGCTGGCCGATTCGAGCAGGGGTTTCAGCCTTCTGGCGGCCGTGCTTGCCGCCTCGGCGCGCAGCAAGGCGCTGGCGGCCTGGCGGATGGCTGCCGCGCTGAGCCGGTCGGCGCGCAGCGTGAGGCCTGCCCCGGCGGCCTCGATCGGGGCCATGTTCAGAAACTGGTCCATGTTGCTGGCAATTCCCAGGATGGGAATGCCGGCGGCCATCGCCTGCTGGGTGCTCAGGCTGCCGCCATTGCAGATGATGAGCCGCGAGCGCAGAGCGGCCGCGTCCCCGGGCAGATAGCCGGCCAGGCGGGCGTTGCCCGGCGGATGGGCCGGCGCCGCGGCGCCGGCCGTGGAGACCAGCAGGCGCGCTGGCAGGTCTGCCAGCGCGTCGAGGATCAGCGGCAGCAGCGAGCTGTCGCCGGAACTGCCCAGCGTGACGTAGACACAGCCCTGCGCCTCGTCGACCGTTTCATTCCACCAGTCCGGCGCCGGCACCTGTGGCGACCACATCAACGGGCCGACATGGGTATGGCGCGCGTCGGGGGCCACCGGGTAGAGCGGCGCCAGATCCGGGATCAGCACATGGTCGGCATCCGTGTACACGCGCCGCAGGTTGTTGCCCAGCGTGGGCAGCCAGTGGCGCTTGCGCAGCCGGTTCATGGGCCGGCAATGGGGAATGAAGGCCAGCGGCCGGAAGGTGTGGAACAGCGCCGCCGCCAGCGGCAGCGGCAGCATGCGGCTAAGCGGAATCACCGGCAGCGCATAACCCCCCTCGTACTGGGGCAGCCAGTAGGCATTGGCGATCGCCATGTAGGGCACGCCGGCCAGACGGGCGCTGACCGAGAGCGACAGCCGGAAGTCGCCCACCACCAGATCCGGCTTGAATGCCTGCAGCAGCCGCAGGTCCTCGTCGACATAGGACTGCAGCGTGTCGAGGTCGTAGAGCGGCGTTCCCCGCGCGAGTGCCTGGTTGAACTGGGCACTGGGAATGCTGCGGATGTCCTCGCGCTGCCAGGGGCCCTGGGCCGTGAAGCGGTCGTAGCGCGGGTCGCAGGCCAGCAGCAGCTGATGCCCCGCCGGTGCGATGGCCCGCGCCAGCGCCATTGGGCGCGCCACATGGGCCAGCGTCACCGCCTCGGCAAAGAGTGCGATCCGCAGCGGGCGGGCCGGCGTCGCCATCACGCCGGCCCGCTGATCATCAGGCTTTCCAGCGGCCGCCGCAGCGAACGCGAGCTGGGCTGCTGGCCGTGGCCGACTCGGCCCATGAAGACGGCGTGGGCGGCTGCCTGCTCACCCACCACGTCGACGAAGCGCCGGCCCAGCCGCTGTGCCATCTGTTGCGCGCCGGGCTTGTTCGAGAAGTCCACGCCTTCGCGCGCGTAGCGGGTGAAGACCAGTGGCGTGACCTCGGGCTGCAGCTGCAGACCCTGCTGGGTGGCGGTCAGCCAGAAGCGCTGGGTCGCGCGCCCGGCGGCGACGTAGTCGTCTATCGTGCGCGCCGGGGTCTTGGCCAGCAGCAGGAAATGCGCCGCACAGGCCAGCCCGGGCACGAAGTCCAGCTGGATGCGGGGCGCCCAGGTGCCGGCGAAGAAGCGGTTGAACAGCTCCACCCGGTCCCAGCTCTGCATCACGAAGCGCATCAGCCGGGTCGTCATCGGATCGGTGCCCAGCGCCTGGTCGGGCACCCGATCCTCGCTGAAGCGGGCCTGCCACTCGATGATGTCCTTGTGGACCCGATAGGCCTCGGGCGTGACCAGCCGGATCTTGGCCGAATGGAACAGCATCTTGGCGACCCTCAGCCTGTCGGTGCCGGTCTCCAGCCAGTGGATCGTGTAGTCGGGGGCGACGGCGGCCGCGAACGCCTGTTTCTGCTGGGCCGTCAAAGGCCGCGTCTTCAGCGGCCGGCGCTGCACGCTGCGGGTCTTGATGCTGTCCAGCAGCGGGGAGGGCGTGACGGCGGGGTCGGCGATGAACCGGAGATCGAACACCGGCCGCGTCTCTAGCGCGTCAGCGCGCCGTGTCGCCACGGTACGAAGCTGGTGATGGCTGGCCGCGATGGCGGCCGTTTCAATCAATGCACCGATGGAAATCTGGCTCGGGTGGCCATCCAGATCGTAGACGCAGTGATCGCGCGTATCGAATCCATGCACCGCGACATGGTCGGGGCCGAGGATCTCGAATCGCCAGGGCTGCGTGTTGTCGCCACTGGGAGCCCATCGTGCAAAATCGAGGATCTGCAGGAGGGGGGCTTGCGAATCCATGATTTGCGACCTTTCTTGTCCTGATGGTTGCCGTGCGGCCGCTGCATGATGGCAGGTGCGGGGCGTCTCGGGCTCGCCGGGCCCTTGCCGATGGCTCTGCCCCGGCATGATGGGGTGAACTTGAATCAAGCTTCGACTTTCGACTACGGGCGGGCATTCTCCCGGAACATCGGCTGGGTGACCGAGGCCGAGCAGGAAAAACTCCGCTCCGCGCGCGTGGCCATCGCCGGTCTGGGCGGCGTGGGGGGAGCTCATCTGCTGACGCTGTGCCGCCTGGGCATGAGCCGCTTCAATATTGCCGACTTCGACGAGTTCGGCGTCCACAACATGAACCGCCAGGTCGGCGCGTTCATGTCGACGCTGGACCGCCCGAAGGCGCAGGTGCTGGCCGAAATGGCGCGCGACATCAATCCGGAAGTCGATGTCCGGATATTTCCCGAGGGCGTCACCGAGGGCAATGTCGATGAGTTCCTGCGCGATGTCGACGTGTATGTCGACGGTATCGATTTCTTTGCGCTGCCGGTGCGGCGCATGTTGTTTCGGGCCTGTTATGAAAAAGGCATCCCGGCACTGACGGCGGCGCCGCTGGGCATGGGGGTCGCCTTCATGTACTTCAAGCCCGGGGCCATGAGTTTCGAGGACTATTTCCGGGTGGAGGGGCGCAGCGAAAACGAGCAATATGCGCGCTTCATCGCCGGCTTGTCGCCGGCCATGTTGCAGCGCGACTACCTGGTTGCGCCGCAGGCGGTGAATTTCCAGGAGCGGCGCGGGCCCTCGACCATGATGTCCTGCGATCTCTGCGCCGGCGTCATGGGGGTCTCGGTGCTGAAGGTGCTGCTGGGGCGTGGCGACCTGCGGGCGGCGCCCTGGGCCATGCAGTTCGATGCCTACCACCAGAAAATCAAGTTCACCTGGCGTCCGTTCGGCAACGCCAATCCGATTCAGCAGCTCATGCTGTTATTGATCCGGCCTTTGCTGGAAGGGCGCGCCAAGCCGCGCTGACCGCTGATGCAGCAAAACGCCCGCCGGGTGTGAAATTGCACGTCGGCGGTGGGGCACACCCCCTGATTCGGCGACCGGTGTGCGGGGGCGCCTATGGCATCATGCATCGCTCCCGATCTGGCGTGCTTCCTGCTCGCGCCGCGGTCTTTTTGACGCCCAGACCCACAGAGGATTTGCCTTGGACACCATTCATGCTTCGAATCGCAGCGATGTGCAACCGATGTCCGCCGGCGGTGTCCAGGGGCGGCGAGGATTGCGGGGCTGGGCCTCGGGGGTGCTGGCCTTTCTGACGCTGTCGGCCACCCTCGGTCTGGCAGGCTGCGCGTCCAACCCGCACCCGCCCGCGCCGGCCCAGGTGGCGAGCGACGACTACAGCTACATCATCGGTGCCGGGGACAACCTGAGCATCCAGGTCTGGCGCAACCCGGAACTGTCCATGGCCGTGCCCGTGCGCCCGGACGGCAAGATCGCGGCGCCGCTGGTGGATGAGATGGTGGTGCAGGGCAAGACGTCGGTGCAGGTGGCGCGCGACGTCGAGAAGCAGTTGGGCAAATATGTCCGGGATCCGGTCGTGACGGTGATCGTGACGAGTTTCGTCGGCCCCTACAGCGAGCAGATCCGCGTCGTCGGCGAGGCGGCCAAGCCGCAATTCCTGCCCTACAAGCAGAAGATGACGCTGCTGGACGTGATGATTGCCGTGGGCGGTCTCACGGATTTCGCGTCCGGCAACAGCGCCACCATTTTGCGCACCTCCGAAGGCAACAAGCAGTATTCGGTGCGCTTGAAGGATCTGATCAAGCGCGGCGATGTGTCGGCCAATGTCGAGATGCGCCCCGGCGACATCCTGATCATTCCTCAGAGCCTGTTCTGAATTGCAGATGGCGGGCCTCGGGCTCGCGGGCATCTTTGCGACAGCTTTAACCGGGACTGTTTCCGATGGAATTGTTGATTGGCCAGCTTCTGATCGTCGTTCGGCGGATGTGGAAATACCGCTGGATCGGCCTGATCGTGGCTTGGGTGACCGGCATGGTCGGCGCCGTCGTGGTGTTCGCGCTGCCGGACCGTTATGAGGCCAGCGCGCGCATCTATGTGGACACGCAGTCCATCCTGAAGCCGCTGATGTCGGGCCTGGCGGTCCAGCCCAACGTCGAGCAGCAGGTGACCATGCTCAGCCGCACGCTGATCAGCCGCCCCAATGTCGAGAAGCTCGTGCGCATGGCCGACCTGGACCTGAAGAACCAGTCCAAGGCCCAGCAGGAAGCCACCATAGAGACGGTGACGAGCAACCTGTCCATCCAGAGCAGCGGCCGCGACAACCTCTACATCCTGGGCTACCGCGACAGCGATCCCGAGACGGCCAAGCGCGTGGTGCAGGCGCTGGTCTCCATCTTCGTCGAATCCAGCCTGGGCCAGACCCGCCAGGGCACGTCGACGGCGACGACCTTCATCAACGAACAGATCAAGGCCTACGAGGCCAAGCTGGAGGAGGCCGAGACGCGGCTGAAGGAGTTCAGGCTGAAGAACCTGGCCAACGCGGCGGGCGATGGCAAGGATTCGGCGTCACGCCTGGCGGAGCTCGGGGCGCAGCTGGAGCAGGCCCGCCTGGCGTACCGCGAGGCCGTCAATGCACGCGACGCGGCCAAGGCGCAGCTGGACGCGGAGAAGGCGCGCGGCGGTGGTCAAACCACGGCGCAGAGCCTGATGCAGGAATCCAACGTCAACGTCAGCACGCCCGAGCTGGACGCGCGGCTGGCCGACCAGCGCCGCAATCTCGATGCGCTGCTGCAGCGCTACACCGACCAGCATCCCGACATCGTCACGACCCGCAAGCTCATCAAGGATCTTGAGGAGCAGCGCAAGAAGGAGATCGCCGAGCTGCGCAAGGCCGCGATCAGCATGCCGGCGACGACGGGCCAGGCCGGCGGCGGCATTGCGATGCAGGAGATCGTGCGCATGGTGGCGACGACCGAGGTGCAGGTCGCGGCGATGCGGGCCCGGGTCGATGAGTACTCCGCCCGTTATGCGCAGGCGCTGGCCGCGATGAAGACGGCCCCCCAGGTCGAGGCCGAGGCGGCTCAGCTGAATCGCGACTACGCGATCCACAAGCGCAACTACGAAGACCTCGTGCAGCGCCGCGAGCAGGCCTCGATCTCGGGCGAGCTGGACGTGGCCTCCGGCGTGGCGGACTTCCGCGTCATCGACCCGCCGCGCGCCAATCCCAAGCCCGTGGCGCCCAACCGCCTGCTGCTGCTGGCGGGCGCGATGGCGGCGGCCCTGGGTGTCGGCCTGTTCACGACCTTTGCCGCCAGCCAGCTGCGGCCGGTCTTCCACGACGCCAACGACCTGCGCACCCGGGTGGAGTTGCCCATCCTGGGCGTGGTGACCCGCCTGGTCACCGACGCGGACCGTGCGCGCCAGCGTGTCGATCTGATCCGTTTCTCAGCGGGGGCCGGCGGGCTGCTGGTGATGTTCGCCGTCGCATTGACGGTGTTGGCAGTGCAACTGAGCCGGCAGGTGGTTTGACATGACGAGCCTGATTGAACAAGCCGCCCAACGGCTAGAGCAACTGCGGCAGGCCGGCGTCGTCCTGCCTGGGGACGAGCAGACCCGGCCGGTGGCCGAGGTCGCCGCGGCGGTCGCGGCCGCGCCGGCTGCTCAAGCGCCGTCCCCTGCGGTGGGCCTCTCGATCCGCGAGGACGGTCACCATCCCTCGTCCAAGCGCGTCGAGCTGGACGTCGTGGCGCTGGCGGCCCAGGGCTTCCTGATGCCGCATTCGCCGCGCTCGCAGACCGGCGACCAGTACCGCGTCATCAAGCGGCCGCTGATCAAGAACGCCATGGGCAAGGGGGCGGCGACGATCAACCATGCCAACCTGCTGATGGTCACGAGTGCGCTGGCGGGCGAGGGCAAGAGCTTCACGTCCATCAATCTGGCGCTGAGCATCGCGGCCGAGCTCGACAACACCGTCATGCTGGTCGATGCCGACGTGGCGCGACCGTCCGTGCTGCGCATGCTGGGCCTGCCCCAGGGGCCAGGCCTGCTGGACATCCTGGAGGACCGTGTCGAGATGTCCGAGGTGCTGCTGCGCACCAACGTCGAGAAGCTGACCATCCTGCCCAGCGGCACGCCCCATCCCCGCGCCACCGAATTGCTGGCCAGCGACGCGATGAGTCAGCTGTTGGACGACATGGCCAAGCGCTATCCCGACCGCATCATCATCTTCGACTCCCCGCCGCTGCTGCTGACGACGGAATCCCGCGTGCTGGCCTCCCACATGGGGCAGATCATCGTCGTCGTCCATGCCGAGAAGACGGCGCAGAGCGCCGTCCAGCAAGCCCTGGCCACCATCGAGACCTGCCCGGTCAAGATGATGCTGCTCAACCAGGCCAGCCCCAGTGCCACAGGCGGCTATGGCTACGGATACGGCTATGGATATGGCTACGGATACGGCTATGGCTACGGCAGCAATGACGCGGCTGCGACCTGAGCTGCGCCATCTGCCCCTGGCCTTCGCCGTCCTCGCGATGGCGGCCTATGCCCAGCAAGGGGAGGGCGGTGGCCGCGGTGGCGGCTCCATCCAGCCGCGCATCGGCATTTCACAGAGTTGGACCGACAACCTGCGCCTGAGCGAGAACAACAAGGACGCCGCGCTGATCACGACGGTGTCGCCCGGCATCCGCATCGTGAGCAACACCGGCGCACTGCAGGGCAGCCTGGACTATTCCCTCAACGGCATCACCTATCTGAAGACGAGCTACGGCTCGCAGCTGCAGAACTCGCTGACCGCGAACGGTCGGGCCGAGATCGTGCCTCGCACCTTCTTCGTCGAGGCCCAGGCCAGCATCGGTCAGCAGAATGCCTCGGCCTTTGGCGTGCAGGCGGCGCCCACGCTGGGCTCGCAGGGATCGGTGGCGACGCTGGACAACCCCAACCAGCATGAGACCGGCACGCTGAATGTGTCGCCCGTGCTGCGCAGTCAGCTCGGCGGGCTCGCCAGCCTTGATCTGCGCGGCAACTTCTCCATCACGCGGGCGCGCGGCACCACCCTCGGGGACAGCCGTGGCCAGGGCGGCTCGCTGCGCATCGCCCAGCTCAACCCCGGCGCGCTGGGCTGGTATCTGCAGGCGAGCACGCAGCAGGCGCGCTCCTCGGGGCTGGCATCCAACCGCAACAGCTCCGCCGTCGCGGGCCTGAACTACCGCCCCAGCACGGATTGGGCTTTCAGCGCCAATGCCGGTCGCGAGAGCAACGACTATCTGAGCGGCGGCGCCAGCCAGCAACGCGGTTTCACCGGGGGGCTCACGGCCGAATGGACGCCCACGCCGCGTACGCGCCTGAGCGGCAACTGGCAGAGCCACGACTACGGCAACAGCTACGGCCTCAGTTTCGAGCACCGCATGCGCAACTCGGTCTGGCGGCTCTCGGACTCGCGCAACGTCACGCTGGGCAATACCGGTGCGACGGGCGGCGTGGGGACCAATTACGACCTGTTCTTCCTGCTGTTCGCATCGTTGGAGCCGGACCCGGTCAAGCGTGACACCCTGGTGCGCGCCTATCTGCTGTCGCAGGGGCTGTCGCCGGACGCGCAGGCCGCGGTGGGCTTCCTGTCCACCGGACCCAGCCAGTTGCGCAGCCAGATGTTCAGCTTCACGCTGCAGGGCGTTCGCAGCAACGTGACGGCCAGCATCAGCCGCACCATCACCGGCCGCCTCGGCAACGGCCTGAACCAGGGCGACCTGGCCAACAACGCCAGCATCGAGCAGCGTTCCTACTCCCTGACGGGCAGCTACCAGCTCACGCCGGTGAGCGGGCTGGCGTTGACCCTGTCGCGCCAGGAGAACGTGGGCGATGCGAACCGGCGCGCGCAGCTGAGCACCCTGATGCTGAACTGGAACAGCCGTCTCGGCTCACGCCTCAGCGTGCAGCTCGGGGCCCGCCACAGCCGCTTCGAAGGCGTCACGCCGTATGCCGAGAATGCGGCCTATGCGACCCTGACCCAACAGTTCTGACATGAAACGCGCCTCTTGCCCTCGCCGCTGCTGCGTCGCCGAAGTGCCGCGGATGTGGCCGCGGGCGCGCGGACGCCATTGATATGTACGAAGCCTTCTACGGCCTGAGCAGCAAGCCCTTCCAGCTCAGCCCGGACCCGAACTTCTACTTCGGCAGCAAGCAGCATCGCCGGGCCAAGGCCTACCTGGACTATGGCGTGCTGCGCAACGACGGCTTCATCGTCATCACCGGCGAGATCGGCGCCGGCAAGACGACGCTGCTGCGCGGCCTGCTGGACAGCCTGAACCGCAGCAACGTCGTCATCGGCAACGTCGTGACGACCCAGCTCGACGCCGAGGACACGCTGCGCATGGTGGGCGCGGCCTTTGGCGTGCGCGTGAAGGACGCGCCCAAGTCCGAGCTGCTGATGACGCTGGAGGCCTTCTTCGTCAACCAGGTCACTCAGGGCAAGCGCTGCCTGCTCATCGTCGACGAGGCGCAGAACCTCAGCGCGCGTGCGGTTGAAGAGCTGCGCATGCTGTCCAACTTCCAGTTCAGCAACCAGTCGCTGCTGCAGACCTTTCTGGTGGGGCAGCCGGAGTTCCGCGGCATCCTGCAAAAGCCCGAGATGGAGCAGTTTCGCCAGCGCGTGGCGGCCACCTGCCACATCGGCCCGCTGGACGAGGACGAGACGCAGCGCTACATCGAGCATCGCCTCAAATGCGCGGGCTCCACCGGCAAGCCCACCTTCGACCACGATGCCTTTCCCGCCATCCACAAGGCCAGCAGTGGCATCCCGCGCCGCATCAACCGGCTGTGCGACCGCCTGCTGCTGCTGGGCTTCATGCAGGGCCGCAGCCATCTGACGCTGGCCGACGTGAAGGAAGTGCTGCGCGACATCGCCCAGGAAAGCGAGGCCCCGCGCGGCGACGCCAGCCCGCTGGACAGCATGCCCGCGAAACTGCCCGACAGCCGCCCCGGTGCGCTGGACAGTGCACCCGGCGCGCTGGACATGGGCAAGCTCAAGCTGAGCGTCGCCGAGGTCGAGGGGCTGTCCTCCGAGATCGCGGCGCTGAATGCCGACCACCACACCGACCGCCTGCAACGGCTGGAGCGCAGCATGATGAGGCTGGAGCGCATCAATCTGCAGACGCTGGCCTTGCTGCAGAAGCTGGTGGATGCCGTCAAACAGCAGTGACCCAAGGTTTGCCATGCTGATGCCCACCCCGGCCCTGCGCAACGCCATGAGCATAGACGTGGAAGACTATTTCCAGGTCTCCGCCTTTGCGCCCTATATCCGTCGTGAGGACTGGAACGGCCTCGAATGCCGCGTCGAGCGCAACATGGCGCGCATCCTGGCGCTGCTGGCCGACAAGCAGGTCAAGGCCACCTTCTTCACGCTGGGCTGGATCGCCGAGCGCTATCCGCAGGTCGTCAGGGCCATCGTGGCCGGCGGCCATGAGCTGGCCAGCCATGGCTATGGCCATGAGCGCGCCAGCGACCTCGGTCCGGCCGCCTTCCTGCAGGACATCGTCAGCGCCAAGAAGCTGCTGGAGGACCTGGGCGGCGTGCCCGTGGTCGGCTACCGCGCGCCCAGCTTCTCCATCGGCAAGGGCAACCTGTGGGCCTTCGACACGCTGCGCGAGGCGGGCTACCGCTACTCCAGCAGCGTCTATCCAATAGCCCACGACCATTACGGCATGCCCGACTCGCCGCGCTTTGCCTACCCGGTGCGCGAGGGCCTGCTGGAGATCCCCGTGACCACCTTGCGCATGGGCTCGCGCAACCTGCCCAGCAGCGGCGGCGGCTATTTCCGGCTGCTGCCCTATGCGCTGTCGCGCTGGATGATCCGCCGCGTCAACGAAGCCGATGGCGAGCCGGCGGTCTTCTACTTCCACCCCTGGGAGATCGACACCGAGCAGCCGCGCGTGGCCGGCATCGACGCCAAGACGCGCTTCCGCCACTACGTCAACATCCCGCGCACCCACGGCCGCATCGCGCGGCTGCTGGAGGACTTCCGCTGGGGGCGCATGGACGAGATCTTCCTGGGCCGCGAGGCCAGCCCGAGCGCCGCGGCGCCCTCGCTGAGTCAGGCCTGAATGAACTCCCCCATCCGCATTGCGCACTTGGCCGCGCAAGACCAGGCCTTGTCCGCGCGCTGGGACCAGTTCGTCTTCGCCCACCCGCAGGCGACCTTCTTCCATCGCAGCGGCTGGTTGCGCGTCATCGAGTCGGTGTTCGGCCACCAGGGCTTCTTCCTCTATGCCGAGCGTGACGGCGTCATCGAGGGCGTGCTGCCGCTGGCCGAGGTCAGGAGCCGGCTGTTCGGTCATGCGCTCACCAGCCTGCCGTTCGCCGTCTATGGCGGCGTGGCGGCGCTGAACGACGAGGCTGCCGCGGCGCTGGAGGCCGAGGCGGAGCGCATCGCGCGCGGGCAGGGTGCCGAGCACCTGGAGTACCGCTACCTCGGGCCCACGCGCCATGCGGACTGGCCGCGGCAAGACCTCTACGTGACCTTCCGCAAGGAGATCCTGCCCGACGAGGAGGCCAACATGCTGGCCATTCCGCGCAAGCAGAGGGCCATGGTGCGCAAGGGCATCAAGAACGGGCTGCGCGCCGACATCGATCCGAACGCAGGCCGCTTCTTCGACCTCTACGCCGACAACGTGCACCGCCACGGCACGCCGGCCCTGCCCAGGAAGTACTTCCAGGCCTTGCTGGACGAGTTCGGCCCGGACGCCGAGGTGCTGACCGTCACCGCGCCCGACGGCAGGCCGCTGTCCAGCGTGCTGACCTTCTACTTCCGTGACGAATGCCTGCCCTACTACGCCGGTGATGACGAGGCCGCACGCGACCTCGCCGCCAACGACTTCAAGTACTGGGAGTTGATGCGCCGCGCCTGCGCGCGTGGCCTCAAGGTCTTCGACTACGGCCGCAGCAAGCAGGGCACGGGCCCCTATGCCTTCAAGAAGAACTGGGGCTTCGAGCCGCAGCCGCTGTCCTACGAGTACCGGCTGTTCAAGCGTGAGGCCATCCCCCAGAACAACCCGAACAACCCGAAGTACCAGCTGATGATCAAGGCCTGGCGCAAGCTGCCCATCGGCTTTGCCAACTGGCTCGGGCCCTTCATCGTGAAGAACCTCGGGTGAGCGCCGGGTCATGAGAATCCTCTATCTCGTTCACCGTCTTCCCTACCCGCCCAACAAGGGTGACAAGGTGCGCTCCTACCATCTGCTCAAGCATCTGGCGGCGCGCCACGAGGTGCACCTGGGCAGCTTCATCGACGACCCCGACGACGAGCAACACCTGCCGCGCGTGCGCGAGCTCTGCGAGAGCCTGCATGTTGCGCGGCTGAACCCGCGCGTGGCCAAGCTGCTGAGCCTGCGCGGCCTGCTCCGCGGCGAGGCGCTGAGCCTGCCCTATTACCGCGATGCCGGCCTGCAGGCCTGGGTGGACGAGACCGCGGCGCGAGTGGGCTTCGACGCGGTCGTCGTCTTCAGCGGCGTGATGGCCCAGTACACCGCCGGGCTCGAGGGCGTGAAGACACTGGTGGACTTCGTCGACGTCGACTCCGCCAAATGGCGTGATTACGCGCCCGAGCATGCCTGGCCCATGTCCTGGCTGTACCGGCGCGAGTTCAGCAAGCTGCTGGGCTTCGAGCAGCGCGTCGCGGACGCGGCGGCCTGCAGCTTCTTCGTCACCGACAACGAGGTGGCACTGTTCCGCGAGCTCAGCCCGGGGCGCGAACTGCGCCTGGCGGCGCTGGGCAACGGCGTGGATGCCGATTTCTTCCGGCCCGACGCCGCGCGCGCCAGCCCCTTCGCGGCGGATGAGCTGCCGCTGGTGTTCACGGGGGCCATGGACTACTGGCCCAACGTCGATGCGGTGGGCTGGTTCGCCGGCGCCATCCTGCCCGCGCTGCGCCAGCGCTTCCCGACGCTGCGCCTGCACATCGTCGGCCGCAGTCCGACGCCGGCCGTGCTGGCGCTGGCCGGGGAGGCCGTCAACGTGACCGGCACCGTGCCCGACGTGCGGCCCTTTCTGCAGCATGCGGCCGCCGTCGTCGCGCCGCTGCGGCTGGCGCGCGGCATCCAGAACAAGGTGCTGGAGGCCATGGCCATGGCGCGGCCCGTCGTCTCCGCGGCCAGCTGCGTGCGCGCGATCACGGCGGCGCCGCAGGCCGGCCTGCTGCCCGCCGACACCGAAGCCGACTATGTGGAACGCGTGGCTGCGCTGCTCGCCGATCGCGGCGCCGCCGATGCCGCCGGCCGCAGCGCGCGCGACTTCGTGCTGGGCGCCTACAGCTGGGATGCCCACCTGGCCGGCCTGGACCGTCATCTGGAGGCCGCGTGATCCATCTGCCCAAGCCCTGGCGGCTGCCCCTGTTCGGCCTGATCCTGGCGTGGGGGCTGCTGGCGGCGCTCTACTTCTCGACCGGCGCCGCCATGGTCGAGATCTGGAACCGCTCCGAGACCTTTGCCCATGCCTGGGTCGTGCCGCCCATCTCGATCTGGCTGGTCTGGCGCATGCGGGCCGAACTGGCCGCGCTGACGCCGCGTCCGGCGCCGCTGTGGCTGCTGGCCCTGCCGCCGCTGGGCCTGCTGTGGCTGGCGGGCGAGCTGGCCAGCACCAATGCCGCGACCCAGTTCGCGCTGCTGGGCATGGGCGTGGCCCTGGTGCCGGCCCTGCTGGGCACGGCCGTGGCCGGCCGGCTGGCCTTCCCGCTGGGCTTTCTGTTCTTCGCCGTGCCCTTCGGCGACTTCCTGACGCCCTGGCTGATGGAGCGCACGGCCGACTTCACCGTCGTCGCGCTGCGCGCCACCGGCATCCCGGTGTTCCGCGAGGCGCTGCAGTTCGTCATCCCGTCGGGAACCTGGTCCGTCGTGCAGGCCTGCAGCGGCATCCGCTACCTGATGGCTTCGGTCATGGTGGGCACGCTGTTCGCGTACCTGAACTACCGCAGCAACGCCAAGCGCTGGGCCTTCGTCGGCGTGGCCATCGTCACGCCGCTGGTGGCCAACTGGCTGCGGGCCTACATGATCGTCATGCTGGGCCATCTGTCCGGCAACAAGCTGGCCGTGGGCGTGGACCACCTCATCTACGGCTGGGTCTTTTTCGGCGTCATCATGCTGGCCATGTTCATGATCGGCGCGCGCTGGGCCGACGCGGACGCGGGGCCTGCGCCGGCGCCGGCGCCGGGCGAGGACAGGGAAGTGGCGCCCGGCCGGTTGGCCGCGACGCTGGCCGCGGCTCTGCTGCTGCTGGCCCTGCCGACCGGCATGCGTGCCCAGGCCGAGCGCGCCGGCGCCCATGGCGAGCCGCAGCTCGCGGCGCCCGCGTTGCCGGGCTGGACCTGGGTGGCCGAGCCGCTGAGCAACTGGCAACCCAGTTTCCAGAACCCGGCGGCGTCGCTGCACGGCCGCCTGGAGCCCGCCGCCGGCGGTGCCCCGGTGGGGGTCTACATCGGCTACTACCGCGACCAGCGCCCTGGCCGCCAGCTGGTCACGTCCGTGAACGTGCTGGTCGACGATGAGCGCGACAAGGACTGGTCGCGCGCGGCGTCCGGCCGCGCCGAGATCGGCGCCCAAGCCTGGCGCACGGCGGAGCTGCGCGCCCAGGCGCCGGGCGGGCTCATGGGCGGCGGCGAGCCGGCGCAGCGGCTGCGCGTGTGGCAGATCTACTGGATCAACGGCCGGCCGTTTGCCAGCGACTGGCAGGCCAAGCTCTACGGCGCCTGGCAGAGCCTGCTGGGGCATGGGGACGATGCGGCCGTGATCCTCGTCTATGCGGACAAGGCCGCCGCCGGGCCTGGCGACGCGCTGCTGCGCGACTTCCTGCACGCGCATTGGGGCCGGCTGGACACCGCTTTGCGGGACGTCCGCGACCGCGATCTGACGCGCCAGCGGTGACAATCCGCGTTTCTCCAAGACATCACTGCAACGAGAACCTATCCATGAATACGCTCGCAGTCATCGGCCTCGGTTATGTGGGCCTGCCCCTCGTGGTGGAGTTCGGCAAGCAGATCCGCACCATCGGCTTTGACATCGCCAAGAGCAAGGTGGAGGCCTGCCAGCGCGGCACCGACCCCAGTCGCGAGCTGACCGACGAGGAAGTGCAGGCCGCCAAGCTGGCCGTCTACACCGACGACCCCAAGATGCTGGCCGAGGCCGACGTCATCATCGTGGCCGTGCCCACGCCGGTGGACGAGGCCCACATCCCCGACTTCCGCCCGCTGATCGGATCAAGCACCAGCGTGGGCCGCCACATGAAGAAGGGCGCCATCGTCGTCTACGAGAGCACCGTCTATCCCGGCGCCACCGAGGAGGTCTGCATCCCGGTGCTGGAGCGTGAGTCCGGCCTGAAGTGGAAGCAGGACTTCTTCGTCGGCTACAGCCCCGAGCGCATCAACCCGGGCGACAAGGAACACACGCTGACCAAGATCCTGAAGATCGTCTCCGGCGATACGCCCGAGACGCTGGAGAAGGTGGCCCAGGTCTACGAGAAGATCATCGTCCCCGGCGTGCACCGCGCGTCCAGCATCAAGGCCGCCGAGGCCGCCAAGGTCATCGAGAACACGCAGCGCGACCTCAACATCGCGCTGATGAACGAGCTGGCCATCATCTTCGACAAGCTGGGCATCGACACCTCCGAGGTGCTGGAGGCGGCCGGCACGAAGTGGAACTTCCTGAAGTTCAAGCCGGGCCTGGTGGGCGGGCACTGCATCGGCGTGGACCCCTACTACCTGACGCACAAGGCCGACATGCTGGGCTACCACCCGCAGGTCATCCTGGCCGGCCGGCGCATCAACGACGGCATGGGCAAGTTCATCGCAGAGCAGACCATCAAGCAGATGATCGCCAGCGGCAGCCCCGTCAAGGGCGCGCGCGTGAACGTGCTGGGCCTGACCTTCAAGGAAAACTGCGGCGACCTGCGCAACTCCAAGGTCATCGACATCATCAACGAGCTCAAGACCTACGGCGTCGAGATCTTCGTGACCGACGCGCAGGCCGAGGCCGAGGAGGCCATGCACGAGTACGGCGTGCGCCTGATGCCCTGGAGCGAGCTGCCGCAGGCCGACGCCATCGTCGCCGCCGTCTCGCACAAGGAATACGCCAGCCTGTCGGTGGGCGAGATTGGCAAGAAGCTGGTCAAGGGCGGCGCGTTCATCGACGTGAAGGCGGCCTTCGACGCGTCCGCGCTGTCTGACGCCGGCTACAGGGTGTGGCGCCTCTGAGGCCGTGATGCCGTCGGCCGACACGCGACCCCTTGTCGTCCATGTGCTGCATCGCTTCGATACCGGCGGGCTGGAGAACGGGGTCGTCAACCTGATCAACGGCATGCCGGCCTACCGCCATGCGGTGGTGGCGCTGACCGAGGTCACCGCCTTCAAGGACCGCGTCACCTCGCCGGGCACCCTGTTCTTCAGCCTGGGCAAGCGGCCGGGCCAGGGTTTCTGGCTCTATCCGCGCCTGTACCGTCTGCTGCGGCAGCTGCGGCCCAGCGTGGTCCACACGCGCAACCTGGGCGCGCTGGAGTTCGCCGTGCCGGCCTGGGCGGCGCGCGTGCCGCTGCGCCTGCATGGCGAGCATGGCTACGACATTTCGGACCCCGACGGCCGCGCCGCCGGGCCGCGGCGCCTGCGGCGGCTGTACGCGCCCTTCGTGCACGGCTTCATCGCGCTGTCCAAGGACCTGCAGCGCTACCTGACCGAGCGCGTGGGCGTGGCGCCGGGGCGCGTCCACCAGCTGTACAACGGCGTCGACACGCACAGGTTCAGCCCCCGCGGCGATGCCGACGCGCCGCCGGCAGACTGGCCCTTTCTGCCCGGGCAACACCTGGTCATCGGCGCGGTGGGGCGCATGCACCCGGTCAAGGATCCGCTGAACCTGGTCGAAGCCTTCATCCTGCTGGTCCAACGTGCCCCGGAGCTGTCGGAGCGGGTCCGGCTCGTCATGCTGGGCGGCGGCGTGCAGCTCGGGGCGGCGCGGCAGCGCCTGGCCGAAGCCGGCCTGGCCGAGGCGAGCTGGCTGCCCGGCGACCGCAGCGACGTGGCGCAGCTGATGCGCTGGTTCGACGTCTACGCGCTGCCGTCGCGCGCGGAGGGCATCAGCAATACCGTGCTGGAGGCCATGGCCTGCGCCCGACCGGTCGTGGCGACGGCCGTGGGCGGCACGCCCGAGCTGCTGGAGTCCGGGCAGCAGGGCCTGCTGGTGCCGCCCATGGACCCCGGCGCCCTGGCCGAGGCCCTGGCATCCCTGCTGCGCCGGCCCGACCGTGCCGCGGAACTGGGGCGGGCGGGCCGCCAGCGCGTGCAGCAGCTGTTCAGCCTGGAGCGCATGGTGGCGGCCTACCAGGCGATTTACGACGGCGCGCCGCGCCGCTGAGGACCAAGAACATGTGTGGCATCACCGGGCTTTTCGATACGCGCGAGCAGCGCCTGCCGGAGCGGCAGCGGCTGCACCGCATGAACGAGTCGCAGCACCACCGCGGCCCGGACGAGGGCGACCTGCACCTGGAGCCCGGGCTGGGCTTCGGCCACCGGCGGCTCTCCGTCATCGACATCGCCACCGGCCAGCAGCCCATCTTCAACGATGACCGCTCGGTCAGCCTGGTGTTCAACGGCGAGATCTACAACTACCAGGAGCTGATGGCGGAGCTGCAGGCCGAGGGCTTTCGCTTCCGCACCAAGAGCGACAGCGAGACCATCGTGCGCGCCTGGGAGCGCTGGGGCGAGGACTGCGTCCAGCATCTGCGCGGCATGTTTGCCTTCGCCATCCACGACCGCCGGCGCGGCTGCCTGTTCATGGCCCGCGACCGCATGGGCGTGAAGCCCATGCACTATGCGCTGCTGGACGATGGCTGGCTGCTGTTCGGCTCCGAACTCAAGAGCCTGATGGCCCATGGCGGGCTGCCGCGCACCATCGATCCGCTGGCGATCGAGGAGTATTTCGCGCTCGGCTATGTCGCCGAGCCGCGCTGCGTGTTCAAGCAGGCGCGCAAGCTGGAGCCCGGCCATTGCGTGCTGTTCGAGCGCGGCCGGCCGGCGCCCACGCCGCGGGCCTACTGGGACGTGCGCTTCACGCTCGACAACCCGATCAAGCTCGCCGATGCCAGCGCCGAGCTGCGCGACCGCGTCACCGAGGCCGTCAAGATCCGTCTGAAATCGGAAGTGCCGCTGGGCGCCTTTCTGTCCGGAGGCGTCGATTCCAGCGCCGTGGTGGCGACGATGGCGGGTCTGATGGACGATCCCGTCAACACCTGCTCGATAGGCTTCGACGACCCGCAGTTCAACGAGTCGGAGTTCGCCCAGATGGTGGCGGACCGCTACCGCACCAATCACCGCGTGGAGATCGTCGACAGCGACGACTTCGACCTGATCGACACGCTGGCCCACCTCTACGACGAGCCCTACGCCGACAGTTCGGCCATCCCGACCTACCGCGTCTGCCAGCTGGCGCGCAAGCATGTCACGGTGGCGCTCAGCGGTGACGGCGGCGACGAGAGCCTGGGCGGCTACCGCCGCTACCGGCTGCACATGATGGAGGAGCGCATGCGCTCCAGCCTGCCGGCGGGCCTGCGCCGTCCGCTGTTCGGGCTGCTGGGCCGGGTCTATCCCAAGGCCGACTGGGCGCCGCGCATGTTCCGGGCCAAGACCACCTTCCAGGCGATGGCGCGCAACTCGGTGCAGGCCTACTTCAACACCATGGGCCTGGTGCGCGAGCCCGCGCGGCAGCGGCTGTTCAGCACCGAGCTGCTGCGCGAGCTGCAGGGCTACAACGCCATCGAGCTGTTTGAGCGGCATGCCGCCAACGCGGGCACCGACGATCCGCTGGCCCTGGTCCAGTACATCGACTACAAGACCTATCTGGTGGGCGACATCAACACCAAGGTCGACCGCGCCAGCATGGCCCACAGCCTGGAGGTGCGCGAGCCGCTGATGGACCACCAGCTGATCGAATGGCTGGCCACGCTGCCCTCGCACCTGAAGCTGCGCGACGGCGAGGGCAAGATGGTGTTCAAGAAGTCGATGGAACCGCTGCTGCCGCACGACGTGCTGTACCGGCCCAAGATGGGCTTCGCCGTGCCGCTGGCCCGCTGGCTGCGCGGGCCCTTGCGCCAGCGCGTGCGCACGGCCCTGCTGGACGAGGGCGAATTGAGCCGCACCGGCTGGTTCAACCGCCAGGAGATCGCGCGGCTGGTCGAGCAGCACGAGGGCGGCCTGCACGACCACAGCACGCCGCTGTGGACGCTGCTGATGTTCGATGCCTTCCTGCGCAATGTGTCGCGCGCGTCCTGAACGCGCAGAAGCCGCTGCCCCATGAAAATCGTCTACCACCACCGCACGGCATCCCGGGACGGGCAGTCGACCCACATCGAGGAGATGATCCGCGGCCTGCGCGCCAATGGCCACACCGTGGTCGAGAGCGCGCCGGCCGTCCATGCGGCGGCGGCGCCGGCCGGCGGCGGCAGTGCCGGATGGGTGGGCCGGCTCAAGACCTGGCTGCCCAGGCCGGTCTACGAGCTGGCCGAGATCGCCTACTCCTTCGTCGCCTATCGCCGGCTGGCGGGCGTCATCCGCGCGCACCGGCCCGACGGCCTCTACGAGCGCTACAACCTCTTCCTGCTGGCGGGCGTCTGGGCCAAGAAGCGTTTCGGCATTCCGCTCATCCTGGAGGTCAATGCGCCCATGGCCGTGGAGCGCGCGCAGTACGGCGGGCTGTCCATGCCATGGCTGGCGCAGCGCCTCGAGCGCTATGTGTGGCGGCAGGCCGACCGCATCCTGCCGGTGACCCAGGTGCTGGCCGACTACATGGTGGCCCAAGGCGTGGAGCCCGGCCGCATCCACGTCATTCCCAACGGCATCAACCCCGCGCATTTCGAGCATCTGCCGACGGCGCAGGCGGCCAAGGCCGAGCTGGGCCTGGACGGCCGGCTGGTGGTGGGCTTCACCGGCTTCGTGCGCGAATGGGACCGGCTGGACCGCATCATGAGATGGGTGGCCGCCCAGTCGCCCGAGCAGAACGTGCACCTGCTGGTCATCGGCGACGGCCCGGCGCGCGCGGAAATCGAGGCCTGTGCGGCCGAGCTGGGCGTGTCGCATCGCCTGAGCTTCACCGGCGCCGTGCCGCGCGAGCGCGTGCCCGCGCTGTCGATGGCCTTCGACATTGCGCTGCAGACGGCGCTGGTGCCCTATGCCTCGCCGCTGTGCCTGTTCGAGTACCTGGCCCTGGGCAAGGCCATCGTCGCGCCGGACCAGCCCAACCATCATGAGATCCTGACGGATGGCGAGGACGCCGTGCTCTACCGCCCCGACGACGAGCAGGGCATAGAGAAGGCGCTGGACGCCTTGCTGGCCGATGCGCGCCTGCGCGAGACCGTGGCGGCGAACGCGAGAGAAGTCATTGCCCGCCGCGGCCTGACCTGGGGCCAGCATGCGCGCCGCGTCGCGGGCCTGTTCGACGGCCTGCGCGTGCCGCAGCGCCAGCCCTCATGAGGCCCGCCCGCCGCCCCGGCCACGAACCCCTCTTCCTGCGGCCGCGAGTGGCCGCCGCCCGCCCATCATGAACCGTCCGCTGCGCCTGCTGACCTTCTCCACCCTCTACCCGAGCAGCGTGCGACCGGGCCACGGCATCTTCGTGGAGACCCGGCTGCGCGAACTGCTCAAGTGCGGTGACATCGAGGCCAAGGTCGTCGCGCCGGTGCCGTGGTTCCCGTTCAGGCATCCGCGCTTCGGCGAATACGCCAGGATGGCGGCCACGCCGCGGCGCGAGCAGCGCAACGGCCTGGACGTGCTGCATCCGCGCTATCTGCTGCCGCCCAAGGTGGGCATGTACATGGCGCCCGACTCGCTGGCCCGCGCCGCGGCCCGGGCCATCGACCAGCTGCTGGACGAGGGCTTCGACTTCGACGTCATCGACGCCCACTACTACTACCCCGATGGCGTGGCCGCCGCGGCGCTGGCGAAGCGCTACGGCAGGCCGTTGACGATCACGGCCCGCGGAACGGACCTGAACCTGATCCCGCAGTACCCGCGTGCCCGGCGCCGCATCCATGAGGCCGCGCTGCAGGCCGATGCGTCCATCGGCGTGTGCAACGCGCTGATGGACGTGCTGCGGGGCTGGGGCCTGCCCGAACACAAGCTGAACGTGTTCCGCAACGGGGTGGACCTGCAGCGCTTCCGTCCCATCGACCCGGGCGAGGCCCGCGAGAGCCTGGGGCTGAAGGGGCCGGGGCCCTGGCTGCTCAGCGTCGGCTATCTGATCGAGCGCAAGGGCCATCACCTGACGATAGACGCGTTCGCCCGGCTCGCTTCCAGCCTGCCCGATGCGCGGCTGGTCTTCGTCGGGCAGGGCGAGGAGGAGGGGGCGCTGCGCGCGCTGGCGCACAGGCTGGGCGTCGCCGACCGCGTGATCTTCGCCGGGCCGCAGCCCAACACCGAGCTGTATCGCTGGTACAGCGCGGCCGACCTGTTCGTGCTGGCGAGCAGCCGCGAGGGCTGGGCCAACGTGTTGCTGGAGTCCATGGCCTGCGGCACGCCGGTCGTCGCCAGCAACATCTGGGGGACGCCGGAGGTCGTCACCGATTCCGCGGTCGGGCAGCTGGTGGACGAGCGCAGCGGCGCCGCCTTCGCGGCGGGCATCCTGGCGCAGCTGGACAAGCGCACCGAGCGCTCGGCGGTGCGCCGCTATGCCGAGGGCTTCAGCTGGCAGGCCACCAGCGATGCACAGCGCGAGTTGTTTGCGCGCCTGGCGGCAGCGCGCCGCCCGGCGGCCGGCGGCGGCTGACGAATTTCACGGCTCCGATCAAAGCGGCGGCCAGGTGAGCGGCAGCGCAGGAGCGCCGCAGGAGCGAGGCGCGATACTCCGCGCGGACACAAGGAACCGGATCGAACAAGATGAAAGTTACCGTCATTGGTTCAGGGTATGTGGGCTTGGTCACCGGCGCCTGTCTCGCCGAGATGGGCAATCACGTGCTGTGCCTGGATGTCGATCCGGCCAAGATCCGCATCCTCAAGGAGGGCGGCATTCCCATCCACGAGCCGGGCCTGCTTGAGCTGGTGCAGCGCAATATGGCGGCGGGCCGGCTGGACTTCACCACCGAGGCCGAACGGGCGGTGGCCCATGGCACCTTGCAGTTCATCGCCGTCGGCACGCCGCCGGACGAGGACGGGTCGGCCGACATGAAATACGTGCTGGCCGCGGCCAGCAGCCTGGGCCGGCTGATGACCGACTACAAGGTCGTCGTCGACAAGAGCACGGTGCCGGTCGGCACGGCCGACAAGGTGCAGGCCGCGATCCAGGCGGAGCTGGACAAGCGCGGCGTCAGGCTGGACTTTGCGGTGGTCTCCAATCCGGAGTTCCTGAAGGAGGGCGCCGCCGTCGCCGACTTCATGCGGCCCGACCGCGTCATCATCGGCAGCAACGACGAGCGTGCGACGCTGCTGATGCGGGCGCTGTATGCGCCGTTCGTGCGCAACCGCGACCGCCTGCTCGTCATGGACCCGCGCAGCGCCGAGTTCACGAAATACGCGGCCAACGCCATGCTGGCCACGCGCATCAGCTTCATGAACGAACTCTCGAGGCTGGCCGAGCGGCTGGGCGCCGACATCGAGCTGGTGCGCCAGGGCATAGGCAGCGACCCCCGCATCGGCACGCAGTTCCTCTACCCCGGCGTCGGCTACGGCGGCTCCTGCTTTCCCAAGGACGTCAAGGCGCTGGTGCGCGCGGCCTCCGACTGCGGCATGCCGCTGCAGCTGCTGGCGGCCGTGGAGTCGGTCAACGAGACGCAGAAGCGCTTCCTGGTCGACAAGGTCGTGACCCGTTTCGGCGAAGATCTCCAGGGCCTCACGTTCGCGCTGTGGGGGCTGGCCTTCAAGCCGGACACCGACGACATGCGCGAAGCCCCCAGCCGCGTCATCATTGCCGAGCTGGTGCGCCGCGGCGCGGCGGTGCGGGCCTACGACCCGGTCGCGCGGGACGAGGCGAGCCGCGTGCTCGAGGGCACGCCCGGGCTGGCCCTCGTCGACAGCGCGATGGACGCCATCAAGGGGGCAGACGCCTTGCTCATCGTGACCGAATGGAAGGAATTCCGCAGCCCCGACTTCGATGCCATCAAGCAGGAGCTGAGCGCGCCGGTGATCTTCGACGGCCGCAACCTGTACGAGCCCGAACTGGTGCGCTCCATGGGCTTCGAGTACCTGCCCATCGGGCGCTGAGGCGGGCCGCGATGCGCTGCAACGACGTGGGAGCGAACTGAGCCATGCTGACCCTGGCGCTGGCGATCTCGCTCGCGACATTGGCGATCCTCGGCCTGCGGCACCCGGCCATCGGCGTGCTCGGCTGGACCTGGGTCAGCCTGATGAACCCTCATGTGCTGACCTGGCGCCTGGCCGGCGCGCCGGTGGCGGCGCTGATGGCCGTGTCGACCTTGATCGGCCTGCTCACCACCAGCGACCGCCGCAACCTGAAGTTCAGCCCGGAGATGGTGGTGCTGGGCTTGTTCATGGTCTGGATGTGCATCACGCTGCCGTTCTCGGTGAGCTTCGACGAGAGCTTCAAGCTGTGGAACCGGGTGATGAAGATCGACCTGATGATTCTGGTCGCCCTGTTCGTTCTTTATTCGCGCAAGCACATCACGATGCTGTGCTGGGTGCTGGTGGTGTCCATCGGCATCTACGGCGTCAAGGGCGGCCTGTTCACGCTGGCCACCGGCGGCAGCTACCGCGTCTGGGGGCCGGAGGGGACTTACATCTTCGGCAACAACGAGGTCGCGCTGGCCCTGGTCATGGTGATCCCGCTGATGCGCTATCTGCAGATGACCAGCAGCAACGTCTGGATCCGCCGCGGCCTCGTGGCCGCCATGGTGCTGTGCGCGGTGGCCGCGATCGGCAGCCAGTCGCGCGGCGCGCTGCTGGCGATCACGGCCATGGCCACGGTGATGTGGTGGCGCGGCCCCCACCGCCTGCCCGTCGGGCTGCTGATGCTGTTGCTGGGGGTGCTGCTGGTCGTCTTCATGCCGGACTCCTGGACCGAGCGCATGTCCACGATCAAGACCTATGACCAGGACGACTCCGCGAACCAGCGGCTGAATGCCTGGGAGATGGCCTGGAACATCGCCAAGGACCGCCTGTTCGGCGCCGGCTTCATGGTCTCGGTGCCCGAGGTCTGCGTCGTGTACTCGCCCATTCCCACCGACTGCCGGGCCGCCCACAGCATCTACTTCATGGTGCTGGGCGAGCACGGCTTCATCGGGCTGGGCCTGTTCCTGACCTTCTGGATCATGGTCTGGCGGGCCGCGGGCCGACTGCGCGTCGAGGCGCTCAGGAAGCCGGAGACGGCCTGGCTGTCGCCGCTGGGCGCGATGGCGCAGGTGAGCCTGGCCGGCTATGCCGTCGGCGGAGCCTTCCTGAGCCTGTCCTATTACGACCTGCCCTACAACGTCATGGTGCTGGTGGTGCTGGGGCGGCGCTGGATGGAGCGCAAGGCCTGGGTCGAGGAGGCCGCGGAAGCGGCGCGCATGAATGGCCTAGGCAAGCGCAAGCCGCGGATAGGTCTGGGGGTGTGGTGATGTTGCTTCGCAGCCTGTTCAGCATCGCGGCGCCGGCCGGGCCGCGATCCAGACTGTCGGTGCTGATGTTCCATCGGGTGGTGCCCGATGTGGACCCGATGTTCCCCGACGAGATGCATGCCCGGCGCTTCGACGCGCTGTGCGGCCGCATCAAGCGCTGGTTCAACGTGCTGCCGCTGGACGAGGCGGCGCAGCGTCTCGCCCAGGGCAGTCTGCCCAGCCGCCCGCTCTGCATCACGTTCGACGACGGCTATGCGGACAACCGCGAGGTGGCCCTGCCCATCCTGCTCCAGCATGGCCTGACGGCGACCTTCTTCATCTCCACCGGCTTCCTCGATGGCGGCCGCATGTGGAACGACAGCCTGATCGAGGCGGTGCGGGCCTGCCGTCTGGCCGAGCTGGACCTGAGCTCGCTGGGGCTGGGCCGGCATGCGCTGGGCAGCTTCGCGCTCAAGCGTCAGGCGGCCCAGGCGCTGATTGCGCAGATCAAGTACCAGCCGCTGGCGCGACGCCTCGAGCTGTGCGCGCAGATCGCGGCGCTGGCGGGCGTGGAGCTGCCGACCGATCTGATGATGAGCTCGCGGCAGGTGGTCGAGCTGCGCGAGGCCGGCATGCAGATCGGCGCTCACACCGAATCCCACCCCATCCTGGCCAAGCTGGACGAGCCGGCTGCCCGTGCGGAGATCCTGGGCAGCAAGCAGCGGCTCGAGGCCTTGCTGGGGGAGCGCGTCACCCTGTTCGCCTATCCGAACGGCAAGCCGGGCGAGGACTATTCGCCGGCCAACGTGGAGCTGACGCGCCGGCTGGGTTTCGACGCGGCCGTCAGCACGGCCTGGGGCGCCAGCCGCCAGGGCGACGACCTGATGCAGATCCGCCGCTTCACGCCCTGGGACCGCTCCCTGGGCCGGTTCGGCTGGCGCATGCTGGCCAATCTGCGGCGGGCCTGAAGCCCGTCTTCAGGCCAGCCGGTAGTTCGGCGCCTTGGCCTCGATCCACTGCGCCAGCATCATCAGAATCCAGACCATCTCGCCGAAGTAGGCGGCGTGCTGGCCCAGGCGCTGGTCCAGCAGGCTGCCGATGAACTCGCGCCGCACGATGCCGCGGTCGGCCAGGCCGTGCAGCGAGCGCGCGGCCAGTGCCTTCAGGCCCTCGTGCTGCGTGGTCCAGACGCCGAAGGGCAGCCCGAAGCCCTGCTTCTTCTTCGCGATGATTTCATCCGGCAGGAAGCCGCGCAGCGCTTCCTTGAAGAACCAGCGCAGGCGCAGCCCCTTGAGCTTGAAGTCCGGGCGCAGCCGCTGCGAAAACGCCAGCAGCGCGTCGTCCAGCATGGGGAAGCCCACGCTGAGCCCGGCCAGGCCGGTGGTGCCGACCACCTTGGGCAGGTCGCAGTCCGCCAGCGTGTAGCGCCAGTCGAAGGCCAGCATGCGGTTGACCAGGTTGTCGGTGCGCGCCTGCGACCACAGCGCGCGCTGCTGTTCGGCCGGGCCGTCGGGGTCTACCGCCGCCAGCAGCTGCGGCGTCAGCACCTCGCCCAGGCCCAGGTGGAACAGCAGGTTGTAGGTCATCATGCGGTCCGGCATGGGCACCCTGGCCTGGTTCACATAGCTGGCGCCCTTCTTGAGCAGCGGGGTGGCGCGCACCAGGCCCAGCCCGCTGGCCGGCTCCAGCAGGCCATGCCGCAGCGGGGCGGGAATCCGGTTGTACCAGTCGAACACCTTCTGCTTGGCGTAGCGCGTGTTGCCGCCGAACAGCTCGTCGCCGCCGTCGCCGGCCAGGATGTGGGTGACGCCGTCATCCCGCGCCATCTTGGCGCAGTAGTAGGCGGGCAGGGCGGAGGAGTTGCCGAACGGCTGGTCGTAGTGCGCCGCCACCGCGGGGATGCTGGCCACGAGGTCGGCGGGCGAGACGTAGTACTCGTGGTGGTCGGTCTTGAAGTGGCGTGCCGCCAGGCGCGCGAAGGCCATCTCGTCATAGCCCTCGGCGTCGAAGCCGATGGAGTAGCTCGCGGCCGGGCGCTCGCCCACCAGGCCCATCATGCCGGCCACGGTCGAGCTGTCGGTGCCGCCGCTGAGGAAGCAGGCCGGCTTGCTGCCGTCCAGCTGGCTGGCCACCGCGTTGCGCAGCAGCTGGCGGAATTCCTCGGCCAGGGCCTCGAACGACGCGTCGCGGTCCTCGGAGAAGCTCGGCACCCAGTAGGGCTGCACCTGCAGCCGCCCGCCCTCGAACACCGCCATGTGGCCGGCCGGCAGCCGCTGCACGCCCTGGAAGATGGTCCGCGGCGCCGGGATCATGTGGAAGTACAGGTAGTCGAAGATCGCCTGCGGGTCCAGCGACGGCTGCTCGTCGGCCAGTGCATCGGCGCGCGGCGCGAAGCGCAGCTGCGCGCCGTCCAGCCGATAGCACAGGCTGTCGACCGCGAAGCGGTCCACCGCCAGCACGCAGCGCCCGTCGGCGAGCTGCACGCCGACCGCGAAACGGCCCGTCACGCCGCCCAGCACGTCGGCGGGCGAGCGCCCCTGCGAGAACGCCTGCTTCCAGGCGGCCAAGTCGCCCTGGTCCGCGGCCAGCGCCGCGAGGCGGGCATCGGAGAAACGGGGCGAGCCCAGGGCGAACGACAAGTCTTGTTCAGGCATGGCTTGGGAACGTTAGGCAGGAAGTCGGGAACCGCAGCCGGGTTGCCGAAGGCCGGCAAGCCCGGCGTGTGCCTGTAGTGGCAGGCACGCCCTCGGGTATCGATGGCGACTGGCCACGAGCGGGCACTGCGCCGCGCAGGCGCGAGTGTCGCCCAAGGCGGCACCCCCACCGCGCCCAGCCCCCCGGTTTTGACGTCCCGGCGCCGGCCTTGTTGCGGAAGTCGCGCCATGCCGGCCCTGCCTCGTCGCAGCAGGGCTGGCGGCACCGCTCCGCGGGGCGCCTGCGAAGGGGGCGGTGATAGCATCGCGGCCCATTGGTGGCCCGACAACGCCCATGCACACGATGAGTGACGCCCCGGGGGATTCCTGTCTTGCACCCGCGGCGCTGCCTGGGCCCCATGCGGCCCTTCCGGTCGGCTGAGGGGCAGGCCTTGCGGTCGTCGACGCATCACCGCCGCCCGGCGCGCATCGACATTCCCGCCCCAGAGGGCCGGGCCGCCGCGTTCCAGCCACAGCTGCAGCCAGGAGACGGAAGCCGCATGACGCGCGTGTTGATGATTGCCTACCACTTCCCGCCGCTGGCCGGCAGCAGCGGGATACAGCGCACATTGCGTTTCGTGCAGCAACTGCCCGAGTTCGGCTGGCAGACGGCGGTGCTGAGCACCCACACGCGGGCCTATGAGCGCACCAGCGATGACCTGCTGGCCGAGGTGCCCGCCGGCACGCCCGTGCGGCGCGCCTTCGCGCTGGACACCGCCCGCCACCTGCGGCTGGGGGGGCGCTACCTCGGCTGGATGGCCCGCCCGGATCGCTGGGTCAGCTGGAAATTCGATGGCGTGCGCCAGGGGCTGCAGCTGATCCGCGACTTCAGGCCCGACGTGATCTGGTCCACCTATCCGATCGCGAGCGCGCATCTGATCGGCGCGGCCCTGCATCGCAAGACCGGCATTCCCTGGGTGGCCGATTTCCGCGATCCGATGGCGCACAACGGCTACCCGGCCGACCCGCTCACCTGGAAGTCCTTCCACGCGATCGAGCAACTGGCGATGCGCGATGCCAGCCGCTGCGTGTTCACGACGCCCGGCGCGGCGCAGATGTACCGGGAACGCTACCCCGAGGCCGCCGAGCGCATCGTCGTGCTGGAGAACGGCTACGACGAGGAGAGCTTCACCAGCGTCAAGCCGGCGGCCATGGCCAGCGGCGCGGGGCGGCCGCTGGTGCTGCTGCACAGCGGCATCGTCTACGCGTCCGAGCGCGATCCCACCCAGTTCTTCGCCGCCCTGGGCAATCTGCAGCGCAGTGGTCGCCTGACGCCGGCGGATCTGAAGGTGCGCTTCCGCGCCGCGGTGCATGAGCAGCTGCTGCGCGATCTGGCCGCCCGGCACGGCGCCAGCGAGTTCATCGAGATCAGCCCGGCCGTGCCGTATCGCGAGGCGCTGGCGGAGATGATGTCCGTCGACGCGCTGCTGGTCATGCAGGCGAGCAACTGCAATGCGCAGATTCCCGCCAAGGTCTACGAATACCTGCGCGCCGGGCGGCCCATCCTGGGCCTGACCGACCCGGTCGGCGACACGGCCGGGGTGCTGCGCGGCGCCGGGCTGCCGGACATCGTGCCCATCGATGCGGTGGAGGCCATCGAGGCCGCGCTGCCGCCGCTGGTGGCGCGCTGGCGCGCCGGCGACACGGTGCTGCCGCGGACGGACGCGGTGCGCAGCGCCTCGCGCCGGGGCCGCTCCGAGGCGATGGCGGCCTTGCTGACCCAGGTGCTGGGGCGCACATGACGCCTCGCACGGCGCGCCTGCTGGCTGCAGCGGCGCTGCTGTGGTTGTGCGCGGCCGTCAGCCTGGCCCTGCAGAACTGGATAGGCGACCTGACCGTCTACGGCAAGGACATCGAGGCGCAACGCGCCGCGTTGCACCAGGCCATCCTGGACAACCGGCCGCCGGGGGGCAAGACCTGGGCCGAGTGGGGCGCGCTGTCGGTGCAGAAGCGCGTCGGCGTGGTCTACCTGGCCGAGGCGGTGCGCAAGGTTTCCGGGCTGCGCATCGGCGCCGTCTACAAGCTGCTCGACACGGCGTTCCTGATGCTCTCGCTGCTGGCCCTGTTCGCCTATCTGCGGCGCTGGGTGCCGCAGACGATGGCCCTGGTGGGGCTGCTGTATTTCAGTGCCGTGCTGCCGCTGACCTATCTGTTCCAGCTCTTCCACCCCTGGGACAGGCCGCAGCTGCTGCTGTGGATCCTGCTGCTGGGCCTGATCGCCGACCGGCGCCTCGGGCTGCTGGCCCTGGGGCTGGGGATCAGCGTGTTCGTCAAGTTCGACACCGTGCTGCTGCCGGCGCTGTACTTCGCCGTGCATGTGCAGCGGCAGGGGCGCGGCCGTCTGCTGGCCGAGACCGCGTTGCTGGCCACCGTGGTGGTGGGCGCGAGCGTCATCCTGGGGCAGCTGTTCGGGGACGCGGCCGAAGCGTCGCGCTTCTCGCTGGCCGGCGTCGCGGCTCAGCTGGCCGCCAACTGGAGCAAGCTGCAGCAGATGAAGCTGGGCTACCCGCCGCTGCTGGTTCATGGGCTGCCCATGGCGCTAGCGCTGTTCGGCTGGCGCGGTCAACCCCGCTTCGTTGGGGTGGCGTTGCTGTCTGGCGTTTTCATGAGCCTCATCCACGTCGCGCTGACCAACTATGAAGAAGTGCGCGCACATATGATGGTGCTCGTGCTCACGATGCCGGCTGCCCTGGTGGCCGCCAGGCGATTGCTGGAGCGCAACGTCGCAGGGGCAGCGGATGGTCGGTGAGCGGTGAATGCCGCCGGGGGTCGACGGAATGCAGGCATCGGAGTTCGACAAGTTTGCGCAGGAGTATCAGCAAAGCTTGCGGCAGAGCATTCGGCTGTCCGGCGAGAGCCCGGAGTTCTTCGCGGCCTACAAGGTCAGGGATGCGCTGGCATGCGCCCGTGGCCTGGGCCTGGCGCCCTCGCGGGTGCTGGATTTCGGCTGTGGCGTGGGCGGCAGCATTCCGTTCTTCCATGACCTGGCGCCGGGCGCCCGCCTGCAGGGCGTGGACGTGTCGCTCAAGAGCCTGGAGCTGGCACGCGAGCGCTTCGGCGCGATGGCGGCCTTCCAGGCCTGCGATGAAGACCGGCTGCCGTTCGAGGATGCGGCCTTCGACCTGATCTTCACGGCCTGCGTGTTTCACCACATCCCGCCGGCGATGCGGCCGGGCTGGCTGCGCGAGATCCGGCGCGTGCTGGCGCCTGGCGGCGTGTTCGTGGCCTTCGAGCACAACCCGCTGAACCCCCTCACGGTGCGGGTCGTGAAGAACTGCCCCTTCGACGAGAACGCCCAGTTGCTGACGGCGGGCGAGTTCGGCGGGCTGCTGCGGCAGGCCGGCTTCGCCGACGTGAAGGCCCGCTACCGCATCTTCTTTCCCCATGCGCTGCGCGCGCTGCGCCCCCTGGAGCGCGGCCTGCGCTGGTGCCCGCTGGGGGCCCAGTATTTCCTTGCCGCCAGGGCATGACGTGGCGGTCCGCTCCACGCTGTTCAAGTTCGCCGTCGTCGGCGTCCTCAACACGCTGCTGACGCTGGCCGTCATCTTCGCGTTGAAGCTGGCCTTCCACATGGCGGACGCGCCGGCCAACCTGCTGGGCTACGCCGTCGGGCTGATCAACGGCTACAGCCTGAACCGGCGCTGGACCTTTGCCCACCGCGGGCGGATGACGCAGTCCCTGCCCGCCTTCCTGCTGGTGCAGGCGGTGGCCTATGGGGTCAACCTGCTGGTGGTCCTGGCCGCCATCGCCGCCGGCCTGAACGACTACGCCGCCCATGTGGTGGGCGTGCTGCCCTATGCGCTGATTTCCTATCTGGGCTCGCGCCACTTCGCGTTCGCATCCCCCAGCTCCGGGGACCGGGCATGAAGAGGGCCCGCCCCGCATCTCCCCCGTTTTTGGACTGAGCTTGGAGTCGCCTATGGTTGTGGAAGCAGGCAGCCCGGTCATGCATCGCATCTCGCTGGTCGTTCCCGTCTACCGCGGCGAGACCACGCTGCGCACGCTGGCCGCGGAGATCGCGCCGCTCGCCGCGCCGCAGCAGTCGCCGGCCGGGCATGGCTTCGTGGTCAGCGAGCTGCTGCTGGTGCATGACTGCGGCCCGGATCGCTCCGACCTGGCGATCGAGCGCCTGGTCGCCGAGTTCCCCTTCGTGCGTGCGGTCTGGCTGTCGCGCAACTTCGGCCAGCATGCGGCGACGCTGGCCGGCATGGCCAGCGCCACCGGCGACTGGGTGGCCACGCTGGACGAGGACGGGCAGCAGGACCCGCGCGACATCGCCCGCATGCTGGACCTGGCGCTCGCGCAGTCGCTGCAGCTCGTTTACGCGCAGCCCACCAACGCGCCGCCCCATGGCTGGCTGCGCAACGCGGCCAGCCGGACCGCCAAGGCCATCACCGGCCGCCTGCTGGGCAACCGGTCCATCGGGCGCTTCAACAGCTTCCGGCTGGTGGATGGCGAGATCGCGCGCACGCTGGCGGCCTATTGCGGCAACGGCGTCTACCTGGACGTCGGCCTGTTCTGGATCACGACCCGCATCGGGCATTGCCCGCTGGCGCTGCGCCGGGAGATGGACCGCCCCTCCGGCTACACCTACTGGAAGCTGCTGGGCCATTTCTGGAACCTGATCTTCACCACCGGCACGCGGCCGCTGCGGCTCATCACCTTGCTGGGGTTCTGCTCGGTGGCCTTCGCGATGGCCATCGCGGCCTATGCGCTCTACCTCAAATGGGCCGGCAACGTGCCCGTGCAGGGCTGGGCCTCGCTGCTCATCGTCGTCGCCTTCTTCTCGGGCTGCATCCTCACCGCCCTGGGCGTCATCGCCGAATACCTGGCCGTCACGATGGGCATCGTGATGGGCAAGCCGCTGTACGTGGTGGCGACCAAGCCCACGCGCATGGGGCCGCCGGCATGAGCCTGGACTGGGTCATAGGCAGCGGCGGGCTGCTGGGCGCGGCGCTGCTCCGGCAGCTGCAGCCCGGCGAGGGCCGCCGCTTCGTGCCCGCCGAACGCTTCTGCTGGGCGGAGCCGCAGCGGCTGGTCGGGCAGGTCCGGGCCGCGGTGGCCGCCTTCGAGCAGCAGGCGCGGCAGGCCCGGAGCTGGAACCTCTACTGGGCAGCGGGCGTGGGCGCCATGGGCAGCACGCCGGCCGAGCTGGCCACCGAGACCCTGGCCTGGGGCGCGCTGCTGCAGGCCGTGGCCGACAGCCCCGTGCTGTGCGCCGGGCCCGGGCGCATCGTGCTGGCCAGTTCGGCCGGCGCCATCTATGCCGGGCTGCGCGCCGAATCCATCGACGAGGGCTGCGAGGTCGCGCCGACGACGCCCTATGCCGAGGCCAAGCTGAGCCAGGAGCGCCTGCTGGCCGACTTCAGCGCGCGGCAGCTGCCGGTGGCCGCCCTGACGGCACGCATCTCCACGCTCTACGGCCCGGGCCAGGCCTACGGCAAGCGCCAGGGCCTGATCTCCCACATGGCGCGCAGCATCGTGCGCAACCGGCCCATCCAGATCTTCGTGCCCTTCGACACGGTGCGCGACTACATCACCGCGGACGACGCCGCCGGGCTGATGGTCGACTCCGCGCGCGCACTGGCGCCCGGCGCCGCCCGCATGCGCATCGTCGCCGCCGAGCGGCCGACCTCCATCGCCGAGATCGTGGCCACCTTCCACCGCGTGGCGCGCCGGCCGGTGCTGGTCGTCACCAGTGCGGGCCAGCTCAGCAGCCTCTACCTGCGGCGCGTGCAGTTCCGCTCCAACTGGGCGGCGGCGCGGCCCGCCGCCTGCACCAGCCTGGCCGTGGGCGTGTCCCAGGTGCTGGCCGCGGCGCGGCTGGCCTATGCGGGCCAGGCCGGTCACTGAGGGCCCGCGCCGGGCGATCCAACCCCCGCAGATGAGTAGTCTTGCGGGGAAAACGACCGCGGCTGGCGCGGCGCCCGTCGGCGGCGCTAAGCCTGTCGTTACAGTGTCCGGATGTCCACCATGAAGCGTCTGAAGAACAGCATCAAGAGCTGGCTGCGCGCCCTCAGGCGCAGCGTCACCGGCAAGTTCTTTGCCTTTGATGCGCCGGGGCTGCGGGCCCGCCTGACCCAGCTGGGCCTGAAGCCCGGCGACGCCGTGCTGGTGCACGCCTCCTTCGACGCCTTCGAGGGCTTTCAAGGCAAGCCCAATGACGTGATCCAGGCGCTGCAGGCCGTGGTCGGGCCGCAGGGGCTGCTGCTGATGCCGACCATGGGCTTCACCGGCTCGGCCATCGACCATGCGCGCAGCGGCCAGGTGTTCGACGTGCGCCGCTCGCCGTCGCGCATGGGCCTGATCAGCGAGCTGTTCCGCCGCACGGCCGGCGTCGTGCGCAGCGTGCACCCGACCCACCCGGTGGCCTGCTGGGGCCAGGGGGCGGAGCAGGTCGCCCAAGGGCACCACCTCTGCGCCACGCCCTGCGGCCGCGGCAGCCCTTTCGAGGCGCTGGCGCAGCGGCAGGGCAAGATCCTGCTGCTGGGCACCGACATCTCGGTGCTGACCTTCTATCACTACCTCGAAGAGCGCTTCGAGGCGCAGTTCCCGCAGAGCCCGTTCACCACCGAGGAGTTCACCCTCGTGTCCAGGAACGCGCAGGCCGAGCTGCTGGAGACGCGCACGCGGCTGTACGCGCCGGCGCTGTCGCGGCGGCGCAATCTGTACAAGCTGATCCCTCATCTCAAGCGGCTGGGCGCCTGGCGCGAGGGCCGCATCGGCCGGCTGCGCATCGCGGTGCTGCAGGCGCAGGGCGTGGAGCGCGCCGTCGGCGACATGATCCAGCAAGGTGTGTATTGCTATGACTGACCCCGCGCGCGTTGCCGCGCCTCCCGATCGCCGTGGCGAGCTCAAGGCCTTGCTGGCCGAGGGCCGGGTGCAGGCCGCCATCGAGTCGGCCCGCCTGCTGCTGAACGAGCAGGCCAGCGTGCTGAACCAGCGCCTGGTGCGCCAGCTCGCCGAGGGCCTGGGCGCCGACGCCGGGCTCAAGCCGCTGAAAGTCGCGCTGCTGTCCTCCTTCTCCATCGAGTTCATCCACGACGCGCTGGTCGCCCAGGGCTTCGCCAACGGCCTGCGCATCGAGATCTACCAGCCCGGCTTCGGCCAGGTGCGCCAGGAGGTGCTGAACCCGGCCGGCGGGCTCTATGCCTTCGCGCCCGACCTGACCATCCTGGCCGTCGAGGGCGAGGACTGGCTGCCCGAGCTGTACGGCGACTTCCTGTCCCTGGACCCGGCCGGCCCCGCGCTGGCCGAGGCGGCGCAGCGCTGCCGGCAGGAGATCGTCGATCTGGCACGCCAGTTCCGCCAGCGGCACGGCAAGCCGCTGCTGGTGCACAACCTGGCCCAGCCGCTGCACCGCGCCGCCGGCATTGCCGACCTGCGGCTCGCCCAGTCGCAGCAGGCGGCGCTGGCCGCGTTCAACCGCGAGCTGGCCGAGGGCCTGGCCGGCATCGTCGATGCCTACCTGCTGGACTACGCCGCGCTGGTGGCCCAGCATGGCGCGCGCCAGTGGTACGACGCCCGCATGCGGCTCTACGCCAAGGCACCCGTCGCCGCCGCGATGCTGGGCGCGCTGACCCGCGAGTACATGAAGTACGCGCGCGCGCTCAACGGCATGAGCAAGAAATGCCTGGTGCTGGACCTCGACAACACGCTGTGGGGCGGCGTCATCGGCGAGGACGGCCTGGACGGCATCCAGCTCGGCGCCAACTACCCGGGCAGTGCCTTCGTCGAGTTCCAGCGCGCCGTGCGCACGCTGTCGCAGCGCGGCGTGATCCTGGCGCTGGCCAGCAAGAACAACGCGGCCGACGTCGACGCGGTGTTCGCCCAGCACCCCTTCATGCAGCTCAGGCCCGAGCAGTTCGCCGCGTCGCAGGTGCACTGGGAGCCCAAGGCCGAATCGCTCAAGCGCATTGCCAAGCAGCTCAGCATCGGCCTGGAGCACATGGTCTTTGTCGACGACAACCCGGTCGAATGCGAGCAGGTGCGGCGCGAGCTGCCCATGGTCACCGTCATCCAGCTGCCCAAGCGGCCCGAGGCCTATGTGGACGCGCTGCTCGACGAGGGCCTGTTCGACACGCTGGGCCTGTCCGACGAGGACCGCCGCCGCGGTGCGCTGTACCAGCAGCGCGCGCAGGCCGAGAGCATGCGCGCCGAGAGCGGCAGCCTCGAGGACTACTACCGCAGCCTGGCCATGGTGCTGCGCATCGCGCCGGTGGACGCGGCCTCGCTGGCGCGCACCGCGCAGCTGACGCAGAAGACCAACCAGTTCAACACGACCACCTTGCGCTACTCCGAGGCCGACGTGGCCGCCCGCATGGGCGCCGCCGACTGGGAGCTGCTCACCGTGGGCGTGCGCGACCGCTTCGGCGACAACGGCATCGTCGGCGTCATGATGGCCCAGGCCCAGGGCGAGCAGCTGGAGATCGACACCTTCCTGCTCAGCTGCCGGGTCATAGGCCGCACCGTCGAGACCGCCATGCTGGCGCAGCTGTGCGAGCTGGCGGCGGCGCGCGGCCTGAGCCGGCTCAGCGGCCAGCTGCGCCCGACGCCCAAGAACATGCCCGCGCGCGACCTGTTCGAGCGCCACGGCTTTGCCAAGCAGTCCGAGGACGAGGCCGGCAACAGCCGCTGGGTGCTGGAGCTGCGCGAGGCCGCCATCCCCTTCCCGGACTGGTTCGACCGCGGCGGCTGACGCCGTGCGCCGCAGAACCCGTCCGCCACGTTTTCTCAATCGGAGCCGCTGAATGTCCAAGAACGTCGAGCAGACCATCAAGGAGGTGATGGCCGTCGTGCTGAACCTCGATGCCGACAAGATCAACGACGACACCTCGATGGACAACACGCCGGGCTGGGACTCGGCCAACCACATCAGCCTGGTGCTGGCGCTGGAGGACGAGTTCTCGGTCTCGCTCGATCCGGCCGAGTTCGAGATGATGCGGTCCTACTTCGACATCGTCGGCGTGCTCGGGGCCAAGCTGTGAGCAGCACGCCGAAGGCCGACGAGCTCGGCTTCGCCGACATCGCCGTCGGCCAGGTCTTCGAGGTTGAGCGCAGCTTCAGCGCCCAGGACGTGCAGGCCTTCGCCGCCGTCAGCGGCGACCACAGCCCGCTGCACGTGGACCTCGACTACGCGGCCGGCACCGAGTTCGGCCGCAACGTGGTGCATGGCATCCTGCTGGCCTCGCTGTTCTCGCAGCTGGTGGGCATGCGGGTGCCGGGCAAGCATGCGCTCTACATGGGCCAGGACCTGACCTTCCGCCGCCCGGTGCTGGTGGACGAGCCCATACGCGCGATCGCCAAGGTGACGGCCAAGAGCGAGGCCACCAGCACGCTGGTGCTGAACACCGAGATCCGCAGCGCCGACGACAAGGTCGTCGTCATGGGCACGGCCAAGGTCAAGGTGCGCGACCAGGTGCGCGAGGCCGCGCCGGCCGTCGCGGCCGTTGCACCGCCGGCGCCGGCCGAGGGCGGATCGCGCCGCGTCGCGCTGGTGACCGGCGCGTCGCGCGGCATGGGGGCCGAGATCGCCCGCACGCTGGCTCGCCGCGGCTACGCGGTGGCGGTCAACTACTTCCGCAGCGCCGACCGCGCCGAGGCCGTCGTGCGCGAGATCGTCGACGCGGGCGGCCTCGCGATGGCCTTCCAGGCCGACGTGCGCGACGCCGCGCAGGTGGCGGCGATGACGGCGCGCATCGTCCAGACGCTGGGCGCGCCGACGGTGCTGGTCAATTCGGCCGTCGGCGAGTTCGCCAACCGGCCCATCGCCGAGCTGCGCTGGGCCGACTTCGAGGCTCACCTGGACTACCAGCTCAAGGCGGTGCTGAACACCTGCCAGAGCCTGCATCCGCTGATGAAGGCGGCCGGCGGCGGCGCCATCGTCAACCTGCTGTCGCAGGTGGTCGGCGGCGTGCCGGCGACCGGGCTGGCCGACTACGTCAGCGCCAAGACCGCGCTGCTGGGCCTGTCCAAGGCGATGGCGGCCGAATGGGCCGAGGACGCGGTGCGGGTCAACATGGTCTCGCCGGGGCTGACCCGCACCGAGATGACCGAGCATTACCACGAGCGCGTCTTCAAGATGGAGGCGGCCCGCACGCCGCTCAAGCGCATCGCCACGCCGGCCGACGTGGCCCACAGCGTCGCCTACCTGGCCGGTGAGGACAGCGCCTTCATGACGGGCGTCAATGTCTACGTCACCGGCGGCCAAACCATGATCTAAGGGGCTCAGATTGGGACTCGGCAACATCGCCCGCATCATCAAGGACAGCTACTACAAGGGCAGCCTCAGGACCACCTACTGGGCCGCCTCCCACTTCATGGCGGAGGTGAGGGCGCTGTGGGCGCCGGGGCGCGCGGCGTTCCGCGCCGAGGTGGGGCGCAGCCTGCGGCGCTTCGCCACCGGTGGCGTCACGCCCGTCAGGGGCGAGAACGAGCAGCGCGCCCGCGCCGCGGTCGACTGGATCCTGCGCGGCCAGGCCTCCAGCCCGGACGGCGGCGTGGCGCTGGGCTACTTCCCCTGCGACGACGGCGGCGCGGGCTCCGGCTGGCGCGTGTCCTATCCGGAGACCACCGGCTACATCATCACGTCGCTGCTGGCCTATGCGAAGTCCGCTGGCGACGCCGCCGTGGCCGAGGCCGCGATGCGCATGGCCCACTGGGAGGTCGACGTGCAGATGGCCAGCGGCGCGGTGCAGGGCGGCCCCGTCTGCGCGCCCGAGCGGCAGACGGCCGCCGCCTTCAACACCGGCATGGTGCTGGACGGCTGGTGCTCTGCCTATCTGCACTCCGGCGACCCGCGCATCCTGGAGGCCGCCCGCCGCGCCGCCGACTGGCTGGTCGACGACCTCGACGAGCAGGGCTACTACAAGACCAACGGCGCCTTCGTCAGCCGCGGCGAGATCAAGACCTACACCTGCCTGTGCGCCTGGGCGATCTACCGCTTCGGCGAGATCAGCGGCGAGGCGCGCTACAAGCAGGCCGCGATCCGCTCCATCGAGGCCGCGCTGCGCCAGCAGCAGCCCAACGGCTGGTTCGCCCACAACTGCCTGACCCGCTCCGACGCGCCGCTGACCCACACCATCGGCTACACCCTGCAGGGCGTGCTCGAAGTGGGCCTGCTGGCCGGCCGCGCCGATTTCGTCGATGCCGTGCGGCGCACGCTGGATGCGCTGCTGCCCAACATGCAGGCATCGGGCTACCTGCCCGGGCGCTTCTACGCCGACTGGCGGCCGGCGGGCCTTTCGTCCTGCCTGACCGGCTCGGCCCAGCTGGCTATCGTCTGCTACCGGCTCAGCCGGCACCTGGGCCAGGCCCGCTATGCCGACGCGGCCGACCAACTGGTGGACTACCTGAAGGCGCTGCAGCTGCTGCGCTCGCAGGACCCGGGCTGCGTGGGAGCCATCGCCGGCTCCTTCCCCATCCTGGGGGCCTATATGCGGTCGGGCTATCCGAACTGGGCGACCAAGTACTTCCTGGATGCGCTGATGCTGCAGCAAGCGCGCCTGAGCGCATGAGCCTGCGCAATCAGGCCCTGTCGGGCTTCCGCTGGACGGCCGGCGCCCGCCTGACCAGCCAGTTGATCACCTGGTCGATCACGCTGGTCGTCATCCGTATCCTGTCGCCGGCCGACTATGGGCTGCTGGCGATGGCGACGGTCTTCGTCTCGCTGCTGGCCATGTTCTCGGAGCTGGGCCTGGGGGCGGCGGTGGTGCAGCACAAGGACCTGGACGAGCGGTTGGTCCGGCGTGTCTTCGGCGTGGTGCTGCTGGTGCATTTGTCGCTGGCGGTGCTGCTGGCGCTGTCGGCGCCGTTGATCGGCATGTTCTACCAGGAGCCCCGGGTCGTGCCGGTGCTGCGGGTGCTGGCCTGCCAGTTTGTGCTGGCGGCCTTCGCGGTGGTCCCTGACGCCTTGCTGCAGCGGCGCATGGAGTTCCGCAACCGTTCCCTGCTCGACCTCGGTGCGGCCATCCTCACCAGCGTGACGACGCTGGGCCTGGCGGTGGCTGGTGCCGGCGTCTGGGCGCTGGTCGCCGGCTCCCTGCTGGGGCAGCTGTGCAGGACGGTCGGACTGAATCTGATCTCGCCCTATTTCAAGCGGCCCGACTTCCGGCTGAGCGGCATGCGGCCGCTGCTGCGCTTCGGTGGCCAGATGACGCTGTCCCAGCTGCTCTGGATGGCCTTCTCCCAGGCCGACATCCTGATCTGCGCCAAGATCCTCGGCAACGAGGTGCTCGGCTTCTACACGGTTGCGATGCACCTGGCCTCGCTGCCCAACCAGCGCATCTCTGGGTTGGTGAACCAGGTGGCCTTCCCCGCGTTCTCCAGCATGCAGCACGACCCTCAGCGGGTCGGCGCGAACCTGCTGCTCGGCGCGCGCATCCTGAGCTTCGTCGCCTTCCCCATCCTGTGGGGTCTGTCCAGCGTGGCCCCCGAGGTCGTGGCCGCCGTGCTCGGGGAGAAGTGGGTGCCGGCGGTCGGCATCCTGCAGGCCATCGCGCTGATCATGCCGCTGCGCATGATCGGCAACTTCGTTCAGGTGGCGAACCAGGGCATAGGCCGTTCCGACGTGATCCTGGGCAATGCGGTCTGGGCGCTGGTCATCGGCCCTATCGGCTTCTTCATCGGTGCCCGATGGGGCGGTCTGCAGGGGCTGGCGCTGGCCTGGTTGGCCGTGTCGCCGCTGGTCTTCCTGCAGGTGACGCTGCGGGGCCTGCCGACGCTGGGCCTGCGCTGGCTTGCGCTGATCCGCGCGATGCTGCCCACCGTGGTGGCGACGGCACTGATGTTCGCGGTCGTCGTGCTGGCCCGGCACGCGGTCGGCGACACCCTGCCACTGGCGGTGAGGCTGGGCGGGTTGATCGGCGTCGGGGCCGCTGCCTATCTGGCGGCGACATGGATGTTCAACCGTCGCGGGCTGAACGAGGTGCTCGACCTCGCGCGTGGCCTGCGCAAGGCCAAGGGCTGAGGCTCAACAGGTACTTCTCCTATGACGATCATTGCAGGCGTTTTCAGCAAGAGGGCGGGGGGCGATGTGCCGGCGTCGGTGTGCGACGCGCTCCGCCAAGGCATGTCGCGCGATCCACGGGATCAGCCCATCGACTACAAATTCCCCGGTGCCTATCTGGTCAAGGTGGATATCGGCGCGTTCGGCGCGCCGGCCCACCACTGCGATGCGCAGGGCTGCGCCTCGGTCATGGCCGGCGAGCCGCTGCTGGCCGATGGCGCCGCCCATGGAGAGACGCGGGATCAGCATCTGTTGGCCATGCATGCCCAATGGGCGCGTGACGACTTCAGCGCGTTGAGGCATAGCGCGGGCACCTTCTGCGCAGCCTTCTACGATCCGGCGCGTGGCACGGGCCACCTGATTGCCGACCGCCTCGGCCTGCGCACGCTGTACTACGCCATTCATGGCGATTTCGTCTATTTCTCCAGCGCGCTGCGCATCCTCGAGGCGCTGGAGGTGCTGCCCAAGGCCGCCGACGTTCAGGCGCTGGCCGAGATCACGGGTTTCGGCTACCCCTTCGGTCCGGGGACACCTTATGCCGGCATCAAGATGCTGCTGCCTTGCGAGGTGCTCAGCATCCGCCCGGAGGGCGTGACGTCCAGCCGCTACTTCGAATGGAGTTCCATCCAGCCCCTCGACGTGCCCGAGGAGCAGGCGCGGGCCGAGGCCTACCGGCTGTTCCAGCGCGCCATGCGCCGGCGCCTGCATGGCGACCGGACGACGTTTGCCTATCTCAGTGGCGGCCTGGACTCGCGCGTCGTCGTGGCCGCGCTGCGCGCCGAGCAGGTGCACACCTACACGTTCAACTACTCGCTGGCCGGCACGCAGGACCAGGTCTTCGCGAAGCAGTACGCCGAGAAATGCGGGGCGGTGCACCACGAGCTGCCGACCGAGCCCGGCCCGAACTGGTCGGCCGTGATGGCCGAGACCTGGGCGGCCTCGACGGCCCGCAAGGCGCGCGATGCCGATCGCCCGCATGTCGTCTGGACCGGGGAGGGCGGCAGCGTGGGCCTGGGCCATGTCTACATCAGCCCCGAGATCGTCCGGCAGCTGCGTGCGAGCGACTGGGACGGCGGCATCCAGACCTTCCTGAACCAGCAGAGCAAGAGCGTGCTGACCCGCATCCTGAAGCCCGAGGTCGCGCGTCGCTTCAACGGCCATCTGGTGGCCGCGCTGAAGCAGGAGATGCAGGCCCAGCACCAGGCCGACCCGGTGCGCGCGCTCTACATCTTCCTGAACCTCAACGGCCCGCGGCGGCATCTGGTCAATCATTTCGAGACGATCGACCAGCACCGACTGGAGTTCCAGCTGCCGTTCTACGACAGCGAGTTCATGGAGTACCTGACCGCGCTGCCGGCCGACCCCTGCCTGTACCACGGCTTCTATGTCCGCTGGCTGGAGCTGTTTGACCGGACGGTGCTGGACGTGCCCTGGCAGGCCTATCCGGGCCATGTGCCCAGCCCCGTGCCGGTGCCGGCCGACGTGCCGGATCAGTGGAACACCCCGGCCAGCCCGGCGCAGCAGCAGCGGCTGCGTCAGGACCTGGACCAGCGCACCCGCGCGATGCTGGCGGACCGCAGCTTCCCGGCCGGCGTGCTGAACAAGCCGGTGCTCAGGCTGATGCACCTGGCCTGGCGGCTGGGCCTGGCCAACTACGACTACGCGCTGAAGGCCGCGCTGGTCTATGCGCGCTACGCCCGGGCGTCTGCCGGGCGCTACGAGTTGCCGGCGGGCTGAAAGCCGCTGGTGCCGGCCTCAGGCCACCTTGACGGCCATCAGCGGCTTGGTGGGCGACATGGCCACGATCAGGCAGCCGTAGCTCGGGTCGTAGAACATGCCGCGCAGGCTGTTGCATTTGGTCGGAGCCTGCCCCTTGACCGGCTTCAGCGTCGCGGTGGCCGTGGCCGGGCCGGTGAGCCGCAGCGTCGCCACCACGACGGTGGAGATGTTCGGATCGGTCCTGATCGATTCGTTGTTGAAGGCGCCCGCCGTGATCCACAGCGTGACATAGGCACCCAGGGGCTCCACCCATTCCACGCCGTAGCACTGCAGGCCGGCGGGAATGGCGTCGCCGCCGACACTGATGTTGCTGCGCTGGCCGGTCGCGAGGTCGCAGGTCTGCACCACCCAGCCGCCATCGCTGCTGGGCTCGACATGCAGCGTCGTCCGCCCGTCCCCGCCGACCGCCAGCCGCGTGCTGGGCGTGCTGGTGGTGCCGCCGACATGGCTGTGCGTGTTGGTGGCGAAGCTGTACTTCTTCATGCCCTGGTTCTTCGGCCAGTAGTAGACCGTGTTCCCGTCGGGCGACATCGCGCGCGGGCCGGTGTACTCGAACGAGCCGTCCTGATAGGTCGGGATGTCGGCGTAGTGCTTGGCGGGGCGCCACTGGCCCGAGCGGGGGTGGCCGGCGATGTCGCGGAACGAAGCCGTGCTGCCGGACATGGTCGACCCGTCGCCCGACGTTGCGATGCCCGCGATGCCGAAGCTGATGAACTCGTCCCGGCTGTCCGAGTACAGGTTGTTCCAGTACGAGTGCGGCGAGTAGGGCTTGCCGTCGGCCGGGAAATAGGCGGTGCTCAGCAGCTTGTCGCCGAACACCCAGGCGCGGCGCGCGGCCTCGGGCGTGGGTGCGCTGACCACCTCGACGTCGGGCCTTTCCTTGTGCAGGTTCCAGCGCGTGAGGATGTTGATCGTGCTGCCGGCATGGCCGCCGCCGAACATCCAGACCTCATGGTTCTTGCGGCTGTAGGTCGGCCCGGAGTACTCCCAGGTGGCCAGGTAGGTCTTGCTCGGGCCGGGGTCGAGCTCGGTGACCCTGGGCGCCAGGCCCTTGCCGTCGTCCCGGATGTAGTCCGCCCAGACGGTGCCGGGGATTTCCTTCCATTGCCAGGCCGTCGTCGGCAGCCAGCTCGGCAGGTAGCGCGTGCGCGCGCCGCGCTGGCTGTCGCTGCGCGGTATCGGCGGCGTGAAGTCGCCCGCCCATTCGAAGGGGGCGTCGTTGATGGCCGGCGCGCCGGCAATCTGGGCGCCGGTGTACTCGCCGTTGTTCGCCAGCGTCGACACCGGCACCTCGGTATTGGCCGGATAGCGGCTGACGAACTCGGCGGCCCGCGGCGTGTCCGAGGCGACCAGGTTGTTGCGCACCACGGCCGTCACCGGGATCTGGCTGCCGGCGCCGCTGAGCAGCGTCGTGGCGACGCCGGTCGGGAAGATGCTGATCAGCGCCTTGTCGCTGCCGTCCGCGGGGCGGCCGTTGTACTTGCGCAGCGTGTTCTGGGCCAGCAGCAGCGAGTGCACGGTCAGCGACGGATCGGGGTTGGTGTCCACCGTCGGGGTGTGCTGGTCGTCGCCGTAGCGCAGGCAGTTGCCGTCGTTGTTGTTGCTCAGCGAGCCGTAATGGTTGATGACATTGCCCGCGATGACCACCACGCCGCCGTTGGGCGTGTTGATGTTCTGCGCGCAGCCGCCGGTGCCGTCGGCAAACATCTGCACGTCCAGCATGCAGGCCAGCACCGTCGTCGCACGGCAGCGCGACTTGATGGCATGGCCCATGCCGGCCTGCGGATAGCCCTGGCCCGGTGTCTTGCGGAAGCTGCAGCCCAGCACATAGGTCAGCGCGTTGCGGCCGGTGTAGATGTCGTGGCGCAGCCCCTGCGGGTCGCTGTTGTCCTCGAACACGCAGTAGCGGATGTAGTTGCTCAGGCCGTAATGGGTTTCCTGCGTGTGGATGCCGTCTATGCATTGCCAGAACTTGCAGTACTCGACCGTCAGCGTGGCGGCCGGATGCGTGCCGTTGGCCGTGCTGACGGTGGTCCAGATCGCGGCGCCCATGCGGCTTTCCCCCATGGGCGCGCGGGCGCCACGGAAATGCAGGCCGCGGACGGTCAGGTTGCGGCAGGACTGGCCCATCGTCAGCAGCTGGGGCTGGCCGCCGCTGAGCATGCCGACCTGCCAGTAGCGGCTGTAGTCCAGCACCATGGGCTGGCCGGGCGTTTCCCATTCGATCGTCGTGTCCACCAGCACGCCGGTCTGCACGCCGCCCGTGTTGCTGACTAGCGTCGTGTTGCCCGGGTCGGTCGGGTTGAACACGACATAGGTGCCGCCGGTGACCTTGACCACGTCGCCGGACTGCCAGCCGCCCTGGTCCTTGACCTGCTGCAGCGTGGCATAGCGGCCTATCGTGGTGTCGCCGCGAACCAGCCGGAAGGGCGTGGGCGAGCCCGGCGTGGCCGCCGTCGCCTCGTAGGCATGGGCCGTGGGGTTCGCCAGCCCGCCGTCGTTGGTCAGCGTGATGGACTTGGCGCCCGCGGAGGCGGGGGCATAGACGAAGGTCGCGGTGGGCGTTGCCGCGGTCAGGTAGACCGAACCATAGTCACCCGGCTGGCTGACGGTCGACCAGAACTGGCCGCCGGCACCGTCGCTGGGGGTGATGCGGATCTTGCGGCCCACGGGGACCGAACAGCTGACGGTGAAGATCCTGGACAGCGAGCGCTCCAGCCCGCCGGACGGGCCGGACAACGCCAACTGGCCTGCGGCGTTGCCGGGCGGGGGCGGCTCGGGAATGGTGGGCGGCGGCGAAACGCTGCCTGAATCCGAGGGAGGCGGGGCGGTGGCGTCGAGCACCTGGGCAGCGCCGCCACCGCAACCCGTCAGGGCAACTCCAGGCACGGAGGCGACGGTCAGCAGGAAGTGGCGGCGATCGAGATCAGTCATGAGGCGGTATCAGGAAACAACAGCGCGGTCCGAGCCCTCGAAACCGCAAAACCGTCTAGCCTAAGGCCTCCCTGGGGGGCGATGTAAGCGGCTGCAATGACAAGCATGCCCCGCAAGCCGCTGCCGCGCTAGATGGCGAGGCCGGGGCCGCGCTGCAGGGCCAGCCTGATCAGGCGATCCAGCAGCTCTGCATAGTCGAGCCCGCCCGCCGCGCACATGCGCGGATACATGCTGATACTGGTAAAGCCGGGCAGCGTGTTGATCTCATTCAGGAACAGCCGGCCGGTCTTCTTGTCGAGGAAGAAATCGACCCGGCCCAGGCCTTCGCAGCGCACGGCGGCGTAGGCCGCGCGGGCGAGGTCCATGATGGATTGCTGCAGCCGGGCGTCGATCTGGGCCACGGCATGCAGGCTGGCGCCGTCGGGATCGGCGTACTTCGCCTCGTAGTCGTAGAACGAATGCGAGGCGTTGGGCACGATCTCGCCTGGCGGGAACACCGTGATCTCCTCGTTGCCAAGCACCGAGCATTCGAGTTCGCGCACATCCAGGCAGGGCTCGATCAGCGCCCGCGTGTCATGCCGCAGCGCCTCGGCCAGGGCCGCCTCGAGCTCCGCCGCCGTGTTGGCCCGCGATGCGCCCAGCGAGGAGCCTGCGCTGCAAGGTTTGACGAAGAGCGGCCAGCCGAACGCTTGCAGCGCTTCCGCCAGCACGTCGGGGCCGGCGCCTGCACCAACCACGCGGAAGTCGACCACCGGCAATCCCGCGTCGCGCCACAGCGACTTGGCAACGGCCTTGTCCATCGCGGCGCTGCTGCCCAGCACGCCGGCACCGACGTAGGCAAGCCCTGCGGTGTCCAGCGCCCCCTGCAATTTGCCGTCCTCGCCATGGCTGCCGTGCAGGACCGGGAAGACGCAATCCACCGCCAGGCGGGCGCCGCCATGCCAAAGGCCCGCGGCCGGGACGATGGCCACCGGTTGGTCCGACGGCACGATGACCAGCGCAGGGTCGCCGTTGGCCAGGGTTTCAAAGACCGGCTCGGGCTGGAGGTGCCAGGCACCGCTGCGGTCTATGCCGATGGCGGTCACCGCGTAACGGTCCCGGTCCAGCTGGCGCAGCACCGACGCGGCAGAGCGGCGGGACACCTCGTGCTCGCCCGATTTGCCGCCATACAGGACGGCCAGGTTCAGCTTGTCCATCGAGGCTTCAGCGCGAGTGCTGCGGTTCGGCGCGGGGTTCGCTGGCCGCTCCGTCGGCGGCCGGGACCTCCTGCCACCGCCCCGCCTGCTGCAGCTTGGACTTGACGGTGTCGATGTTCAGTCCGGTCGCCCCGGCCCTGTGTGCGAACTGCAGCGCCTTGTCGTAGTTCTGGGCGTCGGCATACAGCAGCGCAAGGTTCTTCAGCGTGAAGGGGCTGTCGGGGTTGGTCGCGGCGACCGCGTCGATCTGCTGTTCGGCCGCGGCCTTCTCACCGAGCTGGATCAGGTAGTTGGCGTAGACCATACGCACCATGGCGTCGTCCGGCCGGAACGCCATGGCGCGGCGGAAATAGCATTCGACCGAGAAGCGCGTCTCGGGCGGCTGGGGCGACTTGAGCTTGAGCGCCAGGGTCGAGACCGCGATCAGCGCGCGGTGATGATTCGGGAACACGCCCAGCGTGTAGGAGAGATCGCCGCCGGGCAAGGTGCCCGTCTTGCCGCGGATCAGGTTCTCGACCTCGGGCGTGAAATGCGCGTTCTCCACGATGGCCAGCAAGGCCTTGTGCGAGCGGTAGATCGGCTCCGGGATGTAGCGCTCCGGCCGGTAGTCGAACGGCCCCCAGGACTGGCTGAGCGTGCCGCATTCGGCGGGCAGCGTCTGGGCCGCCGCCAGGCTGGCCGTCGCAGCGAGAACCAGGGCCGCGCCCAGCCGCGACATCAAGGAAACCGGTTGCCGGTGGGCTGAATCTCTTGTCATGGCCTTGTGCCTTTCAAGACTGCTTCTGGACCGCGGTGGCCGCAGTCGGCTTCAAAAGTCGCCGCGCCCGGCCGAGGAGCTCCATGAGAAGACCGGCTGCCCCGCCCAGGCTGAAGGGGTTGTAGGCCACCAGCCCCCACCGCTCCCGGCGCGCGGACATCCAGGTCTTCTTGTAGGGATCATCGCCGATCAGGTAGTCGATCTCGCGGACGCGTTCGACGTCCATCGCCTGCTGCATCAGCAGCGCCGTCAGCAGCGTGCCGGGCGAGTAGGCCTTGTAGGCCTCGTCATAGGCGAGCTTGTAGATGTCGGCCTTGCCGTTGGCGATGGTCCAGAACTGGGCCGCGACCGGCTGGTCGCCGAGCCAGGCCACGCCCAGCCGCAGCCAGCCGCGCTGCGCGCAGAGTCGGATGAGGCTGGGCATGAAGTTCTGGTAAGGCTCGGGCTGCTTCCAGCTGGCGGCGTAGACCTGCTGATAGGCCTGGATGCCGCGCTCGACATCGTCGCTGCCGGAGATGATCTCCATCCGCCCGCCATCGGCCGCGAACTTCTTGCCCATGCGCGCGATCGTGTTGCGCTGCCGGCCGTCGCGGCTTTGCAGATAGCGGGCCCAGTCCGTCGTGACCCGCATGTGCCAGTTGCCGAAGCCGAAATAGGGGAAGCAGGCGAGGCCGGCCCGGTTCAGCGCGCATTGCAGCGTGCGGAACGAGGCCACGTCGGTGGACAGCGGGTACAGCTGCAGGGAGATCAGGCCCGGGTGGTCCCGATGCACGGCCTTGATCAGCCTGGACAGATGGCGGCACTTGGGGTTGGCGCTCGCCAGCGGCGCATAGAGCGTCGTGTAGTAGTTGCCCAGGGATTGCAGCTTCCAGCCCAGCCGGGTGCGGTTGGCGAGCAGCGGCAGCATGGCCAGCGGCCGGCCCTCGCGCAGCAGCAGATAGAAGCGCACGCCGGGGTGGTCGGGGAAGACGTTGTCGACCAGATTGGCGTACCAGTCGGCGCCGAACTCGATGTCCACGGCCTCGGATTCGGCGCAGAACTCCCGGACCGCTGGCGGGAATTCACGCGGATGGCGGTAGACCTGGACGGCGAAATCCCGGTCGGCGACGACGTCGTCGTCATCCTTCAGCTGGCGGCGCACGAGGCGCAGGCCCGTCGCCACCATGCGCGCGGCCGGGCTGCGATAGAAGGCCACATGGCGCACCCAGCGCTGGCCGCTGGCCCAGCGCAGCTGGTCCTCGGTGGCGTCGGTGTAGAACTCGATGCGGCCGCCGGGCAGCAGCTCGAAGCATTGCTCGATCGCGCGGCGTAGCAGTTCGCGCCCCGGCGAGTAGGCTGCAGCGCTCTCGAGATAGGTGGTCTTCAGCATGGCCAGCGTGTTGCCGTCCCGGATCGCCAGGCGCGAGGCCGCCAGCTGGCCGTTGAACCACAGCTCCCAGGCGATGGCCTGTCCCTGCTCGGCGAGGCGGCGCATCAGCCGCTGGTAGAAGCGCAGCTGCTCCGGCGAGCTGCCGACGGCCGTGCCACGCCGGCCCTTCCAGCCCTCGGCCTCGAGCAGCGCGTAGCGGGCGACGGTGGCCTCCATGTCGCCGGCATCGGTGATGACTCGGAACTCCTGCCGCACGCCATCGGCCTCGGCGCGCCGGCGGTAGCGGTCGAGGTTCTGCGCCAGCTTCTTGGGGCGGGCGCTCCAATACTGCTGGAAGCTGCCTGCCAGCTCGACATGCATGGTCAGGCAGTGGTCTATCGTGTGGGTGTCCTTGAAGGTGGTGGTGGCGAGGTCGCCGAAGTCGGGGTCGTTGCAGAGCAGGTCCAGCTCCATCGCCCGACCCGGCAGTGCACGGATCAGCGCCGGCAGGGCGGAGGCGTCCTTCAGCAGCATGGGGCCGATCTGCATCTGCGCGGGCAGGAAGCTGCTCCACACCAGCGCCGACTTGCGCTGCAGCAGGCACATGCCTTCGATCTCGCCGTCCTGCCGCAGCACGGCCAGCACTTCACGTTGCCGGCCGAAGTTGGCCAGCAGTTCGTCGATGAAGCGGCTGTCCAGCAGGGGATTGGCCTGGAACAGCCGCCGGCGCAGCCCGTCCCAGGCTGCGGCATGCTCGCCCAGGCCGCCTTGCAGCGGGTGCAGCGTCCATTGGGGAGCGCAGGGCATGCCGCCCGCCTCGCCTGGGTCAGGTGCGCGGTGCGAAGGCATGGTCCAGCCAGTCGATGAGCAGCGCTTCGGCGCGACCGCGCCACTCGGCCGACGAGAAGGTGTGGTCCACGCCGGGCAGGTCGTGCCGGGTCAGGCCCGGGCGCTGCAGCAGGCCGGCCCAGGCCGCGTCGGCCGCCACGTGATCCAGGAACTCCTTGGCCACGTAGTCATCGCCGCTGAGCAGCAGCAGCATGGGGCCGGGAAAGGCGCGCCAGGCGGCCGCCATGCGCTGCTGGTAGGGGGCAGGGCCGGCCGCGGCCTTGGGCGGGCGGCTGGCCGCGATGCGCAGCTTGGCGAGGAACTCGCGCAGCGCCCGCAGCCCGGTGCCGCCCCGCAACAGCTTCAGCCAGAACTCCTTCTGCCTCAGGCGCTGGGTGTAGTAATGCCTGACCTGGGTCTTGGCCAGGCTGTCGTCCGAACGCACCCAGGGGTTGAGCAGGCACAGGCCGTCGATCCCGGCCTGTCCCGGCGCCAGCTGCAGCAGGCTGGCCGAGGCGCCGTCGCACAGGCCCCAGAGCACCACATGGCGCAGCTCCGGCACCTCGCGGCGCAGCGTCTCGATGGCGGCGGCGATGTCCTCGCGCGCCGACTCGAAGTTGCGTGCCGGGCCCTCGCCGTCGCCCATGCCGCGGTAGTCGAAGCGCAGGCAGTGGTGGCCGCGTGCCGCCAGCGCGCGCGCCAGCAGCACGAATTGCCGGTGGCTGCCCGCCCGGTACTGGGGGCCGCCGACGACGATGAGCACGCCGATGCCGCTGGGCGCCTGGCCCGGGCCGGGCCGGCTGAGGATGGCGGGCAAGGCCTGGCCCGCGCAGTCGAACAGCAGGGCTTGCTCCTGGGGCTGCGTCATGTCAGGCGGCCTTTCGGGCGGCATCCGCGTTGCCGAACAGCCGCTGCAGCGCCGCCAGCAGCGCGGGCGCCTCCTCGATCTCGGCGGTCTGCCAGAACGGCGGGCCCGGCAGCAGCTCGGCGGTGGGGGGCAGCCCGGCCTCGCGCCAGCGCTGTTGCGCCTGCAGCGCGACCGGCGTCCATTGAGCCTCGGGGCTTGTGCTCAGCTCCAGCCAGACGACCCGGTCAGCGGGCTGCGGCTGCGGCGGCGGGGTCAGCGTCGCGGCCTCCAGGCCCAGCGCCAGTGCGGGGCTGAGCCTGTAGCCGGCAACCTCGACCGGCTCGCCGCGGCTCAGTGCCGCGCGCATCTCGGCCATCAGCCCCTTGCCGCCGCCCTCGGCCAGGTCGGCGGCCAGCCTGAGCCGCAGGAACTGCTGCAGCAGCAGCTTGCCGGAGGCCGGTGGCTGCACCAGCAGCAGCCGGGCCGGCCGGTCCAGCTGCCTCAGCGCCTCGGTGGCCAGCAGGCAGCCGGCGCGCAGGCCCCACAGCCACAGCGGCGCGTCGGGTACGCGCGCGTCCAGGCAGTCCAGCCCCAGGCGCACGTCGGCCAGCCAGTCGGCCCAGCTGGCGTCGCCGAAATCGGCCGAGGAGTCGCCGCAGCCGCGCAGGTCGATCTGCAGCACCGCGTAGCCGGCCTCGGCCAGCGCCCGGCAGGCCAGGGCGGCCATGCGGCGCGACTTGTTCATCTCGTCGGCGAACGGATGCAGGTAGAGCAGCTTGCCGCGTGGCGCCGCCTGGAACGCCGCGGCGGGCGCATGGAACAGGCACAGCCGCTGCTCGCCGCCCGCGGCGGGCAGGAAGAAGATGTCGGGGCTAGGGGTCAACCCAGCCGGGCGGCCACGAAGTCCGCCAGCGAGCCGACCGTCGCGAAGGTGTCGCCGTCGATGTCGTCGTCATCGACGACCAGGCCGAGCTGCTCTTCGAGCGCGGTGATGAGGCCGACGACGGCCATGGAGTCCAGCTCGGGCAGCGCGCCCAGCAGCGCGGTGTCGCGGGTGAAGGACTGGGCGCGGCCGTTCAGGCTCAGCACGTCGTCGAGTAGTCTCAGCACATGGCCGAGCACCTGGGCGTTATCCATCGGTAGGGGAAGGAGAAATCGGACGCGGCAGTTTAGCCCTGGCACCCCCTTGGCTCCGGGGCGGCGCCCCCTTCGGCTTGGGGGCACATGCGATACTTTTTTCACTCCTGCGCACCCTTGCCGACATCGCCGCCTCATGCCCGAATCGACTCTGCTGAACGAGCTGGTGGCCGTGGCCGCCGAGCGCAAGCCCGACGCCCCGGCGCTGACCTACGGTGCGGCGACGCTGAGTTATGGCGAGTTGGACGCCGCCGTGCGCGGCTTTGCCAGCGGCCTGATGGCCCTGGGCCTGGCGCGCGGCGAGCGGGTGGCCATCTATCTGGAGAAGCGCTTCGAGACGGTGGTGGCCAGCTTCGGCGCGCCGGCCGCGGGCGCCGTCTTCGTGCCGCTGAACCCGCTGCTCAAGCCCGAGCAGGTGGGCTTCATCCTGCGCGACTGCGACGTGCGCGTGCTGGTCACCTCGCCCGAGCGGCTGGCCCAGCTGGGCGAGGTGCTGACGCAATGCCCGTCGCTGCGCCATGTGGTGCTGACCAGCGGTATGGGCGCGGCGCCGGTGCCGGTGCACGACTGGGCCCAGTTGCTGGCGTCGCCCGCCCGCGCCGGCCACCGCGTCATCGACACGGACATGACGGCCATCCTCTACACCTCGGGCTCCACCGGCCGGCCCAAGGGCGTGGTGCTGTCCCACCGCAACATGGTGGCCGGCGGCAAGAGCGTGTCCAGCTACCTGGAGAACCGCTCCAGCGACACGCTGCTGGCCGCGCTGCCGCTGTCCTTCGACGCCGGTTTCAGCCAGCTCACCACGGCCTTCCACAGCGGCGCCCGCGTCGTGCTGCTGAACTACCTGCTGCCGCGCGACGTGCTCAAGGCCATGGAGCGCGAGAAGGTCACGGGCCTGACGGCCGTGCCGCCGCTGTACATCCAGCTGACCCAGCTGGAATGGCCGGCGGCCATCGACCAGCACCTGCGCTACTTCGCCAACACCGGCGGCCGCATGCCGCGCGCCACGCTGGACCTGCTGCGCGCCAAAGCGCCGTCGGCCAAACCCTTCCTGATGTACGGCCTCACCGAGGCCTTTCGCTCCACCTATCTGCCGCCCGACGAGGTGGACCGCCGGCCGGACTCCATCGGCAAGGCCATTCCCAACGCCGAGATCCTGGTGCTGCGCGAGGACGGCACGGAATGCGCGCCGGAGGAGCCGGGCGAGCTGGTGCACCGTGGCGCCCTGGTAGGCCTGGGCTACTGGAACGATGCCGAGAAGACGGCCGAGCGCTACAAGCCACTGCCGGCGGGCCTGGGCGGCCGTGAGGCCGGCCTGCAGCTGCCCGAGTTCGCCGTGTTCTCGGGTGACACGGTGAAGCGCGACGCCGAGGGCTTCCTCTACTTCGTGGGCCGGCGCGACGAGATGATGAAGACCTCGGGCTACCGGGTCAGCCCCACCGAGGTCGAGGAGGTGTTGTACGCCACCGGCCTGGTGGGCGAGTGCGTGGCCTTCGGCGTGGACCACGACGCGCTGGGCCAGGCCATCCAGGTCATCGCGACGCCGCCGGAGGGTGCCGCCGAGCTGGATGTGGCGGCGCTGGCCGCCGCCTGCAAGGCCCGCATGCCGGCCTATATGGTGCCGCACGGCATTCACGCGCGCAGCGGCCCGCTGCCGCGCAACCCCAACGGCAAGATCGACCGCAAGACCCTCTCGACCGACTGGGTCGAGCAAAAGAACGCCGCATGAGCGATACCACGCCCCAGAAGCGCGCCCTCGAGCACGCACCCGTGCTCTTCCACCGCGACGCCAACGGCGAGCTGCTGGTCGGCGGCCAGCGCCTGTCGGTGCTGGCCGAGCGCGTGGGCCAGACGCCGTTCTACGCCTACGACCGCGGCCTGCTGCTGCGCCGGGTGGCCGAGCTGCGTGCGGCGCTGCCGCAAGGCATCGAGCTGCACTACGCGATGAAGGCCAACCCCATGCCGGCGCTGGTGCAGCTGATGGCCGGGCTGGTGGATGGCATCGACGTGGCCTCGGCCGGCGAGCTGCAGGTGGCGCTGAACGCCGGCGCCGACCCGCACGAGATCAGCTTCGCCGGGCCGGGCAAGCGCGACATCGAGCTGGGCCAGGCGGTGGCGGCCGGCGTGCTGGTCAACGTGGAGTCCGCGCGCGAGCTGCTGCCGCTGGCGCGTGCGTCGCAGCGCCTCTCGCTGCCGGCCCGCGTGGCGCTGCGCGTGAACCCTGACTTCGAGCTCAAGGGCTCGGGCATGCGCATGAGCGGCGGCCCCAAGCAGTTCGGCATCGACGCGGAGGCCCTGCCCGAGGTGCTGGCCGAAGTGGGGCGGCTGGCCGGCGACGGTGTGGCTTTCGAGGGCTTCCACCTGTTTGCCGGCTCGCAGAACCTGAAGGCCGAGGCCATCTGCGAGGCCCAGCTCAAAAGCTACGAGCTGGCGCTGCGGCTGGCCGAGGCGGCACCGGCGCCGGTGAAGTTCCTGAACCTCGGCGGCGGCTTCGGCATCCCGTATTTCCCGGGCGAGACGCGGCTGGAGCTGGCGCCCATCGCCGACAACCTCGCGGCGCTGCAGGCGCGCGCCCGGGCCGATCTGCCGGCTGCCAAGCTGGTCATCGAGCTGGGCCGCTACTTCGTCGGCGAGGCCGGCATCTACGTCAGCCGCATCGTCGACCGCAAGCTGTCGCGGGGGCAGGTGTTCCTGGTGGCGGACGGCGGCCTGCACCACCACCTGTCGGCCTCCGGCAACTTCGGCCAGGTGCTGCGCAAGAACTACCCGGCCTCCATCGAGCCGCAGGGGCGGCGCGAGACGGCGAGCGAGCCGGCCAGCGTCGTCGGCCCGCTGTGCACGCCGCTGGACCTGCTGGCCGACCGCATGGACATGGCGCGCGGCGAGGTGGGCGACCTGGCGGTGGTCTACCAGAGCGGCGCCTATGGGCGCAGCGCCAGCCCGGAGGGCTTTCTGGGGCACCCGGCCTGCGTCGAGGTGCTGGTCTAGGGCCTGCTCCCGTCGTGTTGGCAGGCCCTAGGCGGCGCAGCCGCCGGCCCGCCGGTCTGCGAACCCGCGGCGCGGCGTCATGGCTCCCGGTCCTTTTTCTCCCGCTCCGCCTTTTCCTTGTCGTAATGCCACTTGATGGCCAGGAACATGCCCGTGCCGAACACGAGCAGCTTGAAGATCACCAGGACGATGGGAACCCATTCCATTGTTTGAGCGTTTCCAGTCTGTTGCTTGATGCGATGGCTCGTGAGGGCGTCGCCTCGGAATCCGGCGCTGGCTGAGGGTGTTTTTCGAGGTCGTCCGGCGCCGCGCGTTGACCTGTGCCGACAAGGCGCGGGCCGGCCATCGGCGATGGCCGCGCGGACCGCGTTGCCGCGCGTTCCGGGGCATGCTATCCAGAAGCAATTTCCATACATCGAGACAAAATGTCCCAGCCCAAGGCCATGCCGGCTGAAAGTCTGCCGCTCTGGTTGCCGCGACTGGCGCCGCACGGCGGGCCGCGCTTCTTGCAGATCGCGGACGCGTTGCAGGCGGCGCTGGCAGACGGCGCGCTGCAGCCGGGTGACCGCCTGCCGCCGCAGCGCCGGCTGGCGGCCTGGCTGGACGTCGACCTGACGACCGTCACGCGGGCCTACGACGAGGCCAGGCGCCGCCAGCTGCTGGAGGGGCGCGGCGCGCGGGGCACTTATGTCGCGGCACCGAAGGTCGAGTGGAGCCCGGTCCTCGACCTCAGCATGAACACCCCGCCGCCGCCGGACGGCGTGGACTTCGACGACCTGCTGAAGCAGGGCCTGTCTCAGGTGCTGATGCGCACGGATGCCGACCTGCTGATGACCTACCACCTGGCCGGCGGCAGCACCTCCGACCGTCAGGCCGCAGCCCAATGGCTGGAGCCGATGTTCGGCCCGCTGGATGCCCGACAAGTGGTGGTCTGCCCGGGGGCGCAGGCGGCCATCGCCGCGTTGATGCTGGCGCAGACGCAGCCCGGCGACGTGATCCTGGCGGAGCCTCTGGTCTATCCCGGCTTGCTGGCCGCCGCGACGCAATTCGGCCGGCGCCTGGTGGCGGTGGGCGTGGACGAGCAGGGCATGCGGCCGGACCTGCTCGAGCAGGCGTGCCGCCAGCACCGGCCCGGCCTGGTCTATCTCAATCCGACCCTGCAGAACCCGACCACGCTGACCCTGCCGGAACGCCGGCGCCAGGCACTCGCCGGCATCGCGGCGCGCGCCAAGGTGCCCATCGTCGAGGACGATCCCTACTGGCTGCTTGCCGATGCCCCGCCGCCCGCCGTCGCCAGCTTCGCCCCGGAGCGGGTGAGCTACATCTCGACGCTGTCCAAATGCCTGACGCCCGGTCTGCGCGTCGCCTTCGTGCTGATACGCGACCCGCAGCTGCGCGAACGTTTCCTGGTCGCGCTGCGGTCGTTTGCGCTGATGGCCGCGCCGCTGACGGCCGCGCTGGCCACGCAGTGGATCCTCGACGGTTCGGCCCAGGCCTTGATGCAAGGCGTGCGCGGCGAGGCGCGGCTGCGCCACCGCATGGCCAGGGATGTTCTGGCCGGGCGCGACGGCGGCGCCGGAGACGGCCTGCATGTGTGGCTGGAGCTGCCGGCGTACTGGAGCTGCGCGCAGCTCGCGCGTGCCGCCGGCGGCGAGGGCATCGCCGTCACGCCGGCGCAGGCCTTCGCGACCGACGGCGCCGGCGTGAATGCGATTCGCATCTCCCTGGGCGGCATCAAGGACCGCGGGCGCCTGAAGGCGGGGCTGCAGCGGCTGTCTCAGCTGCTGGCGCGGCGGCCCGAGTCGTTCGGCGCCGCGGTTTGAAGGCCGGGCATGGCGGGGGCGCCGACCGTGCCCCACGCGGCCGCTTCAGTCCGCGTCCGTCCAGACCCCGTTGCGCAGCAACTGGTGCGGCCTGAACCCGGCCTTGTAGGCCATCTTGGGGCTTTCCGCGATCCAGTAGCCCAGGTAGAGGTGGCTGAGCTTGAGCTCCCTGGCCTGCTGGATCTGCCACAGCACGCCGTAGGTGCCCAGGCTGCCCGCCACGTCGGGGTCGTAGAAGGTGTAGACCGCCGACAGGCCGTCGCTGAGGATGTCCAGGATGGACACCATGCGCAGCGCGCCGGGGCCGCTGTGGCCATCGGGCACCGGCTCGCGGAACTCCACCAGCCGGGAGTTGATGCGCGACTGCAGCAGGAACTGGGTGTACTGGTCCACGCTGTCGTGGTCCATGCCGCCGCCGGAGTGCCGGCCGGCCTGGTAGCGCAGGTACAGCGCGTAATGCTCGGGCGAATAGCCCAGGCGCATGACCCTGGCCTGCAGCCCGCGATGGGCCTTCCAGGCGCGGCGCTGGGCGCGGCTGGGCTGGAAGCGCTCCACCGGCACGCGCAGCGCGATGCAGGCGTGGCACTGGTCGCAGTAGGGGCGGTAGGTGAACAGGCCGCTGCGCCGGAAGCCCGCGGCGACCAGGTTGGAATAGGCGTCGGCGTGGATCAGGTGGCTGGGCGTGGCGACCTGGGAGCGCGCCTGGCGGCCCGTGACGTAGCTGCACGGATAGGCGGCCGTGGCATAGAACTGGATCTGCGCGAGGGGCAGTTCTTTGGGGTAGGTCACGACGTCGGGGGCAGCAGCCGTTGCCAGTAGGCCGGATGATAGGTCCAGGGCCCCGGCGCGGCCTCGTCCACATGGGCGGCGAGGTGGGCTTCGAACACGCTTCGCGGCATTTCGCGCGCACCCAGCGACGCCAGGTGGCGGGTGTTCTGCTGGCAGTCTATCCAGGGGATGCCGAACTCGCGGCACAGGCAGACGAGGGCGCACAGCGCGATCTTGGACGCGTCGGTGCGGCGCATGAACATGGACTCGCCGTAGAACATGCGCCCCAGGTTGACGCCGTACAGGCCGCCCACCAGCTCGCCGTCCACCCAGGTCTCCACGCTGTGCATGGCCGGCCAGGCCAGGTAGGCGGCCTGCAGCTCCGGGACGATCCAGGTGCCGGCCTGGCCGTCGCGCGGCGCGTCGGCGCAGGCGCGCAGCACGGCGGCGCGGTCGAAGTCGACGCGGATCTCGCAGCCGGGCGTCGCGGCGAAGCGCTGCACGGTCTTGCGCAGCGAGCGCGAGAGCTTGAAGTCGGCCGTCTTCAGCACCATGCGCGGGTCCGGCGCCCACCACAGCGGCGGCTGGTCCGGGCCGTACCAGGGGAAGATGCCACGCCGGTAGGCCGCGGCCAGCCGCTCGGGCGTCAGCGTGCCGCCGGCGGCCAGCAGGCCAGGCGCGTCGGTTTCGGGGCCGAGCGCGCGGGCGCTCGGCGGGAAGTCCAGGGAAGCCTCGTCGAGCCAGTCGATCATGGTAAGGAGGGTAAAAGCAAATCCGTCATGTCCGCTCAAGTCACCAGGGCCGCGCCACTCTGCGTTGCAAATGCTCGCCGCAGGCCCGCTGCGGCTGTGCTTTGCGCCTTGATTGGCACCGCCCTGGCGGCTTGCTCGGCCACGCCGGACTCGCTTTCACCCTCCATGGTACGGTGGCGCCCATGATCACCGTCTATGGCATCCCCAACTGCGACACCGTCAAGAAGGCCCGCACCTGGCTGGCCGAGCAAGGCCTGGAGGTCGCGTTCCATGATTTCAAGAAGCAGGGCGTGCCCGCCGACCAGCTGCCGGCCTGGCTGAAGGCGCTCGGCCGCGACAAGCTCATCAACCGCGCCGGCACCACCTGGCGCAAGCTGGACGATGCGGCCAAGGCGGCCGTGGTGGACGACGCCTCGGCCACCGCGCTGATGCTGGCCGAGCCCAGCGTCATCAAGCGCCCCGTCGTGCGCTGGGCCGACGGCGGCCTGACGCTGGGCTTCACGCCCGATTCGTTTGCCGCCCGCAAGGAGGCCCGCTGATGTTCACCGGCATCGTCCAGGGCGTGGCCCGTGTCGAATCCATCACCGCCCGCGAGGGCCTGCACACGCTGCGCCTGAAGTTCCCCCAGGGCTTCGACGACGAGCTGGCCATAGGCGCCAGCGTGTCCTGCGACGGCGTCTGCCTGACCGTCACCGAGCGGCCGGCGCCCGGCGTCGCCGACTTCGACGTGATGGCGCAGACCCTGCGCCTCACCACGCTGGGGGCGCTGGAGGTCGGGTCGGGCCTGAACGTGGAGCGCGCGGCCCGGGAGGGCGTCGAGATCGGCGGCCATCCGCTGTCGGGCCACGTGGACGTGTCGGCCCGCATCGCCGAGGTGCGCCGGCCCGACAACAACCATGTGATTCGCTTCGCGCTGCCGGCGCCGTGGATGCGCTACGTCTTCGCCAAGGGCTATGTGGGCGTCAACGGCTGCAGCCTGACCGTGGCCGAGGCCCAGCGCGAGCGCGACGGCTCGGGCTGGTTCGAGGTCTGGCTGATCCCCGAGACGCTGCGCATGACCACCTTCGGCGACAAGCAGGTGGGCGACGCGGTGCACATCGAGATCGAGCGCAGCACGCAGGTCGTCGTCGACACGGTGCGCGACGCGCTGGACGAGAAGCTGGGCCCGCTGCTGCCGGTGCTGGAGGCCATCGCCCGCGAGCGCGGCATCGACCTCACGCAGCTCGCGCTGCCCAAGTCCTGAGACAGCGAGCACCATGCTGATCAACAGCGCCGTGTACGAGGATGGCCGCATCGTGGCCGAGCCGGGCCTGGAGGGCGTCTCCGAGGCGCTGGAGCGGCAGAGCGGCTTCGTCTGGATCGCGCTGCGCGACCCCAGCGACGAGGAGCTGGAGCTGCTGCAGCACGAGCTGGACCTGCCGCCGCTGGCGGTGGAGGACGCCCGCAAGGGCCACCAGCGGCCCAAGCTGGAGGAGTACGGCGACATGCTGTTCGCCGCCATGCACCTGCTGGAGGCCGGCCCGGATGGGCTGGAGGTGGGCGAGGTGCATGTCTTCGTCGGCCCGCGCTTCGTCGTGTCGGTGCGCCATCGCAGCGCCCAGGGCTTCCTGGGCGTGCGCGGCCGTGCCGAGCGCGAGCCCGACCTGCTGCGGCAAGGCCCCGGCTTCGTCTTCTATGCGCTGATGGACGCGGTGGTGGACCGCTACTTCCCGCACATGGACGCCATCGAGGCCGAGCTGGAGGCGCTGGAGGCCACGATGTTCCAGCCCCGCCAGGACCGCCAGGCCGTCGTGCAGCAGCTGTTCAGCCTCAAGCAGCGCCTGGCCGTGCTGCGTCATGCGGTGACGCCGCTGCTGGAGGTGTCGGCCAAGCTGCACGGCGGGCGCGTGCCGGTGGTCTGCAAGGCCATGCAGGACTATTTCCGCGACGTCTACGACCACCTGCTGCGCATCCAGGCCGGCGTCGACGCCGCGCGCGAAACCATCATCGCCGCCACCCAGGTCAACCTGACGCTGGTGACGGTGGACGAGTCGCTGGTCACCAAGCGGCTGGCCGCGTGGGCCGCCATCTTCGCGGCGTCCACCGCGCTGGCCGGCATCTGGGGCATGAACTTCGAGAAGATGCCCGAGCTGAAATGGGCCTTCGGCTACCCCATGGCGCTGGGCGCGATCGCGCTGGTCAGCGGCGCGCTGTACTGGCGCTTCAAGCGCCTGGGATGGCTGTGAGGGCGGCATGAACCCCGACGACCTGCTCAAGCTGGTGTCGACCGAGATGCCCTTCGGCAAGCATCAGGGCATCTTGATCGCCGACCTGCCGGGCAACTACCTGGCCTGGTTCGCGCGCGAGGGCTTTCCCAAGGGCGAGATCGGCCGGCTGCTGGCGCTGATGTACGAGATCGACCACAACGCGCTGGGCGAGCTGCTGAAGCCCTTGCGCGGCCGGCCGCGGCCGGGCTGAGGCGAGGCGCCGACAATGCGGCGCCATGGATTTGCTCAAGACCTTCGGCCTCTTCGTGCTCACCGCGCTGGCGGAGATCGTCGGCTGCTATCTGCCCTATCTCTGGCTCAAGCAGGGCCGCCCGCTGTGGCTGCTGCTGCCCGGGGCGGCCAGCCTGGCGCTGTTCGCCTGGCTGCTGTCGCTGCACCCGACGGCGTCCGGCCGCGTCTACGCGGCCTATGGCGGTGTCTACATCGGCGTCGCCATCGTCTGGCTGATGCTGGTGGATCAGGTCAAGCCGACGGCCACCGACTGGCTGGGCGTGGCGGTCAGCCTGGCCGGCATGGGCATCATCATGTGGGGCGCGCGCACCCATGCCTGAATCCCGGATGCAAGACCGCCGCGACATGCACCCGGCGCCGCTGCGGCACCTGCATTTCGAGCTCAGCGAGGGCGACGACGGCGTGGCCACGCTGGACGCCATGGCCTCCACGCGCGACGCCGCGCAGCTGGCCGCCATCCGCGCCGAGGCGCAGCGGGTGCAGGACTGGGCCCGGCGGCAGTTTCCGCAAGGGCAGGGCCCGGTGGAGGAGGGCGGACTGTGGGACGAGGAGCTGCTGGAGCAGGCCGAGGCCGGTGGCTGGACCACGCTGGCGCTGACGCTGTCCGCCGCCCCCCTGTTCGTCGAGGCCTTCCTGGCCGCCTTCGGCTCCGGTGACGAGGATTCGGCCTAGTCCACGAACGCCAGGCCGCCGTACTCCCAGCGCCAGGGCACACCCGTCTCGCCGAGGATGAAGCGCACCAGCGCCGGGAAGGCGCGCTCGGCGCGCACGTCGTTGGCGAGGATGACGACGCAGCGCTGCGCCGGCTTCACGCAGACCCAGGTGTTGCCGGTGCTGTCGTTGTGCCCGCCCTTGAAGAAGCCCGGCCCCTGCGGGCCCAGGAAGGTGACGACGCCCAGGCCCGCGGCCAGGTCGGCGCGGCGCTCGGTCGGCGGCAGCTCGGGCTGCAGCGTGGGGAACTGCGAGGCCGTCGTGATGGGCAGGCCCGGCGCGCTCAGCGCGGCAGCCCCCTGGCGCGACAGGCCCTCGCCCTTGATGACGCCGGCCGCCAGCATCGCCATGTCGGCGATGGTGGTGTCCATGGAGCCGGCCGCGCGCACCGTGCTGCGCTCGTCGTGCGGCTCGGCGCGGCCGTCGGCCGTCCATCCGTCGGCCAGGTTGGCGGCGAAGTCTGGGCGCCAGGTCATGCTGGTGCGACCCATGCCGAAGCGGTCGAACACGCGGCGCTGCATCTCGGCGCCCATGTCCAGCCCCAGGCCGCGCTCCAGCACGAACTGCAGCAGGATCAGGCCCTCGCCGGAGTAGGCGTAGCGCGCGCCGGGATCGAAATGCATGCGCAGCCGGCGGTCGGGCTCCAGGAAGGCGAAGTTGGCGAAGCCGCCGCTGTGCATCAGCAGCCTGCGCGCGGTCAGCTGGCGCCAGCGTTCGTCGCCGGCCAGGCCCGACCAGGGGCCGTAGCGGCGCTGGTCCGGGTAGTCGGGCAGCGGCCGGGCGAGGTAGGCGGCCAGCGGCCTGTCCAGGTCCAGCAGGCCGTCGTCGACCAGCTGCAGCACGGTATAGGCGAACGCCGTCTTGGTCAGCGAGGCGCCGTACATGACGGTGTCGGTACGCAGCGGCTCGCCCGCCGCGTTGCGGTGGCCATAGGCGCGCACATGCCGCACCTGGCCGGCGTCGATGACGGCGACCGCCAGGCCGCGGGCCTGCGTCGCGGCCATCAGCCGCGCGGCCTCGGCATCGATGGCGGCGGCGGTCGGGATGGCCTGCTGGGCCCAGGCCAGCAGGGGCAGCACGGCCAGCAGGCCGGCGAATCGGGTCAGGCGCATGGTTCCTCCGGCGCCGCAGCCTAACGGCGTGACGCCGGCGGGGCAATCAGAGCGGCGGCAGCTGCAGCAGCGCCGCGCCGACCACGCGCGCCAGCGGCGCAGTGCGCGGGTCGGTGGTCTCGGCCGACAGCGTGAAGAACAGCGGCCAGAGGAATTCGCGCAGGTTGTGGACGTCGGTCAGTGCGGTCTCGTCCAGCGTGCGCGCGGCGAGCACGGGGGCCAGCAGGCCCGCCAGCCAGCGTTGCCAGCCTGCCGCGTCGGTGCCGGCCTTCAACTGGATGACCTGCGCCGCACGGGCCAGCCGTGCGCCTTCGCCGAAGCGGTAGGCGTGCCGGTGGTCCGCCAGCACCTGCCGGTTGATGGCGCCCAAGAGGCGCTCGCGCTGGGCCCCGGTCAGCGCGTCGTTGGCGCCCAACTGCAGCGCTAGATCGGCGCCATGGGCCACGCCGTGCCGCCAGCCCTCACCGGGCACGAAGCCGCGGTAGTCGCGCACGCCGCTCAGGAAGCGCACCGCTTGCACGACCAGTTCCTCTCGCTCGGCGGGTGACAGGAACGGCGTCTTGCGGTCCACCCGGGCCACCTCGGCCAGCGCCAGCGCGGCGAAGGGCTGGTGCACGCCGGCGGCATCCGGCGGCCCGTCCAGCACGGCCATCAGCTCGGTGCGCAGGCGCTGCAGCGTGTCGGGCCGCAGCCGGCCGCTGCGGGCCCAGATCTGTAGCCACTGCAGGCCCGTCGCATCGCGCAGCAGCGGGTCGGGGCTGGCCAGGCAGGGCAGCAGCGCAAGCGCCAGCTGCTGGATGCGCGCTGGATCTTGCTCGGCCGGCAGGTTGGCCGGCGGCGCGCAGCCCTGGGCGGTGGCGCCCAGGCACAGGGAGAGCAGCAGCGGCAGCAGAGCGGTGGCGGGCTTCATGTGAGCGAGTAGCGCACGCGCGCCGCGCGCGGGCAACAGCAATCGCCCCGATGGCGGCCCGCGCCAACGGACGGTGGATTCAGGTGCTGGGGTAGCTGCCCGGCACCAGGATGTCGCGCGTCACGTCGGTCAGCTGCCGGTGGCCGCAGAAGGCCATGGTCACGTCCAGCTCCTTGTGCAGGATGGCCAGCGCCTTGCTCACGCCTTCCTCGCCCATGGCGCCCAGGCCATAGACCATCGCGCGGCCGATCATGGTGCCGCGCGCGCCCAGCGCCCAGGCCTTGAGCACGTCCTGGCCGGAGCGTATGCCGCCGTCCATCCAGACCTCGATCTGCGAGCCGACCTCGGCCACGATGGCCGGCAGCGCGTGGATGCTGCTGGGCGCGCCATCGAGCTGGCGGCCACCGTGGTTGCTGACGACGAGGGCGTCGGCGCCGGCCTGCACGGCCAGCTTGGCGTCCTCCACGTCCATGATGCCCTTCAGGATCAGCTTGCCGCCCCATTGCTCCTTGACCCAGGCGATGTCGGCCCAGGAGAGGCGCGGGTCGAACTGCTCGTTGGTCCAGGCCGACAGCGAGCGCATGTCGCTGACGCCTTTCACATGGCCCACCAGGTTGCGGAAGGTGTGGCGGCGCGTGCCGGCCATGCCCAGGCACCAGCGCGGCTTGGTGGCGAGGTTGACGAGGTTGGCCAGCGTGGGCCGCGGCGGCGCGGTGAGGCCGTTCTTCAGGTCTTTGTGGCGCTGGCCGATGACCTGCAGGTCCAGCGTCAGCACCAGGGCCGAACACTTCGCGGCCTTGCAGCGCTGGATCATGCGCGCCATCGCATCGCGGTCGCGCATCATGTAGAGCTGGAACCAGAACGGCGCCGAGGTGTGCTCGGCGATGTCCTCGATGGAGCAGATGCTCATCGTCGACAGCGTGAACGGGATGCCGAACTTCTCGGCCGCGCGGGCGGCGTGGATCTCACCATCGGCATGCTGCATGCCGGTCAGGCCCACGGGCGCGATGGCCACCGGCATCTTGGCGTCCTGGCCCACCATCTTGACGGCCGTGCTGCGGCCTTCCATGTTGACGGCGACGCGCTGGCGCAGCTTGATGGCCTGGAAGTCGCTCTCGTTGGCGCGGTAGGTGGTCTCGGTCCACGAGCCGGAGTCGGCGTAGTCGTAGAACATGCGCGGCACGCGCTTCTGGGCGAGTTGGCGCAGGTCTTCGATGCAGGTGATGACGGGCATGGCGTTGCGGCGGCGGTTGGGGTCAGGCCGCGATGCTAGGCCCGCGCCGCTGCGGCCGCGCCGGAAAAAACCTCAGCCGGGGCGGGAAGAGTTTTCCGCCGGCGCCGCTTCCAGCGCGCGGCAATGCCCGTGCAGCCAGGCGGCGAAGGCCTCGGCCGCCGGGCTGGCGCGGTGCACCACCAGGCCGTAGTGGCGCTCGGCCGGCACGGTCAGCGCGAAGGGCTGCACGAGGCGGCCCTCGGCCAGTTCGTGGCGGGCCAGGCTGAGCCGGGCCAGCGCCACGCCCTGGCCGGCCAGCGCGGCGGCCAGCGTCAGGCCCAGGTCCACGAAGCGCGGGCCGGCCTCGGGCTCGGCCGCGTCGGGCAGGCCGGCGGCGCGCAGCCAGGGGGCCCAGGGCTGCAGTGGCGTGCGCAGCAGCGGCAGGGCCAGCAGCCCGGCCGGCGCGCGCAGCGGGGCGTGGCGGGCCAGCAGCGCCGGCGCGGCCAGCGGCGTCAGGCGGTCGTGCAGCAGCACGGCGTCGGTGGCGATGTCGTCCGGCACCGCGCCGTGGCGGATCTCCAGGTCGGCCCCGGCATCGCCCTCGGCCAGCAGCGGCACCGACAGCGTCAGCTCCAGCTCGATCTGCGGATGGGCCGCCGTGAAGCCGGGCAGGGCCGGCACCAGCAGCTGGCGCGCGAAGGTGGGCGTGGACGTCACGCGCAGCCGCTCGCGCCGCGGGCCGGCACGCTGGTGCAGCGGCATGGCCTGCAGCAGCGCCAGTGCCTGGCGCACCTGGGGCAGGTATTCGTGGCCGGCCGGCGTCAGGCTCAGGCCGCGCGCCGGCTGGCGCAGGAACAGCGGCTGGTCCAGCCGCTCCTCCAGCCCGGCCACGCGCTTGGCGACGGCGCTGGCCGTCAGCGCCAGCTCGGCCGCGGCGGCCTCGAAGCTGCCCGCGCGCGCCACCGCCTCGAAGGCCAGCAAGGCGTCGAGGGAGGGCAGGCGTACGGGACGTTCGGGCATCAGAAGTTGATCGTCGTCGGTCCGGCGTCGCGGGACGCGGGACGCAGATAGTGCCCCAGCGTACCGGCCATGGCCGCCACCACGCCGGCGGCCAGCCGCCAGGGCCTGAGCCTGGCCTCGCCGGACGTGCGCGGGCTGGGCTGTCGCCGCTGCGCGAGGGCTTGCAGCAGGGCCAGTTCCTGCTGGCGCTCGCGCACCAGGTAGAGCAGCCGGTCGGGGGCGGCGAAGCGCTGGGCCAGCGTGCGCACGGCCTTCAGCTCGCGCCGCTGCACCAGCACGCCCTGCGGGCGCAGCGGGCAGCCCAGCGCGCGGCTGCGCAGGTACAAGGCCTTGGCGGCGAGGCGGTCGGGCAGGCAGCCCACGCCCGCGTAGAGGCAGTTGGCGAGATTGAAGCAGGCCTCGGCATGGCCTTGCGCCGCCGCGGCCACATAGGCCCACAGGCCGCGCTCCTCGTCGCCGGGCCCGCCGCGCGCGGTCAGCAGCGCCCGCCCGAGCTGGAAATGCCCCATGGCGCTGCCGCGCGCCGCCGCCAGTTCCAGCAACGAACGCGCCTGCACCGGGTCGGCCGCCAGGCCCAGGCCTTCCAGCAGGCACAGCCCCAGCATGGCCAGGCCGTCGGCGTCGCCCGCGTCGGCCGCGGCGCGGAACCAGGCGGCGGCGCGCGCGGGGTCCGGCGGCGTGGCCTGGAACAGGGCCAGCCCCTGCTGCAAGGGGTCGATGGCGGGCGGCGCGGCGGGCGGGGCCGGTTCGGCGGCCAGGTCTTGGGACTTCATCCGGCGGGCAGATCGTGACGGGCGCGGCGCGCCGGGCTCTACGAGGCGTGACGGGCGATTCTCTGGCAGCCCCGCCGCGCAGCCCGCCGCCGCCGGTCGATTGCCTCGGCCGGGCGGCGCCGGCGTGACAAACTTGGCAGATGCCGCCCGGGTCCGCGCCAGGCCCGCCGCAGAGCGGCTCAGCCCGCGCTCCAGCGGCTGGGAATGGACCAGAAGATCAGCAGCCCCAGCAGCGTTGCCGCGGCCAGCAGATGCGGCCCGTCCAGCGGCCCGGCCGCGCCGGACAGCAGCGCGGCCGCGCCCCAGGCCGCCAGGCTGGCCGCCAGCCATTGCGACCAGCGCAGCCAGCGGGCCCGGCGGCGCTGGCCTGGCGTCAGCTGCGGCGGCAGCGCCGCCATCACGCGCAGGCTGAAGCCGGCGTCGTCGGGCTCCTGCCGCAGGTGCTGCCGCAGCGCGGCGTGCAGCATCGGGTCGTCGTCGAGTTCGTTCATGGCGTGGGTTCCCATGCGTGCAGTTGCGTGCGCAGCCTGGCCTTGGCGCGCAGCAGCTGTGTCTTGACGGTGCCCAGCGGCCAGCCCAGCACCTGGGCGGCCTCGGCGTGGCTGAGGTCGGCGCCGTAGCACAGCAGCAGCGCGTGGCGCTGGGCCTCGCTCAGGCCGGCCAGCGCACGGTCGAGGTCGATGCGCCAGTCGGCGCCGGGCGCGAAATCGGCCTGGGCCTCGGCGTCGGGGGGCGCTTCGTCCACCCTGGGCAGGGCCGGGCGCTCGGCCGACAGCGCGGAGTAGGCCAGCCGCGTCAGCCAGGTGCGAAAGCGCGCCTCGCCGCGGAACTGGGGCAGCGCGCGCCAGGCGCGCACGAAGGCCTCCTGCGCGAGGTCGTCGGCGCGGGCCTGGTCGCCGCGGCAGATGCGGCCCAGCAGCTTGCGCAGATAGCCCTGGTGGGCCTGCACCAGCGCGGCAAAGGCCGCACGGTCGCCGGCGGCAGCGCGGGCCACCAGGCGGGCCTCGTCGGCCGCGCCGGACGGCGTGGCGGGGACGCCGGAGGTCACGGCTGCAGCGGCTGCTTGCGCTCGACCAGCCAGTACAGCGCCAGGCCGACGCCGACGCACAGCGGCAGCAGGCCTATGCTCCACAGCCAGGCGCCCGGCATCATGGTGGCGAACATGCCCATCAGGCCCAGGCCCACGCCGACGTTGACGAGGGCCGCCGCCAGGATGCGGTTGGGGTTGGCCTGGGTGTTCCGGGCGCGCTGCCAGTCGCTGTCCTGCAGGTCGGCCAGCAGCTCCGGCGGGATGGGCTGGCCGGCCCGAGCCAGCTCGCGGATGGTCTCGTGGCGCTGGCGTTCGCTGTGGGCCTTGCCCAGGTAATGGGCAAGGATGGCGATGATGGGAATCAGCAGCGCCAGGATGGGGATCAGCAGCGGGCTGATGACCTCGATGTGGTCGAAGAACATGGGCGGCTCCAGGCAAAACAGGTGAATGGTGCTGCCTTGGAGCGCCCGGGCGCGGCGTTTGGATTCAGCCGCGCGCAAAAAAAGCCTGAGCCCCGCTGTGCCGGCCCGCACGCGGCTCCCGCGGCGTACGCTGGCAGCGGCCGCGTTCAGCGCGGCGTGCCGAAGTCCTGCGTCCAGTAGCTGCGGTAGCTGGTGCCGGCGTTGCCCGCCACACAGGCCGCGCCGAGGTCGCGAAAGGCCGCATTCATCAGGTTGGCGCAATGGCCGTCGCTGCGCATCCAGCCGTCCACCACCTCGGCCATGCCGGCCTGGCCGGCGGCGATGTTCTCGCCCAGGCGGCTCCAGGCGTAGCCGGCGGCGGTCGCGCGGCTGCCCAGCGTGCTGCCGTCGCTGCCGGTGTGGCTGAACAGGTCGTGGCTGACCATGTCGTCGCTGTGCGCCGCGGCGGCCTGGGTGAGGGCGGCGCTCCAGCTCAGGTCGGGAGCCGGGGGGAAGACACCCTGGGCGCCACAGGTGGCGCCCGCACGGCGACGGGCGTTCACGGCGGCCAGCATCTCGGCCTCGAAGTTGGGCAGGCCGCAGGTGATGCGGGTGCCGGCCGTCCCCGTGGATGGCGGCGTGGCCGTGGGAGGCGTGGCCGGCGTGGCGGCCGACGGATCGGAGCCGCCGCCGCCGCAGCCGGTCAGGGCAAACAGGGTGGCGAGCGCGAGAAGGGTACAGAGGCGGGCAGGGGCATGTTGCATAGCCCGCCAGCCTGGCATGCCTGGCGCCGGCCGCGGTTACCGGGTGCAGCCGCATCGGCCGGCCGGCAACATCCCCAAACAAAGAGGCGCTGTCAGGCCTCGGCCGCGTGGCAGACCGCTTCGATGTTGTGCCCGTCCGGGGCGATGACGAAGGCGGCGTAATAGTTGGCGTGGTAGACGGGGCGCAGGCCCGGAGCGCCGTTGTCGGTGGCGCCGGCCGCCAGCGCTGCGCGGTGGAAGGCGTCGACCTGCTGACGGGTCTGCGCCACGAAGGCCAGGTGCAGATGCGCCGGCTTCTCCGCGGTCTGGAACAGGCACAGGCTGGCCAGCTGGCCGGGGGCGACCAGCTCGATGCCGTAGGACGGATCGCCTTGCGCGCCCGCGGTGATGCCCAGCGGCGCGAGGGCCTGGAGGTAGAAGGCCTTGCTTGCGGCGAAGTCGCTGACGCCGAACTTGACGTGATCAAACATGGGTTCTCCTGAACGGGGGGCAATCTATCCCGGCTGGAGCCGCCACCAGGCCGGCAGCAGCGCCCTCACCTCGGGGCGGCGGTAGCGCTGGTCCAGCAGCCAGACCCAGCCGCGGTCGTCCACCGAGCGCAGCACGCGGCCGGCGGCCTGCACGACCTTCTGCATGCCGGGCACGAGGTCGGCGTAGCCGTGATCGGCGCCGAACATCGCGTCCAGCCGCTCGCGGATCTGGTCCTGCAGCGGCGACACGGGCGGCAGGCCCAGCGTGGCGATGAAGGCGCCGATGAGCCGCGTGCCGGGCAGGTCCACCCCTTCCGCGAAGGCGCCGCCCAGCACGGCGAAGCCGATGCCGCGGCCGTCCGCCACGAAACGCTCCAGGAAGGCGCGGCGTGCGGCCTCGCCCATGCTGCGCGACTGGCTCCACTGCGGCAGCCCGGGGTGGCGCAGCGCCAGCCGCGCGGCGGCCTTGTCCAGGTAGTCGAAGCTGCTGAAGAAGGCCAGGTAGTTGCCGGGATGCTGCTCGTACTGCGCGGCGAGCAGGTCCACCAGCGCGTCCAGCGAGCGCTCGCGGTGCTCGTAGCGCGTGGACAGCGGCGCCACGCGCACGCTGAGGTGCTCGGGCGGGAAGGGCGCCGGCACGTCGATCCAGGCGCAGTCCTGCGGCAGGCCCAGCAGGTCGCGCGGATAGTCGGGCGGGCCCAGCGTGGCGGAGAACAGCGTGACGCTGCCCAAGCCCTCGAAGCGCTCCTTCAGAAAGTGCCCCGGCACGATGTTGCGCACCGACAGCAGCACGTCGCGCACCGCGCCGGTGTCCACCGGGTCGCCGTTCTCATCCGGCTCCAGCAGCGACAGGTTCAGCGGCGCGTCGGGCAGCGCGACGCGGCCGGCGCTGCGCTGCAGGTCGCACAGCGAATGCGAGTCCAGCCGGTCCAGCAGCCGCTGCAGCGCCAGCACCTCGAAGTAGAAGTCCAGCAGGGCGCCCACCTCCAGCGGGTGGTTCTGCACATGCTCGCCCAGCGCGGTGTTGACGCGCTGCAGCGCCTCGGCCAGCGGCTCGGGCAGCTGGGGCAGGGGCTGGTAGTCCTCGACCTGGTCGCGGCCCAGGCCGGCCAGCTCGCCGGCCAGGCGGCGCAGCGCTGGCTGCAAGGCCTTGGGCGCGGCGGCCAAGGCCTCGCGCACGCGGGCCAGGCTCAGCGCCGCGCTGTACATGTCGCGGGCACGGTCGACGAGGTTATGCGCCTCGTCCACCAGCAGCGCCAGCTTCCAGCCCTGCGACTGCGCCAGGCCATAGAGCTGGCCATGGGGGTCGAAGGCATGGTGCACATCGCCCACCACCACGTCGGCCCAGCGCAGCAGCTCCTGGCCCAGGTAGTAGGGGCAGATGCCGTGGCGCAGTGCGATGCGGCGCTGGGCGGGGGCGTCCAGCCAGCCCGTCTGCACGGCCTCGGCGCGCGCGGCGGGCAGGCGGTCGTAGAAGTCCAGCGCCAGCGGGCAGGCGTCGCCGTGGCAGGCCTTGTCGGGGTGCTCGCAGGCTTGCGCCTTGGCCACCAGCGTCAGCACGCGCAGCTGGCGCCCGGGCGTCGCGTCGCGCAGCGTCCGCAGCGCGTCCTGCGCCATGAAGCGGCCCGTGCCCTTGCAGGTCAGGTAGGCGATCTTGTCCAGCCCTTGGCGCGGCATGGCGCGCAGCAGCGGGTACAGCGTGCCCAGCGTCTTGCCGATGCCGGTGGGGGCCTGGGCTAGCAGGCAGCGGCCATGGGTGGCTGCGCGGTAGACGGCCTCGGCCAGCAGGCGCTGGCCCGGGCGCAGCTCGCCCAGCGGGAAGGGCAGGCCGGTCAGGGCGGCGTCGCGCGCCGCGCGATGCGCGGCTTCCTGTGCGGCCCAGGCCTCGAAGGCGCGGCAGCGCGCCTCGAACGCGGCCTGCAGCGCGGCGGCCGTGGCGGTCTCGCGCAGCACGGTCTCGTGCTGGGTGTCGGCGTCCACATAGACCAGCGCCAGCTCCAGCTCGGCCAGGCCGCGGTCGGCGGCGATCAGCGCGCCATAGGTCTGCAGCTGCGCCCAATGCAGCGCGCGGCGGTTCTCCGGGATCAGCGCCACCGGGCCGCGGATGGTCTTGATCTCCTCCAGCCGCTTCACGTCGGCCTCGTAGCCGTCGGCCCGGCCGCGCACGCGCAGCGCGCCGAACCGCCCCTCCAGCGGCAGCTCGGTCTCGTAGCCCTCGCTGCGCCGCGCGATGACGGCCAGCTGCACCGCCTGCCCCTCCAGCGCGGTGGCCGAGGGCGTGAAGCGGCGGTCCAGGCTGCCCTGCTTGGCGGTGAACTCGCAGAGGCTGCGCACCGAGACGGTGTAGGCCCAGTCGCTCAAAACAGGCTCAGGTTGTCGGGCGCCGGCCCGGGCTCGGCGCGGGCTGCCGCGGGCAGGGCCTGCAGCTCGCCGGCGTGCACCAGGTTGCCGATGCGCACGCCCATCAGGCGCAGCCGCTTGTCGAACTTGACACGTTTCAGGCAGGAGCCCACGGCGGCGCGGATGTCGGCGGCGCTGGCGATGGGGGTCTTCAGCGTCTGGTCGCGCGTGACGGTGACGAAGCCCTCGAAGCGCAGCTTGATGCCCACCGTCTTGCCCGCGTAGCGCTTGCGCGCCAGATCGCCCGCCAGGCGCTCGCAGAGCTCATCCATGATGCTGCCCAGCAAGGCCTTGTCATGCACGGCGTGCAGGTCGCGCTCGAAGGTGGTCTCGCGGCTGATGGACACCGGCTCGCTGTGCGTGACGACGGGGCGGTGGTCGCGGCCGTGGGCGGCGTTGTGCAGCCATTGGCCATAGCTCTCGCCGAACTGCTCGACCAGCCAGGCGGGCGCGGCGGCGGCGATGTCGCCCACGGTGGCCAGGCCCAGCTTGACGAGCTTGTCGCCGGCCTTGGGGCCGATGCCGTTGATCTTGCGCACGGCGAGCGGCCAGATGCGCGTGGGCAGGTCGTCCATGGTCAGCACGGTGATGCCGTCGGGCTTGTCCAGCTCGCTGGCGATCTTGCTGAGCAGCTTGTTGGGCGTGATGCCGATGGAGCAGGTCAGGCCCGTCGCCCGGCCCACCGAGTTCTTGATCTCGCGCGCCACCGCCTTCACGCCGCCCAGCGGGTCGTGGCCCACGGCGTCGCGCACGCCGGGCACGTCGCTGAGGTCGATGTAGATCTCGTCGATGCCGCGGTCCTCGATGACGGGCGCCACTTCGGCCACCGCCGCCTTGAACAGGCGCGAGTACTTGCGGTACGAGTCGAAGTCGGCCGGCAGCAGGATGGCGTCGGGCGCGCGCAGCGCCGCCTTCATCAGCCCCATGGCCGAGAACACGCCCAGGTCGCGGGCGGCATAGGTGCTGGTGGTGACGACGCCGCGGCCGGTGTAGTCGCGCAGCCGCGCGTACTGCCAGGAGCCGTCCTGCAGCTGGCGCGGCGCGTCGGCCCGGCGGCCGCCTATGACCACCGCCTCGCCCTTGAGCTGCGGATAGCGCAGCAACTCGACGGACGCGTAGAAGGCGTCCATGTCGAGGTGGGCGATCCAGCGCTCGGGTTGCAGCATGTCAGCGGCGCCGGCGCCAGCGGAGGTGGGAGCGGTTCATGCCTCGATTGTCACTGGGAAAAATGCCAGTGTCTGGCAGCAGCGCCGGCCGGATGTGGTGCGGGTGCGGCTCGGCCCATGGCGCTGGTTCTCGAGGGATGGCCTCCGCATGACCGCCCGCTGGTTTTTACGCGCCCTGCGCACGCGTGGCCCTAGACTGGAAGCCTCCGGATCATTGCATGGGAGATGGCGATGGGACTTCTGGATCAAGTGCTAGGTGCGGCCACGCAGGCGCTGGGCGGCTCGGGGCAGCCCGGCGGCCAGCCTGACTGGGCGGCGTTGGTGGCCGGCCTGCTGGACAACGGCTCGGCCCATGGCGGGCTCGCGGGGCTGCTGCAACAGCTGCAGGCCGGGGGCCTGGGCGAGCAGGTGCAGAGCTGGATTTCCACCGGCGCCAACCAGCCGGTGTCCGGCAGCCAGCTGGCCGACGCGCTGGGCGGCGCCGGCGGCTTGCTGGGCCAACTGGCGCAGCAGGCCGGCGTGTCTCATGCCGAGGCGGGGGAGCAGCTCAGCCAGTTGCTGCCGCAGATCGTCGACCGGCTGAGCCCGCAGGGCCAGCTGCCGCAGGGCGGCGCTGGCGGCCTGGGCGACATTGCCGGCCTGCTGGGCGGGCTGCTGAACCGCTGAGCCCCAAAAGCCAGCGGCCCCGGTGACGGGGCCGCTCGGCGTGCCGGCCCGCCGTCAGGCGGGCTCCGGGATCAAAGCACTTCGGACGCGAAGTCGGCCAGCCGCGAGCGCTCGCCGCGCGCCAGCGTCACATGGCCGCTGTGGGCCCAGCCCTTGAAGCGGTCCACCGCGAAGGTCAGGCCCGAGCTGCCCTCGGTGAGGTAGGGCGTGTCGATCTGCGCCAGGTTGCCCAGGCAGACGATCTTGGTGCCGGGGCCGGCGCGCGTGATCAGCGTCTTCATCTGCTTGGGCGTCAGGTTCTGGGCCTCGTCGATGATGACGAACTTGTTCAGGAAGGTGCGCCCGCGCATGAAGTTCAGGCTCTTGATCTTGATCTTGCTGCGCACCAGGTCGTTGGTGGCCGCGCGCCCCCATTCGCCGGCGCTGGAGTCACCCTTGGCCAGCACCTCGAGGTTATCGTCCAGCGCGCCCATCCAGGGGCCCATCTTTTCCTCCTCGGTGCCGGGCAGGAAGCCGATGTCCTCGCCCACCGGTACGGTCACGCGGGTCACGATGATCTCGCTGTAGCGGCGCTCGTCCAGCACCTGGGACAGGCCGGCGGCCAGCGTCATCAGCGTCTTGCCGGTGCCGGCCGTGCCGGTCAGCGTGACGAAGTCGCACTCGGGGTCCATCAGCAGGTTGAGCGCGAAGTTCTGCTCGCGGTTGCGCGCGGCCACGCCCCAGACGGAATGCTTCTGGTTGCCGTAGTCCTTCAGCGTCTTCAGCACCGCCGTCTTGCCGGTGATCTCGGTGACCTTGGCGTACAGCGGCGTGGCGCCGGGCGCTTCCAGGTAGACCAGCTCGTTGACCAGCAGCGTGGGCACCAGCGGCCCGCTGATGCGGTAGAAGGTGGTGCCGCCCTGCTGCCAGCTCTCCATGGTCTTGCCATGGCGCTCCCAGAAGTCGGCCGGCAGGGCCTGGACGCCGGTGTAGAGCAGGTCGGAGTCTTCCAGCGTCTTGTCGTTGCGGTAGTCCTCCGCGGGCAGGCCCAGCGCGCGGGCCTTGATGCGCATGTTGATGTCCTTGGACACCAGCACCACCTCGCGGCCCGGATGCTGGCGCTTGAGCGCCTGCACCACGCCCAGGATCTGGTTGTCCGCCTTGCCCTGCGGCAGCCCTTGCGGCAGCGGTGCATCGAACATCTGGGTCTGGAAGAACAGCTTGCCCTCGGCCTCGCGGTGGCCGGTGCCGGCCAGCGACAGGCCCTTGGACATCTCCTCCACGCTGCTGCTCTGCAGGCTGGCGGCCAGCTGGTCCAGCTCGCGGCTGACCTGGCGCACGTTGCGGGCGACCTCGGTCATGCCCTTCTTGTGCCCGTCCAGCTCTTCCAGCGTGATCATGGGCAGGTAGATGTCGTGCTCCTCGAAGCGGAACAGCGACATCGGGTCGTGCATCAGCACGTTGGTGTCGAGCACGAAAAGCTTGGGGGCCTCGGCCGGCTTGCGCGTGCGCTTGGCCTTGGGCGCGGCGGATTTGGCCGGCGGCGCCTTGCTCGCGGCCTTGGCGGGCAGGGCCGGCCTGGTGGCGGCCGGGCTGGCGGCGGGGGTGGGAAGGCGCAGGACTTCGGCGGTCGCCGCCGCGGCCACGGCGGCGGCAGGCGCGACGGCCGGAGGCGTCGCGCGGGGTTTGCTGGGGGTCAGAGTGGCCGAGTAAGCAGTGGCATCGAGGCGGCTGGCGCGTTGCGCAGGGGGCTTGGGCAGTGGCATGTACGGCGGTTCGACGGCAGGTGAACCCCATGCGAGCCTGGCTCCAGAAAGCAAAAAGCCGCACAGGATGAGTGCGGCTTTGCAGTCTGAGACATGGATTCGACCCGGGGCATGGGCCGATTATGCACATCCCGCGGGGCTGGGCGATGTCAGCACGCCATGGGCTTCAGGCGGCTTCCTTCTTCAGGCCCTTGACGGCCTTCAGCACCTCGTCGACATGGCCGGCGACCTTGATGCCGCGCCATTCACCCACCAGGATGCCGGTGGGGCTGATCAGGAAGGTGGAGCGCTCGATGCCCTTGACCTTCTTGCCGTACATGATCTTGTTCTTGACCACGCCGAACATGTGGCACAGCTTCTCTTCCGTGTCGGCGATCAGCTCGAAGGGCAGCTCCAGGGCCTGCTTGAACTTCTCGTGCGAGGCCATGTTGTCGCGCGAGACGCCCAGCACCACGGCGCCGGCCTTCACGAAGTCCTTGTGACGATCGCGGAATTGCATCGCCTCGGTGGTACAACCGGGCGTGTTGTCTTTCGGGTAGAAATACAGCACGACCGACTTGCCCAGAAAGGTGTTGGCAGTGAACTTCACGCCGCCGGTGGCTTGAGCCTCAATTTCCGGCAGGGGTTTGTTGAGCGCAGGCGTCATTGGGGGGGTGCGGCAGAGTTGTGCTCACGGGGTCCCCGGTTCGTGATTGCTCTGTGAAGCCCTTCACGGAAGCAATCGACGCGGGCGCCCGCAAGCAATAGCTCGTGATTATAAAGCCTCGCCCCGGCTTCCCGCCGGCAGAGGTCACGCCTCGATGAGCAGGGCCGCCAGCACGTTGCGGCCTTCGCTGGCCAGCACGTTGTAGGTGCGGCAGGCGGCGGCAATGTCCATGACCTCGAAGCCTATGCGTGCCTGCACCAGCCCGCGCCACAGCTCGGGGCGGGGAAAACGCAGCCGTGCGCCGCTGCCGAAGATGACCAGCTCGGGATTCAGCGCCAGGATCGCTTCGAAATGCACAGGCTGAAGTTCCTCGAAGCGCGAAGGCGACCAGGCGGCGACCTCGCCTTTCCAGGGCACCAGGACGCTGGCCGTGTGGGGCTGGCCATTGACCCAGACGCCCTGGCTGTCATGGCGGGAAATGCTGTTGCCGCCTTGCGGCTCGTCGAGCTGGAACTTCATCGGAAATGGGGCGAAAAGCGAGTCGCAGTGTCGCCCAGAACGGCGGGGCGCGTGCCTGGGGCTTGCTTAAACTCCGAGATCGCCTTTTCGCCCCATCTTGCACTGCAGCAACCGCTGCGCCGGAGCCCCTCGTGAAGCCCATCGCCAAGTCCAGCAAGCTCGCCAGCGTCAGCTACGACATCCGCGGCCCCGTGCTGGACAAGGCACGCCAGATGGAGGAGGAGGGGCAGAAGATCATCAAGCTCAACATCGGCAACACGGCCGTGTTCGGGCTGACGCCGCCCGACGAGATCGTGCAGGACATGATCCGCAACCTCGGCGACGCTGGCGGCTACACCGACAGCAAGGGCCTGTTCGCGCCGCGCAAGGCGGTGGTGCACTACACGCAGGAGAAGGGCATCAAGGGCGTCACGGTGGATGACGTGTATCTCGGCAACGGCGCCTCCGAGCTGATCCAGATGGCCATCAACGCGCTGGTCAACGACGGCGACGAGATCCTCATCCCCAGCCCCGACTTCCCGCTGTACACGGCCGTCGTGGGCCTGGCGGGCGGCCGCCCGGTGCATTACCGCTGCGACGAGGGCGCCGGCTGGCTGCCCGACCTGGCCGACATCGAGGCCAAGATCACGCCGCGCACCCGCGGCATCATGGTCTGCAACCCCAACAACCCGACCGGCGCGCTGTACCCGACGGACCTGCTGCTGGGCATCATCGAGCTGGCGCGCCAGCACCAGCTCGTCGTCTTCGCCGACGAGATCTACGACAAGACGCTGTACGACGGCAACCAGCATGTCAGCATGGCCTCGCTCGCCGACGACGTGCTGTTCATCACCTTCAACGGCCTGTCCAAGAACTACCGCAGCTGCGGCTACCGGGCCGGCTGGATGATCGTCAGCGGCGAGAAGCGCCATGCCCGCGACTACATCGAGGGCCTGAACATGCTGGCCTCGCTGCGCCTGTGCTCCAACACGCCGGGCCAGCTCGCCATCCAGACGGCGCTGGGCGGCTACCAGAGCATCAAGGACCTGGTCGCGCCCACCGGGCGGCTGTGCCACCAGCGCGACCTGGCCTACGAGCTGCTGACGCAGATCCCTGGCGTCAGCGTCGTGAAGCCGAAGGCCGCGCTCTACATGTTCCCGCGCCTGGATCCCAAGCTCTACCCCATCGCCGACGACCAGCAGTTCGCCTACGAGCTGCTGGCCGAGGAGAAGGTGCTCATCGTCCAGGGCACCGGCTTCAACTGGCCCGAGCACGACCATTTCCGCCTCGTCTTCCTGCCCAATGTGGACGACCTGCGCGAGGCCGTCGGCCGCATCGAACGTTTCCTGGCCGGCTACCGCCGCCGCCATTCCTGATCCCTGTCCTGAGAGATTTTTTTGACTTGCGGGACAGACCGCTCGAGCGCAGCGAGTAGCTCTGTCCCCAACTGATCAAGGGTTTTATGAAAGCGATCCAAGTCGGCCTGATCGGCCTCGGCACCGTCGGTGCCGGCACCTTCCACGTCTTGCAGCGCAATCAGGCCGATATCCGTGGCCGCGCCGGCCGCGGCATCGAGATCGCGATGGTGGCGGCCCGCAATGCCGAGCGCGCCGAGGCCTTCCGGGCCGTCGTCGGCGACGGCGTGCGCGTCGTCGCGGATGCGAACGAACTGGTGAACGACGCCGGCATCGACATCGTCGTCGAGCTGATCGGCGGCATCGAGCCGGCGCGCTCGCTGGTGCTGCAGGCCATCGCGAACGGCAAGCATGTGGTCACGGCCAACAAGGCGCTGCTGGCGCTGCATGGCAGCGAGATCTTCGCCGCGGCCCGCGAGAAGGGCGTGGACGTCGCCTTCGAGGGCGCGGTGGCCGGCGGCATCCCCATCATCAAGGCCTTGCGCGAGGGCCTGGCGGCCAACCGCATCGAGTGGATCGCCGGCATCATCAACGGCACCACCAACTTCATCCTGTCGGAGATGCGCGGCAAGGGGCTGGACTTCGCCACCGTGCTGAAGGAGGCGCAGCGCCTGGGCTATGCCGAGAGCGACCCGACCTTCGACATCGAGGGCGTGGACGCGGCCCACAAGCTGACCATCATGAGCGCCATCGCCTTCGGCGTGCCGGTGCAGTTCGGCAAGGCCCATGTGGAAGGCATCTCCAGCCTGCAGGCCACCGACATCAAGTACGCCGAGCAGCTGGGCTACCGCATCAAGCTGCTGGGCATCACGCGCCGCCGCCCGGAGGGCATCGAGCTGCGCGTGCATCCGACGCTGATCCCCGCCAGCCGGCTGATCGCCAACGTCGAGGGCGCGATGAACGCCGTCGTCGTGCAGGCCGATGCGGTGGGCACGACGCTGTACTACGGCAAGGGCGCCGGCGCCGAGCCCACCGCTTCGGCCGTCGTCGCCGACCTGGTGGACGTGACCCGCCTGGCCACGGCCGACCCCGACCACCGCGTGCCCCACCTGGCCTTCCAGCCCGATGCGATGAGCGACACGCCCATCCTCGAGATGGCCGCGGTGCACACCGCCTTCTACCTGCGCCTGGTCGTGGCCGACCAGCCGGGCGTGCTGTCGCGCATCACCACCATCCTGGCCGAGCACGACATCTCCATCGACGCCGTGCTGCAGCGGGAGTCCGCCGAGGGCGAGCACCAGACCGACCTCATCATCCTGACCCACGACACCGTCGAGGGCCGCATGAGCGAGGCGCTGGCCAAGATGCAGGCGCTGCCGACGGTGCTGGCCCCCATCGTCAAGCTGCGCAAGGAAGAACTGGCGTGAAGTACATCAGCACCCGCGGCGACCAGACCGAGCGCGGCTTCTCCGACATCCTGCTGGAAGGCCTGGCGCCGGACGGTGGCCTCTATCTGCCCAAGGCCTACCCGCGCGTCGATGCGGCAACGCTGGCGCGCTGGCGCGGGCTGGCCTATGCCGACCTGGCCTTCGAGATCCTGTCCCTCTATATCGATGACATCCCGGCCGACGACCTGCGTGCCATCACGCGCCGCGTCTACACGGCCGAGGTGTTCGGCACCGAGGCCATCACGCCGCTGACCTGGCTGGGTGAGCACATCGCGCTGCAAGGCCTGTCCAACGGCCCCACGCTGGCCTTCAAGGACATGGCCATGCAGCTGCTGGGCGCGCTGTTCGAGTACGAACTGGGCCGGCGCGGCGAGACGCTGAACATCCTGGGCGCCACCTCGGGCGACACCGGTAGCGCCGCCGAATACGCGATGCGCGGCAAGAAGGGCGTGTCCGTCTTCATGCTCAGCCCCAACGGCCGCATGAGCCCCTTCCAGCAGGCGCAGATGTTCAGCCTGCAGGATGCCAACATCCACAACATCGCCATCGAGGGCGTGTTCGACGACTGCCAGGACATCGTCAAGGCCGTGTCGGGCGACCTGGCTTTCAAGCGCGCGCACCGCATCGGCACCGTCAACTCCATCAACTGGGCGCGGCTGCTGGCGCAAGTCGTCTACTACTTCGCCGGCTATTTCCAGGCCACCAAGAGCAATGCCGAGAAGGTCAGCTTCACGGTGCCGAGCGGCAACTTCGGCAACGTCTGCGCCGGCCATGTCGCGCGCCAGATGGGCCTGCCCATAGACAAGCTGGTCGTCGCGACCAACGAGAACGACGTGCTGGACGAGTTCTTCCGCACCGGCGCCTACCGCCCGCGCGGCACGGCCGACACGCACGAGACCTCCAGCCCGTCCATGGACATCTCCAAGGCCAGCAACTTCGAGCGCTTCGTGTTCGACCTGCTGGGCCGCGACGGCGCCCGCGTGAAGCAGCATTTCACGTCGCCGGCCTTCGAGCTGACGGCCGACGAGCATGGGGACATCGCCGGTTTCGGCTTCGCCTCCGGCCGCAGCACGCATGCCGACCGCATCGCCACCATACGCCGCTGCCATGCCGAGCATGGCGTCGTCATCGACCCGCACACGGCCGATGGCCTCAAGGTGGCGCTGGAGCAGTGCGACCCCCAGGTCACCATGCTGGTGCTGGAGACGGCCCTGCCGGCCAAGTTTGCCGCCACCATCCACGAGGCCCTGGGCATCGAGCCGCCGCGGCCCGCGGGCCTGGAAGGCATCGAGCAACTCCCCAAGCGCGTCCAGGTCATGGCGGCGGATGTGGACGCCGTGAAGGCCTACATTCACGCCCATGTCTGATGCCAAGAAACCCGCCCTGATCCCGCTGGACGAGGCGCTGGCCCGGCTGCTGGCGCAGGCCCAGCCGCTGGCCGGGCGCGAGACGCTGGCCACCAGCGCCGCCGCCGGCCGCGTGCTGGCCGCCGATCTGGTCTCGCCCGTGGATGTGCCGCCCGCCGACAACTCGGCCATGGACGGCTATGCGCTGCGCGCGGCCGAGGCGGCGCTGGATCTGCCCGTCACGCAGCGCATTCCGGCCGGCAGCCTGCCGCGGCCGCTGCCGCCCGGCGAGGCCGCGCGCATCTTCACCGGCGCGCAGCTGCCGGCCGGCGCTGATGCGGTCGTCATGCAGGAGTTCACCGAACTGAGCGACGAGCGCCTGCGCATCACGCAGCCGGTCAGCGCCGGCCAGCATGTGCGGCTGCGCGGCGAGGACGTGCGCGCCGGCAGCGTCGTGCTGCCGGCCGGCACGCGGCTGGACGCCATCGCGCTGGGCCTGGCGGCCACGGCCGGGGCCGCCGAGCTGACCGTGAGTCGCCGCCCGCGCGTGGCGCTGTTCTCCACCGGCGACGAGCTGGTCATGCCCGGCGAGCCGCTGCCGCCCGGCGCCATCTACAACTCCAACCGCTTCACGCTGCGTGCGCTGCTGGAAGGCCTGGGCTGCGAGGTCGTCGACCTGGGCATCGTGCCGGACAAGCTGGAGGCCACGCGCGCCGCGCTTCGCGAGGCGGCTTCCCGGGCCGACGTCATCCTGACCTCGGGCGGCGTGTCCGTCGGCGAGGAAGACCACCTGAGGCCGGCCGTCCAGGCCGAGGGCCGGCTGGACCTCTGGTCCATCGCCATCAAGCCGGGCAAGCCCTTCGCGTACGGCAAGGTCGGCGCGGCCCACTTCATCGGCCTGCCCGGCAACCCGGTGTCCAGCCTCGTGACCTTCCTGCTGCTGGTGCGGCCCTTCCTGCTGAAGCTGCAGGGCGCCACCCGCCTGGCCCCCCGGGGCTGCCGCATCGCCGCCGGCTTCGACTGGCCGCGGCCCGACAAGCGCCGCGAGTTCCTGCGCGTGCGCCTGGACGAGACGGGCGGCCTGGCCTTGTTCGCCAACCAGAGCAGCGGCGTGCTGACCTCGGCCTTCTGGGCCGACGGCCTGCTGGACAACCCCGCGGGCCAGGCCTTCGGCGCCGGCGACCTGGTGCGCTTCATCCCGTTCGCGGAGCTGCTGTCATGAGCATCACGGTGAAGCTGCGCTTCTTCGCGTCGCTGCGCGAGAAGCTGGGCGAGGGCGAGGCGCTGACGCTGCCCGAAGGCAGCACCGTCGCCTCGGCGCGCGAGGCCCTGCAGGCGCGCGGCGGCGTCCATGCCGAGGTGCTGGCCGGCGGCCGCGCCGTGCGTGCGGCGCTGAACCAGAAGATGTGTGCGGGGTCCGCCTTGCTGGCCGAGGGTGACGAGCTGGCCTTCTTCCCCCCGGTCACCGGCGGATGAAGGGCCTGCACCTGACGGCCGATCTGCGCGGCTGTGATCCGGCCGCCGGTCGCATGTTCGATCCGGAGTTGCTGAGCCGCCTCTGCCGCGACGCGGTGGCGCGGTCCGGACTGACCGGCGTGGCCGAGCTGATGCACCGCTTCGGCCCGGTCGACGGCCAAAGCGGCGTTACGGGCGTCGTGCTGCTGGCCGAATCGCATCTGGCCGTGCACACCTGGCCCGAGCTGGGCGCGGTGACGCTGGACGTCTATGTCTGCAACTATGGCGGCGACAACAGCGAGAAGGCGAGGACGCTGCTGGAGGCGCTGATCGACCTCTTCGAGCCTGCCGAGGTCAGCCGCCAGCAGCTGCTCAGAGGCTGAGCCGGCCCGCCGCCTGCACGCCGGCCGTGTAGGCTTCCTCGAACACCGAATAGCCGGCCAGGTCCGCATGCGCGAAGACGACGCGGCCGCGCGCCTCGTTCAGCGCCGCCAGCGCGGCCGAGCCGCGCAGCCCCGGCGTCGGGATGCTCATCGCATGGCCGAAGCGGCACAGGTCGATGCGCTCCAGCTTGGCGGGCAGGTCGGGGTGGGTCTGGGCCAGCTCGTCGACGACGATGCGGGCCCAGTCCTGCCAGGGCCGCTGCAGCAGCTCGCCGCGCCGGGCCGCCGGCAGCGCGAGGTAGGCGGTCAGCAGCGGCGGGCGCGGCGTCGGGTCCAGCGCCTGGTGGCGCGCGTCGACATAGCCCAGCGCCGCGCCGCCGTAGCGCACGTTGTCCCAGGCCGGCGGTGCGCCGGGGCGGGTCAGCAGCGGCTCGCGCAGCAGCAGGTTGGCGGTCAGCCAGGGGGCGTAGCTCAGCCGGCCGGCGGCGGCGCGCAGCGCCTCGGGGGGAGCCGCCAGCAGGCGGTTGGCGATGAACAGCGGCGTGGCCATGACGACGGCGCCGGCCTGCCAGCGCTCGGGGGTGCCGGCGGCCTCGTTCCAGGCCAGCAGCTCGATGCCATGCCTGTGCTCCGTCACGCGCAGCACGCTGCGGCCGAGGTGGATGCGTTCGCGCAGCGGCTCCGCCATGCGGGCGCTGAGCCAGCCGTTGCCCTCGGCCCAGGTCAGCACCGGCTCGCGCTCGGCCGTCTCGTCGCCCGGCGCGTGGAAGCCGTGGCGGCTGGCGAAGTAATGCAGGCCGGCCCAGGCCGAGACGGTGGCGGCGGCGGCGCCGAAGTCGTCGCGGCAGCAATAGTCCAGGTACCAGCGCAGCCGCGCGTCGCGCAAGCCCTGGCCGTCCAGCCAGGCGGCAAAGGGCTGGGCGTCCAGCGCGGCATGGCCCGGCGTCCAGCGCGCCCGGCGCGTGGGCATCGCAAAGCCCAGCTCGCGCTGGGCCAGGGTGAGCAGGCCCGCGAAGCGCCGGTACTGCGCCAGCGTGGCGGCATCCTCGGCCGGCGGCAGCAGGCCCTCGTGCCATTCGCCGGCCATGAAGAGGCGCTCCTGCGGGCTGTGGCAGAGCTGGCGCTCATCCCATTCGGTGCGGCCGAGATGGGAGCGGGCCAGGCCCAGCTCATGCAGCAGCTGGCTGACTTCGTGCGCCTGCTCGCCGGGCAGCGGCAGGTAATGGGCGCCCAGCGGGCAGGGCGAGCCGGCGACGCTGTGGCCGCGGCTGTTGCCGCCGGCCTGGTCTTCCAGATCCAGCAGCGCGAGGTCGTCGATGCCGCGCCGGGCCAGCTCGCGCGCGCAGGCCAGGCCGGCGATGCCGGCGCCGACGATGAGCACGCCGGTCTTCTTCAGCGGGCCGCCGGCCGCCGGCAGCGCGCCGCGCAGACGGTGGCCGCGCTCCGCATGCGTGCCCACCCAGCCGCCCTGCAGCGCGGGCGTGTCCGGCGTGCAACCCGCCGCCGCGAGGCCGGCCAGCAGCAGCTCGCGACGCCTCAATGCACCTTGCCCCATTCGGCCTCGAACACCTGCACCAGCACCTGGTTGGACAGCCGGTTCACCTCGGTCGGCACGCGGGCCATGTCGGGCGGGAAGTCCAGCAGGGCCGGCAGACTGCCGGGGCTGATGAAGCGCAGGCCCGGCGGGAACTGCGTGGGCAGCCGGAAGGGCCGGCGCGACGCCAGCACGAAGCCCCATTCGCCGAACGACGGCACATGGGCGTGGTAGGGCGTGGCCGTCAGCCCGGTGGACTCGATGGTGGTGACGACGGTCCAGAAGCTGCGCCGCGCGATCAGCGGCGAGGTGGTCTGCACGACGGCATAGCCGCCCGCGCTCAGGTGCTGGTCCACCAGCTCGTAGAAGCTGGCCGTGTACAGCTTGCCCAGCGCGAAGTTGGAGGGGTCGGGGAAGTCGATGACGATGACGTCGAAGCTGTCCTGCTGCCGCTCCAGCCAGCCGAAGGCATCGGCGTTGACGATGCGCAGCTTAGGGCTGGACAACGCATGGCCGTTCAGCGCCGCCAGCCGCGTGTTGTCGCGGAACAGCGTGGTCATCAGCGGGTCCAGCTCCACCAGCGTGACCTGCTCGACGCTGGCGTACTTGAGCACCTCGCGCACGGCCATGCCGTCGCCGCCGCCCAGCACCAGCACGCGCTTCGGAGCGCCGTGCGCCGCCATCGCGGGCTGCACCAGCGCCTCGTGGTAACGGTACTCGTCGCGGGAGTGGAACTGCAGGTTGCCGTTCAGGAACAGCCGCGTGCCGGCGTGGCCGTCGGTGACGACGATGCGCTGGTAGGCGCTGCTCTGCTTGAAGACGATCTGCTCGCCGTAGAAGCGGTCCTCGGCCCAGGTCGTCAAGCGATCGGCGCCGGCCAGCGCCGCAAGCAGCAGCGCCGCCGACAGCGCGCAGGCGGCCGTGTGGGCCCGCCGGGCGCGCAGCTCGGCGCGGAACAGCCACAGCGCCCAGATCGCGACGGCCACGTTCAGCAGGCCGAAGGCCAGGCCGGTGCGCACCAGGCCCAGCTGCGGCACCAGCACCAGCGGGAAGGCCAGCGCGACCAGCAGGGCGCCGAGGTAGTCGAAGGTCAGCACCTGGGAGACCAGGTCCTTCAAGCCGTAGCGGGCGCTGAAGTGGCGCTTCAGGATGCGCATGACCAGCGGGATCTCCAGCCCCACCAGCGTGCCGACGAGCAGCACCAGCGCATACAGCAGCACGCGAAACGGCGCTGCCTCGCCCGGCGGCAGCAGGCTGTGCACGATGAACAGCGTCGCCGGCATCAGCCCGCCGACGACGCCCACCAGCAGCTCCACCTGCAGGAACACGCCGACGATCTGCCGCTCGACGAAGCGCGACAGCCAGGAGCCCAGCCCCATCGCGAACAGGTAGACGCCGATGACGGTGGAGAACTGCAGCACCGAGTCGCCGAGCAGATAGCTGGCCAGGGCCCCGGCCGCCAGCTCGTAGACCAGGCCGCAGGCGGCGATGACGAAGACGCTGGCCAGCAGCAGCAGCTCGGCCAGCGTGGCGCGCGCGCGCGGCGGCGCGCTCACGGCTGGACGGGCGCGGCGGCGCAGGGCCGGGTCCGCGGCGCGCGGCGGCGGGTGGGCAAGAGCAGGGAGGCCATGGGGCGGCAGTCTAGAAGCACGGAGGCCGGGGCGGGCGCCGCCGGCCCGGCAGGGGCGGCCTCAGCCGTGAATGGCCGCCGCGACGATCTGGCCTATGGACAGGCACATCGCGCCGACGACGATGGCCAGCGCCACGTTCTTGTGCTCGACGATCTCCTCCCACAGCTTGTAGGGGGTGAGCTTGTCCACGATGACGAAGGACACCCAGAAAATGATGACGCCGATGATGGCGTACATCACCGAGCCGAGGATGATTTCGGGCCTGAGCCAGTCTAGGGTCATGGTGCGTGCTCCTGTGGGGTCGTCTTACTTGTGGCCGCCGCCACCGCTGCTGTAGCCGCCGTAGCTGCCGCCGCTGTTGCCGAGGTAGACGCCGCTGCCGCGTGCGCTGGCGCGGCATTGGCGGTATTCGTTGCTGTTCTCGCCGAAGTTGGCCTTGTACTGCTCGCAGTCATCGCTGGAGCAGGCGCGCAGCAGCGCGAACAGCAGCACGATGAGGAACAGGCCCACGACGATGTTGCGCAGCAGCGTGGCGCCGCTGTTCTTGAAGGCCGAGGCGTCGCGCGTGAACTGCGCGGCCGGTGCCGTCAGGCCGAAGGCCTTCTGCACCGTGTCGGCGGGCAGCGTGCGGCCGCCGCTCCAGGTGACCTCGGGGCCTTGGCTCTCGCGGCTGAGCAGGTGCTGCCCGTCACGGGTGGCGTAGTCGGCCACGCGCACGCGGTCGTCCAGCCGCACGGGCCAGTAAAACTCGCCCAGCACCCGCGTGGTCTTGGCGTCGTAGGTCCAGCGCTGCGCGTAGGCTCGGTCCTGCCAGGTCACGCCGTCGCGGGCGGGCGCGGGCGCGCCGGTCAGCGTGCGCACCAGGCTCCAGCCCTCGTTGGTGTCGACCAGGAAGGCGAATCCCGCCAGCCGGTTGTAGAGCAGGTATTCGCGCCAGAAGCTCTGCTCGTCGTCGCCGTCCTCGGGCAGGTCGCAGCGCTCCTGGTAGCCCACCACCTGCCAGGGCAGCGGCTTGTCGCCCTCCACGGCCAGCGTGCCGGTGCGGCCCAGCGGGATCAGCGGCGGCAGGCCGCGCTCCTGCGCGGTGAAGCCCAGGGCCTTGGCGTCGCCCTCGGGTAAGTCCACCACGGCCTGGCACTGGGCGCAGACCATGCTCTTGGTCTCGCTGAGCTTGGGCTCGAGCGGCGCGCCGCAGCTGGGGCAGGCGATCGATCTGCCCTTGAACTTGGCCTCGGCGATGGATTCGCCCTCGGCCGTCGTGCGCAGGCCTTGCAGGGCCAGCTCGGCCAGCTGCACGCCGCGGCCCACCGACCAGACCGGTGGCCCGTCGGCGCCGTACTCCAGCGTGCCGACCTCGTCCTGGGCGTTGCGCAGCTCGACGACGCGGCCGGGCTGCGGCGGGCGGGGCAGCTCGCCCTCGGCGGCGCGCACGGCGGCCTGCACGACGGCGGCCACCTGCCAGCGCTGGCCGGCCAGCGTCAGCGGCAGCCCCGGCTGCGGGTCCGGCGGCGGCGCGTCGGCCAGCGGTGCCTCCAGGCTGAGGACGAACTGGCCGTTGTCCTCGCTGAGCCAGCCCACGCGTTGCTGTTCGCCGGCCTCGAACAGCAGATGCCATTCGTTCCAGTTACCCAGCTCCGAGCCGCGCTGCACGCGGCCGACGACGGCAAAGCCGCTGCCCATCCAGCGCCCGGTGGCGCCCAGCTGCAGCGGCGAGTAGTCCTCGAAGATCTCGGCGCTCTGGCCGATGCGATTCAGGGTCTCGCCGTCACGCAGCAGCGTGCTGCGGCAGAAGCCGCAGACGGCCGTGGACGACGCCGCGCTGGCGAACTCGACCGGCGCGCCGCAGTTGGGGCAGGCCGCGCGCCAGCGGCGCTGGGCCTGCTCAGCCAAGCTTCTTCAGGAGGTCCGCTTTTTTGGCGGCGAATTCCTCGTCGGTCAGGATGCCCTTGGCCTTGAGGTCGCCGAGCTTCTCCAGCAGGGCCACGATGTCGTCGGGCCTGCTGGCCGCCGGCGCGGGCGCCGCGGCGCCGACGCCGGCCAGGCCCTGGCCCAGCGTCTGTGCCAGCGTCTGGCCCAGCGCCACGCCGGCACCCAGGCCTATGGCCTCGCCGGCGATGCCGCTGCCGCTGCCGCCGCCCGCGGCGCCCTTGGCCATCTCGGGCAGGGCCTGGGCGGCCTGGTACTGCATGAACTGGCCCATGTTCTGGCCGATGATGCCCATGCCGATGCGCTGGTCGAGGATCTTCTGCAGCTCCTCGGGCAGCGAGACGTTCTGCATCGTCACCGACAGCAGTTCCAGGCCCAGCGCAGCGAAGGCGGGGGCGGTGGCGTTCTTCAGCGCGGCGGCGAACTCGATCTGGTTGGCGGCCAGGTCCAGGAAGGGCGTGCCGCTGCCGGCCACGGCGTCGCTGATGTGCTGCAGCATCAGGCCGCGCAGCTGGCCTTCCAGGTCCTGCACCGTGTAGCGCTCGCGGGTGCCGGAGATCTGGCTGTGGAAGGTCTTGGCGTCCTGGATGCGGTAGGCGTAGTTGCCGAAGGCGCGCAGGCGCACGGCGCCGAAGTCCTTGTCGCGGATGGAGATGGGCTGGCTGGTGCCCCAGCGCTGGTCGATCTGCTGGCGGGTGCTGAAGAAGTAGACGTCGCTCTTGAAGGGCGACTCGAACAGCTTGTCCCAGTTCTTCAGATAGGTCAGCACCGGCAGCGTCTGGGTGGTGAGCTTGTGGGTGCCGGGGCCGAACACGTCGGCCACCTGGCCTTCGTTGACGAAGACGGCGACCTGGGATTCGCGCACCACCAGCTGCCCGCCGTTCTGGATTTCCATGCCGGCCATCGGGAAGCGCCAGGCCAGCGTGCCGTCGCCGTCTTCCGTCCACTGGATGACGTCTATGAACTGTTTCTTGATGAAATCCATCAGGGCCATGTCGATTCCTGGCTGGGTTTGGGAAATAGGGGCCGAGTATCGGACGGTGCGCCGCCACTTCTGGCGTCAAACAGGTGAATCTCACCGCGACGCAGGGTGAGAATCCGTGACATGAGCAGAGTTTGCATCCAGTCCCAGGACTTTGACCTCAGTACGGAAACGGCCGCCTTGCGGGCGGCTGACGGCGGCGTCGGCGCCGTGGTCGCCTTCGTCGGCACGGTGCGCGAGCGTGACGGCGGCGTGGCCGTGTCGGCGCTGGAGCTGGAGCATTACCCGGGCATGACGGAGGCCGCCATTGAGGCCATGGTGGACCAGGCCTTCGCCCGCTTCGACATCCGTGCCGCCCGCGTCATCCACCGGGTGGGCCTGCTGCAGGCGCGCGAGCAGATCGTGGCGGTGCTGGTCGCCAGCGCCCACCGCGGCCAGGCCTTCCAGGCCTGCGAATTTCTGATGGACTACCTGAAGACCCAAGCACCGTTCTGGAAGAAGGAGTACGGGCCGGGCGGGGCGCGCTGGGTGGACGCCCGCGTGGCCGACGACGAGGCGCTGGCGCGCTGGGGCATTGCGGGAGGGAACGCCTCTTGACCGCCCTGGCCGTGGCGGTGGGCGCAGCCCTGGGCGCGCTGGCGCGCTGGCAGGTCGGTGTCCTGTTCAACACCCGCTGGGCCGGCTTCCCGCTGGGCACGCTGCTGGTCAACCTGGTGGGCGGTCTGCTGATCGGCATCGCGCTGGAGTGGTTCGGCCGCCAGCCCAACGAGCTGCTGAAGCTGCTGCTGGTGACGGGCTTCCTGGGTGGGCTGACGACGTTCTCGGCCTTCTCGGGCGAGTCGCTGGCGCTGCTCAAGCATGGCCAGCTGGGCATGGCGCTGGCTCACAGCCTGGCCCATGTGCTGGGCTCCCTGCTGGCGGCCTGGCTGGGCATGAGACTGGTGCAGGCGTTGATCTGAATCAACTTGAAAAGCGCCGATAGGCGCCCACTTGGCTACGCAACCGGAGGATTCATCCCATGCGTGCCGACAAGTTCACCACCCGTTTCCAGGAAGCCCTGGGCGAGGCCCAGAGCCTGGCCCTCTCGCGCGACAACCCCTATATCGAGCCCGTCCATGTGCTGTCCGCCATGCTGGCCCAGGAGGACGGGCCGCGTGCGCTGCTGGAGCGTGCCGGCGTGAAGGCGCAGGGGCTGCAGACGGCGCTGGACGGCCTGGTGGCCGGGCTGCCGCAGGTCAGCGGCGCGGGCCAGACCGTGCAGGCCGGGCGCGACCTCGTCGCGCTGCTGCAGGCCGCCGAGAAGGAAGCCGGCAAGCGCGGCGACCAGTTCATCGCCAGCGAGATGTTCCTGCTGGCGCTGGCCGACGCCAAGACCGATCTGGCCGGCGTGGTGCGCGGCCATGGTCTGACGCGCAAGGCGCTGGAGGCGGCCATCGAGGCGGTGCGCGGCGGCCAGAAGGTCGATTCCGCCGAAGCCGAAGGCCAGCGCGAGGCGCTGAAGAAGTACACGCTGGACCTCACCGAGCGGGCCCGCCTGGGCAAGCTCGACCCGGTCATCGGCCGCGACGAGGAGATCCGCCGCGCCATCCAGGTGCTGCAGCGCCGCAGCAAGAACAACCCGGTGCTGATCGGCGAGCCGGGCGTGGGCAAGACGGCCATCGTCGAGGGCCTGGCCCAGCGCATCGTCAATGGCGAGGTGCCGGACAGCCTGAAGAACAAGCGCGTGCTGGTGCTGGACATGGCCTTGCTGCTGGCCGGCGCCAAGTACCGCGGCGATTTCGAGGAGCGGCTCAAGGGCGTGCTCAAGGAAGTGGCCCAGGACGAGGGTCAGACCATCCTCTTCATCGACGAGATCCACACCATGGTGGGCGCCGGCAAGGCCGAGGGCGCCATCGACGCCGGCAACATGCTCAAGCCGGCGCTCGCGCGTGGCGAGCTGCACTGCATAGGCGCGACGACGCTGGACGAATACCGCAAGTACGTGGAGAAGGACGCCGCGCTGGAGCGCCGCTTCCAGAAGGTGCTGGTGGACGAGCCCAGCGTGGAGGCCACCATCGCCATCCTGCGCGGCCTGCAGGAGAAGTACGAGGTCCACCACGGCGTGGAGATCACCGACCCGGCCATCGTCGCCGCGGCCGAGCTCAGCCACCGCTACATCACCGACCGCTTCCTGCCCGACAAGGCCATCGACCTCATCGACGAGGCCGCGGCCAAGATCAAGATCGAGATCGACTCCAAGCCCGAGGCCATGGACCGGCTGGACCGCCGCATGATCCAGCTCAAGATCGAGCGCGAGGCGGTGCGCAAGGAGAAGGACGAGGCCTCGCAGAAGCGTTTCGCGCTGATCGAGGAAGAGCTGCAGAAGCTGCAGCGCGAGTACGAGGATCTTGAAGAGATCTGGACGGCCGAGAAGGCGCAGGCCCAGGGCTCGGCCCATGTGAAGGAAGAGATCGACCGCATCCGCCAGCAGATCGAGGACTTGAAGCGCAAGGGCGACTTCAACAAGGTCGCCGAGCTGCAGTACGGCCGCCTGCCCGAGCTGGAGAAGCAGCTCAAGGAGGCCCAGGCCAAGGAGGCCGGCAAGGCCGGCTCCGACAAGCCGCAGCTGCTGCGCACGCTGGTGGGCGCCGAGGAGATCGCCGAGGTCGTCGCGCGCGCCACCGGCATCCCGGTGTCCAAGCTGATGCAGGGTGAGCGCGAGAAGCTGCTGCAGATGGAAGCCAAGCTGCACGAGCGTGTCGTGGGCCAGGACGAGGCCATCCAGGCCGTGTCCGACGCCATCCGCCGCTCGCGCGCGGGCCTCTCCGACCCCAATCGGCCGCTGGGCAGCTTCCTGTTCCTGGGCCCCACGGGCGTGGGCAAGACCGAGCTGTGCAAGGCGCTGGCCGGCTTCCTGTTCGACAGCGAGGACCACATGGTGCGCATCGACATGAGCGAGTTCATGGAGAAGCACTCGGTCAGCCGCCTGATCGGCGCGCCGCCCGGCTACGTGGGCTACGAGGAGGGCGGCACGCTGACCGAAGCCGTGCGGCGCAAGCCCTATTCGGTGCTGCTGCTGGACGAGGTCGAGAAGGCCCACCCCGACGTGTTCAACGTGCTGCTGCAGGTGCTGGACGACGGCCGCCTGACCGACGGCCAGGGCCGCACCGTGGACTTCAAGAACACCGTCATCGTGATGACGTCCAACCTGGGCTCGCAGCACATCATGGCGCTGTCGGGCGAGAAGGACGAGGTCATCCGCGAGGCCGTGTGGGGCGAGGTCAAGAGCCACTTCCGGCCCGAGTTCCTGAACCGCATCGACGAGACCGTCATCTTCCACGCGCTGGGCGCCGGGCACATCAAGTCCATCGCCAAGATCCAGCTGCGCCAGCTCGAGGCGCGCCTGGACAAGCTGGAGATGAAGCTGGACGTGTCCGACGCGGCGCTGGACGAGCTGGCCAAGGTGGGCTTCGACCCGGTCTTCGGCGCCCGGCCGCTGAAGCGTGCCATCCAGCAGCGCGTGGAGAACCCGCTGTCCAAGCTCATCCTGGAGGGCCGGTTCGGGCCCAAGGACGTGATCCCAGTGAACGTCGAGGGCGGCGAGTTCTCGTTCGGGCGCGTGGTGCACTGAGCAAGGGCGTCGGACAGTGCGCGGGCACTGTCCGACGCCTTGCGAAGGGCAGCCGGCCTGCAAGCCGGCTGGCGGCTGGCGGCTGGCATGATGAGGATCACCAGCGCGAGCGGTGATCTTCGGTGACGCCGAGCAGATCGCGCACCTGCCGCGGCGGCTCGCCGGGCGCGGCGCGCACGCTGCCACTGAAGCTGCCGATGGGCTGCACATAGCGGCTGGCCGCGAAGCCGTAGTTCTTGTCGGCCGCCCGCGCGCCCTCGGGCGTGAAGACCAGGTCCAGCAGGCCGTCGTCGGTGCTCACCCGCCAGGGGGCCAGCGGCCGCGCGGCGTCGAACTCGAAGCGCGCGTTGCCCAGTGCGATGGGGCGGCTGTCCAGCCATAGCAGGTTCTCCCGGTCGCCGAAATAGCCCTGCTGCAGGTTGAAGCCGACATCGGGCCCATGGGCGCTGGCCCAGCGCCAGGCGGTGTCGCGGGCGAGCAGGCCGTTGGAGGCGTCCACCGCGGCCCAGGCGTCATCGAGGTCGAAGCGCTGCCCTGCGGCCTCGGCCCAGCCGCGCACGGGCAGGGCGGTGGTCTTCTGCGTTGCATGCGCAAGGCCGCCGGCGATGGGGCCTATGGCCAGCAGCGGCGGCGCCATGGCGGCCAGGGCCAGTTCGGCCTGCAGGCGCAGCACCGGGGTGGCGACGTCCAGCCGCAGCCGGTCGCCGGCCTCGTGGCACAGCGACAGCCGTGCGCCTGGGCCGCGGAACCAGGCCCGCGCGCCGGCCAGCGGCGCGTCCGACACGTGGGCCTGCAGGCCCGGCAGGCCGTCCTGGCTCCAGTCGGCCAGCAGGGTGTGCCGGCGGCGGTCGAACAGGTAGGCGAAGGCCGTGCAGGTCCAGCCGATGTCGACGATGGCCACGCCGATGAACAGCCGCTCATTGCCCAGGCCCACGTAATGCCAGCGCTTGTGGTGCAGCCGCCGCCATAGCCAGGAGCGGCGCTCGCGCAGCCCGCTCCAGTCGATGCGGTCTATGCGGCCGGCGTGGCGGCCGTGGGCGGGGGCGCCGTCGATGACGACGGCGCCGGGGGCGGTGGTGATCACGGGCGCAGCGTCGGCCATGGCAGGCGCATCATGGGGCCGCGTCACCGCGTCGGCCCTGCGGGATCACCCCAGCGCGGGCCGCTTCTGCCGAAAACCCTGAGGCCCGACCCGGCGCGGGTGCGGCGCGCAAGCCCCATCATGCGCCCATGGACTGGCTGCTCGACCTCTACCAACGCCACTTCGACTGGCGCGACCTGACGCTGGTGATGCTGTCGCCGCTGTTCGCCGTCTTCATCGCGATGGAGGCCTGGCGCTTTCGCCGCACCGGTGTGTTCGACCTGCGCGACACGTTCGACAGCCTCAACAGCGGCGGCAGCTATCTGGTGGTCGACCTGCTGCTGCTGGTGGTGCTGGTGCTGCCGGCCATGGGCTGGGTCTACGACCACCGGCTGTTCACGATAGACGTGACGCCCTGGCGCTTCCTGGGCCTGTTCCTGCTCGTCGAACTCCTCTATTACGGCTTCCACCGCGCCAGCCACCGCATCCGCTGGTTCTGGTGCGCGCATGTCGTGCACCATGGCTCGGAGAAGATGAACTTCGGCACGGCGCTGCGGCAGAGCTGGTTCTACCCCATCGCTGGCAACTGGCTGTTCTACCTGCCGGCCGTGTGGCTGGGTTTCGAGCCGCGCTGGGTGCTGTTCGCGCTGTCGCTGAACCTGGGCTACCAGTTCTTCGTGCACACCACCTGGGTGGGCAAGCTGCCGGCCTGGTTCGAGTACGTCTTCAACACGCCCTCGCACCACCGTGCCCACCATGGCCGCAACCCGCAGTACATCGACAAGAACTTCGGCGGCATGCTCATCATCTTCGACCGCCTGTTCGGCAGCTTCGTGCCGGAGCAGGCGGCGGTGGACTACGGGCTGGAGCACCCGTTCCCCACCCACAACCTGTTCTGGCTGAATGCGCATGAGTGGCGGGCCATGTTCCGCGACATGGCCCATGAACGCAGCTGGGGCCTGCGGCTGGCGCATCTGTGGAAGCCGCCCGAGTGGCGGCGGCACGGCAACGGGTTCAAGGACTGACGGTCGCCGGCTTCGGCTGCTTGGCCGGGACGCACGCCGTCCGCTGCGCGAAGGCCGCCCGATTCTTCAAGGGCCGCGAGGCCGCGCCCGTCAGCTGGTCTGCAGGCGAGCTGCGCAAGCGGGCAATCCTCACCTGCCGGCACGCGAGGCCTGGCTGCAGGACAATCGCGCGCCATGACTGCTGCCCCCCCAGACGCGCCCGTCGTCATCGTCGGCGCCGGCCTTGCCGGCCTCACCGTGGCCTTGCACCTGGCCGATACCGTGCCCGTGGTGGTGCTGGCCAAGCGCGCGCTGACCGAAGCCGCCACCGCCTGGGCGCAGGGCGGCATCGTCGGCGTGCTGGGCAGCGACGACAGCATCGACAGCCATGTACGCGACACCCGGGATGCCGGCGCCGGGCTGGTGGACGAGGCCGCGGCCCGCTTCATCGCCGAGCGCAGTGCTGCCGCGGTGGGCTGGCTGGTGCAGCAGGGCGTGCCGTTCACGCCGGACGACAGCGGCCCCATGGGGCTGCATCTCACGCGCGAGGGCGGCCATGCGGTGCGCCGCATCGCCCACGCGGCGGACGCCACCGGCAAGGCCATCCACGACCAGCTGCTGGCCGAGGCGCGCCGCCATCCGCGCATCGAGCTGCGCGAGCGCTCGATGGCGGTCGACCTGATCACGTCGCGCCATGTGCAGCGCGACGAGCCGCAGCGCGTCTACGGCGTCTACGCGCTGGACATCGATGCCCAGCGCGTCGAGACGCTGGCGGCGCGGGCCGTCGTGCTGGCCACCGGCGGCGCCGGCAAGGTCTACCGCTACACGACCAACCCCGACACCTCCACCGGCGACGGCATCGCGATGGCCTGGCGGGCCGGCTGCCGGGTCGCGAACATGGAGTTCATCCAGTTCCATCCGACCTGCCTCTACCACCCGCAGGAGCGCAGCTTCCTCATCACCGAGGCGCTGCGCGGCGAGGGCGCCTATCTGAAGCTGCCCGAACATCTCGGCGGCGGCCGCTTCATGGCCGCCCATGACGAGCGCATGGAGCTGGCGCCGCGCGACATCGTCGCCCGCGCCATCGACTTCGAGATGAAGAAGCATGGCCTGGACCATGTGTGGCTGGACGCCACCCACCTGGGCGAGGCCTTCCTCGTCGAGCATTTCCCGACCATCCATGCCCGCTGCCTCAAGCTGGGCATCGACATCGCGAAGCAGCCCATCCCCGTCGTGCCGGCCGTTCACTTCACCTGCGGTGGCGCGGTGACGGACCTGTCCGGCCGCTGCGACCTGCCGGGCCTGTATGCCGTCGGCGAGACCGGCTACACCGGCCTGCACGGCGCCAACCGCCTGGCCAGCAACTCGCTGCTGGAATGCGTGGTGCTGGGCCAGACCTGCGCGGCCGACATCCTGGGCCAGGCGCCGCAGCCGGCGGCACCGCTGCCGGCCTGGGACGAGAGCCAGGTCGAGAACGCCGACGAGCAGGTCGTCATCGCGCACAACTGGGACGAGTTGCGGCTGCTGATGTGGAACTACGTCGGCATCGTGCGCACCACCAAGCGGCTGGAGCGGGCCCTGCACCGCATCAAGCTGCTGCGCAGCGAGATCGACGACTACTACGCCAACTTCCGCGTCACGCGCGACCTGCTGGAGCTGCGCAATCTGGTGGACTGCGCCGAGCTCATCGTGCGCTCGGCGCTGATGCGCCACGAGAGCCGCGGCCTGCACTACAGCCGCGACTACCCGCAGACGCTGCCGGTGAGTTTCCCGACGGTGCTGATCAGCGAGCGCCGGCGGCGCTGAGTCGGGGCCGAGGACAGGCCACTGCGGCCGGTCCGACGCCCGACCAAGGACCGCCGCCCTGCAGGGCGGCGGGCATGAGCCGGCCTTACTTCCTCGCCCTCAGCGTCGTCCTGGCCTGCACGAAGTTGAAGGCATAGCCCACCGCCTCGACGATGGCGTTGTCGATCTCCAGGCGCTCCTGCTGGGTCAGGTAGAAGCTGAAGTCCACCGCATGGCGGATGTAGCGCGGCGGCAGGCGGTTCAGCGCCACGCAGGCCACGTCGCACATCAGGTCGTTGCTGGCGGCGATGTCGGGAAAGTCCTTGGACGCTTCCAGCACCGCCGCGAACACCTCGCGCTCGTGATGGTTGTAGAGGGAGCTGAAGTCGGCATGCATGGCGGGCTTTCCTGACGGGATGCCCGATTTATAGCCGCATCAGGCCGCCCCGATGCCGGGCACCAGCCCCGCGGCGGGCCCGGTTGCGGGCTTCTTTCTCGCGGCGACGAAATCCAGCATGCGCGTGATGCAGCCCTGGGCCTTCACGCGGATGGCCTCGTCGACATGGATCTCCGGCCGGCCGCTTTCCAGGCAGTCCACCAGGTTGGCCAGGCCGTTCATCGCCATCCAGGGGCAGTGGGCGCAGCTCTTGCACGTGGCGCTGTTGCCGGCCGTGGGGGCCTCGATCAGCGTCTTGCCTGGCGCCAGCTGGCGCATGCGGTGCAGGATGCCGTTGTCGGTGGCGACGATGTACTCCTGCGCCTGGCCTTCGACCACCGCCTTGATCAGCGCCGACGTGGAGCCGACGACGTCGGCCTGTTCGACGACGCTCTTGGGCGACTCGGGATGCACCAGGATCTGCGCGCCCGGATGCCGCTCGCGCAGCAGTTCCAGCTCCAGCCCCTTGAACTCGTCGTGCACGATGCAGGCGCCGTTCCACATCAGCATGTCGGCGCCGGTCTGCTCCTGGATGTAGCGGCCCAGGTGGCGGTCGGGCGCCCACAGGATCTTCTGGCCCTTGGCGTGCAGGTCGGCCACGATCTCCAGCGCGCAGGAGCTGGTCACCATCCAGTCGGCGCGGGCCTTCACGGCGGCGCTGGTGTTGGCGTAGACGACCACCTGGCGGTCCGGGTGGGCGTCGCAGAAGGCGGCGAAGTCGTCGGCCGGGCAGCCCAGGTCCAGCGAGCAGGTGGCCTCCAGGTCGGGCATCAGCACGCGCTTCTCGGGGCTGAGGATCTTGGCCGTCTCGCCCATGAAGCGCACGCCGGCCACGACCAGCGTCTGCGCGGCATGGTCGCGGCCGAAGCGGGCCATCTCCAGCGAATCGGACACGATGCCGCCGGTCTCCAGCGCCAGGTCCTGCAGCGCGCCGTCCACGTAGTAGTGGGCGACGAGCACGGCGTTGTGCTGCTGCAGCAGCGCGCGGGCGCGCTCGGTCAGCGACTGGCGCTCGGCCGGCGCCAGCGGCGCCGGCGTGCGGGCCCAGGCGTGGGCGGTGGAGCAGGTGCCGGCGGCGTCCTGCTTGGTGTAGTCGAACAGCTGGGTGTCCATGGCTAGGTCTAGGGAAACTCGGCGTCATTGTCGGCCCACCGGCGCCGGCGGGCGGCCATGGGGGCTTGCGGGCTCAGGGCAGGCGTATCCAGTCGCCTTCGTCCACGCGCACGGTGCTGGCGCGGCCGTTGTCGCGGCGGTAGGTCACGGTCAGCGTCTTGCGCTGGCCCGGTGCCGGGTCTATCCCCAGCAGCTCGTTGCTGACCTGGGCCTCCAGGCGGTCGCCGCGCACCCGCGCGCGCAGCACCTCGCTGACGTCCGCGCGGCGGTTGCCGCTGCCGTAGCTGGCGTTGTCGATGACGAGGCGGCCGCTGCCCGGGCGCTGCGGGCCCCAGCCGTTGCCGTTGCCGCCCCAGTCGCCGCGGCCCCAGCCGACGAACTGGCTGCCGTCCACGGTCTGGTACTCGCGGTAGTCGAAGCTGCGCTGCTGGCCGGCCCGGTCGCGCGCGACGATGCGCAGCCGCTTGGTCTTGCCGGGGTCGGGGTCGATGCCGCCGAACGTGTCGTTGGTCAGGCGGAAGCGCTCGTCGCGCCGCGCCAGCTCGCGCAGCCGCCCGGTCACGTCCACCTCGCGGCGCTCCGTGCCATAGGTGGCGTAGAGGATGGTGAAGTCGCCGTCGTCGCGGCGCTCGCCGCGATCCCCGCGCTCGCCATGCCAGCCGCGCGACTCGCCGCCCCAGTTGCCGCCGCTCCAGCCGATGAACTGCGCGCCGTCCACCCAGTCGCGCTCGCGGTACTCGAACCAGCGCTCGCGCCCCTGGCGGTCGCGCGCATAGATGCGCAGCGTCTTGGTGCGGCCCGGATCGGGGTCGACGCCGAACAAGTCGTTGGTCAGCCGGAAGCGCTGGTCCTGGCGCGCCAGCTCGCGCAGCCGGCCGGTCACGTCCACCTGGCTGTTCTCGGTGCCGTAGCGGGCCTGCAGGATGAGGAATTCGCCGTCATCCTGCGCGCGGGCGGGCAGGGTCAGGCCCGCCAGCAGGCTGCTGGCCAGGCCCAGGGTCAGGTGGCGACGTTGCATGATGAAGCTCCGGGTTTGTCGTTGTTGCGACCCATCCTAAGGCGGGCGCCGTCGGTGCGCGTGTAGGCGCAGCCGAGGCCGCAGTCGTAAGGGGCGTAACCCGGTGTGACGCGCCTCAGGCCCGCTCGAAGAAGCGGCTGGGCGGCATGCCCACCGTGCGCGTGACCATGGCCGTGAAGGCGCTGGCGCTGGCATAGCCCAGCTCGGTAGCGATATGGCTCATGGGCCGGCCTCGCGCGGCCAGCGTCAGCGCATGGGCCAGCAGCAGCTGCGAGCGCCATTGCGCGAAGCTGGTGCCCAGCTGCTCGCGGAACAGCCGGCTCAGCGTGCGCGGGCTGGCGCCAGCCTCGGCCGCCCAGTCCTGCAGGCCGGCATGGCGGCCGGGCTCGCGCAGCATGGCCTCGCACAGCCTGCGCAGGCGGGCGTCCTGGGGCAGGGCCACGCCCAGGGCCAGCGGGCGGGCGCGGCGCAGCTCCATCAGCAGCAGCGCCTCGATGCCGCGGCGGCGCTCGGCCTCGTCGCGGCTCTCGGGCGGCGCGGGATCGGGCAGCGTCGGCAGGGCCAGTGCCAGCTCGCGCAGCAGCGGCGACACCTCCAGCACCCGCCCCACCTGCCAGGCCTCCCCGGCCAGCAGCGCGGGGCCCAGGTAGAGGGTGTGCAGCTCGCAGCGCTCGATGGCCGTCACCGCATGCACGATGCCGGGCGGAATCCAGACCGCCCGTGACGGCGGCACGATGTAGGTCGACGCCTCCGTGTTGACGCGCACGGCCCCCGTCATCGAGAACACGAGCTGCGCCCAGTCGTGGCGGTGCGGCTGGATGTCGGCCAGGTGCTCCAGCAGGCGCGACTTGGCGCGCAGCGGGCGCTCGGGCGTGGGGGCGAAGCGCTCGGGCGTGAGCGCCGGGAAGCTGCGGCGGCCGTTCATGGCGGGATTTCGACAGAACTTGACGAACCATCGTAACCGTGCCGGCCCGGCGCTCACCAGAATGGCGCGATGAACACCGCACTCGCTTCCGCCCTCGACGCCGGCCACCAGCGCCGGCGCGACATCGCGACGATCTCCACCATAGGCGTCGCCCACGGCAGCTCGCATTTCTTCCACATGCTGCTGCCGCCGCTGTTCCCGGCCTTCATCCAGGCCTTCGGCCTGAGCTATTCGGAGCTGGGCCTGCTGGTGACGACCTTCTTCGTCATCTCCGGCGCGGGCCAGGCGCTGTCGGGCTTCATCGTCGACCGCATCGGCGCGCGGCCGGTGCTGTTCGCGGCGATGGCGAGCTTCTTCCTCGCCTCGGTGGCGGCCGGCCTGGCCCAGGGCTTCGGCGGGCTGATGCTGGCCGCGGCGCTGGCCGGCGTGGGCAACGCGCCCTTCCACCCGGCGGACTTCACCATCCTGAACAAGCGCGTCTCGCAGCCGCGGCTGGGCCATGCGTTCTCGGTGCACGGCATCAGCGGCAACCTGGGCTGGGCGGTCGCGCCGGTGTTCTCCATCGGCATCGCCGAGGCCAGCGGCAACTGGCGCTGGGCCTATGCCGGCACGGCGCTGGTCGCGCTGGCCGTCATGGCGCTGCTGTTCTGGCAGCGCTCGGCCATCGACGACCGCCAGGGCTCCTGGGGCCATGCCAAGCCGGCCGCCGGCGCCCAGGTCGAGCACCCCATGGCCTTCCTGAAGCTGCCGTCGGTGTGGCTGTGCTTCTCCTTCTTCTTCTGGACCACGGCGGCGCTGTCGGCCATCCAGAGCTTCGCCAGCCCGGCCCTGCACCAGATCTACGGCCTGCCGCTGGCGCAGACGGCTTATGTCGTGACCGGCTACATGCTGGCGGGTGCGGCGGGCATGGTCTGCGGCGGCTTCCTGGTGGCCCGGGCCGAGCGGCTGGAGCGCACCATCGCCTGGGCCATGGCTTTCGCCGCGGCGCTGCTGCTGCTGACGGCCAGCGGCTGGCTGCCGGGCGGGCTGGCCGCCGGCGTGGCGGCGCTGGCCGGTTTCGGCACCGGCCTGGCCGGCCCGTCGCGCGACATGCTGATCAAGCGCGCCGCGCCTCCCGGTGCGACGGGGCGGGTCTATGGCACGGTGTATTCGGGGCTGGACATCGGCTTCGCGCTGGCCGCGCCGGTGTTCGGCGCCATCCTGGACCAGGGCATGCCGCGCGGCGTGTTCGCGGGCTCGGCGGCGGCGCTGATGATGGGTATCGCGTCGGCGGGCCTGGTGGGCCTGGGCCTGACGCGCCGGACGGCCACCGCGGCGGCGGCCTGAGCGCGGGCCGCGGGCCGGCAGGCCCTAGCATGCGCGACATCGCCCACCCCGGGCTGACCCGGCGCGCCCCATGAGATTCAAGAGCTTCGTCACCTCGCCCGTCCTGGAGAACAACGCCTTCCTGGCGCTGCTGATCGTGGTCAGCCTGGCCATGGTGTGGATCCTGCTGCCCTTCGGCGGCGCGGTGTTCTGGGGCACGGTGATCGCCATCGTCTTCATGCCGGTCTACAACCGGCTGCTGCGCCGCTGGAAGCAGCGGCGCACGCTGGCCGCGCTGGCGACGCTGCTGCTGATCGTGCTGATGGTGGTGCTGCCGCTGATGCTGCTGACGGGCACGCTGGTGAAGGAGGGCGCGGCGCTCTACCAGCGCGTGCAGTCGGGCGAGACCAACTTCGCGCGCTACTTCGAGCAGGTCATCGCCGTGCTGCCGGGCTGGGCGCACGACCTGCTGGAGCATTTCGGGCTGACCGACTTCAAGGAGCTGCAGGCACGCATCGCCGACGCCGTCACGCGTGGCAGCCAGATGATCGCGACCCGGGTCTACAGCATGGGCCAGGACGCGCTGGACCTCGTGGTCGGCTTCTTCGTCATGCTGTACCTGGCCTTCTTCCTGCTGCGCGACGGTGCGCAGCTGAGCCGGCGCATCCGCGCGGCCGTGCCGCTGGCGCCGGAACACCGCCGGCTGCTGGCAGCCAAGTTCATCACCGTGATCCGTGCCACCGTCAAGGGCAATGTGCTGGTGGCGGCGACCCAGGGCACGCTGGGCGGACTGGCGTTCTGGTTCCTGGGCATCAAGGGCGCGCTGCTGTGGGCCGTGCTGATGGCCTTCCTGTCGCTGCTGCCGGCCATAGGCGCGGGGCTGATCTGGCTGCCGGTGGCCATCTACTTCATCGTCACCGGCGCCATCTGGCAGGGCGTGGCGCTGATCGCCTATGGCGTGCTGGTGATCGGCCTGGTGGACAACGTGCTGCGCCCCATCCTGGTCGGCAAGGACACGCAGATGCCCGACTACCTGGTGCTGATCTCCACGATAGGCGGCATGGCCGTGTTCGGCATCAACGGCTTCGTCATCGGCCCGGCCATCGCGGCGATGTTCATGGCGGCCTGGGACCTGTTTGCCGCCGCGCGCGAAGAGGCCGAGCAGGCGCCGCCGCCCGACGGCCGGCACTGAGCCGCGCCGCCGGGGCACGGCGGGTTATGGCCGACGCGCTTGTGGCAATGGCTCTTGCGGGCTGGGCGGCGGCTACAGTTCCCGCATGACTAGACCCACAGAAACCTCTCGCCCGGCGGGCCATGCGCTGGGCGCCCTGGGCGTGGGGATGGCTTTTGGCGTGCCGTGCGATATGGGATATCAACGAGCAAAAGGCTGGGCGCTGTGAACTTCGGTTGACCGTAGGATCTTGGACATATACACAGGATCGCTAAACGGACATGCCCAAGCCCCGTGAGAAAACGCCCCAAGAGGAGCGCGCGTTAGTCCTGGTGGGTGATCACCGCAGAAAGTACGGGGCGAGGCTGATCTTTGAGGTTCGCCGGGCGGACGATATTGGCGGCTTGGAGCATGTCAGCCTGCTCATGCCGAGCGGAAAGATCGTTGCGATTCGTCCTGCCCCACAGCTCTCATGGGAGGGCGGCAAGCGGTACGAAATGGAGATGACCGGATTTCCAACCGCTGCCGATGCTGAAGAGGCTGGCATGAGGCTCGCTCAGAGCCTCCTGACCTGTGCAATTCGCCTTAACTTTGGCCTGCGTCTGAACTACGTGACCCATGAGCCGCCAAGCGTCTTTGATCGCACGGTTAGCTTGGGTGACACTTTCTCCGGTGAGCTCTACGGGGCCTGGGGGCAGGCGGCATTTCTGGACGAGTTCGAGAAGGCGTATGCCGTGATGCCGGCGACCCGGCGACTGCTGCTTTCCATGGAATTGTTTGCGTCTGCATCGCTTGAGTCGAATGACCGCGCGCGATTCGTCATGGCTGTGTCGGCGCTTGAGCCGCTCGCAGAACAGCATGAGCTTGGCAGCGATGTCGCGGATGCGATAGCTGTACTTTGCTCGACGCTTGCCGGGCAAGAGAAGATTCCTGCCGACGTGCGCAGCATGCTTCGGGAGAGGCTTCTGCATTTGAAGCGTGAATCAGTGAGGCAGGCGCTTAAGCGAAAGGCCGCTCAGTGGTTCAAGGAGGCTTCGGATGCGACGGTGGCTTGGCGTGCGCTAGACCGCGCTTACGCGCTGAGGAGCGAGCTGTTGCACGAGGGGCGGCTCACTGACATGGATGTACTGCTTGCGCACGAGACGGAAGCAATCAAGGGCTACCTGCGGCGTATTTATGAGTACGAGCTTGCGGGAAAAGCGCGTGTTCTCGCTACGGCGCTTGAGGTGATCAAGAGCTTCAGGCAGGCGCGATAGCCCTGCTTTCAAAGACCGACATCGGATGCGATCTAGGGCCGGTCAACGGCCCAGCGCACGGCCCTGCGGGTCTCGGATCGTGGCCATAGGCTCGAATGTCTGAAAAATCCTAGTCGCGCGGCTCATGGCCTTCGCATGCAAGCTCATGGTCTGCCGCAGCAGCGGCGGCTACAGTGCCCCCATGAGTGCAACTACCTCCCTCCGCCCGGCCGGCCACGCGCTGGTTGAGGCCTTGATAGCTCAGAACGTTAGCGTAGCCTTTGGCGTGCCCGGCGAGTCCTATCTCGCCGTGCTGGACGGCTTCCACGAGCATGCCGACAAGATCCGCTTCGTCGCCTGCCGCCAGGAGGGCGGCGCGGCCTTCATGGCCGAGGCGCAAGGCAAGCTGAGCGGCCGTCCCGGCATCTGCTTCGTCACGCGTGGCCCCGGGGCGACGAACGCCAGCATCGGCCTGCACACGGCCTTCCAGGACAGCACGCCGATGATCCTCTTCATCGGCCAGGTCGCCAGCGACCAGCGCGACCGCGAGGCCTTCCAGGAGGTGGACTACCGCCAGATGTTCGGCCCCGGCACGCTGGGCATGGCCAAGTGGGTGGGCGAGGTGCATGAGGCCGAGCGCCTGCCCGAATACGTGGCGCGCGCCTTCCACACGGCCATGCAGGGCCGCCCCGGCCCGGTGGTGCTGGTGCTGCCCGAGGACATGCTGACCAAGGCCATCAGCGCGCCCATCGTCGCGCCCGCGCGGCCGGCCGAGGCCGCGCCCACGCCGGCCGCGCTGGCCGAGGTGGCGCAGCGCCTGGCCGCGGCGAAGCGGCCGCTGGTCATCGCCGGCGGCGGCGGCTGGACGCCCGAGTCCACGGCCGCGCTACAGGCCTTCGCCGAGACCTGGCATCTGCCGGTGGGCTGCGCCTTCCGCTTCCAGGACCTGTTCGACAACGCCCATGCGCTGTATGCCGGCGACGTGGGCATTGGCATCAATCCCAGGCTGGCGGCACGGGTCCGGGACGCCGACCTCATCCTCGCCATCGGCCCACGCCTGGGCGAGATGACCACCGGCGGCTACACGCTGCTGCAGGCGCCGCGCCCGGCGCAGCAGCTCATCCACATCCATGCCGGCGCCGAGGAGCTGGGCCGCGTCTACACGGCCGAGCTGCTGATCAACGCCAGCATGAGCCAGGCGGCCCCGGCGCTGGCGGCGCTCACGCCCCCGGCCGACATCCCCTGGCGCGCCTGGACCGACGCCGCCCATGCCGACTACGAGGCCAACCTGCAGCCCACGCCGGTCAGCCCGCTGGACATGGCCGAGGTCATCCGCCTCATCGACGCCAAGCTGCCCGAGGGCACGATCTTCACGAACGGCGCCGGCAACTACAGCGGCTGGCTGCATCGCTTCCACCGCTACACGGGCCTGCACCGCTTCGGCAAGACCCAGCTCGCGCCCACCAGCGGCGCGATGGGTTATGGCGTGCCCGCCGCGGTGGCCGCCGCGCTGCTGCAGCCGCAGCGCTGGGTCGTCAACATCGCCGGTGACGGCGACTTCCTGATGACCGGCCAGGAACTGGCCACCGCCACCGGCTATGGCGCAAGCAAGCTGCTGATCGTCGTCGTCGACAACGGCACCTACGGCACCATCCGCATGCACCAGGAGCGCGAGTACCCGGGCCGGGTGTCGGGCAGCGACCTCTTCAACCCCGACTTCGCCCGCTTCGCCGAGGCCTTCGGCTTCGCGGCCTTCAAGGCCGAGAGCACGGCCGAGGTGGACCCGGCGCTGGATGCGGCCATCGCGGCGGGGCGGCCGGCGCTGCTGCATCTGCGCCTGTCCAGCGACGTCAGCACCTCGCGCAGCACGCTGACGGCCATACGCGAGGCCGCGATGAAGGCGCAACATGCTTGAGCTGACGCTGCGCGGTGAGTTCATCGAGCTCGACAAGCTGCTCAAGGCGACGGGCCTGGTCGAAAGCGGCGGCCGGGCGCGCCTGTTCATCGCCGCCGGCGAGGTCAAGGTCGACGGCAAGGTCGAGCTGCGCAAGACGGCCAAGCTGCGCGCCGGGCAGGTGGTGGAGTTCGGCGGCCAGCAGATCCGGGTGTTGCCGGCCGGGGGCTGAGGGCCCGGCTGGCCGCCAAGGCCTTCGTCGGCGGGCCGAGGCCCGGCAGCGCTCAGCGATAGCGGGCGAGGATGCGCTCGATGCTGCCGTCGCGCACCAGGTCCTTCACGGCCTGGTCCAGCCGCGCCAGCGGCAGCGGGTGGGCCCGCGTGAAGGCGCAGTGCGTGCGAAAGCGCGCTGCCGGCAGCACCGATCTCAGGTCGTCGCCCGGGTGCAGCCTGTTGTGGTACTCCAGCGTGATCTGCTCGGTCAGCGCATAGTCCATGCGGCGGGCGGCGAGCTTGCGCAGGTTGATCAGCATGGTGGGCGCGTCGTCGCGCACGAAATCCGCACCCAGCTGCTGCTCGATCTGCGCATAGCGGTAGGCATGCACCGTGCCCAGCGGTCGGCCGGCCAGCTCGGCGACGGCCTTGATGGCCGGGGCGCGTGGATGGGCGGCGACCACGCCCACATGCTCCAGCACCGGCGGGCTCCAATGGAAGTCGCCGTCTATCCAGTCACGCGCGACGTAGCAGACGCCGTCGGCTTCGCCGGCCGCCAGCACCAGGGAGACGCGGCGCGGCGGCACCAGCAGGAATTCAGCCCTGCGACCCAGCCGTTCGGCAATGGCGTCGCTGATGTTCTTGACGATGCCCGTCGTGAAGCGGTCGTGCTCGAAACCGCCAAAAGGCATGGCATGGTTCAGCGGTGCAATGAAGCGCAGCGGCGGCTCTGCCGCTTGCGCCTGCCAGGGCAGGGCGCAGGCCAGCAGCAGCAGCGCCGCCAGCCTCATGGCCGTACCAGCTCCAGCAGCCGGTCCAGGCCGCCGTCGTTGATCGCCACCATCGCCTGCTCGCGCACCCTGGGCTTGGCGTGATAGGCCACCGACAGGCCGGCCGCGCCCATCATGGGCAGGTCGTTGGCGCCGTCGCCCACGGCGATGGCCTGCGCGGGCGTGCAGGCTATGCGCGCGCAGCAGTCCAGCAGCATGCGCCGCTTCTGCTCGCCGTCGCAGATGTCGCCCCAGTCCTGCATGACGAGGCCGCCGGTGAGGGCGCCGTCGGCGATCTCCAGTTCGTTGCTGCGCACGAAGTCCATGCCCAGCTCGGCCGCGACGAAGCGGGTGAAGAAGGTGAAGCCGCCGGACACCAGCACCAGCTTCAGCCCGGCGGCCTTCAGTGCCGCGCACAGCTCGCGGGCGCCGGGGTTGAACGTCAGCCGCTCGGCCAGCACGCGGTCCAGCACGGCGGCCGGCGTACCGGCCAGCAGGGCCAGCCGCCGGCGCAGGCTGTCCTTGAAGTCGGTGATCTCGCCGCGCATCGCCGCCTCGGTGATGGCGGCCACCTCCTGCCCCTTGCCGGCCAGCGCGGCGATCTCGTCGATGCACTCGATGCCGATCAGCGTCGAGTCCATGTCGAAGGCGGCGAGCTTGTAGTGGGACAGCGGCGGCAGCGCGGGGCCGTCGCGCAGCACGAGGCCGGAAGCGGGGAGGGAGGCGGGCGAGGACATGGTCGGGATTATCCGGGGCCGGGCGCCACCCCAAGCTGGCCCGCCGGAACAGGGGTCAGCTCTTCACCGGCTGCCCCAGCAGCCGCAGCACCTCGCGCACGGCCTGGGCCCGGTCCTGCGGGCTGGACAGCGCCTTCTCCACGCGCAGCTTCTCGTTGCCCACCAGCTTGATGTTGCGGTTCTTCTGCACCAGCTCGATGACGCGCAGCGGGTCTATGGGCGGGTTGGGGCGGAAGTTGATGTTGATCAGGGCCGGCGAGGCATCCACCTTGATGACGCCGAAGGGCTTGGCCAGCACGCGCAGCCGGTGCAGGTCGAACAGGTTCTGGCCCTGGCTGGGCAGCTTGCCGAAGCGGTCGGTGATCTCCTCCAGCATCGCGTCGATCTGCTCGGGCTTCTCGGCCGTGGCCAGCCGCTTGTAGAGCGACAGCCGCACCTGCACGTCGCCGCAGTAGGCATCGGGCAGCAGCGCCGGGGCGTGCAGGTTGATCTCGGTGTTGGCGGAGAACGCGCCGGTGGGCGACAGCAGGTCGGGCTCGCGGCCGCTCTTGAGCGCGCGCACCGCTTCGCTGAGCATGTCGTTGTAGAGCTGGAAGCCCACCTCCATCATGTTGCCGCTCTGGTTGTCGCCCAGCACCTCGCCGGCGCCGCGTATCTCCAGGTCGTGCATGGCGAGGTAGAAGCCCGAGCCCAGTTCCTCCATGGCCTGGATGGCGTCCAGCCGCTGCGTGGCCTGCTTGGTCAGGCCCTGGATGTCCGGCACCATCAGATAGGCATAGGCCTGGTGGTGGCTGCGGCCCACGCGGCCGCGCAGCTGGTGCAGCTGCGCCAGGCCGAACTTGTCGGCGCGGCTGATGACGATGGTGTTGGCCGAGGGCACGTCGATGCCGGTCTCGATGATGGTGGAGCACAACAGCAGGTTGTGCTTGCCGGCCACGAACTCGCGCATGACGCGCTCCAGCTCGCGCTCGGGCATCTGGCCGTGGGCGACGACGATGCGCGCCTCCGGCAGCAGCTCCTCCAGCTTCTGGCGCCGGTTCTCTATGGTCTCCACCTCGTTGTGCAGGAAGTAGACCTGGCCGCCGCGCTTCAACTCGCGCAGCACCGCCTCGCGGATGGTGCCGCTGCTCTCGGCGCGCACAAAAGTCTTGATCGCGAGGCGCCGCTGCGGTGCGGTGGCGATGACCGACAGGTCGCGCAGGCCTTCCAGCGCCATGCCGAGAGTCCGCGGGATGGGCGTGGCCGTCAGCGTCAGCACGTCCACCTCGGCGCGCATGGCCTTCATGGCCTCCTTGTGGCGCACGCCGAAGCGGTGCTCCTCGTCGATGACCAAGAGGCCCAGGCGGTTGAACTTGACCTCGCTCGATAGCAGCTTGTGCGTGCCGACGACGATGTCGATGGACCCGTCGGCGATGCCCTCCATGGCCGCCTTGATCTCCTTGGCCGAGCGGAAGCGGCTCATCTCCGCCACCTTCACCGGCCAGGCGCCGAAGCGGTCGGAGATGTTCTGGTAGTGCTGCTCGGCCAGCAGCGTCGTGGGCGCCAGGATGGCCACCTGCTTGCCGCCCATGACGGCGACGAAGGCCGCGCGCAGCGCGACCTCCGTCTTGCCGAAGCCCACGTCGCCGCAGACCAGGCGGTCCATGGGCTTGGGCGAGATCATGTCCTGGATGACCGCGTGGATGGCGGCGCGCTGGTCCGGCGTCTCCTCGAAGCCGAACGACGCGGCAAAGGCCTCGTAGTCATGGCCCGAGTAGCGGAAGGCATGGCCCTCGCGCGCGGCGCGGCGGGCGTACAGGTTGAGCAGCTCGGCGGCCGTGTCGCGCACCTGCTCGGCGGCCTTGCGCTTGGCCTTTTCCCACTGGCCCGAGCCCAGCTTGTGCAGCGGCGCCTCCTCGGGCGACACGCCGGTGTAGCGGCCGATCAGGTGCAGCTGCGCGACAGGCACGTACAGCGTGGCCTTGTCGGCGTATTCCAGATGCAGGAACTCGCTCTTCTGGCCGTCGCCGACATCGATGTTCACGAGGCCCTGGTAGCGGCCTATGCCGTGGTTGATGTGCACGACCGGGTCGCCCACCTTCAGCTCGGACAGGTCCTTGATGAGTGCGTTGACGTCGCTGACCTGCTCCTGCTTGCGGCGCCGCCGCGTGGTGGGCGTCGTCGCGAACAGCTCGGTCTCGGTGATGAGCTGGACCGGCTGTGCCGGGTCGTTCCAGAAGAAGCCGCTCGCCAGCGGCGCGGCCGTGATGGCGTATTTCTCGTCGCTGTCCCAGAACTCGGCCAGGCTGGCGACCGACGGCGGGTTGATCTTGTGGTCGCGCAGCTGCTCCAGCAGGCTCTCGCGCCGGCCCTCGCTCTCGGCCAGCAGCAGCACGCGGTGCGGCGTGCTCTGCAGATGCGCCTCCAGCCGCGCCAGCGGCTCCTGCGCGCCGCGCTCCACGCTGACGTCGGGCAAGGGGCGGGCGAACTCCACCGGCTCGCTGCCGCGCACCGACAGCACCGCATGCGGCCGGGTCAGGCCGAAGAAGTCCTCGCTGGTGAGGAAAATCTCCTGCGGCGGCAGCAGCGGCCGCTCGGGGTCGTGCTGCAGGAAGCGGTGTCTCTCCTTGGTGTCGGTCCAGAAGCGCTGTATGGCCTCGTCCACCTCGCCGTGCAGGGCCAGCCCCGCCTCGGCGCCCAGGTAGTCGAACACGGTGGCGGTCTGCTCGAAGAAGATGGGCAGGTAGTACTCGATGCCGCCCGACGCAATGCCCTCGCCGATGTCGCGGTAGATGCGCGACTTGCTCGGGTCGCCGTCCATCTTCTCGCGCCAGCGGTTGCGGAAGGCCTTGCGCGCGGCCTCGTCCATCGGGAACTCGCGGCCCGGCAGCAGCCTCACCTCGGGCACCGGGTAGAGACTGCGCTGGCTGTCGGGGTCGAAGGTGCGGATGGAGTCCACCTCGTCGCCGAACAAGTCCACGCGGTAGGGCACGGCCGAGCCCATTGGGAACAGGTCGATGAGGCCGCCGCGCACCGCGTACTCGCCGGGCTGCACGACCTGGCTGACGTTCGTGTAGCCGGCCAGCGTCAGCTGCGCGCGCAGCGAGGCCTCGTCCAGGCGCTGCTTTTGCTTGAAGTTGAAGGTGGTGCCGGCCAGGAAGCTGGGCGGCGCCAGCCGGGCCAGGGCCGTGGAGGCGGGCATCAGCACGACGTCTATGCTTTTCGTCGTCCTGCTTTGCAGCAGCTCCCACAGCGTGGCCAGGCGCTCCGAGATCAGGTCCTGATGCGGGCTGAAGCTGTCATAGGGCAGGGTCTCCCAGTCCGGGAACACGGCCACCTTCAGCTCCGGCGCGAAGAACTTCAGCTCGTCCTCCAGCCGCTGCGTGTCGCCGGGCTCGGCCGTGAAGATGGCGGCCAGGCGGCCGGCGTCGCGCTGCTGCTGCGCGAAGCGCGCGAGCAGCAGCGCGTCGGCCGAGCCCAGCGGGCGGGGATGGGTGAATTTCTTGCCCGGCTGGATGACCGGCAGCGAAGTGAGCGTCATGCGGACCTACAAACGACAACAGCCCCGGGAACGGGGCTTGGCAAGATTTTAGGGAGGGCATGCCCTTTGGCCGGAGGTCAGGGGCATCGCTAGCATCGCGGCCTTCCAACCGGAGACCCCATGCGCCGTCGTCACGCCCTCAGCCTGCTCCCGATCTCACTCCTGCTGAGCCTGCCCGCCTGGGCCGCGCCCACCGAGAGCGAACGCTTCCATCAGTGGCTGGACGCCCAGTGGGAGCTGACGCTGCAGCGCCAGCCGGTGCTGGCCACCGCGCTGGGCGACCCGCGCTACAACGATCGCCTCGTCGACACGACGACGGCCGCCTACCGCGCCCAGGCCCGGCGCGAGCTGCTGCAGACGCTGAAGCAGCTGGCCGGCTTCGACCCGGCCAAGCTGGCGCCCAAGGACCGCGTCTCCTACAGCATCCTCAAGCTGGACCTGGAGCAGAGCCTGGCCGGCGAGCGCTTCCCCGACTGGATGCAGCCCATCAGCCAGATCGGCGGCCTGCCCAGCTTCCTGGCGCAGATGGGCTCGGGGCAGTCCATCCAGCCGTTCAAGACGACCAAGGATTACGACGACTGGCTCAAGCGCCTGGCCCTGGCCGTGCCGGTCCTCGACGGCACCGTGGCCAATATGCGTGCCGGCCTCAAGGCCGGCGTGACCCAGCCCCGGGCCGTCATGGAGAAGGTGCTGCCGCAGCTGCAGGCGCTGGCCGTGAGCGATCCCGAGCAGAGCCTGTTCTGGGGGCCGATCAAGAGCTTCCCCGACGCCGTGCCGGCCGCGGACCGCGAGCGCATCACGGCCGCGATGCGCCAGCTGCTGTCGACCCGGGTGCTGCCCGCCTATGCCCGCCTGCTGGCCTTTGTGCGTGACGACTACATGCCCCAGGCGCGCAAGACGACGGCCTGGTCGGCCCTGCCGGACGGCAAGGCCTGGTACGCGCACCGGGTGCAGCAGTCGACGACGCTGAAGCTGTCGCCCGACCAGATCCACGAGATCGGGCTGAAGGAGGTGGCGCGCATCCTGGGCGAGATGGAGGGCGTGCGAAAACAGGTCGGCTTCCCCGGCGACCTGAAGGCCTTCTTCAAGCATCTGCAGGACGACCCCAAGTTCTACTACACCAAGCCCGAGGACTTGCTGGCCGGCTACCGCGAGCTGCAGAAGAAGATCAACGGCCTGACGCCCAAGCTCTTCGACATTCAGCCCAAGGCCGACTACGAGGTGCGCGAGGTGGAGGCCTTCCGCGCCGAGAGCGCCGCCGGCGCCTCCTACCAGAGCCCGTCCAGCGACGGCTCGCGCCCCGGCGTGTTCTACGTCAACACCTTCAACCTGAAGGCCCAGCCCATCTTCGGCATGGAGACGCTGTCGCTGCACGAGGCCTCGCCGGGCCACCATTTCCAGATTGCCATCGCGCAGGAGGACAAGGACCTGCCCAAGTTCCGCCGCTTCGGCAGCAGCTACACGGCCTATGTGGAGGGCTGGGCGCTGTACGCCGAGAGCCTGGGGAAGGAGCTGGGCCTGTTCACCGACCCCTACCAGTGGTACGGGCGGCTGTCCGACGAGCAGCTGCGTGCGATGCGCCTGGTGGTGGACACCGGCCTGCACCACAAGGGCTGGACGCGCGAGCAGGCCATACGCTACATGCTGGACAACTCGTCCATGGCCGAGAGCGACGTGGTCTCCGAGGTGGAGCGCTACATCGTCTGGCCCGGCCAGGCGCTGGGCTACAAGATCGGCCAGCTGGAGATCACCAAGCTGCGTGCCGAGGCCGAGGCGGCGCTGGGGGCGAAGTTCGACGTCAAGGGCTTCCACCGCGTCGTGCTGACGGCCGGCCAGGTGCCGCTGCCGGTGCTGCGCGAACTGGTGCAGGACTGGGTGGCGGCGCGCAAGGCTGGCTGATGCGGCCGTCGGCGGCGGCTGCAGCCTGTCCCGCCCGGGCTGCGGTCCGTCGCGCCTGCCTGGCGCGCGGGTTTGGCGCTGCGTAGCGTCGACCCCTGACACCCACACTCAGGAGATCGACATGACCCAGCGCCGCCGCCTCGCCGCCCTGGCCCTCGTGCTGGCCGCGTCCAGCGCCGCCGCCGGCGAGCTGGACTTCAGCATGGGCCTGGAAGGCCATGGCCGCACCGAGGCCGCCGACCTGGGCCTGCCGGTCTATGACGGCGCCCGGCTCTTCAAGGAGGGCCAGGATGACAAGGCGGCCGTCACGCTGGGCGCCTGGGCCGGCCGGTTCGGCCTGAAGGTCGACGTGATGAAGTTCCGTGTCGCCGCCCCGCCCGAGCGCGTCGCCGCGTTCTACGCCCAGGCGCTGGGCCGCTACGGCGAGGTGCTGGACTGCCGCGAGCCGGCCGCCCGCGTGAAGCCGCCCAAGGACTCCGAGCGGCTCAGCTGCGACGGCCGCGAGCCCCGGGCCGGTGACTACGAGTACCGCGTCGGCACGGCGAAGAGCTTCCGCATCGTCAGCGTCAGGCGCGACGGCGAGGGTGCGCGCTTCGACATGGCGCGGGTCGATCTGCGCTTCTGAGCCCGGGTGGGTCGGCGGATTGCCGCCGCCAGCTGCCGTGATTCCGCTGGATGTGGCGAGAACCCGCCGATCCCGCCAGCCGGGAAGCCCGCCCCAACCCGGGGCGGCGCCGCGCACGGACTTGGCACGCAAGCTGCTCATGCTGGGGCACACAAACCCAGGAGACAGCATGTCTGCGATTCATCCCGGCAGCGCCGCGGGCCCCGCGCCCGATCCCATAGAACTCAAGCGCGTCAAGGCCATCTTCGTCGGCTCCATCGGCAACCTCGTCGAGTGGTACGACTTCTACTGCTACGCGGCCTTCTCGCTGTACTTCTCGTCGGCCTTCTTCCCGTCCGAAGACCCGGTGGCGCAGTCCATGTCCACCGCGGCCATCTTCGCGCTGGGCTTCTTCATCCGCCCCATCGGCGGCCTGCTGTTCGGCTACATCGGCGACCGCCACGGCCGGCGCCTGGCGCTGATGACCTCGGTCACGCTGATGTGCGGCGGCTCGCTGATGATCGCCTGCTCGCCCACCTATGCGTCCGCGGGCGTCTGGGCCCCGGCCATCCTGCTGATCGCGCGGCTGCTGCAAGGCCTGAGCCTGGGCGGCGAGTACGGCTCGAGTGCCACCTATCTGTCCGAGATGGCCACGTCCAAGCACCGCGGCTTCTATTCCAGCTTCCAGTACGTGACGCTGATCGGCGGCCAGCTGACGGCGCTGGTGGTGCTGCTGGTGCTGCAGAACTTCGTGCTGAACACGGCCGAACTCAAGGCCTGGGGCTGGCGCATCCCGTTCTTCATCGGCGCCGGCCTGGCCGTCGTCGCGCTGATCATGCGTTCCGACCTGCCCGAGACCAAGGCCTTCGAGACCCAGCGCAAGCAGGGCAAGGACCGCATGGGCGGCTTCAAGCTGCTGCTGCAGCACCCGCGCGAATGCCTGATCGTCATCGGCCTGACCATGGGCGGCACGCTGGCCTTCTACGTCTACACCACCTATATGCAGAAGTTCCTGAAGCTGTCGGTGGGCCTGACGGATGCGCAGACCACCGCCGTGTCCGCCGCCAGCCTGGTGTTCGCCGCGCTGCTGCAGCCGCTGTACGGCGCGCTGTCGGACCGCATCGGCCGCAAGCCGCTGCTGCTGGGCTTTGCCATCCTGGGCACGCTGTTCACGGTGCCGCTGCTGACCGCCATCCGCCATGCGCAAGGGCCCTGGGAGGCCTTCGGCCTGATCGCCTGCGCCTGGCTCATCGTCAGCGGCTACACCTCCATCAACGCCGTCGTGAAGGCCGAGCTGTTCCCGGCCTCCATCCGCGCCACCGGCGTGGGCGTGCCCTATGCGATCGCCGTGTCGGTGTTCGGCGGCAGTGCCGAGTACATCGCGTTGTGGTTCAAGCAGCAGGGCATCGAGAGCGGCTTCTATTGGTACGCGACCGCGGTGATCGCCTGCTCGCTGCTCGTCTATCTGCTGATGCGTGACACGCGTCGGCATTCGCGTATCGATGCCGAAGCTTTGGCCTGAAGCCCCCGGCCCAGCGGGTACGCTGGGTCGCCTTGCGGGCCGCGCCAAGACAGCGGCTTGGCTCTTCGCCAGGCCCGGCGCTCGGCCCGAATAAGCTGTCGCATGGCTAGAACGTTGAAACGCCCCCGCTGGCAACGCAGCCTCGCGCTGCTGGCGCTGGCGTTGCTGGGCGGCGCGGCGGTGGCCTATGCCGCGTGGCGGCTGTCGCTGGACCTGGCGCTGGCCCAGACCCATGACGACGCCCAGCGCCATCTGCGCTTCGTGGCCCACGAGCTGAGCGGCGCGCTGGACAAGTACGAGGCCTTGCCGCAGGTGCTGGCCCGCCATCCGGCGCTGGCCGGCCTGCTGCAGCAGCCCGGCTCGCCGGCGCGCCGGGCCGAGGTCGACGCATTGCTGGAAGGCGTGGCCCGCGATGCCGCCGCCGCGGCCGTCTTCCTCATCGACGCCCGGGGCCAGGCGCTGGCGTCCAGCAACTGGCGCGACGCACAGAGCTTCGTTGGCCAGAACTACGCTTTCCGACCCTATTTCCGCGACGCGCTGGCCCGCGGCAGCGGCCATTTCTATGCGCGTGGCTCCACCACCGGCACGCCGGGCTATTTCATCGCCCAGCGCCTGGCCGGCCCGGCCGCGGGCGTCGTCGTGCTCAAGGTCTCGCTGGACGAGATGGAGGCCAACTGGGCGCGCAGCGCCGGCGAGCTGATGCTGGCCGATGCGCGCGGCGTGGTGTTCCTGGCCAGCCGTCCCGAGTGGAAGTACCGCACGCTGCTGCCGCTGTCCGCCGTCGCGCGGGCCGAGCTGCGCGAGACCCAGCAGTACGGCGACCTGCCGCTGGCGCCGCTGGGGCGCCAGCTGGCCCGCCGCTCCGGCGAGCTGCGCGTGGAGCGCATCGCCACCGCGCCCGGCTGGCTGCGCGCGCTGACCACCGAGCAGCCCGTCGAGGGCCGCGGCTGGACGCTGCTGTCCTTCACCGAGATCCGCGGCGCCGAGCAGATCGCCGCCGGCCGTGCCTGGGCCGCGGCGCTGGGCTGGGTGTCGCTGCTGCTGCTGCTGGCCTATCTGCAGCTGCGCCGCCGCCGCGCCCGCGAGCGCCTGGCCGCCCAGGGCGAGCTGCGCGCCGCCTACGACAGCCTGGAGGCGCGCATCGCGGCGCGCACGCGCGAACTGCAGGCACGCGTGGACGAGCTGCACCGCACCGAGCAGACGCTGCGCGCCACGCAGGACGAGCTGGTGCAGGCCGGCAAGCTGGCCGTGCTGGGCCAGCTGGCCGCCAGCATCACGCACGAGATCAACCAGCCGCTGGCGGCGCTGCGGGCGCTGAACGACAACGCCCGCGTCTTCCTGGCGCGCGGCATGCAGGCCGATGCCGAGGGCAACCTGGACGCCATGGCCCAGCTCACGCAGCGCATCGCCGCCATCGTGGCCCAGCTCAAGGGTTTTGCGCGGCGCGACGAGCTGCGCGTGCAGCCCGTGCCGGTGGCCGCGGCCTTCGAGGCGGCGCTGGCCCTGGTGGGCGCCGAGGCCAGGCGCCGCCACGTCGGGCTGGACTGCCCGCCCGTGCCGCCGGGCCTGGCCGTGCTGGGCCAGCAGGTGCGCATCGAGCAGGTGCTGGTCAACCTGCTGCGCAACGGCATCGACGCCAGCGCCGAGGCCGGCGGCGGCACGGTGACGCTGCAAGCCGAGGTGGACGCCGGCGCCGGCCAGGCGCTGCTGCGCGTCAGCGACGACGGCCCCGGGCTCAGCGAGGACGTGCAGGCGCGCCTGTTCGAGCCCTTCTTCACGACCAAGCGCCGCGGCGAGGGCTTGGGCCTGGGGCTGTCCATCTCCGCCTCCATCGCCAATGCGCTGGGCGGCTCGCTGCAGGGCGGCAACCGCGACGGCGGCGGCGCACAGTTCACGCTCAGGCTGCCGCTGGCCTGATCGCCCGACAATGCCATGATGGCCTGGACCGAACCCGTGGACGTGCTGCTCGTCGAGGACGACGAGCATGTGCGCCTGGCCACCGCGCAGAGCCTGCGCCTGGCCAGCCTGCGGGCCCGGGCTGTCGATTCCGCCGAGGCCGCGCGCGCCTGGCTGCAGCCGGGGTTCGCCGGCGTGGTCGTCTGCGACGTGCAGCTGCCCGGCGACAGCGGGCTGGTGCTGCTGCACGCGCTGCGCGAGCAGGATCCGGAGCTGCCCGTCATCCTCGTCACCGGCCATGGCGACATCGGCATGGCGGTGGAGGCCATGCGCGACGGCGCCTGGGACTTCATCGAGAAGCCCTTCTCGTCGGAGCACCTGGTGGAAGTGGTGCGCCGCGCGCTGGCGCAGCGCCGCCTGGTGCTGGAGAACCGGCGGCTCAAGGCCCAGCTGGCGGACCAGCATGGCGGCGGCCCGGCCGGCAGCCTGCTGGGCGCCAGCGCCGCGATGGAGCAGCTGCGCACGCTGATCGGCACGCTGGGGCAGGCGCGCGTGGACGTGCTGGTGCATGGCGAGACCGGCACCGGCAAGGAGCTGGTGGCGCGGGCCCTGCATGCGGCCAGCGGCGCCCGCGGCGCCTTCGTCGCGATCAACTGCGGCGCGTTGCCCGAGAGCGTGTTCGAGTCGGAGATCTTCGGCGCCGAGGCCGGCGCCTACACGGGCGCCAGCAAGCGCCGCATCGGCAAGCTGGAGTTCGCCGGCGACGGCACGGTCTTCCTCGACGAGATCGAGTCCATGCCGCTGGCGCTGCAGGTCAAGATGCTGCGCGTGCTGCAGGAGCGCAGCGTGGAGCGGCTGGGCTCCAACCAGGCCCATCCGCTGGGCTGCCGCATCGTCGCCGCGACCAAGGTGGACCTGCTGGCCCAGGCCAGGGAAGGGCGTTTCCGCGAGGACTTGTTCTACCGCCTCGACGTGGCCAGCCTGATGCTGCCGCCGCTGCGCCAGCGCCGCGAGGACATCCCGCTGCTGCTGGGCCGCTTCTGCGCGCAGGCCGCCGAGCGCCTGCAGCGCCCCGTGCCGCCCTGGACGGCCGCGCAGCTGGCCGCCTGGCAGGCGCGCGACTGGCCCGGCAATGTGCGCGAGCTGCGCAACTTCGCCGAGCGCTGGGTGCTGGGCCTGGTCAGCGAGGCGGCGCCGGTGGCGCCGCGGCCCAGCGAGCCGGTGGCCCTGCCGCAGGCGCCGCTGGACGAGGCGCTGGCTTCGGTGGAGCGGCAATGGATCGTGCAGGCCCTGCAGGAGAGCGGCGGCAATATCGCCCGCGCCGGCGAGCGCCTGGGCCTGGCGCGCAAGACGCTGCACGACCGCATCCGCCGCCTCGGGCTGGACGCGGACGCCTATCGCGCCGGTTGAGCCGCGCGCGCCACGACGCGCACCGGGCGCCCCACCGCCTCGCGGGCGCGCAACTGCCCGCAGCCGCCCTCGACGTCCTGGCCGGCGGAGTCGCGCAGCTTGGTCAGCACGCCGCGACGGCTCAGCTCGGCGGCGATGGCCCGCGCCCGCTCCCAGCTCGGCCGCGTGAAGGGCAGGCCGGGGGCGCTGTTGAAGGGGATCATGTTCAAGAGGCCGTAGCGGCCCTGCAGCAGGCGCACGATGCCGTCCAGCTCCTCGGCGCCGTCGTTGACGCCGTCCAGCAGCGTCCATTGGTACTGGACTGGATAGCCGCTGGCGCGGCCATAGGCATCGGCGGCGTCAACGAGTTGCTCAGGCGTGAGCCGCGGCGCGCGCGGCAGCAGCTCGGCGCGCTTGGCGGCGTCCGTCGTGTGCAGCGACAGCGCCAGCGCCGGGCGCACCTCGGCCTGGTTCAGCGCCGCGAAGGCGCGCTCGTCGCCCACCGTGGAGAACACCAGCTGCTTGTGCGCGAAGCCGCCCTCGCGGCCCAGCAGCGTGATCGCGTCCAGCACGTTGGCCAGGTTGTGCGAGGGCTCGCCCATGCCCATGAACACCACCTTCTTCAGTCGCGGGTTCTTGCGCCGCGCGAGCACCACCTGGGCCACGATCTCCGCGCTGCCGACCTGGCGGATCAGGCCGTCCACGCCGGTCATGCAGAAGCGGCAGCCCACCGCGCAGCCCACCTGGCTGGACACGCAGACGCCGTCGCGCGGCAGCAGCACGGTCTCCACGGTCTGGCCGTCGGCCAGGCCCAGCAGCAGCCGGGCCGACGCGCCGTCGCCGCCGGCATGCTCGCTGCGCAGCGCCACGAGCCCTTCCAGCTCGGCCATCAGCCCCGGCAGCGCCTCGAACACGGCCTTGGGTAGCCAGCCCTGCAGCGGCTGCCTGCCGGCGTCCAGCGGCAAGGCCTGCACCCAGTGGCGCAGCACGCGGGACTCATGGGCGGGATTGGCGCCCAGCGCGCGCAGGCGCTGGCGGAAGTCGGAGATCAGCATGACCACGCGATTGTCCCCGCAGCCGCCCAGGCGACAGCGCGCGTCAGGCTGCGGGACTATCCTGGAGCGAAACTCCAGGAGACAGCATGGCCCGCCCCGCCCACATCGGCCCCGAGGAATGGGCCGTCCGCTGCGACCTCGCGGCGCTGTACCGCCTCGCCGCGCTGCACGGCTGGGACGACCTCATCTTCACCCACATCTCGGCGCGCGTGCCGGGCCCCGAGCATCACTTCCTGATCAACCCCTACGGGATGATGTTCGAGGAGATCACGGCCAGCAGCCTCGTGAAGGTGGACAAGGCCGGCGAGAAGGTCCAGCCCAGCGACTACGACGTCAACCCGGCCGGCTTCATCATCCATAGCGCCGTGCACGAGGCGCGCGAGGACGCGCGCTTCGTCATGCACCTGCACACGGTGGCCGGCGTGGCCGTCAGCGCGCAGCGCGAGGGCCTGCTGCCGATCTCGCAGCACAGCCTGTTCCCGCTGGCCTCGCTGAGCTATCACGACTACGAAGGCGTGGCGCTCAACCCCGACGAGAAGGCCCGCCTCGTCGCCGACCTCGGCGCCACCTCGCTGATGCTGCTGCGCAACCACGGACTGCTGACGCTGGGCCGCAGCGCGGCCGACACCTTCCTGAAGATGTTCATGCTGCAGCGCGCCTGCGAGATCCAGATCGCGGCCCAGGCCGGCGGGGCCGAGCTGATCCGCATCCCCGCGCCCATCCTGGCCGGCGTGCGCGCGGCGGGCGAGAAGGTCATGCGCGGCAGCGGCGCCGAACTGGCCTGGCCGGGGCTGCTGCGGCGGCTGGCACGCAGGAATCCCGGCCACGACGGCTGAGACGCCGGGCCGGCCGCGGCTCATGGGCTAAGCTTCAGGGTTTACCAGTATGCGCGCCCTGCCTATGTCCGTCACCTCCCGCATCCAGCATGAAGGCCTGCGCCAGCGCCTGATGACCGCGGAGGCCGCGGCGGAGTTGATCCCGTCGGGTGCCAACGTCGGCATGAGCGGCTTCACCGGCGCCGGCTACCCCAAGGCCGTGCCGCAGGCGCTCGCCGCGCGCATCGGCCGCCTCCATGCCGAGGGCCGGGGCTTTCGCATCGGGCTGTGGACCGGCGCCTCGACGGCGCCCGAGCTCGACGGCGCACTGGCCCAGGTCGACGGCGTCGGCCTGCGCATGCCCTTCCAGAGCGACCCGGTCGGCCGTGCGCGCATCAACGCCGGCGAGATGGAGTACACCGACATCCACCTGGGCCAGGTGGCGCAGTACGTGTGGTTCGGCTACTTCGGCAAGCTGGACGTCGCGGTCGTCGAGGTGGCCGGCATCCTGCCGGACGGGCGGCTGATCCCGTCCACGTCGGTGGGCAACAACAAGACCTGGCTGGACCAGGCCGACAAGATCATCCTCGAGGTCAACCGCCGTGTGCCCGCCGCGATGGAGGGCATGCATGACGTCTACTACGGCACCGCGCTGCCGCCGCACCGCAAGCCCATCCCGATCACGGCGCCCGACCAGCGCATCGGCGAGGCCTATCTGCACTGCGACCTGAGCAAGGTCGTCGCCGTCGTCGAGACCGACCAGCCCGACCGCAACTCCGCGTTCGCCGAGCCGGACGCCGTCTCGCAGGCCATTGCCGGCCACCTGCTCGAGTTCCTGCAGCACGAGGTCGCGCGCGGCCGGCTGTCGCCGGAGCTGCTGCCGCTGCAGTCTGGCGTGGGCAACACGGCCAACGCGGTGCTGGCCGGCCTCAACAAGGGCCCGTTCGAGCGCCTCACCGCCTTCACCGAGGTGCTGCAGGACGGCATGCTGGACATGCTGGCCAGCGGCAAGCTGGCGTCGGCATCGGCCACGGCGCTGTCGCTCAGCCCGGCGGCGCAGGCGCGTTTCGAGCGCGACCTGGATTTCTACCGCCAGCGCATCGTGCTGCGGCCGCAGGAGATCAGCAACCACCCGGAGCTGATCCGCCGGCTGGGCGTCATCGCGATGAACGCGATGATCGAGTGCGACATCTACGGCAACGTGAACTCCACGCACGTGATGGGCTCCAGCATCATGAACGGCATCGGCGGCTCGGGCGACTTCGCCCGCAACGCCTACCTGTCCATCTTCATGACGCCGTCGGTCGCCAAGGGCGGCGCGATCTCCTGCATCGTGCCCATGGTCAGCCACGTGGACAACACCGAGCACGACGTGCAGGTCATCGTCACCGAGCAGGGCCTGGCGGACCTGCGCGGCCTGTCGCCCAAGGCGCGCGCCGCGCTGGTCATCGAGCGCTGCGCCCACCCCGACTACCGGCCGCTGCTGCGCGACTACTTCGAGCGCGCCCGCCGCGGCGCGCCGGGCCAGCACACGCCCCATCTGCTGGGCGAAGCCTTCGCCTGGCACCAGCGCTACCTGCAGCAGGGGCGCATGCTGCCGTGAATGTCCGTGGCCGGCCCGGGGGCCGGCCGCCGTGCCGCTGCGTTTTCGCCTCACCGCCATGATTCTTCGCGACAGGCCCTCCGGGGTCGAGCTCTTCTTCATCTTGCGCGGCTCCATCCTGGGGCGCATCCGCGGGGTGCTGCTCGCCAACATCCTGCTGGCCGTCGTCGTCACGCTGGCGCACCACGCGCTGGCCAGCCACAACGCGGTGCTGGTCTCGACCATCCCGTTCACGCTGATGGGCCTGCCGCTGGCCATCTTCCTGGGATTTCGCAACAGCGCCTGCTATGACCGCTTCTGGGAGGCGCGCAAGCTCTGGGGCGAGCTGCTGCTGCGCTCGCGCAGCCTGGCCCGCCAGGTGCTCCACCTGGGCGAGCATCCCACCGCGCTGGCCGATCCGCGCGACCTGAGCGACGTGCGCGTGCGCATGGTGCTGCGCGCGGCCGCCTTCTGCACCAGCCTCAAGCAGCTGCTGCGCGACCAGCCCGCCGACGACAGCGGGCTGGACGGCCTGCTGCGTACTACCGAGCGCGAAGGGCTGGCGAAGGCGCGCAACCGCCCGGCCGCGCTGATGATGAACATGGGCGCCGACCTCGCCCAGTGCCGCCGCGAGGGCCGCTACGACAGCCTGAGCACGATGCAGATCGACCACACGCTGTCGGCGCTGACGGCGGCGGCGGCCAGCTGCGAGCGCATCCGCAACACGCCGCTGCCGTTTTCGTACTCGCTGCTGCTGCACCGCACGGCCTATCTGTACTGCTTCCTGCTGCCGTTCGGCCTGGTGGATTCCATCGGCCTGATGACGCCGCTGGTCGTGGCCATCGTCGCCTACACCTTCTTCGGCCTGGACGCGCTGGGTGACGAAATCGAGGAGCCGTTCGGCACCTCGGCCAACGACCTGGCGCTGGACGCCATCTGCCGCGGCATCGAAATCGACCTGCGCGAGGCGCTGGGCGACCCGGCGCCGCCGCCGGCGCTGCGGCCGGTGGACTACCTGCTGCTTTAATGCCGCCATGAACACAGACGCGCGCAGCCCGCGCTGCTATGCCCTGGTGCCGGCCGCCGGCATCGGCGAGCGCTCCGGGGCCGGCATTCCCAAGCAATATGTCGAGATCGCCGGCCGGCCCCTGCTGGCCCACACGCTGGCCGCGCTGGCGGCGGTGCCGCGCCTCGCGCAGACGCTGGTGGTGCTGTCGCCGGCCGACGACCGCTTCGAGGCGGCCCTGCCGGACTACACCGGCTGGGCGGCGCGCGTGGGCGGCGCCAGCCGCGCCGACAGTGTGCTGGGCGGCCTGGCCGAACTGCGCCGCCGCGGCGCGGGTGATGACGACTGGGTGCTGGTGCACGACGCCGCGCGCTGCCTGCTGCGGCCCGAGTGGGTGGATGCCCTCATCGACGCCTGCGAGCATGACGCCGTCGGCGGCCTGCTGGCCCAGCCCGTCGCCGACACGCTCAAGGCCGGCGATGCGGGCGGTCGTGTCACCGCCACCGTGGACCGCCGCGACAAATGGGCCGCGCAGACGCCGCAGATGTTCCGCCTGGGCCTGATCGAGCAGGCCTTGACGGCCATGGGTGCGGCCGCCACCGACGAGGCCAGCGCCGTCGAGGCGCTGGGCCTGGCGCCGCGGCTGGTGCGGGCCTCCATGGCCAATTTCAAGGTGACCTGGCCGGAGGACTTCGAGCTCGCGGGGCGCTGGCTTTACCAGGTGGGCCCCAGCAGCAGATAGGCCGAGGTGTCGCCGCCGCGCGTGCTGCCCAGCGCCAGGAAGAAGGGGCCGAAGCGCGTGTCCACGCTGAGGAAGCCGCTGGCCGCCTGGCGCCAGCCGCTGCGCGGCAGGTTGGAGAGCTTGAGCCCCGCGCCGCTGCCGACCGCGCCCGTCTCCAGCGAGAAGCCGATGCGCACCGCGCCGCCCAGGCCCACGGGCATCTCGCCGATGCGCCGCGCCATGACGAGGCGGGTCAGCGCCATGTTCTCGCCCACCAGCGAGCCGTCCGGCGTGCCGGACAGGCGCAGATAGCCGCCCAGCGAGCGCGTCTGGCCGCGCTCGGCATGGGCCACCTCGCCGTACAGCTGGCCGGCCCATTCGCCCAGGCGGAAGGCCGCCAGGCCCAGCAGCGAGGCGTTGATGACGCGGGGCTCGCCGCGCGGATGCAGCCATTCGATGCGCGCCGTGGTCCACTGGCCGCGGCTGGGGAAGGCCAGCGAGTCCAGCGTGTCGGTGTGCAGCTCCAGGTATTGCTGGCCATAGGACTGCGAGCGCCGGCCGTTCTCGGGCGTGACGGGCAGCACCACCTCGTCGTTGGCGCGCAGCCGGCCCGCGCCGAGGCGCAGGTCGCCCAGGCCGGCGATGCGGTAGCCCAGCTCCAGCTGGGCGCTGGTCAGGCTGCTGGACAGGCGCAGCGCGCGCTGGCCCTGGTCGAAGACATCGTTGCTGCCGGCCGTGTAGGCCAGGCGGGCCGCGCCGAACCAGCGCGAGCCCGGGCCCAGCGGCTGGTAGAACTCGCTGTTGAGGCCGCGCGTGGAGCCGATGCGCGCGATGCTGCGCAGCTCGGCGCCCCAGGGGTTGAGCCAGTTCGCGACATGCATGGCGACCAGCGAATAGCTGCTGGCGTCGGCGAAGTTGCTGTAGAGCTCCAGGCCCAGCCGCACCCGGCTGGCGGCCCAGTCGGCCTCGGTGAGCCGGAAGCCGACGCTGCGCCGGCCGTCGCGGTCGTCGACGTCGGTCTCGATGCGCTCGAAGTCGCCCATGCCGTCCAGGCGCTCGACGGCGCGGTTCAGCTCCGCCCGGCCCACGGCGTCTCCCGGCCGCAGCGCCAGTTCGGCGCGCAAGGCCTCGGGGTTGACGCGCTGGGCGCCGCTGAACGTCAGCTCCGCCAGCGGCAGCGCGCCCAGCGCCGCCTCGGGCTGGCCCAGGCGGCGGGCCTGCAGCGTGGCTTGGGGCCCGGGGGCGGACAGCGCCGCCAGCCGCTCGCCGGCCGCCAGCGCGGCGCGGCGGCCGGTGGCGATGGCCTCGTCGGCGCGCTGGAAGTCCATGAAGCCCATGCCCGGCAGGTCGGGGTCGATGACGATGTCCCGCCGTTGCAGCTCGCGCAGCGAGCGCTGCACGTTCTGCTCGGTCAGGATCTGCAGCATCTGGTTGGCCACCGTGACGGCGCTGGTGATCTCGCGGTCTTCCAGCAGCGGCGTGCCGACGTTGACGGCGATGACGATGTCGGCGCCGAGCTGGCGCGCGATGTCTATGGGCAGGTTGCGCACCAGGCCGCCGTCCACGCGCGGCCGGCCGCCCACGCGCAGCGGCGCGAACACGCCGGGCACGGCCATGGAGGCGCGCAAGGCCTCGAACAGCGGCGTGTCGGCCTGGTCCAGCATGGCGCCGGACAACAGGTCCGTCGCGATGGCGCGGAAGGGGATGGGCAGCCGGCGCAGCGGGTCGTCGGTGCGCGTGGCGGGCAGCAGCGAGGACAGCGTGGCCTCCAGCTGGCCGTTGGCCGCCGCGCCGCCGGGCAGCATGACGCCGCGCTGCAGGTCGAAGCCGAACTCGATGCGCGAGGGCAGGCGTTCGTCGTCCTCGCGGCGGCGCACGGACAGGCGGTCGCGCGCCGGGCGGTCGGCCAGGATGGCGTTCCAGTTGGCGCTCTTGACCAGCGCTTCCAGCTCGTCGACGCTGCGCCCGGCGGCATAGGCCCCGCCGACCACGGCGCCCATGCTGGTGCCGACGATGAGGTCCACCGGCACCTGCATCTCCTCCAGCACGCGCAGCACGCCGATATGGGCCAGGCCGCGGGCGCCGCCGCCGGACAGCACCAGGCCGATCTTGGGGCGGGGCGGCTCGGCGGCCAGCGCGGCGCCGGTGACCAGGCACAGAAGCAGGAGCAGGCGTTTCATGGCGGGCGCACGATAGCAGGAGGCGACAATGCCGGCATGACTCTTCCCGCGCTTCGAATCGGCGAGGGCTGGGACACCCACCAGCTCGTCACCGGCCGGCCGCTGATCCTCGGCGGCGTCACCATCCCCCATACGCACGGCCTGCTGGGCCATTCGGACGCGGACGCGCTCGCGCATGCGATCACCGATGCGCTGCTGGGCGCCGCGGCGCTGGGCGACATCGGCAAGCTCTTTCCCGACACGGCGGCCGAGTTCAAGGGCGCGGACTCCATGCTGCTGCTGGACCAGGCCTACCGCCGCGTGCGCGAGGCGGGCTGGCGGCTGGTCAACCTGGACAGCACCATCGTCGCCCAGGCGCCCAAGATGGCGCCGCACATCCCGGCGATGCGCGCGCGGCTGGCCGAGGTGCTGGGCGTGGATGCGGCCCAGGTCAACGTGAAGGCCAAGACGGCCGAGAAGATGGGGCCGGTGGGCGAGGGCCGGGCCATCGAGGCGCGGGCGGTCTGCCTGCTGGCCGCGGCGGGCTGAGCCGACCGCCGCGGGCTCCGTTCAGTGGGCCTGCAGCCTCAGCGTGGTGATGAGGCCGCCGTCCGGGGCGTTGGCGATGGTCAGCCGGCCGCCCAGGCGCTGCACCGATTTGTCGACGATGGCCAGGCCCAGGCCGGCGCCGCTGGCCGCGGTGCGGGCGGCGTCGCCGCGGTAGAAGGGCGTGGTCAGGCGCTGCAGCCGGTCGGGCGGCACGCCGGGGCCGTGGTCGCGCACGCGCAGCTCTATCCAGGCGCCCACCCGGGTCGCGCTGACGTCCACGCGCGCGGGCTCGCCGGGGTGGTGGCCGTAGCGACGCGCGTTCTCGAACAGGTTGAGCAGCACGCGGCCCAGCTCCGTGTCGTCGACGAAGACCTTGAGCCCCTTGCCGACCAGCACCTGGAAGCGGATCTGGTCGGGGTCGCGGAAGCCCTGCACCTCGCGCTCGACGATGTCGACCAGCCTGGCCTCGCGCAGCTGGGTCTCGTTGGGCCGCGCATAGTCCATGAACTTGCTGATGATGGCGTCGAGCTGGTCGATGTCCTGGGCCATGAAGTGGCGGGCCTGATCGTCGCTGACGCTCATCTCCGTCTCCAGCCGCAGCCGCGCCAGCGGCGTGCGCAGGTCGTGCGAGATGCCGGCCAGCATGACGGCGCGGTCCTCCTCCAGCTTGGCCAGCTCGCGAGCCATGCGGTTGAAGCCCATGTTGACCTCGCGGATCTCGCTGGTCATGGTCGTCTCGTCCAGGCGCGAGTCGTACTCGCCGTCGCGGATGCGGCCGGCGGCATCGGCCAGCTCGCGCAGCGGCTGGTTGATGAGGCGGGCGATCAGCGCCGAGCCGACGACGGTGGCCAGCAGCGCGATCAGCAGCCACCACCAGTTGCTGGACATCGCGACGGACAGCGGCGCGGGCGAGGTCTTCAGCCAGAAGGCGTCCTCGCCGACGATGTAGCGCACCCACAGGCCGGGCACGTCGTTGACGCTGCGGGCGATGACGGTATCGGGCCCCAGCGTGTGGCGCAGCTCGGCGGCCAGCTGCTTGGCGAAGGGGCTGGTGTCATAGGGCAGCCAGCGGTCGCTGGTCTCGGCCACGCGCACCCGCACCGTGTCGCCGCGCGACATCGAGCTGATGACGGCGACGCGGTTGATGGGGTCGGTGTGCTCCAGCGCGATGCGGCTGAGCTTGACCAGGCCGGCCAGCTGCTCGGCCGATTCCAGCGCACGCGGCTGGGCTTCCAGCAGCTTGAAGGTGTACTGCCAGGCCAGCACCGCGCCGGCCAGCAGCAGGGCCAGCCAGGCGAACGTGCGCCAGAACAGGTTCAGCGCCAGATGAGGACGGGGCATCACGAGCCCCTCGCCCAGTCTTGCCTCGCTGTACGCGGGCAAGCCTGGTCGGTCCCCCGAGGGGACGGCGATGCTTGCCGGTTCGACCGGCAAGCACATCGCCCGGCGGGCCGGCTTGGGGCGGCCCGGCGCTCGGCCCGAATACCGCTCACGTGTTCTCGTCGGGGACGAAAACGTAGCCCACGCCCCACACGGTCTGGATGTAGCGCGGCTGGGCCGGGTCGGCCTCCAGCATCTTGCGCAGGCGCGAGATCTGCACGTCCAGGCTGCGGTCGAAGGGCTCGAACTCGCGGCCGCGGGCCAGCTGGGCCAGCTTGTCGCGGGACAGCGGCTGGCGCGGGTGGCGCACCAGGGTCTTGAGCATGGAGAACTCGCCGGTCGTCAGCGGCAGCTGCTCGCCGTTCTTGGTCAGGCGGCGCAGGGCCAGGTCGAACTCGAACGGGCCGAAGGTCACCGTCATCGGCTCCTTGCTGGGCGCGCCCGGGGCTTCCGGCGGCGGGCGGCGGCGCAGCACGGCGTTGATGCGGGCCAGCAGCTCGCGCGGGTTGAAGGGCTTGGCCAGGTAGTCGTCGGCACCCACCTCCAGGCCGACGATGCGGTCCACATCCTCCACCTTGGCGGTCAGCATGATGATGGGCGTGCTGTCGTTGGCGGCGCGCAGGCGGCGGCAGATGGTCAAGCCGTCCTCGCCGGGCAGCATCAGATCCAGCACGATGAGGTCCACCGTCTCGCGGGTGAGCTGCTTGTTGAGTGCGCGGCTGTCCTCGGCCAGCAGCACCTCGAAGCCTTCCTGCGTCAGGTAGCGTCGGAGCAGGTCGCGGATGCGGGCATCGTCGTCGACGACGAGGATGCGATTGGGGCGGGGTGTCGCGGTGCTGTTCATCGCGTTTCCTGAATTTGTAACAGCGACATTGTGAGCAGGTTTTCAGCGCCGCCTTGTAGGACAGCGCGCAGCCGTTACAGCTTGTTGCCGGCCGCCCCGGGTAAGCTGGGCTTTTCCTTCTTGCCACAGAGTTTCCTATGCGCTCGTTCCTCGTTCTCCCCGCTCTTGCCCTCGCGTTGTCGGCCCATGCGGCCGCCCAGGCGCCCAGCGAGCGCCTGAGCCTGTCGGCCAGCGCCAGCACCGAGGTGCAGCGCGACGTGCTGGGCGTGAGCTTCTCCACCTCGCGCGAGGGCCCGGAGGCGGCCGCCGTGCAGACGGCGCTGAAGCAGGCGCTGGACGCCGCGCTGGCCGAGGCGCGCAAGGCGGCCAAGCCGGGGCAGGTGGACGTGGAGACCGGCGGCTTCTCGCTCTACCCGCGCCACGATCCCAAGACCGGCAAGATCAACGGCTGGCAGGGCAGTGCCGAGCTGCTGGTGGAGGGGCGCGACACGGCCGCCATTGCGCAGCTGACGGGCCGCATCAGCACGCTGACGATTGCCCGCGTCGGCTACAGCCTGTCGCGCGAGGCGCGTGAGAAGGCCGAGGCCGACATCACGGCCCAGGCCATCGCGCGCTACCGCGCCAAGGCGGCCGACTACGCGAAGCAGTTCGGCTATGGCGGCTACGTCGTCGGCGACATCAACATCGCCAGCGACGAGGTGGGCGGCCCGCGGCCGATGATGGCCATGCGCATGAAGGCCGAGATGGCCGATGCCGCGCTGCCGACGGAGGCCGGCAAGGCCACCGTCACCGTGAACGTCAGCGGCTCGGTGCAGCTGACGAAATAACCGCGCTCAGACGGCGGTCCAGCCGCCGTCCATGGCCCAGGCCTGGCCGCGCACGTTGATGGCGGCGTCCGAGCACAGGAAGACGGTCAGCGCGCCCAGTTCCTCGGGCGTCGTGAACTGCAGCGAGGGCTGCTTCTCGGCCAGCAGGCGGCGCTTGGCCTCGTCGTTGTCCACGCCTTCGCGCGCGGCCAGCGCATCGACCTGCTTCTGCACCAGCGGCGTCAGCACCCAGCCGGGGCAGATGGCGTTGACGGTGACCGGCGTCGTTGCCGTCTCCAGCGCGACGCTCTTGGTGAAGCCCACCAGCCCGTGCTTGGCCGCCACGTAGGCCGATTTCTGTGCCGACGCGACCAGCCCGTGCGCCGACGCGATGTTGACGATGCGGCCCCAGCCCTTCTTGAGCATGCCGGGCAGGGCCAGCCGCGTCGTGTGGAAGGCCGAGCTCAGGTTGATGGCGAGGATGGCGTCCCACTTCTCGACGGGGAAGTCCTGCACCGGTGCCACATGCTGGATGCCGGCGTTGTTGACGAGCACGTCGATGCCGCCGAACTCGGCCTCGGCATAGGCCACCAGGGCGGCGATGTCGGCCGGCTTGCTCATGTCGGCGCCGTGGTAGCCCACCTTGACGCCCAGCGCGGCGACTTCCGCCTTGGGGCCTTCGGCGTCGCCGAAGCCGTTCAGGATGACGTTGGCACCGTCGCGCGCCAGCGCGAGCGCGATGCCCAGGCCGATGCCGCTGGTGGAGCCCGTGACGAGGGCGGTCTTGCCTTTCAACATGGAGGGTCCTTCTGGGTTGCTAGGATGACTTCAAAGGATTGAACCATGACCCAGCCCACCTTGCGTTACGTGAACTGTCTGGACGCCACCGGCCTGCACCGCATGGCCTACTGGGACTGGGCGGGCCCCGGCCCCGACGCGCCGGTGCTGGTCTGCGTGCATGGCCTGTCGCGCCAGGGACGCGACTTCGATGCGCTGGCCCGGGCGCTGAGCGCGCGCTGGCGCGTGATCTGCCCCGACGTCGTGGGCCGTGGCCGCTCGGACTGGCTGCGCCAGCCGGCCGGCTACCAGATTCCGGCCTATGTCTCGGACATGGTCGCGCTGCTGGCGCGGCTGGACGTGGAGCAGGTGGACTGGGTGGGCACGTCCATGGGCGGGCTGATCGGCCTGAGCCTGGCCTCGCTGCCGCGGCCTGAGGGGCAGGCCAGCCCCATCCGGCGCCTGGTGCTCAACGACGTGGGGCCGGCCATACGCTTCGAGGCGCTGCAGCGCATCGGCAGCTACCTGGGGAAGGCGCCGCGGTTCGCGTCGCTGGACGAGGGCGCGGCCTATCTGCGCGGCATCTCCGAAGGCTTCGGCCCGCACAGCGACGCCGAGTGGCTGGCGCTGTCGGCGCCACTGTTCCGCGAGGAGGCGGGGCAGGGGGGCGGCTGGACGCTGCACTACGACCCTGCCATCGCCTTGCCCTTTGCCGCCCTGACGCCCGAGCTCGCCGCGGCCGGCGAGGCCATGCTGTGGGCCGCCTATGACCGGCTGAGCTGCCCGACGCTGCTGATACGCGGCGCCGACAGCGACCTGCTGGGCGCCGACACGGCGCGCGCGATGACGCAGCGCGGCCCGCGTGCCCGCCTCGTCGAGTTGGCCGGCGTGGGCCATGCGCCGACGCTGGTGCATGCCGATCAGATCGCCATCGTGAGGGACTTTCTCAGCCCATGAGGACAGGCTCCATGACCGAGGGCGCGGCCACCGCGCCCATCGTGGCGCTGCTGGATGCGGGCGCCACGCATTCCAATGCCGAGGTGGTGCGCGCGCGCGCCTTCGCCGAGCCGCTGATTGGCGGCGAGCTGCTGGACACCGGCGAGAACGCACTGGCCCATGCCGACGGCGTGGCGGCCATCCTGCATGGCGTGGGGGCCGCCCAGGAGCTGCAGGCGGCGGCCTATCTGGTCTACGCGGCCGACTTCCTGAACAAGCCCGAGGAGGTCGTCGCCAAGGCCTTCGGCGACAGCTATGCCAGCCTGGTCATGCACACGCGCCGCCTGGTGCAGCTGCAGCGCGCCACCCGCGACGCCAAGGTGCAGGCCGACAAGAAGTCCGACCAGCGCGCCGAGCAGACCGAGCGCGTGCGCAAGATGCTGCTGGCCTTTTCGCGCGACCTGCGCGTGGTGCTGCTGCGCCTGGCCTCGCGGCTGCAGTCGCTGCGCTGGTACGCCGCGGCCAAGCAGCCCTGCCCGCCGGCGCTGGCCGACGAGTCGCAGGCCGTGTTCGCGCCGCTGGCCAACCGGCTGGGCATCTGGCAGATCAAATGGGAGCTGGAGGATCTGGCCTTTCGCTTCCGCGAGCCCGAGGCCTACCGGGCCCTGGCCAAGGCCTTGCTGGAGACCCGCGTCGAGCGCGAGCAGCGCGTGGAGGCCGCGCGCGCGGCGCTGCAGGCCGACCTCTACGCCCAGGGCATTGCCGCCGAGGTGCAGGGCCGGCCCAAGCATCTCTACAGCATCCACAAGAAGATGCAGGGCAAGGCCTTGTCGCTGGACCGCGTGTTCGACCTGCGCGCGCTGCGCGTCATCGTCGCCAGCGTGGCCGACTGCTACGCGGTGCTGGCACGGCTGCACGAGCTCTACACGCCGGTGCCGGGCGAGTTCGACGACTACATCGCCAAGCCCAAGCCCAACGGCTACCAGTCGCTGCACACCGTCGTGCTGGCGGCCGATGGCCAGGCCATGGAGGTGCAGATCCGCACCCGCGAGATGCACGAGCATGCCGAGCATGGCGTGGCGGCGCACTGGGCCTACAAGGAGGCCGGCGCGCGTGGCTATGCCGGCGTCAGCGTGGCGGGCGAACTCGAGGAGCAGGTGGCGCGTGCGCGCAAGGCGGTGCTGAGCCAGCTGCTGGCCTGGGAGCGCGACACCGCGCATGCCGAGGGCGGCGCGGCCGGGGACCAGTTCAGCGACCGCATCTATGTCTTCACGCCGCAGGCCACCATCGTCGAGCTGGCGGCCGGCGCGACGCCGGTGGACTTCGCCTATGCGGTGCACACCGACCTCGGCCACCGCTGCCGCGGCGCGCGCATCGACGGCCAGATGCTGCCGCTGAACACCAAGCTGCTGAGCGGCCAGACGGTGGAGATCATCGCGGCCAAGGAGGGCGGCCCGTCGCTGGACTGGCTCAACCCCGAGCTGGGCTATCTGCAAAGCCAGCGCTCGCGCGCCAAGGTGCGTGCCTGGTTCAACGCGCTGCAGCAGGCGCAGACCATCGCGCGCGGCCGCGAGCTGGTCGAGAAGCTGCTGCAGCGCGAAGGCAAGACCGCGCTCAAGCTGGATGAGCTGGCCGCGCGCCTGGGCTTCAAGGGCGCCGACGCGCTGTTCGAGGTGGTGGGCAAGGACGAGTACTCGCTGCGCAACATCGAGCTGCTGCTGCGCCCGCCCGAGCCGGTGGCCGACGCCGACGAGCTGCTGGCGCAGAAGCACACGCGCAGCGCCAGCAGCAGCGGCGGCCGGGGCGGCGTGCTGGTGGTGGGCATCGACTCGCTGCTGACGACGCTGTCGCGCTGCTGCCGGCCGGCACCGCCGGACGACATCCAGGGCTTCGTCACGCGCGGCCGCGGCGTGGCCATCCATCGCAGCGACTGCAGCAACCTGGCCGAGATGAAGCGCCGCGCGCCGGAGCGTGTCATTGCCGTCGAATGGGGCGGCGCCGAGGCGGCTGGCAAGGGCGCGCCGGTCTACCCGGTCGATGTGCTGGTGGAGGCCGGCGACCGCCAGGGCCTGCTGCGCGACGTGCTCGAGGTGTTTGCCAAGGAGAAGATGAATGTCGTCGCCGTCAACACGCAGTCCATGAAGCCCGGTGCCGCCCGGCCGCGTGCGGGCGGTGGCGACACGGCCTGGATGAGCTTCACGCTGGAGCTGGCGGATGCGTCCCGGCTGACCAAGGTGCTGCGCGATCTCTGCGCCATTCCAGGCGTCCGATCGGCGCGCCGCAAGTGAATCTCGACAGACCTGAAAAATTCATGCTATAGTGCGAAGCTCTTCAGGCGCGTAGCTCAGTTGGTTAGAGCACCACCTTGACATGGTGGGGGTCGTTGGTTCGAATCCAATCGCGCCTACCAAATTCTGAAGTTGGGAAGCCCCCGCTCCGCAAGGAGCGGGGGCTTTTTTCCTTGTCGGCCGCCTTGGCAGATGGTCTGCAGGCCGCATCATGTCCGCCGTCGGGCGACGATCGGGCCTTGTCGGCCCGGAGTTCCGTAGTACCCCATGACCATGACCGCCGCTCACGAGACCGCCAAGGTGCAGATCCCCGGCCTGCTGCACAAGCTGGGCAAGATGACCTCCATCCGCGATACCGCGCTGCTGGAGCAGAGCCTGCTGAAGACCTTGTGCCCCATGCTCGGCGTGCTGGACTCCTCGCTCTATCGCGTCGACGACCTGGCGACGTCGACGCGGGTGCTGCACCACCATCTGTCGCGCGTCGTCGAGCCGGACGGCGTCGCGCGGATGGTGGAGCGCACCGAGGAGATCTTCAACGCCAACAGCATCGCCGATGAGGTGCGGCAGCTGCTGGACAACGTGCGCCTGCTGTCCAAGCCCTGCACGCGCAGGCGCGCCCAGGGCGGGGAGCTGCTCATCGCCTACCCGCTGTATGGCGGCCGCGAGATCTGCGGCTACTTCGTCTTCAGCCGCGACCGCGAGGTGACGCTGACCGAGGACGCCATCATCAAGGGCGTGCTCGAGGTGTTCGCGAACTACTACGACCTGCTGGACATCAGCCAGCGCGACCGGTTGACCGGCCTGCTGAACCGTCAGGCGCTGGAGAACAGCTTCGATCGCATCTGGTCCATCCTGTCGCGCTCGGCCGATCCCGAGCGTTCGGCGGATGCCCGCCGCACGCCGGCCACGGCGCAAGCCCATTGGATGGCCGTCATCGACGTGGATCACTTCAAGAACATCAACGATGGTTTCGGCCATGTCGTCGGCGACGAGGTGCTGCTGCTGATCTCGCGCGTGATGGCGGCCGGGCTGCGCAACTCCGACCTGCTGTTCCGCTACGGTGGCGAGGAATTCGTTGCCCTGTTCTCGGCGGCCACGCGCGAGGACGCCGCCGCCATCCTGGAGCGGCTGCGCGAGTCCGTCGAGCGGCACGGCTTCCCGCAGGTGGGCCAGGTGACGGTCAGCATCGGCTTCAGCATTGCAGACCCCAGCGACCTGCCGCAGCAGGTGTTGAGCTGGGCTGATCGCGCGCTCTACCATGCCAAGAGAACGGGGCGCAACCGGGTGTGCGACTATCAAGCCCTCGTGAAGGCGGGGGAGGTGGAGGCCGAGAGCTATGGCGGTTCCGAGCTTTTCTGACCGGGGCTCCAGGTAAACCCGTCCGGAATACCATCGACCGCCTGCCTAGAATTTGCTGCACCGCACAGGAGACTTCCGCATGGCGACTGCCCGCAAGAAGCCGGCATCCACGAACGAGCAGCCGGGTGACGCCAGGCCCGGCCTGCGCATTCTGAAAAAGTATCCCAACCGTCGTCTGTACGACACCCAGACCAGCAGCTACATCACGCTGGCCGACGTGAAGCGCATGGTGCTGGAGGGGGTCGAATTCGAGGTGCACGACGCCAAGACTCGGGAAGACCTGACGCGCTCCATCCTGCTGCAGATCATCCTGGAGGAGGAGACCGGCGGCGTGCCGCTGTTCTCCACCAATGCGCTGGCGCAGATCATCCGTTTCTACGGCCATGCGATGCAGGGCGTCATGGGCGGGCTGCTGGAGCGCCAGATGCAGGCCTTCACCGACATGCAGCAGCGCTTTGCCGAGCAGGCGCCGGGCATGCCCTTCAGCCCCGAGGCCTGGACGGGCCTGATGGGCGGCTATGCCGAGCAGTCCAAGACGCTGATGAACCAGTGGCAGGAGCAGCTCAAGCAGGCGGGCGCCATCTTTCCGTTCGGCCCCAAAAAGTAGGCCGGCGCCACATCGCCGAAAATACGGCGATGAATGAAACGACCACCTCCGTTCCCAAGATCGGCTTCGTCAGCCTCGGCTGCCCGAAGGCGCTGACCGATTCCGAGCTGATCCTGACCCAGCTCCGGGCCGAGGGCTACGAGACCTCCAAGACCTTCGCCGGCGCCGACCTGGTGATCGTCAACACCTGCGGCTTCATCGACGACGCCGTCAAGGAAAGCCTGGACACCATAGGCGAGGCGCTGGCCGAGAACGGCAAGGTCATCGTGACCGGCTGCCTGGGTGCCAAGGCGGGCCAGGCCAGCAGCGATGCCGGCAGCCTGGTGCGCGAGATCCATCCCAGCGTGCTGGCCGTGACCGGGCCGCATGCCACGCAGGAGGTGATGGATGCGGTGCACACCCACGTGCCCAAGCCCCACGACCCCTTCGTGGACCTGGTGCCCAGCTACGGCATCAAGCTCACGCCCAAGCACTACGCCTATCTGAAGATCAGCGAGGGCTGCAACCACCGCTGCTCCTTCTGCATCATCCCCAGCATGCGCGGCGACCTGGTGTCGCGGCCCATAGGCGACGTGTTGAACGAGGCGCGCGCGCTGTTCGAGAGCGGCGTGAAGGAACTGCTGGTCATCAGCCAGGACACCTCGGCCTACGGTGTCGACGTGAAGTACCGCACCGGCTTCTGGGACGGCAAGCCCGTGAAGACCAAGATGCTGGACCTCGTCGCCCAACTCGGCGAACTGGCCAAGCCCTATGGCGCCTGGGTGCGCTTGCACTACGTGTACCCGTACCCGCACGTGGACGAGGTGCTGCCGCTGATGGCACAGGGCCTGGTGCTGCCGTACCTGGACGTGCCCTTCCAGCACGCCCACCCGGACGTGCTCAAGCGCATGAAGCGCCCGGCCAACGGCGAGAAGAACATGGAGCGCATCCTGCGCTGGCGTGAGAGCTGTCCTGAGCTGGTGATCCGCTCGACCTTCATCGCCGGCTTTCCCGGTGAGACTGAAGCAGAGTTCCAGTACCTGCTGGACTTCATGCAGGAGGCGAAGATCGACCGCGCGGGCTGTTTCGCCTATTCGCCGGTGGAAGGCGCCAGCGCCAACGACATCCCCGGGGCGCTGCCCGACGAGGTGCGCGAGGAGCGCCGCGCGCGCTTCATGGCCGTGGCGGAAGCCGTCTCCGCCGCCAAGCTGCAGGCCCGCGTGGGCCAGACCATGCAGGTGCTGGTGGACTCCGCGCCGGCCCTGGGTCGCAAGGGGGGCGTGGGGCGTTCGTACGCCGATGCGCCCGAGATCGACGGCACCGTGAAGATCCTGCCGCCCGAGAAGGCCAGCAAGACGATGAAGGTGGGCGACTTCGTGCGCGCCCGCATCGTTGCCGCGGACGGCCATGACCTGGTGGCCTCGCTGGTATGACGCGCAAGCCCTCGACCACGCTGATCCACCACCCCTACCGTGCCCCCGAGGGCTGGCACGCGGTGCCCGTGCCGGTGGCCAAGGCCTCGACCGTGCTGTTCAAGGACACGGCCGACCTGCACCAGCCCCGGCCGCGCGATGGCCTGAGCTACCGCTACGGCCTGCATGGCACGCCCACCAGCTACACGCTGGCCGCGCGCCTGGCGACGCTGGAGCAGGCCGAGTACTGCCTGCTGGTGCCCAGCGGCCTGGCGGCGGTGACGCTGCCGTCCCTGGCCATGCTGCGCCCGGGCGACGAGGTGCTGCTGCCGGACAACGTCTATGGCCAGAACCGCTACCTGACCCAGTCCTGGCTGCCGCAGTGGGGCGTCACGCACCGCTTCTACGATCCGCTCCAGGTGCCGGAGCTGCGCGACAACACCAAGCTGGTCTGGCTGGAGGCCGCGGGCTCCATCACGCTGGAGTTCCCCGACCTGCTGGGCACGTTCGCCGCCTGCCGCGCGCGCGGCGTGACGACGGCGCTGGACAACACCTGGGGCGCGGGACTGGCCTTCAACGGCTTCGAGCCGGCGCCGCTCAGCCACCCGGGCCTGGGCGCCGACATCGTCATGCAGGCGCTGACCAAATACCCCAGCGGCGGCGCCGACGTGCTGATGGGCTCGGTCTGCACGCGCGATCGCGCGTTGCACGACCGGCTCAACCATGCGCATGAGCACCTGGGCTACGGCCTGGGCCAGAACGATGTGGAACTGGTGCTGCGCGGCCTGCCGACGCTGCAGCTGCGCTATGAGGCCCAGGACCGGGTGACGCGCCAGCTGGCCAGCTGGATGGCTGGCCAGCCCGAGGTGGCGCGGGTCCTGCATCCGGCGCTGCCGGGCTCGCCCGGCCACCAGAACTGGCTGGCCGTCGGCGGCGCGGGCGCGGCCTGCCTGTTCTCGGTGGTCTTCAAGCCCCGGTACAGCGCCCGTCAGGTGGACGCCTTCGTCGACGCGCTGCAGCTGTTCGGTATCGGCTATTCCTGGGCCGGCCCCATGAGCCTGGCCGTGCCCTACGACATGAGCCGCAGCCGCGACCTGCCACTGCCCTTCGACGGCGGCACGCTGGTGCGCTTCGCGATTGGCCTGGAAGACGTGGCCGACCTCCAGGCCGATCTGGAGCAGGCGCTGGGCGTGCTGGCCGGCGTCGTCACTTGAACGAGATCTCCTGGAAGACCTTGTCGCCGACGATCTCGCGCACCTCGGTGCGCTTGACCATCATCTGAACCTGCTTGTCCTCGCTGCCGACGGTCTTCAGCGCGATGGCATCGAACTTGTCGCTCAGGCCGTCGAAGGCGGCCCAGTTCTTGTACTCGACCATCAGCATCAGGTCCCAGTCGCCGTGGCCCATCGAGGAGCCCGACAGCATCTTCTCGGACACGATGAGCCCCTGCTTCTTGGCCTCTTCCATCAGCTTCTTGCGGGCCGAGGCGAGGTCGCGCATGTAGACGTCGAACATGCCCGGCTTGACCTTGATGAAGGACACCGACCAGACCGTGCCCTCCTTGTAGGGCTTGTCCTGGGCGGTGGCGGGCAGGGCTGCGGAGAGCAGCAGGGCCGCGACCATCAGCGAATGGCGGATACGCATGGCAGTTCCTATGCCGCCTGTCGAGGGGCTGGCATCCACGCCGGCAGCAAGCGCAGATGCAGCGGCGCGCTCGCGCACCGCGAGCGATTCTTCGCCGGCGGCGGTGGCCGCCCATCCTCAATCGCTACGAGAAAGCGGCGCTGACTGCGTGCCGCAAGCGTGAGCTGACCCTGCCGGGTCGTCTGTGCGGCCTCAGCCTTTGCTGGAGACCTTGTGGCGCATCAGCTGGCCCTTCTCGCGCTCCCAGTCCCGCTTCTTCTCGGTCTCGCGCTTGTCGTGCTGGGCCTTGCCCTTGGCCAGCGCGATGTCGGCCTTCACGCGGCCGCCCTTGTAGTGCAGGTTCAGCGGCACCAGCGTGAAGCCGCGCTGCTCGACCTTGCCGATCAGCCGCTTGATCTCGGCCTTGTGCATCAGCAGCTTCTTGGTGCGGTCGGCCTCGGGCGTGACATGGGTGGAGGCACTGCGCAGCGCATTGATGCGGCAGCCGATCAGGAACAGCTCGCCGTCCTTGATCATCACGTAGCCATCGGTCAGCTGGACCTGGCCCGCGCGTATGGCCTTGATCTCCCAGCCGGACAGCACCACGCCGGCCTCGAACTGTTCCTCGATGTGGTAGTCGTAGCGGGCGCGGCGGTTCTCTGCAATGGACATGAAGTGCGATGTGGGGCCTGGGGCCCTTCTTACAATCCCGGCATTCTATGAAGCAGGTCAAAAAGTCCGTTCTGCTCTGGTACACGCCGCGGGAGATGTACGAGCTGGTCACCGCGGTCGAGCACTATCCCGAGTTCCTCCCCTGGTGCAACAAGGTCGAGGTGCTGGCCCGTGACGGCGATACGGTCACGGCCCGGCTGCATCTGGCCTATGCCGGTGTGCGCCATGCCTTCACGACGCGCAACCGCAACGAAGAGGGCCGCAGCGTGCGCATGGAGTTGGTGGACGGTCCGTTCTCTCACCTCGAAGGCCTGTGGCAGTTGCTGCCCCTGAACAAGCCCGGCACCGACGGCGAGGCCACGGCCTGCAAGATCGCCTTCGAGCTGAGCTACGCCTTCAACAGCGGCGCGCTGGAGGCGGTCGTCAGCCCCGTGTTCGACCGCATCGCCAACACCTTCGTCGACAGCTTCGTGCAGCGCGCCGAGAGCCTGTATGGCCCGCGTTGAACTGGTCTGGAGCCCGCGGGCCGGCGACGTGCAGCAGCGCTGGTTGGACGTGGAGGAGGGCTGCAGCGTCGAGTCGGCGCTGCGGGGCTGCGCCGATTTCATGGCCGCGCAGGGGCAGTCGCTTGAGCATCTGCGCATCGGCATCTGGGGCCGCCAGCGGCCGCTCGCCACGCCGCTGCGCGAGCGGGACCGCATCGAGGTCTACCGCCCCCTGACCGTCGATCCCAAGGAGGCGCGCCGCCTGCGCTACGCCAAGCGCGGCGAACGTATCGTGTCGCGCCACCGGCCGAAGGCGCGTGGCGAATGAGGCGCTAGCGGCACTCGCTGGTGATGACGTCGCGGGCGCGGCCCACCTCGGCCGCGATCTGGGCTTCGTCCATGAAGACGCGCTCGCCCTTGTCGTTGGTGCGGGTCAGCCGCGCGCCGCTCTGCAGGTCGCGCAGATTGGACTGGGCGCGGGCGCAGTTCTCGCGCCGCTGGGCGGCGACGCGGCGTTCCTCTTCCTTCTTGCGGGCGGCCTCGCCGTCCTGCTCCTTCTTCTGACGGCCGGCGGCTTCCTGCTCGGCCTTGGACACCGCGCTGGCCGCTGGCCTGGGCTCGGAGGCCGCACTGGCCTGCGCCGCGGGCGGCCCGACGACGATGGTGGGCCTGGTGTTGCCGGGGCGCTGCAGAATGTCTTTCTCCGGCGTACCGGACGGCGGCGGCATGTCGCTGTACTGCAGGTTGCCCTTGGCGTCGCGCCATTTCCATTGCGCCTGGGCGGCGCCGGCCACGGCGAGGCAGAGCAGGGCGAGGAGGGCTGAGGGAAGGGCTTTGCGCGGCATGGGGTCAGTGTAGCGGCGCGCCCCTCCGTATAATGCCGCTTTGCGTCTGGAGCTTTCCTCATGCGCCTTCTCGGCAAAGCGCTCACCTTCGACGACGTTCTGTTGGTGCCAGCGTTCTCCCAGGTGTTGCCCCGCGACACCAGCCTTGCGACCCGCCTGTCGCGCAACATCCCCCTGAACCTGCCGCTGGTGTCCGCCGCCATGGACACCGTGACCGAGGCCCGCCTGGCGATCGCCATCGCGCAGGAGGGCGGCATCGGCATCGTGCACAAGAACCTGACGGCGGAAGCCCAGGCGCGCGAGGTGGCGCGGGTCAAGCGCTACGAGAGCGGCGTCGTGCGCGAGCCGCTGACGGTGAGCCCCGACGCCACCGTGCGCGACGTGCTCGAGCTGCAGCAGCTCAACGGCTTCTCGGGCTTCCCGGTCGTCGAGGGCAGGCGCGTGGTGGGCATCGTCACCGGCCGCGACGTGCGCTTCGAGACGCGCATGGACGCCAAGGTGCGCGAGATCATGACGCCGGCGGCCAAGCTGATCACGGTCAAGGAAGGCGCCTCGCTGAACGAGGCCAAGGCGCTGATGCACACCCACAAGCTGGAGCGCGTGGTCGTCATCAACGACGCCTTCGAGCTGCGCGGCCTGATGACGGTGAAGGACATCACCAAGCAGACCAGCTTCCCCAATGCGGCCCGTGACAGCCACGGCAAGCTGCGCGTCGGCGCGGCGGTGGGCTTCGGCGAGGACACCGAGCAGCGCGTGGAACTGCTGGTGCGCGCCGGCGTCGACGCCATCATCGTCGACACCGCCCACGGCCACAGCGCCGGCGTGCTGGAGCGCGTGCGCTGGGTCAAGCGTGCCTACCCGCAGGTGGATGTCATCGGCGGCAACATCGCCACCGGCGCCGCGGCGCTGGCGCTGGTCGAGGCCGGCGCGGACGGCGTCAAGGTCGGCATCGGCCCCGGCTCCATCTGCACCACCCGCATCGTCGCTGGCGTCGGCGTGCCGCAGATCACGGCCATCGACAACGTCGTCACCGCGCTGAAGGGCACGGGCGTGCCGGTCATCGCCGACGGCGGCATCCGCTACTCGGGCGACGTCGCCAAGGCCATCGCGGCCGGCGCCGACTGCGTCATGATGGGCGGCGCCTTCGCCGGCACCGAGGAAGCCCCGGGCGAGACCATCCTCTACCAGGGCCGCACGTTCAAGAGCTACCGCGGCATGGGCTCCATGGGCGCGATGGCCAAGGGCAGCGCCGACCGCTACTTCCAGGACACCTCGGCCAACAACCCCAACACGTCCAAGCTGGTGCCCGAGGGCATCGAGGGCCAGGTGCCCTACAAGGGCTCGGTCGTGCAGGTCATCTTCCAGATGGCCGGCGGGTTGAAGGCGTCCATGCACTACTGCGGCTGCGGCACCATCGCCGACATGCAGAACAAGGCCGAGTTCGTCGAGATCACGACGGCGGGCATGCGCGAGAGCCATGTCCACGATGTGCAGATCACGAAGGAAGCGCCCAACTATCGCGCTGAATGAGCGTGATGCGGCAGGACGGGGCCTCGGGCCCCGTTCGCTGTTTCTACTACCTGGAGCTTGAGTGAGCCCTAGTGCCGCCAAGCCCGTCCGCCGGCCCCGTGCCGCGGGCATGGGCTTCATCCTGCTGGCCGTGTTGATCGACATGATCTCCATCGGCCTCATCATTCCGGTGCTGCCGCCGCTGGTGGGCACCTTCACGACCACGGCGTCGGGGCACACGCTGGCGCAGCTGGCGGTGACCTTCGCCTTCTGCATCGCCAACTTCTTCGCCTCGCCCATCCTGGGCGGCCTGTCCGACCGCTTCGGCCGCCGCCGCGTGCTGCTGGTCGGCTTCTCCGGCCTGGCGCTGAGCTTCTTCGTCACGGCCATGGCCACGGCGCTGTGGATGCTGATCGTCGTGCGGCTGTTCAGCGGCGCGATGCAGTCCAACATCGCCATCGCCAACGCCTACGTGGCCGACATCACGCCGCCCGAGCAGCGGGCGCAGCGCTACGGGCAACTGGGCGCGGCCTTTGGCCTGGGCTTCATCCTGGGCCCGGTGATGGGCGGCTTGCTGGGCCACATCGACCTGCACCTGCCCTTCTACGTGGCCGGCGGCCTGGCCCTGCTGAACTGGTGCTACGGCTACTTCGTGCTGCCCGAGTCGCTGCAGTCCGAGCACCGCCGCCCGTTCGACTGGCGCCACGCCAACCCGCTGGCGGCGCTGTCGCGCGTGCGCGCGCTGCGCGGCGTGGGGCCGCTGATCTACGTCATCAGCTTCAGCGGCCTGGCCCAGGTCATCGTGCAGAGCTGCTGGGTGCTCTACACCGGCCAGCGCCTGGGCTGGGGGCCGCTGGACAACGGCCTGTCGCTGCTGGCCGTGGGCGCCATGTCGGTGCTGATGCAGGGCGTGCTGCTCAAGCCGCTGATGAAGCGGGTGCCGCTGCAGCAGCTGGTGCCGGCAGGCCTCATGTTCGCGGTACTGAGCAACCTGGCCGTCGGCTTCGCGACGGCGGGCTGGATGGTCTACGCGGCCATCGCCATCGGCGGGCTGGGCTATGCCATCGGCCCGGCGCTGCAGAGCCAGATCTCCAAGGCGGCCAGCGTCACCAACCAGGGCGAGACCATGGGCGCCGTCGCGGCGCTGAACAGCCTGATGGCCGTCATCGCGCCGCCGCTGGGCCTGGGCCTGATGTACCTGGTGGCCGACCTGCCCAGGACCGATGTGCGCATCGGCGCCCCCTTCTTCTTCATCGCCGTCCTGCAGGCCTTGTCCCTGCTGTTCGCGCTGCGCTATTTCGCGACGCAGCCGCAGCAGGCCGAGCCCGCAGCCGCTTCCTCCGCACTCTGAACCGCCCATGCGCCACGACAAAGTCCTGATCCTCGATTTCGGCTCCCAGGTCACCCAGCTCATCGCACGCCGCGTGCGCGAGGCGGCGGTGTACTGCGAGATCCACCCGAACGACGTCTCCGACGACTTCATCAAGTCCTTCGCGCCCAAGGCCATCATCCTCAGCGGCAGCCATGCCTCCACCTACGAGGACCATGAACTGCGCGCGCCGCAGGCCGTCTGGGATCTCGGCGTGCCGGTGCTGGGCATCTGCTACGGCATGCAGACCATGGCCGTGCAGCTGGGTGGCAAGGTCGAGTGGAGCGACCACCGCGAGTTCGGCTACGCCGAGGTGCGGGCGCATGGCCACACCGCGCTGCTGGACGGCATCCAGGACTTCGAGACGCCCGAGAAGCACGGCATGCTCAAGGTCTGGATGAGCCATGGCGACAAGGTCACCGTGCTGCCGCCGGGCTTCAAGCTGATGGCCTCCACGCCCAGCTGCCCCATCGCCGGCATGGCCGACGAGGCGCGCAAGCTCTACGCCTTCCAGTTCCACCCCGAAGTCACGCACACGCTGCAGGGCGCGGCCATCCTGACCCGCTTCGTGCGCGACATCGCCGGCTGCAGCGGCGACTGGCAGATGGGCAGCTACATCGATGAGGCCGTCGCCAAGATCCGCGAGCAGGTGGGTGACGAGGAAGTCATCCTGGGCCTGTCCGGCGGCGTCGATTCGTCGGTGGCCGCGGCGCTGATCCACCGCGCCATCGGCGACCAGCTCACCTGCGTCTTCGTCGACCACGGCCTGCTGCGCCTGAACGAGGGCCAGATGGTCATGGACATGTTCGCCGGCCGCCTGCACGCCAAGGTCGTGCACGTGGACGCCAGCGAGCAGTTCCTGGGCAAGCTGGCCGGCGTGACCGACCCCGAGCGCAAGCGCAAGATCATCGGCGCCGAGTTCGTCGAGGTCTTCCAGGCCGAGGCCGCCAAGCTGAAGAACGCCAAGTGGCTGGCCCAGGGCACCATCTACCCCGACGTGGTGGAGAGCGGCGGCACCAAGACCAAGAAGGCCACCACGATCAAGAGCCACCACAACGTCGGCGGCCTGCCCGAGACGCTGGGCCTGAAGCTGCTGGAGCCGCTGCGCGAGCTGTTCAAGGACGAGGTGCGCGCGCTGGGCGTGGCGCTGGGCCTGCCGGCCGACATGGTCTACCGCCATCCCTTCCCCGGCCCGGGCCTGGGCGTGCGCATCCTGGGCGAGGTGAAGAGGCCTTATGCCGACCTGCTGCGCCGCGCCGACGCCATCTTCATCGAGGAGCTGCGCAACACCATCGACCCCGCCACGGGCAAGAGCTGGTATGCGCTGACCAGCCAGGCCTTCGCGGTGTTCCTGCCGGTGAAGAGCGTGGGCGTCATGGGCGACGGCCGCACCTACGACTACGTCGTCGCGCTGCGCGCCGTGCAGACCAGCGACTTCATGACGGCCGACTGGGCCGAACTGCCCTATGCGCTGCTCAAGCGCACGTCGGGCCGCATCATTAACGAGGTGCGCGGCATCAACCGCGTGACCTACGACGTCTCCAGCAAGCCGCCCGCGACCATCGAGTGGGAGTGACTTCTCGAGTGTAAGTTGTTGATTTTTGTGGGTCTTCTGCTTGCGCAAAAGTTTCACAAAATTGCCAAGCTGTTGATGTTGAAGGGCTGCGAAGTTGAAGTTACACGTGAGGCTGCGCAGAGCTGTAGCTACTCAAAATCGTCGTAACCCGCAGCCCTGAAGCCTCCTCGGTTTTCCGTACCACTCAGAAGTAGAGGTTGGAGAACAGTTTCGCTGGTTATTCAACCGGCGGGATGCGGCCGAGAGCTTCGTGCGGTCGGTGGTGGTTGTAGCGATGCAGCCAGTCTGCCGCCATGGACCGGACCGCGGCCAGGGATTCGAAGACGTAGCAGTCCAGCACCTCGGTGCGGCAGGTCTTGTTGAAGCGTTCGACATAGGCGTCCTGCGTGGGCTTGCCCGGCTGGATGTGGCGCGGCGTCACATTCGTGCAGCGCGTGGGCGATGAACTCCGGCCCGTTGTCCATGCGGATGGACAGCGGCGCACCGCGCACCTCGACCAGCTCGGTCAGCGCGCGGATGACCCGTGCTGCCGGCAGGCTGGTGTCGACCTCGATGCGCAAGGCCTCGCGGTTGAACTCGTCGATGACGTTGAAGGTCCGGAAGCGTCGCCTGCTCCACAGGGCGTCGGCCATGAAGTCGCAGCCCCAGCGCTGGTTGGGTTGGCGGGCGCGGTCCAGCGGCAGCTTCACGTGTGCTGGCAGGCGCTGTCGTACAGCAGCCCGAAGCCATGCGGAGGGTTCAACGCGATGTGCTGGTTGACGAAGTCGACCACCCCGGCGTCGTCGCGTCGCACGGCGCGTTAGCACAGCGTCGTGCGGGCGATGCCGCTGGACTGTCAGGCCTGACGCTGGCTCAGCCCATGGTCATTGAGCAGGGACTGCACGAGCTGCTCGCGACGTGCCGGGGCCAGAGCTTGCGCTCGGCGTACATGCGCTTCAAGCGGGCGATCCCCTCTTGCAGCTCGCGCAGCTGCGCCAGGCCGGGAACGCTCATGCCGGCGAACTGGCTCTTCCACTTGTAGTACGTCGGCATCGCTGATGCCGTGCTTGCGGCGGGTCTCGCCGACCTGCGCGCCGAGCTCTACCGCCTTGAGCACCGCAACGCGATCTGGCTGTCCAGGAATCGCGGCTTCTTCATGTAGAGACTCCATGGCAGGAAATTCTCTACGTCCTCCTGGATCAGGATTTCGAGGAGGATTCAATATGGACTACAGGCGAGAGATAGGCGGACTTAGGACTTTGTTTTCGTGCCTAACGCCACTGCTTATTTTCAGATCTACAATCAATCTGAGACCTCGGTCTGTGAAAAGGAGTTCTTTATGTTGAGAGCCGCACTTATTTTGGATGGCGCAGAAATCACGCAATGGCAAAAGGATGCCTTGGATGCTGCGCGCGACTTGCTTGATATTAAGATTGTTCTATCCTGCACCAACAGTCGCACAAAGAAAAATCTAACAAAGAATTTTCTTTATTATCTGCTGAATATTGTTTCTCTTAAGAATCGACTGACTCGAAAAGTGCGGCTTGATCGACAAGAAGTCCCAGTTGTTGAGTTCGATTCTATTTATGAAGGCAGCTGGCAAAGAATCCCTTCATCCGTATCTAAAGAGATTGCCGATTCAAATATTGACGTGATCATTAAATTCGGCATGTCATTGCTCAGAATAGATGAGGCGTTGAGCAGAATAAAAATTTTGTCATTCCATCACGGGGACCCTTCTTGCTTTAGGGGTCGTCCTGCAGGTTTTTATGAGCTGCTTTTTAGAGCTGATTCCGTTGGTGTTATCGTTCAAGAGCTTTCAAACAAACTTGATGCCGGCAAGGTCTGGGCAATATGCCATTCAAAAATCCAGCACCATTCTTACAAAAAGACAGCTATAAATTTCTATGCCAACTCTCGATTTTTGCTGAGAAAGGCGCTTATAAATTTGGCAAATAACAGGCCTGTTGATATTGAGCCAAATGGGAAAAATTATAGGCTTCCAGGCAATTTGTTGGTGTTGAAGTTTTTTGCCATCCTCTTTGCGAGAAAGTTGAGGCGTATTATTTACGGCGCCTTCTATGAGAAGGGGTGGAATGTCGGGACGGCAGGAAAGATTGAAATTAAGGATCGATTGTCATTTGATCCTGTCGACATAAAGTCGGCAAAGATCCCTGCTTCGTACAGTTTTTACGCTGACCCCTTTTTTGGCGTCGATGGTTCGAAGATTCGAGTCGAGGCTCTTAACTTGAGAAGCGGTCTGGGTGAAATCGTCGAGCTTGATGCCGAAAATTTAACATTGCTCAATATTCTTCTTAAGGGTAATCACTACTCATATCCATTTTCTTTTTTCAGTGGAAATGAAGAGTTTTTGATCCCGGAAGTTGCTTCGCACTCTTCGCCTTATATGCTTGCTAAGCCATTTCAAGATGAGCGAAAGATTCTGTTGAGAGGCTTGGAAAAATATAGAATAGTCGATTCGACCATGCTGGAAAATGAGGGTCGCATCTATTTGTTTTGTGGCATGAACTCAAGTGCCTCTGATTGCTTATATTTGTTTAGTGCGGAGGGGGTTGATAAAGAATTTAAGCCGCACCCACTCAATCCAATTGTCATGGATCCTTCAAGAGCAAGAATGGGTGGAAGGATTATTCGTCGTCATGGGCGTCTGTATAGATTTGGTCAAAATAACTCTTTCGGCTATGGGGATGGCATTTCTATTTGTGAAATCACAAAGCTGTCTGGCGACGATTATGAAGAAAAAATTGTTGGATCGTTGCGCTTCAACGACGCATGCGGGCCTCACACGGTAGATGTGTTTGAGGATAAATCGGTACTTGATTTTTACGTGGACAAATTTAGTTTGTTTGCTTGGTATAGGCGTATCGTTCCGTATGTTCTGCGTCGCGCCAAGGGTGAGTTGTCATAACTGGTTCGTCTTTGCTGGCTGTCTTGCGCATCGTGTAGCGATGTGGAATTTTTTCGCTTGACTTGCTGATTTGCCAACTTGGTTTTCTTCAGCGTTGTTGCATGTATATTGCGTGCTCGCTTTTCGGGCATGAGAATGCTTGAAAATAAGCAAGTTTTTTCTTGCGTTACTATCGAGTGGGAGTGATGCCCTCATGCGTGCCGCCTTCAGTCTCCTCGCCCTCGTCATCGTGGCGGCCGTCGTGCTGTCGCTGGCCAAGAAGCAGGCCACGGCGCTGAAGCCGCCCGCCGCCGGCGCGTCCGCCGCCGCCTCGGCGTTGCCGCAGCCCCAGGCCGTCGGCCAGCAGGTGCAGGGCAGCATCGACGACGCGGCCCGGCGTGCCGCCGAGGCCGCGTCGGCCGCGACGAACTGAGGCCGTGCCGGGCCACAAGCTCTTCTTCGCGCTGCGGCCCGACGAGGAGTCGGCCGAACGCATCGCCCGCGTCGTGACGGCCGAGCACGAGGTGCGCGGCCTGCGGGCCAGGCTGCGGCCCAGCCGCGTCTTCCACATCACGCTGCACTACTTCGGCTATTTCGACGGCGAGCCCGATGCGGGCCTGGTCGCGCTGGCCAGCCGGGCCGCGTCCGAGGTGAGCCGGCCGGCCTTCGACCTGAGCTTTGACGGCTTCACGAGCTGGGGTGGCCAGCATGCCGCCAGGCACCCCTTCGTGCTGACCGGAGGCCAGGGGCTGGAGGCGGTGCGCGAGCTGCGCGATGCCCTCGTCGCGCGCCTGGTCGCCCATGGCCTGGCGGCACCGGAGCGCGACTATGAGCCGCACCTGACGCTGCGCTACGACAAGCGACCCGCGCCCGCCTGGCCCGTGGAGCTGCCGGGCTGGACCGCCAGCGAGTTCGTGCTCGTCAAAAGCCCCCAGGGCATGACGCGGCACGACGTCATCGCCCGCTGGCCGCTGCAGGCCTGAGAGCTTGTGGCCCGGCACGGCCGAAAAACTCTCAAGCTCTGAGGCCTGCTCCTACAAGCCGGCCCGCCACCGGCCGACCGATGCGGCGGCCGGCCTTGGCCACCATGGGCGCTCCTTGCAAGGAGATCCGCCATGGTCCTCAAGCCCCTGATCGCCCTCGTCGCCACCTCGGCCCTGGCCATGACGCTGCTGCGCCAGTGGGGCCGCCGGCAGCAGCTGCGCCGCCTGCGCCACGAAGGCCGGCAGCACCGCGACGCGGTCAGTCGCTGGGAGGCGGAAGGGGGCAACCTGCCGCCGGCCAAGGCGGTGGAACCGGCGCCGACCCGGCGCCGCGTCAGCCGTCGATGACGGCCTGGGCCAGGGCGCGCACGCTCAGCGGCGCCGAGCCCTCGGCCTTGTTGGAGATGGTCACGAACACCTCCTGCCCCGCGCCCGCCGTGCCGCGGATGACGCGCGCCAGTTCGGCACGCGTGTCCGGGTCCGGGTCCAGCATCGCGTTGAACTCGCCGTAGCGCTTCTCGGCCTCCTCATAGCCGTAGGCCCCGTGCAGGCGGTTCAGGTTCCAGCGCGCCACCAGCGGCCCCGGCCACAGCGCGCGCAGCAGCGGCAGCTGCTCCGCGAGCGGCGGCAGCTTGGGGTGCAGGCCCAGGCAGTAGCGCGCGCCGGCGTCGCGCAGCAGCGCGACGAGGTCGGGCGTCAGCCAGGCGGCGTCGCGCACCTCCACGGCGATGACGCCGGCCGGCGGCTTCGGTAGCGCCAGCAGCATGGCGTGCAGCAGGTCGAACTGCTCGTTCATGCGTGCCAGCCGCTGCGCGGGCAGCGGGCTGAGCTGGAAGACCAGCGCGCCTATGGCCTGCCCCAGGCCTTCGCAGGCGGGTTCTATGAAGTCCTGCAGCGCGGCGGTGCTGTCGAGAAAGAGCGGGTTGGGCTGCTGGCCCCGGCCCTGCTCGCTGCGCAGCAGCGCATCCGTCACCAGGCTGGGCGCCTTGACCGTGAAGCGGAAGCCCGCCGGCACCTGCTCGGCATGGCGCTGGAACTCGGATGCCGCCAGCGGCCGGTAGAAGCCGCGGTCGATGCCGACGGCGCGCAGCAGCGGGTGGGCCGCGTAGGCGGGCAGGCCGGTGCGGGACAGCGTGGCCTCGCCGTGCCGGCCGGCCCAGACCAGGCCCTGCCAGCCCGGGTAGCTCCAGGTCGAGGTGCCCAGGTGGATGTGGGGTGACAGCGCCGCGGCCAGCGCCAGGTCCTCGGGCGTGGGCGGCAGGGGCTGAACGCCACGCGGGCGCTTGGCGGGCAGCTCCCCGCCGAAGAGTTGGTCCTGCATCAGAACATCAGGAATTTCAGCAGCACGAGGTTGACGCCCAGCACGGCCAGGGCCGTGGGCCATTGCGCGCGGATGACGGCGTTCCTGTCCTTCAGCTCCAGCAGCGCGGCCGGGATGATGTTGAAGTTGGCCGCCATGGGCGTCATCAGCGTGCCGCAGTAGCCGCAGAACATGCCGATGGCGGCCATCACCGCCGGATTGCCATGATGCAGGCCCAGCAGGATGGGAATGCCTATGCCGGCCGTCATGACCGGGAAGGCCGCGAAGGCATTGCCCATCACCATCGTGAACAGCGCCATGCCCAGCCCATAGGCCGCGACGGCCATCCAGGCGTTGGCCACGGGCAGCGTGGTGGTGGCGATGTGGGCCACGGCCTTGCCGACGCCGGCGTCGGTGAACAGCAGGCCCAGCGTCGCCAGCATCTGCGGCAGGATGACGGCCGGCCCCATGGTCTCCAGCAGCCGGCGCGACTCGCGCAGCGCCTGCATGGGGCGTTCGCGCGTCATGCGCAGCGCGGCGGCCAGGCCGACCAGCGAGCCCAGGCCCACGCAGACCAGCGTCAGGTGCCGGGTCTCGATCAGCAGCAGGCCGCCGATGCGGACCTCCTTCAGCGTCAGGCTGCCCGCCAGCGCCAGCATGGAGATGGCGAGTATGGGCAGGAAGAGCCGGTTGCCATGCCGGGCCGCGCTGGCCTGGCGCTCGGCGGGCTCGCGCAGCGCGTGCCGGCCCATGCCGACGCCGCCCAGGCCGCCCAGCGCCGCCAGCGCGACGACGATGAGGCCGGCGGTGAGGGGCGGCAGCCAGTCGCCGGCCAGGTAGATGACGGCGTACAGGCCCCAGAACAGGCCGCTGGTGCGGCGTCGTGGGTTGCTGCGATCGCGCCAGGTCAGCACGGCGATGCCGGCCAGCGCCAGGCCTACCAGCAGCGTGAACTGGTCCAGCTGCAGCAGCGCGGTCACGGCTGGCCCTCCTGCGCGCGGGCGCGGGCGATGTCCTGCGGCAGGCGGCGGTCGAGGTGGATCAGCCGCGCCGCATGGATGAGGAAGGCGGCGATGGCCGTCGGAATGCCCCACAGCGCGATGTGCAGCGGGTCGGTGACGATGCCGTTCTCGGCCAGGAAGGTCTGCATCAGCACGATGGAGCCGAAGGCGACGAAGATGTCCTCGCCGAAGAACAGGCCCACGTTGTCGGTCGCCGCGGCCATCGCGCGCAGCCGGTCGCGCACCGCCTGCGGCAGCGGGCCATGGGCTTTCTCGGCGGCGGCCTCGGTCATGGGCGCCACCAGCGGCCGCACCATGGGCGCGTGGCCGCCCAGCAGCGTCAGGCCCAGCGCGGCGGCGGCTTCGCGGATGAACAGGTAGACCACCAGCAGCCGGCCCGCAGTGGCCGAGCGTATGTCGGCGATCCAGGCCTGGGCGCGCTCGCGCAGGCCGTGGCGCTCCAGCAGGCCGATGACGGCCAGCGGCAGCAGCAGCGTCAACGGCAGGTTGCGCGTCTTCACGAAGCCGCTGCCGAGCTTGGCCAGGATGAGGTCCAGCGGCATCCTGGCCGCCAGGCCCGTGGCGATGCCGGCCACGGTGACGACCAGCACCGGGTTGAAGCGCAGCACGAAGCCGACGATGACGACGGCGACGCCGATCAGCGGCCAGAGGGAGATGGTGGTTTGCATGTCAAGGTTGATTCGAGAGCGTTCTTGCGGGCCGAGCGCCGGGCCGCTCCCAAGCCGGCCCGCGCTGGCGATGTGCTTGCCGGTCGAGCCGGCAAGCATCGCCGTCCCCGTGGGGGACCGGCCGAGGTACTCCTTGGACGAGGGGCGCCATCTCAGGCTCGTAGATCGATACCGGCGTCGGTGAGGGCTTGGTGGATGGCGCGGGCAAACGCCAGCGCGTGCGGGCCGTCGCCGTGCAGGCACAGGGTCTGGGCCTGCAGCGGCACGGTCTCGCCGGACACGGCGGTGACGACGCCCTCGCGCACCATGCGCAGCGTGCGGGCGACGGCATTGCCTACGTCGTCGATGAGGGCGCCGGGCTGGCTGCGCGGCACCAGGCTGCCGTCGGCGCGGTAGCCGCGGTCGGCAAACACCTCGGCCACCGCGCGCAGGCCGGCGCGTTCGGCGGCGCGCAGCAGCTCGCCGCCGGCCAGGCCGTAGACGGCCAGCGACGGGTCGATGTCCAGCACGGCCGCGGCGATGGCGTCGGCCAGCGCCGGGTCGCGCGCGGCCTGGTTGTAGAGGGCGCCATGCGGCTTGACGTGGTGCAGCCGGCCGCCGGCCGCGCGCACCAGCGCATCCAGCGCGCCGATCTGGTAGAGCAGGTCGGCGCGCACCTGCTCGGGCTTGAGTTGCATCTCGCGGCGGCCGAAGTGCTCGCGGTCGGGGTAGCTGGGGTGGGCGCCTATGGCCACGCCGCGCGCCAGCGCCGCGGCCACGGTGGCCTGCATCAGCCGTGCATCGCCGGCATGCCAGCCGCAGGCGATGTTGGCGGAGCTGACCAGGGCCAGCAGCGCGGCGTCGTCGGGCGCGCCTTCGCCGAGGTCGGCGTTCAGGTCGACATGCATAGGGCGGTCCTCAGTCGGTCTAGCGCGGCCTCGCGCTCGCGCAAGGCGGCGACGGCCTCGTCGTGGCCGCAGCGCACGAAACGCAGCGTCGCACCCAGGCGCAGCTGGGCGAGCTTCCACAGGTCGGCGCGAATGACGACGGCGATCTTCGGGTACCCGCCGGTGGTCTGCGCATCGGCCAGCAGCGCGATGGGCTGGCCCGAGGGCGGCACCTGCACCACGCCCGGCAGCACCCCATGCGAGGCCAGCTCGGCGCCGCGCTCTCGCCTCAGCTCGGGGCCGGCCAGGCGGTAGCCCATGCGGTTGCTCTGCGGCGTGAGCGTCCAGTCCGCGCCCCAGAAGGCCTCGCGGGCCGCCGCCGGGAAGTCGTCATGCTCGGGGCCGGGCAGCGCGCGCACCGTGGCATCCCAGTCGGGCGGTGCCAGGCCGATGCGGCGGGCGGGCAGGGCGGCGGGCGGGCGTGACGGTCCAAGCGGCAGCCGGTCGCCATCGCGCAGCGTGCGGCCGTCCAGCCCGCCAAAGCCGGCCTTGAGGTCGGTGCTGCGCGAACCCAGAACGAGCGGCACGGCGATGCCGCCCGAGACGGCCAGGTAGCTGCGCATGCGCTCGCGCGGCGCGGCGATCCTCAGCGTCTGGCCGGCCCGCACGGGCTGGCGCCAGCCGGGCCGCAGCGTGCGGCCGTCCAGCAGCGCGTCGGCGTCGGTGCCGGTGACGGCGATGCAGCAGTCCGCATCGAAGCGCAGCGTGGCGGGGCCCAGCGTGAACTCCAGCCCGGCGGCGTCGGGCGGGTTGCCGACCAGCAGATTGCCCTGGATCAGCGCCAGGTCGTCCAGCGCGCCGCAGCGGCTGATGCCGCGGTCGCGCCAGGCCTGGCGGCCCAGGTCCTGCACGGTGGCCAGCGCGCCGGCGCGCAGCAGCTCGATCATGCGGGCTCCGCAACGAAGCGCACGCGGTCGCCGGGCGCCAGCAGCGTGGGTGGCTCGGCCCGCGGGTCGAACAGCGGCAGGGCGGTGCGGCCGATGAGCTGCCAGCCGCCCGGTGTGGCCAGCGGGTAGATGCCGGTCTGCGCGCCGCCTATGCCCACGCTGCCGGCCGGCACGCTCACGCGCGGTTCGGCGCGGCGCGGCGTGTGCAGGGCCGCGTCCAGCCCGCCCAGGTAGGCGAAGCCGGGCTGGAAGCCGATGAAGTAGACGACGTACTCGGCCGCCGTGTGGCGGCGCACCACCTCGTCGGGCGACAGGCCGCAGTGAGCGGCGACGTCGGCGAGGTCGGGGCCGTCATAGCGCACCGGAATCTCGACCCGCCGGCCGAGCTGCTGGCGGCGTGCCGGCTGGGCCCACAGGGCGAGCACGGTCTGCTCCAGCGCCGCGGCCTCGGTGCTCAGCGGGTCGAAGCTCAGCGTCAGGTTGTTCATGCCGGGGATCAGGCCCAGCACGCCGTCCACCCGCGCCAGGCCGGCGGCCAGCTGCCAGATGCGCTGCTGCTGCTCCAGCGACAGCGGCGCCGGCAAGCTGCAGCACAGCGCGGCTTCGCCGAGGGGGTGGATGGACAGCTGCGTCATTGGCGACAGCATGCCATGGGTAAACTGCCGGCCCTGATGAACGAGCCCCTCTTCACGCCCGCCGACGAATACGCGATGCGTCTTGCGCTGGACCAGGCGCACAACGCCTGGCTGGTGGGCGAGGTGCCGGTGGGGGCCGTCATCACGCGGGGCGGCCAGGTCGTCGCGACCGGCTACAACCGCCCCATCACCACGCACGACCCGACGGCGCACGCCGAGATCGTCGCGCTGCGCCACGCGGCCACGCTGCTGGAGAACTATCGCCTGCCGGAGTGCGAGCTCTATGTGACGCTGGAGCCCTGCGCGATGTGCGCGATGGCGCTGATGCATGCGCGCTTCAAGCGCGTCGTGTTCGCGGCGCGCGACCCCAAGACGGGCGTGGCCGGCTCGGTCATCGACCTGTTCGGCCAGCCCCAGCTCAACCACCACACGCGCATCGCGGGCGGGCTGATGGCCGAGCCCGCGGCCCAGCTGCTGCGCGACTTCTTCAACGAGCGCCGCGAGGCCGCGCGGGCGCGCCGCGCCGAGCGCCAAGGGCTGATCCCGACCGGCGAAGCCACGCACCTGGACGAATCCTGATGTCATCCCTCACCTTGTTCACGCCGGCCGGTGCCATCGCCAAGGCCGAGAACCTGAAGCGCGCCGCCAAGCGGCTGGCGCAGCTGGGCTTCGAGGTCGGCATCGATGCCGATGCGCTGGCCCGGCACCAGCGCTTCGCCGGCGACGACGCGACGCGTCTCGCGGCCTTGCACCGCATCGCCGACGCAGCGCCGTCGGTGGCGCTGGCCACGCGCGGCGGCTATGGCCTCACCCGCCTGCTGGACCAGATCGATTGGGAGCGCATCGCGCACAGCATCGAGCATGGCACCCGCTGGGTGGGCTACAGCGACCTGACGGCGCTGCAGAACGGCCTGATCGCCCACAAGAAGGGCCTGGCCATGTGGTCCGGCCCGCTGGCCTGCGACGACTTCGGCCGCAGCGAGGCGGACGGCGGTGTCGACGAGGTCACGCGCGACTGCTTCCTGGAGGCCATGAGCGGCGCGCTGGAGGCGGTGGGCTTCCGGGCGCCGACGGCCGACTTCGACGGCCTGGAGGCGCGCGGCCGGCTGTGGGGCGGCAACCTGACGGTGCTGTGCTCGCTGCTGGGCACGCCGCACTGGCCCAAGGTCAAGGGCGGCCTCCTGTTCCTGGAGGACATCAACGAGCATCCCTACCGCGTCGAGCGCATGCTGCTGCAGCTGCAGCAGGCCGGCGTCATCGATGCGCAGGCGGCGGTGCTGCTGGGCGACTTCAGCGGCGCGGCCAAGTCGCCGCTGGACCGTGGCTATGGCATCAAGGACGCGGTCGCCGCGCTGCGCAGCCGCACCCAGACGCCGGTGCTGACCGGGCTGCCCTTCGGGCATGTGCGCACCAAGGTCTGCCTGCCGGTGGGGGCGACGGTGGATCTGTACGTGCAGGGCCGCGAGGCCATCCTGGGCTGGCAGTCGGATGCGCGGCTGGCCCATGCTCACGACCACCACCATCACTGAAGACACCCCGGGTTTCCACAGCGGCTTCGCCGCGCGGCCCGGGCGGCTTGTCCGTCTATGATTCCCGCCATCGCCCCGGCTTGCGCCGGGGCGCTCGTGTTTTAGGGGTGCTGCGGTGGTGGTGGGAATCGGCAGGGGTTGGATCAAGCGGAGTCTGGGCGCGCTGGCGCTCGGCCTGCTGAGCGCCTGCAACAACAGCCCCTATCCCCACGGCGCCGAGCGCGAGAACACGCTCTACATGGCTTTCGCCGAGCGCTCGCCGCGCTACCTGGACCCCACGTCCTCCTACACGGCGCCCGAGAGCACCTACACCTACGAGATCACCGAGCCGCCCTACGGCTACCACCCGCTCAAGCGCCCCTACACGCTGATCCCGCGCGCGGCTGCCGCGCTGGCCAAGCCCTACTTCCTGGACGCCCAGGGCCGCCGCCTGCCCGACGACGCGCCGGACGAGCAGATCGCGCAGGCGGTCTACGACATCCCCATCCGCCCGGGCCTGAAATGGTCGCCGCACCCGGCCTTCGCCAAGGACGCGGCAGGGCGCTACCGCTACCACCATCTGAAGCCCGGCGAGCTGGGCGACAAGCGCAGCCCCTTCGAGTTCGAGCACCTGGGCACGCGCGAGGTGGTGGCCGAGGACTTCGTCTACGCGCTCAAGCGCCATGCCAGCCCGCGCATCGAGGCGCCGGTGGCGGCCGTGTTCTCGGAGCATGTGATCGGCCTGCGCGACTACATGGCGCTGCTCAAGCGCGAGAGCGACCAGCAGCTGGCCGGCCTGCCCGAGAACCTGGCCGACAAGCCCTTCCTGGACCTGCGCCGCTGGCCGCTGGCCGGCGCCGAGGCCGTGAACGATCACCTGCTGCGCATACGGCTCAAGGGCCGCTACCCGCAATGGCAGTACTGGCTGGCCACGGCCTTCACGTCGGCCATTCCCTGGGAGGTGGACGCCTTCTACGCCCAGCCCGGCATGGCGGCCAACTCGCTGACCTGGAACCAGTGGCCGGTGGGCAGCGGCCCCTTCATGATGACGGAGTACGTGCAGGACCGCCGGCACGTGATGAGCCGCAACCCCAACTACCGCGCCGACAGCTATCCCTGCGAGGGCAGCGAGGGCGACGCCGAGGCCGGCCGCCTGGCCGACTGCGGCAAGCGCGTCCCCTTCGTCGACAAGATCGTCGCCACCAACGTCAAGGAGAAGGTGCCCATCAAGGAGCTGTTCAAGCAGGGCTATCTGGACCTGCCCGAGATGGACCGCGCCGACTGGGGCGTCAACCTGGCCGTGGACCGCGACGACTCCGACGAGGTGAAGGCCTTCTTCGAGCAGCGCGGCTTCCAGCTGCCCATGGCCACCGACATCAGCAACTGGTATCTGGGCTTCAACTGGTTGGACCCGGTCATCGGCCGCGGCGACACGCCCGAGCAGCAGAAGCGCAACCGGGCGCTGCGCCAGGCCATCTCCATCGCCATCGACTGGGAGGAGGGCTATGGCCGCATCTTCCGCGACAAGGGTGGCGACGCGGCGCAGGGGCCCATCCCGCCCGGCGTGTTCGGCTCCAGGGAGGGCCAGCCCGGCGAGTACAACCCGGTCACCCACCGTCTCGTCGACGGCAGGCCGGTGCGCCGGCCGTTGTCGGATGCCTTGAGGCTGATGGAGGAGGCCGGCTATCCCGGCGGGCGCGACGCGAAGACCGGCAAGCCGCTGGTGCTGAACTACGACTTCCAGCGCGTCATCACGCCCGAGCTCAAGGCCGAGAACGACTGGATGGTGCGCCAGTTCGCCAAGCTGGGCATACAGCTGGACATCCGCGCGACCGACTTCAACCAGTTCCAGGAGAAGATCCTCAAGGGCAAGCACCAGATCTTCTGGTGGGGCTGGTTCGCCGACTACCCGGACGCCGAGAACTTCCTGTTCCTGCTCTACGGCCCCAACAGCAAGAGCCTGCACGAGGGCGAGAACACGGCCAACTACCAGAACCCCGAGTTCGACCGCCTCTACCGCAAGCTGCAGTCGCTGGAGGACGGGCCCGAGAAGGCCGCCGTGATGGCGCAGATGAACGACATCGCTCGCCAGGACGCGCCCTGGGCCTGGGGCTACTGGAGCTACTCCGGGCTGGCCTTCCAGCGCTGGGTGCACAACGGCAAGCCCGGCGTCGTCGTGCGCGACCGCGCGCGCTGGCTGCGCGTGGACGTGGACGAGCGCGTGCGCAGCATCGCCGCGTGGAACCGCCCCATCTGGTGGCCGCTACTGGTGCTGGCCGGCGGCGCGCTGGCCGTGCTGCTCGCCACGCGGCGCGCCTGGCGTGCCCGTGAAACCGCCACGGCGCTGGCGCCGGCCGCGAAGGGGGCGCGCTGATGCTGGGCTTCGTGCTGCGCCGTCTGGGCTATGGCCTGGCCATCCTCGTCGGCGTCAACCTCTTCACCTTCATCCTGTTCTTCTCGGTCAACACGCCGGACGACATGGCGCGGCTGAACATCGGCGGCAAGCGCGTCACGCAGGAGCAGATCGAGAAGTGGAAGGTCGAGCGGGGCTACGACAAGCCGCTCTATTACGACGCCAGCAAGGCCGGCGCGCAGCGCGTGACCCACACCATCCTGTGGGAGCGCTCGGTCAGCCTGTTTGCGCTGGACTTCGGCAAGAGCGATGCGCGCCAGGCCATCAATATCGGCCATGAGATCAAGGTGCGCATGGGCGTCAGCCTGCAGCTGGCGCTGCCGCTCTTCATCCTGCAGGTCATCGTCAGCGTCGCGTTCGCACTGCTGCTGGTGTTCTTCCGGCACAGCCGCATCGACTTCTGGGGTGTCGTCCTCTGTGTGCTGATGCTGTCCATCAGCAGCCTGTTCTACATCATCGTGGGCCAGTTCCTGTTCGCCCGCGTGCTCAAGCTGGTGCCCATGAACGGCTTCGCGCCGGGCCTGGACGCCGTCAAGTTCCTGGCCCTGCCCATCCTCTTGTCGCTGCTGAGCCGGCTGGGCGGCGAGGCGCGGCTGTACCGCGCGATGTTCCTGGAGGAGATGGGCAAGGACTATGTGCGCACCGCCCGCGCCAAGGGCCTGAGCGAAGGCCGGGTGCTGGGCCGCCATGTGCTGCGCAATGCACTCATCCCCATCATCACCAGCGCCGGCAGCTATCTGCCCTATGTCTTCCTGGGCAGCCTGGTGTTCGAGAGCTTCTTCGGCATCCCGGGCCTGGGCGCCTTCGTCATCGAGGCCATCACGGGCCAGGACTTCGCCATCGTGCGCACCATGGTCTTCCTCGGCGCGCTGCTCTACATCGCCAGCAACGCGCTGATCGACATCGCCTACACCTGGGTGGACCCCCGGGTGCGACTGCAATGAAGTTTGTGCTGCTGTGGACCGACCTCGCGCTGTGGCTGATGACGGCCGTGGTCCTGGCCTATGCCTGGCGCGTGAAGGCCCAGGCCAACCTGCGCGCGACCTGGGAGCGCGTGCTGCGCGACCCGGTCGCGGCCTGCGCCGGCGTCGTGATGGCGCTGTTCCTGCTCGTCACGCTGGTGGACAGCCTGCACCTGCGCCGTGCGCTGCCGACGGCGGACGGCAGCGTGGTCTACGACACGCGCACGCTGTCCGCGCTGGACCTGCTGCTGCAGCGCCAGATCGCCATGCGCGAGGTCAGCTACTCGCTGCCGCTGGCCACCCAGGGCTTCAGCAAGGAGAGCGTCGAGGCGGCCGACGGCGCGGTGCGCCGCGACTACCCGCGCCTGCAGTTCGGCGGCGCCCACCTGGCGGATCCGGCCACGCAATGGGCCGGTGACGTCGCGGCCCGTGCCGGCCTGGGGCTGCTGGGCGGCCTCGCGGCCACGCTGGCGCTGCTGGCCCTGGCCACGGCGGCGCTGGCCCGTTCGCACGGCGGCTGGCGGCCCGCGCTGGCCGACCTGGCGGCCGACCGCACCCATTACCCGCTGCGCGCGATGCTGCTGACGCTGGCCGTCGTGCTGCTGCTGGCCGGGCCGGTCGTCGCGCTGATGCCGCACTACCACGTGTTCGGCACCGACCGCACCGGCAACGACGTGCTGGTGCAGGCGCTGAAGAGCGTGCGCACGGCCTTCGTCATCGGCGCGCTGTCCACGCTGGCCACGCTGCCCATCGCGCTGCTGCTGGGCGTGCTGGCGGGCTACTACAAGGGCTGGGTGGACGAGCTCATCCAGTACGTCTACACGACGTTGAGCTCGGTGCCCAACGTGCTGCTGATCGCGGCCTGCGTGCTGATGGTGCAGGTCTTTCTCGACAAGAACCCCGAGCTGTTCGAGACGGCGGTGGAGCGCTCGGACGTGAAGATGCTGATGCTCTGCCTCATCCTGGGCCTGACCGGCTGGGCCGGGCTGTGCCGGCTGGTGCGGGCCGAGACGCTCAAGTTGAGGGAGCTGGACTATGTGCAGGCCGCCACGGCCTTCGGCGTGGGTGATCTGCGCATCATGGCCCGCCACATCGTCCCCAACGTCATGCACCTGGTGCTGATCACGGTGGTGTTGAGCTTCTCCGAGCTCATTCTTTACGAGGCCGTGCTGACCTACATCGGCGTCGGCGTGGACCCGCTGATGAACAGCTTCGGCAGCATGATCAATCTGGCGCGGGCCGAGATGTCGCGTGACCCGGTCGTCTGGTGGAGCTTCGCGGCAGCCTTTGGCTTCATGGTGGGGCTGGTGCTGGCGGCCAATCTGTTTGCCGACGGCGTGCGCGACGCGTTCGATCCGAAGTCCAGGCTCGCGCGGCCGCGCCTCTTGCGCAAGAGGGGCGCCGATGCTTGAGATCGACGATCTCCAGGTGGAGCTGGATGCCGAGGCCGGCCTCGTGAAGGCCATCGCCGGCATGAAGCTGGCCCTGTCGCGCGGCGAGACCTTCGCGCTGGTGGGGGAGAGCGGTTGCGGCAAGAGCATGACGGCGCTGGCGCTGATGCGCCTGCTGCCCGACAACGGCCGCGTCGCCGGTGGCGCGGTGCGGCTGGACGGGCAGGACTTGCTGGCCCTGCCCGAGGGGCGCATGCGCGGCGTGCGCGGCGGCCGCATCTCCATGATCTTTCAGGAGCCGTCGACCAGCCTGAACCCGGTCATGCGCGTGGGCGACCAGATCGTCGAGGCCATCGAAGCCCACACGCCGCTGCGCGGCGCGGCCGCGCGCGCCAAGGCCATCGACTGGCTGGCGCGGGTGGGCATCCCCGAGCCGCAGCGCCGCATAGCCGACTACCCGTTCCGCCTCTCCGGCGGGCAGAAGCAGCGCGTGATGATCGCCATCGCGCTGGCCGCGGAGCCCGACTACCTGATCGCCGACGAGCCCACGACGGCGCTGGACGTGACCATACAGGCGCAGATCCTGGACCTGATCCGCGACCTGCAGCGCGAGCGCCAGCTGGGCGTGCTGCTGATCACGCACGATCTCGCCGTCGTCAGCGGCATGGCGCATCGCGTGGCGCTGATGTATGCGGGGCAGATCATCGAAGTCGCGCCGGCGGCCGAGTTCTTTGCCCAGCCCAAGCATCCCTATGCCCGGCTGCTGCTGCAGGCGCTGCCGGACGCTGCGCGGCGGCAGCAGCCGCTGGCCGCCATCGCCGGCACCGTGCCGCCGCTGTGGCAGGCCTTCGCCGGCTGCCGCTTCGCGCCGCGCTGCGACCGGGCCATGCAGCATTGCGCGGGCACGCCGCCCGCGCTGACGGACGAAGGTCCGCAGCACCAGGTGCGCTGCCTGCTCTACAGCCAGCCCGGCGATGCGCTGCCGCGCGCGCCGGCCGTGGCGCGGGAATTGCCAACCGCGCCGCCCATTCAAGGCGAGCCGCTGCTGGACGTGCGCGAGCTGCGCGTGCGCTTCATGCTGAAGACGCCGCTGCTGCAGCGCGGACCGCGCCATTTCGACGCCGTCGACGGCATCGGCTTCCAGCTGCAGGCCGGCCGCACGCTGGCGCTGGTGGGCGAGTCCGGCTGCGGCAAGACGACCTCGGGCAAGGCCATCGCGCAGCTGCTGCGCCGTCAGGCCCGCATCAGCGGCCAGGCGCTGTTCGAGGGCCGCGACCTGTTCAAGCTGGACGGCCAGGCCTTGCTGCAGGCGCGGCGCCATATCCAGATCATCTTCCAGGACCCCTTCGCGTCGCTGAACCCGCGCATGCGCGTCGCCGACGTGCTGGAAGAGGGACTGATCGCGCTGCGCCCCGAGCTGGACGCCGGTCAGCGCCTGGCCCGGCTGCAGGCGCTGGTGGACCAGGTGGGCCTGCGCCGCGACGCCCTGCAGCGCTGGCCCCACGAGTTTTCCGGCGGCCAGCGCCAGCGCATCGCGATCGCCCGCGCGCTGGCCGTCGAGCCCCGCCTCATCGTCTGCGACGAGCCCACGTCGGCGCTGGACGTGTCGGTGCAGGCGCAGATCCTGAACCTGCTGCGCGAGCTGCAGCGCGAACAGGGTCTGGCCTACCTCTTCATCACCCACAACATCGGCGTCGTGGAGTACATCGCCGACGACATCGCCGTCATGCAGGCGGGCCGCATCGTCGAGCGGGGGCCGTGCAACGAGGTTCTTGGACAGCCTCGTGAAGGCTTCACGCAAGCTCTGCTCGCGGCGGTGCCGCGCTTGCACGTAACTACGCCGTAACCCCGTCGCGCGCCGGCAACGGCGAGGGGCGCGGTCCTAGGGGGCGAGGGGTGGGGGATTCCTTGTAAATCAAGGAGTTAGATGGGCGTTCTGTTTGCCTAGAGGGCTTTCCTTGGGGGGGCGCCATGTTGCGCCCGCACAAACTTCCGGCACCTCAGATCTGAGCTTGCCGCTCAGATCAAGGGGCAGGCCCTACCCGAGCCAGCACCGCCGGAGACACACGGCGGGCCCATCATCCTCAAGGAGTCCCCATGTTCAGAACAACCACCATCACGAGTGCCGTGCTGGCGCTGGCCGCGACCAGTGCCCTGGCCCAGGACGCGCAGAAGCTCGAGCGCATCGAGATCACCGGCTCCAGCATCAAGCGCATAGACGCCGAGACCGCCGTGCCGCTGACCGTCGTGACGCGGGAATCCATCGACAAGTCCGGCGCCTCCAACGTCCAGGAGCTGGTGGATCGCCTGAGCTCCAACAACGGGGGTGGGCGCTCGCTGGGTGAGTCCATCGGCGACTCCAACGCGACCGGCCAGACCGGCGCTTCGCTGCGCGGCCTGGGCCGCGAGCGCACGCTGGTGCTGCTGAACGGCCGCCGCCTGGCCATCTATCCGTTTGCTGGCGCGGGGGTCGACCTGAACGCCATCCCGCTGGCCGCCATCGAGCGCATCGAGATCCTGCGCGACGGCGCCTCCTCGACCTACGGCTCCGACGCCATCGGCGGCGTCATCAACTTCATCACCCGCAAGGACTTCCGCGGCGGCGACGTCACGGCCGGCTACGAGCAGCCGCAGCACACCGGCGGCAAGGTGGCGTCGGCCCAGGCCGGCATCGGCTTCGGCGACCTCTCCAAGGACAAGTTCAACATCCTGGGCACCTTCAGCTTCCAGGAGTACGACGTCATCCACGCGGCGGACCGCGATTTCGCCAAGACCGGTAACCGCCCGGACCTGGGCGTCGTCAAGTCCTCGGGCAACACCTTCCCGGCCAATGCCTACAACGCCCAGACCGGGGCCTACATTCCGGGTGTCGCCGGCTTCCCGAACTGCGCGCCGCCGGACAGCTTCAAGGGCGCCTCCAACTGCCGCTACGACTACACCAGCAAGATCGACATCGTGCCGGCCTCCACGCGCATGGGCGGCCTGCTGCGCGGCACGGCGGAGCTGAGTTCCGACCACCTGCTGTTCGCGGAGCTGTCCTACTCCCGCAACGAGATCACGCTGGGATCGTCGCAGACCCCGTCCAGCACCTCGGGCCGCGATGACTACTACTACCCCGCGGGCGGCAAGTACTACCCCACCGCGGCCGTGGACGCCTCGTCCAGCAAGGGCTACCGCGGCGACCTCGTGATCGCCTGGCGCATCGTCGACGGCGGCCAGCGCCTGACCAAGGTCACCAACGACATGACCCGCGCCCTGGTCGGCGCCGAGGGCATGCTGGCGGGCTGGGACTACAAGGTCGGCCTGATGCGCGCCCAGTCCAAGGCCCGCGAGGACTTCCTGACCGGCAATTTCTCCGACACGCAGCTGGTCCGAGTGCTGAAGACCGGCAACGTCAACCCCTTCGGCCCCAACGATGCCGCGGGTCTGGCGCTGCTGAAGGAGGCCGAGCTGCACGGCAACAATCGCGCCTCCAAGACCACGCTGGACGCGTTCGACTTCTCGCTGTCGCGCGAGCTGTTCGCGCTGCCGGGCGGCAATGCCGCGCTGGCCGCCGGTCTCGATCTGCGCAAGGAAAAATACCTCGACGGCTACTCCGACATCGCCGGCTCCGGCGACATCGTGGGCGGCTCCGGCACGGCCGGCAAGGTCGACGGCCAGCGCAAGACCATGGGTCTGTATGCCGAGCTGAACCTGCCCGTCATCAAGAACCTGGAGCTGAATGCCGCCGTGCGCGCCGACCGCTACACCGGTGCGTCGGGCTCGTCGCGCGACGGTGCCTTCAGCTCGCCCAATCTGTCGTCCACCAGCCCCAAGATCGGCCTGCGCTGGACGCCGATGAAGGAGCTGCTGGTGCGCGGCTCCTACGGCAAGGGCTTCCGCGCCCCGGCGCTGGACAACCTCTATGCCCCGTCGTCGCTGACCAACACGGGCGGCAACTTCAACGACCCCTACTACAACACCTTGGTGGGCTGCGCCAACAAGCCCAATACCAACTACTGCGACACGCAGCTGACGGTGCAGAACAACAGCAACCGCAACCTGAAGCCCGAGAAGTCCAAGACGGCCTCGTTCGGCGTCGTGTTCGAGCCGATGAAGGACTTGTCCATGGAGGTCGGCTACTTCAGCATCAAGATCACCGACGGCATCAAGTCGCTGTCCGGCGACGACATCCTGAAGGACTGGTACAAGAACCAGACCGGCCCGACGACCAGCTCCTCGGTCTATGCCAACCGCCTGATCAAGAACGCCCAGGGCTATCTCGACTACGTCAAGGCTTCGCTGGAGAACGTGGGCCAGGCCACGGCCCAGGGCTTCGACCTGTCGGCCAAGTACCGTGTGCGCACCGACCTCGGCAGCTTCACGCCGGCCTGGGACGCCACCATCGTCACCAAGAGCAGCGAGACCAATGTCGTCACCGGCGAGGTGGAAGACAACCTGGGCAAGTACCTGCGCGGCGGCCCGGTGGTCAAGGTCAAGCAGAACTTCAGCCTGGACTGGGACGGCAGCAACTGGGCGGCCGGCGTGCGCTACTTCCGCCAGAGCGGCTATCTCGACTATGACGAGGTGCGCCACGTGCCCAAGTACGACCTCTGGAGCCTGCAAGGCCAGTACAAGGGCGTGAAGAACCTGGTCCTGACGGCCGGCGTGCTGAACCTGCTCGACAAGAAGCCGCCGGTCACCGTCCAGGAAGACTATTTCCAGGTCGGTTTCGATCCGACCTACGCCGATGTGAAGGGCCGCAGCTTCTACGTCCGAGCCAACTACAGGTTCTGATCCGCGTCGGCCGCGTGCAATCCGGCAGGCCTTCGGGCCTGCCTTTCGTTTTCCACTGCCCGCTCATGGACTACATCAATCCGGCCCTGGACCTGGCCCAGCTCCATGCCCAGTTCGGCCGCGACCGCCGCCTGCTGATTCGCGACTTCTTCAAGCCCGATGTGGCCGATGCGCTGGCCCGTGCCGTCGAGGCCATCGACTGGAGCCTGTGCTACCGCGATACCCAGGGCGACCGGCGCCTGACCGGCGCGCAACTGCGCGAGCTGGATGCCGGCCAGCGGGCCTATCTGGTCGACAACATCATCGAGGTCGCGCGCCGCCAGTTCCAGTTCTCGTTCTTCACCGAGTCCCTGGCCGATGCCATGCATCGTGGCGACACTGGCCTGCTCGCGCGCTTCATCCGCTGGATGGCCGATGAGGCCTTCCTGTCGGTCATGCGCCGTATCACCGGCATCCAGGAGATCAACCGCGTCTACGCCCAGGCGACCATGTATGCGCCGGGCAGCTTTCTGCTCGCTCACGACGATCATGTCCAGGCGGAGAACCGGCGGCTGGCCTATGTCATCAACCTGACTCGCCAGTGGCGCCCGGACTGGGGCGGCCTGCTGCACTTCAGCGGGCGTGATGGCAGCGTCAGCGAGAGCTTCTTCCCTCACTTCAACTCGATGTCGGTGTTCGAGGTGCCGCAGACCCACTTCGTCTCCTACGTGCCGCCCTTTGCCCAGGGGCAGCGCAATGCCATCACCGGCTGGCTGATCGCCGCCTGAGGCGGTCGGATCTGCGCCGCCCGCCCATTTCTTTGTGTCCGATTGCGTGTAATCGCTTCGTTCCTTTTGCCTCGGGTTAGCCCCAGGAAGGGGCGCGAAACGGGGGGGCTAAGATGCCGTGTGGCCAGGTTTGGCCGGCGGTGCGGTTTTCCCGCGCCGGGTTCGTGGCGATGAAACGCATGCCCGACGGCCTTGTGCCACCGGGCGTTTTTTTTGCTCGAGCCGGTGTAAAGCTGCTTTACATGCCCGGCTGGACTGCGTGTTTTCAACGAGGCGGAATCCTTTGCTCCGCGATCTAGAATCACGCCCTTCGGGATCAGTTGACGGTAGGAGCGCAACTTCCGCCGTCGCGGTGGCCGCTTCCTGAGAAGAAGTCATTGACTGTGATTAGTAGTTGCAAGAAGGAGCGCGCATGAATTTTGCGCAGGAGAAGCAGGGCGCATCCCGGTTCACGGGCTTCGGTATCGTGGTCCTGATCCACGTCGTCGCCATCTATGCACTGGCCAGCGGCCTGGCGCGCGATATCGTCAAGAAGGTCACTGGCCCCATCGACGTCAAGGTCATTGAAGAGCAGGTCAAGCCGCCGCCGCCGCCCGAGAAGGTGGTGCCGCCGCCGCCGGATCTCAAGGCCCCGCCGCCGCCTTTCGTGCCGCCGCCCGAGTTCCAGGTGACCGCTCCGGCCCCGCCGGCCCCGGCCATCCAGTCCACGCAGGTTGCTCCGCCGGCCGTGACGGAAATCCGTCCCGCACCGGCGCCGGCACCGGCCGCGCCCGCTCCGGCGCCGCGTCCGGCCAAGATCACCGCCGGCATGGTCTGCACCAAGATGGGCAAGCCCGAGGTGCCGTCCGTCAACTGGAGCGGCGAGGCGCTCTACAAGGCCGTGGCCACCGTGAAGGCGGGTCGCGTCACCTCTGTCGAGATCACCCCGCTGCGTGGCGGCGTGGACCGCAAGGCCCAGCGCGCGATGCAGCAAGCCATCACGCAGACGCTGCAAGACACCTACGAGTGCCCGGGTGATCATGTGTTCGAGCAGGAGTTCCAGTTCAAGATCGAATAAGACCCGCTTCGAACCCGGCGCCACGGTGGCGCACCCCGATCCGCATCAAACCAGAATCTTTCCCTAGGAGTTGACTCCATGATTTCTCGCATCACCGGCTTCCTTGCCGCCATCGCCATGGTCGCGACCCTGGCTGTTTCGCCCGCCCACGCGCAAGACCAGAAGCCGGCCGACGCTGCCTCGGCCGCCGTGGCCGAAACCGCCGCCGCTCCGGCTGCCCCCGCTGCCTCCGCCGCTGCGGACAATCCCTACAGCCTGGCCAACATCGTCGCCCACGGCAACGTGGTCGACCAGGTCGTGCTGGTCATCCTGGCCATCATGTCCATGGGTTCTTGGTACATCCTGGTGGTCCGTCTGTGGGACACCAGCAAGCTGCAGTCGGAAGCCAAGGAAGTCCGCGCCTCCTTCTTCAAGAAGGCCAGCCTGGCTGACGGCGTCAAGGGCCTGAAGGAAGAAAGCGCCTTCCGCTACATCGCCACCACCGCGATCGAGGCCTCGGAGCACCATGAAGGCGCCCTGACCGAGAACATCGACCACAGCAGCTGGGTCACGATGAACGTCGACCGCGCCGTCGCCGACGTCAACAACAAGATCTCGGCCGGCCTGGGCTTCCTGGCCACCGTCGGTTCGACCGCTCCGTTCGTCGGCCTGTTCGGCACGGTGTGGGGCATCCTGAACGCGCTGACCGCCATCGGTGTGGCCGGCCAGGCTTCCATCGACAAGGTGGCCGGCCCCGTGGGCGCCGCGCTGATCATGACCGCCATCGGTCTGGTCGTCGCCGTTCCGGCCGTGCTGGGCTACAACTGGCTGGTCAACCGTAACAAGAGCGTCATGGGCCAGGTTCGTTCCTTCGCCGGCGATCTGCACGGCGTGCTGATGGGCAACCGCGCTGTCGCCAAGCGCTAATCAATCCCTGAGCTGAAGCTCGCACAGGAGCCAATGCCATGGGCATGAACGTCGGATCTTCCTCCGGCGAGGACGATGTGGTCTCGACCATCAACACCACGCCCCTCGTGGACGTGATGTTGGTGCTCTTGATCATCTTCCTCATCACCGTGCCGGTGGTGACGCAGTCGATCGCGGTCAATCTCCCCAAGGAGACCAACATCGTCCGCGTCACCAAGCCGGAAAACATCGAAATCTCGGTCAGCAAGGACGGCGACGTCTATTGGGGTACCAAGCTGATTCCCGACATGGAGGAGCTGGTGCAGCGCCTCGGCAAGGAAGCGGTCAAGAACCCGCAGCCCGAGGTGCATATCCGCGGCGACGACAAGTCGCGCTACGAGTCGGTCGGTCGCGTGATCTTCGCCTGCCAGCGTGCAGGCATCATGAAGATCAACTTCGTCACCGAGCCGCCGGCTCGCGGCGGTTGATCCCAGGAGTCGAATATGGGAATGAATGTCGGAAGCTCGTCGGGAAGCGGTGAACCCGAAGTCCTGATGGACGTCAACACGACGCCGCTGATCGACGTGATGCTGGTGCTGCTGGTGATGCTGATCATCACCATCCCGATCCAGCTGCACACCGTCAACCTGGACATGCCGCCGCCGAGCAACCAGCCGCCGCAACAGGAGCCGGTCGTGCACACCGTCATGATCGACTTCGACGGCACCGTCTACTGGGACGAGAACGCGCTGCCCAACATCGACGCGGTCAACGCCAAGATGCAGGAGATCGGCGCGCTGCCCATCAGCGACCAGCCCGAGATCCACATCAAGCCGAACAAGCTGGTGGACTACGGCGTCGTGGCAGCGGTGATGGCCTCGGCCCAGCGCAACAGCGTCAAGAAAATGGGCATGGTCGGTAACGAGCAATACGTCAAGTGACGTGAGCTCGGGACCGCTGACACCGATACTGTGATGCGCGCTGCCCGAAAGGGCGGCGCGTTTTTGCTTTGCAGGAGAGCAAATTGAAGACTTTGAAAACCATCGTGGCCGTGGCCGTCGGCGCCCTGGCCCTGTCCCTGAACGGCGCGCCCGGCGCGGAGTTCGGCGTCAGCCAGGCCGCTGCCCAGGAAACCGTGCGCAAGGAAGTCGGTGCACCGCTGACCGAGGCCAGCAAGCTGTACAAGGCCGGCAAGCACAAGGAGGCGCTGGCCAAGCTGCGCGATGCCGAGGCCGTGGGCAACCGCACGCCGGCAGAAAACTTCGCCATCGAGGGCCTGCGCTTCTCGGCCGCCATGGGTGCCGGCGACGCCGACACCATGGCCCGCTCCTTCGACGTGCTCAAGGGCAAGCTGGGCGGTCCGCAGCAGCTGCAGTACATGGAAGCCATCGCCGGCACCTATCTGCGCGCCAACAACGCCGGCAAGGCGCTGGAGTGGGCCAACAAGTACTTCGCCGCGGGTGGCAGCAGCCCCGCCGTCAAGCAGATGCAGCAGCAGGCCCAGTTCAAGTCCGGCGACATGACCGCCGTGCTGAAGGACACGCTGGCCGAGGTTCAGGCCGACGAGAAGGCCGGCAAGACGCCCACGCAGGACAAGCTCAACATCGTGCTGTACGCGGCCCAGAAGAAGGGCGATGCGGCCGCGGAGTCCTTCGCCGTCGAGCGCCTGCTGAACTACTACCCGCGCAAGGAGCTCTGGGCCCAGGTGCTGGGCGGCCTGCAGGGCAAGAAGGGCTTCTCGCCGCGCTTCACGCTGGACGTCTACCGCCTGCAGCTGGCCACCGGCAATCTGCGCAGCGCGGATGACTACATGGAGATGGCGCAGCTGGCGGCCCAGGCAGGCTATCCCGACGAAGGCAAGAAGGTCGTCGAGCAAGGCCTGGCGGCCAGCGTGCTGGGCCAGGGCGCCGAGGGCGCGCGCCACAAGCGCCTGCTGGACCTGATGGTGAAGAAGTCCAACGAGGCCAAGGCCGACGCCGCCAACGTCGAGAAGGCCGCCACCGATGCCAAGACGGGCGACGAGCTGGTCAAGCTGGGCCTGTCGCGCGTGTTCGCGGGCGACAAGGCCGGTGGCCTGAAGCTGGTCGATGCCGGCATCGCCAAGAACAACTTCACCCGTGCGGACGACGTCAAGTTCTATCAGGGCCTGGCCTACTACAACGCCGGCGAGGTGTCCAAGGCCCAGTCGGCCTGGCGCGGCGTCAAGGGCACGGACGGCTCGGGCGAGCTGGCCCGGCTGTGGCTGGTGCAGTCGCGCAGCGCCCGGAAGTGATGCGGCGCGGGCGCCCTGCGCCCGTCGACCCCATGCAAAAGGCCCCTTAACGGGGCTTTTTTTCTTGCGCTGCTCGGCCTTCAGCGCGGCGCCAGCCGGATCGCGCCGTCCAGCCGGATGACCTCGCCGTTGAGCATGTCGTTGGTGACGATCTGGTGCACCAGCTTGGCATAGTCCTCGGGCTTGCCCAGGCGGCTGGGGAAGGGCACGCTGGCGGCCAGCGCGTCCTGCACCTCCTGCGGCATGCCGAACAGCATGGGCGTGCCGAAGATGCCGGGGGCGATGGTCATGTTGCGGATGCCGTTGCGGGCCAGGTCGCGCGCGATGGGCAGCGTCATGCCCACCACGCCGCCCTTGGAGGCCGCATAGGCCGCCTGGCCGATCTGGCCGTCATAGGCGGCGACCGAGGCGGTCGAGATCAGCACGCCGCGTTCGCCGGTCGGCTCGGGCTCGTTCCTGCACATGGCCTCGGCGGCCAGGCGGATCATGTTGAACGAGCCGATCAGGTTGACCGTGATGGTCTTCGTGAAGCTGGCCAGCGGATGGGCGCCGTCCTTGCCCACCGTCTTCGTGGCCGGCGCGATGCCGGCGCAGTTGACCAGGCCCACCAGCTTGCCCAGCGCGACGGCGGCCGCGACGACGGCCTGGCCATCGGCCTCCTGGCTGACGTCGCACTTGACGAACTGGCCGCCGATCTCGGCCGCGACCTGCTGGCCGCGCTCGGCCTGCAGGTCCGCGATGACGACCTTGGCGCCGTGGGCGGCCAGCATGCGGGCCGTGCCTTCGCCGAGGCCCGAGGCGCCGCCGGTGACGATGAACACCTTGCCTGCGATTTCCATGATGAGGATCTCCTGGTTGACGTAAACGTCAATTGTGGACGACAAAAAAGCCGCGGGGCTGTTGCGCCGCGGCCTTGTTCGAAGAGGCGGAGCTCAGGCCAGCGCGGCCAGCGCCTTCTTCATGATCTCCTCGACCGAGCCCAGGCCCTCGATGCGGCGGTACTTGGGCGCGTTGGCGTCGCCCGTGGCGGCCCATTGCGAGTAGTAGTCGACCAGCGGACGCGTCTGGGCCTGGTAGACGTCCAGGCGCTTGCGCACGGTCTCTTCCTTGTCGTCCTCGCGCTGGATCAGCTCCTCGCCGGTCTCGTCGTCCTTGCCGGCGACCTTGGGCGGGTTGAACTTGACGTGATAGGTGCGGCCCGAGGCCACATGCACGCGGCGGCCGCTCATGCGCTCGATGATGGCGTCGAAGGGCACGTCGATCTCCAGCACATAGTCCAGCTTGACGCCGGCGGCCTTCATCGCGTCGGCCTGCGGGATGGTGCGGGGGAAGCCGTCGAACAGGAAGCCCTTGGCGCAGTCGGCCTGGGCGATGCGTTCCTTGACGAGGCCGATGATGATGTCGTCGCTGACCAGGGCGCCCGAATCCATGACCGCCTTGGCGGCCAGGCCCAGCGGCGTGCCGGCCTTGATGGCGGCGCGCAGCATGTCGCCGGTGGAGATCTGCGGAATGCCGAATTGCTTGCAGATGAAGGCAGCCTGGGTGCCTTTGCCGGCGCCGGGTGCGCCCAGAAGGATCAATCGCATGGGTCTCCTCGTCCTATCGTGCATGAAACGGGCGTTCCAAGGCCCGCCTCAGCTCAGCGCTCGAGTATCGCACGCGGACTTTCGCCGGCCTGACGCCGCGGCGCGTGGATCAGGCCTGCAACAGCCGGCGCACGCGCTCCAGATCCTCGGGCGTGTCGACACCCGGCCCCGGCCTGTCGGCGCTGACGTGCACGGCGATGCGTTCGCCATGCCAGAGCACGCGCAGCTGCTCCAGCGACTCGATCTGCTCGAGCGGGCTGACGGCCAGCGTGGGGAAGCGGCGCAGGAAGCCGGCGCGGTAGGCGTACAGGCCCACATGGCGCAGCGCCTGCTTGGGCGCGCCGGCGCCGTCGCGCCACCAGGCGATGGGCGCACGCGAGAAATACAGGGCCCGCCCGGCCTTGTCGGTGACCAGCTTGACGACGTTGGGGTTCGCGAACTCGGAAGGGTCGGTCAGCGCATGCGCCACAGTGGCCATCACGCAGTCGGGCTGGGCGGCCAGCGTGGCGGCACAGGCGTCGATCATGGCGGGCGCGATCAGCGGTTCGTCGCCCTGCACGTTGACGACGGTCTCGTCGTCGGCCAGCGCCAGCTGCTCGACGGCCTCGGCCAGCCGGTCGCTGCCGGAGGGGTGGTCGGCGCGCGTCATCAGCGCCTGCACGCCATGGGTGGCACAGGCGGCGGCCACCTCGGGCGCGTCGGTGGCGACCACGATCCGGGCCGCGCCGGACTCGGCCGCGCGGCGCGCGACGCGCACGATCATGGGCAAGCCGGCGAGGTCGGCCAGCGGCTTGTTGGGCAGGCGGGTGGACGCCAGCCGCGCCGGGATGATGACGGTGAAGCTCACGGCGCGAGCGATACCGGGGCGCTGGCGCTGTCCGGATCCCAGGGCTTGGCCTCGCTCTCCAGCATCAGCGGGATGCCGTCGCGGATGGGGAAGGCCAGGCGATCGGCACGGCAGGCCAGGGCGGGCAGCTCCAGCCCGGCGCCCTCGCGCAGCAGCGTCAGCGGCCCCTTGCACAGCGGGCAGACCAGCATTTCGATGAGGCGTTGATCCATCAGGCGGCAGCGAAGAGTTTTTGCAGTTGTTGGTCCAGTGCCGCCTCGAAGTCGGCACCGGGCGAGAAGTCTAGCGCCACGACCCAGACGGGCAGGGCGCCGACGCGCTCGGGCGGCAGCTTCACGGCGTCCTTCTCGGTCAGCACCACGGCGGCGGTGCCGGCCGGCCAGGGCAGTTCGGCGAAGTCGGCATGGTCGGGCAGGGCCAGGGTGTCGAAGGCCAGGCCCAGTCCGCTCAGCATGTCGAAGAAGCGCTGCGGCCTGGCAATGCCCGCGACGGCCAGCAGGCCGGGCCGCGCGCGCAAGTCCAGCAACACCTCCATGCGCGCCGGGCGGCCGGCCCACCAGTCGGCCAGCGTCACGGCGCCGGCCAGGCGGCGCTCGGCGACGAAGCCGGGCAGGGGGGTGCTGGGCCCGGCCGCGTTGTAGACGACCAGCTGCTCCGGCGCCAGCGGCTGCGGCGGCTGGCGCAGCGGGCCGGCGGGCAGCAGCCGGCCGTTGCCCAGGCCGCGCTCGTCGAAGACCAGCAGGCTCAAACGCCGCGGCAGCCGCCAGTGCTGCAGGCCGTCGTCGCTGACCAGCAGTTGCAGGCCCGGCTCCGCGGCCAGCAGCGCGCGCGCCGCGGCGACGCGGTCGCGGCCCACGGCCACCGGCACGCCGCCGCGCAGATGGATGAGCAGCGGCTCGTCGCCCACCTCGCGCGCCGTCGACGCGCGCGTGACCAGGCGCACGCCGTCGCCCTCACGCCCATAGCCGCGCGAGATCACGCCGGCGCGCAGGCCGCGCGCGCGCAGCAGCGCCAGCAGGGCCAGCGTGGTGGGCGTCTTGCCGGCGCCACCGACGATCCAGTTGCCGACGACGATGACCGGCACGGGCAGCGCCTGTACGCGCTTGAGGCCGATGCGGTAGGCCAAGCGGCGCAGCGACAGCAGCGCGCGATAGAGCCCGCTCAGCGGCAGCAGCGCCGCGGACAGCGGCCCGCCGCTCAGCCATTCGCGCTGCAGCCGGTCAGCGAGCGTCGGTCTGCGCGGCGAAGGTGACACGCGTCAGGCCGACGCGGCGCGCGGCGTCCATCACGTTGACGACGGCCTGGTGGGGCGTGGCGGCGTCGGCCGAGATGATCAGCGACGCCTCCGTGTTGCCGCCCGAGGCCTGGCGCAGCGCGCCGACCAGGATGTCCACCGAGCGACCCTCCACGGCCTGGCGGTTGACGACGAAGCGGCCATCGGCGGCGATGCCGACGATGACCTCCTGCGGCCTGTCCTTGAGCTTCTCCGCATCGGCCGAGGGCAGGGTGATCTGCAGCTCGGTGAACTTGGAGTAGGTGGTCGACAGCATCAGGAAGATCAGGATCACCAGCAGCACGTCGATGAAGGGGATCAGATTGATCTCCGGCGGCTCGCTGTGCGGGGGGCGGAATCTCATGTCGGGCTATCCATGGTTTGCGGCCCCAGCGCCGCGTGCGCGCGCCCGGCGGACCGGCGCCGGGCCGCCCCAAGCCGGCCCGCAGGCGATGTGCTGGCGGCCCCATGCCGCAAGCATCGCCGTCCCCTTGGGGGACCGGCTGGGCGCGCCTGCGTTCAGCAGCGCGGGACCAGACGAGGGGTTGTCCATTTCAGGCGGTATAGCGGCGCAGCTGGCCCAGCAGGCGGTCGGCGGCGGCCTCGAGTTCGAGCACGTACTCCTCGATGCGGCCGCGGAAGTAGCGGTGGAACATCAGCGAGGGGATGGCGATCATCAGGCCGAAGGCGGTGTTGTAGAGCGCGATGGAGATGCCGTGCGCGAGCTGGGCCGGGTTGCCGCCGCCGGGCGTCTGGCTGCCGAAGATCTCGATCATGCCCACCACCGTGCCCATCAGGCCCAGCAGCGGCGCGGCCGTGGCGATGGTGCCCAGCGTGTTCATGTAGCGCTCGAGCTGGTGCACGGCGCGGCGGCCGGCGAACTCGAACACCTGGCGCAGCTTGCTCTCGGGCATCTGCGGCTCGGCGGTGACGGCACGCAGGCCGGAGGCCAGCACCTCGCCCAGGATGGAGTTCTCGGCCAGGCGGTCGACCATGTCGGGGGCGGGCAGCTGCTGGGCGCTCACGCCCAGCACGTCGTCCAGCAGCCGCGGCGGCAGCACGCGGCCGGCGCGCAGGCTGGACAGCCGCTCGATGATCAGGGCCAGGGCCACCACGGAGCACAGGAGCAAGGGCCAGATCGGCCAGCCGGCGGCTTGTATGATCGAAAACAAGGTCGTCCCCGTCGAGAAGGCGGCCACTGGCCGGCCGCGAAAACGGCCGTTTATGGGCCGGGAAGTGCGCGGGATTATGGCCCCAGGCTTGGGCTGCGCTGCCCACGTCCTAACCCCGACAAGCGCCCGCCGCCATCCACTGTTGCTGTGGACAACTTTGTGGGCAAGCCTGGGGCGGAGGCCGGCAGGGGCCATCAAATCAAGGCCTTGGACAACTTGCCACAAGTTTGAGCAGCGGATTTCGAATTGAAAAACAAGGCCTTATGTGCTCATGACGGCGCCGTGACAGCCACGACGCAGCGCAATCGCCCGCCAGCCCAATGCCGGCGCGGCTGTGGACTTCCCGGCCCGCGCCGGCCTTGGGTTTGCGCGTGATTGAGGGGCGCGGACCCGCATCGGGCCGTCGTGTCTGGGGCGTGGCCGGCCTGCTGGAGGCCGTGGGCCGCAGCCTGGCCGAGCGCTTCTCGGTGGTCGTCGTGGGCGGCGAGATCAGCGGCTTCACGCGCGCCGCCAGCGGCCACTGCTATTTCGGGCTGAAGGATGCCGACGGCCAGTCGGCCAGCCTGCGCTGCGCGATGTTCCGCCGCGCGGCGGCGCTGCTGGACTTCACGCCGGGCGAGGGTGTGCTGGTGGAGCTGCGCGGCCGCGTGGCCGTCTACGAGCCGCGCGGCGAGCTGCAGTTCGTCGTCGAGGCCATGCGCCGGGCCGGCGCCGGCACGCTGTACGAGCAGTTCCTGAAGCTGCGCGCGCGGCTGGCGGCCGAGGGCTTGTTCGATGCCGAGGCCAAGCGCGCGCTGCCCGCCCATCCGACGCGCATTGGCGTCATCACGTCGGCGGCCGGCGCGGCCCTGCACGACGTGCTGACGGCGCTGGCCCGGCGCGCGCCGCAGGTCGAGGTCATCGTCTACCCCAGCCCGGTGCAGGGGGTGGAGGCGCCGCCGGCCCTGGTCCGGGCGCTGCAGGCGGCCAATGCGCGCGCCGAGGTGGACCTGCTGCTGCTGGTGCGCGGCGGCGGCTCGCTGGAGGACTTGTGGGCCTTCAACGACGAGCGCGTCGTGCGCGCGGTGGCGTCCTCGGCCCTGCCCGTCGTCTGCGGCGTGGGCCACGAGACCGACGTGACGCTCTGCGACCTGGCCGCCGACCTGCGCGCGCCCACGCCCACGGCCGCCGCCGAGCTGGCGGCGCCGTCGCGTGAATCCCTGTTGGCCCAGCTCGCCCAGCTGGAGCGCGGCCTGAGCCTGCGCACCGAGCACCGCCTGCAGTCGCTGGCCCAGCGCCTGGACCGGCTGGCGCTGCGGCTGTCCCGGCCCAGCGAGGTGTTGGCGCGCCAGCGGCGGCTGCTGGAGCTGCTGGCCCAGCGGGCGGGCGCCGCACCCGGCCGTCGCATCGAGCTGCAGGGGCAGCGCCTGCATCATCTGGCGCAGCGCCACCAGCGCGCGGGCAGCGACATGCTGCGCCGCCAGGCCGCCCGGCTGGACTCGCTGCAGGCCCGGCTGCAGGCGCTGGACCCCCAGCATGTGCTGGCCCGCGGCTATGCCTGGCTGGACGACGGGCAGGGCGGGGCGATCACCTCCGTGCGGGACCTGCAGCCCGGGCGCGAGCTGCGCGCGGTGCTGGCCGACGGCGGCGCCGACATGCAGGTGCTGCGCGTACGGCCTTTGGCGCAAGGGTGATCGGCCCTCCCTACAATCCGCCGCGTTTCCCTTCCCCCCAACACCTTGAGGTTCAGACCATGGAACACACGCTGCCCCCGCTGCCCTACCCGATCGACTCGCTGGCCCCGCACTACAGCCAGGAAACGCTGGAGTTCCACCACGGCAAGCACCACAACGCCTATGTCGTGAACCTCAACAACCTGCAGAAGGGCACCGAGTTCGAGGCCATGACGCTGGAGGAGATCGTCAAGAAGAGCTCCGGCGGCATCTACAACAACGCTGCCCAGATCTGGAACCACACCTTCTTCTGGAACTGCATGAAGCCGCAGGGCGGCGGTGAGCCGACCGGCGCGCTGGCCGCGGCCATCAATGCCAAGTGGGGCAGCTACGCCGCCTTCAAGGAAGCCTTCGTGAAGAGCGCCGTGGGCAACTTCGGCTCGGGCTGGACCTGGCTGGTCAAGAAGCCCGACGGCACGGTGGACATCGTCAACACCGGCGCCGCCGGCACGCCGCTGACCACGGCCGACAAGGCGCTGCTGACCGTCGACGTGTGGGAGCATGCCTACTACATCGACTACCGCAACCTGCGCCCCAAGTTTGTCGAGACCTTCCTGAGCAACCTGGTGAACTGGCAGTTCGCCGAGGCCAACTTCGCCTGAGCATCGCGCTGCGATGAATGAAAGCCGGCCGCGTGCCGGCTTTTTTGTGGACGACGCCGGGGCAGCTGCGCCGCGCTTGATACATGTCATGCGCCGCCGCTCGCCGCTGGGCTAGATTGGCGGCGTGAGCGCTGCACCCCCAGGCCTGCGTGCGGCCGACGCCGACGCGCGGCTTCTCGCCCCCTTCACGGACTGGCCCGACGGCCCGGCCGGGGCGGCGCTGTCGCAGTTCCAGGTGGCCGGCATGCATTGCGCGGCCTGCTCCGGCATCATCGAAACCGCGCTGCTCAAGCTGCCGGGCGTGGAGGGCGCCAGCGTCAATGCGGCGTCGGCGCGCCTCGCGCTGCGCTGGCAGCCCGCGCGCATCGCGCTGGCCGACGTGCTGGCCGCGCTGCAGGCCGCCGGCTACCGGGCCACGCCCGACGTGGCCGCGCCCGCGCGCGAGCTGCGCCGCCAGGAGAGCCGGCAGGCGCTATGGCGGCTGTTCGTCGCGGGCTTTCTGATGATGCAGGTCATGATGCTGGCCACGCCGGCCTACGTGGCCGAGGCCGGCGAGCTGTCGCCCGACCTGGACCAGCTGCTGCGCTGGGGCAGCTGGGTGATGACGCTGCCCGTCATGGCCTTCTCGGCCGGCCCCTTCTTCAGCGGCGCCTGGCGGCAGCTGCGGGCCCGGCGGCTGGGCATGGACGTGCCGGTGGCCATAGGCATCGCCGTCACCTTCGTCGCCAGCAGCGGGGCGCTGTTCGACCCCGGCGGCCCGCTGGGCCACGAGGTCTATTTCGACTCGCTGACCATGTTCGTCGCGCTGCTGCTGCTGGCGCGCTGGTTCGAACTGGGGGCGCGCCATCGCGCCGCCGAGGCGCTGGAGGCCGTGGCCGGTGCGCTGCCGGCGGCGGCCGAGCGGCTGCTCGACGACGGCAGGGCCGAGCGCGTGCCGCCCGAGGCGCTGCGCCCGGGCGACCGCATCCGCGTCGCCGCGGGCGAGGCCTTCGCGGCGGACGGCCACATCCTCGAGGGCCAGGGCTGGGTCAACGAGGCGCTGCTGACAGGAGAGTCCGCGCCGGTGGCCAAGGCCGCGGGCGACGCGGTGGTGGCCGGCAGCCTGAACCTGGACGGTGTGCTGGTGGTGGCCGTGCAGCGCGTGGGCGCCGACACGACGGCCCAGGGCATCGTGCGGCTGATGCAGCAGGCGCAGAGCCAGCGGCCTTTTGTGCACGGCGTGCTGGACCGCGTGGCCGCGGGCTTCACGGCCACCGTGCTGCTGCTGGCGCTGGCGGCGGGCCTGGCCTGGTGGTGGATAGAGCCCTCGCGCGCGGTGGCCGTGGCCGTCGCCGTGCTCATCGTGACCTGCCCCTGCGCGCTGACGCTGGCGGCGCCCGCGGCCTGGCTGACGGCCAGCGGCGCACTGGCGCGACGCGGCCTGCTGCTGGCCGACCTGTCTGCGCTGGAGCGGCTGTGCGCCGTGGACACGGTGGTCTTCGACAAGACCGGCACGCTCAGCGAGGACCGCCTGCGGCTGCGCCGCTGGTGGACGGATTCGGGCGGCGACGCCGACGCGCTGCTGGCCGCGGCGCGCGGCCTGGCCGGCCTGTCCCGCCACCCGCATGCCCAGGCCCTGGCCGAGGGCGGGGACAGCGCCGCCTGGACCGAGGTGCGCGAGCTGGCGGGCCGCGGCGTGGAGGCCCGTGACGCCAGCGGGCGGCTGTGGCGCCTGGGCGCGCCCGCCTGGGTCAGCGAGCGGCCAGACGCCGACGCGCGGCTGGCCTTCGGCAGCGGCGACTGCGTGCTGTGGCTGGACCTGGCCGAGGCCCCGCGGCCCGACGCGGCCGAGGCGGTGGCGACGCTGCAGGCCCAGGGCCTGCAGGTGCGATTGCTGTCGGGCGACCAGCCCGCGGCCGTCGCGCACATGGCCGCGCAACTGGGTATCGCGCATTGGCAGGGCGGCGCGACGCCCGAGTCCAAGCTCGCCGCGCTGCGCGGCTGGCAGGCCCAGGGCGAGCGCGTGCTGATGGTGGGCGACGGCATCAACGACGCGCCGGTGCTGGCGGCGGCCGACGTGCGCGTCGCGATGGGGCAGGGCGCCATGCTGGCGCGCAGCGCGGCGGACGCGCTGCTGGTCTCCAACCGGCTGATGGCGCTGCCGCAGGCGCTGCAGCTGGCGCGCAAGACCCGGCACGTGCTGCGCCAGAATCTGGCCTGGGCCGCGCTCTACAACCTGGCCTGCGTGCCGCTGGCCCTGGCCGGCTGGCTGCCGCCGCTGGCCGCGGGCATAGGCATGGCGGGCAGCTCGCTGTTCGTCGTCCTCAATGCCCAACGCCTCAACCGAGTGTGATCAAGCGCATGGACATCCTCTACCTCCTCATCCCCTTCTCGGTGGTCCTCGTGCTGCTCATCGTGGCCGTGTTCGGCTGGGCCGTGAACTCGGGGCAACTCGAAGACCTGTCCCGGGAGGGCGAACGCATCCTGCTTGACAAGGATCAAGGCGTTTAGGGGCGACCCCACGAAGAATCGTTCGCATCAGACTGAAGGAGTCGCGATGGCGAACGAAAAAGCCCTGACCACAGGGGCGGCATACGAGGACGGACCGGTACGCGCGTTTGCGCTGGCCGCCGTGCTGTGGGGTGTGGTGGGCATGCTGGTGGGGGTCATCATTGCCGCCCAGCTGGCGTGGCCCGACCTCAATCTGGGCATTCCCTGGCTGAGCTACGGGCGGCTGCGCCCGCTGCACACGAATGCCGTCATCTTCGCCTTCGGTGGCTGCGCGCTGTTCGCGACCAGCTACCACGTGGTGCAGCGCACCGGCCAGACGGCGCTCTTCCTGCCGAAGCTGGCCTGGTTCACGTTCTGGGGCTGGCAGCTGGTCATCCTGCTGGCGGCCATCTCGCTGCCCATGGGCTACACGACCGGCAAGGAGTACGCCGAGCTCGAGTGGCCCATCGACATCCTGATCGCCGTGGTCTGGGTGGCCTATGCGGTGGTGTTCTTCGGAACCATAGGCATCCGCAAGATCCGCCACATCTACGTGGCCAACTGGTTCTTCGGCGCCTTCATCATCGCCGTGGCGCTGCTGCACATCGTCAACAGCGCCGAGATCCCGGTCAGCCTCACCAAGAGCTACTCCGCCTATGCCGGCGTGCAGGACGCCATGGTGCAGTGGTGGTACGGCCATAACGCGGTGGGCTTCTTCCTGACCGCCGGCTTCCTGGGCATGATGTACTACTACATCCCCAAGCAGGCCGAGCGCCCCGTCTACAGCTACCGCCTGTCCATCGTCCACTTCTGGGCGCTGATCTTCACCTACATGTGGGCGGGCCCGCACCACCTGCACTACACGGCGCTGCCGGACTGGGCGCAGAGCGTGGGCATGATCTTCAGCCTGGTGCTGCTGGCGCCCAGCTGGGGCGGCATGATCAACGGCATCATGACGCTGTCGGGTGCCTGGCACAAGCTGCGTGACGACCCCATCCTGAAGTTCCTCATCGTCGCGCTGTCGTTCTACGGCATGTCGACCTTCGAGGGCCCGATGATGTCGATCAAGACGGTGAACGCACTGTCGCACTACACCGACTGGACGGTGGGCCACGTGCACAGCGGCGCGCTGGGCTGGGTGGGCCTGATCTCCATGGGCTCGCTGTACCACCTCATCCCGCGCATGTACGGCCGCACGGAGATGTACTCCAAGCGCGCCATCGAGCTGCACTTCTGGGTCGCGACGCTCGGCATCGTGCTCTACATCGCCGCGATGTGGATCGCCGGCGTCATGCAGGGCCTGATGTGGCGCGCGGTCAACCCCGACGGCACGCTGGTCTACACCTTCGTCGAGAGCGTCAAGGCGACCTGGCCCTTCTACGTGATCCGTCTGGGCGGCGGCCTGCTCTACCTGGGCGGCATGCTGATCATGAGCTGGAACGTCATCAAGACCGTGCAGGCCGGCCGAGTGCAGCCGGTGCGCATCCCGGCCCCGGCGCTGGCCCACGCCTGAAGGAACACCATGAGCAACAACAACCAAGCTGTTTCCGGCCATCAGCGCATCGAGACCAGCAACCTGCTGATGATCGTGCTGGTGCTGCTGACCGTGCTGGTGGGCGGCGTCGTCGAGATCGTGCCGCTGTTCTTCCAGCGCTCCACCACCCAGGCCGCGCCCGGCCTCAAGCCCTACACGGCGCTGCAGCTCGCCGGGCGCGACATCTACCTGCGCGAGGGCTGCTACAACTGCCATTCGCAGATGATCCGCCCGCTCGCCGCCGAGACGCTGCGTTATGGCAAGTACTCCACCGCGGGTGAGTTCGTCTACGACCACCCCTTCCAGTGGGGCAGCAAGCGCACCGGCCCGGACCTGGCCCGCGTGGGCGGCAAGTACAGCGACGACTGGCACCGCATCCACCTGACCAACCCGCGTGACCTGGTGCCCGAGTCGAACATGCCGGCCTACCCGTGGCTGGAGAAGTCGCCGGTGGACGCCGCCGGCATGCCGGTCCGCCTGGCAGCCATGCGCACGCTGGGCGTGCCCTACACCGAGGACGAGGTCAAGGCCTCGGCCGAGGACGTGAAGGGCAAGACCGAGCTCGACGCGCTGGTGGCTTATCTGCAGGTGCTCGGCACCGCGAACAAGTAAGGAGCCCGCACAATGGGCATCAACGAACTCCGTGTGGCCGTGACCCTGGTGTCGCTGGCCGTCTTCGTGGGCATCATCGCCTGGGCCTGGCGCGGCCGCTTCGACGAAGCCGCCCGCCTGCCTTTCGAGGGAGGTGAGCAATGAGCGACTTCTTCAGCAGCGGCTGGTCCCTCTTCATCGCCATCGCCACCATCGGCGGCCTGGTCTTCTGCGCCGTGCTGCTCATCATCGCGAGCCGCCGCCAGGTCATGGCGGCCGACAACACGACGGGCCATGTCTGGGACGAGGATCTGCGCGAACTGAACAACCCGCTGCCGGCCTGGTGGATGGGCTTGTTCGTGCTGACCGTGGTCTTCTCCGGCATCTACCTGGCGCTCTATCCGGGCCTGGGTAGCCAGGCCGGCAAGCTGGGCTGGACCAGCCTGGGCGAGCACGCGGCCGACACCGCCAAGGCGCGCGCGGCCATGGCGCCGGTCTACGCCGCCTTCGACGGCATGACGCCGGAGCAGCTGGCCAAGGATCCCAAGGCCCATGCCATCGGCGAGCGGCTGTTCGCCAACAACTGCGCGCAATGCCACGGCGCCGACGCCAAGGGCTCCAAGGGCTTCCCCAACCTGACCGACAACGACTGGCTGTGGGGCGGCACGCCCGAGGCCATCACCGAGACCATCACCAAGGGCCGTGAGGGCAACATGCCGCCCATGGCCGCGGCGGTGGGCGGCAGCGACGACGTGCGCAACGTCGCCCATTACGTGCTGTCGCTGTCGGGCAGCCCGCACAACCCGCTGTATGCCCAGCTCGGCAAGCCCAAGTTCGCGGCCTGCGCGGCCTGCCACGGCCCCGGCGGCCAGGGCAACCAGGCCCTGGGCGCGCCCAACCTCAGCGACAAGATCTGGCTGCATGGCTGGGGTGAGGCCGCCGTCACGGCCATGATCAACAACGGCAAGCACAATGTGATGCCGGCCCATGGCGAGCGCCTGACGCCCGAGCAGATCCGCGTGCTGGCGTCCTATGTCTGGGGTCTGTCGCATGCTCCCAACGTCGCCGCCGCCCGCTGAGTCCGATGCCTGAATCCACCGCGTCCGGCCCGGGTGACGCCACCCAGGTCATCCGGCTCTACCGCTCGGAAGACAAGATCCATCCGCGCGCGGTGGATGGTTTCTATGCCCGCTGGCGCTGGGCCATCGTTGCGCTGACCCAGCTCGTGTTCTACGGCCTGCCCTGGCTGACCTGGGGCGACCGGCAGGCCGTGCTGTTCGACCTGGAGGCACGGCGCTTCTACATCTTCGGCCTGGTGCTGTACCCGCAGGACTTCGTGTACCTCACGGCCCTGCTGATGATCTCGGCCTTCGGCCTGTTCCTGTTCACCGCGGTGGCGGGGCGCTTGTGGTGCGGGTTCGCCTGCCCGCAGACGGTCTACACCGAGATCTTCATGCGGGTGGAGCATTGGTTCGAGGGCGACCGCAATGCGCGGCTGCGCCTGGCCAAGGCGCCCTGGTCCTTCGACAAGCTCTGGCGCAAGAGCGGCAAGCAGATTGTCTGGATCGCGCTGGGCCTGTGGACGGGCTTCACCTTCGTCGGCTATTTCACGCCCATCCACACGCTGGCCGGCTCCGTGCTGTCGCTGGGCCTGGGGCCCTGGGAGACCTTCTGGGTGCTGTTCTACGGCTTCGCCACCTACGGCAACGCCGGCTACATGCGCGAGCAGGTCTGCAAGTACATGTGCCCCTACGCGCGCTTCCAGAGCGCGATGTTCGACCGCGACACGCTGATCGTCAGCTACGACCCGGTGCGCGGCGAGCCGCGCGGCAACAACGCCAAGCGCGGCAAGAAGGGCGAGGAGCGCGCCGCGCCGCTGGGCGACTGCATCGACTGCGGCCTGTGCGTGCAGGTCTGCCCCACCGGCATCGACATCCGCGAGGGCCTGCAGTACGAATGCATCAGCTGCGCCGCCTGCGTCGACGTCTGCAACGGCGTGATGGACAAGATGGCCACGCCGCGCGGCCTGATCCGCTTCGACACCGAGAACGGCCTGGAGCAGCGCCTGAGCGGCACCCAGCGCTGGCGCCGCGTGTTGCGGCCGCGCGTGCTGATCTACACGGCCGTGCTGCTGACCATCTGCTCGGCGCTGCTGTGGAGCCTGGCGTCGCGGCACGGCTTCCGCGTCGACGTCGTGCGCGATCGCGCCTCGCTGGCCCGCCTGGTCGAGGACGGCTGGGTGGAGAACGTCTACCGGCTGCAGGTCATGAACGCCACCGAGTCGCCGCAGCAGTACCGCATCGAGGCCGAGGGCCTGCCGGGCCTGGTGCTGGCCCAGGCCACCACCGTGGACCTGGGGCCGGCGGAGGCCCGCTGGGTGGCCGTGGCCCTGCGCATGCCGCCCGAGGCGGCACAGCAGCTCAAGGCCGGCGCGCACGCCATGCGGTGGCGCATCAGCCGCGTCGGCGAGGGCCGCGCGGAAACCATCGTCGAGAAATCCACTTTCGTGCTGCCGCGCTGACGGCGAGGAGAACCCCATGTCCGCAGTCAAACCCGATTCCGCCTGGCGCGAGCCCATGGTGTGGCTGGTGGTCGGAGGCCCGGTCGCCGTCGTCGTCGCGAGCTTTCTGACGTTGGCGCTGGCGATCCAGCATCCCGATCCGCCGCTGGACCTGCGCGCCACGGCCCAGCGTGCCGCCGACGATGCCGAGCCGGCCGATGTGCGCGCGCAGTCCGGCGACATGCCGGCGCTGCTGGGACGCAATCACGCCGCGACGGGTGCGGCCGGGGTCAAGCGATGAACGGCGGGCCCGGGCCTTCGCGCGTCGCACGCTTCGCGATGGCGGCGGCCTGGTCGTCCTTTCTCGCGGCCGGCGTGCTGGAGGCGCTGGTGTTCGCCGTGGTGGACCCGGGCGAACTGCGCTGGTTCGGCGCCGCGCCGCTGGATCTGCCGGCCCAGGCGGTCTACACGGTCAGCTTCCTGATCTTCTGGGGCGTCGCGGCGCTGGGCGCCAGCCTGGCGCTGCTGCTCGCCAGCCTGCCGGCCGACGAGGTCAAGCCTGGGCGTCGTGCGCCGGGCTGGCCCCATTAGCCGTCGCCACCACACGCGCATGCCGGTCGTGGGTCCAGTAGGCCCAGGCCCAATCCAGCAGCACGACGAAGCGGTTGCGGAAGCCGATCAGGAACCAGACGTGGGCGAACAGCCAGAACAGCCAGGCCGGATAGCCTGAGAAGCGCAGCTGGCCGGCCGGCGTGCCCAGGTCCACCACGGCGCTGTTGCGGCCTATGGTGGCGAGGTTGCCGTAGTCGCGGTAGCGGAACGGCCGTGTCGCCTGGCCCGCCAGGCGGCGGCGGATGTTGGCCGCGGCGCAGCGGCCCATCTGCTTGGCGCCGGGCGACACGCCCGGCACGGGCTTGGGTTCCCGCCCCGGCGCATGGCTTTGCGCGGCGGCGAGATCGCCGATGACCTGGATGGTGGGGAAGCCCGGCAGGCTCAGGTCGGGTCCGACGACCACGCGGCCGGCGCGGTCCAGCGTGCAGCCGGTGGCCGCGGCCAGCGCGCGGCCCAGCGGCGAGGCCGCCACGCCGGCGGCCCAGACGATGCAGCGGCTTTGCAGGCGCTCGGCGCCGGCGGCGGTGGTGATGTCCAGCCCCTGGGCATCGATGCCGGTCACGCGCGCGCCCAGCTTCACCTCCACGCCCAGCGCCGTCAACTGCTCGCGGGCGCGTTCGCTCAAGGCCTCGGGCATGGCCTGCAGCACGCGCGGGCTGCCTTCCACCAGCAGCACGCGCGCCTGGCGCGGGTCGATGCGGCGGAACTCGCCGGGCAGCGTGTGGCGGGCGATCTCGGCGAAGGTGCCGGCCAGCTCGACGCCGGTGGGCCCGCCGCCGACGACGACGAACTGCAGCAGCGCCGCGCGCCGGGCCGGGTCGTCCTCGCGCTCGGCGGCCTCGAAGGCCAGCAGCACGCGGCGGCGGATCTCGAAGGCGTCCTGCAGCGTCTTCAGGCCCGGTGCGAACGCGGCCCAGTCGTCGCGGCCGAAATAGCTGTGCGTGGCGCCGGCGGCGACGATGAGATGGTCCCAGCGCAGCCGGGCGCCGTCCTTCAACGTCACGCTACGGCCCTGGGCGTCGATGGCGACGACCTCGCCCAGCAGCGTCGTCACATTGGGCTGGCGCCGGAACAGGTGGCGTATGGGGGCCGCGATGGACGGCGCCGACAGCCCCGCCGTCGCCACCTGGTAGAGCAGCGGCTGGAACAGGTGGTGGTTGGTCTTGTCGACGACGGTGATGTCGACGTCGGCGGCACGCAGGGCGCGCGCCGCCTCCAGGCCGCCGAAGCCGCAGCCGATGATGAGGACTTGGGGACGCATGGGGCCATGCTACGCCTTGTCATGCTGCGTTGCAGCATGATGCGGCTAACCCCGTGGAGCGTGGTGGCAGGCGACGCCGCGGGGCGGTCCGCAGGCGTGGGGCGCTCGAGTCAGCAGTGGCTGTTGTTGACCAGGGCCTGCAGCCCGGCCTGGTCCAGGATGCGCAGCTGGCGCTGCTTGACCTCCATCAGCCCGTCCTCCTGGAACTTGGAGAAGGTGCGGCTGACGGTCTCGAGCTTGAGCCCCAGGTAGCTGCCGATCTCCTCGCGCGTCATGCGCAGCACCAGGCTGGACGACGAGAAGCCGCGCGCCTGCAGGCGCTGCGTCAGGTTGAGCAGGAAGGCCGCGAGCCGCTCCTCGGCGCGCATATTGCCCAGCAGCAGCATGACGCCATGGTCGCGCACGATCTCGCGGCTCATGATCTTGTGGAACTGGTGCTGCAGCACGTTGAACTCTCGCGACAGCTCCTCCAGGTCGCGGTACTGGATCACGCAGACGGACGAGTCCTCCAGCGCGACGGCGTCGCAGTGGTGGTGGTCGCTGCTGATGCCGTCCAGCCCCAGCAGTTCGCCGGCCATCTGGAAGCCGGTGACCTGGTCGCGGCCATCCTCGCTGCCCACGCAGGTCTTGAAGAAGCCGGTGCGCACCGCGTACAGCGCCTCGAACCGGTCGCCGTTGCGGAACAGATGGCTGCCGCGCGGCACGCTGCGGCGTTTCTCCACCAGCCCGTCGAGCTTCTGCAACTCGGCCGTGTTCAGGCCCACGGGCAGACAGAGCTCGCGCAGATTGCAGCTGGCGCAGGCCACCCGCAGCGGCTCGAGCGCGGCGGAACTGGGTTGTCCGGGCATGCCGGAAGTGATCGGCACGCTCATGGGACGCGGCATCGTGGTCAGCATGAGGGCCATTGTTTGCGGCCGCACCCGCTGCGGCCTTGACCTGGATCAACGCCCGGCCCTGTTCAGGCCGGCACAGTGGCAGCATGCCCGCTGTCACAGACCGCTCCCTCGATGCCGACCTGCTGCGCCGCCACGACGTGGCCGGGCCGCGCTACACGTCCTATCCCACGGCCGATCGCTTCGTCGAGGCCCACCAGGCGCCCCAGCACCTGCAGGCGTTGCGCCAGCGCGGCACCGCGCAGCCGCTGTCGGTGTACGTGCACATCCCGTTCTGCGAGCAGCTCTGCTATTACTGCGCCTGCAACAAGATCATCACCAAGCACCATGAGCGCGCCGCGCCCTACCTGGCCGCGCTGGAAGTGGAGATGGACCTGGTCGCCGAAGGCCTGGGCGGGCAGGCATCGGTGTCGCAGCTGCATCTGGGCGGCGGCTCGCCGACCTTTCTGTCGGATGCCGAGCTGACGCAGCTGATGGACGCGCTGCGGCGGCGCTTCAAGCTGCTGCCGGGCGCCGAGCTGTCCATCGAGGTGGACCCGCGCACGGTGGACGCCACCCGGCTGGCGCACCTGCGCGGCCTGGGCTTCAATCGCCTGTCCCTGGGCGTGCAGGACTTCGACCCCGCCGTGCAGAAGGCCGTGCACCGCGTGCAGCCGCTGGAGTCGGTGGCCGCGCTGATGCGCGCGGCGCGCGAGCAGGGCTTCGCCTCCATCAGCGTGGACCTGATCTACGGCCTGCCGCTGCAGACGCCGGCCTCCTTCGCGCGCACCATCGCCCAGGTCGCCGAACTGCGGCCGGACCGCATCGCGATGTATGCCTACGCCCACCTGCCGCAGCGCTTCAAGCCGCAGCGCCGCATCGTGGCCGAGCTGCTGCCGCCCGCCGGCGACAAGCTGGCCATGCTGTCGGGCGCCATCAGCGCGCTGCTGGGCGAGGGCTACACCTACATCGGCATGGACCATTTCGCTCTGCCGGACGACCCGCTGGCCGTCGCCAAGCGCCAGGGCCTGCTGCACCGCAACTTCCAGGGCTATTCCACCCAGCCCGACTGCGACCTGGTGGGCCTGGGCGTGTCGGCCATCAGCCGCGTGGGCGCCACCTATGCGCAGAACGCCAAGACGCTGATCGAGTACGACGATGCGCTGCGCCTGCGCCAGTTGCCCATACAGCGCGGCCTGGCGCTGACGCGCGACGACCTGCTGCGCCGGGCCGTCATCATGGCGCTGATGTGCCAGGGCCGGCTGGAGTTCGAGTCCATCGCGGCGTCCTACCTGGTGGACGTGCCCAGCTACTTCGCCACCGAGCTGGCCAGGCTGGAGCCGCTAGCCGAGCAGGGCCTGGTGGTCATCGAGCCGGGCGCCATCCAGCTCACGCCGCTGGGCTGGTATTTCGTGCGCGCCGTCGCGATGGTGTTCGACCGCTACTGCCAGAGCGACGCCAGCCGCGAGCGTTTCTCCAAGATCCTCTGAAGCGCGGGCGATGGACGTCGCGCTGATCGCCTCGGCCGCACTGATGGGCCTGGCCGGCATGCCGCATTGCGTGGCCATGTGCAGCGCACCCTGCGCGCTGGCGGGCGGCAAGCGGCCCGTGAAGCTGCTGCTCGGGCGGCTGCTGGGCTACACGGCCGGCGGCGCCCTGGTGGCCGCGTCGGCCGAGGCGCTGGCGCGGGCCTCGCAGAGTGCCGCGCTGCTGCAGCCGGCCTGGGCGCTGCTGCAGGCGGCGCTGCTGCTGCTGGGCCTGATGCTGCTGGTGCGTGGCCGCATGCCGGTCTGGCTGGGCGCCGTGAACTGGCGGCCCAAGCCCAGCCACGCCTTCGCCACCGGCATGGCCTGGGTCATCATGCCCTGCGGCCTGCTGCATGCGGCCCTGCTGCTGGCCGGCCTGTCGGGCTCGGTGCTGGGCGGCGCGGCCACCATGGCGGCCTTCGCGCTGGCCAGCACGCCGGGCCTGGTGGTGGCGCCGCTGTGGCGGGCGCGGCTGCTCAAGCGCGGCGCGGGTGGAGAGACGCTGGCGCTGCGCCTGGCCGGCCTGGCCCTGGTGCTGGGCGCGGCCTGGGCCTTGGGCCATGGGGTTTGGCAGAAGGTCATGCTGGCCTGCTGACGCGGCAAAATCGCCGCGTTTTGTTTTTCCTCTCTCTCGTCTCTTTGCGAAAGCCCCAGCCATGTACCAACACATCACGGTGCCCGAAGGCGGCCAGAAGATCACGGTCAATGCCGACTTCTCGCTGAACGTGCCGGACCAGCCCATCATTCCCTACATCGAAGGGGACGGCACGGGCCTGGACATCACGCCGGTGATGCTGAAGGTGGTGGACGCGGCCGTGGCCAAGAGCTATGGCGGCCGGCGCAAGATCCACTGGATGGAGATCTATGCCGGCGAGAAGAGCACCCGCGTCTACGGCCCCGACGTCTGGCTGCCCGACGAGACGCTGCAGGTGCTCAAGGACTATGTGGTCTCCATCAAGGGGCCGCTGACGACGCCGGTGGGCGGCGGCATCCGCTCGCTGAACGTCGCGCTGCGCCAGCAGCTGGACCTGTATGTCTGCCTGCGTCCGGTGCAGTATTTCGACGGCGTGCCCAGCCCCGTCAAGGAGCCGCACAAGGTCGACATGGTGATCTTCCGCGAGAACTCGGAGGACATCTACGCCGGCATCGAGTACGAGGCCGAGAGCGACAAGGCGAAGAAGCTCATCGAGTTCCTGCAGCGGGAGATGGGCGTCACGAAGATCCGCTTCCCCGAGACCTCGGGCATCGGCGTGAAGCCGGTGTCGCGCGAGGGCACGGAGCGCCTGGTGCGCAAGGCCATCCAGTACGCCATCGACAACAACAAGCCCAGCGTGACCATCGTGCACAAGGGCAACATCATGAAGTTCACGGAAGGCGCCTTCCGCGACTGGGCCTATGCGCTGGCGCAGAAGGAGTTCGGCGCCCAGCCCATAGACGGCGGCCCGTGGTGCAAGCTCAGGAACCCGAAGACGGGCAAGGACATCACCATCAAGGACAGCATCGCCGACGCCTTCCTGCAGCAGATCATCCTGCGCCCGGCGGAGTACAGCGTCATCGCGACGCTCAACCTCAACGGCGACTACATCTCCGACGCGCTGGCCGCGCAGGTGGGTGGCATAGGCATCGCGCCGGGCGCCAACATGAGCGACACCGTCGCGATGTTCGAGGCCACGCATGGCACGGCTCCGAAGTACGCCGGCAAGGACTATGTGAACCCCGGCTCCGAGATCCTGTCGGCCGAGATGATGCTGCGCCACATGGGCTGGACCGAGGCGGCCGACCTCATCATCAGCGCGATGGAGAAGGCCATCCTGAGCAAGAAGGTGACCTACGACTTCGCCCGCCTGATGGACGGCGCGACGCAGGTGTCCTGCTCGGGCTTCGGCCAGGTCATGATCGACCAGATGGCCTGAGCCGGCGGGACACAAAAAAGGGGCGCCCTGCGGCGCCCCTTTTTGTTGGGTCGTGGTGGCTCAGGACGCCAGCGAGGCCAGTGCCGCGTTGAAGGTGGCGCTGGGGCGCATGACCTTGTCCAGCTTGGCCGTGTCGGGCAGGAAGTAGCCGCCGATGTCGGTCGGCTGGCCCTGGATGACCTTCAGCTCCTCGGCGATCTTGGCCTCGTTGGCGGCCAGGGTCTCGGCGACGGTCTTGAAGCGGGCGGCCAGCTCGGCGTCCTCGGTCTGCGCGGCCAGCTCCTGGGCCCAGTACAGCGTCAGGTAGAAGTGGCTGCCGCGGTTGTCGATCTCGCCGGTCTTGGGGCTGGGGCCCTTGCCGTTGTCCAGCAGCCGGCCGGTGGCGGCGTCCAGCGTCTTGGCCAGCACCTTGGCCTTGACGTTGTTGTTCTTGAGCCCCAAGTCTTCCAGGCTGACCGCCAGGGCCAGGAACTCGCCCAGCGAGTCCCAGCGCAGGTGGTTTTCTTCCACCAACTGCTGCACATGCTTGGGCGCCGAGCCGCCGGCGCCCGTCTCGTACATGCCGCCGCCGGCCATCAACGGCACGATGGACAGCATCTTGGCCGAGGTGCCCAGTTCCATGATGGGGAAGAGGTCGGTCAGGTAGTCGCGCAGGATGTTGCCGGTGGCGCTGATGGTGTCCAGGCCGCGGATCACGCGCTCCAGCGTGTAGCGCATGGCGCGCACCTGGCTCATGATCTGGATGTCCAGGCCGGTCGTGTCGTGCTCGTGCAGGTACATCTTGACCTTGCGGATCAGCTGGGCCTCGTGCGGGCGGTAGCTGTCCAGCCAGAAGACCACCGGCATGCCCGAGTTGCGGGCGCGGTTGACGGCCAGCTTGACCCAGTCGCGGATGGCGGCGTCCTTGACCTGGCACATGCGCCAGATGTCGCCCTGCTCGACGTTCTGGCTCAGCAGCACCTCGCCCGTTTCCAGGTCGGTGATGTTGGCGACGCCGTCTTCGGTGATCTCGAAGGTCTTGTCGTGCGAGCCGTATTCCTCGGCCTGCTGGGCCATCAGGCCCACGTTGGGCACCGTGCCCATGGTGCGCGGGTCGAAGGCGCCGTGCCACTTGCAGAAGTTGATCATCTCCTGGTAGATGCGGGCGAAGGTGCTCTCCGGCATCACGGCCTTGACTTCCTTCAGGCGGCCGTCGGCACCGTACATCTTGCCGCCGGCGCGGATCATCGCGGGCATGGAGGCGTCCACGATGACGTCGTTGGGCGAGTGGAAGTTGGTGATGCCCCTGGCCGAGTCCACCATGGCCAGCTCGGGGCGGTGCTCCTGGCAGGCGTGCAGGTCGCGCTTGATCTCTTCTTGCTTGCTGGCCGGCAGCGTGGCGATCTTGGTGTACAGGTCCACCATGCCGTTGTTGACGTTGACGCCCAGCTCCTCGAACAGCTTGCCGTGCTTCTCGAAGGCTTCCTTGTAGAAGATCTTCACGCAGTGGCCGAACACGATGGGGTGGCTGACCTTCATCATGGTGGCCTTCACGTGCAGGGAGAACATCACGCCGGTCTTGCGGGCGTCCTCGATCTCCTTTTCATAGAAGGCCAGCAGCGCCTTCTTGCTCATGAACATGGAGTCGATGACCTCGCGGTCCAGCAGGTCGACGCGCGGCTTGAGCACGATGGTCTTGCCGCTCTTGGTGATGAGCTCCATCTTCACGCTGCGGGCGCGGTCCAGCGTCATGGACTTTTCGCCGTGATAGAAGTCGCCGCCATGCATGTGCGAAACGTGCGAGCGCGAGGCCTGGCTCCACTCGTCCATGCGGTGCGGGTTCTTGCGCGCGTATTCCTTGACGGCCTTGGGCGCGCGGCGGTCGGAATTGCCCTCGCGCAGCACCGGGTTCACGGCCGAGCCGATGCACTTGTTGTAGCGGGCGCGGATGTCTTTTTCCTCGTCCGTCTGCGGCTTCTCGGGGAAGTCGGGGATCTTGTAGCCCTTGTCCTGCAGCTCCTTGATGGCGGCCTTCAACTGGGCCACCGAGGCGCTGATGTTGGGCAGCTTGATGATGTTGGCCTCGGGCTTGAGCGTCAGCTTGCCCAGGGCGGCCAGGTTGTCGGGCACGCGCTGCTCTTCGGTCAGCAGTTCGGGAAACTGGCCCAGGATGCGGCAGGCGACCGAGATGTCGCTGGTGACCACGTCGATGCCCGCCTGGGCCGCGAAGGCCTGGACGACCGGCAGCAGCGAGGCCGTGGCCAGGCGGGGCGCTTCATCGGTCAGGGTGTAAACGATCTGGGTCTTGTCGGCGGTCATGAAGAAGTCTTCCGGTAAAGGGGCAATCCGTGCGGCGCAAAGCGGCTGCGCGCCGGCACGCAAGACATGAACTCTAGCAAGCCACTCCCGCAGTTGGCTGACGAGGCCTGCTGACGCGGGCCGGCCGGTGCGCGGCGGGCAAGACAAAGCCCCGTGGCCTGACGGCTCACGGGGCTCGTGGAGGCAGTGGCCTCAGGCCAGCGGCTGCTGCTGTTCGGCGGCGCGGGCGGCGGCCTCCATGGGCGTGATGTTCTGCGCCAGCTGGCCCTTGGGGCCCTGCACCAGTTCGAACTGAACCTGGCTGCCCTGTTTCAGCGTCCGGAAGCCGTCCATCTGGATCGCCGAGAAATGGGCGAAGACATCATCGCCGCCGGCTTCCGGCTCGATGAATCCAAAGCCCTTGGCATCGTTGAACCACTTGACTTTGCCCAGTGCCATCGTTTTGTCTCCATTGTTGTGGCACCTCCCAGCGGAGGCGGACATGGATTCTGGTAGCGCAAAAACACGCGTCAATTCGGGACCTTCCCGGCCGGGTTCACCCTGGGATGCTTGCAATTGCGGCGGTCGCCGCCAACTGCCCGTGGTCGGCGGGGAGATACCCCCGTCGATAGAATTGGTTCATGCCTGTGCTTCCCGTTTTTTCACCGCGAAACCAGTCGACGCCGCCCCCTCCCGTGCCTCCCATGCAGCCGGGTCGGGACGAGGGCGAGGGGGCGGTCGTCGTCGAGCGCCAGCCGCAGAAGACCGAGCCGCCGCGGCTCTACCAGGTCCTGCTGCTGAACGACGATTTCACGCCCATGGAGTTCGTGGTCATGGTTCTGCAGGAATTTTTCCGGCATGACCTCGATACGGCGACGCAGATCATGCTCAAAATCCACCACGAGGGTCGCGGGGTCTGCGGTGTCTTCACCAAGGATGTCGCCGCGACCAAGGTGGAGCTGGTTTCGGCCGCCTCCCGGCGGGCCGGCCACCCCCTGCAGTGCATTATGGAGGCCGCATGATTGCGCAAGAGCTTGAAGTCAGTCTGCACATGGCGTTTGTCGAAGCGCGTCAGCAGCGGCACGAATTCATCACCGTCGAGCACCTGCTGCTCGCGCTGCTCGACAACCCCAGCGCCGCCGAGGTGCTGCGCGCCTGCGCCGCCAACCTGGATGACCTGCGCAAGAGCCTGACGCAGTTCATCAAGGAGAACACGCCCATGGTGGGCGGCAGCGACGAGGTGGACACCCAGCCCACGCTGGGCTTCCAGCGCGTCATCCAGCGCGCCATCATGCACGTGCAGAGCACCGGCAGCGGCAAGAAGGAAGTCACCGGCGCCAACGTGCTGGTGGCCATCTTCGGCGAGAAGGACTCGCACGCCGTCTACTACCTGCACCAGCAGGGCGTGACGCGGCTGGACGTCGTCAACTTCATCGCCCACGGCATCAAGAAGACCGATCCCACCGATCCGCCCAAGGCGCCCGAGGGCCAGTCGCAGGGCCAGGAAGGCGAGCGTGAGGAAGGCGAGGGCGCCGCCGCCAAGGCCTCGCCGCTGGAGCAGTTCACGCAGAACCTCAACCAGCAGGCCAAGGACGGCAAGATCGACCCGCTGATCGGCCGCGAGGCCGAGGTCGAGCGCGTCGTGCAGGTGCTGTGCCGCCGCCGCAAGAACAACCCGCTGCTGGTGGGCGAGGCCGGCGTGGGCAAGACGGCCATCGCCGAGGGCCTGGCCTGGCGCATCACCGAGGGCGAGGTGCCCGAGGTGCTGGCCGACGCCATCGTCTACTCGCTGGACATGGGTGCGCTGCTGGCCGGCACCAAGTACCGCGGTGACTTCGAGCAGCGCCTGAAGGCGGTGCTGAAGTCGCTGAAGGATCAGCCCAACGCCATCCTCTTCATCGACGAGATCCACACACTGATCGGTGCCGGCGCGGCCTCGGGCGGCACGCTGGATGCGAGCAACCTGCTCAAGCCGGCCCTCAGTTCCGGTGCGATGAAGTGCATCGGTGCCACCACGTTCACCGAGTACCGTGGCATCTTCGAGAAGGACGCCGCGCTGAGCCGGCGCTTCCAGAAGGTGGACGTGGCCGAGCCCTCGGTCGAGCAGACCGTGGAGATCCTGAAGGGCCTGAAGAGCCGCTTCGAGGAGCACCACTCGGTCAAGTACGCGCTGGGCGCGCTGCAGGCGGCCGCCGAGCTGTCGGCCAAGTACATCAACGATCGCCACCTGCCGGACAAGGCCATCGACGTCATCGACGAGGCCGGTGCCGCGCAGCGCATCCTGCCCAAGAGTCGGCAGAAGAAGACCATCACCCGCTCCGAGGTCGAGGACATCGTCGCCAAGATCGCGCGCATCCCGCCGGCTTCCGTCAACAGCGACGACCGCAGCAAGCTCAAGACCCTGGACCGCGACCTGAAGAGCGTGGTCTTCGGCCAGGACCCGGCCATCGACGCGCTGGCCGCCGCCATCAAGATGGCCCGCTCGGGCCTGGGCCGGCCGGACAAGCCCATCGGCAGCTTCCTGTTCAGCGGCCCCACCGGCGTCGGCAAGACCGAGGTGGCCAAGCAGCTGGCCTACATCCTGGGCATCGAGCTGATCCGCTTCGACATGTCGGAGTACATGGAGCGCCACGCGGTCAGCCGCCTGATCGGCGCGCCTCCGGGCTATGTTGGCTTCGACCAGGGCGGCCTGCTGACCGAGGCCGTCACCAAGAAGCCGCACGCCGTGCTGCTGCTGGACGAGATCGAGAAGGCCCACCCGGACGTCTTCAACGTGCTGCTGCAGGTCATGGACCACGGCACGCTGACCGACAACAACGGGCGCAAGGCCGACTTCCGCAACGTCATCATCATCATGACGACGAATGCGGGCGCCGAGATCATGAACAAGGCCACCATAGGCTTCACGACCCAGCGCCAGCAGGGCGACGAGATGGCCGACATCAAGCGGCTGTTCACGCCCGAGTTCCGCAACCGCCTGGACGCCATCGTGTCCTTCCGCCCGCTGGACGAGGAGATCATCCTGCGCGTGGTCGACAAGTTCCTGCTGCAGCTGGAAAGCCAGCTGCAGGAGAAGAAGGTCGAGGTCAGCTTCTCCGACGCGCTGCGCAAGCAGCTCGCCAAGAAGGGCTTCGATCCGCTGATGGGTGCGCGGCCCATGCAGCGCCTGATCCAGGACACCATACGCCGCGCGCTGGCCGACGAGTTGCTGTTCGGCAGGCTGGTGGACGGCGGGCGCCTGAGCGTGGACGTGGACGACCAGGGCGAGACGGTGCTGGACATCCAGCCCACGCCGCCCAAGGCCGGCGGCAGCAAGTCCAGCCGGGCGGCCGAGCCCGAGCCGGCGGCCTGAAAACCATCCCAGGCATGTCCGAAGGCGGCCCTTGTCGGGCCGTCTTTTTTTTGCCCGTGCCTAGCCAACCTGAGGAAAAGTTCGCGCCGGGGCCGCCGACGTGCGGCGCTTTTCAAAGGGGCTCTCCCAGATCAGTTACAAACTCAGAACTGACAAATAGATAGGGAGTGCGCGCTTTGGATCGGCAAGAATCCTGCAGCGGGCAGCCGGCCTTCCGTGATAAGCGGGGGGAGGTTTGCCGTCAAGTCGATGGCGATGGAAAATTCACCGCCATCGTGGTATCGGGGGCTGCATCCGGTGACGCAGGGGCGCGCCGTATTGAGCCGCCCGTAGATATCGGGTTCCGAGGGCTGGCACGCCGAATGGTTCGGCGCATCATGACGAGTTGCGCGGGGGTGCTTCTGGCGGGTGCCGCGCTGGCGCAGCAGCCCGTGGAAGTGGCATTGGCAGGCTTTGCCTATGCGGGTTCAGAGCAGGCCATCGCGGCGCGCTTCCCCTATTCGCAGCAATACGTGAAGGCATTGGAGACGGCCGGTGCGCCCATCTTCCAGCGCCTGTCTCAATCTCTGCAGGCGGCGCCTCCGGAGCACCTCAGGATCGTCGATCAGATCCAGGATTTGAAGGGGCGCGACCAGGCCCTGGCCGTGGCGCTGGTGATTGGGTCGGAAACTGTGGTGGTCGAGCAGTTTGGCGGTCTGCACAAACTTCTGGTGCTCATCCGTGGCCAGACGATGTTCTTCGATTTCAAGTCGATGAATGTGGTGCGGGCCTATCCATTGAGTTTTGCCTATGTGGACGCCTTGGATCATGCCCCCAGCGCGGACGAAATACGGGCGCGCGTGAAGCTTGTCTACGAGGGTGTGAACGACAAGCCGGGCCTGCTGTCGCGGTTTGCCGCTAGCGTTTCCAAGGCGGCCATCCCGGCGCAGGTGCCGCGCTTCCTGCAGGTCACCGCTGCGCATTTGGCGCCGGAGGTGCTTGAGGGGCTGCCAGGCTATCTCAAATCGGAGCCCGGCGCCGCCGAAAACTGGTTGGCCGACATCGTCGGCGAGGCTATCTCAACGCGGGCGGGCGTCCCTATCGTGCCTTTTTCCAAAGGCTATGCGGTGGGTAATGTGATGTCCATGCGGGTGTCGGACGGCACCGTATGGGAATTGAAGCTTCCCAAGCCTGACTTCGAGATCGGCGTGGACATGACTGGCCTCAAGAAGATCAAGTTCAGCGAAGTGCCGGGCGGTGCGACGAGTTTTGTCTACGGGGCTTATGCGCAGTTGCGTATCGAAGATTCGCTCAAGAAGGGATTGAACACTGCGTTGAAGAATGGTGAGACGCGTGTGATTCCAGCTAGCCAGAGGTATGTGGATGATTTTCCACATTTCTATGATGCCATGAATGGGCTGTTTACCAAGTTGGCCTTGGTCGTGGACGGGCGTGGCGACGAGAAATGGATCAGGGGGGCTGCTGCGGCGAAGGACATCGACCAGCAGATTGCAAAAACCAGGGAGTTGATCAGGCAATGCAAATAATAAAATTCTTCATCGTGCTGCTGCTGGCCGCTGCCGGCGCGCGGGCGGAGGCCCAAATCCAGCAGGCACGTGGGCAGTATGCGCTGAATTACAAGGAGATGCTGGGCGCCTTCGACAAGAAGGAGGCCCCGCCCAAGGCCAAGCAGCAGGCCCAGCAGGAGGCCATGCTCAAGGCCGTTGAGTTCTATTACGCCGAAGCCGGCCAGGCGGAGGCTGCCAATTTCGATGCGATCCGAAGCAAGATTCTCGAAAACCAGGGGCGCTATATCCTGGACTCCACCGTCATCGCCGAGGACGATAACAAGAAGGATTTTAAGTACACGGTTGTCGTACGGGTCTCGCTGAACGTCGCGAATCTGCGCAACGCGGTGCAGGCGAACTCGGCAGTCGGGCGGGCGTCAGAGGGCGAGAAGTCCATGCTGAGCTTTGTTTTCGTGTCTCGCCAGGTGGCTTCCGAGAAGAGCTTCGACGACCGCGTCTACAAGCGTGCAGAAGGCTCGGTGCAGGTGCAGGTCAATGCATCGAGCCAGGCGACGAGCATGCAGAAGGAGAAGACCAGCGAAGGCGAGTCGGTCAGGAAGGCCCAGGTGGAGACCTTCGGCTCCAAGTCGCAGCAGCAGGACGACAGCCTCAGCGTGGATGCGTCGAAGAAGGTGGTCGCCACCTCCGAGGCTGGCGGCAGCACGACGCGCAAGGCCAGCGAGTCGACTTGGCGCTTGCTGCCGAGCGCGAACCTGAACCAGGTCTTCGTCTCGGCGTTCTCTCAGGGCGGCTACGACGTGGTCGAGGCCGCATTGATCGAGACCGAGAAGTTCAAGGTCGCGGATGTCGAGAGCGACTACAAGTCTGGCAATGACTTGCAGCCCAAGACGCTGCGCGCCATCGCCGCTGGCATGAAGGACAACGGCGTGCCCTATGTGGCGCTGGGCACTCTGGACGTCGGCCTGGCGGCCAAGGATCCGCAGACCGGCCTGATGCGCGTGGACGTGACGGTCAACGCCAAGGTCTGGGATGTGAGCAAACCCATCCCTCGTACGAAGGCGGCTGTTGGCCCGGTCAGCTACTCCGGCGTCGGCCCGAACGAGGACGTGGCGCGTGGGAACGCCCTCAAGTCCGCTGCCAGCAGCGCCGCACAGGAGCTGTCCAGCCGCATGGCCACGATGGGCCTGCGCTGAACCCTGTTTCCCCTGACGCGCGGTGTCGCGTCATTTCAATACCTCCAGAAAGGGAGTCATCATGAAAAAGAATGTGTTGGCCGTCGTGGCCGTGATCGCCCTGGCCGCTCCGGCCGTGAGCATGGCGCAGTTGGGCGGCCTGCTGGGTGGCGTCAAGTCGTCCAGCAACTCGGGCGCCGATCTGAGCGGATCGCAGGACTCGCTGGTGCGCAACTACATGGGCGCCGGCAAGGATGTGCTGACGGCCAATGGTCATCTGGCGGACGCGCTGGGCATCAAGGCCCAGGCGGTGAATGCGGCCGCTACGGCTGATTCGCTGTCTGCCAAGGACGTCGAGGCTCAGGACAAGGCCATCAGCGCCGACGCTGCAGCCGTGGCTGAAGCGCTCAAGGGTGGTGCCGCATTGAAGGACGGCGAGGCCAAGGCCAAGTACGCCAAGGGGCTGCTGTCGCTGGCAAGCGGCGTGAAGAAGTACCTGGGCCTGCGCAACGATGCGCAAGGCTTTGCCAAGGGCATGTCCAGCGCCTCGCCGCTGCAGATGGCCAAGCTCCAGTCGGGCGCCTATGTCGTGAAGAACCTGCCGACCAGCATCACGAACCTGACCAGCGTGCTGAAGAGTGCCGTGGAGTTCGGCAAGAGCAACGGCGTGGAAATCCCGGCGGACGCAACCAGCGTGCTCTGACCTGCCGGCCACTGATTGGGAGAGCTTGTGATGCGAAGGATGGGACTCTGCATGTTGGCGCTGGCCGCGACGTTGCTGTCGGCCTGCGGCAAGAAGGAGGAGGCAGCGCCGGTGGCTGCCGCCAGTGCGCCGGTGGCTGCCTCGGTCGCGGCCGGCGGCCAGCCTGACTTTGGTGGCGTCACCAAGGTCAGCCGCGAGGTCGAGGCGGTGGGCAGCACGCAGGAACTGGCAGTGCTGGCGGCGCTACAGATGGCCGTGGCCCAGGTGAATGGCGTGCGCGTCGCGAGCCAGATGCAGAGCGTGCGTGCGGGGATGGATCTGTCCGTCAACGGGCAGGACGCCGGCTCCGTGCGCACCGAGGCCTTCGCGCAGAAGCTCATCGCCGCCAGCCAGGGGGCGGTGACGGGCTTTGAGATCCTCTCCCAGCAGGAGATTGACAAGGTGGACGAGGAGGCCGTGTCGCGCGTGCGTGCGGCCGACGGCGGCTACAGCTACTCGGCGTCGGCCTCTTCAGACAGTTCCGTCAGCGTGAAATCCAGCGGCAACGCCAGTGCGCAGGACGCTACGGTTAGCGCCCAGGCTTCGCGCTCGTTCAACGGCTCGGCCACGTCCAGCGAGAAGGCCAGCGTGGATGTGAAGCGCGGCGCCAGCTCCTACGAGTCCGACGCCAGCTACAAGAAGATGCGCAGTTACTGGAAGGTGCGTGTCAAGGTGGAGGTGGCGCAGTACCGCGCGCCCGATGAGCAGGGGCGACCCAAGATCGTCGTCGCACTGCCGCGCACGCTTGCGACCAGCTACCCGGTGGGCGACGCGACGGTGGTGTCGGCCGAGGTGGCGCAGGCCGTGCGAGCGCGGCTATCGGACATCCTCACGCAGACCAAGCGCTTCATCGTGCTGGACCGCGAGTTCGGCAGCGAGATGCAGGCCGAGATTGACCACATCAACAGCGGCAACGTGCGCGTGCAGGACGGCGCCCGGTTGGGCCAGCAACTGGCGACCGATCTGATCCTGATTCCGACCATCGAGCGCTTCGAATACCCGCGTCGGGTGCAGAAGTTGCGCATGTCGGACCGCGAGTTGGTGTCCTACTCCGGCAGCGGGCGGATCACGCTGCGGCTGCTGAATGCGGCGACGGGCGAGGTGGTGATGTCCGACAGCTTCGAGCACAAGCTGGCAGATGCCGACCCCAGCACCATGCCTCGCGTGCTGGACGGCAAGAGCATGGCCGCGCAGATGCTGGACTCGCTGGCCGGCCAGATCGGTGGCGCCATCGTGACGGAGATCTTCCCGGTTTCAGTTGTGGCGCTGAACGGCGACCAGGTGGTGCTGAGCCAGGGCGGCGAATCGCTGCAAGTGGGGCAGCGCTGGCAGGCCGTGGCGCTGGGTGAGGAACTGAAAGACCCGCAGACCGGGCGCTCGCTGGGGCGCAACGAGATGCCTGCCGGCGTCGTGCGCATCGAGCGGGTCTCTGGCAAGACGTCGTACGGCACTTTCGAGGGCGGTGCGCCCAAGCTGAGCCAGCCCTTCAAGCCGGGTGGCATCGAATTGCGCAAGCAGGCCGCCGCCAAGCCCGAGAAGGCCGAGAAAACGGACAAGGCCACGGCGCCGGCGGTCAGGCCGGCGGCGCCCAAGGCCGAGGCTTCGGCCGAGCCCATCCCTGCCAAGCGCAAGGACGCCGAAGACAAGAACTGGTAATGGTTCAGGGGCTCAGCCGGCCGGGTTCTGCCTGAAGAACTCGGCCAGCAGCTCGTACATCGCCGGCTCCTCGGCGCGCATCGCCGCCGGAGCGACGAAGAAGGCCTCGGCGGCCACCGCGAAGAACTCCTCGACCGCCTCGGCGCCATAGGGGTCGATCAGCGTCTGCTCGCCGGCATCCACGCGCGCGCAGAACTGCTCCCATGCGGCGTCGATCACGGTGATCCAGCGTTCGCGCTCCTCCGCGTCGCGCAGCGGCGGCACGCCGTCCGCCAGGCCGTCGCGCATGTCGATGACATGAGCGAACTCGTGGATGACGACGTTGAAGACCTCGTCGACGCCGAACTGCGCCGGGTCGTTGCTGACGGCGATCGCGTTCCAGCTCAGCATCAGCGGGCCGCCCTCCATGGCCTCGCCGGCCAGTTCCTCGTCGTACTCGTGGACGATGCCGTCCTCGTCCTGGTAGCTGCGCTGCGCGACGACCTCGCCCTCGTGCATGACGATGCCGACGAAGCCGTCGTACCAGGACAGGCCCAGGCGCAGCACCGGCAGGCAGGCCTGGGCCGCGACGGCCACGGCGACCTCGTCCGTCACCTCGAAGCCGTCGACGCCATGGAACTCCTTGCTCGACAGGAAGAGGCTGCACAGGCGGCGCAGCTCGGCGAGGTCCGCCTCGCTGCGCCGGGCCAGGAAGGGGTAGCGCAGCAGCGTGAGCTGCCACAGCGCGTCGGGGATGGCGTGGCGGCGCGCGGCGCGCTCGTCCCGCCAATGGCGCAGCGCCTTCAGGATCACAGCGGCAGGCGCTGCAGGCCGGCGGCCGACAGGCGGAGGACGTCGCCGCGCGGCGCCGCCGTGTCGAAATCCCAGTCGGACAGCACCACGCGCTTCATGCCGTCGCCGAGATCGTGCTCGCCGGGGCGATGGGTATGGCCGTGGATCATGGTCTTGCTGCCGGCCTCGCGCAGCAGCGCGCGGCAGGCCTCGGCGTCCAGGTCGGTCGCCATCAGCTGCGCGGCCTGGGCCGCCCGGCTGCCTTCGCGCATCTGGCGGCCCAGCGCCTGGCGGGCCTGCAGCGGCTGCGCCAGCACCTGGGCCTGCCATTGCGCCGAGCGCACCTGGCGGCGGAAGGCCTGGTAGGCCGCGTCGTCCAGGCATTGGGCGTCGCCATGCACCAGCAGCCAGCGCTGGCCGAACGCCTCCAGCACGGTGGGGTCGGGCAGGGCGGTCATGCCGGCCGCGGCCAGCAGCTCGGGCCCGACGAGGAAGTCGCGGTTGCCAGGCATGAAGAACAGCGCCTTGCGCTGCGCGGCCTCGTGCAGCAGCTGCACGGCGGCCGCTTCGAAGGGCTCGTGGCGGGCGTCGTCGCCCACCCAGACCTCGAAGATGTCCCCCAGCAGCAGCACCGCCTGGGCAGGCGTCTGGGCCAGGTGGGCCCCCAGCCGCGCCAGCGTGCCGGGGGTCGCGGGCCCCAGATGCAGGTCCGAGAGCAGGTCGATGCGCTCCCAGTGCGCCGGGGCCGCGAGGCGTGGAATCAAACTTCCGCGGCCTTCTCGATGACGACGGCCTCGACCGGCACGTCGGCATGGCCGCCCGAGCGGCCGGTGCGGACCTTCTCGATCTTGTCGACGACGTCCTGGCCCTCGACCACCTTGCCGAACACGGCGTAGCCCCAGCCCGACGGGGACTCGGACTTGAAGTCCAGGAAGCCGTTGTCGACGGTGTTGATGAAGAACTGGGCCGTGGCCGAGTGCGGCGCGTTGGTGCGCGCCATGGCCAGCGTGTACTTGGCGTTCTTCAGGCCGTTGTTGGCCTCGTTCTGGATCGCGGCGTCGGTGGGCTTCTGGCTCATGCCGGCGTCGAAGCCGCCGCCCTGGATCATGAAGCCCTTGATGACGCGGTGGAAGATCGTGCCGTCGTAATGGCCCTTGCGGACGTAGCTCAGGAAGTTGGCCGTGGACAGCGGGGCGTTGGCAACGTCCAGCTCGATGAGGATGTCGCCGTGGTTGGTGGTGAACTTGACTTGGCTCATTTCTTGACGGGCTCGATGAGGGCCTTGGTGATGAAAACGGGTTTGACGGGCAGGTGCTGGTGCACGCCCTTGGGGGCGACCTCGGCCACGCGGATCTTGTCGACCACGTCCATGCCCTCGATAACCTGGCCGAACACGGCGTAGCCGCTGGCCTTGTCACCGGGGTCGCCGTCGAGGCGGACGTTGTCGGCCACGTTGATGAAGAACTGCGAGGTGGCGGAGTTGGGGTCGTTGGTGCGCGCCATCGCGAGGCTGCCGCGCAGGTTGGACAGGCCGTTGTGCGCCTCCAGCGGGATGGGCGGCTTGGTGGGGCGCTGGTTCAGCTTGGCGTCGTAGCCGCCGGTCTGGATCATGAAGCCGTCGATGACGCGGTGAAAGACCACGCCGTTGTAGTGACCCGCCTTCACGTATTGCAGGAAGTTGGCGACGGTCTTGGGGGCCTTCTCGGCATTGAGCTCGACGCGGATGTCGCCTTCGGTGGTCTGCAGCTTCACGGTTTGCGCGGCGGCGCCGGCGGCGGCCAGCAGGGCGGCCAGGAACAGGGCGGTCTTGGTCATGGGCAGGGTCAGCGGGGCTTGTTGAGGTCGGTGGTCAGCGCCAGCGTGCGGCTGATCTTGGCGGCGAGCGCGTCGCTGGGCACCAGCGCGGCCTTCTGCGCCCGCTGGTAGGCGCGCAGCGCCAGGCGGGTCAGCACGTCACCGAGGTTCTCCTGGGCCTGGGCATGCCCGGGCTGCAGGCGCAGCGCCTGGTCCAGCGCGGCCTTGGCCTCGTCCAGTTCGCCGGCGGCGGCGTGCAGCACGGCGAGGTTGTTGTAGGGGTCGGCCAGGTCGGGGAAGTCCTGGGTCAGCCGCGTGAAGAGGGCCAGCGCCTGCGCGCGGTCGCCCAGTTCCATGCGCATGACGCCCAGCGCGAAGCGCAGCTGCAGGTCGTCCGGCGTGCGTGCCAGGGCCTGCTCGACCTGCTGCACGGCCTGGGTCTTCTGGCCGGCCAGCCACAGGCGCTGTGCGCCGGCCAGGTCATCGGCGCGGGCCGGCATGGCGAGCAGGATCGCGAGCAGCGCAAGGGCGGGGAAGGGCAGGCGCATGGGAGTAGGGGCTGGAGTCGGCGTCAGGGGCGGCCGCTATACTGATTTCATTCTATGAGCCCCGCCTGGCCGGCCCCGGTGCGGGGCTTCTTGTTGGTGGCTCTTGCCCCTGGTTTCCGTCTCATGCCCTTGCGCGTCCACAACTCCCTCAGTCGCACCCTCGAAGACTTTCAGCCGCTCGTGCCCGGCCAGGTGCGCATGTATGTGTGCGGCATCACGGTCTACGACCTGTGCCACATGGGGCATCTGCGCATGAACATGGCGTTCGACGTCATCTACCGCTGGCTGCGCGCCAGCGGCTATGCCGTCACCTATGTGCGCAACGTGACGGACATCGACGACAAGATCATCCGGCGCGCCGTCGAGCGCGGCATCACCATCCGTCAGCTCACCGAGGAGATGACGGCCGCGATGCATGAGGACTTCGCCGCCGTGGGCCTGCTGCGCCCCGACCACGAGCCGCGCGCGACCGAGTACGTGCCGCAGATGCTGTCGCTGATCGCGCGCCTGGAGCAGCGCGGCCTGGCCTACCGGGCCGAGGGCGGCGACGTGAACTATGCGGTGCGCAAGTTCGCGGGCTACGGCAAGCTCAGCGGCAAGAGCGTCGACGACCTGCGCGCCGGCGAGCGCGTGGCCGTGGACGACGGCAAGCTGGACCCGCTGGACTTCGTGCTGTGGAAGGCCGCCAAGGCCGAGGAGCCGGCCGACGCGAAATGGGCCGCCCCGTTCGGCGAGGGTCGCCCCGGTTGGCACATCGAGTGCTCGGCCATGAGCTGCGCGCTGCTGGGCGAGAGCTTCGACATCCATGGCGGCGGCGCCGACCTGCAGTTCCCGCACCACGAGAACGAGATCGCGCAGAGCCAGGGCGCCGGCTACGACTTCGCCAAGTACTGGCTGCACAACGGCTTCCTGAATGTCGATGGCGAGAAGATGTCCAAGAGCCTGGGCAACTTCTTCACCATCCGGGATGTGCTGCAGAAGTTCGACGGCGAGACGCTGCGCTTCTTCATGCTGCGCACGCATTACCGCCGGCCGTTCAACTTCAGCGACGCCCACCTGGAAGACGCCCGCACGGCGCTGACCCGGCTCTACACGGCGCTGGACGCCGTGCCGCCGGCCGACGTCGCCATCGACTGGACCGAGCCCGCCGCCGCCACCTTCAAGGCCGCGATGGACGAAGACTTCGGCACGCCCGGCGCCATCGCCGTGCTGTTCGACCTCGTCAACGAGGTCAACCGCGACCGCTCGCCCGAGCGGGCCGGCCTGCTGAAGGCGCTGGCCGGTGTGCTGGGCATCCTGCAGCAGGAGCCGCGCGCCTATCTGCAGGGCGGCGCGGACGATGACACGGCCTGGATAGAAGAGCGCATCGCCGCGCGTGCCGCGGCCAAGGCGGCGCGCGACTTTGCCGGCGCCGATGCGATCCGTGCCGAACTGTCGGCCAAGGGCATCACGCTGAAGGACGGCGCGGGCGGCACGACCTGGGTCAAGAGCTGATGGCGTCCAAGAGCCCCGCCGCGGTCGTGCCCGAGGTGGTCCCGCCCTACTGGGACGAGGCCTGCAAGCACCTGGTCAAGCGCGACCGGGTCTTGAAGAAACTCATCCCCCAGTTCGGCGAGGCCCGCCTGCAAAGCCGTGGTGACGCCTTTGCCACGCTGGCCCGTTCCATCGTGGGCCAGCAGATTTCGGTGAAGGCGGCGCAGTCGGTCTGGAACCGCTGGGTGGCGCTGGCGCCGAAGTTACAGCCGGCCGCCGTGCTGGCGCTGGGTGTGGAGGAGCAGCGCGCGGCCGGCCTGTCGGCGCGCAAGGTCGAATACCTGCGAGACCTGGCCGAGCATTTCGACTCCGGCCAGGTGCATGTGCGCCAATGGGCGCAGATGGACGACGAAGCCATCATCGAGGAGCTGGTGGCCATCCGCGGCATCGGCCGCTGGACGGCCGAGATGTTCCTGATCTTTCACCTGATGCGTCCCAACGTCATGCCGCTGGACGACGTCGGTTTGCTGAAGGGCATCAGCATGAACTATTTTTCCGGCGAGCCCGTGTCGAGAGCCGAGGCCCGCGAAGTGGGCGACGCCTGGGCGCCTTACCGCTCGGTGGCGGTTTGGTACATTTGGCGCAGCCTGGACCCCCTACCGGTGGATTACTGAGCCACCCCCTACCGGCTTCGCCGGCCCCCACAAGGGGGCGAGCCGCCGGGACCGGCCCAGCCGGATCCCAGGGCTCTGCGCGGTGGGGTTGGGTTTTTGAGTCAGGATGACTGATGAGCAAGAAGCATTTTTTGGAATTCGAGCAGCCGATCGCTGAGCTTGAGACCAAGATCGAAGAGCTGCGCTATGTGCAGAGCGAGTCGGCCGTCGACATCTCCGAGGAGATCGACCGCCTCTCCAAGAAGAGCCTGCAGCTGACCAAGGAGGTCTACTCCAACGTCGCACCCTGGCAGGTCTACCAGATCGCCCGCCATCCGCAGCGGCCGCAGACGCTGGACTACTGCTCGGAGGTCTTCACCGAGTTCCAGGAACTGCACGGCGACCGCCACTTCGCGGACGACGCGGCCATCGTGGGCGGCCTCGCGCGCTTCAACGGCCAGGCCTGCATGGTCATCGGCCACCAGCGCGGCAGCGACGCCAAGGAGCGCACGCTGCGCAACTTCGGCATGCCCCGCCCCGAGGGCTACCGCAAGGCGCTGCGGCTGATGAAGCTGGCCGAGAAGTTCGGCCTGCCCGTCTTCACCTTCATCGACACCATGGGCGCCTATCCGGGCATCGGTGCCGAGGAGCGCAGCCAGAGCGAGGCCATCGGCCGCAACATCCTGGAGATGGCGCAGCTGGAGGTACCCATCATCGCCACCGTCATCGGCGAGGGGGGGTCGGGCGGCGCGCTGGCCATCGGCGTGGCCGACCAGGTGCTGATGCTGCAGTTCGCGGCCTACTCCGTCATCTCGCCCGAGGGCTGCGCCTCCATCCTGTGGAAGAGCAGCGAGCGCGCGTCCGACGCCGCCGAGGCGCTGGGCATCACGGCGCACCGCCTGAAGGCGCTGGGTCTGATCGACAAGATCGTCAACGAGCCGGTGGGCGGCGCCCACCGCGACGCCAAGCAGATGGCGTCCAACCTGAAGCGCGCGCTGTCCGACGCGCTGCGTCAGGTCAGCGACCTGAAGACCGCGGAGCTGCTGGACCGCCGCTACGAGCGCCTGCAGGCCTATGGCCGCTTCGGCGACACCAAGAACCGCTGATCTCGCCGCCGATGCCGTAGCGGTCGCCTTCAGTGGCGGCCTGGATTCCACGGCGCTGCTGCATGCCGCCACCCGCGCGGCCCAGGGGCGGCGCGTCGTGGCGCTGCACGTGCACCACGGCCTGCAGGCGCAGGCCGACGATTGGGCGACACGCTGCGAGCGCATCGCCCGGGAGCTGGGGGCGGAGTTCTCATGCACCCGCCTGAGCGGCAAGCCGGCCGCGGGCGACAGCGTCGAGGCCTGGGCCCGCGCGGGCCGGCACCGCGCACTGCACGACATGGCCCTCGCGGCGGGCGCCGACCTGCTGCTGCTGGCCCACCACCGGCGCGACCAGGCCGAGACCTTTCTGCTGCAGGCCTTGCGCGGCGCCGGCAGTGCCGGTCTGGCTGCCATGCCCCGCCTGCAGTGGCGCGACGGCCTGTGCTGGGCGCGCCCCTGGCTGGACCGCCCGCGGGAGAGCATCCAGGCCTATGCCCAGCAGCATGGCCTGAGCTGGATCGAGGATCCCAGCAATGACGACGCACGCTATGCCCGCAACCGGCTGCGCCAGGTGTTCTGGCCGGCCTTCGCCTCGGCCGAGGCGGGGCTGGCGCAGGCCGCGCGCTGGGCCCAGCAGGCCGACGCGCTGGCGGTCGAGGTCGCCGCACAAGACCTGGCCCTGCTGGCGAGCTCGGAGCGCCTGGACCTCGCGGCCCTGTCGGCCCTGTCGCCAGCGCGCGCGAGCAATGCCCTGCGCGCCTGGCTGTCCCGGCACATGGTCGCGCCGGCCAGCCTCGTCCAGCGCCTGCTGGGCGAATGGCGGCCGGGGGCCACCTTGTGCTGGCCGGCGCCCGGCGGCGAGCTGCATGCCTGGCGCGACGGCCTGTTCTGGGCGCCGCGGCCGCCGCAGCCGGCCGCTGCCTGCCAGGTCGACCTCAGCCGGCCCGGCCGCTATCCCCAGCCGGCCTGGCATGGCGCCTGGCTCGTCGAGCCGGCGGAGCAGGGCATCGCCCCCCAGCGGCTCGCCCGCCTGACCCAGCGGGGCCGGGCCGGTGCCGAGCAGTTCCAGCGCGCGCCCGGGTCGGTGCCGCGCAGCCTGAAGAAGGCCTGCCAGGAGGCCGGGCTGCCGCCCTGGCGGCGCGGCGGGCCGCTGCTGTTCGACGGCGAGCAGCGCCTCGTGGCCGTCGCCGGGCTGGGCATGGATGCACGTGCCTTCGCCGGGGGAGATGAGCCCAGGCTTGCTGTACGCTGGCTGGAGGACTCAGCCTTGCCGCAGAGCGAAGGCGCCTGCAGGGCGGATGCATAAAATCGGGGTTTGCGAGCATGCCGTCCCGGCGGCTCCGTCCTCAGCCTTCGCTCAAACACATGGCTCTGATCGTCCACAAGTACGGCGGCACCTCGATGGGGTCCACCGATCGCATCCGCAACGTGGCCAAGCGTGTCGCCAAATGGGTGCGCGCCGGCCACCAGATGGTGGTCGTGCCCTCGGCGATGAGCGGTGAAACCAACCGCCTGCTGGGCCTGGCCAAGGAACTGGCGCCCGGCCAGGTGACGCCCGAGGTCATGCGCGAGATGGACATGATTGCCGCCACCGGCGAGCAGGTGTCCGTGGGCCTGCTGGCCATCGCGCTGCAGGCGGAGGGCGTGGCCTCGGTCAGCTACACCGGCTGGCAGGTGCCGGTGCGCACCGACTCGTCCTACACCAAGGCCCGCATCGAAAGCATCGACGACGCCCGCGTGCGCGAGGACCTCGCTGCCGGCAAGGTGGTCGTCATCGCCGGCTTCCAGGGCATAGACGAAGAGCAGAACATCACGACGCTGGGCCGTGGCGGCTCCGACACCTCGGCCGTCGCCATCGCCGCCGCGATGAAGGCCGACGAGTGCCTGATCTATACCGACGTGGACGGCGTCTACACGACCGATCCGCGCATCGTGCCTGAAGCGCGCCGCATGAACCGCATCTCCTTCGAGGAGATGCTGGAGATGGCGTCGCTGGGGTCCAAGATCCTGCAGATCCGCTCGGTGGAGTTCGCCGGCAAGTACCGCGTGCCGCTGCGCGTGCTGTCCAGCTTCACGCCCTGGGACATCGACATCCACGAAGAAGCCGCCTCCGGCACGCTGATCACTTTTGAAGAGGACGAGAACATGGAACAAGCCATCGTGTCGGGCATTGCCTTCAGCCGCGACGAGGCCAAGGTGACGCTGCTGGGCGTGCCCGACAAGCCCGGCATCGCCTTCCAGATCCTCGGTCCGGTGGCCGAGGCCAACATCGATGTCGACGTCATCATCCAGAACGTCTCCAACGACGGCAAGACCGACTTCTCGTTCACCGTGCATCGCAACGACTACGCCCGTGCGATGGAGTTGCTGCAGCAGAAGGTGGGCCCGGCGACGAATGCCGGCCAGGTGCTGGGCGATCCCAAGATCTGCAAGGTGTCCATCGTCGGCATCGGCATGCGCTCGCATGTGGGCGTGGCCAGCAAGATGTTCCGCGCGCTGAGCGAGGAGGGCATCAACATCCAGATGATCTCCACGAGCGAGATCAAGACCAGCGTCGTCATCGACGAGAAGTACATGGAACTGGCCGTGCGCGCGCTGCACAAGGCCTTCGATCTGGACCAGGCAGCCATTTCGGCCTGATTTTCTCTTTCGGGCGCTCCAAGCTGATATAGAATGCAAGGCTGCGCTGGAGTCGTGACCGAGTGGCCGAAGGTGCTCCCCTGCTAAGGGAGTATGTGGGCAAAACCTGCATCGAGGGTTCGAATCCCTCCGACTCCGCCAAAGATCAGTTCCGGGACTTCTTCTGAAGTCCCATAGGGAACTCGAAAAGCCCGTTTTCCTCAATGGAGACGGGCTTTTTTGTTTCCTGCTGTCCATCCGTTCGACCGGGGCAGCCCGTTGTGGGTCACCGCCACGGCGGCTCTGGCAGGTGTTGGCGCGATGGGCGAGCGGCCGGAACCGGCCGGAGCGCGCTCCGGATCACCGAGACCTGTGTCCTCAAGCCAGGTAGTCTCTAAAAATTTGTCAGTTTTCAGCAATATTCGATCATTTATGATCATTTGGTGCTGAAAAAGACAGAGAAAAGCACCCGGTGTTGTTGGGGCATCCTGCGATGGCAGGCTGGCAGTCTGCTGACCCAAACGTCAGCGCCTGTGGCGGCCCCGACAGGCTCGGCCATGCCGGCGAGCCGGCCGTTCATATTTGCCCTGCCTGAGCCGCTGCCGTTGGGTTGCACCGTTCGCGGTGCCAGGGCGCTGGGCCCGGCATGCCAGCCCCTCTTGGGGGCATCCGGGGCCCGGTCATGACCCGCCGGCCGCGCCCCGGGCTATGGCCCATGTTCGTGGACGCGGCCTTGGTGGCCCTGGTGCTGATGGTGGGGCTGGCCGGCAGCCTGGGGGCCTACCGCTTGCTGTCGCTGAAGGCGCTCGCGCAGGAGCGCGAGCAGCTCAACGCAATGGGGCAGCGGGTGGCCGGCACCTTCGAACACCGGCTGATGCGCATCGTGGAGGCGTTGCAGGCCGCCGGGCGCATGCTGTCGGCCCAGCCCGAGCTGACGCACGAGCAGTTCATGCGCTACGGCAGCGGCCTGGTGGCCGATGCCTCGCTCCTGGCGCTGCTGGAGTGGCAGCCCATCGTGCCGCATGAGCAACTGGCCGAGTTCGAGCGCCGGGCGGCACGCGAGCAGCCCGGCTATCGCGTCCTCGAGCCCGGCCGACCGGGCGGCGACCTGGTGGCCGCGCAGGCGCGCGAGTTCCACCTGCCGGTGCATTACTCCTGGCCCGAGGACGATGCGGCCATCGGTGTCGACATGGCCTTCGACCCGCGCCGCATGCGCTCCAAGCTGCTGGCGCGCGATGCCGGCTTTCCCATGGCCTCCGAGGTGTTCCCCGTGATACGGCGCGGGCCGCCCGCCGACATACGCAGCGGGATCGCCGTGTCGGCGCCGGTCTACCGCACGCCGCGGCCGCCCAGCCCCGAGGCGCGCCGGCGCGAGCTGCGCGGCTTCCTGGCCGGCGTCGTCGAGTTGCCCACGCTGATGGCCGAGGTGGTGCGGCTGGCCGACGCCAGCGGCCTGGATGTCTTCGTCTTCGACCAGCAGGAGGCCAACAAGCTCATCTACGCATCCCGCACCGGCGAACCCTCGGGCAGCAACGAACGCGACCTGACGCTGAGCGTCGACGCCGGCGGCCGGCCCTGGCAACTGCTGCTGCGGCCACGGCCGGGCGCGCTGGGCGCCGAGGCCGATCGCACGCCGCTGGCGGTGCTGGTCGCGGGCAGCCTGGCCACGCTGCTGGTGGCGCTGGCCGTGGCGCGCAGCGTCATCGTGCGGCGCCGCCTGGAGCGCACCGAGGCCGTGCTGGCCGAGGACCGCCAGCATCTGAGCAACGTGATCGACGGCACCGCTGCCGGCACCTGGGACTGGCATCTGGACAGCGACCGCCTGGTCGTCAACGAACGCTGGGCGCAGATGCTGGGCTACACCCGCGCGGAGCTGGAGCCCGTCACCGGCAAGACCTGGGAAGGGCTGTGCCATGCCGGCGATCTGGTCGAGGCCAAGGAGTCCCTCAAGCGCCATTTCGGCGGCCAGGAGGAGCGCTACGCGGCCGAGTTCCGCATGCGCCACGCCGATGGCCACTGGGTCTGGGTGCAGAGCAGCGGCCGGGTCTTCGAGCGCAGCGCCGACGGGCGCCCGCTGCGGCTGGCCGGCACCCATCTGGACATCTCGCACCGCAAGGCCCATGAGCGGCGGCTGCACGACGATGCCCGCGCGCTGGAGGCGGCGAACCGCCAGTTGCGCGATCTGGCCATCCAGGACGCGCTGACCGGCGCCTTCAATCGCCGCCATTTCGATGCCGTCTGCCTGGCCGCGCTGGACGATGCCCGGCATGGACGGGGCGTGGGTCTGTGCATGCTGGACGTCGATCACTTCAAGGCCTACAACGACCGCTACGGGCACCAGGCCGGCGATGCGGTGCTGCGGGCCTTCGTGCTGACGCTCAAGAACGGCCTCATGCGCTCGACCGATGCGGTATTCCGCCTCGGCGGCGAGGAGTTCGGCGTCATCTTCTCGGCCCCTTCGGCCGCGGCGGCGCGGCAGTTCGTCGGCCGCCTCAGCGCGGCCGTGCACGAGCTGGCGCTGCCGCACGAGGACAGCCCGCACCGCATCGTCACGGCCAGCTTCGGCCTGGCCTGGTGGGGGGCGCCGACACCGCAGCTGACGCCCGAGGCCATGTATGCGACGGCCGACGAGGCCCTCTACGCGGCCAAGCGCGCGGGCCGCGACCAGATCGTCACGCGCTGCTTCCTGGTCGGCGACGGCGAGGTGGCCGTGCCGGGGGGGACCTAGGCGTAGCGGGTCGCGCGGCCCTCGCGCACGAAGGCCCACAGCTGCAGGCCCAGCCGGCCGGCGGTCTCCACGGCCAGGCTGCTGGGCGCGGACATGCAGGCGAGCAGGCCGGCACCGGCCATGGCCGTCTTGTGGACCAGCTCGTAGCTGGCGCGGCTGGACATCAGCACGAAGCCCCGGGACGGGTCCGCGTCCAGGCGGGCGAGGGCGCCGATCAGCTTGTCCAGTGCGTTATGGCGGCCGATGTCCTCGCGCGCGAGCTGCACCTCGCCGTCGGGCTGGCACCAGGCGGCGCCGTGCAGGCCGCCGCAGCGTGCGTTGAGGCGCTGGGCCGCATGCAGGCCGGCCAGCGCACGCTCCAGCGCGCCGTCGGCCAGCGCGGGCGCGCGCACCGGCGCCGGCTGCACGCCGCCCAGCTGGGCCAGGCTCTCCAGGCCGCACAGGCCGCAGCCCGTGCGGCCGGCCAGCAGGCGGCGGCGCGCCTTGAGCTGCTGCTCGCGGGCGGCCGTCACGCGCAGCGCCAGCTCGAGTCCGCCGGGCCGGGCCAGCACGTCCACCTCCAGCAGCTCGCGCCGCGCCGCGATCCAGCCCTCGGCGAGCGCAAAGCCCAGCGCGAAATCCTCCAGGTCGGCCGGCGTGGCCAGCATGACGGCCTGCGCAACGCCGTTGACGGTCAGCGCCACCGGCTTCTCGACGGCGACTTCCTCGTCGGCGCCGCCACCGACGGGGCTCAGGGTCAGCAGGGCGTGGTCGGCGGGCGGCTCGGCGTCGGCATCGTGGGGGAACATCGCGTCATCATAGGAGGGCGTCTTCGGGCCGCGGCACCGCTGCGCGATGATGTCGCCCCGTCTTGTGGCCCGACCCAGGAGCTTCGCCGTGTACCTGCCTGCGCATTTCACCTCCAACGACCTGGAGCAGGCGCGACGCCTGGTCGCCGAGCATCCGCTGGCGCTGCTGCTGGGGCCGGATGCCCAGGGCCAGACCTTCGGCAGCCATCTGCCGCTGGTGGCGCTGCCCGGGGGTGACGGCTTGCAGCTGGAAGGGCATATGGCGCGCGCCAACCCGCACTGGGGCTGGCTGTCGCAGCAGCGGCAGGTGCTGGCGGTCTTCAGCGGCCCGGGCGCCTATGTGAGCCCGCGGCACTACGAGTCGGTGAAGAACGTGCCGACCTGGAACTACGCGGCCCTGCATGCTTACGGCGACATCGAGCTGATCGACGGGCAGGCCGACAAGGACGCGCTGCTCAAGCGCCTGATCGCCCGCTTCGAGCCCGACTATGCCGAGCAGTGGCGCGGCCTGCCCGAGGACTACCAGCACAAGCTGCTCGGTGCCATCGTGGGTTTTCGCCTCCGCGTGACGCGCTGGGAGCTCAAGCTCAAGCTGAGCCAGAACCGCGCCGCCGTGGAGCGTCAGCGCATCCGCAAGGCGCTGGCCGGCTCCGAGCGGGCCGAGGACCGCGCCACCGCCGAGTGGATGGCGCGGCTGGAAGGCTAGGCCGGCACGTCCTCGCCCAGTGCCCGCCGCAGAGCCATCGCCGCGTGCGGCGCGCGCTCCTTGGCGCCGCTGATGAAGAAGACGAAGACGTCGCGCGGCGCCGTGGCGGCGGCGGGCGGCTCGATGCGCGGCAGGCCGTTCGGCTCGCCGCCTTGGGCCCAGGCCCGCGCCGAGGCGGCCAGTTGCGGGAACAGCTCGGGCGCGCAGCCCAGCGGCTCGTCCGCATGCGTACGCATGATGCGCGTGTAGACGAAGTCGCCCGTCGCCTCGGCGATGGGCGGGTAGTCGTCGGACTCGGTGAACACCGTCGCCACCTGGTGCTGCCTGGCCAGGGCCAGGTACTCGGGGCATTGGAAGCTGGCATGGCGCACGTCCAACGCGTGGCGCAACGGCAGGCCGTCGACCTGTGCCGGCAGTCGCTCCAGGAAGGCGGTCAGGTCGGCGGCGTCGAAGCGGTGCGTGGGCGCCAGCTGCCAGACGATGGGGCCCAGCTTGTCGCCTAGCTCCGCGATGCCGCTGTCAATGAAGCGCCGGATGGACTCGGCGCCCTCGGCCAGCACGCGGCGCTGCGTCGCGAAGCGTATGGCCTTGAGCGAGAACATGAAGCCGTCCGGCGACTCCTTGCGCCATTTGGCAAAGGTGGCGGCTTTCTGCGCGCCGTAATAGGTGCTGTTGATCTCGATGGTCGTGAGCCGCCGGCTGGCGTACTCCAGCTCGCGCGCCTGCGGCCAGCCGGCGGGATAGAAGTTGTCCCGCCAGGGCTCGAAATTCCAGCCGCCTATGCCGACCCTGATCTTGCCTTCGCTCATGCTGCCCCTCGGGATGGCCAAGAGGCCGCAGCCTATCGGCCCTCGCGGCGGGCGCGCAAGCGGACTTACATGCCGGCGTAGTTCGGGCCGCCGCCACCCTCGGGCGTGACCCAGACGATGTTCTGCGTCGGATCCTTGATGTCGCAGGTCTTGCAGTGCACGCAGTTCTGCGCGTTGATCTGCAGCCGCTCGCCGCCACCGGCCTCGTTGGGCACGAACTCGTAGACGCCGGCCGGGCAGTAGCGGCTCTCGGGGCCGGCGTAGGTGGCGAGGTTGACCTGCACCGGCACCGCATCGTTCTTCAGCGTCAGGTGGGCGGGCTGGTTCTCCTCGTGGTTGGTGTTGGAGATGAACACCGACGACAGGCGGTCGAAGGTCAGCTGGCCGTCGGGCTTGGGGTAGGCGATGGGCGTGCACTCGGCGGCCGGGCGCAGCGACGCGTTGTCGGCCTTGTGGTTGTGCAGCGTCCACGGCGGGCTGGCGATGCCCAGCTTGGGCAGCAGCCACTGCTCGATGCCGGTCATCAGCTGTCCGGTGGTCTTGCCCTTCTTGAACCAGAGCTTGAAGTTGCGCGTCTGCTGCAGCTCCTCGTTCAGCCAGCTCTTCTCGAAGGCCTCGGGGTAGGCGGCCAGCTCGTCCTGGGCGCGGCCGGCCTCCAGAGCCGGGGCGATGGCCTCGGCCGCCAGCATGCCGCTCTTGATGGCCGCGTGGCTGCCCTTGATGCGGGCGGCGTTCAGGTAGCCGGCGTCGCAGCCCACCAGGCATCCGCCCGGGAACACCGTCTTGGGCAGGGCTTGCGGCGTGCCGTTGTTGATCGCGCGGGCGCCGTAGCCGATGCGCTTGCCGCCCTCGATGTGGGCACGGATGGCGGGGTGGGCCTTCCAGCGCTGCATCTCCTCGAAGGGGCTGAGGTAGGGGTTGTCGTAGTCCAGGCCGATGACGAAGCCCAGCGTGACCTTGTTGTCCGCCAGGTGGTAGAGGAAGCCGCCGCCGAAGGTGTCGCCCTCCATGGGCCAGCCGGCCGTGTGCACCACCTTGCCGGGCTGGGCCTTGGTCGAAGGGATCTCCCACAGCTCCTTGATGCCGATGGCGAAGGTCTGCGTGTCCTTGCCTTCGGTGAGCTTGTACTTGGCGAGCAATTGCTTGCCCAGATGGCCGCGCGCGCCCTCGGCGAACACGGTGTACTTGCCCAGCAGCTCCATGCCCAGCTGGAAATGGTCGGTGGGCTGGCCGTCCTTGCCCTGGCCCATGTTGCCGGTGGCCACGCCCTTCACGCGCCCCTGCTCGTCGTACAGCACCTCGGCAGCCGCGAAGCCGGGGAAGATCTCGATGCCCAGGCTTTCCGCCTGCTGGGCCATCCACTTGACGACGTCGGACAAGCTGATGACGTAGCAGCCATGGTTGTGGAAGTTGCGCGGCACGAGGAAATCGGGCGTGCGCTTGGCGTCGGTCTCGGACAGGAACAGCACGTCGTCGCCGGACACGGCCTGGTGCAGCGGCGCCCCCAGTTCCTTCCAGTTCGGGAACAGCTCGGTGATGGCCCGCGGGTCCATGACGGCACCCGACAGGATGTGGGCGCCGGGCTCCGAGCCCTTCTCCAGCACGACGATGCTGGCGTCGGGCTTGATCTGCTTCAGGCGGATGGCCGTGGCCAGGCCGGCCGGGCCACCGCCGACGACGACCACGTCGTACTCCATGGACTCGCGGGGGCCGAACTGGGCCAGGATTTCTTCGGCTGTCATGTGGGTCTCCGACCGTATTGAATTGCGCGCGATTCTAGAGAGGGTGGCGCGTGAATCGAACGATCGTGCTTTTTTAGTGTGATCGGTCCAGGCCGGTAGGATGGCCGCAACACATCCCGAGAGGCCGTCCCATGAGTTACTCCATCAATCTCGAAGGCCGTGTGGCCCTCGTCACCGGTGCGTCCAGCGGGCTGGGCGCGCAGTTCGCCAAGACCCTGGCCCAGGCCGGCGCCTGCGTCGTGCTGGCGGGCCGGCGCGTCGAGCGGCTGAAGGACTTGCGCGCCGAGATCGAGGGCCGGGGCGGCGACGCCCATGTCGTGCAGCTGGACGTGACCGACGTGGCCAGCATCAAGGCCGCCGTGGCGCACGCCGAGACCGAGGTGGGCACGCTGGACATCCTCATCAACAACTCGGGCGTCGGCGCGACGCAGTCGCTGACCGATGTCACCGAGAACGACTACGACTATGTGATGGACACCAACACGCGCGGCGCCTTCTTCGTCGCGCAGGAGGTGGGCAAGCGCATGCTGGCGCGTGCGCGCGGCGCAGCACCCGGCACCTTCATCGGCGGGCGCATCGTCAACATCGCCTCCATGGCCGGCCTGCGCGTGCTGGGCCAGATCGGCGTCTATGCGATGAGCAAGGCCGCCGTCATCCACATGACGCGGGCGATGGCGCTGGAATGGGGCAAGTACGGCATCAACGTCAATGCCATCTGCCCCGGCTACATCGACACCGAGATCAACCACCACATCTGGGACACGGAGCGGGGCAAGAAGCTGGTCGAGCTGCTGCCGCGCAAGCGCGTGGGGCAGCCGCAGGACCTGGATACGGCGCTGCTGATGCTGTGCGCCAGCGAGAGCCATTTCATCAACGGTGCGGTCATCCAGGCCGACGACGGATTCGGGGTCTAGAGCATGAAGCCCCTCGTCCGGCCCGGCCCCGCTGAACGCGGGCCAGTCCAGTCGGTCCCCCGTGGGGACGGCGATTGCACGGGCTTCGAGCCCGTGCAACATCGCCAGCACGGGCCGGCTTGGGAGCGGCCCGGCGCTCGACCCGCAATACTCAACACATGAACAAAAGAGATCTGACCCCGCTGGAGGCCCGCGTGCTGGCCGTCCTCGTCGAGAAGGAGGCCACCGTGCCGGACAGCTACCCGCTGTCGGCCAATGCGCTGACCGCCGGCTGCAACCAGAAGACGGCGCGCGACCCGGTCATGGACGTGTCCGAGGCCGAGGTGCTGGCCACCGTGGAGGAGCTGAAGTCGCTGCATCTGGTCAACACGGTCAGCGGCAGCCGCGTGCTGCGCTACGAGCACAACTTTGCACGCGGCCTGGGCCTGCCGGGCGCCGCGGTGGCGCTGCTGACGCAGCTGATGCTGCGCGGTCCGCAGACGGCGGCCGAGCTGAGGCAGAACAGCGAGCGGCTGCACCGCTTCGCCGACGTGTCCTCGGTCGAGGGCTTCCTGGAGGAACTGGCCGAGCGCGAGCCGCCGTTCGCCATCAAGCTGCCGAAGGCGCCGGGCGCCCGGGAGGCGCGCTGGGCGCATCTGCTGTGCGGGCCGGTCGCGTCCGTCGAGCAGGCGGCCGCCGCGGCGGTGCCGCGCGACGAGGAGGTCGCCCTGCTGCGCGCGGAGGTCGCCGCGCTGCGCCAGCTCGTCCACCGCATGGCCGCCGAACTGGGCATCACCCCATGAGATACGTCGTTCCCGCCGAGAAGAAGCTGACCTACGAATGCCGCATCCCCATGCGCTGGGGCGACATGGATGCGATGGGGCACATCAACAACACGCTCTACTTCCGTTACCTGGAGATCGCGCGCATCGACTGGCTGACGGCCATAGGCGCGCCGCCCAACCCGGGCGGGCAGGGGCCGGTCATCGTCAACGCGTTCTGCAACTTCTACCGGCAGCTCAAATGTCCGGGCGAGTTGCTGGCCAAGCACTATGTCAGCGACCCCGGCCGCACCGCGTTCGAGACCTGGATCACGCTGGAGCGGGTGGACGAACCCGGCCTCATCTACGCCGAGGGCGGCGCGACGACGCTGTGGTTTGACGCCCAGACCGACAAGGCCATCGCCTTGCCGGACTGGGTGCGCGACATCGTCACCTGAAGGTGTAGCGCAGGCTCACGTAGCCGTAGCGGCCGCGCGGGTCGGTGTAGCTGGGGTCGTAGCCGACCAGGAAGAAGTAGGCCTGCTGCGAGTAGGGCGGCGCCTTGTCGAACAGGTTCTGCACGCCGGCGCGCAAGGTCAGCGACTTGGTGGCCTCCCAGGCGGCCGACATGTTCCAAAGCGAGTAGGCGGCCACCTTGCGGTCGGCCTTGGCCATGTCGTGCTGGTCCGTGTAGCCGGACAGGTAGCTGTTGGACAGCGTCAGCGAATAGGGGCCCAGTCCCCAGTCGGCGCTGACCGTGTGGCGCCAGCGCTGCACCACGCCGTCGTTGACGAAGCGACCCAGGTTGCTGACGAAGGGATCGCCGTCGCCGGTCTGCTGCTTGGACTGCAGCGTCAGCGTGCCGTTCAGGCGCAGGCCGAATTCGCCGAAGCCGGTCTTCAGGCCGGTCAGCGCCAGGCCCAGGTCCAGGCCGGAGATCTTCTGCTTGCCGCGGTTCTCCTTGATCAGGTCGATGCCGCAGATGGCGTAGTCCTCGGGGTCGTAGCCGCTCTGGCAATCGGGCGGCAGCTTGGTGTCCCAGTAGCGGTGCACCAGGGAGCCGTACTTGTTCAGGTCGGCCAGGATGACGTCCACGCCCAGGGTGCTGATCAGGTTGCTCTTCTGGATGTTCCAGTAGTCGAGGTTCATGCTGACGCCGCGCCGCGGCTCGAAGACGACGCCGGCCGAGAACTGGCGCGACTTCTCGGGCTTGAGCTTGGCGTTGCTGTAGTTGTAGGTGCTCCAGCCCTCCGAGCAGTCGGTGGCGGTGTTCTCGGGGTCGGCGGCCAGGCACAGCGGGTCGGTGACGACGGCGGCGTTGCCCAGCGTCAGCGGCCGGTACAGGTCGGACATGCTGGGCGCGCGGAAGCCCCGGCCCAGCGACGCGCGCAGCAGCAGCTCCGGCGCGGGCACGTATTTCAGGCCGATCTTGGGGCTGAGCGCGCCGCCGCTGACCTGGTAGCGCTCGTAGCGCATCGCCGCCTGCAGCTCCAGCTGCTTGGTGACGGGTGCGCTGATCTCGCCGAACACGGCGCCGACGCTGCGCGAATGGCCGAAGTCGGAGTCGGGGCCTTGCGAGGTCTCGCCGAGGATGTTGCCGGCCTTGAGCGCGTCGGACTGGTGGTAGTTCTGCTTCTCGCGGCGCAGCTCGCCGCCCAGCGCCAGCGCGAGGTCGCCGCCGGCCAGCGGCAGCAAGCCCTTGGACATCTTGAAGTCCAGGCTGTCCATGGTGCCGGTGGCGCGGCGCACCTCGCCGCGGATCTGCGCTTTTTCATACAGCGCCAGGCCGGCGGCATTGGAGGGGCCGAAGGGGCTGATCGTGCCGGCCGTGAAGCCGTCCATCAGCATCTGCTCGTTCAGATAGCCCTGGCTGTCGCGGTCGGACACCTTGCTGCTGCTGTGGTTGTAGGCCCATTCATAGTCCCAGCCGGCCACCGTGCCCAGCGTGCCGAGGACGACGCGGTTGGCCGTGGCGACCAGTTCGCTGGTGCGCAGGCCGGCCTCGACGAGACGGGTGCGCATCGTGACGATGCGGTCTTCCGGGTCGATGTCCGGGCCGGCCAGCACGCTGTTGCGCAGCGCCGGCACCATGGACACGTCCAGGTCCACCTCGGTGCGGTTGGGCGTGCCGGAGTAGAAGGTGCGGGCATGGGCCAGCGAGGCCTCGGCAAAGAACTGGTGGCCGCCGCCCAGGTTGAGCACGCCCCGGGTGAAGAAGCTGGCCTTGCGCGACTTGGGATAGAGCTCGATGTCGCGCATGAAGTCGAAGGTGCAGCCATCGCTGCCGCCAATGCCGGCGGGCAGGTAGAGGCTGCCGTTCTCTGGCGTGCAGCCGCTGGCCGCGGCCGGGTTCACGGTGCGCGAGCTGATGACGTCGCGGCCGTTGGTCTTGAAGCCGCTGGCGGCCAGCAGGTTGCGCTGGTAGTTGGTCAGCCGGATGTTGGCCGGGAAGGGATAGCTGGAGAGCTGGTCCGGCAGGTTGCCGGGGATGTCCAGATCCTTGATGAACTTGCGCTGGTTGGCGTTCAGCGTGCTGGTGGTCTGCACGTCCAGTACGCCCAGGATGTTGAAGCCGTCGCGCCCGTAGTCGCCATAGCCGCCGGCCAGCGTCGCCGAGCGCTTGTTGGCGCCGCCCTCGGAGGTGTTGCCGGCCAGCGCGCTGAGGTCCAGACCCTGGAAGTCCTTGCGCGTGATGAAGTTGATGACGCCGCCGATGGCGTCCGAGCCGTACAGCGACGACGCGCCGTCCAGCAGGATCTCGACGCGCTGGATGGCGGCGGCCGGGATGCTGTTCAGGTCCACGCCGGCGGAATCACCGGGCGAGGCGAAGTTGGCCATGCGCCGGCCGTTCAGCAGCACCAGCGTGGACGACACGCCCAGGCCGCGCAGGTTGGCGGCGTTGAAGCCCATCTGGTCGCGGAAGCCCCCGGTGCCGATGCTGACGCCGTCGGTCAGGTTGTTGGTGCCGGCGCTGATGCGGGCGATCAGCTCGGCCGCCGTCGTCACGCCGGCCTTGTCGATGTCCGCCCGCGTGATGACCTGGACCGGCAGCGCGGTCTCGCCCTCGATGCGCTTGATGGCGGTGCCAGTGATCTCGACGCGCTCCAGCGTGGACTGGGCCTGGACGGCACCGCTCAGGGCGAGCAGGGCCGCGGCGGCGATGCGGGAAGGGCGGGGGCTTGTCATGGGTGTCTCTCTCCTGGTTTGGCGCGAGTCTATGCACGGTGCCGCTCGCTCCCGGCCCGGCGACGGCGAATCGTCTCGCCCGCGCCACGTTGTCGCCGCGCCTGTCCGAGGCTGGCGGTCCTCGGCGCTCTGTCATGATTCGCGGTCTGAACAAGGAGGTGGGTCAGCATGAGGGCATGGATCTGGGCAGGCGTGGCGGCGATGGCGATGGCCCTAGGCGTGCGGGCGGCGCCCCCGACGACGCCACCGGCGCCGCAAGGCGCCAAGCAGCAGCGCCCGGCAGCCCCGCGTCCGGCGGCAACCGCGCCGGCCAAGCCCGCGGCGGCGCAGCCGCACTCCGGCGCGCTGCTGCCCGAGCCCGAGCCCGCCATCCGTGGCTACGCCGTGCCCATAGGCGGCGCGCTGAAGGCCGACAACGAGGAGGTCTGGCAGCGCATCGTGCAGCTGGCCGGCGGCAAGGGTGCACGCTTCGTCGTTTTCGGCACCGCCAGCGAGGATCCCGAAGCCAGTGCCAAGCAGGTGGTGGACCTGCTGCAGCGTCGCGGCGCCGTTGCCGAGGCCCTGCCGGTGGCGCCCAAGTTCCTGTGGGTGGACCTGAACAAGGTCGTGCGAGACCCGGCGCTGATCGCCAAGGTCAAGGCGGCCCGGGGCGTGTTCTTCACCGGCGGCACGCAGGAACGCATCGTCGACGTGCTGCAGCCCGGCGGCCAGAGCACCCCCATGCTGGAGGCCATCTGGGACGTCTACCGCAAGGGCGGCGTCGTGGCCGGCACCTCGGCCGGCGCGGCCATCATGAGCACCATCATGTTCCGCGACGCGCCCAGCAGCATCAACATCCTGAAGGGCCGCATCGTCGACGGCAAGCAGGTGGACCGCGGCCTGGGCTTCGTCGGCCCCGAGTTGTTCGTGGACCAGCATTTCCTGAAGCGCGGGCGCATCGGCCGCATGGTGCCGCTGATGATGGCCAAGGGCTACAAGCTGGGCCTGGGCGTGGACGAGAACACGGCGGCCATCATCCGCGGCGACGAGATCGAGGTCATCGGCGACCGCGGCGCGCTGATGGTGGACCTGACGGAGGCCCAGACCGACCCCACGCTGGGCGCCTTCAACGTGCGCGGCGCGCGCATCAGCTATCTGGAGCATGGCGACCGCTACCACCTGCGCGCGCGCTCGACGACGCCGTCGGCGCCCAAGCTGCGCGGCGAGCTGCACGACGCCGAGTCGCCCAACTTCCGCGCCTACTACACCGAGGACTACCTGTCGCTGGACATGCTGGGCGACTCCACCATCTCCAACATGATGACGCGGCTGATCGACAGCTACCGCCGCGAATACAAGGGCCTGGCCTTCGATGCGCTGCCGCGCCCCGGCGACCCGCTGGCCGAGCTGGGCTTCCTGTTCCGCGTCTACAAGGGCTCGGATTCGCTGGGCTGGAGCACCGAGGAATTCGGCGGCGAGCAGTTCACCGTCACCAACCTCTACCTGGACATCAGCCCGGTTCGCCTGCCCATGCCGCTGTATGGCGGCTGGGCCGGGCCGGCCCGGCCGGCGACCGAGGCCGCCGCGGCATCGGCGCCCTGAGGGCTTTGCAGCGCCTGGTCACAAGCGTTGCTTTTCCTCGGGCCTGACCCGCTGTCGAAGCGCACCCAGGCCTGCCAAGATGGCAGGTCCATGACTTCCGGCATCCAGCCTCATCTTGCCTAGCTCTTCAAAAGACTTCGGCGGCACCGTCATCGTCATCGGCGGCGCGCTGCAGGCCGACAGCGAGGCCGTCTGGCAGCGCATCGTCGACGAGGCCGGCGGTGCCGGCGCCACCATCGCCGTGTTCCCGACCGCGGCCTACGAGCCGGAGCGCGTCGGCGCCCAGATCGTCGCGGCGCTGAACCGCTGCGGCGCCCGCGCCGAGGCGGTGCCGCTGGCGCCGCATCTGCGCGGCGTGGACCTGCACGCGGCGCTGAACGACGCCGCGCTGGTCGCGCGTGTCGCCGCCTGCCAGGCGGTGTTCTTCTCGGGCGGCGCGCAGGAGTACCTGGTCGACACGCTGCAGCCCGGCGGCCGGTCCACCGCCATGCTGGAGGCCATACGCGCCGTCTTCGCGGCCGGCGGCGTCATCGCCGGCACCAGCGCCGGCGCGGCCGTCATGAGCCGGCTGATGTTCCGCGACGCGATGGACAACCTGGCCGTGCTGCGCGGCCAGTGGCGGGCCGGCCGGGAGTACGACCGCGGCTTTGGCTTCGTCAGCCCCGAGCTGCTCATCGACCAACATTTCCTCAAGCGCGGCCGCATCGGCCGCATGCTGCCGGCGCTGCAGGCCCTGGGCTGCCGCTTCGGCCTGGGCGTGGACGAGAACGCAGCCGTCGTCATCCAGGGCTCGCGGCTGGAGGTGGTGGGCGCCAGCGGCGCCATCCTGGTGGACCTGGGCGAGGCCAGCCACGATGCGCGGCTGCCGGCCTTCAACCTGCGCGGCGCGCGCCTGGCCTTGCTGGGCCCGGGCGACCGCCATGACCTGGCCAGCGGCGAGACCACGCCCGCCGCGCACAAGCGCTGCGAGCCGCGCCTGGACCCGGCCGCGCCGGGCTCCCGGCCCGCCCGCAGGGTCGACCGCTACTTCCTCGACATCCTGGGCGACGGCTGCATCCGCGAGGCGCTGATCCAGCTGCTGGACGGCCCGGCGCCCGAGGTGCGCGGCCTGGCCTACCGAGCCAACCCGGGGCCGGACGACGCGCTGCCCGACATCGGCTTCGAGTTCCGCCTGCGCCGCGGCCCCGGGCTGATGGGCTGGCGCAGCCCGCTGCGCGGCGGGCAGGACTACACGGTGCTGGGCGCCCGGCTGGACGTCGTGCCGGTGCGCGTGGCCCAGCCCTTGTTCACGCCGCTGGCCGTCGAGCCGCTGCGCGTGGTCGAATCGCAGCCGTGCCTCCAAGGAGAACGGTGATGACCTCGATCAGCGGTGAATTCAGCGTCGGCATGACGGCCCGGGACGCGGAGGCCGACAGCCCCGCCATCGGCCGCATGCTGCTCGACAAGCAATACCTCGGCGAGTTGCAGGCCCGGGGCGCCGGCCAGATGCTGGCCACCCATGGCGGCGTCGCCGGCTCGGCGGCCTATGTGGCGCTGGAGACCGTGACCGGCACGCTGCAGGGCCGCGAGGGCAGCTTTGCCCTGGTGCACCATGGCCGCATGGAGCGCGGCCAGCCCACGCTGCTGATCACCGTCGTGCCCGACTCCGGGACGGGCGCGCTCACCGGCCTGTCGGGCCGCATGGGCATCCGCGTCGAAGGCCACCGGCATTTCTATGATTTCGAATTCACGCTGCCCACGACCTGAAGAAGGCCCATCCATCATGAAGAACATCCTCCCCCTCGTCGCGCTGACGCTGCTCGCGGGCGCTGCCCATGCGGCCGACGTCGGCGTGTCCGTGCAGATCGGCCAGCCGGGCTTTTACGGCCGCATCGACATCGGCAATGCCGCGCCGCCACCCGTCGTGCTGGCCGAGCCGGTCTGGGTGCAGCGCCGGCCCGTGCGCGTGGAGCCGGTCTATCTGCGCGTGCCGCCCGGCCACCAGAAGCACTGGGCCAAGCATTGCGCCAAGTACAACGCCTGCGGCGTGCCGGTCTACTTCGTCCGCGAGGACTGGTACCAGGAGCGCTACGAGCAGCACCGCCATGACGACCGCCGTGATGACCGCCGTGGCGATGACGACCGGGGCAAAGGCCATGGCAAGGGCCACGGCAAAGGCCACGGCAAGGACAAGGACTGAGCCGCGTGACCGAGTCCCGACCCGAAGGCTTCCAGCGCGTCAGCGCCGCGCTGGCGGCGCTGGCCCATCCGCACGCGCCGCTGTGGCTGGACGCCTCGGCCCGCACGGCCCAGGAGGCGGCCGATGCGCTGGGCGTGACGCTGGGCCAGATCGCCAAGTCCGTCGTCTTCCGCCGCAAGGCCGATGACGCCGCCGTCCTCGTCATCACCTCCGGCGACAAGCGCGTGGACGAAGCCAAGCTCAAGCCCCACACCGGCGCGCTGGGCCGCGCCGACGCCGACTTCGTCAAGGCCCGTACGGGCTTCTCCATCGGCGGCGTGTCGCCGACCGGCTTTGCGCCGGCCGACGGTGGTGCGCCGCAGCTCTTCATCGACCGCGAGCTGTTCCGCTTCGACATCATCTGGGCCGCGGCCGGCCATCCCAACGGCGTGTTCAAGCTGACGCCGGGCGAGCTGGAAAAGCTGACGGGCGCGCCGGTCATCGACGTCGTCCAGTCATGAAAACCGCCGTCGTCTCGCCCTGCGTGAACGTCTGCCAGATGGACGCGGCCAGCGGCTGGTGCCGCGGCTGCGCGCGCAGCCTCAACGAGATCGCCGGCTGGGGCGGGGCGCCCGAGGCGGTGCAGCGCCACATCCTGGACCAGCTGCCCGAGCGCCGCGTCCAGATGCACCGCCATGGCCTGTGGCTGGGGCCCTGGCCGCATTCGGAGGAACAGGATCGATGAAGCGGCTGACCTTCTACTTCGACCCCATCTCGCCCTATGCGGCGCTGGGCTTCGAGGCCTTGCCCGAGGCCCTGGCCGGGCACAGCGTGGAGGTGGTCTACCGGCCCATCCTGTTCGCGGCCCTGCTGCAGGCGCTGGGGCAGAAGGGGCCGGCGGAGATCGAGGCCAAGCGGCGCTGGACCTTCCGCCAGGTGGCCTGGCTGGCGCACCGTCAAGGCGTGGTGCTGGACCCGCCGGCCCAGCATCCCTTCAACCCGCTGCCGCTGCTGCGGCTGGCCTGGGCCTGCGCGGCGCCGCCGGGGCAGCCGGGCGACACGCCCGGGCGCTGGGTGGTGGAGCAGCTCTTCCACCATGTCTGGCGCGGCGCCGGCGCCGATGCCAACGATGCGGCCCGCCTGGCTGCGCTGACCGAGCGTCTCGCGCCCGCTCAGAACCCGGCCGGCGAGGCCGTCAAGCAGCGGCTGCGCAGCGAGACCGAGAGCGCGCTGGCGCTGGGCGTGTTCGGCGTGCCCACCGTCGAGTTCGAGGGCCGGCTGTTCTGGGGCCAGGATGCGCTGCCCATGCTGCGCGCCGCCCTGGACGACGCCCCCTGGTTCCGCAGCGGCCTCTGGGAGCAGGCCGGCCAGCCCCGCCCCGGCATCTCGAGAAAGCACTGAGAGGCCCTGTCCCACGGCGTCGGCCGCGTTCCAGGCCGACACAAACTGCCTCGGGATTTACCCGTGAGCCCCGCGAGTTCCCGCATTGAGAAATTAGGTCTGCGGGTTCCTGCGGAGTTTGTCAGCCTCGATTCAGACTCGCGTCAGAACGGGGTCAGAGGGGCTGTGAATAGTCCGGCCGCAAGGGCCGCTCCGCCGTGGAGCAGCCCGACTACAGACGGAGACTATTCATGGCAACTGCGACTGCAACAGCAGGTTCCGCGTCGACGCCGATGACCAAAGAGGAGAAGAAGGTCATCTTCGCCTCCTCGCTGGGCACGGTGTTCGAGTGGTACGACTTCTACCTCTACGGCTCCCTGGCGGCCATCATCGCCAAGCAGTTCTTTGCGGGCCTGGAGCCCGGTGCGGCCTTCATCGCCTCGCTGATGGCCTTCGCCGCCGGCTTCATCGTGCGCCCCTTCGGCGCGCTGGTGTTCGGCCGCCTGGGCGACATGATCGGCCGCAAGTACACCTTCCTGGTGACCATCCTGATCATGGGCCTGTCGACCTTCATCGTCGGCGTGCTGCCCACCTACGCGACCATCGGCGCCGCGGCCCCGGTCATCCTGATCGGCCTGCGCCTGCTGCAGGGCCTGGCCCTGGGCGGTGAGTACGGCGGTGCGGCCACCTACGTGGCCGAGCATGCGCCGCATGGCAAGCGCGGCGCCTACACCTCGTGGATCCAGACCACCGCGACGCTGGGCCTGTTCCTGTCGCTGATGGTCATCCTGGGCGTGCGCACCTCGCTGGGCGAGAAGGACTTCGCCGAATGGGGCTGGCGCATTCCCTTCATCGTCTCCATCCTGCTGCTGGGCATCTCGGTGTGGATTCGTCTGTCCATGAACGAGTCGCCCGCCTTCCAGAAGATGAAGGCCGAGGGCAAGACCTCCAAGGCACCGCTGTCCGAGTCCTTCGGCCAGTGGAAGAACCTGAAGATCGTGCTGCTGGCCCTGTTCGGCCTGGTGGCTGGCCAGGGCGTGGTCTGGTATTCGGGCCAGTTCTACGCGCTGTTCTTCCTGACCTCGGTGCTCAAGGTCGATGCGGCCAGCGCCAACATCTGGATCGCGATCGCGCTGCTGCTGGGCACGCCGTTCTTCGTCATCTTCGGCACGCTGTCCGACAAGATCGGCCGCAAGCCCATCATCATGGCCGGCCTGCTGCTGGCCGCGGTGACCTACTTCCCGCTGTTCAAGGCGCTGACCGAGGCGGCCAACCCCGACCTGGCCCATGCGCAGCAGAACGCCAAGGTCACGCTGAGCACCAGCCTGCCCAGCTGCTCCTTCCAGGGCAGCCCCACGGCGCGTGAGGTGGACTTCACCAGCGCCTGCGACATCGCCAAGCGTGCACTGGCCCAGTCGTCGGCCAGCTCCGAGACCATCGAAGCCCCGGCCGGTGCGCCCACCGTCGTGCGCATCGGCGACAAGGAGATCGCCGTGCCCACGGCGACCAAGCTGACCGAGCACAAGTTCGACGAAGCCAGCACCAAGGCCATCGCCGCCTTCAAGAAGGACCTGGCCGACGCGATGAAGGCCGCCGGCTACCCGGCCAAGGCCGACCTGTCCAAGGCCAACGTGCCCATGGTCATCGGCATCCTGTTCGTGCTGGTGCTGTACGTGACCATGGTCTACGGTCCCATCGCCGCGATGCTGGTGGAGCTGTTCCCGACCCGCATCCGCTACACCTCGATGAGCCTGCCGTACCACATCGGCAACGGCTGGTTCGGCGGCATGCTGCCCTCCATCACGTTCGCGATGGTGGCCCAGAACGGCAACATCTACCACGGCCTCTGGTACCCCATCGTCATCGCCGCGATGAGCTTCGTCATCGGCCTGCTGTTCGTGCGCGAAACCAAGGACGTGGACATCTACGCCAAGGACTAAGGCGGAGCGTCGGACAGGGCTTGCAGGCTGTCCGACCTCTGCCGCATGCCGCGGGGCACGCAGTGCCCGCGGCGTGAATGAGACCCAGGCCGGCTCCCGCCGGCCTTTTTCGTTGCTGGGAAGTCCTGCTTGTCGATGCCGGTTCGGCCTGCGAGGATGCCCGCGATGCCCAAATCCAATGCCTCTCCCGACAGCGCCAGCGAACAGCGGCGGCTGCAGATGGCCGACATCGCCCGCCTGGCCGGGGTGTCGGTGTCCACCGTCTCGCGGGCCCTCAACGGCAGCGAACTCGTCAATGCCGAGACCCGCCAGCGCGTGGCCGAACTGGCGCGCTCGCTGAACTACTCGATCAACCTCGGCGCCCGCAACCTGCGCCGCCAGGAGAACAAGACCGTCGCGGTCGTGGTGCCCTACGACGCCAAGTCGCGCCAGCACATCTCCGACCCCTTCTTCCTGTCCATCGTCGGCTCCATTGCCGACGCGCTGACCGACCGCGGCTACGACATGCTGTTGTCGCGTGTGGATGCCGAGCGACTGGACCTGGCTTCGCAATGGTTTGACTCGGGCAAGGCCCTGGGCGTCATCCTGATCGGCCAATGGCGCCACCACGACCAGCTCAACGAGATGACCCTGCGCAAGCTGCCGCTGGTCGTCTGGGGCGGCGAGATGCCGCAGCAGCTCTATTGCAGCGTCGGCGGCGACAACGTGCTGGGCGGTGCCCTGGCCACGCGGCATCTGCTGGCGCTGGGGCGGCGGCGCATTGCCTTCGTCGGCGATGCCCAGCTTCCCGAGGTCTGGCTGCGCCGCCAGGGCTATGCGCAGGCGCTGGCCGAGGCGGGGCTGGCGCCGGACCCGGCACTGGAGCTGGCGGCGCCGTTCGAACCCGGCGTGGCCACGGCCATCGTGCAGGATTTCTGTGCCACCCGGCGCGACTTCGACGCCGTGGTCTGCTGCAGCGACGTGCTGGCCCTGCTGACCATCCAGGCCCTGCGCGCGTCCGGCCGCAGCGTGCCGCATGACGTGGCGATCGTGGGCTACGACGACATGCCGCTGGCGGCCTATTGCGACCCCCCGCTCAGCACGGTGCACCAGCCCGTGGCCGAGGCGGGGGCCGAGCTGGTCGAGGCGCTGCTGGGCCAGTTGCGGGGTGAGCGGGTGGGTTCGCGCACCATGCCGGTCTACCTGAAACTGCGCCAGAGCGCGCCCGCCCCGGCGTCCTGAACCTGGAGCGGTGCCGGCTTTGCGGCTCGACTAGCACGTCTCCCATCGTTTTCAAATCACGTCGATAAGTGGTTTGTGTCTTCAATGTCTAATGGCTTCTACTGAAATGCAATCGATTGCAATTTGATGCGGCCTTGCACAAAATGGCGGCACGGAAATGGGCTGCCTCGGCGGCTCGCCGCGACGCCGCCTCGCAGAAGGTCCCGAACACGGGCAACCAGGAGACAAGACATGCCCCGCATCCATTCGTTCGCCATTCGCCATCACGCCCTTGCCGCCGCAGCCCTTGCGCTGCTGGGCGCCGGCGCCCAGGCCCAGGAGGCCGCCGCTCCCGCCGACAAGGCCGATGGCCTCAAGCTCGACGCGGTCGTCGTCACCGGCACCTCCACCGCCAAGTCCAAGATGCGCAGCAGCGTCGCCATCTCGACCATCGAGAGTGAAGGCGTCACCGTCGTCACGGCGGCCAGCGCGACCGACGTGCTGCGCGCGGTGCCGGGTATCCGCGCCGAGGCCAGCGGCGGCGAGTCCAACGCCAACGTCGCGGTGCGGGGCATCCCGGTCTCAGCCGGTGGCGCGCGCTACATCCAGTTCCAGGAGGACGGCCTGCCCGTGCTGCAGTTCGGCGACATCGCCTTCGCGACGCCCGACACCTGGATGCGTGCCGACGCCGCGTTCGAGCGGCTGGAGGTGGTGCGCGGCGGTTCGGCCTCCACGCTGGCCACCGGCGCGCCGGGCGGCATCATCAACTTCATCAGCAAGACCGGCCTGGAAGAGGGCGGCAGCATCCAGCTGACCAAGGGCGTCGACTTCGACCAGACCCGCGTGGACTTCGGTTACGGTGGCCGCCTGGCGCCTAAGACGCGCTTCTTCATCGGCGGCTTCTACCGCGTGGGCGATGGTGGCCGCAAAGGCGCCGACGGCACCGAGAACGGTGGCCAGGTCCGTGGCAACGTCACGTTCGAACTTTCGGGCAAGGACTATGTCCGCTTCAGCTTCAAGCACCTGGACGACCACACGCCCACCTTCATGCCCACGCCGGTGCGCTACGTCAACGGCAGCATCCAGGAGATCCCCGGCCTCGACCCGCGCCGCACGGCCTTCTACAACGCCGGCTGGCCGCTGGACAGCACGCTGACCAACACCAATGGCCGTGCGCTCAGCAACATCCGCGACGGCCTGTCCGCGAAGAGCGATGCCTTCGGCGCCGATGTGAGCCTGGACGCCGGCGGTGGCTTCCGCCTGCAGAACAGGTTCAGCTGGAGCAAGAACAGCGGCCGCTTCATCGGCATCTTCCCCGGTGACGACGTGGCCGCTGCGCCGGCCGGCACCACCATCGCCACCGGGCCCGATGCCGGCAAGGCCTACACCGGCAACAAGTTCACCGCCGTCGTCTTCAACACCAAGGTCGACGACGCCGGGCTGCTGGCCAACGACCTGAAGTTCTCGCGCGATTTCGAGCTCGGTGCCGGCACCCGCGTCAGCGCCGTCGCCGGCCTCTATACCTCGGTGCAGAAGCTTGACCTGACGTGGAACTTCAACCAGTACTCGCTGTCGGCCGACGCAAGCGGCGCCCGCGTGCTGAACGTGCCGGGCGTGACCAACGGCGCGCCCGGCTTCGGCGGCTGCTGCAGCAACTTCCAGGACAGCAAGTACACGACCAACGCGCCCTACCTGGTGCTGAACCTGGACGCGGGCCCCTTCTCGGGCGACCTCAGCCTGCGCCGCGACAACAACAAGGCCAGCGGCAACTACTACCAGTCCAACGCCGGCGTCGCCTACGACCTGACCAAGCCCAACCTCATCGACTACGACTTCGGCCGCACCGCCTACTCGCTGGGCGGCAACTACGAGCTGAACAAGGACTTGTCGGTCTTCGCCCGCTACTCCGATGGCGCGGCCTACAACGCCGACCGCATCACCTTCTTCAACAACCCCAACCTCGTCAACGGCAAGAGCTCGACCATCCCCGTCAACAAGGTCAGGCAGGCCGAGGTGGGCGTGAAGCTGCGCGGCAACGGCTACAGCCTGTTCGCCACGCTGTTCGACGCCAAGACCGACGAGGTCAACGTCGATGTGACGACGACGCCCATCGTCGCCAAGGCCAACAGCTACCGCAGCAAGGGCCTGGAGCTCGAAGGCTCGGCCCGCTTCGGCCTGGTCAGCCTGCTGGGCGGCCTGACCTACACCGACGCCAAGCAGGCCGATGGCCGCGCCCCGAAGCGCCAGGCCAAGTTCGTCTACCAGCTCACCCCGACGCTGAACTTCAGCGACGAGCTGACCGCCGGCGTCGGCATCGTCGGCACCAGCAAGAGCCAGGACGACGGCCCGGCCGGGCCGCTGACCATCACGCTGCCGGCCTACACGGTGGTGAACGCCTTCGTCAGCTACAGCCTCACGCCCAAGGCCACGCTCACGCTGGCGGCGAACAACCTCTTCAACGAGATCGCCTACACCGAGAGCAATGACGGTCGGGGCGCGGCGCGCGCCTACACGGGCCGCACCGTCAAGGCCAGCCTGCGCTACAACTTCTGAGCCGCGCGGCCATGCCCAGCCTCGTCCATGTGATCGGCGAGGCCCTTGTGGATGAGTTCCACGACGGGCCCGTGGCCGGCGGCGCGCCCTTCAACGTGGCGCGGTCGCTGGCGGCGCTGCGTGTGCCGGTGCGCTTCAGCAGCCGCATCGGCGACGGCGATGCCGCGGGCCGTCTGGTCATCGACAGCGCCGTCCGTTTTGGCCTGGACGTCGGCGGCATCCAGCGCGATGCACGCCATGCCACCGGCCGCGTCAGCGTCCACGAGGAGGGCGGCGGCCACCGTTTCGAGATCCATGCCGACGCCGCCTGGGACCACCTCGAAGCGCCCGCCGTCCGTGACGCCGGCATCGTCTACTTCGGCACGCTGGCACAGCGCCAGCCCGCGTCCCGTGCGGCGATCCGCGGCACCGTCAAGCGTGCCGCGGGCTTGCGCCTGCTGGACCTGAACCTCAGGCCCGGCACCGAGCGACCCGAACTCGCCGCCGAATCGCTGATGCTGGCCGACTGGGTCAAGATCAACGAGGGCGAACTCGAGCGGCTGCTGGGCTGGTTCGAGCCCGAACTGCCGGCTCTGATGGCGCGCTTCGCCCTCCAGCGCCTGATCGTCACCCGGGGCGAGGCGGGCTACGCGCTGTACGGCGAGCACGGCCGCATGATCGCCAGCGGGGCGGGCGTGGCGCAGCCCGCGCTGGTTGACAGCGTCGGCGCGGGCGATGCCTTCACGGCCATGCTGCTGGCCGGCCTGGCTCAGCGTCGCGACGTGGCCGCCACGCTGCAGCTGGCCAACCGCTATGCCGCGATGATCTGCGGCGTGCGAGGCCCGCTGCCCGCAGACCCGTCGGCGCTCGCGCCCTGGCGCGAGGCCCTGCGCACCCTGACCCCGGAAGAAGCCCGCGCATGAACAAGCCTCGCCTGTCGTTCACGCAGATCGTGAACATGAACGTCGGTTTCCTGGGCATCCAGTTCAGCTTCGGCCTGCAGCAGGCCAACATGAGCCCGATCTACCAGATGCTGGGCGCCGAGGGCAAGGATCTGCCCTACCTCTGGCTCGCCGGCCCGATCACCGGCTTGCTGGTGCAGCCCATCGTCGGCGCGATGAGCGACCGCACCACCCACCGCCGGGGGCGGCGCACGCCGTACTTCCTGATCGGTGCGCTGATCTGTTCGCTCGGCCTGCTGGCCATGCCGTTCAGCCCGGCGCTGTGGTTCGCCGCGGGCCTGCTGTGGATTCTGGACGCCGCCAACAACGTGACGATGGAGCCGTACCGCGCCTACGTCAGCGACCGGCTGCGCGACGAACAGCATGCGGCCGGCTTCCTGACGCAGGCGTCGTTCACCGGCCTGGCGCAGACGCTGGCCTACCTCACGCCCAGCCTGCTGGTGTTCTTCGGCATGAACAAGGACGCGCTCGGGGGCAACGGCATCCCGGTCGTCACGACGCTGGCCTTCGTCGTCGGCGCGCTGCTGTCGTTCACGACGGTGTGGTGGTCGGTGCGCCAGGTGCCCGAGCTGCCGCTGCCGCCCGAGGAGCTCGCACGGCTGCGCGCGCTGCCGCGCGGCTTCGGCCCGGCGCTGGCCGAGATCTGGGCCGCGGTGCGCGAGATGCCGCCCACGATGCGCAGGCTGTGGTGGATGGCGCTGTTCCAGTGGTACGGGATGATGTGCTACTGGATCTACGTCGTGCCCATGCTGGCGGCGACCGTGTTCGGCACCGACGACCCGCACAGCGCCGGCTTTCGCGATGCCGCGCTGCTCAACGGCCAGGTTGGCGGCTTCTACAACGCCGTGGCCTTCGTCGCGGCCTTCGCGATGGTGCCGTTCACCCAGCGCCTCGGCGCGAAATGGGTACACGCCTTCGCGCTGCTGGCCGCCGCCGCCGGCATGTGGGTGCTGCCAGGCATTCACAGCCAGGGCTGGCTGCTGTTCCTGCCCATGGTGGGCATAGGCCTGGCCTGGGGCTCCATCATGGGCAACCCCTATGTGCTGCTGGCGGGCAGCATCCCGCCCGCGCGGGCCGGGGTCTACATGGGCATCTTCAACATGTTCATCGTCATCCCGATGCTGATCCAGGCGGTGACGCTGCCGCTGATCTACGACGGCCTGCTGGGCGGCCGCCCCGAGAACGTCATCCGCCTGGCCGGCGTGCTGCTGGCCCTGGCTGCACTCTGCGTGCTGCGCGTGCGCTCCGAAACCTCATCATGAAAAACCAAGTCCAGCTCATCACCTATGTCGACCGCCTCGGCGGCCGGCGCGACGGCAACGACCTCGTCCGGCTGAAGAACCTGCTGAGCCAGCCCGGCGCGCCGCTCGCCGGCGTGTTCGGCGGCGTCCACCTGCTGCCGTTCTTCCACGCCATCGACGGCGCCGACGCCGGCTTCGATCCCATCGACCACACCCAGGTCGACCCGCGCCTGGGGCGTTGGGCCGACATCAAGTCGCTCACCGAGGTGGTGGACGTGATGGCCGACGTCATCGTCAACCACATGTCCAGCGAGTCGCCGCAGTTCCTGGACTACTCCGAGAAGGGCGAGGCCTCGGCCTATGCCGGCCTGTTCCTGACGCTGGACGCCGTGTTCCCGCAGGGCGCCAGCGAGCGCGACCTGCTGGCCGTCTACCGCCCCAGGCCCGGCCTGCCGCTGACCTGCGCGACGCTCAGGAACGGCGAGCGCCGCATCCTCTGGACGACCTTCACCGCCGCGCAGATCGACATCGCCGTGCGTCATCCGCAGGGGCGCGCCTACCTCGCCGGCATCCTGCGCACCTTCGCCGACCACGGCATCCGCATGGTGCGGCTGGATGCCGTGGGCTACGCCATCAAGAAGGCCGGTGCCAGCTGCTTCATGATGCCGGAGACCTTCGACTTCATCGGCGAGTTCGCCCAGGAGGCGAGGGCGCTGGGCATCGAGGTGCTGGTGGAGATCCATGCCTACCATCAGCGCCAGATCGACATCGCGGCCCGGGTCGACTGGGTGTACGACTTCGCGCTGCCGCCGCTGGTGCTGCACGCCTTCAACTTCCGCACCGCCACCGCGCTCAAGCGCTGGGTGGGCATACGTCCGACCAACGCGCTGACGGTGCTCGACACCCACGACGGCATCGGCATCATCGACATCGGCGCCGACTCCGTCGACCGCGCCGCCCACCCCGGCCTGGTGCCGCCGCAGGAGCTGGACGAGCTCGTCGAGCGCATCCACGTCGCCAGCCGCGGCGAAAGCCGCCGCGCCACCGGGGCCGCCGCCAGCAATCTCGATCTCTACCAGGTCAACTGCACGTTCTTCGACGCAATGGGGCGCGACGAGACGGCCTATCTGCTGGCGCGCGCCATCCAGTTCTTCCTGCCCGGCGTGCCCCAGGTCTACTACGTCGGCCTGCTCGCGGGCCACAACGACATGGAACTGCTCGAGCGCAGCCAGGTCGGCCGCGACATCAACCGCCACCACTACACCGAGGCCGAAATCGCGGCCGCCTGCCGGCGCCCGGTGGTGCAGCGCCTGCTCGACCTCATCCGCCTGCGCAACAGCCACCCCGCCTTCAACGGCGCGTTCGAGCTGCTGGCCAGCGGCGACACGGTGCTGCACATGCGCTGGTCTCGGGAGCTCCACTGGGCCGAGCTGCGCATCGACTTCGCGGGCCTGGCGCACCAGCTGGACTACAGCAGCGCCGAGGGCGGCCGCGCGGTCTTCGCCTTCAGTTGAGCGTCAGCCTCGGGCCGCAGAATCCCCCGCAGTTCAAACCTGGGGAGACCCGAGCATGTGGAAGTTGATCGTTGGCTTCATCGTCTTTGCCGTGCTGGCGCTGTACATCCTGACCAAGAGCGGCGGCAACATCGACCTCGGCGGCGAGAAGCATGATGTGACGGCCGGTGGCCATGAGCCTGCAGCCTCGGCCGCCGCCGTGGAGGCGGCGTCCGGCCCGGCGTCCGCGGCGTCTCAGTAAGACGGCAAGGCCTCGCCGCCGGCGCGCAACGGCGCGGCCAGCGGCAGGCGCATCAGCATCTGCGTGCCCTGGCCGGGCGTGGACTTCACCTCGATCTGGCCGCCCAGCACATTCGTCACGATGCTGTGCACGATGTGCATGCCCAGGCCCGAGCCGCCGGTGCCCAGCTTGGTCGTGAAGAAGGGGTCGAAGATGCGCCGCCGCACGGCCTCGTCCATGCCGCGGCCATCGTCGCTGACGCTGAGCTCGGCCTCGGTGTCGTTCAGCCGCGCGCAATGCACGCGCACCCGGCCCTGCGTCCGCCCTTCGAAGCCGTGCAGCAGCGCGTTCATCAGCAGGTTGGTCAGCACCTGGCCCAGCGCGCCGGGGTAGCTGTTCATCGCCAGGCCGCGGCAGAGGTCGGTCTCGATGACGAAGGGCGTGTGCTTGAAACTGGGCTCCACCATGACCAGCACGTCCTCGACGACCTTGCCCAGGTCGAAGTCGCGCCGCAGGTCGGCCGTCTGGTCTATGGCCACCTGCTTGAAGTCCCGCACCAGGTCGGCGGCCTTCTGCACGTTGCGCTGCAGGATGTCCTGGCCGCGGCGTGTGTCGCGCGCCAGCTCCTCCAGCGTGCTGCGGCGCAGCGGCGTGCCGCCGCCCAGCATGGCCTCCAGCTGCCGGTAGCGGTCGTCCAGCGCCGACACCACGGTCAGCGCGTTGCCCAGCGGCGTGTTCAGCTCGTGCGCGACGCCGGCCACCAGCCGGCCCAGCGACGCGAGCTTCTCGGCCTCCACCAGCTCATGCTGCGCCTTCTGCAGCGTCCGCAGCGCCTCGGACAGCTCGGCGTTGCTGGCCGTCAGCTCGGCCGTGCGCTGGGCCACCGTCTCTTCCAGGTTGATGTTGTGCTGGCGCAGCGCCTCGAAGGCCGACAGCAGCGCCTGCCGCATGCGCTCCATCGCGACACCCACGCGCGCGATCTCGTCGGCGCCACCCACCTGCAGCGGCTGCTCCAGGCGGCCCGCGGCCAGCGCCTCCGCCGCGCCGGTCAGCGCCGTCATGGGCCGCAGCACATAGCGCTGCAGCACCCACAGCATCAGCACCAGCGACAGCGTCAGCGTCAGGCCGCTGCGCCAGACCGTGCGCCACACCTCGGCCCGCTTGGCCTCCAGCAGTGGTGCGGCACTCATGCGCACCGTCAGCTTGGCGATCTCGCGATCGTCGCGCTGGATGGGGCGGGTCTGGCTCAGCACCAGATCCTCGTCGAGCGCGTTGTCGGTGCGCTGCTGCGACAGGAAGGGCGCCGGCAGCGTCGGTTCCAGCACCAGCACGGAGACGAAGCGCGGGTCATCCATCTGCGCCTTGACCATGGGCGCGGCCAGCTCGGGCGAGACCTGCCAGACCGGTTCGGCCAGCGACAGCGCCATCACCTCGGTGGCGCGGGCCAGGTCGCGCCTGAGCTCCTCCATGGCCGTGGCGCGCGTCTTGTGGCTGTCGTAGAGCAGCACCGCGGTGGTGGGCAGCAGCAGGCCCAGCAGCAAGGCCAGCACCACGGCGAAGGTCAGTGAATTGCGTTCCCAGCCAAACCGGGACGCGGGCGTTTGGGGCAGGGCGGTGGCGGGCGGTGGCAAGTGGCTTTCCGGCATGGGCGGGCAGCGCGGGAGCGCGAGCGAGGCGGCCCGAGTGTAGGTCCGCCAAAAGCGGTGCAAATGCGCGTTCCAGCCCCTTGCGGCCCGGGCTTTCCCGGGGCTTCGGGGCTGCCGGGGGCCACGGGGCTGGCGCCACAATCCGCCGCCAGAAAAGCGCCCGGGTGGCGCTTGACCCGGAGGATGCGGTGAAACGTTGGGTTGGCCTCGCGGCAGGGCTCGCTGCCTGCATTGGCATGAATGGCGCGTTAGCGCAGAGCCTGCGCATCGGCATGGTGGCCGGGTTTTCCGGGCCGGTCGCCGGCATCGTGCAGGAGAGCGCCGAGGGTGCGCGGCTGTACTTCGACGCCGTCAACGCCCAGGGCGGCATCCGCGGCCAGAACATCGAGCTGCTGACCCAGGACGACAGGTACGACCCGGCGACGGCCGCCGCGGCCGCCAGGGCCCTGGCCGGCCAGGGCGTGCTGGCGCTGATGCTGAGCCGCGGCACCGGCCCCACCGAGGGCTTGCTGCCGGTGCTCAAGGAGCAGCGGCTGCCGCTGATCGCGCCGGCCACCGGCGCCAGCAGCCTGCGCGAGCCCGTCCAGCCCTGGGTCTATCACCTGCGCGCCAGCTACCAGCGCGAGGCCGAGCGGGCCGTCAAGCACCTGGCCAGCATCGGCGTGCGGCGCATCACCATCGTGCAGGTCAACGACCCGTTCGGCAACGACGCGGGCAAGGGCGCCATCAAGGGCCTGGACGACGTGAAGCTGCGCGCGCAGGCCCACCTGCGCTTCGACCGCAACAAGCCCGACCTGGCGCCCACCATGCGCGCCATCGCCAAGGCCGGCATCGAGGCCGTCGTGCTGATCGGGCCGGCCTATGCCGTCGTCGAGGGCGTCAACGCGCTGCGCGCTGCGGGCTCCACGGCCCATGTCGCGACGCTGTCCAACAACGCCTCCGGCGAGTTCGTGAAGGCGCTGGGCGAGAACGCGCGCGGCGTCATCGTGACCCAGCTCTTTCCCTACGAGCGCTCCACCGCCAACCCGCTGGTGCGCGAGGCCCTGGGCCTGGCCAAGGCGGCCGGCCGCAACGAGCTGACGCCGGCGCAGCTGGAGGGTTTCGCCGCGGCCAAGCTGGTCGTCGAGACGCTCAGACGCGTGGGCGCCAAGGACGTCGGCCGCGAGGGCTTTGCCAAGGCGCTGGATGGCGCGCGCATCGACATCGGCGGGCTGCAGGTGTCCTACAGCGAGAAGGACCATGGCGGGCTCGAGTTCGCCGACGTGTCCATCGTGGGCCCTGACGGGAAGTTCTGGCGGTGATTGGCCCACCCCCTACGGCCTGACGGCCGCCCCCTCAAGGGGGCACTGCTAGCGGCCCGGCAAAGCCGGATCAGCGGGTTCCGCGCGATGATGCAGCCCCGCGTCGCGGGCTGCATGAGGAGCGTGTGATGGATCTGGGATTGAAAGGCCGTTGGGCGCTGGTCTGCGCGGCCAGCAAGGGGCTGGGTCGCGGCTGCGCCGAGGCGTTGGCGGGCGAGGGCGTCAACGTCGTCATCACGGCGCGCGGCGAGACCGACCTGCTGGCCGCGGCGGCCGCGCTGCGCGCGCAGCACCCGGCCATCGAGGTGCGTGCCGTCGCCGGCGACATCGCCACGCCCGAGGGCCGCGCGGCCGCGCTGGCGGCCTGCCCGCAGGTCGACATCCTCGTCAACAACGCCGGCGGCCCGCCGCCCGGCGACTTCCGCGACTGGGACCGCGCGCAGTGGATCGCGGCGCTGGACGCCAACATGCTGGCACCCATCGAGCTCATCAAGGCCACGGTGGACGCGATGGCCGCGCGCGGCTTCGGCCGCGTCGTCAACATCACCTCGGGCGCCGTGAAGGCGCCCATCGACGTGCTGGGCCTGTCCAACGGCGCGCGCAGCGGGCTGACCGGCTTCGTCGCCGGCCTGGCGCGCCAGCCGCGGCTGGCCGGCGCCAACGTGACGATCAACAACCTGCTGCCCGGCGCCTTCGACACCGACCGGCTGAAGAAGACGCTGGCCGCCGGCGCCGCCAAGGCCGGACAGCCGCTGGACGAGGTGGCGGCCCGGCGGCGTGCCGCCATCCCGGCCCAGCGCTTCGGCACGGCGGCCGAGTTCGGTGTGATCTGCGCCATGCTGTGCAGCAGCCAGGCCGGCTATCTGACCGGCCAGAACATCCTGCTCGACGGGGGCAGCTACCCGGGGACTTTCTGATGACCCAATGGATCAAACGCCTCCTGCTGGCCCTGCTGGGCCTGCTCCTGCTGCTGGCCCTGGGGCTGTGGCTGACGCTGCGCAGCAGCCTGGCGGTGCTGGACGGCGAGCGCGGCCTGGCCGGCCTGTCCGCCCCGGTGGAGTTGCAGCGCGACGCGCGCGGCTATGTGACCGTGACGGCCGAGACGCGGCTGGACGCGGCCCGTGCGCTGGGCTTCGTGCATGCGCAGGAGCGCTTTTTCCAGATGGACCTGATGCGGCGCAACGCGGCCGGCGAGCTGTCCGCACTGGTGGGTGCCAAGGCGCTGGACGTCGACAAGTCGCGGCGCCTGCATCGCTTTCGCCACCGCGCCGAGCAGGTCGTCGCCCGGCTGCCGGCCGACGAGAAGGCGCTGGCCGAGGCCTATACCCAGGGCGTGAACGCGGGCCTGGCCGCACTGGGCGCGCGCCCGCCCGAATACCTGCTGCTGCGCCAGTCGCCCCAGCCCTGGGTGGCGTCCGACTCGCTGCTGGTGGCCTATGGCATGTACCTGGACCTGCAGCGCGGCCAGGGCCGTGACGACATCGCCAACGGCCTGCTGAAGCAGGCCGTGCCGGCCGACTGGTATGCCTTCCTGATGCAGCACAGCGCCGACTGGCAGGCGGCCCTGGACGACAGCCGCGTGCAGGCCGTGCCGCTGCCGGCCTCGCCGCTGCCCGACGCGCTGCGTCAGGTGCAGCTGGCCTGCAGCGACTGCGGCCTGCAGGACGCGCGCGACATCGGCAGCAACAACTGGGCCGTGGCCGGCCACCACACCGACGACGGCCGCGCCATCATGGCCGACGACATGCACCTGGGCCTGCGCGTGCCGGGCACCTGGTTCAAGGCGCGCCTGAAGTGGAAGGCTCAGGGCCGCGCGTTCGACGTCGCCGGCGTCAGCCTGCCCGGCGCGCCGCTGATCGTGGCCGGCAGCAATGGCCAGGTCGCCTGGGGCTTCACCAACACCACCTCGGACTGGGCCGACGTCATCGCGCTGAAGCTCAGCGCCGACGGCCAGCGCTACCTCAGCGGTGGCGTCGAGAAGCCGCTGGCGCGCGTCGTCGAGCGCATAGAGATCGCCGGCCAGCCGGCGCTGGACTTCGAGGTGCGCGAGAGCGAGTGGGGCCCCGTCATGCCGGAGAAGGCGCCGGCCGGCCAGGCCTATGCGCTGCGCTGGGTGGCGCATGATCCCGGCGCGATGAACCTGCGGCTGATGCAGATGGAGGCCGCCACGGACGTGGACCAGGCCGTGCGGCTGGCCGCTGGCGCGGGCATGCCGGCGCAGAACCTGGTGTTGGCGGACGCCAAGGGCCGCATCGCCTGGACCGTGATGGGCGTCATCCCGCGCCGCGTGGCCGCGCAGGACATGGCCGTGCCGCAGGACTGGAGCGACGGGCGCTCGGCCTGGAACGGCCAGCTGGGCGCCGACGAGCAGCCGCGCGTGGTCGACCCGGCCGATGGTCGGTTGTGGACGGCCAATTCCCGCATGATCGGCGGCGAGGCGCTGAAGACGCTGGGCAACGGCGGCTACGACCTGGGCGCCCGCTCGCAGCAGATCCGCGATGCGCTGCGCGCGCAGGAGCGCTTCGACGAGGCGGCGCTGCACGCCATCCAGCTGGACCACCGGGCGCTGCTGCTGCAGCGCTGGCGCGGCCTGCTGCTGACGCGCGTGTTGACGCCCGAGTTCGTGGCCGCCAACGGCCTGGCCGACTACCGCCATGAGGTGGAGCACAGTGCCGACGCCGCGCGGCCCGAGGCCGTGGGCTATCTGCTGGTGCGCGCCTTCCGCGAGCAGGCGCTGAAGGCGGTGTTCGCGCCGCTGGCCGGCCGGCTGGAGGCCCAGGGGGCCAGGCTGCGCGACCTGAGCATGGTGCCCGAGACGCCCGGCTGGGCCTTGATCCAGGCCAGCCGCGCCGACACCTTGCCGGCCGGTGCCGCCAGCTGGGACGCGCTGCTGCAGCGGGCCGTGCTGGACAGCCGGGACCAGCTGCTGAAGAAGTTCGGCAGCCTGGCCGCGGCCACCTGGGGCGCCGAGAACCTGGCCGGCATCAAGCACCCGCTGTCGGCCGCGCTGCCGCTGCTGTCGGGCTGGCTGGACATGCCGGCCACGCCCATGGCCGGCGACAGCCACCTGCCGCGGGTGCACAACCACGGCCATGGCCAGAGCGAGCGCATGGTGGTATCGCCGGGCCACGAGGAGCGCGGCATCCTGGTCATCCCGGCAGGGCAGAGCGGCCATCCGCTGTCGCCCCACTATCGCGGCGACCATGAGGCCTGGCTGGCCGGCGAGCCGCTGCCCTTCCTGCCCGGCGCAAGCCGTCACCGGCTGGTGCTCAGACCCTAGGCCGCGGCGCAGATTCGCGGGCCGCCATGCCTGCGCCCTGGGGATGCCCGAAACTGCGTCGCTGGGCACAATCCCTGCACCGACGTTTCCTAGGAAGGATGAGATGAACAAGACCTTGTACGCGTTGCTGTTGTCCGGGCTGACGTTGAGCCTGGCGGCCCGGGCCGACGAGGCCGGCTCCACGGTCGAGCGCTGCCCCAAGAAGCTGGGCGTGCTGGCCGTGGCCGAGCCGCAGCAGGGCTGGAACTACCTCTCCCAGTACGGGCTGGGCTCGCCTGCGGCGCTGCTGCGCATGATGGTCCAGCAGTCGGGCTGCTTCGACGTCGTCGAGCGCGGCCAGGCCATGCAGAACATCCAGCAGGAGCGCTCGCTCGCGGCCGCCGGCGAGATGCGCCAGGAGTCCAACATCGGCAAGGGCCAGATGCAGGCGGCCGACTTCGTCATGACGCCCAATGTGCAGATCGGCGCCAGCAGCACCGGTGGCCTGGGCGGCTTCCTGGGCGGCAAGCTGGGCGTTCTCGGCGCCATCGCCGGCGGCCTGAAGTTCAAGGAGGCCTCCACCAGCCTGCTGCTGGCCGACGTGCGCTCCAGCATCCAGGTGGCCGGGGCCGAGGGCAAGGCCAGCAAGACCGACTTCTCCATCGGCGGCTGGGGCTTTGGCGGCGGCGCCGTCGGCGGCATGGGCGGCTACACCAGCACGCCCGAGGGCAAGCTGATCGCGGCCAGCTTCCTCGACAACTACAACAAGATCGTGCTGGCCATCCGCGACCAGGACAACCTGATCCGCAGCGCCAGCGCCGCGGGTGACGCCAATGCGGCGGGCTCGACGCAGGCGGCCGCGCCCATCCCGGCCGGCCAGATGCTGGCGGCCAAGATCGCCAACGTGAAGGCCTATGCCGCGCCGTCGCGCGACAGCAAGGTCGTCGCGACGCTGAACCGCAGCGACGAGCTGGTCGCGACCGGCGAGGTCAAGGACGGCTTCGTCAAGGTGGATGCCGCGCAGTTCAGTGGCTGGGTGCAGCGCACCCTGGTCGCACCCCTGGGGCGGTGATGCGGGTCGCCTTGGTGACGGGGGCCGGCTCCGGCATAGGCCGGGCCGTGGCCAGAGCGCTGGCGCGCGAGGGCTGGACGCTGGCCTTGCTGGGCCGCCGCGAGGCGGCGCTGCGCGAGACGCTGCCGGACGCGCTGGCCCTGCCGGCCGACGTGACCGACGAGGCCCAGGTGGACGCCGCGTTCGCGACGCTGCGCCGGCACTTCGGCCGGCTGGACCTGCTGTTCAACAACGCCGGCATCGCCGCGCCGCCGGTCGCGGTGGACGAGCTGACGGTGGCGCAATGGCGCGCCGTCGTCGACACCAACCTCACCGGCAGCTTTCTGTGCGCCCGCGCGGCCTTTGCGCTGATGAAGGCGCAGTCGCCGCGCGGCGGCCGCATCATCAACAACGGCTCCATCTCGGCCCATGCGCCGCGGCCGTTCTCGGCGCCCTACACGTCCACCAAGCATGCGATCACGGGCCTGACCAAGTCGCTGAGCCTGGATGGCCGCGCGCATGACATCGCCTGCGGCCAGATCGACATCGGCAATGCCGCCACCGAGATGGCCGCACCCATGCAGCAGGGCGTGCGCCAGGCCAACGGCCAGATCGCCGTCGAGCCGACGATGGACGTCGAAGACGTCGCGCGCGCCGTCGTCTACATGGCCTCGCTGCCGCTGTCGGCCAATGTGCAGAGCATGACCGTCATGGCGCGCGACATGCCTTTCGTGGGCCGCGGCTGAAGAGGTCAGAATCGGGGCATGAACCTGGTTCGTTTCCTGATTCGCCTGCTGCTCATCGCCCTCGGTGCCGTCGTCGGCCTGGGCCTGTTCCTGTTTGCCGTCGTGGCCTTCGTCGGCTTCCTGCTGTTCAGCCTGCTGACTGGCCGCAAGCCCAACCTGCAGTTCCGCGTCAACAAGAACCCCTGGGCCGGGCGCAGCGCGCCGGGCGGCGATGTGGTGGACGTGGAAGCGCGCGAGGTGAGCGACGCCGCGCCGCTGCCGCTGCAGCCGCCCGAGCGGCGCTGATCAGCGCAGTTGCACCGGCCCGTACCAGGTGTGGGCCGACGCGCGGTTGTTGTCGCTGTCGGTCATGACGGCCATCGAGGTCAATGCGCCCGGCGCCTCGCCGAAGGCCAGGCGGAAATCGGCCGCGAGGTCGCGGCGGTGGTCGCGCCAGCGGCCCAGCTCGGCCGGGCCCGAGTCGACGACGATCTTGCGCACGCGGTCGCTGCGCGGGTTGACGATGACGGTGCCCACCGGCAGCTCGCTGTCCCAGACATACATCAGCGTGGCATAGGGGGGCGTCTCGCCGGTCAGCGTCTGGGCCAGCTCGAACTTCATGCGGGTGCGCAGCGGCAGCGTGTCGATGTCGCCGTCGAAGCCGAAGATGACGCGTGCGACCGCGTCTTCGCGCTGAACGTCGGCGACGCTGGCGCCGGGGATCAGGCCTTGCACCCACCAGGAGAACTCGACCTCGCCGACCTGCTGCACGGCCGGCTCCAGCCGCTTGCGCCACAGGCTGGCGGAGCGATCGGACACGGCTTCCAGCGCCGGGCGGCCGTCCTTCTCGGTCCAGCTGTAGCGGGTGAGCGCCTTGCCGGGCAGCTTCATGGCCTGCCAGCCCTCGGCCGAGGGCGGGGGCGCGACGGTGGTCGCGCAGCCGGCCAGCAGGGCCAGCGCGCAGAGGTAGGAAAAGCGGCGCATCACCAGGTCTTGCGTTGCAGTTCTTCGAGGATCTCGCCGTAGATGCGGTAGCGGCTGGCGCTGATCAGGCCCGCCTCCAGCGCGGCGCGCACGCCGCAGCCCGGCTCGTGCGTGTGCGAGCAGTTGGCGAAGCGGCAGTCGGCATGCTCGCGCAGGTCGGGCATGAAGCGCCACAGCTCGGCGGCGGCGATCTGGCCCAGGCCGAACTGCTGGAAGCCGGGCGAATCGATCAGCGCCGTGGCGCGCGTCTCGTCGGTCCAGTACCACTGCGTCGTCGTCGTCGTGTGGCGGCCCGAGTTCAAGGCCTGCGAGATCTCGCCGACCTGGGCCTGGGCATTCTTCACGAGCAGGTTGATCAGCGTGCTCTTGCCCGTGCCGCTGGGGCCCAGCACGAACGTGCGCTGATCCTGCAGCCAGGGCGTCAGCGTGGCGCGCGAGCCCTCGCGGTCGGCCTTCAGCGCGACCTCGAACATCGTCAACCCCATCGCGCGATAGGGCGCCAGCCGCTCCCGGGCCGCGTCGCTGCCGGGCAGGTCGGTCTTGTTCAGCGCGATGGCCGCGCGTATGCCGGCCGCCTCTGCGGCGATCAGCGCGCGCGCCAGCTGCGACTCGCTGAACACCGGCTCGACGGCGACCAGCACCAGCATCTGGTCCAGGTTGGCGGCGAAGCTCTTGGTCTTCCACTCGTCCTGGCGGAACAGCAGGTTGCGGCGTGGCTCGACGGCCTCGATGACGCCCTCGTCCGCACTCGCCTCGGCAAAGCGCACCCGGTCGCCGACGACGGCATCGCTCTTCTTGCCGCGCGGATGGCAGACGAAGCGATGGCCGTCCGCGTCCTCGACGATGTAGTGGCGGCCGTGGCCGCGCACGACCAGCCCCAGGTCCAGCGTATCGAAACGGCTCATCCGCCGCTGGCTTCGGGCAGCGCGCTGACCTGGGCGGCGCAGATGGCGTCGTTCAGCGTCAGGCCGCCGCGCGAATGGGTGGTCCAGCTGACGGTGCAGGCGTTGTAGCCGACCAGCATCTCGGGATGGTGGTCCTGCGCGTGGGCGATCTCGGCGACCGCGTCGACGAAGGCCATGGTCTGGTAGAAGTTGTCGAAGCCGAAGCGGCGCGCGATCAGCCTGGCCTCGGGGTCGGGCTGCCAGCCGGGCAGGGCGGCCAGCACGCGCTCGCGCGTGTCGGCGTCCAGCAGCGGGGCCTTGGGGTCACATTGGGCGAGCAGCAGGTCGTTCATGAGGCAAGCGCTGCGAGCCGTTCGGCAGCGGGGGGATGCGAGTAGTAGAAGCGGGCGTAGACCGGGTCGGGCGTCAGCGTGCCGGCGTTGTCCTCGTGCAGCTTGAGCAGCGCGGACGACAGGTCCGGGCCGCTGGCCTGGGCGCGGGCGTAGGCGTCGGCCTGGAACTCGTCGCGGCGCGAGAAGTGGCTGGCCAGCGGCGTGACGAAGAAGCCGAACACCGGGCCGGCGAGCAGGAACAGCATCAGCGCCAGCGCGTCGTTGGGCGCGCCGAGGTTGGGCACCACGCCCAGGCCCAGATAGAAGGCCGGCATGGCGCTCAGCCAGCCCAGCAGCGCGAAGCCCGCCAGGCTCATCGCGAACATCAGCGCGATGCGCTTGGTGATGTGATGGTGCTTGAAGTGGCCCAGCTCGTGCGCGAGCACGGCTTCCACCTCGGCGCCGTTGAGCTTGGCCAGCAGCGTGTCGAAGAAGACGACGCGCTTGGCCGGGCCGAAGCCGCTGAAATAGGCGTTGCCATGCGCCGAGCGGCGGCTGCCGTCCATGACGAACAAGCCCTTGGCCGCGAAGCCGCAGCGCGCCATCAGCCGCTCCACGCGCTCACGCAGCGCGCCATCGGCGAGCGGCTCGAACTTGTTGAACAGCGGCGCGATGACGGTCGGGTAGATGACCATGACGAGCAGGTTGAAGCCCATCCACGCGCCCCAGGCCCACAGCCACCAGCGCGGGCCGGCGGCGCCCATCAGCCACAGGATCAGCGCGACGATGGGCAGGCCCAGCAGCGCGCCCACGGCCAGGCCCTTGGCCATGTCGGCGAAGAACAGCCGCGGCGTCGTGCGGTTGAAGCCGAAGGCCTGCTCGATGCGGAAGGTGGACCACAGCTCCCAGGGCAGGTCCAGCAGTGCGCCGATCAGCAGGAAGGTGGCGATGAGGCCCAGCTGGTAGCCCATGGCCTGCCAGCCCTCGGGCAGTGCCAGGCTGGCGTCCAGCACCCAGCCGTTCAGCGCATTCAGGCCGCCCAGCAGCGTCCAGCCCAGCAGCACGACGGCATTGAAGGCCAGGGCCAGCAGGCCGAAGCGGCTGCGCGCGATGGTGTAGTCGGCCGCCTTCTGGTGGGCCGCCAGCGTCACGCTGCCGGCAAAGACCGCCGGCACCTGGCCGCGGTGGGCGGCGACATGGCGCACCTGCCGCGACGCGAGCCAGAACTTGACGAGCAGCGAGGCTGCGAGCGCAACGGCGAACGCGAGGGACAACGGCATGGGGGACATGCGCAAATTTTAGGCTGCGAGAATCCGGCCTCCCCAGAATGAGCTTCACCATGTCCGACACCCTTGCCATCAGCGACAGCAACCTGATCTGGATCGACCTCGAGATGACGGGCCTGTACCCCGACCGCGACCGCATCATCGAGATCGCCGTCGTCGTCACCGACCCGCTGCTCGAGAAGCGCGTCGAAGGCCCGGTCTTCGCCATCCACCAGAGCGACGCGACGCTGGACGCGATGGACGCCTGGAACAAGGGCACGCACGGCAGGAGCGGCCTCATCGACCGCGTGAAGGCCTCCACCATCTCCGAGGCCGAGGCCGCCGCCCAGACCATCGCGTTTCTGAAGGCTTACGTGCCCAAGGGCAAGAGCCCCATGTGCGGCAACAGCATCTGCCAGGACCGCCGCTTCCTGGCCAACTACATGCCCGAGCTGGAAGACTTCTTCCACTACCGCAACCTGGACGTGTCCACGCTCAAGGAACTGGCCAAGCGCTGGAAGCCGGCCGCGCTGGAAGGCTTCAAGAAGGCGCAGGCGCACACGGCGCTGGCCGACATCCACGAGTCCATCGACGAGCTGGTGCACTACCGGACCCACTTCCTGGCGCTTTGATCCACGCGGCGTTCGACTTCCCCCGCCACCCGCTGGCCCGCGAGGACGGCGAGCGCCTGCGCGGCTGCTGGTCCGCGCCGCCGGCGCGCTGGCTGAGGGCGCTGCGGCTGCAGGACGTGCGTGGCGTCATCGCCGCGGCCGAGGCGGCCGCGCGCGGCGGCGCCTGGGTGCTGGGCGGCCTGCGCTATGAGGCGGCCGCGGCCTTCGATGCGGCGCTGTCCACGCATGACGGCCAGCTGCCGCTGGCCGAGTTCGCCGTCTACGACACCGCGCCCGGGCCCTGGCCGGAACTGCCGCCGCCGCACACCGGCCCGCTGGGCTGGCAGGACGAGCCGCGGGATGCGAGTGGCGCGATCGAGCGCATCCGCGACTACATCCGCGCCGGCGACTGCTACCAGGTCAACCTGACGACGCGGCTGAGCGCCGCAGCGGCCGGGCTGGACCCGGCGCAGCTCTTCCTCGCGCTGCACGCCAGCCAGCCGGGGGGCTTCAGCCTGTTCCTGCTGGACGTGCAAACCCGGGCCGGCGCGGCCAGCGTGTCGCCCGAGCTGTTCTTCGACTGGCGCCCCGTGCCCGGCGCCAAGGCCAGCTGGCTGCTGGCCGCCCAGCCCATGAAGGGCACGGCGGCGCGCGGCCGCGACCGGGTCGACGACGAGGCGGCCCAGGCGCACCTGCGCACCAGCGAGAAGGAGCGCGCCGAGAACCTGATGATCGTGGACCTGCTGCGCAACGACCTGAGCCGCGTGGCCCAGCTCGGAACGGTGCGCGTGCCGCGCCTGTTCGAGCTGCACGCGCTGCCCACGGTCTGGCAGATGACGTCCACCGTCACCGCCGTCAGCCGCGCCGGGCTGACGCTGGACCAGGCCTTCGCGGCGCTGTTCCCCTGCGGCTCGGTGACCGGCGCGCCCAAGATCCGCGCGATGCAGGTCATCCGCGAGCTGGAGCCCACGGCGCGCGGCTGGTATTGCGGGGCGCTGGGGCTGATCCAGCCGGGCGGCATCGCGACCTTCAACGTGCCGATACGCACCGTCGAATTCCACGGCGAGGCGCTGACCTGCGGCATCGGCAGCGCCATCACGCTGGACAGCGAGCCCGCCGCCGAGATCGCCGAGTGGCGGGCCAAGGCGCGCTTCCTCGCGCGGGCCGAGGCGCCCGTGCAGGCGCTGGAGACGCTGCGAGTGGAGGGCGGCAAGGCGCTGCGCGGCGAGGCCCACCTGGCCCGCATGCAGCGGACGGCACGGCATTTCGGCCTGCGTTTTTCGCCCGCCGAGGCGCGCGCCTATCTCCAGGCCGTCGCTCAGGCCCAGCCCGAAGGCCGCTGGCGGCTGCGGCTGACGAGCGACGCCGAGGGACGACTCGCGCACACGCTTGCCGCCTTCGCGCCCGTGCCCGGGCCGGTGCGGCTCGCGCTGGCGGACCGGCCCATCGCCACGCGCGGCCCCGGGGCCGAGTTCCTCGCCCACAAGACCACGCGGCGCGAGGCCTATGCCGGCTTCGCCAAGCCGGCCGAGGCCTTCGACGTCATCCTCTGGAACGAGGCCGGCGAGCTGACCGAATGCAGCTTCGGCAACCTCGCCGTGCAGTTGGGCGGCCAGTGGCTGACGCCGCCGCTGGCCGCGGGCCTGCTGCCCGGCGTGCTGCGCGCCGAGCTGCTGGCCCAGGGCCGCATCCGCGAGGCGCGGCTGACGCGCGACGACCTGGCCCGCGCCCAGGGCCTGGCCTTCTTCAACAGCCTGCGCGGCTGGCTAGACGCCGAGCTGGCGTAGCGCCCGCATCAGCGCCATCGCATCCTCGCCCGGCCGGGCCGGCAGCTTGGTGTAGACCGAGCCGTCCGGCGTGCGCGCCATCAGCTTCTGCATGACGAGGTCGCGGCGCAGCGTGCAGTAGTCGCCGAAGCCGTGCCAGGCGGTCAGGATCTGGTTGACCTCGCTTTCGCGGTAGGGCCGCTTGGCGTCGAAGCGCATCCACAGGCCCCACAGCGCCATCAGCTGCAGCGAGCGCTTGACGGGCAGCCGCGTCAGCCGGCCCTGCTCGTCGAAGAGCCGCAGCGTGCGACGCACGATGTCGCTGTGTGCGGCCGCGGCGGCGGTGCCAGCCCGCGGCGGTGCGGGCGGCCGGGCCTGCAGCGTCTGCAGATTGCGATGGCCGGCCGCGCGGGCCAGCATGTTCAGCAAGGCCTGGTGGCCGGGCGGCTGCGGCGCTTCGTGCTTGAGCAGCTGGGCGCGCAGCGACTTGGCGAACGTGGACAGGTCGTCCACGACGAGGGGCAGGGATTCACGGGGCACGGGGCACTCCATGCGCACGCCGATGATGATGGGGCTGGGCTTGCCGGCTTGCAGCCCGGGCGCACGCTGGGTCAACGTGAACTGAGGCGGATTGCGTGGCAGGTTCAGCTCACGGCGAAAGCCGTGCGGCAAGGCCTGGGTGTTCTGCCGACCCGGGGCCGCCAGTGTGCCAGAGCCCGCGAAGATTCGGTGAAAACCCTGATCTGTGCTACAGTGCCGGCTTCGCCTGGGCTATCCCAGGTGTTCCACGTCTCCTCTGACCTCGTTCGATCCATCGCATTCAAGCGGACATCGAACTCCGAACACGGATCGGTCGGCGGCGATGAAGCCGTCGCTATGACTGACTGTTCCCCCGCGCCGCACCCGGGCTGAAGTACACAAGCCCGAGCCGCACGACGCGAGCTTTCTCCCAGCGACTTTGATGATTCCGAAGGGCTTTTTCCGCCCCTCGGCGCCGCGCCTTTGCCGTGCGGCGTGATGAGAACGAAAGAACGAAGATGAGTTTCGATACCCTGGGCCTGAGCGAAGTGGTGCTGAAGGCCGTCAAGGACGCTGGCTACGAGAACGCCACCGACGTGCAGGCGCAAGCCATTCCCGCCGCGATCGCGAACAAGGACCTGATGGTCTCCTCGCGCACCGGCTCCGGCAAGACCGCCGCCTTCATCCTGCCCGCGCTGGAGAAGATCCTCGCTGCCCGCGGCGACAACACCAAGCGCCGCGAGAAGGGCGTCATCTACGGCCCGCGCGTGCTGGTGCTGGCCCCGACGCGTGAGCTGGCCATGCAGGTCTCCAAGGCCGCGCAGACCTATGGCCGCCACATCCCCGGCCTGAAGGTCGCGACGGTGCTGGGCGGCATGCCCTATCCGCTGCAGATCCGCCAGCTGACCGGCCCGCTGGACATCCTGATCGCCACCCCCGGCCGCCTGCTGGATCACCTGGCCAGCGGCAAGTGCGTGCTCTCCAATGTCGAGATGCTGGTGCTGGACGAGGCCGACCGCATGCTGGACATGGGCTTCATCGACGACATCAACGTCGTGACCAGCCACACGCCGGACACCCGTCAGACCGTGATGTTCAGCGCCACCTTCGCCGGCCACGTCGGCCGCCTGGCGCAGCAACTGCTGAAGGATCCGCAGCGCATCGAGGTGGCCTCGCACACCGACACGCACGAGAACATCGAGCAGCGCCTGCACTGGGCCGACAACCCCCACCACAAGGACCAGCTGCTGGAAGCCATCCTGGCCACGCCCGAGCTGGACCAGGCCGTCGTCTTCACCAGCACGCAGCGCGACGCCGACTGGCTGGCCGAGCGCCTGGCCGAGATCGGCCACGCCGTCGCTCCGCTGCACGGCGCCATGCCGCAGGGCAAGCGCAACCGCGTGCTGATGGGCCTGCGCCGTGGCGACCTGAAGGTGCTGGTGGCCACCGACGTGGCCGCCCGCGGTATCGACGTGCCCACCATCAGCCACGTCATCAACTACGGCCTGCCGATGAAGGCCGAGGACTATGTGCACCGCATCGGCCGCACCGGCCGCGCCGGTCGTCAGGGCCTGGCGATCACGCTGGGCCTGCGCGACGACGTGTCCATGATCCGCCGCATCCAGCAGTTCACGACGCAAACCATTCCCGTGCAGCAGATCGCCGGCCTGGAGCCCAAGACGCAGGAGCCGCGCATCTTCCCGCCGCGCCCGGCGGGTTCCTTCGACGACCGCGGCCCGCGTGGCCATTTCGGCGGTGGTTATGGCGGCGGCCGCCCGGGTTTCGGCAACAAGTCCTTCCGCCGTGAAGACGGTGGCCGCCCGCATCATGGCGGCGGCAAGCCGTTCGGCGGCCAGGACCGCGGCTTCGCGCCGCGTGGCGACGAGTCGCGCGGCTTCGCACCCCGCCAGGACGGCTTCCCGCCGCGCGGCGACCAGCGTGGTTTCGCACCGCGTGACGACCGCGGCTTCCAGCCCCGTGACGATCGCGGTTTCGCGCCGCGCGCCGACCGTGGCTTCCAGCCGCGCGACGAGCGCGGCTTCGCACCGCGCGAGGACCGTGGTTTCGCCCCGCGTGGTGACCGCCCCTTCCACGGTGGTGGCAAGCCGGCCTTCGGCGCCAAGCCCAGCTTCGGTGGTGGCGGCGGCGACCGTCCTTCCTTCGGCGCTGACCGCCGCGGCCCGGGCGGCCCGCGCAAGGGCGGTTTCGGCCGCTAAATGGATCGCGTGGACCTCCACGCGATGACCCCAGCCGATCTCGACGCCGTACTGGCGCTGCAACAGCGCTGCTACGGCGTCGATTTCCTGGAGCGTCGCGAAGCCTTTGCGGCCAAGCTGGCCGCGACACAAGGGCTGGGCTGCTGCTGGATGGCGCGCCGGGACGGCGAGCCCCTGGCCTATGTCGTCAGCCTGCCGGTCTGCGAGGCGACGCTGCCGGCGCTGGATGCGCCGCGCTGTGAAACGCCGGCGGCGCCGACGCTGCTGTATCTGCACGACATGGCCGTCGCGCCCGAGGCGCGCTCACTGGGCCTCGCGGCGCGCCTGCTGGCGCGGCTGCGCGAGCGCGCGCCGGCCCTGGGCCTAGCGCGCATCGGCCTGGTGGCCGTGCAGGGCTCGCGGCCCTACTGGCAGCGCCAGGGTTTTGCCCAGCCGGCCGAGCTGTCGGCGGACCTCGGCGCCAAGGTGGCGAGCTTTGGCGCCGGGGCCTGCTTTCTGGTCCAGGACCTGGATCAGTAGCCGACGGTGAAGCGGGCGCGGCGGTGTTGCGGCGTCTCCAGCTCGTTGACGATGGCCACGGCCAGGTCGGCCACGCTGATGCGGCTCTCGCCCTGGGCGTCGAACACCGGCGCCTCGCCGCCGAGGCGGAAAACGCCCGTGCGCGGGCCCGGCTCCAGGTGCATGGCGGGCGACACCAGCGTCCAGTCCAGCGCGCTCCGGTCGGCGCGCAACCGGGTCAGCATCTCGCGGGCGGCCAGCGCGCCCGACTTCCATTCCGCCGGAAACGCCGGCGAGTCCACCAGCTGCTGGCCCGGCGCGATGAACAGGCTGCCCGCGCCGCCCACGGCGATCAGCCGCACGCCGGCCTGGCGCGCCGCATCGGCAATGGCGTCGCTGCCGCGCAGGAAGTCGTCGTAGAGGTTGGGGTTGCTCCAGCCGGCATTGAAGGCGCTGACGACGGCGTCCACGCCCTGCAGTTGCGCGGCCAGCTGGCCGCCGGTCACGTCCACCGCGCGCACCTCCAGCCCGGGGCGGACCGCCAGCTTGGCCGGGTCGCGCTGCAGCGCGCGCACCCGGTGGCCGCGGCTCAGCAGTTCTTCCAGCAAGGCGGCGCCGACAAAGCCGGTGGCGCCGATCAGGGCGATGTTCATGGGGTGCTCCAGACACAGGATTGCGATGGAGTCATTTTTCTGGCTTCACAATGGCTTGATAAGCGGGCATTGGCTGCGCAGACTGTTTAGAAAAACTTCATGCTCGATCAACTCAAGCGCATGGCCGTGCTGGCCACCGTCGTGCGCCACGGCAGCTTCGCCGCGGCGGCGCGGCAACTGCGCACCAGCACCTCGGCCGTCAGCCAGCAGATTCGCGCGCTGGAGCAGGACATGGGCGTCACGCTGCTGCACCGCTCCACGCGCAAGCTCAGCCTGACGCCGGCGGGCGAGCGCTTCCATGCCGGCTGTGCGGCCATGGTGGCCGCGGCCGAATCCGCCCAGGCCCAGCTGCAGCAGCTGCGCGACGCGCCGGAGGGCGAGTTGCGCATCGCGATGACGGTGGGCTTCGGCCGGCACATCGGCCCGGCGCTGGCGCCGCTGCTGGCGGCCCACCCGGGCCTGCGGCTGCACCTGCAGGTGGAGGACGGCTTCACCGACCTGGTGGCGCACCGCATCGACCTCGCCATCCGCTTCGGCCGCCTGCCCGACAGCCCCTGGGTGGCCCAGCGCATAGGCGCCATGCACAGCAGCCTGTACGCTGCGCCGGCCTGGCTTGCGCAGCGCGGCGTGCCCGCCACGCCCGAGGCCTTGCGCGAGGCCGACTGGCTGATGCTGCAGGACGGCACCGACCATGCCCGCCGCCTGCCGGGCACCGAGCTGAGCGTGCGGCCGCGCCACACCAGCAACAACCAGCTGACGCTGCAGCAGCTGTGCGAGGCCGGACTGGGCATCGCGGCGCTGGGCGACGAGGACGCGGCCGACGCCGTGGCCGCGGGCCGGCTGCTGCGCCTGGCCACGCCGCTGACGCTGCCGGACCTGCCGATCTGGGCCATGACGCCGCAGCGCCATGACGGCAATCCGGGCCAGCCCGCCAAGGTGCGGCATGCGATCGCGGCGTTGAAGGCCCACCTGGGAGCGCCGGCATGAAGGGCACGCTGACGCAGTGGGACGACGCCAAGGGCTATGGCTTCATCACGCCCGACGGCGGCGGGGCCAAGGTCTTCGTCCATGTGAAGGCGTTCGGGCTGCGGCCGCATCGCCCCTTCGTCGGCGAGCGGCTGAGCTATCGCGAGGGCCAGGACGCACAAGGCAAGAGGCGCGCGCAGGACGTGCGTGGCCTCGCGCCGCGGGCCGCGCCGCCGCCGCCTGCCCGGCGCGACGGCGGCCGCGTGCTGCTGCTGATCCCCGCCTTCGCCGGCCTGGTGCTGGCCGTCCACCTGGTCTGGGGCCTGCCCAACTGGCTGTGGGGCATCTACTCGGCCATGAGCCTGGCCACCTTCATCACCTATCTGCTGGACAAGCGCGCCGCCGCGCGCGGCGACTGGCGGGTGGCCGAAAGCACGCTGCACGGGCTGTCGCTGGCCTGCGGCTGGCCCGGCGCGCTGCTGGCCCAGCGGCTGCTGCGCCACAAGAGCGTGAAGCCGGCGTTCCGGCGCGTCTACTGGGCCACGGTGGTGGTCAACATCGCCGGCTTCGTCGCCGTGTTCACGCCGCTGCTGAAAAGCTGAACTCACCCAGGCCCTCGATGGCCAGCGTGCCGCGGGCTTCGCCCGTGTACGGGTGCAGGCCACCCCAGGCACCCGTCGTCACGATGCAGCCGGCCAGGTCGCTGCGGTAGCGCCTGGCATGCTGCAGCCAGGCGGGCAGCACGCCGGCCGGATCGCCCAGCGAATGGCCGCCGCGGCGCACGATCTCCGGCTGGCCCGGCAGCGCCAGCCGCCATTCCAGCCGCGCCCAGTCCAGCGGCCGGTAGGGCTGCCACTCGCCCAGCAGCAGGCCGGCGTTGGACTGGTGGTCGGCCATGCGCAGCAGCGCCGGCGCCGCCAGGCCTTCCTGCCAGCGCGAGGCGACCAGCTCGACGGCGATGCACATGGCCTCGGGCGTGCCCCGGGCGTCGACGCGCAGCGCCACCTCGGCCTCCACGCCCAGCAGCGCCGTGCCGGCCACCGGGTTCACCGGCGAATGGCTGAACGGCCCCTGCGGGCCGGCGCCGCCCGATTTCCAGCGCTCGAAGCGCCAGCCCAGCGCGCGCGCCACACCGGCCTGCACCGCATAGGCGTCGGCCTCGGTCTGCACGGCGGCGGCCCAGTCTGCGGCCTGCAGCCGGGTGCCGTCACGGTGGCAGGCGGCGAGGGCCTGGATCAGCGCTTCAATCATGTCGGTGAGTGTGTGGGGTCGGGGGAGCGCCTGGCGGCCAGGCTTCGGGTGAAATCGTCACCGTGGTCGGCGGCCCTGAGGGTCGCCCTGCCACTCCCGCGCAGGGGGCGCGGCGACACCATTTTCCGGGAACCGCATGGCATTGAAGTTGGGCTTGGTGGGCATAGGCAAGATCGCCCGTGATCAACACATTCCGGCGCTGGCCGCCGATACCCGCTTCGAGCTGGTGGCCACGGCCAGCCGCAATGCGCGCGTGGATGGCGTGGCCGGCTTCGCCAGCGTCGAGGCCATGCTGGCCGAGGTGCCGGAACTGGACGCCATCTCCATCTGCACGCCGCCGCAGGCGCATTTCGACGCCGCCGTCGCCGCACTGCGGGCCGGCAAGCATGTCATGCTGGAGAAGCCGCCCGCGGCGACGACGCGGCAGATCGCGCTGCTGCAGGCCGAGGCGGCGCGGCAGGGCCGCACGCTGTTCCAGACCTGGCACTCGCGCTTCGCCGCGGGCGTGGACGCGGCGCACGACTGGCTGCGCGGCCGCACGCTGACCGGCGGCCAGATCACGTGGAAGGAAGACGTGCACCACTGGCATCCGGGCCAGCAGTGGATCTTCGATGCGGGCGGCCTGGGCGTGTTCGATCCGGGCATCAACGCGCTGTCGGTGCTGACCGAGGTGCTGGCGGACGAGGCCGTCGTCCACCGGGCCGTGCTGGAGTTCCCGGCGAACCAGCAGGCGCCCATTGCCGCCCGGCTGGACCTGCGCACGCCGGCCGGCGTCGGCATCGGGGCGGATTTCGACTTCCGCCAGCAGGGCGAGCAGACCTGGGACATCGAGCTCGCCACGACGACGGGCCGCCTGCGCCTGTCCCAGGGCGGCGGCGTGCTGGAGATCGATGGCCGGCCCGTGGCGGCCGACGCGGCGCTGGCGGGCGAGTACCCGCGGCTCTATGCCCGCTTCGCGGAACTGTGCGCGGCCGGCCGCTCCGAGGTGGATTGGCGGCCGTTCCAGTTGGTGGCCGACGCCTTCCTGATCGGCGAGCGCCGCATCGTGGCGCCGCACCAGGTCTGAACAGGCCTCAGCCGAACCTGAAGCTGGACGCCGTCACGCCACCGAGGAAGTCGGTCTCGTGATAGCTGCAGCTGGCGGCCTCGCCCTCGGCGGCGCCGGCGGCCACCATCAGCGGCAGCAGATGCTCCTCGCGCGGGTGGGCCAGCCTTGCGGCGGGCGCCTGCGCCCAGGCCTGCAGGCGTTCGGCGCGGCCGTCCGGCGCGGGCAGGACGGCCTGCAACCAGGCGTCGAAGGCGGCGGACGGCTCGCGGCCGGCCGGGCCGTACAGGCGCAGGTTGTGGAAGCTGAAGCCGCTGCCCAGGATGAGCACGCCCTCGTCGCGCAGGGGGGCGAGCGCGCGGCCCAGCGCCAGATGCTCGGCCGGGTCCAGGCCGCGCCTGAGCGACAGCTGCACCACCGGCACGTCGGCGTCCGGGTACATGGGCACCAGCGTGCAGAACGCGCCATGGTCGAAGCCGCGCTGGCCGTCCCGGGCGGCGGGCAGGCCGGCGCCCTGGATCAGCGTGACGACACGCGCGGCCAGCGCCGGGTCGCCGGGCGCGGGGTAGACCACCTCATAGGTGTGCGGCGGGAAGCCGCCGTAGTCGTACAGCATGCCCGGCGCGGGTGAGTCCATCACCGTGAAGGCGGACTCTTCCCAGTGCGCCGAGACCATCAGGATGGCCCGGGGCCGCGCCGGCAGCAAGGCCGGCAGGGCCTGCAGCGAGGCCTCCAGCTTGGCGTGGGCGCGGCGGTAGTCGCCCTCCATGAACGGCCAGGGGCCGCCACCATGGGAGACGAAGAAGGTGGGCAGGCGAGGGGTTTGCATGCCCACAAGACTAGGCCCGCCGGCGCGGGCCGGGTTTCAGCCGGCTTGTCGGCGGCATTCGCAAAAGCCGAACGTCAGCCGCGACGGCGGCGGCCGGCCCACAGCGCGGCGGCGCCGGCCAGGCCCAGCAGCGCCAGATCGGCCGGCTCCGGCAGGTCGCCGCCGGGGCCGACGATGGAGGTGTCGTTGGCCAGCTGCCAGCTCAGGATGTCGTGGTTCTCCAGGCCGGCGCCGGTCGCGGCGGTGAAGCCGACATAGGCGTCATTGGTGCCCAGGATGCTGGCGATGTCGATGCTGTAGTTGGTGATCAGCTGCACCAGCGCCAGGCCCTGCTGCTGCACGCTGACGTTGAGCTTCTGGGTCGTGCCGTCGTAGTTGATGAAGGCGGACCAGACCTTGCCGTTGCTCATGCAACCATCGGCCAGGTAGCTGTTGGAGCCGAAATCGCAACTGCTGACGCCGTAGGGGCTGGTCCAGATCGCGCTGCTCAGCGAGCCGTTGCTGTCCACGCCGACGTGGTTGCTGTTGGGATCGAAGTCGTTCCAGTAGGTGTCGAACTCGATGGCGACGCTGTTGACCACGCCCTGGTAGCCCATGCCGCCGCCGGCACCGCCCAGGCCCGAGGTGCCCTGGGCCAGCACGAAGGTGATGCCGTCCGCGGGGGCGATGCCGCCGGGCTGGGTCAGCTGGAACTGGAAGCTGGTGCTGAAGGTGGCGCCCGCGCCCAGCGTGATGGCCGTGGTGCTGTAGCCCGCGCCGGCCTGGCCCGTGCTGGCCGGCGTCAGGCGCAGCACGCTGCCGTTGACGGCCGTGTTGCCCACGCAGCTCAGGCCGCTGCCGCAGGCCCCGCTGAAGCCGCCGGCGTAGTTGATGACGATTCCGGCCTGGGCCTGGGAGGCGATGGCGGCCAGGGCGGCGGTGGCGAGCAGCGTGCGGATCATGTTCTCTCCTCGTTGAGGCCGTTACGTTGCAAGTTCGGTGCCACCGGCCATTTCTCCCCGGGAGAAAGCGTTACGGGTCCGCCGGGCCGGGGCGTTTTGTCAAGGCTTCCGACACCCCGGGCAGCGGGTTCCCGGGCCCGTCGATAATCCGCGCCCCATGTTGACGACACCCCAGGACCACGACGACGCGCTGCGCTCCGACCGCGTGGAAGACTACTTCCGCGACGGCACGGCGCCGGCCGATGCGCTGCTGTGGTGGCAGCTGGAGCACCATGACGCGCAGCAGGCTGCATTGCGGGCCTTGTTCCAGGGGCCGGCCGGCCTGACCCGGCTGCGGCTGTGGGTGTTCTTCGAGCTGATGGCGCTGCGCGAGTCGCGCCTGACGCGCGAGGCCCTGAACCAGGCCTTCCATGTGCTGCGCGACGAGGTGCTGGACAGCGTGCTCAAGCGCCTGCGCGACGCCGACCTGCTGGCCTGGGACGCCACGGCCCAGACCTATGCCGTCACGCCGCTGGCCCAGCAGATCGTGGGCCTGCTGCAGCCGCTGACGCAGGAGCAGGCCCCCGACGGCGACCTGGCCTCGCTGCTGGCCGGCGTGGCAGGTGCCCACCAGTTGGGCACCTTGCAGCCGGCCCAGCTGCAGCATCTGCTGGCGCAGCTGTCGCGCCTCTACGACGAGTTCGCCGACGCCATCGCCAGCGGCAGCGAGTTCGCGCTGCGCCGTGCCCGCACCCGCTTCGAGAAGGCGCTGACGCTGGTGGACCGCGCCGGCGAGGCGCTGGGCGCCATCATTGCGCAGGCCGAATCGGCCGGCGAGGCGCGGCTGGAGCGCCTGGCCCGCGAGCTGGGCCTGGCCCAGGCGCGGCTGCTGGCCATGGCCAGCCAGTTCAACCGTGCGCTGCAGCAGGCCGACCGCCAGCGCGTGACGCTGGGCTCCACCGGCATCACGACCACCGATGTGCGCCGCTGGCTGCAGGGCCAGGGCGACCTGGCCGCGCTGCTCCACGGTGCCTGGGAGCGGCCCGTGCATCCGGTGCTGGTGGCGCAGCGCGACCTGGTCGACACGGCCGAGGCCGAGTTCGAGCGCGACCGCCCCAGGCCCGCCGAGGTCGCCGTGCTGCCGCAAGGCCAGGCCGCGCCGCCGGGCGAACTGGCCGTGCTGCAGCTGCCGCCCGAGATGGGCCAGATGCAGGCGCTGCTGAACGCCTGGACGGCCGCCGGCACGACCGAGCCGCAAGACCTGGCGCCGGCCGTTCTGGGCGGCAGCTATGCCCGCGCCGCCTACCGTGCCCAGCTGCTGCCGCTGCTGGGCGATGCCCAGGCCCGCCACCTCAAGGGCGCCACCGGCGACATGGCGCGCCAGCCCTGGTCGGTGCGCTGGTCCGCCGAGCAAGGCCCCGTGGACGACGAGTTCGTCCGCTGGATGAGCCGCGGCGTGTTGAACCCCGAACCCAATTCGCCATGAGCCCACTCGACGACTCCCAGCAACTCGCCGCGCAACTGCTGGCCCGCCGCTGGCTGCCGCGCAGCCATCCCCTCGTGAAGCGCGCGCTGATCGACACCGAGTTGTGGAACCAGCTCGGCGCCCGCCTGGCCGGCGTGGGCCTGAAGCTGGTGGACAACGTGCATGCCGACCACATCGCCGTCGCGCTGCTGCGGCCGGCCGAGAGCGCCGTGTTCGGCGAGACGGGGCTGGCCGCCAACAACAACCTGGACATTCCGCGCGACGGTGTGGCGCTGCTGGTGGTGCTGTGGAGCCTCATCGTTTTACCGAAACGCCAGCGTCAGGTGGCGCGCAGCGACGCCATCCATGCGGGGCAGGGCGAGATGTTCGCCACCGACAAGCCCATGCCGCAGGCGGCCGCCGTGTCGCCGCTGATCAGCTACCGCAGCCTGCTGGCCGACTTCGGCGACCAGCTCGGCAAGAAGCTGCGGCTGGACACCAACCTCAAGCTGCTGGAGCGCCACGGCTTCATCACCCGCCGCGCCGAGGACATCGCCGAAGGCCCGCTGCTGGACCTGCTGATCGACTACGACCTGCTGGCGCCGCGCATCCTCGACGGCGCCCTGGGCGACGTGCTGGCGCGCGCCGGCCATCCGCTGCCGCGCCCCGACGAGGCCGAACAACAAGACATTGACGACTGATGTTCCACCTGCAATCGCTTGAACTGCTGCACTGGGACTACTGCCAGCGCGTCACGCTGCCGCTGGACGGTGCCATCATCACCATCGCCGGGCCCAACGGCTCCGGCAAGACCACGCTGCTGGACGCGATGCGCACGCTGCTGGGCCTGGAGTGTTCGGGCGGCCGCACGTACAAGACCTATGCCCGCCATGCCAACGCCGAGACCGCCTGGCTGCGCGCACTGGTGGACAACCGGCCCCGCTCGCGCCAGAACAGCAGCCGGCCGTTCGCGTCGTCGCTGCTGTATGCCGACCAGGTCACGCTGGCCTGCCGCATCGAGCGCCACGGCGGCGACTGGGTGCGGCGCTACATCATCCTGGACGGCGTGCACGAGATCGAGCAGCTGGCCGAGAAGGGCGATCGCGACTGGCTGGGCATAGAGGCGTGGAAGAAGCGCCTGGAAGCGGCCGGCCTCACGCGTGCCATCGGCCGGGTGCTGGCGCTGGAGCAGGGCCAGACCGACCGGCTCTGCGAGCTGAGCCCCAAGGAGCTGTTGCGCCTGGTGTTCGAGGTGTTCGGCGACCAGGAGGTGCTGGACCGCTACGAACAGGCGCGCAGCCACCAGCAGCAGTTGGGCAAGGAGGTCGAGCAGGCCGGCGCCGAGCTGGCGCACACGCAGGCGCAGCTCAGCGACCTGGCCAACCGCGTCAACAGCCACCGCCAGTACCAGCTGAAGGTGCAGGAGCGCGAGCGGCTGGCCACCGAGGTGCTGCCGGTGCTGCGCTGGAGCGAGGCGCGCGAGCGCATCACCCGCGATGCGCGCGAGCTGCACCGCCAGCGCCTGTTCGCGTCGGGCGATGTGAAGGCGCTCAGCGAGAAGCGCGCGGCGCTGCATGGCCTGTTCACCGCGCAGGAAGCGGCCAAGGAAAGGCTGAAGGCGCTGGACGTCGAGCGCCGCGAGGCCCGTGCGGCCTTCGATGCGGCCCGCGAGGCCGAGCGGCCCGCCGAGGCGCTGGTCAAGCGCGAGGACGAGCTGAAGGCGCTGGCCGACGTGGAGGCCGACGCCGCCGCGCTGACGGTCAAGCTGCAGGAGCTGGCGACCGAACGCGACCGGCTGCGCGCCGACTACACCCGTGCCAGCGACAAGGCCTCGCGCGCACAGGCCCAGCTCGGCGAGCTCAGCGGCAAGCGCCTGCCACCGCCGCCGCCCGAGGTCGCGCCCATGAAGCGCGCGCTGGACGAGGCCGGCATTGCGCATTACCTCGTGGCCGACAGCATCGACATCGCCGACGAGACCTGGCGCGCCGCCGCCGAGGGCCTGCTGCGGCCGTCGCGCTGGGTGGTCGTGCTGAAGCACCGCAGCGACGAGGGCCGCGCCTTCGACATCGCCGCCAAGCAGCGCTACCGCCACTATGTCGTCGCCGACACCTCGCCCGTCACGCAGGCGCCGGCCGGCACGCTGCTGGCGGCGCTGAACGTCAGCGCGCCGCTGCCGTCGTGGCTGGCGCGGCAGCTGGGCGGCATCCGCTGCGTCAGGTCGACGGAAGAGGGCGCCCAGGTGGGCGGCGAGTGGATCACGACGGACGCCTATTACCGCGACGGTCGCGGCGGCCGCAGCGTGTTCGTCGAGCCGCGCGACCACCAGTTCGGCGCCTCGGCCGTCGATTCGCGCCGCGCCGCGCTGGAGGCCGAGCTGGCCCGCTGGGACGGCGAGCTGAGCCGCATGGCCAAGGCCCAGGCCGAGGTGGAGCGGCAGTTCAAGGACGTGCAGCGCGCGGCCGTGGGCCACAAGGCGGCGCAGGAGCTGAGCGAACGCGCGGACGAATTCGCCGAGGCGCGCAGCCGGCTGCCGGTGCTGCGCCAGGCACGCGCGGAGGCCGCCTCGCGCATGAGCGCGCTGGACAGCGAGCATGAGCGCGTGGTGCGCGAATCCACCCGCAGCGAGCAGGCCTACGAAGGCGCGCAGATCGCGCTGAAGGAGGGCGAGGGCTCCGCGGCAGGCCGGCTGCGCGAGCATGAGGCCAAGCGCGAGGCGCTGCGCAAGGCGTCGCAGGAGTCGCGCAGGCAGAAACAGCAGTTTCCCGCGAGCTGGGTCACGCCGGCCGCGCTGGCCGCCTTGCGAGACGAATTCGAGAACGCCCGCCAGGCCGAGATCCGTGCCCACCATGTGGACCAGGAACTGGAGGGCGGGCACTGGGAGGTGGATGCCAGCGTCGTGGAGCGCCATGCCCGCATGGCCGCGCAGGTGCATGAGCAGGACACCCAGCTCAGCGACCGCCGCGCCAGCAACGAGCTGGCGCGCATCGCCGCCTTCAACGCCCGCGAGCGCTACATCGACGTGATGCGCGCCACCATACGCCGCTACAAGAAGAACGTCGCCGAGCTGGGCGAGCTGGCCGGCGTGACCGCCGAGGCCGTGCCGCCGCACCTGGACAACGACGACACCGTGCTGGCCCAGGCCGGCCTGCAGGTGAAGTTCAACTTCGACGGCAAGGGCGAGGTGGGCCTGAACGACGGCGAGGCCTCGGGCGGCCAGCAGGTGCTGAAGAGCCTGATCCTGCTGGTGGGCCTGATGAAGGACGACGAGACGCCCGGCGGCTTCGTCTTCATCGACGAGCCCTTTGCCCACCTGGACGTGCGCAACATCCAGCTGGTGGGCCATTTCCTGCGCTCGACGCGCGCCCAGTACCTGCTGACCACGCCCATCACGCACAACGTCGAGGTGTTCGAGCCCAGCGAGATCACGCTGGTGACCAGCAAGAAGCCGCGCGGCGAGCGCTGGGCGCCGCCCATCGCGGTGCTGGCGCGGCGGCCGGAAGTCTCCGCGTATGAATGACTGGGACCGCCCGTCGCCGTTCCTGCTGGCGCTGACGCCGGCGCGCGAGCACATCGACGGGCTGGGCCACACCAACAATGCCGTCTACGTGCAGTGGTGCGAGCAGGCGGGCTGGGCGCATTCCGAGGCGCTGGGCCTGAGCCTGGAGGACTACCGGCGCCTGGACCGCGCCATGGCCATACGCGAGGGCCACTACGACTACCTGCTGCCGTCCTTTGAGGGCGAGGCGCTGGTGCTGGGCACCTGGCTGACGGCCAGCGACGGCAAGTTGACGATGGAGCGGCGCTTCCAGCTGCGCCGCGCCAGTGATGGCGTCACGCTGGTGCGCGGGCGCTGGGCGCTGGTCTGCATAGAGATCAGCAGCGGCAAGCCGCGGCGCATGCCGGCGGAGTTTGTGGCCATCTATGACGCCGCCGTGGTGAGCTGAGCCGTCACTTGTAGGGACGCACACTGGACAGCGGGCCGAAGTCGAGCGCCTTGCGGCCGGCGTCCCACTGCAGAGGGCGCCAACAGGCCTGCATCTCGCTGCGCGGCATGTCCTCGGTGACCTTTTGGCCGCACAAGGGGCCGCCCACCGCGAGCCAGAGCCTGCGTCGCTCCACGCGCATGCCTTCGGCGCCGTGCTCGAAGACAGGCTTCGCGCCGCCCGCCGCCGTGCCGAGGAAGATCCGCACCGATCCGCCTCCCGCGCCGTTGAACAAGGATTCCGCGCCTTCGCATTCGAAGGCCCCGGTGTAGATCACATGGTCGTCCCGGCCGTCGCCGTCCACGTCCACGGTGCCGACCAGGCCGGGTGAGGCGCCTGGCTTGCCCCCCGCGGCGCGACAGTCCGCGCTCATGGCGTCGACGACGGCGCGGACCGGCGAAGGCAAGGGCGGTGCGGCAAGCGCGCTTGACAGGGCCAGCGTGAGCCAGGTGACGACGACGGGGACGGGGCGCATGGCGGCGACTCTAAGGGGTTTGGCGTCCCTTCCGATGAAGTTTGTGAATATACGTTTTGTATATGAATCGTATATAATGGCAGCATGGGAATCGTCAAAATCTCCGATCCGCTGCACGAGAGCCTGCGCGTTGCCAGCCAGGCCTTGTCGCGTTCCATCAATGCCCAGGCCGAGCACTGGATGCGCATCGGCATGCTGGCCGAACTGCATCCTCAGCTCAGCCACAGCGAGCTCTGCCAGCTGCTGATCCGCGCCGAGCAGGAGGGCGGGCTGGACCTGGCGCGGCTGGCGGGCTGGCCCCAGCAACCCAAGGCCAGGGCGGTCCGGGCATGAAGAGCATCAAGCTGCGCACGCCCGAGGAAGTCGCCAAGGCCCGCAAGGCCGGCCACCTGATCGCCGAGGTGCTGGCGATGCTGAAGCCGCATGTGGTGCCCGGCGTCACGACCGAGGAACTGGATGACCTCTGCCGCGACTACATCGTCGGCACGCTGAAGTGCATCCCGTCCAACGTCGGCTACCACGGCTTCCCCAAGACGGCCTGCATCTCGCCCAACCATGTGGTCTGCCACGGCATCCCGTCCAGGGACAAGAAGCTGAAGAAGGGCGATATCGTCAACGTGGACGTGACGCTCACGACCCCGGACGGCTGGTACGGCGACAGCAGCCGCATGTTCATCGTCGGCGAGACCAATGTGCTGGCGCGCCGCCTGGTGATGACGACCTACGAGGCCTTGCGCGCCGGCATACGCCAGGTGCGCCCGGGCGCGACGCTGGGCGACGTGGGCCATGCCATCCAGAAGGTGGCGCATGCGGCCGGCTTCAGCGTCGTGCGCGAGTACGGCGGCCATGGCATCGGCGACATCTATCACGACGACCCGCATGTCAACCACTTTGGCCGCCCGGGCGAGGGCCTGAAGCTGCAGGAGGGCATGATCTTCACCATCGAGCCCATGATCAACGCGGGCGGCGCCGCCATCCGCGAACTGAACGACGGCTGGACGGTGGTCACGCGCGACCGTTCGCTGTCGGCGCAGTGGGAGCACATGGTGGCCGTGACCCGGGACGGCTTCGAGATCCTGACGCCCTGGCCGGACGGCCTGGGCGAGTACCCGGCGATCAGCGAGGACTGAGCGCTGCGCCGCGAGCCCGCGCCGCCTGGGCGGGCGGGTTCAGTTGCGCGCGTGCGTGACGCGGTAGCCGGCCAGGCCCGGCAGCTCCGGCAGCCGGCGGGCAAAGCGCGACAGCGTCTCGCTTTGGTAGTTGCGCTGGGCGGTGCAGACGAAGCGCCACTCCTGGCGGTCGCCCGTGCACTCGATGCTGACCGAGCCCGGCGCGAAGTCATAACCCAGCGCCGCCGCGAAGGCGACCAGCTCGGCCTGCTCGAAGCTGCGCCCCGGCTGGCCCTGCAGCTGCACCGCGATGGCCGGATGCGAGGGCAGGGCGGCCTCCAGCTTGGCGCCCCACATCATCAGCGACGCGCACAGCAGCGTCAGCGCGATGGCCGCGAAATAAAAGCCCATGCCCAGCAGAATGCCGATGGCCGAGGCCGCCCAGATGGAGGCCGCCGTCGTCAGGCCGGAAATGTTCATGCCCTCGCGCATGATGACGCCGGCGCACAGAAAGCCTATGCCGGTGACCACGCCCTGGATGACGCGCGTCGGGTCCATCAGCGGCGCCACGGCGGCCGGGCCGCTGCCGCCGAACCACTGGTGCGGCAGCCCCAGCAGCACGATGACGGCGGTGGAGGCCATGCAGACCAGGGCGTAGGTCCGCATGCCGGCCGCGCGGCCGTGGAAGGCCCGTTCGTAGCCCAGCACCAGGCCCAACAAGCCCGCGCCGACCAGGTGCATCAGCACCAGCAGATTGGCCTGCCATTGCGGCAGGCTCCAGTAACGCAGCAGCTGCTCGGTTTCGATCATGGATGAGAAGACGGACGAGGCCAGCCCGGCCCCGCGCCCACGCTAACCCAGTTGCCGCCGGGGCGCCAGCGCGGCCAAGCTAGGGCCTGCTGCCGTAGGTGAACCGGCCCTAGGCCAGCGCCGCCATCCGCTCGACGAGCACGCAGCGCACCCATTGGCGGGCGGTGATCTGCGCCGTCTGCGCGAGCAGGAATTCCTCGGCCTGGGAATTGGGCGTCTCGAACTCGAAGCCGCAGAGCTGCACGATGCGGCTCAGCGGCCGGCTCCAGACGCGGCGCACGTCGGCGCTGAACAGCGGCACGCCTTCGTCCTCGCCCAGCAGCAGGCGCATCTCGTAGTGCCTGGCCTCCAGCGCCGGCTCGGCCGCCGCCAGGATCTGCAGGCCGGCCTCGCTGAGGTCGACCACGACACCGCCACGCGCCGCCGACAGGCCTTCGGGCTTGATGACCCAGACCGGCAGCTGCTCGTGGGCATCGGGCACGAGGAAGAACTCGACGCGGGGGAAGCGGCGCTGGTCAATCGACATGGTGGGCTCCTGATGCGTTGGCGAACGGCATCAGAGCATCCTCGAATGACAGCCGCTTGTCAGCGCTGGCGCCGTCCCCCGAATCGACTTCGGTCAAACCGCCAGCAGTTCGACCTCGAACAGCAGCGTCGCGTTGGGCGGGATCACGCCGCCGGCGCCGTGGGCGCCATAGCCCAGCTCGGGCGGCAGCACCAGCATGCGCGTGCCCCCCACCTTCATGCCCTGCACGCCCTCGTCCCAGCCGGCGATGACCTCACCGCCGCCCAGCTTGAACTTGAAGGGCTGGCCGCGGTCCTTGCTGGAGTCGAACTTCTTGCCGCGCATGCCGTCCTTGTAGAGCCAGCCGGTGTAGTGCACCGACACGCGCTGGCCCTTGGTGGCCTCGGCGCCCGCGCCGACGGCGCGGTCCTCGTACTGCAGGCCGCTGGAGGTCGTCTGCAGGTTCAGATCGACGGGCTCGGGGCCGCCGGCCAGGCCCAGCAGCTCGACCTCGAAGCACAGCGTGGCATTGGGCGGGATGACGCCGCCGGCGCCGCGCGCGCCATAGCCCAGCTGGGCCGGGATGATCAGCGTGCGCTTGCCGCCGATTCTCATGCCCTGCACGCCCTCGTCCCAGCCGCGGATGACCATGCCGGCGCCCAGCTCGAACTCGAAGGGCTCGCGGCGGTCCAGGCTGGAGTCGAACTTGGTCGTGCGGGCGCCGTCGACCCACAGCCAGCCGGTGTAGTGGACGGTGACGTCGTGGCCGGCCGCGGCCTGCTTGCCGTCACCTTCGACGCTGTCTTCGTACTGCAGGCCGCTGGGCATGGTGTTCATGGGGAATCCTTGAGTGGGGGAAAGCGGTGGATTGTCGCCCCGGCGGCGTGCGGCGATATGCTGCGCCGCGACCCGCTCGGGTGATGACGGGCACGAATCGCCAGCCCGTTGAAGACAGCCAAGACAGCCAAGACAGCGAGAGGAGCCGCGCCATGTCGTCGGGTGGAAACTGGAAAGAGATGTACCTCGCGGCCTGCGAGGGGGACATCGAGCTGGTTCGGTATCACGTCCGTCACGGGGTGGACGTGAACTACGCGCACCCCGAGTTCCTGTCCACGCCCTTGGTGGCCTGCATCCTTGCCAAGCGCGAGGCCGTGGCCGAGTTTCTGATCGACTCTGGAGCCAACATCCACCTGCCCTCCGAGTTCGACGGCGTCAACCCGGTACAGGCCGCCCGGCAGGCCGGGCTCATGCGGCTGCACCAGCGCTTGCTGGAGCTCGGTGCCGTGGAGCCGCCGGCTGCCGGGCAGGCGGTTGAAGGGCGCCCCTGGTGGCGATCGCTGTTCGGAAGAGGTGCTGCCTAGCTGGCGCGAGGTGGGGGACTCACTGGCGGCCATGGCGGTCGATCAGGCGGGAGCGCCCTCAGAACCGCAGGCCGCTGCCCACAAGGGGACCAGGGCGGCCAGCGTCTCGGCGAGCGTAGAACTGCCCGCCGGCAGCGGGGCGAGGCCCAGCCGCGTCGCGGCCTCGCGCAGCCTGGCGGCCGGGTCGCCCAGGTCCAGCGCCGCCGCGCCGTTCTGCTTGGACAGCTTGTGCCCGTCCGCCGCCAGCACCAGCGGCGTGTGCAGATAGCGCGGCGTGGGCAGGCCCAGGGCGCGCTGCAGCGCGATCTGGCGCGGCGTGTTGTCGGCCAGGTCCGCGCCGCGCACGACGTCGGTGATGCCTTGTTCGGCATCGTCCACGACGACGGCGAGCTGGTAGGCCCACAGGCCGTCGGCGCGCTTGAGCACGAAGTCGCCCACCTCGGCCTGCAGCTCCTGCGACTGCGGGCCCAGGCGCCGGTCCCGCCAGTCCACCCGCCCCTGCACGCGCAAGCGCCAGGCGCGCGCCGGGCGGCCGTGGGTGCCCTGGCGGCAGGTGCCGGGGTAGACCAGCTCGCCATGCTTGGGCCGGGGGCCGGCGGCTGCCGCGATCTCGGCGCGCGTGCAGGCGCAGCCATAGGCCTGGCCGGCGGCGACCAGCCGCTCCAGCGCCGCCTGGTAGAGCGCGCCGCGGCGCGACTGCCAGACGGGCGGCTCGTCCGGCAGCAGGCCCAGCGCGGCGAGCTGGCCGAGGATGAACTCATCCATGCCCGGCGGGCAGCGCGGGCCGTCCACGTCCTCGATGCGCACCAGCCATTGGCCGCGGTGCGCGCGCGCGTCCAGCCAGCTGGCCAGCGCGGCGACGAGCGAGCCGGCGTGCAGCGGGCCGGTGGGCGAGGGGGCGAAGCGGCCGCGGTAGGCGGTCACAACAGCAGGCCCTCGTGCTGCTCCAGCAGGGCCCGCTGCGTGGCCGGGCCGCGCAGCTTCTCTATCCACCAGGCCAGCGNCAGCAGGCCCTCGTGCTGCTCCAGCAGGGCCCGCTGCGTGGCCGGGCCGCGCAGCTTCTCTATCCACCAGGCCAGCGCCTTGCCGGGCGTCTGGCCGGTGTCGCGCCAGGCGTAGTGCATCAGGCTGGCGCGCCGGCCTTCGTAGGTGGTCTTGCGCACCAGGCGGCCGGCCTCGATGTGGCGCCTGACCATGGGCACCGGCAGCGAGCCGCAGCCCAGGCCGCGCATCATGGCCTCCAGCTTGGTGGCCAGCGACGGCACGGTCAGCACGTCCTGGCCCGGCAGCAGGCCCACCGTCAGCGGCGGCAGCAGCCGCGCGCTGTCGGCGACGGCGATGATGCGGTGCTCGGCGATCTGGCCGGCCGTCAGCGGCTCGGGCAGCTGGGCCAGCGGGTGGTGGGGCGCCACGCAGAAGGCGAACTCCAGCTCGCCGCCGGTCTCGCAGCGGATGTTGGCGCTCTGCATCTCGGCCGGCACGCCGATGGCCATGTCGGCCTGGCCGTGCAGCAAGGCCTCCCAGGTGCCGGCAAGCACCTCCACGCGCAGCTTGAGTCGGGTCGGCGGCGGGCCGCCGCCGTCCAGCGTCTGGGCGTAGAAGGCCTCCATCAGGTCGAACAGCGCCCGGCGGGCGACGGCGTCGTCCACGGCCAGCGTCAGCTCGCTCTCCCAGCCGGTGGCGATGCGGCGCACGCGGTTGGCGACCGCGTCCAGCTCCTGCAGCAGGCGCCGGCCCTCCAGCAGCAGCTCCTGGCCGGCCGAGGTCAGCACGGCCTGGCGCGAGCTGCGGTCGAACAGCAGCACGTCCAGCGCATCCTCCAGCTGGCGCACGGAATAGGTCAGCGCCGACGGCACGCGGCCCATCTCGCGCGCGGCGGCGGCAAAGCTGCCGGTGCGGGCGATGGTGTCCATCATGGCCAGCGCCTCGGGGGTCAGCGCGCGGCGTTTTTCATGGGCGGTCGTCATGCGTTCAGTCTATTTGAATGATGCCTCGCAGTCGGCTCACCCCCGGCCATGGCCGCGCCTCCTACATTGGCTTCATCAACGCGAAAGGAGCCCCACATGCTGCAACTGATCAAGTCCGCCGACCGAGGCTATGCCGACCATGGCTGGCTGAAGTCCTTCCACAGCTTCTCGTTCGCCGACTACTACGACCCGGCCCGCATGGGCTTCGGCGCGCTGCGCGTCATCAACGAGGACCGGATCGCCCCCGGCACCGGCTTCGGCACCCACGGCCATCGCGACATGGAGATCATCAGCTACGTGCTGTCCGGCGAGCTGGCGCACAAGGACAGCATGGGCAACGGCGAGCAGGGCGCGGCCAACTCGGGCGTCATCCGGCCCGGCGACGTGCAGCGCATGAGCGCCGGCACGGGCGTGATGCACAGCGAGTTCAACCATGCCAAGGACCAGACCACGCATTTCCTGCAGATCTGGATCCAGCCGGATGCGCGCGGCATCGCGCCGAGCTATGAGCAGAAGCACTTCGACAGCGCCTCCAAGCGCGGCCGGCTGCGCCTGGTGGCGGCCCGCGACGGCGCCGAGGGCTCGGTCACCCTCCATGCCGATGCCAGGCTGTACGCCGGCCTGTTCGACGGCGACGAGGCGGCCGAGCTGGCGCTGGCGCCGGGCCGCCAGGCCTATGTGCACCTGGTGCGCGGCACGCTCAGCGTGAACGGGCAGGCGCTGACGGCGGGCGACGCCCTGCAGCTGCGCCAGACCGCCAGCCTGGCCCTGGCGGCCGGCCGCGATGCCGAGGTGCTGGTGTTCGACCTGGCGGCCTGAGCCAGGCCTAGACCAGGCCCAGATCGCGCGCGCTGGCCCCGGGGAAGACCGTGGCCAGCTGCGCGTCGCTGAGGCCGTACATGCGCTTCATGAGGCCGCCGAACAGCGCGCGGTACTCGTTGAGCACCGGGTAGTCACGGTTCTGGAACAGCGTAGAAGCCTTGACCTGCACCTGCTCGCCGGCGATGCGCCCGCCCTTCACGCCGCCGCCCAGCACCCAGTAGGCGCTGCCGTGGCCATGGTCGGTGCCGCGGTTGCCGTTCTCGCGGAAGGTGCGGCCGAACTCGCTGACCACCACCACCACGGTGTTGTCCCACTGCGGCCCCATCTCGTCGGCGAACAGCGCCAGGCCGCGGCCCAGCTCGCCCAGCCGGTTGGCCAGCTGGCCCGTCGCGCCGCCCTGGCCCACATGGGTGTCCCAGCCGCCGATGTCGATGAAGCCCAGCGTCACGCGCTCGCGCATCAGCCGCGCGACGCGCCTGGCCTCCAGCGCAAAGCCCTTGGCCGCGATGGCGCCGCGGCTGGCGGCCTCCATCTCGCCGGCCATCTCGCGCGAGACCTCGTCGCGCACCTCGAAGCCGCCGCTGACCGTGGCGGCCAGCCGGGTGTTGGCGTACATGCCGGCGATGACCTGGGCCTGGGGCCCGGTGATGCCGGGCTTGCCGAGGTCGCGCAAGGCCTGGTTGGCCACCGGCAGCTCGCCGCGCAGGATCAGCGGCACCTGGTCGGTGAAGGCCATGGCCTCCAGCCGCGAGCTGACGGGCGAGCCCGCGCCCAGCACGCCGGCCAGCCGGTTCATGAAGCCGCTGCGGAAGTCGCGCGATGCGCCCGGCGCATCGTCAGCCTGGCCCAGCTCGATGTGGTCCTGGGTCTCGAAGTGGCTGCGCGACACGTCGTGGGTGCCGGCAAAGGGCACGAAGGCGGCCTGGCCCTTGCCCCACAGCGGGTGGATGCTGTCGGCCAGTGCGGGCGCCAGGCCCCAGTCGGCGTCCAGCGGCAGGGCCGCCGCCTTGGCGATGGCGATGTTGGGCCGGGCCTCGTAGTAGAAGCTCGAGGCGGTGGGCACCAGCAGGTTGGCGGCGTCGTAGGCGCCGCGCAGGAAGACGACCAGCAGGCGCGGCGTGTCGGGCGTGGCGGCCCAGAGCCGGGTGCCGGGCAGCAGCGCACCGGACAGGCCCAGCTGGAGCAGATGGCGGCGTTTCATGGGTTCACCTGTGCATGAAGTCGGGGGAGGCCAGCAGGTAGGTGTTCCATTCCTGCGGCGACGTGGCTGCGCCGAGCGCCTGCTGCGTGGCGGCCGCCAGCCGGGGCGCGATGCCCTCGTAGTACAGCGGCTGGGCGAGCTGCGGGAAGGCGGGCCTGTCCTTGGCCTCGCCCTCGACCTTGAACAGGCCGGCGCTGCCGCTGCCGATGGCGCGCGCGATCTCGAAGCGGGTGGTCATCTGGCCGGGGCCGGCCCAGGCGTTCTCGTCCATCGGGTAGCCGTCGGGCGTCTGCCGGTTGTAGGGCGACTGGCCCAGGCGGTACAGCCAGCCCATCATGGGGCTGGTGTTCAGCACCACCTTGTCGGCATAGGCCAGGCGCACGGCCGAGACGACGTAATGCGTGGGGTCCTTGAACTTGCGGCCCAGCGAGGCCTCGAACTCCGGCGCGGCCACCATGGCGCGCAGCACCTCGGCGATGCTGCCGTCGCTCTGCTGCCAGCGCGCGGCCATGCGCTCCACCAGCGCCGGCGGCGGCGCGTCGGCGACGAAGTACTGGGCCAGCTTGGTGCAGACGAAGCGGGCGGTGCTGGGGTGGCGGGCCAGCCGGTCCAGCACCTGGTCCAGCTCGGCATAGCCCTGGCCCTTGACGGTGATGCCCAGCAGCGTCTTGTCGCCGAAGTCGTGGCGGGCCGGGTTGAACTCCATCAGGCCGTCGCGGCGGTACTGGGCCTCCTGCGCGGGCTTGAGCTTGGGTTTGTTGTCGCTCAGGTTCACGCCCAGGCCGGTCAGCACGCGCGCCAGCTCCTGCACGTCGCGCTGGCTGTAGCCGCCACCCACGCCCAGCGTGTGCAGCTCCAGCAGCTCGCGGGCGTAGTTCTCGTTGATGCGGTTGGCCGCGTTCTGCTCGTTGTCGAGGTAGCGCAGCATGGCCGGGTGGTGGGCCGTGTAGCCCAGCAGGTCGCGAAACCTGCCCAGCGCCCGCTCGCGCAGGCCTTGCTCATAGTCGCCCACCATGGCGCGCAGATTGGCCTTGTACTGGTGGACGTTGAAGTGGTTGAACCAGAACCAGGTCAGCTGCTCCTGGACCTGGTTGGGCGAGTACAGCGCGTTCAGCAGCTGCCGCGTCGAGGCCTCGCGGGCCAGCCGGGTCATGGCCTGCTGGTAGGCCTTCTGCGCCTCGGCCTTGGCCGCGTCGTCGGTCAGCGCGTCGGCGGCCTTGCGCTGCGCCTCCATCTGCTGCACCAGCGGCAGCAGCGGCTGCTGCGAGATGGTGAGGGCCTGGATCTGGGCCTGGGCCGCCTCGGGCAGCGGCGCTGTGCCGGCGGGGCGGAGCTGGGCGTCCAGCCAGGCGTCGCGGCCCTGGGCGCGCACCCGCTCGAGGTCCGCGCGGCTGGCGCCCCAGGTGAGGCGGTCCAGCCAGAGCGTGTCCTGGGCGGCATTCCGCGGGGGCGGGGCGGCCGGTGGCGCCGTGGCGCAGCCGACGAGGCTGAGGAGGAGGAGGGCGGTGCTGAACGCGAGGTTTCTCATGGCGGCCTCATGATGAGGCCGCTCAACGCCCGTTGTCGAGGCCGGGATGACGGGCGCAACAAGACTTCACGCTCTGCGTTGGCGCCAGCCAACCGCGACGTTACTTGGCGCCCGGCGTGTAGATCTGGTCGAACACGCCGCCGTCGTCGAAGTGGGTCTTCTGCGCCAGGCGCCAGCCGCCGAAGGCCTCGTCGATGGTGAAGAGCTTCACGGTGGCGAACTGCTTGGCGTACCGGGCAGCGACCTTGGCGTCGCGCGGGCGGTAGAAGTTGCGAGCGGCAATCTCCTGCCCCTCGGGGCTGTAGAGGTAGTCCAGATAGGCCTGGGCCTGCTTGCGCGTGCCGCGCTTGTCCACGACCTTGTCGACCACGGCCACCGGCGGCTCGGCCAGGATGGAGATGGACGGGGTGACGATCTCGAACTTGTCCTTGCCGAGTTCCTTCACAGCCAGGTAGGCCTCGTTCTCCCAGGCGATCAGCACGTCGCCGATGCCGCGCTCCACGAAGGTCGTCGTGGCGCCGCGGGCGCCGGAGTCCAGCACCTTGGTGTTGCCGTAGATGCGCTTGACGAAGGCCTTGGCCGAGTCGGCGTTGCCGCCCGGCTGCTTCAGCGCGAAGGCCCAGGCCGCCAGGTAGTTCCAGCGCGCGCCGCCGCTGGTCTTGGGGTTGGGCGTGATGACTTCCACGCCCGAGCGCGCCAGGTCCGGCCAGTTGGCGATGTGCTTGGGGTTGCCCTTGCGCACCAGGAACACGATGGTGGAGGTGTAGGGCGTGGAGTTGTTCGGCAGCTTCTTCTGCCAGTCCAGCCCCAGCAGGTTGCGGTCGGCCAGCGCGTCGATGTCGTAGGCCAGCGCCAGCGTCACGACGTCGGCCTCCAGGCCGTCGATGACCGAGCGGGCCTGCTTGCCGGAGCCGCCGTGCGAGGCCTTGATGTTCACCGTTTCGCCGGTCTTGGCCTTCCAGTGGGCGGCGAAGGCCTTGTTGAAGTCCTGGTAGAGCTCGCGCGTTGGGTCGTAGGAGACGTTGAGCAGCGAGGTCTGGGCCAGCGCCGGGAAGGCGGCGCCGGTGGCGGCGATGGTGAGGGAGAGTGCGGTGAGGAAGCGGCGCATGGTGTTCGAGTTGGGGAGGGAGCGGTTCACTCTAGGGACGAGGGGCGGCGGGGGCAAAGAAGAAGAACGTGCAAGCTCATGCGGCCCGTGACCAGGCCAGCACGGGCTCGGCCGGCGGCGCTTCGTGGCGGGCCGCGTCCACCGCCTCGCGATCGAGCGGCGAGGCGAAGGTCTGGATGAAGGCGTAGACGTAGTCGCGCAGGTAGGCGCTGCGCCGCACGGCCAGGCGCGTCATGTTGTCGGCGAACAGGTGGCGGGCATCGAGGGCGCGCAGGTGGCGGTCGCGCTCCTCGTCGAAGGCGATGGCCGCGACGATGCCCACGCCCAGGCCCAGCTCCACATAGGTCTTGATGACGTCGGCGTCCATCGCGCTGAGCACGATGTGGGGCGCCAGCTGGGCGGCGGCGAAGGCCTCGTCGATGTGGGAGCGGCCGGTGTAGCCGGGCTCGTAGGTGACGATGGGGAACTGCGCCAGGCGGGCCAGCGTCAGCGGCCCGTCCAGCAGCGGGTGGCCGGGCGGCACCACGACCGAATGCGTCCAGCGGTAGCAGGGCAGGGCCACCAGCTCGGGGTATTGCGCCAGCGCCTCGGTGGCGATGCCCACGTCGGCCTCGCCGTCCAGCAGCAGCCGGGCGATCTGCTGCGGCGAGCCCTGCTGCAGGTGCAGGCTGACGTCCGGGTGGTGGGCGCGGAAGTCGCGCACGGCCGGCGGCAGTGCGTAGCGCGCCTGGCTGTGCGTGGCGGCGATGCGCAGCCGGCCGCTGCCGGCGCTGGCGAAGTCGTCGGCCGCGCGCCGCAGGTTCTCGGCCTCCTGCAGCAGCCGCTCGATGACGGGCAGCACCTGCTCGCCGGGCTCGGTCAGCCCGGTCAGCCGCTTGCCCACCCGCACGAAGAGCTCGATGCCCAGCTCCTCCTCCAGCTCGCGGATCTGGCGGCTGACGCCGGGCTGCGAGGTGTGCAGGGCCTGGGCCACCTCGGTCAGGTTGAAGCCGCGGCGCTGGGCCTCGCGGACGGAGCGGAGCTGCTGGAAATTCATGCGCCGTGATTCTGCGAACGGCGGGCCGGGCTGTCGTCGAACCATTCGCGATATCGATATGCGGTCCTTGAGGGGTGGCCCCTTAAAGTCGCTGCTCCCATCGACGAGGACGTTGGCCATGAAGCACGCTAGCCCCATTCCCGCCCAGGCCTGGCCGCTGTTCGACCGCTATGTGCACGGCGAGCTGAGCCGGCGCGGCTTTCTGGAGCAGGCCGCCGCCTTCACCGGCGGGCCGGCCGGTGCCGCGGCGCTGCTGGCCGCGCTGAGCCCCGATTTCGCGGCGGCCCAGCAGATCAAACCCGACGATGCACGCCTGGTGACGCGCCGCCAGGCCTTCGAGTCGCCACAGGGCAGCGGCCGGGTGCAGGGCTATCTGGCCCGGCCGGCCAACGCCACGGGCCGCCTGCCGGCCGTGCTGGTGGTGCACGAGAACCGTGGCCTGAACCCGCATATCGAGGACATCGCCCGCCGCGTCGCGCTGGCCGGCTACCTGGCCTATGCGCCCGATGCGCTGACGCCGCTGGGCGGCTACCCCGGCAACGAGGACGACGCACGCGCGCTGTTCGCCAGGCTGGACCCGGCCCGGGCGCGGGCCGACATCCTGGCCGCCGCGCGCGGCCTGCCGACGCTGCCGGAGGCCAACGGCCGGCTGGGCGTGGTGGGCTTCTGCTGGGGCGGCAGCCTGGCCAACCATGTGGCCACGCAGCTGCCCGAGCTGGCCGTGGCCGTGCCCTTCTACGGCGGCGCGCCGGCGGCGGAGGACGTGCCGCGCATCAGGGCGCGGCTGCTGATCCACTACGCGGCCAACGACGAGCGCGTCAACGCCGCCTGGCCGGCCTACGAGGCCGCGCTGAAGGCCGCCGGCGTGCGCTACGAGATGTTCAGCTACGCCGGCACCCAGCATGGCTTCAACAACGACACGACACCGCGCTACGACGCCGCGGCGGCGCAGCTGGCCTGGGAGCGCACGCTGGCGGTGTTCAGGCAGGCGCTGGGCTAGGTGTCGGCGGGATGCTCCAAGGCGCTCCGACCTTGCAATTCAAGTGCAGGCTGTGGTGCGCCAGTCGTCCGCGCGGGGCGCCGAGACCCAGGCAATACGCCCAGCCGATGGCCCGGGGTTCTCCGCGTGGGCCTCAGCCGAGAGCCATGGCCGCATCGTCGCGCGTCGGCCCATTGGCATTGGCCGCTGCGCAGACCTGGCAAGGCGTTGGTAACGGGCGCGGTATTTGCCCGGATAAATAGCACCGAATAAAAGCGCGGAGAGTGGAGGAAATTGATATGGGACAAGCACTTGGACGCGCAACGCGATTGCTGTTGGCGCGCGGCTTCCGGTGTTATCCGACGCTTGATGTCGGCATATAACTAGTTAGCTGTCTCAAGACAATGCAGGCTGTTCTTGATCGAATGCTCGGCTTGCCCGACCTTCATTTCGAAGCCGGTCGAAAGGTATTTGCGGCCTGCGCATCGAGCCTCTTCCCTTGTGACGCACTTGCCTTGGCCGTGTTGGAAAGGTCATTAGGGCTCCATAAGGGGTTTCAATACTTGATGAATAACGGGTGCTACACCTCCGGCGTCGGACTGCTTCGTATGCAGTTGGACAATGCATTGCGTCTGAACGGCGTGACAAGCTGCGGCGACCCGCACGCCGTCGCGTGCCAGGTGGTGGCAGGAACTCCGCTGCGAAAGCTGAAGGACTGCACTGGCGTCCCAATGACAGATAAGCGCCTTGTCGAGGTTTACTCAGAGAAGAGAGATTGGGCGAAGCGCGTCTACGATTTCGCTTCAGGATATGTTCATCTCTCCGAGCAGCATGTCGGGCATTTCCTCGCGCGGTCTCCCAAGACCGAATCAGGACAGAGGAATTTCTTCATTGGAGATGGCGATGACCACATCTCGCCGATCCAAAAGCAGCAACTCGCCGAAGCCTTTGAAACCGTGACGGCTAGCGTTCTGGGTGTCGTCCATGGCTGGGCCGAATCACGGCACAGGTTTGGGACAAAAGAGGAACTTGAGGTGCTCTATGGCAAAGACAGCTAACCAGTCGCCCGAGCCGACTCACGTCGGCAAGCCGCCGCTCGCGGCTCGGCTTCAACGTTGAACGGCCGCTTGGGGCTGTGAGATCGCGGTAGGCCAGGACCGCAACGGATCCTTGGCCGCCCGTCGCCCGACCCGCTGGTGCGGCCTGATCGCAGCTCCCATCGATTGACTGCCCTGTCGCGCACCGCTAAACCGCGAACGCCCATTCGCGGAACTCCGCGTGGCGGGGTCTTTGCTCTGCCGCTGCGCGTGCGCGGGCGGCTTCTATCCAGCTCTTGGCCAGCGGCAGCGGCCCGAAGCCGGCCTCCGCGTTGATGTGTCCGACCGGACCCAGGTTGCTGTAGCTGGAACCCCAGCGATGGGCCCAGCGCGCGGCGCTGGCGGCGCTCATCCACGGGTCGGTGCTGCTGGCGATCAGCCGCGTGCGGCGCGGCAGTCGCTGGTGGGGCAGGGCCACGGCGAGGCCGAACTTGTCGGGCTCGGCCGGGGCGACGAACAAGGCCTCGCGGATGGGCGAGCCGGGGTGGTCGGCCAGATGCCGGGCCAGCGCGAGGCAACCGAAGCTGTGCGCGACGGCCAGCCACTCGCCACGGCCTGCCACCTCCAGCGTGCGCTGGATGCGCTCGGCCCAGCGCTCCAGCTCGGGGCGGCTGGGGTCGCGCTGTGTGACGCGGCGCGCGTCGCGGTACTGGCCCTGCAGCCAGGTCTGCCAATGCGCCGGGCCGCTGTCGTGCAGGCCCGGGATGATGAGGACGCGGGGCGGCTGGTAGGCCATGGCTTACAGCGTCGCGATCGACACTTCCGTGGACTTGACCAGCGCGACGACCTCGCGGCCCACCTCCAGCCCCAGGTCCTTGACCGAGCGCGTCGTGATGACCGAGGTGACGACATCGCCGCTGCGCGTGACCACGTCGACCTCGGACACGACCGGACCCTCGATGATTTCCTTGATGGTGCCGCGGAACTGGTTGCGGACGTTGATGGCGGTGATGCTCATGGATGGCTCCCGGGAATGACGTGGAGCCAGTGTGTGAAGCCTGCCCGCTGCAGGGAACGAAGCAATCCTCAGCAGCCTATGCGAGGGCTGAATATCAGTGCTGCCTGGGCTTGGCCTTGGCGGTCTGAACCGGGCGTTGCAGTGCCTGGCAGTCGATGGCGGCGCCGTCGGGCGAGGGTTGGTCTATGCAGGCGTCGTAGCTGCGGCCGGGCTGGGCGGGGCCGGCGGCGGGGGCCGCGAAGCGCAGGGGCTTGGCGTCGTTGAGGGGCTTGTGCGCGGTCGCATGCGGCTTCGCCGCGGCCAGCAGCGGCGCGGCGCAGAGCAGGAGGATCGCGACGCGCAGGCGAGATGGGGTGAAGCCAGCCATGGGCATCTCCTTGCCGGCGTTGGCCTGTGCCGGAGCCTATGCCGGCGGCAGGCTCCATGTGCTGAAGACTAGGCGGGGCCATGGCGAGCGGCCAGCCCATCCCCCCAGTTTTGAAGAGACCGTCGTTCAGAAAGTTAGGGGTCAGAGCCCGGATGCCCTGGCCGGCTTGGAACCGCCGGGCCGGGCCATGGGTCTTGCGTGTTCAGCCCAGCGTCCCGAGCACGGCGATCTCGCGTTGCTCCGGCACCTCGTTGTACGAGAGCACGGCCAGGCCCGGCGCGAACAGCCGCGCGTAGCGGGCCAGCAGCGGGCGGATCTGCGGCATCACCAGCAGCACGGGCGAGGCGCCCTGGGCCTTGAGCTGGTCGCGCGCGCCCGGCATGTGCAGCTGCAGCTGCGCGAGCAGCTGCGGGTCCACCGGATAGCTGTCCAGTGCCACCTTGGCGTTGGCCTGGCGGGCCTGGTTCAGCGCGGCCAGCAGCAGGTTCTCCAGCTCGCCGCCGAGGTTGAAGACGCGCAGCGTGCCGGTGGGGCCGCCCAGCTGGCCCACCAGCTGGCGGCGCAGCGTGCAGCGCACCTCGGCGGCCAGCAGGATGGGATCTTTCGTCGTCTCGGCATGCTCCACCAGCGTGCTGGCGATGGGCACGATGTCCTTGATGGACACGCCCTCGGCCAGCAGCAGGCGCAGCACCTTCAGCAGCTGGGCGTGGTTGTAGGCCTTGTCCAGCGCGGCGGCCAGCTTGGGCGCCTGGGCGGCCAGGCGCTCCTGCAGCGCGGTGATGTCGTCGAAGCGCAGCAGCTCGGGCAGCTGCTCGCGCACGACCTTGGCCAGGTGGGTGGCGATGGTGCTGGCCACGTCCACCACCTGATAGCCCAGGCCCAGCGCATGGGCCTTGTGCTGCGGGTCTATCCAGGTGACGGGCAGGCCGTAGGCGGGGTCGGTGCCGGGGATGCCGTCCAGCTCGCCGTAGACCTGTGGCGACGCGATGGCCATCAGCCGGTCGGCCTGCACCTCGGCCTGGGCCAGCACCTGGCCGTCCAGCAGCAGCGCGTACTGGCCGGGCTTGAGCGTCAGGTCGTCGCGCACGTTGATGGGGGGCAGCAGCAGGCCCATGCTCTCGCTCAGGCTCTGGCGCATGCCGCGCACGCGCTGCTGCAGCGGCGCACCCTGGTCGGGAGAGATCAGGCCCACCAGCTTGTAGCCCAGCGACACCGACAGCGGTTCGACGGCGGGCAGCGCGCGCCAGTCCAGCTCGGGCGGCTGGGCGGTCAGCAGCGCGGCCTCGATCGGGGCGGCCGGCTTGATCTCCTGCGAGGCCCGCCGCGCCATGCGCCAGCCGGCGTAGGCCAGCACCGCCGCGAAGCCCAGGAAGGGCAGCGTGGGCATGCCGGGGATCAGCGCCAGCGTCGTCATCACGCCGGCGGCGCTGAACAGCACCTGCGGCGAGGCCAGCAGCTGCTGGCCGATCTGCGCCTCGAAGGCACCGTCGCCGTCGCCCGAGTCGCTGACGCGCGTGACGATGATGGCCGCCGCGGCCGACAGCAGCAGCGCCGGGATCTGCGCCACCAGGCCGTCACCGATGGTCAGCAGCGCATAGGTGCGGAAGGACTCGCCCAGGCTGAGGTCGTGCATCAGCGCGCCGATCGCGACGCCGCCGATCATGTTGATCAGCAGGATCAGGATGGACGCGATCGCGTCGCCGCGCACGAACTTGCTGGCGCCGTCCATCGCGCCGTAGAAGTCGGCCTCGGCGCCGACGTCCTTGCGGCGCTGCTGCGCCTTCTCCTGGTTGATGAGGCCGGCGTTCAGGTCGGCGTCGATGGCCATCTGCTTGCCGGGCAGGGCGTCCAGCGTGAAGCGCGCCGAGACCTCGGAGATGCGCTCCGCGCCCTTGGTGACGACGATGAAGTTCACCACCATCAGGATCACGAACACGACGATGCCGACGACGAAGTTGCCGCCGATGACCACGTTGCCGAAGCTCTCGATGACCTGGCCGGCCGCGTGCGTGCCCTCGTGGCCGTGCAGCAGCACGACGCGGGTGGAGGCCACGTTCAGCGACAGCCGCAGCAGCGTGGTGGCCAGGATGATGGTCGGGAAGGCCGAGAAGTCCAGCGGCCGTTTACTGTTCACGCTGACGAGGATGACCACCAGCGCCAGCACGATGTTGAAGGTGAACAGCGCATCCAGCAGCACCGGCGGCAGCGGCAGGATGACCATGCCGAGGATGGCCAGCAGGAACAGCGGCGCGGCGACGCGGTAGGGGCCCAGCTGGGCCTGGAGTCGGCTGAGGAAATTCATGGGGTCTGCGGGTCCGAGAGGTGCGTGGGCACCGGCAAGTCGGTGGGCGGGGGCGGTGCGCTGCGGCGCTTGCCGGCCTGGAAGGCCTTGAGCTGCATCACATAGCTCAGCACCTGGGCCACCGCCTGGTACAGCGAGGCCGGGATCTGCTGCTGTACCTGGGCGCTGTTGTAGAGGGCGCGCGCCAGCGGCGGCAGCGTGAGCATCTGCACGCCGTGCTGGCGGGCGATCTCGCGGATGTAGAGGGCCATCTCGTCCACGCCCTTGGCCAGCACGAAGGGCGCCTCGGCGCGCTGGTCGTCATAGCGCAGCGCGACCGCGTAGTGCTCGGGGTTGACGATGACGACGTCGGCCTGCGGCACGGTCTTGCGCACGGCGCGCTGCGCCAGCGCGCGCTGCAGCTGGCGGATGCGCTGGCGCACCTCGGGCCGGCCCTCCTGCTGCTTGTGCTCCTCCTTGACCTCCTGCTTGCTCATGCGCTGGCCGCGCATGAAGAAGAAGTGCTGCAGCGGCGCGTCGATCAGCGCGAACAGCAGCAGCACGCCGGCCAGCGCCAGCAGCGCGTCCAGCAGCAGGCCGCTGCCGGCGAGCAGCGCACGGTCCAGGCTCAGGCCTTGCAGCGCCAGGTAGTCGGGGCCCATGCTGCGGCTCATGTGCACCAGCAGCGCCAGCACGCAGGCCACCTTGCCGATGGAGATGGCCAGCTCGCTGTAGTGTTTGGCGCTGAACAGCCGCCCGAGGTTGGACAGCGGCGACAGGCGCTTGAAGTCCGGCAGCCAGCGCGAGGTGCTGAACACCAGGCCGCCCGGCATCACGGCGGCCAGCATCGCCACGGCCGGCAGCACCAGCAGCGGCAGGCACATCTTGGCCAGCAAGGCCATCACATGCCAGAAGCTGGCCGACCAGACGTTGTCCTGCGCGCCGTCGGCATCCAGCAGCGCGAAGCCCAGCGCGAACAGCTGGCGGAAGTCGTCCAGGTACAGCGGCATCAGCAGCGTGATGAGCTTGAAGCCCAGCAGCACGCCCACGGCCATGGGCAGGTCGCGCGAGCGCGGCACCTGGCCCTTCTCGCGCGCCTTGCGCAGCTTCTGGTCTGAGGGCTTCTCGGTCTTGTCGCCGCTGCTGTCGTCAGACATGGCCGGCTCCGCTGCGCAGGCCTTGCCCGATCATGTCCAGCACGCGCTCGGTCATGCGCAGATAGTGGGCCGGCACGAAGCTGAGCAGCTGCGACAGCATGAAGAGGCCGAACAGCGTCACCACCGCGAAGCCCAGCGAAAAGAGGTTGAGCGTGGGCGCCACGCGGTTCAAGAGGCCCAGGCCCATCTGCACGACGAAGGTGGACAGCACCACCGGCAGCGCCAGCAGCAGCGCGGCCGAGAACACCCAGGCCACGTTGTAGGCCAGCGTCTGCAGCGAGATGGACAGCAGGCCCGAGCCCACCGGCCAGGCCTTGAAGCTCTGGCCCAGCACGCCCAGCAGCAGCAGGTGGCCGTCCACGCTGAAGAACACCAGCATGCACAGCACGCTGAGCAGTGCCGAGATCACGTCCGACGAGCTGCCGTTGAGCGGGTCGTTCATGACCGCCATCGCCAGCCCCAGCTGCGACGACAGCAGATATCCCAGCACCGTGATGGCGGCCATCGCGAAGTGGAAGGCCAGCCCCAGCGCGAAGCCCAGCACCGCCTGCTCGGCCGCGGCGGCCACGCCCTGCAGCGACCAGGGCGTGATGCCGGCGGCGATGCTGCTCTGCGACACCGGCAGCAGCACCACGGCCAGCACCAGCGACAGCAGCACCCGCACGCCGACCGGCACGAAGGCCTCGCCGATGGAGGGGGCGGCGCTGAGCATGGCCAGCGTGCGGCAGAACGGCCACCACAGCCCGCTCAGCAGCGCCAGCAACTCCGGGAACAGCAGCTCCATCAGCCGACGAGGGTGGCGGCGCGCTCGAAGATCGACACGCAGAAGTCCATCAGATAGCCCACCATCCAGCGCCCGGTCAGCGTCACCGCCAGCAGCGTCACCAGCAGCTTGGGCAGGAAGGACAGCGTCTGCTCGTTGATCTGCGTGGCGGCCTGGAACAGGCTCACCAGCAGGCCCACCAGCAGCCCCGGCAGCACCAGCACCAGGGCCAGCAGCATGACGAGGTGCACGGCCTCGCCCATCAGGTCGACGGCGATCTCGGGGGTCATCAGTTCACCATCCGCACGCTCGACACCAGCGTGTTCACCGTCAAGGTCCAGCCATCCACCAGCACGAACAGCAGCAGCTTCAGCGGCAGCGAGATGACCAGCGGGCTGAGCATCATCATGCCCATGGCCATCAGCACCGAGGCGACGACCAGGTCGATGACCAGGAAGGGGATGAACAGCATGCAGCCGATCTGGAAGGCCGTCTTCAGCTCCGACAGCACGAAGGCCGAGAGCTTGACCGGGAAGCTGTGCGCCTCGGGCTTGTCGACGCCGTCCTCGCCGGCCAGCTTGGCCACCTGGGCCAGTGCGGTCTTGCTGGTCTGCGCCAGCATGAAGCGCGTCAGCGGCACCTCGGCCACCTGCAGCGCCTGCGTCAGCGTGATCTTCTCGGCGTCATAGGGCACGAAGGCCTGCTCCCAGATCTGCGTGCCTATGGGCCGCATCACGAGGATGGTCAGGATCAGCGCGACGCCGGTGATGAGGCGGTTGGGCAGGCCTTGCTGCAGGCCCAGCGCCTGGCGCAGCAGCGACAGCACGATGACGAAGCGCGTGAAGCTCGTCATCATCAGCACCAGCGAGGGCAGCAGCCCCAGCAGCGTCATGATGATCAAGACCTGGGTCTTGACCGTGAACTCTCCCGCGGTGCCGCCCGGCTGGGTGCCGGCGATCTTGAGGGTCTGCGCCAGCGCCGGATGGTGCAGCAGCGTCAGGCCCAGGCCCAGAGCCGTCAGGCCCAGGGCGCGCATCGACCTCATGACTGCAGCGAATCCAGATCCAGGCCGTCGATCTCGATGATCTTCAGACCGTAGTTCTCGCCGCTGACGACCACCTCGGCGCGGCCGATGGCGGTGCCGTTGACCTTGATGGTCAGCGGCTCGCCGGCCAGGCTGTCCAGCTCCACCACGCTGTCGGCCTGCAGGTTGGCCAGGTCGTACAGCGACAGCTGGGCCTCGCCCACTTCCAGCGTCAGCGTGACCGGGATCTTGCGCATCAGCTTGGGCAGGTCGCGCGCCGGCGCCGCGGGCGCGGCAGGCGCCTCGGCGGGCAGGGCCAGGTCCTGCTCGGGGAACTCGTTCAGCAGCGCCTCGATGGCCTGGTTGTCATTGATGTTCATGGATGGGCTCATTTCAGTCGGCGTCGGCGAAGGAGGTCAGGCACAGCTTGCCCTGGTGCTCGGCCACCGAGGCGGTGAACAGGCAGGACTCGTCGACCAGCACCTGCGTGGCCTTGAGGTTCAGGCGCACCGGCACGAGATCGCCGGGGCGCAGGTCCAGCAGCTCGCCCAGCGACAGCGTCTGCTGCAGCAGCCGGGCCTGCAGCTTCACCTCGAGCCGGCGTGCCAGCGCCTGCTGTGGCGAGCTGCGTGGGCGCGGCGCGCGGGCCGGCTGGGCGTCGGCCAGCCGCCGCAGCAGGCGGTCCATGCAGGCGGCGTCCAGGCCGATGAGGACCTGGCTGTTCAGGCCTTGCCCGGCTTCGTGGATGGTGGCCCTGGCCACCCAGCTGCCGGGTGCCAGGCCCGGCTTGGCGCCCGCCTGCAGGGTCAGCTCGGTGGCAGCCAGGCCCAGCGCCTGCCGGGCGCAGCCCAGCAGCTGCCGGCACAACAGGGCTTGCAGGCGTTCCTCGGTGGCGGTCTGTTGGGCCTGGGCCGCGTCGGCCGGTGTGGCGCCGTAGCGGTGCGCCATCAGGCTCAGCACCAGCTCGCGCTCCAGCAGGCAGCCCATGCGCCCCTGCTCGTCATCGCTGAACAGCCAGCGCCCGGCCTCGCCTTGCCCGGGCGCCAGGCTGAGCTCGCCGACCTGGTACTGGGCACGGTAGCGGCGGTTGTGCTGGCGCAGCAGGTCGCCCAGCGCCTCGCGCAGCTGCCCGGTGAACTGCGGCAGCAGGTGCACCGGCCGGCCCAGCGTGCGCGGGTCCAGCACGGCGGGGGCGGTGGGGGGGGCGGGGGGGCTCATGGGTGGTGCGGAGTGGATATTGGATTGGCAGGGGCTGCACATATTCAGCCCGGCCGTCCGGATATTTTAAGGCAGCGGATTCTGGCGAAATTTGCCGAGTCGGCAAAGAGGGTGAATTGTTTCCAGGAAATATGACGGGAGCGGGGTGAGGAAAAAATCACGCGTCCACCTGTGGCGTCGATTTAAGCGGGCGCTGCCGGCCGTCGCCCTGCTGTGCGGGGTGGTCGTTTGCTGCTGTTTCTTTTTGCCGCCCATAGATGATCGACCGCCCGATGGAAAATGCGTGGCGCGCGTTTTGCCGTGGGCGGCGTGTGCACAAAATCACGCGCCGGGAGGGTGGTGTGCCGCGCTGCAGCAAAAGAACTTGTATCCAACGGTGGGCGCTGGCTACAGTGCGTTCCATCAGGGCACACCCGAGCGAAAGCCGGGGTCGCAAAGCCTCCGGTCTACCATGCGCGGCACCTGTTGCGCGTCACGATAGCGGGGTTGCCAGACCTGGGTCTGTTGCGCCGCGCGCCGCGTGGCTGCGACGTTGCCCGTCTGCCGAGCCGCCCCTGGCGGCTCGTTGTGACCTGCTGGCTAGCGCCGGGTTCGCCACCGACTCACCCGTTGGAGATTGCGACCATGAGCGAGCCGAACCACTGTTCCACCCTTGCGCCGTCGGCCGGGCCGGCCGGGCGCGAGATGCGTTGGGCTGCCTGCTCGGGTCGAAAAACTGCTTCGGTTGCTGCGGTTGCATGATGCGCTGCGGCTGGGCGGCGCCTGCGTGCGCCTGGATTTCGTTCGTGAATACTTGAGCGGTGTTTGAAAATAATCGAACGACGGCGAATGCCGCAAATGAGGGGGGTGATGGTGATACGATTTACGCGCAGATTCTGCTGAGCCCCATGTTGGCCGGTAAATCAAGTCCATAAACCGGCGGGCGAATCCCATTCAAAGCTGAAATACATGCCCTTGACCGGGCAGGGGATGGTTTTGCCCGTCGCGGCGCCGCCCTTTGGTGAGAAGGAATAGAGAAAATGGCCGTCAACGCCCCCATGGCATCGCCGCTGAGTTCGGGCCTGCTCGCCGAACTGGCCCGGCTGGACCAGGACGCGCAGCGTCTGGCCGCCAGCGTGGAGCCCGCGCCGGCCGCCGGTGCGGTGGCCGGCAGTGGCGGCTTCGCCGACAGCCTGACGCAGGCGCTGCGCAGCGTGGACGCCCAGGATCAGGAGGCGGCGCAGCGTGTGGCGGCGGTCGAGGCGGGCGACAGCGACGACCTGGTCGGCGCCATGCTCGCCAGCCAGCAGGCCAGCCTGTCCTTCTCCATGCTCATGCAGGTGCGCAACAAGGTGGTTGGCGCCGTGGATGAGCTGATCAAGCTGCCGCTCTGAGGCCCCCATGATGAAAGCCCTGAGCGCCCGGATCGCTCCCACCTGGAACCGCCTGCCCACCCTGCCGGGCGGGCTGTCGCGCGGCCTGCTGCCGGTGGTGGGGCTGGCCCTGGCCGGCACCGCGCTGGCGCTGATGCTGATGTGGCGCGACCAGGCCGGCTACAAGCCGGTGTTCGGCCAGCGCGAACGCGTCGCCACGGCCGAGATGCTGGCGGTGCTGGATGCCGAGCGCGTGGGCTACCGGCTGCATCCCGAGACCGGCCAGGTGCTGGTGCCGGAGGCCCAGCTGGGCAAGGTGCGCATGCTGCTGGCGGCCAAGGGCGTCGTCGCCAAGCTGCCGGCCGGCCTGGAGCTGATGGACAAGAACGACCCGCTGGGCGTCAGCCAGTTCGTGCAGGACGTGCGCTTCCGCCGCGGCCTGGAGGGCGAGCTGGCCCAGAGCATGATGAGCCTGGACGCGGTGGAGTCGGCGCGCGTGCACCTGTCCATCGCCAAGTCCTCGTCCTTTGTGCTGTCGGATGGCCAGAAGAGTTCCGCCTCGGTCGTGCTGACGCTCAAGCCCGGCCGCACGCTGGGCAACGAGCAGATCGCCGCCGCCATCAACCTGGTGGCCGGCAGCGTCGCCAGCCTGGACCCGGCCCGCGTCAGCCTGGTGGACCAGGCCGGCAACCTGCTGTCCTCGCGCGTGGACCTCAGCGAGGGCTTCGAGGGCAGCCAGGTCACCGACGCCGCCAAGCATTTCCAGGACGAGGCGCGCCGCAACGCCCGCGACCTGCTGGCGCCGGTGCTGGGCGACGACAACTACCGCGTCTCCGTGACCGCCGAGGTCGACAACGACCGCGTGCAGGAGACGCGCGAGCAATACGGCGACGCGCCGCGCCTGACCAACGAGGCCATGCGCGAGGAGCAGGACCGCGGCCAGCTGGCGCTGGGCATCCCGGGCTCGCTGTCCAACCGTCCGGTCAACGCGGCCGACCCCGCCGCGTCGGCGGCCGACGCCAATGCCACGCAGGCGCGCAAGAACGCGTCGACCCGCCAGTACGCCTACGACCGCAGCATCACGCAGGTGAAGAAGAGCCGCGGCCGCCTGGCGCGGCTGTCGGTGGCTGTGGTGCTGAACAACGCGGTGGCGCCGGGTGGCGCCAAGGCCTGGACGGCCGAGGACATCGGCAAGGTCGAGGCGCTGCTGAGCAACGGCCTGGGCATCAATGCGCAGCGCGGCGACAAGCTGGTGGTCTCGACGCTGAACTTCCCGGTGCCCGTGCCGGCCGCGCCCTGGTACGAGCAGCGCGACACCTGGATCGACGTCGGCGGCTGGGTCGGCTGGGCGCTGGCCGCGCTGCTGGGCTATCTGCTGCTGGCGCGGCCGCTGCTGCGCCTGGCCCAGCAGTCGCTGCCGCGCCGCCCCTCGACGCTGGACCCGCTGGAGCCGGCGGCCCTGGCCGGTGCGGCCACGGCCGGCGAGCTGCCCGGGCCCAGCGGTGCTGCGCTGCCCGCACCGGGTGGGCAGGCGGCCGCCGAGCGCCGCATGTCCGTGGTGCCGCTGCTCGAAGACTATGAACTGCCGCCCCCCGGCTCGCCGGTGGATGTGCTGGTCGACCATCTGAAGACCCTCGCCTCCAAGGAGCCGGAGCGCGTGGCCGAGGTGGTCAAGCAATGGGTGCAGAAGAAAAATGCCTGAGGCCACCGAATTCATTCCCGCCACCACCGCGGCCGGCCTGACGCCGGTGGAGCGTGCCGCCATCGTGCTGCTGAGCATGGGCGAGGAGCCCGCCGCGGCGGTGCTGCGCTGCCTGTCGCGCGATGAGCTGCTGGACGTGACCCAGGTCATGTCGCGCATGAGCGGCATCAAGGTCGACTGGGTGAAGACCGCGCTGCAGGGCTTCTTCGACGACTACCGCGAGCAGAGCGGCGTGCACGGCGCGTCGCGCAGCTACCTGAAGCGCTCGCTGGACATGGCGCTGGGCGGCGACATCGCCAACAGCGTGCTCAACAGCATCTACGGCGACGCCATCCGCCCCAAGATGCAGCGCCTGCAATGGGCCTCGCCGAAATGGCTGGCCGACCACATCGCCGACGAGCATGTGCGCATGCAGGCGGTGTTCCTGGCCTTCCTGCCGCCCACGCTGGCCAGCGACGTGCTGGCCGCGCTGCCGGCCGCCGGCCGCGACCAGGTGCTGCTGAACGTGGCGCGACTGTCCGAGGTGGATGCCGAGCTGCTGGCCGAGCTGGAGCAGCTGGTCGAGCGCTGCCTGGCGGGCCTGGGCCACCAGGGCGCCAACGTCGAGGGCGTGCGCCAGGTCGCCGAGATCCTGAACCGCCTGCCGGACCAGCGCCAGCAGATGGTGGAGCTGCTGCGCGCGCAGGACCCCGCCGTCGTCAGCGAGATCGAGGTCAGCATGTACGACTTCTTCATCCTGTCGCGCCAGAGCGAGGCGGTGCTGACCCGCATCATCGAGGAAGTGCCCATCGAGCTGTGGGCGGTGGCGCTGAAGGGCGCCGAGCCGGCCGTGCGCAAGGCCATCCTGGCCGCGATGCCGCGCCGCCAGGCGCAGAGCTTCGAGGACATCATCCGTCGCAGCGGCCCCATCCCGCTGTCGCGCGCCGAGCAGTCGCGCAACGAGGTCATGACGCTGGTCAAGGGCCTGGTGGACGCGGGCGAGATCCAGGTGCAGCTCTACGCCGAGGCGACCGTCGAGTGAAGCCGGTGCTGCGTCCCCATCGCTTTCCGCCGCTGGCCCAGCTCAGCGCTGCGCGCGAACTGGCCGGCAGCTCGCCGGCCCAGCTGCAGCAGGTGCTGGCCCAGGGCTTCCAGGAGGGCCTGGCCAAGGGTTACGAGGAAGGTCATGCCAGCGGCCTGGCCGCCGGCCGCGAGGCCGCCCAGGCCGTCGGCCGGGAGGAGGGCCGCGAGCAGGGCCGGCGCGAGGCGCAGGAGCGCTTCGCCACGCTGGCCCGCCCCGTGGACGCGCTGCTGGCCGAGCTGCGCCAGCTGCAGCACGACTACCAGTCGGCGCTGCGCAAGGAAGTGGTGGACCTGGTCGAGAAGGTCGCGCGCCAGGTCATACGCGCCGAGCTGACGCTGCAGCCCACCCAGCTGCTGGCCCTGGTGGACGAGACGCTGGCCAGCATGCCGGTGCGCCGCGAGGGCGTGGAGGTGTTCCTGAACCCCGAGGATCTGCGCCGCATCCAGGACCTGGCGCCCGAGCGCGCCCAGGCCTGGACGCTGCTGCCCGACGCCAAGCTGGAAAGCGGCGAATGCCGGCTGCTGGCCGGCGGCCATGAGGCCGACGCCGGCTGTCGCCAGCGCCTGCAGGCCTGCATGGACCAGGTGCAGGCCCAGCTGCTGGATGCGGCCGCGGAGGAGGCGCCGTGATCGCCGCGGCGCTGCGCAAGGTCGAGCTGGACGAGGTGCCGGTGGCCACGCCCACCGGGCGCCTGGTGGGGGCCTCGGGCCTGCTGCTGGAGAGCGCCGGCTGCGTGCTGCGCACCGGCCAGCGCTGCATGATCGAGGGCGCCGGCGACGAATGGATTGCGGCGCAGGTGGTGGGTTTCCGCGAGGAGGTCTCCTACCTGATGCCGTTCAAGAAGCCCGAGGGCCTGTCCACCGGCGCACGCGTGCTGGCGGCCCCGGAGCAGCGCACGCCCATGATCGGCCCGGCCTGGCTGGGCCGCATCGTCAACGGCCTGGGCGAACCCATAGACGGCCTGGGCCGGCTGACCGGCGAGCATCCGCTGCCCAGCCGCCCGCCCAAGGTCAACCCGCTGAAGAAGACGCCCGTGCACGAGCCGCTGGACGTGGGCGTGCGCGCCATCAACGGCCTGTTGACGCTGGGCCGCGGCCAGCGCGTGGGCCTGATGGCCGGCTCGGGCGTGGGCAAGAGCGTGCTGCTGGGCCTGATCACGCGCCAGACCGTCGCCGACGTGGTGGTGGTGGGCCTGATCGGCGAGCGCGGCCGCGAGGTGCGCGAGTTCATCGACCTCAGCCTGGGCGAGGCCGGCTTGGCGCGCGCCGTCGTCGTCGTGGCGCCGGCCGACGAGTCGCCGCTGATGCGCATGCGCGCCACCGAGCTGTGCCACACCATCGCCGCCCATTACCGTGACCAGGGCCAGCATGTGCTGCTGCTGGTGGACTCGCTGACCCGCTATGCGATGGCCAAGCGCGAGGTCGCGCTGGCGCTGGGCGAGCCGCCGGCCACGCGCGGCTATCCGCCGTCGGTGTTCTCGGTGCTGCCCGAGCTGGTGGAGAGCGCCGGCAATGGCGAGCATGAGCAGGGCAGCATGAGCGCCATCTACACCGTGCTGGCCGAGGGCGACGATCAGCAGGACCCGGTGGTGGACACCGCGCGCGCCATCCTGGACGGCCACATCGTGCTGTCGCGCGCGCTGGCCGAGCGCGGCCACTACCCCGCCATCGACGTGGCGCAGTCCATCAGCCGCTGCATGGCGCTGGTGGCCGACAAGGGCCACCAGCAGGCGGCCCGCGAGATCAAGGCGCTGGCGGCCCGCTACGAGCAGGTGCGCGAGCTGATGCCGCTGGGCGCCTACGTGCCCGGCGCCGACCCGCTGACCGACCGTGCCGTGCGGCTGTTCCCGCAGATCGAGGCCTTTCTGCACCAGGGCGTCAACGAGCCGGCCGCGCTGGGCGAGACCCTGCAGCGGCTGGCGGAGATCCTGCAATGAAGCAACTGCAGCTGAACCTGCGCCGCGTCGTCGACCTGCGTGGCCGCGAGCTGGAGCGCCACCAGGCCGAACTGGCCGCCAAGGAGCAGCTGCGCGCGCGCAGCGCCGCCGCCGTGCAGCGCCTGGAGGCGCTGAACGCGCAGCTGGGGGCCACCGGTGCGTCCTCGCCCAGCCTGGCCGTCAATGGCGCCGACTACAAGCAGGCCGTCATGCAATGGGCGGACCAGCAGCGCCAGCATCTGGCCGTCCAGGAGGCCGAGGTGGCCGCCCAGCGCCAGGCCATGCTGGCCGTGGCGCGCAAGCAGGAGGCCATGGGCCAGCTGCTGGAGCGCGTGGGCCTGCGTTTGCGGACCGAGGACGAGCGGCGCCAGCAAAAAGGCCAGGACGAGCTGGCCGGCCAGGTCTGGCAGCGGGGGCGGGCATGAAGGGGGTCTTTAAGTTCTCGGCCCGGTGCGTCGTCTTGTCCGGGGGTAGTCCCATCCCCGTCCTGAGGAGCAGCCGATGACCACCACGTACGACCCGACGAGCACCGCCACTTCGCTGGCCAAGGCCTACACCGCGGCCGCGCAGTCGCTGATCGACACGCAGAAGACCGCCGCGACGACCACCTCCAGCGCGCTCAGCAAGCTGCAGACCGCGCTGTCCAGCTTCCAGACCGCGCTGGCCTCGCTGAGTTCCGTCTCCAGCAACAGCAGTCTGCTGAAGATGAGCGCCACCTCGTCCGACACCGCCCTGGCCACCGCCACGGCCAGCGGCAAGGCTTCGCCCGGCAGCTACTCGCTGTTCGTCGAGCAGCTGGCCAGCAACCAGCAGATCGCCTTCCAGGACCTGCCCGCCACGGCGGCCAACGCCGCCGGCAAGATCACGCTGTCGCTGGGCAATGGCGACAGCTTCGACGTGGACTTGGCCCTGGCCGACGTGGACCGCAACGGCACGCTGTCCTATGCCGAGATCGCCCGCGCCGTCAACGGCGCCGCCGGCAACCAGGGCAAGGTCACGGCCATGGTCAGCACCGTCAACGGCAAGTCCAGCCTGGTGTTCAGCTCCGGCGTGGGCGGCCCCGACGGTGAGATCAGCGTCAGCGCCGACGCGGATGTCGACGCCGACCTGGCCACGGTGCTCAACGGGCCGTCCAAGGAGCTGGTCCAGGCGCGCAACGCCATCGTCTGGCTGGGTGCCCAGGGCACGGGCCTGAAGATCGAGCAGAACAGCAACACCGTCACCGCCATCGACGGCGTGACGCTGACGCTGAAGGCCGCCCAGGCCGCCGGCAGCGCGCCGATGACGCTGACCGTGGCCCAGGACACCGGCGCCACCAAGGACAACATCGCCGGCTTCGTGAACGCCTACAACACGCTGCGCAGCACGCTGGACGGCCTGCTGAAGAGCGGCGGCGAAGGCGGCTCGGCCGGCCCGCTGGCCAGCGACTCCAGCCTGAAGTCGCTGCGCGACCGCCTGGCCGGCCTGCTGCGCCAGGACGTCGGCGGCATGAACCTGCGCACGCTGGGCTTCTCGCTGGACCGCGCCGGCAAGCTCAGCCTGGACAGCGACAAGCTCTCCAAGGCGCTGACCAACGACCCCACGGCACTGGACAGCTTCCTCGGCAAGGCCACGCTGACCAGCCGCAGCGGCCTGCTGGGCGGCCTGGCCAATGCCACCGAGCAGTGGACCAGCGGCAGCACCGGCCTGCTGAAGAAGCGCCAGGACGCCATCACCACCCAGCAGCGCGCGCTGAACGACCGCCAGACCCGCCTGGACCAGCGCTTCGACCAGATGTACGAGCGCTACCTGAAGCAGTTCTCCGCCCTGCAGGCCATGCAGGAGCAGATGTCCCAGACCTCCGGGCTGCTGGGCAGCATTTTTTCATCCAAGTAGTCATGACCCACGACGCCTATCAAAGCTACCAGTCCGTCAACCTGAAGGCCCAGACCGCGCAGGCATCGCCGGTGCAGCTGGTGCTGGTGCTGATGGACGGCCTGCTCGACGAGCTGGCGCGGGCGCGCGGCCACATCGAGGCGCGCCGCTACGAGCTCAAGGCGGCCAGCTTGGAGAAGTGCGTCGGCATCATCAACGGCCTGTCCAGCGCGCTGGACATGGAGGCCGGCGGCGAGGTCGTCAACAACCTCGCCCGGCTCTATGACTACTGCGCCGAGCGCCTGTACCGCGCCGGCGTGGAGCTGGACGTGGCCATCATCGACGAGGTCAGCCGCTTGCTGGGCCAGATCCGCGACGGCTGGCAGGGCGTGCAGGCCCGCCATGGATAAGACCATGCAGCTGCTGCGCCTGGCCCAGGGGCTGCGCCAGGCCGGTCGCCACCGCGACTGGCGGGCGCTGCAGCGGCTGGACGTTGAGCTGGCCGCGGCGCTGCGCGGCTGGGTGCCGCCCGTGGCCCCCAGCACGCAGGAGCGCCAGGTCTTGCAGGCGCTCGATGAGGCGCATGCCGAGGCGCGCCAGCTCTGCAGCGACGAGATGCAGGCGCTGCAGCAGACCCTGAACCAGATGCGCGAGGGCCGCGAACGCTGGCGCGCCTATGCCGCCCATGGCGGCCAGCAGTTGGAGGACCAGCCATGAACACCGCAGCCCTGTTGCCCACGCCCGTCGCCGTGCCGCGTCCGCAAGCTGGCGCCCCGGTCGGCGCCGAGATGCCGCCGACGCCGGACGAGGGCTTCGCCGTCGCGCTGGGGGCCAGCCTGGACGCCGCCGCCGAGCCGGCGCTGCCGGCCCCGCTGCCCACCCTGCTGGCGCAGGCCGTCGCGACGCCACGGCCCGCGGCGCTGCCGGCCCTGCCCGAAGCAGCGCCGGCGCCGGACCCGTCCGACGCGCCGGAGCCGCTGGACCCGCAGTCCGCGTTCGCGCTGGCGGCGCTGGGCCTGCTGACCCTGCCGGTGCAGCCTCCGGTGGTCGCGGCGCCGGGCCCGGCCGCCGATGCCGCGCAGCCCGCCGCCGCGCCCGCGCCGCTGCCGGCGGC
>JAACZV010000004.1 GCA_009996515.1 Comamonadaceae bacterium
CCGGCGTCAAGCCCCCGGCCACGGCCCGCACGACCGGGCCGGCGGCCAGCACCAGACCGGAGGCCGCCCCCGGCGGGGCGGCCGCAGCGGCAGCCGACGACGAATGGGCCTCGTTCTAGGGCCCTCCTCCGTGCAGCCCGCGGCCTGGCACGGCGTCTTCTCCGCCGTCGCTGCCGAGCGCGAACGCGTCGAGGCGCGCGTCGGGCAGGCCCTGGCCACGCGGCCCGGGCATTGCCGCTGCCTGCCATGAAGCGCATCCAGGTCATCGACTCCCACACCGGCGGCGAGCCGACGCGCGTCGTCATCGCCGGCTTTCCCGACCTGGGCCACGGCCCCATGGCCCAGCGCCGCGAACTGCTGTGCCGCGAGCATGACCGCTACCGCCGCGCGACGCTGCTGGAGCCGCGCGGCAGCGATGTGCTGGTCGGTGCGCTGCTGTGCGCGCCGCAAGACCCGGCGCATGCGGCCGGCGTCATCTTCTTCAACAACGCCGGGTATCTCGGCATGTGCGGCCACGGCACGATAGGCCTGGTCGCGACGCTGGCCCACCTGGGCCGCATCGGGCCCGGCGCGCATGTCATCGAGACGCCGGTGGGCGACGTGCTCGCCACGCTGCACGACGACGGCCGCGTCAGCCTGCGCAACGTGCCCGCCTATCGCCTGGCCGCGAGCGTGGGCGTGGTGCTGCCCAGCGGCCAGGTCGTGAGCGGCGACATCGCCTGGGGCGGCAACTGGTTCTTCCTGTGCGCCGACCATGGCCAGGCCATAGAACCGGCCCATGTGGCCGCGCTGACGGACTATGCGGCGCAGCTGGGCCAGGCCCTGCACGACCAGGGCCACCGCGGCGCGGACGGTGCCGCCATCGACCACATCGAGCTGTTTGCCGACGCCGACCCGGCGCTGGCGGACTCGCGCAGCTTCGTGCTGTGCCCGGGCCGCCAGTACGACCGCTCGCCCTGCGGCACCGGCACCAGCGCCAAGCTGGCCTGCCTGGCGGCCGACGCCAAGCTGGCGCCGGGCCAGGTCTGGCGCCAGGCCAGCGTCATCGGCAGCGTCTTCGAGGGCTGGTACGAGCGCGAGCAGGCGGGCGCGGCGCGCATCGTGCCCACCATCAGGGGCCGGGCCTTCATCAGCGCGGAGGCCATGCTGCTGGTCGATCCGGCCGACCCCTTGGGCTGGGGGCTGCCCTGAAATTTACTCAGGCGATCGGGGCCATTGACAAACGGAGACACAAGCCCGGCGCGGCGGCGGCAAACTCCACCGAGGACTTCAAGAAATCGCCCTCCATGTCGTCCATCCCCGCACCGCTGGGCCTGAAGCCGCCCACCGTCCTGAGCGAACTGCTCGCCCGCGCCGACGTGCGCTTCGATGGCGCCAGGCCCTGGGATCTGCGCGTGCACCGCCAGCGCCTGTACCGGCGCCTGCTCACGCAGTGGTCACTGGGGGCCGGCGAATCCTATGTCGACGGCGACTGGGACTGCGACCGGCTGGACATGCTGTTCGAGCGCCTGCTGCGCGCCGACCTCGACCGCAACGCGCCCGGCAGCGCCAGGTTCAAGCTCATGCTCGAGAGCCTGCGCCATCGCCTGTTCAACCTGCAGAGCGTGGCGCGCGCCCACCAGGTGGGCGAGCGCCACTACGACGTCGGCAACGACGTCTTCGAGGCCATGCTGGACTCCCGCATGATCTACTCCTGCGGCTACTGGGAGCAGGCGCAAGACCTGGAACAGGCCCAGGAGCACAAGCTCGCGATGATCTGCCGCAAGCTGGAACTGCGGCCCGGCGAGACGCTGCTGGACATCGGCTGCGGCTGGGGCGGGCTGGCGCATTACGCGGCCGAGCGGCATGGCGTGACGGTGACCGGCGTGACCATCAGCAAGGAGCAGCTGGCGCTGGCCCGGCAGCGCTGCGCCGGCCTGCCCGTCACGCTGCTGCTGCAGGACTACCGCTCGCTGCAGGGCCGCTTCGACAAGATCGTGTCGGTGGGCATGTTCGAGCATGTGGGGCTGAAGAACTACGCCACCTATTTCGACACCGCGCGCCGGCTGCTGGCGCCCGACGGCCTGTTCCTGCTGCACACCATAGGCGTGGACCGCAGCGCGCCGCACACCGACCCCTGGATAGAGCGCTACATCTTCCCCAACGGCAAGCTGCCCTCTCCGGCCGAGCTGAGCGGCGCGCTGGAGGGGCGCTTCGTCATCGAGGACTGGCACAACTTCGGGCCCGACTACGACCGCACGCTGATGTGCTGGGCCGAACGCTTCGAGGCCGCCTGGCCGCGTCTTTCCGCCCGCTACGACGAGGCCTTCTGCCGCATGTTCCGCTACTACCTGCTGAGCTGCGCGGGCTTCTTCCGCTCGCGCCAGGGCCAGCTGTGGCAACTGGTGCTGAGCCGGCCCGAGCGGCGCGGCGGCTACCGCTCGTTCCGGCCCGGCGGGGTCACAGCTTGAAGGTGGCGACCAGCTCGTTGAGCCGCTGAGCCTGTTGCTGCAGGCTGTCGGCTGCGGACGCGGCCTCCTCCACCAGCGCGGCGTTCTGCTGCGTGACCTGGTCCAGCTGCATGACGGCATCGCCCACCTGGCTGATGCCCGAGCTCTGCTCGAGGCTGGCGGCGCTGATCTCGCCGATCAGCGTGTGCACCTGGCGCACCTGCTGCACCACGTCGTCCATCGTGCGGCCGGCATCCTGCACCAGCTGCCCACCGGCCTCGACCGTCTCCACGCTGGCGTTGATCAGCGACTTGATTTCCTTGGCAGCCTCGGCGCTGCGCTGCGCCAGCGCGCGCACCTCGCTGGCGACGACGGCAAAGCCACGCCCCTGCTCACCGGCCCGTGCGGCCTCCACGGCCGCGTTCAGCGCCAGGATGTTGGTCTGGAAGGCGATGCCGTCGATGACGCCGATGATGTCGGCGATGCGATGGCTGGCCTCGCTGATGCGGTCCATGGTCTGCACCACCTGGCCCACCACCTCGCCGCCGCGCGTGGCCACGTCCATCGCGCCGCTGGCCGTCTGCGTCGCGGTGCGGGCCGTCTCGGCGTTCTGCTTCACGGTGGCCGTCAGCTGCTCCATCGTCGCCGCCGTCTCCTCGAGGTTGCTGGCCTGCTCCTCGGTGCGCTGGCTCAGGTCTGCATTGCCGGTGGCGAGCTGGCCGGTGCCGGTGGCGATGGACTCCGAGCTGTCGCGCACCTGCCTGACGATGTCCACCAGCTGTGCATTCATGCGACCCAGCGCGCTCATCAGCTGACCGGTCTCGTCGCGCGTGCTGGCGCTGATGCGCGAGCCCAGGTCGCCCTGGGCCACGGCCTCGGCCAGCCGCACCGAGGCCTGCAGCGGGCGGGTGATGGAGCGCGCCACCCACCAGGCGAAAGTGGCCGCCGCCAGCACAGCCAGCACCGTCAGTACAAGCACTTCCAGGCGACTGGACCTGACCAGCTCATCCGCCTCGCGGGCGGCCAGATTCATCAGCTCGCCCTGATGGCCGGCGAGTTGGTCCAGCATCTTCAGGTAGTCCAGCTGGGCCAGCCGCATGCGTTCCATCAGGTGGCTGCGGGCCTCGCCCATGCGCTCGTCGCGCACCAGCTTGAGCAGTTGCTCCAGTTCGCTCGCGAACAGGTCGCGCGTGCGAAGCACCTCGCCGAGCTTCTGGTGGCCGGCGCCCGACTTGTCGATCATGTCGTCGAGCTGCCTGAGGATAGGCGCTGTCTTGGCCCGCGACGCCTCCATCTGCTGCAACTCGCGCGTGCGGTCCTGGGGCTGGTCGAAGATCAGCAGGTTGCGCGCGATGCGGGCCTGCAGGTTGACTTCGTCCTTGACCTGGCCGACCAGCTGCACCTTGACGAAGCGGTCGGCCGTGATCAGCCGGAGGGACTCGTTGATCGTCGATAGCGAGGTCGCCGAAAGCATGCTGACCACGCACAGCAGCGCGACACAGATGCCGAAGGCCAGCGCGAGACGTCTGGCAATGCGAAGGTTGGATAGAAAGAACATGTGGACCTCATCTCAGTGAGCCCTTGTGGGGCGATGGGAAGGGGCGCCTGTACCCCGGCTGCAGGCCGAGCAAGACGCGGGCCAGCTGGCGCTGGCCTTGAGCGAGGCGCGACTTTGCCCCCCAGAAACGCCGCACAGAAATTCAGAAGTCCCGCGGACTGCGCATTTTTTACGCCACCCGCCATCGGTTTTCCCCAAGCGGCCATCGACGGCGCGAACGACAGGCCGGGGCCCTTCGGCCAGGGCGGCATGCTTCATGGGAAGCTGGCACAGGCCCAGGGGTCGGGGCCAGGATGGCCGGACAATCCCCGCCCCATGAACCGACTCCGACAACTCCAGGCCCGCATTCCCGAAGGGTCTGCCGTGCTGTTCATGATCCAGGTCTTCGCGACGCTGGGCTTCGCGGTGCTGCAGTCCACGCTGGTGCTGTACGCCACCCGCCGCATGGGCTTCAGCAGCGAAGGTGCGGCGCTGATGATGGGCCTGTTCGGCGCCTTCAACTACGGGCTGCACCTGTTCGGCGGCTATCTGGGCGGCAGGTTCCTGAGCAACCGCAACCTCTTCGTCGGCGGCATGGCGCTGCAGGTGCTGGGCTGCGGTGCCATCGCCGGCGGCAGCCTGACGGGCCTGTACTGGGGCCTGGCGCTGTTCCTGACCGGCAGCGGCCTGAACGTGACCTGCATCAACATGATGCTCACGCAGCGCTTCGCGCCCGAGGACGAGCGCCGCGAGGCCGCCTTCCTGTGGAACTACGCCGGCATGAACGTGGGTTTCTTCATCGGCTTCACGGTGGCGGGTCATTACCAGCTGGATGAGCTGTACCACACCATCTTCTGGTTCGCGACGCTGGGCAATGCGATGGCCATCGCGCTGGCGCTGCTGTTCTGGCGCACGCTGGCGGACCGCGACACGCCGCTGTCGCAGCGCCGCGGCACCGCGTTCTGGGGCCGCTTCGGCGTCGGCGTCGCGGTACTCATCGGCCTGGTGCCGCTGCTGGCCTGGCTGCTGCAGCACCCCAGCGACACGGCCATCGGCATGAAGGCGCTGTGCGCCGCCGTGGGCGTGGCGCTGCTGGTCATGACACTGCGCCATCCGGTGCCGGCCGAGAAGCGCCGCATGCAGGCCTATCTCGTGCTGACGCTGGGCTCGCTGGTGTTCTGGTCGCTGTACCAGATGGCGCCCAGCGGCCTGCAGATGTATGCGGTGGGCAATGTCTGGATGAATGTGGGCGGCGTGCCGGTGGCGCCGCAATGGGTGCAGAACATCAATACGGTGGTCATCGTCATCGGCGGCCCCTGGCTGGCGGCGCTGTTCGCACGCTGGCGCGCCAGGGGCTGGCCGGTGGACATTCCGATGCAGTTCTCGGCGTCCCTGGTACTGATGGGCCTGGGCTTTCTCGCGCTACCGCTGGGCATCCACTTCGCCGACCCGGCCACCGGCCGCGCGGACTTCTCCTGGCTGTTCCTCAGCTATGTGCTGCAGAGCGTCGGCGAGCTGCTGATCTCGCCGGTGGGCTACGCCATGATCGGCCGGCTGGCGCCCAAGCAGTACCAGGGCGTCATGATGGGCAGCTGGATGCTGGTGACGGGCCTGGCCTCGCTGTTCGCGGGCGACTTCTCGGGCGTCGTGGCCCAGCCGGTGGACGGCTCGCCGCTGAGCACCAACGCGGCCTACGCGACGCTGTTCACGCAGTTGGCGGTGGGCAGCCTGGTCACCGGCGCGGTGATGTTCGGGTTGCGGCCGTGGCTGCGGCGCCTGATCGACGGCGGCTCGGCATAGGCGAGCCGGGCCGCACCGCCACCGACGCGGGGGCTAGGCTCACCGCCACCCGCACAGCGGGCGCATTCACCCGCACTGCCCCACGTAGCCACAGGCGGTGCAGAAGTCGCAGCCGTCCTTGTGGATCATGGTCGCGTTGCCGCATTCCGGGCAGGGCCGGCCGGCCTGCAGCTGCAGCGTGCCGGCCGGCGCGCCGAGCTTGGGCGCCGGCGTCTGCAGCAGGCCCATGTCGGTCAGCGGCTGGCCTTGCTCGTCGAGGATGCCCAGCATCGCGTAGCGGTGGATGACCAGCCGCGCCACATAGGCCACCGTCGACGGCCAGACCTGCTGGCGGCGCTCGCCGTTCAGCGACGGCACCGGCGCCATGAAGTGGCCCAGCGGCTCGCCGACGTTGAGCAGCTTGCGCAGCTTCATCGCGATCCAGCCCGGGTCCATCACGCGCATGTCCAGCGACAGCAGGCGGGCCAGGCCGTCCAGCGCCTTGGGGTAGTTGCCCGAGAAGCCCATCGCGCAGGGGCGGGTGACCGTGCCGCCGTCCGGTGTGGGCAGCACCACCTCCTTCAGCGTCAGCGTGAACTGCTCGTTGGTGGCGGGGTTGCTCACGTCCACGGCCCAGGCCAGCGTGCCCGACACGCCGGTGCGCGGCTCGTTGCGGCTGAACATCGCGTCGACGACCGGCGTCGGGCCGCCCTCGGCCAGCGCGCCGAGCTGCTCGCAGCGCCAGCGGATGACGGCCGCCGTCGCCGCGACGACGCCGGGGAACAGCCGCTTCTCGCCGCCGGGTGGCATGGGCATCTCGAAGGCGCGCTCCTCGGCCACGGTGGCCAGCGCGTCGAGCTTGAGGCGCAGCCAAGCGGCATCGTTGGTGCGCAGGTCGGTGGACAGCGTCTTGGCCAGCGCCGCCAGGCCGCGCGGCTGCTCGGCGCCGTTGACCCAGACCTCGAACGGCAGGTTGCGGCCGAACAGGCCGGCGTCCGGCCCCTCCAGCGGCAGCTCGCCGATGAAGAGGGCGAAGTCGCCATGCGGATGCTGGATCAGATAGCTCCAGGCCGGGTTGCCGCCCGGCATCTCGGGCCGGCTGGGCCAGCGCAGCGAGGCGACGACCGCATTAGGCAGGCGCTCCACGCGCAGGCGCTGGTTGGTGCCGTCGATGTCCGCCTTCAGCGGCTCGGGCTGCTTGACCTCGGGCGTCACGCTGAGCACCGAACCCAGCACGCTGTTGGGCCGGTAGGTGGCCAGGCCCTTCAATTTGCTCTGCCAGGCCTGGATGTAGAGGTCCTGGAAGTCCTCGTAGGGGTAGTCGGCCGGCACGTTGACGGTCTTGCTGATCGACGTGTCGATGTAGGGCGCGACGGCCGCGACCATGGCCGCATGGTCGGCCGCGCTCAATTCGAGTGCGGTGACGAAGGCGTCGGACAGCGGCGCGTCGGCGCCGAACAGGTGGCGGTAGAGGCGCCAGGCATGGTCCTCGACCTGGTACTCCTTGAAGCCGCCGCCCTCGCTCTGCGGCAGCCGCTTCTTGCGCGTGTAGGTCCAGGAGAACGCCGGCTCGATGCCGTTGGAAGCGTTGTCGGCGAAGGCCAGGCTGATGGTGCCGGTGGGCGCGATGGACAGCAGGTGGGAGTTGCGCAGGCCTTGCGAACGGATCTTGTCCTTCAGCCCCTGCGGCAGGCGCGACGCGAAGCTGCCGCCGGACAGATACAGGTCGGCATTGAAAAGCGGGAAGCTGCCACGCTCGGCGGCGAGGTCGCTGCTGGCCGCGTAGGCCGCGTCGCGCATGACTTCGCTGATGCGGCTGGCCATGTCGCGCGCGGCTTGCGTGTCGTAGCGCAGGTTCAGCATGACCAGGGCATCGCCCAGGCCCGTGAAGCCCAGGCCCACGCGGCGCTTGTTGGCGGCCTCCTGGGCCTGTGCCGGCAACGGCCAGGGCGTCACGTCCAGCACGTTGTCCAGCATGCGCGTGGCGACGGCCACCACCTCGGCAAAGCCCGCCTCATCGAACTGCGGCTTGGCCGAGAAGGGGTCGCGCACGAAGCGCGTCAGGTCGATGGAGCCCAGGCAGCAGCAGCCATAGGGCGGCAGCGGCTGTTCGGCGCAGGGGTTGGTGGCCGCGATGGTCTCGCAGTAGTGCAGGTTGTTGTCGGCGTTGATGCGGTCCAGGAACAGCACGCCGGGCTCGGCATGGTCGTAGGTGGAGCGCATGACCTGGTCCCACAGCTCGCGGGCGCTCACCTTGCGGTAGACCCATTGGCCGTCACCGCGCTGGTAGGCGCCGGCCTCGATCTGCTCGGCGCTGGGCCGGGCCTTGTGCACCAGTTCCACCTGGCCATCGGCCTGCACGGCCTCCATGAAGGCGTCGGTCACGCCGATGGAGATGTTGAAGTTGCGCAGGTCGCCCTCGTCCTTGGCGTGGATGAAGGCCTCGATGTCGGGGTGGTCGCAGCGCAGCACGCCCATCTGCGCGCCGCGCCGGCTGCCGGCGCTCTCGACCGTCTCGCAGCTGCGGTCGAACACGCGCATGTAGCTGATCGGGCCGGAGGCATGGCTGCGCGTGCTGCCCACCCAGGCGCCCATGGGGCGGATGCGGCTGAAGTCGTAGCCCACGCCGCCGCCGCGGCGCATGGTCTCGGCGGCCTCGGTCAGCGCCGTGTAGATGCCGGGCACGCCGTCCTCGGCCGTCGCGATGGAGTCGCCCACCGGCTGCACGAAGCAGTTGATCAGCGTCGCCGACAGCTCGGTGCCGGCCGCCGACATGATGCGCCCGGCCGGCACGAAGCCGCGCCGCTGGGCATCGAGAAAGGCCGCCGCCCACTTCGCGCGCTCGGCCGGCTTCTCGGCGGCGGCGAGCGCGCGGGCCACGCGCTCGCGCAGCTCGTCGGGCGTCTGCTCGCCTCCCTTGGCGTATTTCTCGATCAGGACTTCGCTGGAGATGTCCTGCACGGGCAGGTCGGCGGTGTTGCTCACGATGGCCCTCAAATACTGGATGAATCAACAGTCTACGCCCTTGGCGCAGCAAACGCCCAGCTTGCCGGCGCGGCCGGTGCCGCGCCTTGACGCAACGCAGAGCTGCCCCCTGCGAACGGGTCAGAAGGGGTTGATGCTCTTCTCGCGGCGGTAATGGATGTAGCCCACGCTGGCCCCGGCCCGCAGGCCCACGCCCAGGCGGATGGGCGCCAGCGTGATGCCCTTGAGGCGCTGGTAGTTGATGCCGGCGCCGCCGATGTAGTAAAGGCTGCCGTCCACGCCGGGGAAGCGCTGGTAGATGGCGCTGGCGCGGGGCAGGTGGTAGACCAGCGTGAAGACCTTGGAGGCGTTGGCGCCCAGGTCGAAGCCGATCGACGGGCCGGCCCAGTAGACCTTGGCCGAGCCGCCGCTCTTCATCATCAGCTCGCCCTCGCCGTAGCGCAGGCCCACGGTGATGGCGGCCGAGGCCTCCTCGCCCTTCACATAGGCGTTGGGGCGGCCCTGCTCCTTGAAGGCCTTCTCGATGACCTTGGCCAGGCCCTCGGTGGTCTGGCCGAAGAAGTCGGTGGCGGCCTTGAGGATGGAGTCCTCGTCGTAGGTGCCGTCCTTGTCGTCCGCGGCGACGGCGGGCAGGGAGACGGCGGCGGCAAGGGCGGCGAGCTGCTGCAGGTGGTGGCGACGATCGAGCATGATGGGCACTCCTTGTGGGGCCAGCATAAACAATGCAGCGTGAAGTTTGGCCGCCCGTTGCCCCTTTACACAACCTAGACTCCGCCGCCATGTCCAACCCCGACCTGCAGCGGCTGTCGGCCGCCCTCGAATACGTCGACCTTGCGGCCGGCCTCTATCTCGCTGGCGGCGCCGACCAGGCCGCCCGGCTGCTGGCGGCCGCGGCCGAACAGCAACTGGGCGACTTGGTGCGCCTCATCGATGCGCCCAGCGCCACGGTGGACACGCGCGAGCTGCTGGCCCGCGTGGCCCGCGCGCACCGGCCCGCCGTCGTCGCGCCGCGCGAGGCGCCCGAGCGCGACTGGGACGGCCCGCCCATCAGCCCCGACGGCACGCGCGAGGAAACCATCGCCTTCCTGCGCGCGGCCTGGTTCATGCTGGAAGCCATGGGCCTGGCCTCGCTGGCCCCCGAGCGGCTGCAGCAGGCCGTCGAGCACAGCACCGTGTTCGGCAGCGGCAGCGAGCTGGAGCCCTTCGTCTAGGATGGGGCCGCCCCCGACGGGCCGCCGGAGACCATCATCAGCACCGAACGCCGCCAATTCGCCCGTGTCGCCTTCGCCTCCGGCGCCGAGCTGATCACCACCCAGCAACATCTGGGCTGCCAGGTGCTGGACGTCTCGCTCAAGGGCGTGCTGCTGCAGCTGCCGGACGGCCCCACGCCCCAGGTCGGCATGCCCTGCCTGGTCAAGCTGCCGCTGGCCGGCAGCGCGCCGGACACCCCGGTCATCGCGATGGCCGGCGAGCTGGCCCATGTGCAGGGCCGCCACGCCGGCGTGCTGTGCCGCAGCATCGACCTCGAATCCATCACCCATCTGCGCCGCCTCATCGCGGTCAACCTGGGCGACCCGGCGGCCTCGGAGCGCGAACTCAAGGCCCTGATTGCCGCGGCCAGCGCCGCCTAGGCCCGGTTCGTCGCATCCTGCCCCCGGGGCCGGCGGTCCGCCGAGAATGCCGCGGATGGAGGACCTGAGCCCGCTGCAAGCCTTTCGCCGCGTCTGCAATCTGCGCATGCTGGCGGGCGTCTACTACTTCTGCCTGCTCTACGCGATCTCGCGCACGCTGACCTGGTACGGCGAAAGCGATGCCGGCCTGAGCGAGGTGCTGTTCGATCTGGTCCGCTTCAGCCGCCAATGCCTGCTGACCGGCCTGTCGCTGCTGCTCATGGTGGCGCTGGCCGAGGCGCTGCTGGCCGGCCGGCGCTGGCAGCTGCCCGCCGCGCTGGCGGTGCAGGCCACCGCCGTGGGCCTGGGGGCCGCGCTGGGCACCTGGCTGCGCTACCTGGCCGCGACGCTGGACAACCCCGGCCTCAAGCTCAAGCCCGCCTGGCTGCTCTCCACCGTCGCGCTGTGGGCGCTGCTGGGCGGCATGGCCTATGCGCTGCTGCTAATCGGCCGCGCCCAGCGCGCGGGCCGCCACGAGCTGGCCCGGCTGTTCCGCGAGCGCGAGGCGCTCAAGACCCAGCAGACCGAGGCCCAGCTGTCGGCGCTGAACGCGCAGATCGAGCCGCATTTCCTGTTCAACACGCTGGCCAACGTCAAGCGCCTGTACGAGACCCGGCCCGAGCGCGGCCGCGACATGCTGGTGGCGCTGATCGCCTATCTGCGCGCCGCCCTGCCCGGCATGCGCCGCCACGAGTCCACGCTGGCCGAGGAGCTGGAGCTGGTGCGCCACTACCTGGCCATCCTGCAGATGCGCATGGGCGAGCGGCTGACGTTCGACATCGCCGTGCCGCCCGAGCTGCTGGAGGCCCGGCTGCCCACGCTGGTGCTGCCCACGCTGGTGGAGAACGCCATCAAGCACGGCCTGTCGCCGCTGCCCGAGGGCGGGCGCATCGAGATCCGCGCGGCCCATGCGGCCGGCGGCCTCACCGTCGAGGTGGCCGACAATGGCCAGGGTTTCGGCACGGCCAGCGGCGGCGCCGGCGTGGGCCTGGCCAACACGCGGGCCAGGCTGGCGGCCCGCTTCGGCGACGCGGCCGCGCTGGAGCTGGAGGCCGCGCAGCCGCATGGCGTCGTCGCCCGCGTGCGCCTGCCCGCGGAGGCCTTGGCATGAGGCGCCCCCTCGCCCAGTCCCGCCCCGCTGTACGCGGGCCAGCCTGGTCGGTCCCCCGAGGGGACGGCGATGCTTGCCGGATTGACCGGCAAGCACACGCCCAAGCGGGCCGGCTTGGGAGCGGCCCGGCGCTCGGCCCGCGAATGCAGATGAGGGGCAGCCGATGATCCGCCATGTGCTGCAGTCCTGGCGCTCGCTGCGCGCCAGCGAGGCGCTGGTCTTCGTCGGCGCGGCGCTGCTGTTCGGCGCCATCGACCTGAGCTCGCTGCTGGAGCTGCGCGTCGGCGACCAACTGCCCCAGGTGCTGGCCCGGCACCTGAGCCTGCCGCTGGTCAGCTGCGCCGTGCTGCTGCTGTGCTGGCTGCCGGCCACGCGCAGTAGCGCCGTCCATCCGCGGCGGCGCTGGCGGCTGGTGGCGGCCACGGCGCTGGGCTCGGCGCTGGCCATGGCCGTCATCTACCCGCTGGCCGACATGCTGCCCTGGCCGTCGCTGTGCGACCTCTACGCCCAGGCACATGGCAAGCCCCGCTGCACCATGTTCCGCCCGACGGCCATCGTCGGCGACACGCTGTGGATCTTCATGCCGGCGCTGATGATCGTGGGCGTGCTGGAGTTCCGCAGCCTGCGCCGCCGCCAGGAGCAGGCCAGCCAGGACCTGCTGCGCGAGCACAGCCAGCTGCGCCGCCAGGCGCTGGCCGCGCGCCTGGCCGCGCTGCAGGCCCAGGTCGACCCGGCCCTGCTGTTCGATGCGCTGGTGGCCGTCGAGCAGGCCTACGGCCGACAGGATCCGGACGCCAGCGCAAGGCTGGAGCGGCTGATCCGCCACCTGCGCCTGGCGCTGCCGCGGCTGCCCAGGCATCAGCTGCTGCCGCCCGGCGGCAATGCCGGCGCCACGCTGGGCGGCGAGGCCGAGCTGATCGCCAGCTACCTGGACCTGCTGCGCGACCTCGGCGGCACGCCGCCGGCCTTCGACAGCGAGCTGGGCGCACGCGCCGCCACGCCGCTGCCGCCCATGCTGCTGCTGCCGCTGGTGCAGCGCGCCGTGCGCCTGGGCCATCCGCGGCGCTGCTGGCTGCGCGCCGACGGCCGCATCACGCTGAGCTTTGACCAGGAGGGCCTGTGCAGCGACGACGCCGACCTCGCGTCGCTGCGCGAGCGCCTGGGCGTGCTGGACGCGAAACTCGTCTGCGCGAGCGGCGCGGGCCGCACCGAATTCGTGCTGGAAATACCGTCATGAGCCTGATTGCACCGACCGCCGTGGTCGCCGAGGACGAAGCCGCCCTGCGCGGCGAACTGGTCGAACAGCTGGGCCGGCTCTGGCCCGAGCTCAGCATCGTCGGCGAGGCCGCCGACGGCCTGGAGGCGCTGCGGCTGCTGGACCGGCACCAGCCCGACATCCTGTTCCTGGACATCGAGATGCCCGGCGCCACCGGCATCGACGTGGCCCGCCAGGTGGGCGGCCGCGCCCATGTGGTGTTCGTGACCGCCTACGACCAGTACGCCATCGCCGCCTTCGACCAGGGCGCGGTGGACTATCTGCTCAAGCCGCTGGCCGGCGCGCGCCTGTTCACGGCCATCTCGCGGCTCAAGGCCAGGCTGGGCCAGGCCCCGGCCGCGCTGGGCGGCGTGCTGGACCAGCTGGGAGCCCGCCCCGCAGTCGCGGCCACGGCGGCGCGCGCGCCGCTGCGCTGGATCAACGCCTCGGTGGGCCAGACGCTGCGCCTCATCACCGTCGACGAGGTGATGTTCTTCCAGAGCGACAACAAGTACACGCGGCTGGCGCTGAAGGACGGCGAGGCGCTGATCCGCAAGCCGCTGAAGGAGCTCATCGACGAGCTGGACCCACAGCAGTTCTGGCAGATCCATCGCTCCACGCTGGTCAACGTGAACGCCATCGCCAGCGTCAGCCGCGACTTCCGCGGCCGCATGCAGATCAAGCTCAAGCATGGCAGCGAGATGCTGCTGGTGGCGGAGAGCTGCGCCCACCTGTTCCGCCAGATGTGACCGCGCGTTGGGGGCATGATGGGTCATGCCCAGCCCCCAGCACCTGCGCGGCGCCAGCCGCCTCGCCGTGGCCGCTGCCACCGGCGTCACCGACCTCGTCGAGGCCATGCATGCCGAGATCGCGCGGCTGCCGCTGACCGCGCCGCGCCAGCGCACCGGCGGCCTCACCGGCCTGGTCTACGGCGGCGTGCGCGGCGTGACGCGGCTGGTGGGCGGCGGCCTGGACCTGGCGCTCGCCACCCTGGCCCCGTTGCTCGGCCAGGCCCGGCCCGAGCGGGCCAGCGCCGCACTCGCCGCCCTCAACGGCCTGCTGGGCGACTATCTCGAGGAGACCGCCAACCCGCTGGCCACCCCCATGGGCCTGCATCCGCTGATGGACGGCGCCAGCGGGCCGCCGCTCGTGCTGCTGCACGGCCTGTGCATGAACGAGGCGCAGTGGCGACGTGACGGCGCAGACTTCCCCGCCGCCTTCGCGGCCCTGGGCTACCGGCCGCTGGGCCTGCGCTACAACAGCGGCCGCGCCATCTGGCGCAACGGCGCTGAGCTGGCCGAGCTGCTGGACGAGGTGCCGGGGCCGCTGACGCTGCTGGGCCACAGCATGGGCGGCCTGGTCGCGCGCAGCGCCATCGCCCAGGCCGGGCCGCGGCGCTGGCGCCAGCGCCTGCGTGCCGTCGTCACGCTGGGCACGCCGCACCAGGGCGCGCCGCTGGAGCGCGGCGGCCAGCAGCTGCAGCAGCTGCTCGCGCTCAGCGCCTACTCGCGCCCGCTGGCCGGGCTGGCCGCGCGGCGCAGCGCCGGCATCCGCGACTTGGCGCACGCCAGCCTGCTCGAAGCCGATGCGGGCCGGGCCAGCGTGTTGCCGCTGCCCGCGGGCGTGGCCTGCTATGCGGTGGCGGCCACGACGTCCCGGGCGCCCGACGGCACGCGCGCGCGCTGGCTGGGCGACGGCCTCGTGCCGGTGGCCAGCGCGCTGGGCCGGCACCGTTCGCCGGCCCGGCGCCTGGCCTTCACCGACACCGCGCTCTTCACCGGCCTGGGCCACCTGGGCCTGCAGACCGACGCCGCCGTGCTGGCGCAGCTGCAGCGCTGGCTGGACCGGCCGCCGGCCTGAGGCGTCAATGACCCGGCGCATCATGTCGCCGGCTTGACGCCGCGGGCAGGCTGGGCGCCACAGAATCGCGCCCAACCAAGGAGACGCCATGCCAGACAGCCACTACCGCATCTGCCCGCTGTGCGAGGCCTGCTGCGGGCTCGAGGTGAAGACCGAGGGCGCCAGGGTCATCGCCATCCGCGGCGCCGAGAACGACGTCTTCAGCCACGGCTACCTGTGCCCCAAGGGCGTGAGCCTGAAGGACTTGCACGAAGACCCCGACCGGCTGCGCACGCCGCTGATCAAGCGCGACGGCGTCTTCGTCGAGGCGAGCTGGGACGAGGCCTTCGCCGAGATCGAGCGCCGCCTGCTGCCGCTGCGCCGCGAGCACGGCGCGGACGCCGTGGCGCTGACCATAGGCAACCCGGCCGCGCACAAGGTCAGCCTGCTGGCCTACACGCCCCGCCTCGTGAAGGCGCTGGCCACGCGCAACGTGATGAGCGCCTCCACGCTGGACCAGATGCCCAAGCAGCTCAGCGCTGGTCTGATGTTCGGCCACTGGCTCTCCATCCCGCTGCCCGACATCGAACGCTGCGACTACCTGCTCATCCTCGGCGCCAACCCCATGGTGTCCAACGGCAGCCTGTGGACCCTGCCCGACTACCGCGGCAAGGCCCGCGCGCTGCGTGCGCGCGGCGGCCGCATCGTCGTCGTGGACCCGCGCCGCAGCGAGACGGCCGCGGCGGCCGACGAGCACCTGGCCATACGCCCCGGCGGCGACGCGCTGCTGCTGGCCGGCATCGCGCACACGCTGTTCGACGAAGGCCTGGTGAAGCTGGGCCGGCTGGCCGAGCACGTCAACGGGCTGGACGAGGCCCGCGCCGCCCTCGCGCGCTTCGCGCCCGAGGCCACGGCCGCCGGCTGCGGCATCCCGGCCGACACGCAGCGGCGCCTGGCCCGCGAGCTGGCCGCCGCGCCGCGCGCCGCCGTCTACGGCCGCATCGGCACCTGCACGACGCGCTTCGGCACCGTGAACTCCTGGCTGGTGGATCTCATCAACGTGCTGACCGGCAACCTCGACCGCGAAGGCGGCGCGATGTTCGCCAAGGCCGCCGCGTTCGCGGCCAACACGCAGGGGCAGCCGGGCCGCGGCAAGGGCGTGACGACGGGCCGGCGCAAGAGCCGCGTGTCCGGCGCGCCGGAGGTGTTCGGCGAGCTGCCCATCACCGTGATGGCCGAGGAGATGGAGACCCCCGGCACGGGCCAGGTCCGGGCCCTCATCACCATCGCCAGCAACCCCGTGCTGTCGGCCCCGGGCGGCCCGCGCATCGCGAAGGCGCTGCAAGGCCTGGACTTCATGCTGAGCCTGGACATCTACGTCAACGAGACCACGCGCCACGCGGACATCATCCTGCCGGGGCTGTCGCCGCTGGAAGACCTGCATTTCGACGTCGCCTTCCCGCAGCTCAGCCACCGCAACCACGCCAGGGTCTCGGGCCCGGTGTTCGACGCCACGCCCGGCACGCCGCAGGAGTGGCAGACCCTCCTGCGCCTGTGCGCGCTGCTGGAAGGCCGCGGCCTCGCCGTGGACGTGCAGCAGCTGGACGACGAGGCCATCGAGGCCGACGTGCGCCGCTTCGCCGGCGAGCAGACCGCCGCCGTGCTGGCCGCGCTGCAGCCCTGGCGCGGGCCGGAGCGGCTCATCGACCTGCAGCTGCGCATGGGCCCTTACGGTGATCAGTTCGGCCGCCAGCCTGAGGGCCTCAACCTCGCCAAGGTCAAGGCCGCCAGCACGCTGGAGCGCGGCGGCGTGGACCTGGGTGCGCTCACCCCGCGCATCCCCGAGCTGCTGCGCACGCCCAGCGGCAGGATAGAGCTGGCGCCGCCGGCCATCCTGGCCGACCTGGCGCGGGTCCAGGCCCAACCGGCGCCCGCGTTCAGCCTCATCGGCCGGCGCGACACCCGCTCGGGCAACAGCTGGATGCACAACCTGCCCGTGCTGGCCAAGGGGCCGGAGCGCTGCACGCTGCTGGTGCACCCGGCGGATGCCGAGCGGCTGGGCCTGGCCGAGTTCGCCAGGGTGAGCAGCGCCGCGGGCGAACTGGTCGCCCGCGTGGAGCGCAGCGCCGACATGAGCCCCGGCGTGGTCAGCCTGCCGCATGGCTGGGGGCACGACCTGGACGGCGTGCGACTGGGCCTGGCCCGCGAGCGTCCGGGCGTGAACATGAACGCGCTGCTGGACGACGCGGCGCGCGACCCGCTGTCCGGCAACGCGGTGCTGTCGGGCGTCGCGGTGGTCATCGAGCCGGCCTGAGCGGGGGTGCGGGCGGCGAGGCCATGAAGCCGTCCGCCGCCCTTCGCTGTCGCGGGGCTGTCAGCCTGCGGGGCCTGGCGGCACGGCGCGGCAGAAGTCACGGGCGCCCCAGCCCCGGCCGCCTAGACTGGCTGCGCTTCACCAACCCTGAGGGCAAACCCGTCGAAAGGCGGGGACGCAAAGCCACCGGCCTAAAGCGCGCAGGCGCCACGGCAGCGGGGCCGCCGGGACCGACAGGTCCCGACCGGCGTGGCCCTCGCCCGCGAGAACCGGCCATGCGCAGTAACCGCCCTCTCTCCCCTCCGTCCCAAACGCTCACCCAGGCCATTGGCCTGCTGGCCGCCGCGGCGCTGACCGGCTGTGGCGGCGGCGGCGGCCCGGCCGAACCGCCCAGCGCGGTGGTCGCGTTGAGCGTGAACCTCGCTGGCGGCGCCGGCCCCGCCGGCGTCATCGCCCAGCCCAGCTTCCACACCGCGGCCGTCGACCTCGATGCGCCCGACGACGGCCCCGCCCCGCACCGCGCGCTGGCACTGTCCGGTGTGCCCACCAGAGGCCTGACCCGCGAGCGGCTGGACGAGGCCGCGGGACGCTCGCGGGCGCTGGCAGCCGGCAGCGGCGACGCCGCCCCCATGGCCACGTCGACCGCCGTGACCACCTACACGCCGGCCCAGATCCGCGCGGCCTACGGCTGGCCCGCCCTGCCCGCCGGCACCACCGGCCTGACGGCCGCGCAGGCCGCCCAGCTCGGCGCCGGCCAGACGATTTACATCGTCAACGCCAAGCACGACCCCAACATCGTCACCGAGCTGGCCACCTTCAACGCCAAGTTCGGCCTGCCCGGCTGCGGCTCGCGCACGCTGGCCGCCAACGCCGGCCTGCCGCTGGCGGCGGCGTCGACATCGGGCTGTGAACTGGTCGTCGCCTACAGCACGGCCGCCGGCGCCCTGACCGCCACGCCGCCCGCCTACGACAGCGGCTGGGCCACCGAGATCGCGCTGGACGTGCAATGGGCTCATGCCACCGCGCCGCTGGCCCGCCTGGTCCTCATCGAGGCGCCGGACGCCGGCGTGACCAGCCTGTCCAACGCCGTCGCGCTGGCCAACAAGATGGGCCCGGGCGTGGTCTCCATGAGCTTCGGCGCCAGCGAGGGCAGCTGGACGACGGGCTACGACGGCGTTTTCTCCGCCGCCGGCATGAGCTATCTCGCCGCCACCGGCGACAACGGCTCGGCCGTGTCCTGGCCCTCGGTGTCGAGCAAGGTGGTGGGCGTGGGTGGCACCACGCTGACCTACGGCGGCAGCGGCGCGCGCAGCGAGACGGTCTGGAGCGGCACCGGTGGCGGCACCAGCGCCTATGTGGCGCTACCCAGCTATCAGAGCGGCACGATCGGCGGCTACGCCAGGCGCGCCGTCGCCGACGTGGCCTTCAACGCCGATCCCAACAGCGGCCAGTACGTCGCCACCCTCGCGCCGGGCGCCACGACGGTGCGCTGGGTCAGTGCCGGCGGCACCAGCCTGGCCACGCCGCAGTGGGCCGGCCTGCTGGCCGTGGCCAATGCGATGCGCGCGGCGGCCGCCAAGCCCCTGCTGGGCCAGCCGCACGCGGCGCTCTACCTGCAGATCGGCGCCGTGCCCACGCAGTACGCCGCCGCCTTCAAGGACGTGGCCAGCGGCAGCAACGGCAGCTGCAGCGGCTGCAGCGCCAGGAGCGGCTACGACACGCCCACCGGCTGGGGCACGCCCAACGTGAGCGCGCTGCTGACCAGCCTGACCGGCGCCAGCGTGACGAGCAGCGGCACGTCAACCACCGCCGCCAGCAGCGGCCCGCAGCTGAGCACCGCGAGCCTGACCGGCACCGCCGGCAAGCCCTTCAACGGCACCATAGGCTATAGCGCGCCGGGCGCCAGCTCGCTGTCCATCACCATCAGCGGCGCGCCCGGCGGCATGAGCTTCTCGGCCACCAGCGCCGGCCTCAGCGTCGGCTGGCCCAGCCCGGTGGTGGGCAGCACCCACCTCGTCATCACGCTGAGAGACAACCTCGGACAGACCTCGACGGGCACCGTGAAGGTGACGATCAACGCGGGCTGAGCGGCCGCCTGCACACCCGCCTCCAGCGGGCCACTGCAGGCGTCCCAGGGCGGCTTTGGCGAGCCTGCGGCCCGCGGGCGATGAATGCGAGGGCCAGGCCGCGGCGAGGCCGCCCATGCCGGCCCTCACGGCCTGCGCTCAGCGCAGCCGGTCCGTCTCGAACGCGATGCGGCTCACCGTGCCGTCGCCGTTGCGATACAGCCGCACGCGGCGCAGGCCGTCGGGGCTGACCAGCAGCTCGGCGTTCTCGGCCCGCCAGGGTTCCAGCGGGCTCTCGTCCACGCTGACGCCCAGGCGGCGCGCGCCGACGTGGACCTTCAACGTGCGGCCATCCTCCAGCAGGTACTCGCCCTGGGCGCTGCGCAGCAGGCTGCGCTCGGCCACCGCCGGCACGGTGGGTTCCTGGGCGCCCGCAGGCGCGGCGAGCGACAGCAGTGCGAGCAGCGGGGCCGTCAGCATCAGGTGGCGCGGATTCGTCCAGATCTTCATGGCGGGGTACTCCTTGGGTTTCCGAGGCCGGTCGCCTCGTCAAGCCCTCTGGTGCAAGCCGCATGCCAGCCCGTAGCGCCGCTCAAGCCAGCCCGAACGCCGCTTCTCAGCGGTGCGCGCACCAGCACTGGGCCCGCATGCCCCCGCATCGCGCCGCCCTGCCTTGCGGTGGCGCGGGCCGCCGCCTCAGGCGTCGTCCCAGAGCCCGCTCATCAGCCGTTCGGGCCGCTGCGTCGCCCGGACGAAGGCGCAGCTGGACCAGTGGGCCATGGGAACGTCCAGGCCCGCGAAGATGCCGTAGTCCGGCCCGGCCTCGATGACGCCCCCCGCGTTCAGGCTCTCGCCGACACGGATGGCCCGTGCGGCGCGGATGTCGCCGCTGGCGCGCACGCCCCAGCCGGCGCGCAGATGGCCGTCGCACTGCACGGTGCCGGCGACCTCCAGGCCGCGCGCGATGAAGGCGTCGCCGGCGACCAGCAGGTCGCCCTGCAGCTTCAGGCCGGCGCCGCAGCGCAGCTCGCCCTGGGTCGTGACGTCGCCACCCACCGTGAGCTGGCCCGCCACGCGCACCGCCTCGCCGCCGCGCAAGGCCCCGCCCACGCGCAGTTCGCCCTCGCAGGCCAGGGCCTGCGACACCTCCAGGCTCCAGCCCACGCGGCCGCCCGAGCCCACGCTGAACTCGCCCTCGCAGCGCAGCCCGCCCTCCACCTTCAGCTCGCGCCCCACCTGCAGCGCGCCGCCCAGTTGGGCGGCGCCGCCCACCAGCAGGTCGCCACCGGTGCGCAGCAGCCCCGACACCTCGACATGGCCGCGGCAACGCAGCGTGCCGGCGAACACCAGCGCGTCGGCGACCAGGTGGTCGACCTCCAGCACCTCGTCCGTGGGCCCCAGCTGGTCCAGCAGCCAGCAGGCGTCGCTGACCCGCCCCTCGTCCACCAGGTCGTTGAGCAGCGTCTGGTAGTCGCTGACCTGCGCCTGCCGGCGCAGAAACCACCGGTAGCCATCGCTGCACGGGCGCTTGGCCCGGATCAGCGTGCGGTCCACCTCAATCCTCGCGGCGTTCATCATGTCCAGAATCCCCATTGACCTTTCAGCCCCCGCGGGGGCGTTTCCGCCCGTGCCGCCGAATGCGGAATCACGAGCACGTCGCCGCTCAACCAGCGCGCCAGGTACTGGGCCAGCGCCGGCCAGGGCAGCGGCCACCAGCGCCTGCGCGCGCCCAGGCCCACCACCACCAGGTCGTGGCGACCGCCGATGTGGCGCCGGCCGACGGCGTCCGGCACCACGCCATGCACCAGCGTGTGCGTCACGCCCGGCACGGCGTCGCCCAGCCCGGCGGCCAGCGCCGCCAGCCGCTGGCGCAGCACGACCCAGGAACGGCGCCGCATGCGCTCCAGCACCGACGGCGGCGCCGACGCGCGGTGACCGCCGGCGTGCTCCTGGAGGTCGGTGACGTGCAGCAGCTCCAGCGGCGAGCGCGGCGCCAGCCTGCGGGCCCAGTGCAGCAGCTCCGCCGAGCCCGGGCCCAGCGAGACGGGCACCAGCACGCTGTCATAGCCGCCCTGGCCGTCCAGGTTGCCGCTGCCCATGACCAGCACGGGCCGGGCGCGAAGCGCGATCAGCGTGCGCAGCAGGTCGCGCTCGCGCAGGCCCGGGCGCCAGGCGCGTGCCGACCGGGCCATGCAGACCAGCGCGCAATCCTCGACCTGCTGGCGCAGCGCCTGCAGGTCCGGCATCTCGGCATCCACCGTCTCCACCGGCCGGCCCAGCATCCGCCCGAGGTGGCGGGCGCGCTGCTTCAGCCGCGCCAGCGGGCGCTCGAACGGACCGCCGCGGCTGGAGCCATCGGCCAGGCGCAGCCGCGCACCGCTGAAGCGGGCCAGCGCGGCGACCTTCTCGAGGAAGCCCTCGGCTTCCGCCCCCGGGCTGGTGATGACCAGAATGACGCGGTTGGCCAGCCACGGCAGCGGCTCCGCCGGCTGCGCACCGCTGGCGCGGCCCATGCCGGGGAAGGGAAGCACCACGCCCGCAGGGGCTTGCCGCTGCAGCTCAGCCATGGCGGTTCTCCTTGGACGCGGCCAGCGCCAGCAGCGAGGCCCGGCCGCGCCGCGCGAGCCGCTCGTAGCTGCCGCGCTCGCGCTCCGGGTCGGACAGGAAGGCCAGGTCGCAGGACAGCTCCCGGGTCAGCCGTTCGCGCAGCGAGCGCCGCAGCAGCCGCTCCATCAGCGTCGGCGGCCGGTAGGGCGCGATGACCAAGTCGGCGCCGCTGAAGTTGGCCTGGTTGCGGATGCGCAGCGCGGTGCTGGCGGTGTTGAAGGCCAGCACGGAGCGGTTCAGCCGCGTGCTCAGGTAGTTGGAATGCACGACGCGCTCGGTGCCGCCGTCCTGCGGCCCCGGCGGCGGCCATTCGCTGCGGCCCGGGGCTTCGGGCCCCGCGGGCCGCGCACGCTGCGGGCCGACGAAGAACATCTCCCGTGCACCGCCCTGCGCCAGCTGGCGGGCCAGCGCGACCGAGCGCTCGGCGTCGCGCGCCGTGCCATAGGGCAGCAGCGCCATCCTGCCGCCCTCCCCGGCGGGCCGGTTGACGACCAGGGTGGGGCAGGCCCGCACGTCCAGCAGGCTGCGGCGGCCGAACAGCAGCGCGGCCAGGCCACGCAGCAGCCCCGGCTCGGCCAGCGGCCGGCGTGCCGTGTCGCGGTCCAGCACCATGACGAGTTGCTGGGCCCCCTCCTCGAGCAGCGCCAGCAGCTGCACCTCGCTCAGCTCGGGATGCGCCACCTCGACGCCATGCCGCCGCCCCAGTTGCGCGGCGCGCAGCGCGAGGCGGTGGTGGTAGTCGGAAGGCTGGTCGGCATCGCCCGCGGGGCGGTGCACCACATACAGCAGGGCCTGGTGGCGGGCGGCGATCTCCGCGGCCCGCTCGACGGCGTTCTCCGAGGCCTGGGAGAACGTCGCTACGGTCAACACATATTTGATGGTCACGGTCGGTTCCAGACGAAGCCATGCCTCCGGGCGAGCGGACTCGCGCGGACGGACGGGTTGAGGGCAGGTGGCGGGGCGCGGTCGACTAGGTCGAGTAGTCGCCGCTGGCCTCGGGCTGGAACAGGATGGCGTCTATGGTCATGCGCCGTTGCACGCCGGCCGGCGTGGTCCAGTCCACGGTCGTTCCCGCCTCACGGCCCAGCAGCGCCGAACCGACGGGGGACAGCACCGAGATGAAGCCCGCCATGGGCTCTGCGTCGCTGGGGTAGCACAGCGTCAGCTTCTGCGGCGCATCGCCGCCGCCGTGCGACACGGCGACCTGGCTGTACATGGTGACCACCTGCTGCGGAATGGCCGGCGAGGGGACCACCGTGGCCTCCTCCAGCAGTTCCATCAGGGGGTCGGGCAGCACGCCGCCGTTGAGCTTCAGCAGACGTGCACGGTCGAGTTCGGTAAGCAGCAACTCACCGCTGAGGATGGCAGACATGGCGACTCCTGGAAACGCCGCTGCCCGGCAGGCAGCGTCGATGGCGCAGAGCTTGTGGGCCCGGCGATAGGAGTGGTGCGCGAAAAGGGAGGGAGGGGTATCGCCGGGCTTAGGAATCTGCGTCCGTGGGACGGACGCAGCGGTCGCCGGTCTGGAGCGTCGACGTCATGCGCGCAGCCAGGCCGCGCTTCTGGGCGAAGCAGGCGATGGTGGCTGGGATGGCGCGGCTGAACATGGCCTGTATTCTAAGGCTATAGCTGGATTCGGCCAAGGCATAGGGTCTAGCCCGGCCGGCCGGCCAGCAGGGTCGCCACCTCCGCCGCCGATCGAACGCCCAGTTTGGCGAACACGCGCGCCCGGTGCACCTCCACCGTCCGCACCGACACGTTCAGCTCGTCGGCGATGACTTTGTTGAGCTTGCCCGCGGCCACGCGGGCCATGACCTCGCGCTCGCGTTCCGTCAGGCTAGCCAGCCGTGCGCTGCGCTCGGCGGCCTGGGCGCCTTCGGCCTGCATGGCGGCGTCCACCGCCAGCGCCTGCTCGATGCGGTCGGCCAGCGCGTTGTCGCTGTAGGGCTTCTCCAGGAAGTCGAAGGCGCCCTTCTTCAACGCCTCGACCACCATGGGGATGTCGCCATGACCGGTCAGGAACAGCACCGGGTTCTTCAGCCGGCGCGCCAGCAGCTCGTCGTGCAGCCGCGTGCCGCTCATGGGCTCCATGCGCACGTCGAGCAGGAACACGCCCTTGGGCGGCCCTTCGCCGTCCAGCGCCTGCAGCAACGCCGGCCCGCTGGCGAAGGCGCGCACGTCCAGGCCGCGCGAGCGCATCAGAAAGCTCAGCGCATCGCGCACGCCGGCGTCGTCGTCGACGAGATGGACGGTGCCCAGGCGGGGTTCAGGCATGCACGCTCTCCCGGTGATGTTCGCGGTTCAGCGGCAGGCTGAAGGAGAACAGCGCGCCGCCACCGGCCGCCTCGCTGGCATCGAGCACGCCCTGGTGGGCCTCGACGATGGAGCGGCAGATGGCCAGCCCCATGCCCATGCCGTCGGACTTGGTGGAGTAGAACGGCGCGCACAGCTGCTCGATGCGCCGGCCCGCCAGGCCGGGGCCGTTGTCGCGCACGTCGATGCGGACGAAGTCACCGGCCAGATGGCTGCTGACGGCGATGCGCCGTCCCCCCTGGTCGCGGTCGCGCGCCAGCAGCGCGTCGGCCGCGTTGCGCACCAGGTTGATGACGACCTGCTCGATGAGCACCGCGTCGGCCAGCACCGATGGCACATGGGGCGACAAGGCCAGCTCCAGCGTGATCTCGCGCTGCTGGGCCTCGCGGCGCAGCAGGTCCAGCGCGGCGCGGATGACCTCGTTGAGGTCGCAGGGCTCGTGGCGGGGCTCGCGCCGGGTCAGGAACTCGCGGATGCGCGCGACGATGCGGCCGGCATGCGCGGCCTGCTGGCCCAGGCGCTGCAGCGCGCCGAGCACGAGCTCGTCCTGCACGCCCAGCTTGGCCAGCGAGTTGCTGATGCCGGCGCCATAGCTGGCGATGGCCGTCAGCGGCTGGTTGAGCTCATGGGCCAGCGTGGACGCGACCTCGCCCAGCATGGTCAGCCTCGCGTTGTGGGCCAGGGTCTCGACCTGGCGGCGCTCGCGCTCCTCCAGCCGCTTGGCGCCGGTGATGTCGATGATGCTGCCCATCCAGCCGATCTGGCGGCCCGCGGCGTCCACCAGCGGCGACTCGAACACCATCACGTCCACCATGCGGCCGCTGCTGTGCTGCCAGCGCGCCTCGTAGCCCTCGCGCGGCGCCTGGCCGGCGAGGTTGCGGCGGTTGCGCGCGCTCATCTCCTCGAAGGCGTCCGGCGGCCAGTAGGGCATGGGCGGCAGCAGGCCCACCAGCCGCTCGGCGGGCAGGCCCACCATGTCGCAGAAGGTGCGGTTCACATACAGCAGCCGGCCGTCGAAATCGCGCGCGCGCAGCGCCACCAGCGCCGAGTCCTCCATCGCCCGGCGCCAGGCCGCCTCGGTGCGCCCGGCCACCTCGGCGCGCTGCAGCTGGCGCATCTGGCGGCGCAGCAGCCAGCTCGCGACGGCGATCAGCGGCAGGAAGCCGGCCACCAGCACCCAGGCCAGCGGCCGCACGCCGTTGGCGACGGGGTCGCGCACGGTCAGCTCCAGCGCGGCATCGGTCAGCGCCTCCTGCGTCAGCGGGCTGGCGCGCAGCGGGCCGGTCAGCGCGACGCGGTAGCTGGGCCGCGGCGCCTGGGCCGCGCGCAGCGGCGATTCGGTGCTGGAGGCGATGACCTGGTCGGCGCTGTCCACCAGCTGCACGTCGTACTTGCGCGCCAGCCACCAGGGCACGCCGCGCTTGAGCAGCAGGGCCGGCGGGTAGCGCACGACCAGCGTGCCCTCGTTGCCCACCGGCGCCGTCAGGTGCAGCGACAGGCCGTCGTCCAGCCGCCCGTCGTCGCCGCGGCCCGACACCTCGGCCAGCACGCGGTTGCGCGCGTCCAGCCAGGTCACCGACTGCCACAGCCGCCGCAGCCCGCCGTTGAGCTCGGCCTGGGCGGCCAGCGCCGCCTCGCCGGGCGCCTGGCCGACCAGGTCTTCCGCGAGCTGGCGCAGATGGCGCTGCTCGTCGGCGATGCGGTCGCGCAGCTGCGCCTCGGTGCTGAGCGCGTCGGAGATCAGCGTCTGGCGCTGCTGCTCCTGCTCGTCGGCCTCGTTGGCGCGCACCCAGGCCAGCACGCCCAGCACGAAGACCAGCGACAGGGCCAGCGGGGCCAGCCACAGGCTTCGGTGCAGCAACTCTCGGGGGCTCATGGCCACAGTCTAAGAAGCCGGCCGCAGGTTCGAAATGTGGAACTCCACAACTACCCGCCGCGCCGGCGGCTCGGAAGAATCCAGCCCATACCAAACCCTAGGAGACACACCATGGCCCTGCGCCGTCTCGTCCTTGCTTGCGCCGTCGCCGCAGTGGCGACCCTGCCCTTCGCCGCCCGGGCCCAGGCGCCCATCGTCATCAAGTTCAGCCACGTGGTGGCGCCCGACACGCCCAAGGGCAAGGGCGCGCAGCGCTTCAAGGAACTGGCCGAGCAGCGCACCAACGGCCGCGTGAAGGTGGAGGTCTACCCGAACAGCCAGCTCTACAAGGACAAGGAAGAGATGGAGGCGCTGCAGCTGGGCTCGGTCCAGATGCTGGCGCCGTCGCTGGCCAAGTTCGGCCCGCTGGGCGCCAAGGAGTTCGAGGTCGTCGACCTGCCCTTCATCTTCAAGGACACCGGGGCCTTCCGCGCCCTCACCGACGGCCCGCTGGGCGCCGAGCTGTTCAAGAAGCTGGAGCCCAAGGGCATCAAAGGCCTGGCCTACTGGGACAACGGCTTCCACATCATGAGCGCCAACAAGCCGCTGCACCATGTGGCGGACTTCAAGGGGCTGAAGATGCGCATCCAGTCCAGCAAGGTGCTGGACGCGCAGATGCGCGCACTGGGCGCCATCCCGCAGGTGATGGCCTTCTCCGAGCTCTACCAGGCGCTGCAGACCGGTGTCGTGGACGGCACCGAGGGCGTGCCCAGCAACTTCTACACGCAGAAGATCTACGAAGTGCAGAAGCACATGACGCTGTCCAACCACGGCCACCTGGCCTATGCGGTCATCGTCAACAAGAAGTTCTGGGACGGTCTGCCGGCCGACATCCGCAGCCAGCTCGAGAGCGCCATCAAGGACGCCACGGTCTACGCCAACGCCATCGCCGCAACCGAGAACGCGACCGCGCTCGACAAGATCAAGGCCAGCGGCCGCGTGACCATCTACACGCCCACGCCGGCCGAGATCAACGAGTGGAAGAAGGCGCTGATGCCGGTGCACAAGGAGATGGAGGCGCGCGTCGGCAAGGCCACCATCGAGGCCGCCTACAAGGCCACCGGCTTCGTCGCGCCGAAATAGGCCCCCCGTACCGGCTGACGCCGGTCTTGCAGACCGCGCCGAGCCAGTGGCTCGGCTCTTCGCCAGGCACAAGCCGCCCACTGGGCGCCTTGTTTCCAGGCTCAGCCCCCCAGGGGGCAAGCCCGGCCTGGCGGAGCCAGTGCCGCGGCTTCGCTCGGTCAATACACCGCCCGGCAGCCGCCGGCGCGGTCGGAGGAACTCATGTTCAACAAAATGCTGAACCATCTGGAGGAGTGGCTGATCTCCTTCCTGATGGCCGCGGCGACGCTGGTGATCTTCGTCGCCGTCGTGCACCGCTACCTCGCCGGCGTGCCCTACATCCAGGACCTCGCCCTCAAGATCCACATGAGCTGGGCCCAGGAGCTGTGCATCATCCTGTTCGTCTGGATGTGCAAGTTCGGCGCGGCCTACGGCGTGCGCACCGGCATCCACGTGGGCGTGGACGTGGTCATCAACCGCATGAGCCCGAAGAACCGCGGCCGCTTCGTCATCTTCGGCCTGCTGGCCGGCGCTCTCTTCACCGGCTCCATCGCCGTCATGGGCGGCACCTTCGTGTGGGACAACGGCGCGCACTACGCCTTCCTGGACCTCATCGGCCGCCCCAACCCCGACGTGTTCGAAGGCCCGACGACGCCCGACCTGGAGTGGCCCACCTGGATCGTCTACTCCGCCATCCCGCTGGGCTCCGCGCTGATGTGCTACCGCTTCCTGCAGGTCTGCTGGAACTTCTGGAAGACCGGCGAACTGCCCAAGCATGACGAGTCCCATGTCGAGGGCATCGACGAGCAGACGCCGCTGGACGTCCAAGGAGGCAAGCCATGAACGCCCTCATCATCTTCAGTCTGCTGCTGGCGCTGATGCTGACCGGCATGCCGATCAGCATCTCGCTGGGCCTCACCGTGATGACCTTCATCGTCACGATGACCCAGGTGCCCATCGAATCGGTCGCCCTGAAGCTGTTCACGGGCATCGAGAAGTGGGAAATCATGGCCGTGCCCTTCTTCATCCTGGCCGGCAACTTCCTGACGCACGGCGGCGTCGCGCGGCGCATGATCAACTTCGCGACCAGCATGGTGGGCCACTTCCACGGCGGCTTGGCGCTGGCCTCCATCCTGGCCTGCTCGATGTTCGCGCTGGTCTGCGGCTCGTCGGTCGCGACGGTGGTGGCCATCGGCTCCATCGTGCTGCCGGCCATGGTGGCCCACGGCTACCCGATGCGTTTCGGCGCGGGCGTCATCATCACGGCCGGCTCGCTGGGCATCCTGATGCTGCCTTCCATCCCCAAGGTCATCTACGCGATCTCGACCAACACCTCCATCGGTGCGCTGTTCGTCGCCGGCCTGCTGCCCGGCATCGTGCTGGCGCTGATGCTGGCCGCCGTGACCTGGTGGATCGCCCGCAAGAACAACTACCCGCGCCTGGCCCGGGCCGGCTGGGGGGCGCGCTTCGCGGCCTTCCGCAAGAGCTTCTGGGGGTTGCTGCTGGTCGTCATCATCGTCGGCGGCATCTGGTCGGGCGCCTTCACGGCGACGGAGGCCGCGGCGATGGCGGCGGTGTACTCCTTCTTCGTGGCCCTGTTCGTCTACAAGGATCTGAAGCTGCGCGACGTGCCCAAGGTGCTGAAGGACTCGGCCAACATGTCCGCGATGCTGCTGTACATCATCACGAACGCGGTGCTGTTCTCCTTCGTGCTGACCAACGAGAACCTGCCGCACCAGCTGGCCGACTGGCTGCTGTCGATGAACCTGGGCCAGCACGGCTTCCTGTTCGTCGTGAACCTGGTGCTGCTGGGGGCCGGCAACTTCATGGACCCGTCGTCCATCATCCTGATCATGGCGCCCATCTTCTTCCCGGCCGCCATGCAGCTGGGCGTCAACCCGGTGCACTTCGGCATCCTGATCGACGTGAACATGGAAGTGGGCCTGTGCCACCCGCCGGTGGGCCTGAACCTGTACGTCGCCTCGGGCATCTCCAAGCTGGGCATCACGGAGCTGACCAAGGCCGTCATGCCCTGGCTGCTGACGATGATCGTCTTCCTGGTCATCGTCACCTACTGGCCGTGGCTGACGCTGGTGGTGCCGCACGCGATGGGCATGTTGTGAGGCCCCTCGCCCAGTCCCGCCCCGCTGAGCGCGGGCGAGTCTGGTCGGCCCCCCGAGGGGGCGCCGATGCTCGCGGCATCAAGCCGCGAGCACATCGCCAAAGCGGGCCGGCTTGGGAGCGGCCCGGCGCTCGGCCCGCGACTGAAGCCATATGAGCCCCCTCTTCTTCGCACTGGCCCTGCTCCTGGTCGTGCTGTTCGTCTACATGGGCCGTTACAGCGGCCGCGTGCGGGCCGAGGCCACGCGCTTCATCGCCGCGCCACCCGCGGCCGTGCAGGCCCGCGTGGCCGACCTGGCGCAATGGCAGGCCTGGAACCCCTGGCTGGAGCATGCGCGCGATGCGCCTGCGACGGTGAACGGCGACACGCTGGCCTGGGATGTGCCGCAGGTCGGCCACGGCCAGTTGCGCGCGCTGAAGCCCCCGTCACCCCAGGCGCTGCGCCAGCAGCTGCGCTTCTGGCTGCCGTTCGCGTTCAAGGGCCGCTCCGACTGGCGCTTCGAGCCGGCGCCGGGCGGCACCCAGGTCACGTGGCGCTTCAAGGGCCGTGTCGCCTTCACGCTGCGCGCCTTCGCGGCGACCGTGCAGGGCGCGACCCAGCTGGACCTGCGCTTCGGCCTGGACCGCCTGGCCGCCGCGCTGCAGGCCGAGCCTTCGCCCTACGCGCTGGCCTATCTGGGCGTGCAGGACCAGCCCGCGCGCCAGTACGCCCAGCAGCCCTACCGCGGCCCGCTGGATTCTCTGGCCGCCCAGCTGCCGCCGCGCATAGACCAGGTGCGCGCCGAGCTGGCCCAGGCCGGGCTGCCGGCGGACGGCACGGCCGTGGCCCATTATCTGAAGACGCACCTGAAGCTGCGCAGCGTCGAATGCCGCATCGGCGTGGAGCTGCCCGGCGAAACCGCGCTGCCCGACCTTCCCGATGGCCTGAAGCTGCACGAGCAGCCCGCCCACGCCGCCTACGTGCTGTGCTTCGACGGCTCGCCCGAGGCGCTGGAGCTGGCCTGGTACCAGGCCATGCAGCGCCTGCGCGTGGAGCTGCGCCAGCCGCATCCGCAGCTGCCGCCCTATGCGCGCTACCTGAGCGCATCCGCGCCGGGCCGCCGGGGCACGGTGGCGCTGCACCTGCCGCTCAAGGCGGGCTGACGGCACGGGAATTGCACTGGCCCGGGGCATGAACCCGCCCCCGCCGCCCGCCCTCCCCGGCCTGCGCGTGCTGCTGGCCGACGCCGGCCAGCGCCGCAGCCCCGTCATCCGCCTGGAACTGATCCGGCTGCGCTGTCAGCTCGTGGACGTCATCGACCTCGTCGCCCAGCCGGACGCGCTGCCTGCCGCGCTGGAACGCCTGGCGCCGGCACTGCTATTGCTGGACTGCGAGCAGCCCACGGCCGCGCTGCTGGCCCAGCTGGGCGAGGCCCTGCAACGCCAGCCCCGCCCCGTGCTGCTGGCCGCCGAGCAGATGACGCCGGCGCAGATGCGCGCCGCCGTGGCGGCCGGGGTCAGCACGCTGCAGCTCGCCGGCCTGCCCCCGCAGCGCCTGGGCCTGCTGCTACAGCTCACCCTGGCCCGCTTCGAACACGACCAGGGCCTGCAGCGCGACCTGCGCCAGGCCCAGACCCAGCTCGCCGAGCGCAAGCTCGTCGAGCGCGCACGCGGCATCCTGATGCGGGAGCGGGGTCTGGACGAGGAGGCCGCCTTCCAGCGCCTGCGCCAGACCGCCATGGACAGCGGCCAGACCCTGGCCGCCGTCGCGGCGCGGCTCATCGAGGCCGACCAGTTGCTGCGTCCGCGCTGAGGGCCGGCCGCACCAACAAGTGCGCACCGTCACGGCGCACACCGGCCTGCCCGCCCCCCGGCATGCGCCAACTGGGTGCACCACCGGCCTCGGCGGCCCGCGCGGGTGCTGGCACGCAAACTGCGTAGCAGAAGCGAGGCCGGCAACGGCGCCGGCCTCTGGTGCCGGCAGACCTCCTCTGCTGCCGGCACCTCGGGACAACGGCGTCCGACCTCAGCGACCTCTCGTTGGCAGCGCTCCCCCAAGCTCTCGGCGGGCCGTCGGCGCAGGATCGAGGCAGAAACCCGCAGCGCCAGGCTCCCTGGCGCTGGTAGGCTCTCGGCATCGTTCACGCCACAGCCCCTCATGAGCTTTCTGGCCATCGACATCGGCAATACCCGGCTCAAGTGGGCCGTCTACGCGGACGGCGCCCGCCCCGGCGCCCAGCCGCAGCAGCATGGCGCCGTCTTTCTGGAGAACATCGACCGCCTGTCCGACGAGGACTGGCAAGGCCTGGCCGCGCCGACGCGCATCCTGGGCAGCAACGTCGCCGGCGACGCGGTGCGCCGCCGCGTCGAGGAGCAGATGGAGCACTGGGAGCTCAGCGCGCGCTGGGTGGTGCCCGCCGCCGAATGCGCGGGCGTGAGGAACGGCTACGACCACCCCACCCGCCTGGGCGCCGACCGCTGGGTGGCCGTCATCGGCGCCCATGCCCACGCGCGGATGCGCGGCTTCGACGGGCCGGTGCTGACCGTCATGGTGGGCACGGCGGTGACCGTGGACGCCCTCTCCAGCGACGGCCAGTTCCTCGGCGGCCTGATCCTGCCCGGCCACGGCATCATGCTGCGCGCGCTGGAAGGCGGCACCGCCGGCCTGCGCGTGCCCACCGGCGAGGTGCGCGACTTCCCCACCAACACCAGCGACGCGCTGACCACCGGCGGCACCTTCGCCATCACCGGCGCCATCGAACGCATGCACCGGCTGCTGGCCAGGCGCGAGGGCCGCGAGCCGCTGCTGCTGATGACGGGCGGCGCCGGCTGGAAGGTGGCGCCGGCGCTGGACGCGCCGCACGAGTTGATCGAGGGCCTGATCTTCGACGGCCTGCTGGCCATAGACGCGGCGCGGGCCTGATCGGGCCGCGCGCCGGGTGGCGCCTCAGAGGATGAAGCGGCTCAAGTCCTCGTTGGCCGCCAGCGCGCCCAGCTTGGCATCCACGGCCGCCGCGTCCAGCGACACGGTCTGGCCCGCGTTGCGAGGCGCGTCGAAGCTGATCTCGTCGAGCAGCCGCTCCATCACCGTCGCCAGCCGCCGCGCGCCGATGTTCTCGGTGCGCTCGTTGACCTCGTAGGCGATCTGCGCGATGCGGCGTACGGCCTCGGGCTGCAGGTCCAGCTGCACGCCCTCGGTGGCCAGCAGGGCCTGGTACTGCTTGACCAGGCTGGCATGGGTACTGGTCAGGATGGCCTCGAAATCCGCCACCGACAGCGAGTCCAGCTCCACGCGGATGGGCAGCCGACCCTGCAGCTCGGGGATGAGGTCGCTGGGCTTGGCGAGGTGGAAGGCGCCGCTGGCGATGAAGAGGATGTGATCGGTCTTCACCAGGCCGTACTTGGTGGACACCGTGGTGCCCTCCACCAGCGGCAGCAGGTCGCGCTGCACGCCCTGGCGCGACACCTCCGCGCCGCTGCCCTCCTGGCGCGACGCGACCTTGTCGATCTCGTCGATGAAGACGATGCCCATCTCCTGCGCGTTGGCCAGCGCCGTCGCGCGGATCTCCTCCTCGTTGACCAGCTTGGCGGCCTCCTCGTCGACCAGCAGCTTCATCGCCTCGGCGATCTTGAGCTTGCGGGTCTTCTTCTGGTTGCCGCCGAACTGGCTGAACATGCCCTTCAGCTGCTCGGCCATGTCTTCCATGCCGGGCTGGTTGCCGAAGGGCGTCAGCACCTCCAGGCTGGGCTTGGGCGCGAGCAGGTCCAGCTCGATGTCCTTGTCATCCAGCTGGCCCTCGCGCAGCTTCTTGCGGAAATTCTGGCGCGTCGCGTTGTCGGCCTCGGTACCGGGCAGCAGCACGTCCAGGATGCGCTCCTCGGCGGCGTCCTCGGCGCGCGTCTGGCAGCGCTTCATCGCGAGCTCGCGCTCCTGCTTGACGGCCACCTCGATGAGGTCGCGGATGATGGAGTCCACATCCTTGCCGACATAGCCCACCTCGGTGAACTTGGTCGCCTCCACCTTGATGAAGGGCGCCCCCGCCAGCCGGGCCAGGCGGCGCGCGATCTCGGTCTTGCCGACGCCGGTGGGGCCGATCATCAGGATGTTCTTGGGCGTGATCTCGGCGCGCAGCTTCTCGTCGACGCGCTGGCGGCGCCAGCGGTTGCGCATGGCGATGGCGACGGCGCGCTTGGCGGCCTGCTGGCCGACGATGTGGCGGTCCAGCTCGGAGACGATTTCCTGGGGGGTCATGGAGCTCATTCCAGAACCTCCAGCGTGTGGTTCTGGTTGGTGTAGATGCAGATCTCGCCGGCAATCTCCAGCGAGCGCTTGACGATGTCGGCGGCCGAAAGCTCGGTGTGGTTGAGCAGGCCCTTGGCCGCGGCCAGCGCAAAAGCGCCGCCGGAGCCGATGGCGACGATGCCCTGCTCGGGCTCCAGCACGTCGCCGTTGCCGGTGATGATCAGCGAGGCGGTCCTGTCGGCCACGGCCAGCATGGCCTCCAGGCGGCGCAGCACGCGGTCGGTGCGCCAGTCGCGCGTCAGCTCGACGGCGGCACGCACCAGATGGCCCTGGTGCTTCTCCAGCTTGGCCTCGAAGCGCTCGAACAGCGTGAAAGCATCGGCCGTGGCGCCGGCAAAGCCGGCCAGCACCTGGTCGCGGTAGAGCTTGCGCACCTTGCGCGCGCTGGCCTTGACGACGGTGTTGCCCAGCGTGACCTGGCCGTCGCCACCGATGGCGACCTGCCAGCCGGTGGGCGTCTGGCGGCGCACCGAGATGATGGTGGTGCCGTGGTAGACGGCGGGGGAGGAGGATTCGGAAGACATAAGGCGCTCCAGATGGGGGCGGAGGCCCGCGATGCAAGATCAGTTGATCCGCACCTTCACCTTCGCATGCTCGTTGATGCCCATCGCGCCGAAGAACAGCGCGACCAGGCGGTGGGCGTCGGTGAAGACCACCGTGCGATTCTCGCCACGGCGCTGCAGCACCCAGTTCAGCAGGTCGCCCGCGGCCATGAAGTCCAGGCGTATCAGCTGGGTGCAGGAGATGTTGATGAGGCTGGCCTCGCCGACCTCGGCCGACAGCGCGCGCAGCTTGTCCGAGATGTCGCCGCTCAGCTGGCCCATCAACTCGAGCTGGGCCGTGACGCTGGTCGGATCGGTCAGGCCGGTGTCCAGGAAGGTGGACTGGGCCTCGCTCTGCATGGTGCTGGTGACCGAGCTGTTGGTGGACAGGCCCTCGCCGCCTATGCGCACCCGGCACGTGGCGCGCTCCCAGGAGGGCGGCGACACCTCGTAGGTCACGCAGTAGTCGATGGCCGCCTCGTCGAACTGGTCGGGCCGGTTGACCAGGCGCAGCGCCTCCAGGCGCAGCATCCACAGCGCGGGGTCGGTGTCGCGCTCGCCAACCGGGGCCAGTTCCTTGAGCTGGTTCAGGAAGTGCTCGCCGCCCAACCAGCGCTGGTCGACCTGCTGCGCCGCCCAGCTGCGGAACAGCTGGCGCATCTGCATGGCGGCGTCGATCTCGACCGTCTCCAGCGGACCCCAGTCGAAGACCCAGGGCATGGGCAGGGTCTCGGTGCGCTTGTGCAGCAGGGCCACGGCCTCGGCCGTCAGCGTGGACGGCGCCGTCCAGCTGACCTGGCTGGCCTTGGCCATGGGGGAGCGGCCGGACTGCCGCGTCGATTCGGCCACCAGCTTGGGCATGGAGAACCATTGCGGCGCCGACAGGCCGAACTGCTGCGCATATTCGACGGCCAGCGTCTCGAACTTGCCCTGGGCACCGGTGGCGCGGTAATGGTCGAACAGCACCAGCCAGGTCTCGCCGTGCAGGTTGCGGCTGCCGCCCGGGCGCACCAGCTCGGTCAGCGCGCGCTCGCTGGTTTCGTAGTCGGCGTTCGCGAAGGCGATGACGGCCTCGTCCAGCTCCGGGTCGTGCACCACCTCCTGCACCTCCAGCTCGGGCAAGCCCCCGGCCGATGCGAAGGACAGGGGCATGTCCAGCGGCGGCAGGTCCGGCAGGGCGCTGGGCGGCGCGTCGGACAGCGGCGGGATGGCTGCACCCATGGTCACGGCGGCCGGCGGCGCGGGCGCCTGCAGGCGCTGGGCCTCATGCAGCGAGGAAAACTCGCTGACACGGGCCGGGCCGACGGCCGGCGTCAGCGCGTCCGTGGAGGACAAGGCCACGGGCCGGGTGCTGGTCTCGAAGAAGCCGGAGTGCTGCTTGGGCACGGCCTGCGTCGTCGCAAAGCTCTCGCCCACCATCTGCTGCTCGATCTCGTCGATCTTGGCCTTCACGCCCAGGTCGAGCTTGGAGCTGGTCTCGCTGACGCGCTCGTCTTCGCCCATGCGGGACGACGACGAGGCCAGCGCCGCGAGCTGCTCGGGCGTCAGACCCTCGCGGCGGATGCGGCGCAGCATGTCCAGCTCGCGCTTGCGCACGAAGTCGTTGCGGCGCTTGCGCTCCACCATGGCGCGCAGCTCGGCCTTGGCCAGATCGCCCTCGGGATCGTCCTGGCGCGAGTTGATCTCGGCCCAGTCCGTCGTCGGGTTGGCCACGAAGCGCGCCACCTTGCGGAAGAAGCTGTCGCCTTCCTTGGGATCCGCGGGCTTGGAGTCGGCCATGGATGCTGCCCTTTCCGGAAGCGCCGGGCTTACCCAGCGACTGCCGTGGAACCGGCTTTGCCGGGCCACTGGCAGTGCCCCCTCGAGGGGGCCGGCGAAGCCGGTACGGGGTGGGTCATATCAGTCGCCGAACATCTTTTGCTTCAGCTCACGGCGCTGCTGCGCCTCGAGCGACAGCGTGGCGGTCGGGCGGGCGATCAGCCGGCCCAGGCCGATGGGCTCGCCGGTCTCGTCGCAGTAGCCGTAGTCGCCGCTGTCCAGGCGGGCGATGGACTGCACGATCTTCTTCAGCAGCTTGCGCTCGCGGTCGCGCGTGCGCAGCTCCAGCGCATGCTCTTCCTCGATGGTGGCGCGGTCGGCCGGGTCGGGCACGATGGTGGTGTCCTCGCGCAGATGCTCGGTCGTCTCGCCGGCGTTGGACAGCACCTCGTTCTTCAGGCCTTCCAGCTTGGCGCGGAAGAACTCGACCTGCTTGGCGTTCATGTATTCCGAGTCCGGCATGGCCAGGACTTCGGCGTCGCTGAGCTCGGCGCCGGGCTTGCTCTTCCAGGCGTTGGCGAGCTTGGGGTCGCCCTTGGCCGCCACGCGCGGCGTCTCGTCGGCCTGGTTGGCACCGCGCACGGGCGGCTTGGGAGGAGCAAAGCGGTCGGCGAAGCGGTTCGCCGGCGCGGGCGCCTCCAGCGTGGCGACGTCGGCACCGACGTCGGTCTTCTTCGCACCCTTGGCGGGTGCGGCGGCGGTTTTGGGGGCCGGGGTCTTGCTCACTGTCTTCTCCTCGCTCTGGGCATGCATCGGCGCGGTGTCAGACCTCGGTCTCACTGCTTTCCAGCCGGCCGGCCCGATTTTGAGCGCGGCGGATTGTAGCCATGAGGACTGAAGCGTCTGCACCTCGCGAAAAGATGGCCGCCAAGGGCCAAAACATCACGCCAAACAGCCTTCCAAACCCTGCATCAGCACGTCCTTGGGCAGGTCGATGCCGATGAACACCATCTTGCTCTGCTTTTTCTCTCCCGGCATCCATTTCGGCCCCAGGTCGGAACCCATCATCTGATGCACGCCCTGGAAGATGACTTTCTTGTCCGTGCCCTTCATGTTCAGCACACCCTTGTACCTGAGCATCTTGGGCCCGTAGACCTGCACGATGGCGCCCAGGAAGTCCTCCAGCTTGGCCGGGTTGAAGGGCTTGTCGGAGCGGAACACGAAGCTCTTCACGTCGTCCTCATGGGCATGGTGGTGCGGATGGTCGCAGTGCTCGCCATGCTCATGGTCGTGATCGTGGTGATGGTGGTGGTGGTGGTCGTGCTCGTCCGCCTTCAGGAAGTCGGGGTCGATCTCCAGCTTGGCGTTCAGGTTGAAGCCGCGCAGGTCGAACACCTGGCTGAGCGCCACCTCGCCGAAATGCGCCGCCTGGACGGGCGCGCGCGGGTTCATGTGCTTGATGCGGTGCGTCAAGGCCTCGACGGCGGCCGGCTCGACCAGGTCGCTCTTGCTGATGAAGATCTGGTCCGCGAAGCCCACCTGCATGCGCGCTTCCTGGCGGTTGTTGAGCTGCTCGTCGGCATGCTTGGCGTCCACCAGCGTCAGGATGGAGTCCAGCAGATAGCTCTCGGCGATCTCGTCGTCCATGAAGAAGGTCTGGGCCACGGGGCCGGGGTCGGCCAGGCCGGTGGTCTCGATGACGACGCGCTCGAAGTCCAGCTCGCCCTTGCGGCGCTTGGCGGCCAGGTCGCTGAGCGTGGTGCGCAGATCCTCGCGGATGGTGCAGCAGACGCAGCCGTTGCTCATCTGGATGATCTGCTCGTTGGTGTCCGACACCAGGATGTCGGTGTCGATGTTCTCCTCGCCGAACTCGTTCTCGATGACGGCGATCTTCTGGCCATGGGCCTCGGTCAGCACGCGCTTGAGCAGCGTGGTTTTGCCGGAGCCGAGAAAACCGGTCAGGATGGTCGCGGGAATGAGGCCTTGGGCAGCAGTGGACATGACGGGGACCGTTTCGAAAGAAGGCAGCCCAGATGGGGCCTGGGTGCGGGGATGCAAGGGCTTGTCAAAGCAATCGGCTATTCTGTCCCTTCCGCAATACCTTGACAGCTCCCCTTGAGCGAACCTCATTCAGGCCGGCCCCCAGTCCGCGGGGCCGCCAAACCACCGCCCGAGGCGCGCAGCCTGCTGGAGCGCATGCTGGAGTTTTTGCATCCCGGCCCCGACTCCAAGACCGAACTCATCGAAACCCTGGCCGACGCCGAGCAGCGCGAACTCATCGAGCCCGAGTCGCGCCAGATGCTGGAAGGCGTGCTGCGCATGGCCGAGCTGTCGGCCGGCGACGCCATGGTGGCCGCGCCGCGCATGGACTTGCTGGACATCGACGCGCCCTATGACGAACTGCTGGGCATCGTCATCGACAGCGGCCACTCGCGCTTTCCGGTCTTCGAGGGCACGCGCGACAACATCATCGGCATCCTGCTTGCCAAAGACCTGCTGAAGATGCAGCGCGCCCCCGAGCTCAACGTGCGTGCGCTGCTGCGGCCCACCGTCTTCGTGCCCGAGAGCAAAGGCCTGAACGAGCTGCTGCGCGACTTCCGTTCCAACCGCAACCACCTGGCCATCGTCATTGACGAATTCGGCAACACGGCGGGCCTCATCACCATCGAGGACGTGCTGGAGGAGATCGTCGGCGAGATCGAGGACGAGTTCGACGAGCAAAGCTCCGACACCGGCATCTACACGCTGGCCGACGGCAGCCAGCGCGTGGCCGGCGACGCCAGCATCGCGGCCGTCAACGGCGCCTTCGACCTGGCACTGCCGGACAACGATTTCGACACCATAGGCGGCCTGGTCGCTCATGAGCATGGCCGCGTGCCGCGCCGCGGCGAAACGGTCGACGTGGCCGGCCTGCGCTTCACCGTGATGCTGACCCGCGGTGGTGCGGTGCGCTGGTTCAAGGTCACGCGCGCGCCCGAAGAAGAGACCGCGGCGTGAGGGCCGGGACGGCCGCCGCGGCCGCGCTGGCCGCCGGCCTGCTGCAGACCGCCTCCTTCGCGCCCACCGGGGCCTGGTGGGCCCAGATCGCCGCGCTGGCGCTGCTGTTCGCCCTGGTGGCCCGTGCCACGCCCGGGCGGGCCGCCGCCTGCGGCGCGCTGTTCGGCTGGAGCTGGCTGGCCTCGGGCCTGTGGTGGCTCTACATCAGCATGCACCAGTTCGGCCGCATCCCCTCCGTGGCGGCCGCGCTGGCCGTGGGGCTGCTGGCCGCCTTCCTGTGCGGCTACTACGCGCTGGCCCTGGGCCTGACGGCGCGCTTCATCGCGCCCGGCCGCCGGCGGCTGCTGGCCTTGGCACCGGCCTGGCTGCTGGCCGAGCTGGCGCGGGCCAGCTGGTTCAGCGGCTTCCCGTGGATCGCCTCCGGCTACGCGCACACGGTGGGCCCGCTGGCCGGCTGGGCGCCGTGGCTAGGCGTCTACGGCATCACGGCGCTGGCCGCGCTGATGGCCACCGGCCTGGTGCTGCTGCGCGAGCGGGCCTGGAAGCTGGCCGCGCCGGCCCTGCTGCTGCCGCTGGCCGGCGCGCTGCTGCCGCAGGACTTCACGGCGTCGACCGGCCGGCTGGCCATGTCGCTGGTGCAGCCCAGCATCCCGCAGGACCAGAAGTTCGACGCCGCCCGCTTCGCCGCCAACCTGGACCTGCTGGCCAGCCTGGTCGAGTCGTCCAGCGGCCGGGTCGTCATCACGCCCGAGTCCGTCGTGCCGGTGCCGCTGGCCGAGCTGGACCGCGCGACGCTGCAGCGCCTGGCCCGCCCCGACCGCCCCGTGCTGCTGGGCAGCTTCCTGGGCAACGCGGACGATGGCTTCGTGAACTCCGTCGTCGCACTGGGCGCCGACTACCACTACGGCAAGCGCCATCTGCTGCCCTTCGGCGAGTTCATCCCACCGGGCTTCGGCTGGTTCGTGCGCGCGATGAACATCCCACTGGACGACCAGGCCCGCGGCGACCACCAGCGCCCCTGGAGCCTGGCCGGCCAGCGGCTGCGGCCGCTGATCTGCTACGAGGACTTGTTCGGCGAGGACTTCGTGCAGAGCGCCGTCGGGCCCGAGGCCGCCACCGTCTTCGTCAACGTCAGCAACCTGGCCTGGTTCGGCACCGTGATGATCCAGGACCAGCATCTGCAGTTCTCGCAGATGCGGGCCCTCGAATTCCAGCGCCCGGTCGTGCGCTCGACCAACACCGGCGCGACCGCCGTCGTCGACCATCGCGGCCGGGTCACGGCCCGCCTGCCGGCGCTCGCGCGCGGCGTGCTGGAGGCCGAGGTCGAAGGCCGCAGCGGCAGCACGCCCTACGCCCGCTGGCTGGCGGCGCTGGGCCTGTGGCCGCTGTGGGGCATGGCTTTGCTGGCCTGGGTCGGACTGAGGAAGGCGGCCCAATAGAATCGGCCACCCCCTTTTCGCCTGATCCCATGCTGACCTTCCAGCAAATCATCCTGACGCTTCAGGACTATTGGTCCCAACAGGGCTGCGCCCTGCTCCAGCCCTACGACATGGAAGTCGGCGCCGGCACCAGCCACACCGCCACCTTCCTGCGCGCCCTCGGCCCCGAGCCCTGGAAGGCCGCCTATGTGCAGCCCAGCCGCCGCCCCAAGGACGGCCGCTACGGCGACAACCCCAACCGCCTGCAGCACTACTACCAGTACCAGGTGGTGCTCAAGCCCGCGCCAGCCAACATCCTGGAGCTGTATCTCGGCTCGCTGGAGGCGCTGGGCTTCGACCTGAAGAAGAACGACGTGCGCTTCGTCGAGGACGACTGGGAGAACCCGACGCTGGGCTGCTGGGGCCTGGGCTGGGAGGTCTGGCTGAACGGCATGGAGGTGACGCAGTTCACCTACTTCCAGCAGGTGGGCGGCATCGACTGCAAGCCCATCACCGGCGAGATCACCTACGGCCTGGAGCGCCTGGCCATGTATCTGCAGGGCAAGGAGTCGGTCTACGACCTGGTCTACACCGACGGGCTGACGTATGGCGACGTGTTCCACCAGAACGAGGTCGAGCAGTCCACCTACAACTTCGAGCACAGCGACGTGGACTTCCTGCTGGGCGCTTTTGCCGCGCACGAGAAGCAGAGCAAGCACCTGATGGAGCAGCAGCTCGCGCTGCCCGCCTACGAGCAGCTGCTGAAGGCCGGCCACAGCTTCAACCTGCTGGACGCCCGCAGCGCCATCAGCGTGACCGAGCGCGCCGCCTACATCGGCCGCATCCGCAACCTGGCCCGCGCCGTCGCGCAGAGCTATGTGGACAGCCGCGCGCGCCTCGGATTCCCGATGGCACCCAAGAACTGGGCGGATGAAGTGATCGCGCAGATCGAACTGAAGAACAAGAAGGCGGCCTGATCGATGAGCGCGAACCTCCTCGTTGAACTGTTTGTCGAAGAGCTGCCCCCGAAGGCGCTCAAAAAACTGGGCGAGTCCTTCGCCACCGTGCTGGCCGACAGCCTGAAGGCGCAAGGCCTGGCGGCGGCCGATGCGGCCGTCACGTCGTTCGCGTCGCCGCGCCGGCTGGGCGTGCATGTGACCGGCGTCCTGCCCAAGGCCGCCGACAAGGCGGTGCAGCAGAAGCTGATGCCCGTCGCCGTGGCGCTGACCGCCGACGGCCAGGCCACGCCGGCGCTGCTGAAGAAGCTCGCGTCCATCGGCGCCGGCCCCGAGGTCGTGCCCCAGCTCAAGCGCCAGCCCGACCCGACCGGCAAAGGGGCCGAGGCGCTGTTCTGGGACAGCGTGCAGCCCGGCGCCACGCTCGCGCAAGGCCTGCAGAAGGCGCTGGACGACACGCTGGCCAAGCTGCCCATCCCCAAGGTCATGACCTACCAGCTGGCCGATGGCTGGACCGACGTGAAGTTTGTGCGCCCCGCGCACGGCCTGGTCGCGCTGCATGGCAGCGAGGTCGTGCCGGTCCAGGCCCTGGGCCTGAGCTCCGGCCGCACGACGCAGGGCCACCGCTTCGAGGCAGTCCAGCCCACCGTCAGCGTCGATTCCGCCGACAGCTACGCGAAGCAGCTGTTCGAGCAGGGCGCCGTCATCGCCGGCTTCGCCGAGCGCCGCGCCGAGATCTCGCGCCAGCTCAAGGGCGCCGCCGACGCGCTGAGCCTCACGCCCATTGACGACGAAGCCCTGCTGGACGAGGTGACGGCGCTGGTCGAGCGCCCCAACGTGCTGACCTGCGCCTTCGAGCCCGAGTTCCTGGCCGTGCCGCAGGAATGCCTCATCCTGACGATGAAGGCCAACCAGAAGTACTTCCCGCTGCTGGATGCCGCCGGCAAGCTGACGCGGCATTTCCTGGTCGTCAGCAACATCGCCCCTGCCGACGCGTCTGCGGTGACCGGCGGCAACGAGCGCGTCGTGCGCCCGCGCCTGGCCGACGCCAAGTTCTTCTTCGACCAGGACCGCAAGAAGAAGCTGGAAGACCGCCTGCCGGGCCTGGCCAAGGTGGTCTACCACGGCAAGCTGGGCTCGCAGGGCGAGCGCACCGAGCGCGTGACGGCCATCGCCCACGCCATCGTCAACCAGCTCAGCATGGCGACGCTGCCCTACACCGTCGAGGCCGATGACGAGTTCAAGGTGCTGGACAGCAAGGTCAAGCAGGCCGCGCGGCTCGCCAAGTGCGACCTGCTGACCGACATGGTGGGCGAGTTCCCCGAGCTGCAAGGCATCATGGGCGGCTACTACGCCCGCCACGAGGGCCTGCGCGACGGCGTCGCGATCGCCATCGAGGACCACTACAAGCCGCGCTTCGCCGGCGATGCGCTGCCGCGCAACCACACCGGCACTGTCGTCGCGCTGGCCGACAAGCTGGAGACGCTGGTGGGCCTGTTCGGCATCGGCCAGCTGCCCACCGGCGACAAGGACCCGTTCGCGCTGCGCCGCCACGCGCTGGGCGTGATCCGCATCCTGGTCGAGAAGAACCTGCCGCTGGAGCTGCCGGCGCTGATCGCCGCGGCGCTGCCGCCGTTCGGCGAGCTGATCCAGGACCCGAGCGAGGCGCTGCTGTCCTTCTTCGCCGACCGCCTCGCCGTGTCGCTGCGCGACCAGGGCTACAGCGCCCAGGAGGTCGACGCCGTGCTGGGCCTGCAGCCCACGCGCCTGGGCGACGTGCCCAAGCGCCTGGAGGCCGTGCGCGCCTTTGCCGCGCTGCCCGAGGCGGCCTCGCTGGCCGCGGCCAACAAGCGCGTCGGCAACATCCTGAAGAAGGTCGAGGGCGAGCTGCCCACCGAGGTGCGGCCCGAGTTGCTGCAGGAAGCCGCCGAGCAGGCGCTCGCGAAGGCCATCGCCGACGTGCAGCCGCAGGCCGACACCCTGTTCGAGCAGCATGACTACACCGGCTCGCTGCAGCGCCTGGCCGCGCTGAAGGCGCCGGTCGACGCCTTCTTCGACGACGTGATGGTCAACGCCGAAGACCCGGCGCTGCGCGCCAACCGCCTCGCGCTGCTGGGCCGGCTGCATGCGGCGATGAACCGCGTGGCCGACCTGTCCAGGCTCGCGAGCTGAGGTCGCTGCGATGCCGCGCGCCACCGAACACGCCCATGGCATGAAGCTGGTCATCCTCGGCCGCGACGGCACGCTCAACCGCTACCGCGACGACCACGTCAAGGCGCCCGAGGAGCTGGACCCGCTGCCGGGCGCCATGGAGGCCGTCGCGCGGCTCAACCATGCCGGCTGGCACACGGTGCTGGCCACCAACCAGGCCGGCATCGGCCGCGGCCTGCTGGACATGGCCTCGCTGAACGCGGTGCACCTGCGCCTGAACCAGCTGCTGGCGGAGAAGGGCGGGCGCCTGGACGCCGCCTTCTTCTGCCCGCACACGCCCGAGGAGGGCTGCGACTGCCGCAAGCCCCTGCCCGGCCTGATCCAGCAGATCGGCGAGCGCTTCGACGTGGAGCTGGATACGGTGCACATGGTGGGCGCCTCGCTGACCGACCTGCTGACGGCGCAGAACGCCGGCTGCATCCCGCACCTGGTGCTCAGCGGCCCGCTGGGCACGCTGGAGCCGCACCAGCTGCAGGAGGTGCTGGCCCGCGTGCCCGGTGCGCGCGTGCATGCCGACTTGGCCGCCTGCGCCGAGGCCATCATCCAGGAGGGCCGCCGCCGCGCCGCCGAGCAGCGCGGCCAGCCCCTTGCCCCCGATACCCAGGCCGGAGACCTGAACTGATGTCCACCCTGCTGAGCGCGCTGCGCTCGCTGATCTTTGTCGCCGTCCTCATCGTGACGGTCATCCCCTGGGCCCTGGGCGTGCTGCTGCTGTCCATCTTCCGCCGCGGCGACCCCATCTACTGGGCCTGCGCCGGCTGGCTCAAGGTCGCCATCTGGAGCGCGCGCTGGATCTGCGGCGTCAAGTGGCGCATCCACGGCATGGAGAACCTGCCCACGGCCTCGGACCGCAAGGCCGGCGTCGTGCTGCTGTCCAAGCACCAGAGCACCTGGGAGACCTTTGCCTACCCGGCCCTGCTCAGCCACCCGCTGGCCTATGTGTTCAAGCGCGAGCTGCTCTACGTGCCCTTCTTCGGCTGGGCCATGGCGCGCATGGACATGATCCACATCGACCGCAGCCGCCGCACCGAGGCCTGGAACAAGGTGCTGGCCCAGGGCAAGCGCCTGGGCGCCCAGGGCAACTGGGTCATCATGTTCCCCGAGGGCACGCGCATCGCGCGCGGCCAGGTGGGCGAGTACAAGACCGGCGGCACCCGCCTGGCCATCGAGGCCGGCCTGCCCGTGGTGCCCATCGCCGCGACGGCCGCGCGCTGCTGGCCGCGCAAGAGCTTTCTGCTGCGCCCGGGCGTGGTGGACATCTCCATAGGCCGGCAGATCCGCCCCGAGGGCCGCGAGCCGGCCGAGCTGATGCGCGAGGTCAAGGACTGGATCGAGGCCGAGATGCGCCGCCTGGACCCCGAGGCCTACCAAAACCCTCAGCCCGCCGGCATGGCCGGCGCCGCCCACCCGCACTGAGCGCCATGCCGCCCAAGCGCCCGGCCCCACTGCTGCAGGACGGCCAGCTGTCGCTGTTCGACGTGGCGCCGGAGATCACGCCGGCTGAAGGCGGCGCACCGCGCTCGCGCCGCGAGCTGTGGCTGGGCCAGCACCGCATCGGCTACGAACTCAAGCGCGCGCGCCGGCGCAGCATCGGCTTCGTCGTCGGCCCGCAAGGCCTGCGCGTCAGCGCGCCGCGCTGGGTGCCCATCAGCGAGATCGAACGCGCGCTGCATCACAAGGGTGAGTGGATACTGCGCAAGCTGGTCGAGCAGCGCGAGCGCCAGCAGCGCATCCAGGCCTCGCGCATCGAGTGGCTGGACGGCGGCAGCCTGCCCTATCTGGGCGCACCGCTGACGCTGGTGCTGGCCGCCGCCGAGCGCGAGGTGGTGTGGGACGAAGCCGCGCGTCAGCTGCGCCTGCCACTGCCGCCGGGCGCCTCGGCCGAGCAGATCCGCGACCTGGCCCAGTCCTGGCTGCAGGCCCGGGCGCGCGAGGACTTCCTGCCGCGCTGCCAGCACTTTGCCGAACTGCTGGGCGTGACGATGAAGACGCTGCGCCTGTCCTCGGCCCAGACCCGCTGGGGCAGCGCCAGCGCCGACGGCAGCATCCGGCTGAACTGGCGCCTCATCCATTTCGCGCCGGCCATCATCGACTACGTCGTCGCCCATGAGCTGGCCCATCTGCGCGAGATGAACCACAGCCCGGCCTTCTGGGACACGGTGCGCTCCGTGCTGCCCGACTTCGAGCGCTCCCGCGACGCGCTGCGCGAGGAATCCATCGTCGTGCACTGAGCCGGCCCTCAGAGCCGGCCCTCAGGCGGCCGTGAATATTCCCGCGGCGCCGTCATCCCGGTGCCTTCACATTCCGCAACACTGCGCCCGACGCTGTCACCACAGGTATCCAGGGTCTGCCTCAGCCGAAGCGGGCCCACAGGGAGAGAAAGATACCGGGCCCGAGACGCCGCCGCCGGATCCCCGGGGGCGGCGTTTCACTTTGGGCGCCGCTCAGGCCGGCGAGAAGCGGTAGACGCCGTCGGCGCCCAGCTCGCGCCTGAGGTCGCCCTGCAGCCACAAGGCGTTCAGGTGCGCGATGGCCTCGCCCATCGCGAACGTGGTCTGGTGCAGGTCCAGCTTGCGCTTGAACAGCACCGGCAGCAGGCCCGCCGCATGGGTGGGCGCGGCGGCGCAGGCGGCCTCCACCTCGGCCAGGCGCTCGTCGTGGTGTTCGCGCAGCTGGTCGATGCGCTGGTGCAGGCCCGTGAAGGGCTTGCCATGCGAGGGCAGCACCAGCGTGCCGGCCGGCAACGCCAGGTAGCGGGCCAGCGAGTTCAGGTACAGCGTCAGCGGGTCGGCCTCGGGCTCGACGTCCACGACCGACACGTTGGTGGAGATGCGCGGCAGCACCATGTCGCCGGAGATCAGCAACCCGCCCCCGTCGTCCGTGCCGCAGAACAGGCTGATGTGCTCCGGCGCATGGCCGTAGCCGGCGATGCAATGCCAGACCCGCCCGCCGATCTCGATCTCCGTGCCATCCATCAGCCGCCGGAAGCTGGCCGGCACCACCGGCACCATCTTGGGGTAGTAGTCGGCGCGGGCGCGGATCTTGTCCAGCGACTCGGGGTCGGTCAGCCCGTGGCTGCCGAAGAAGGCCGCGGCCGACGCGCCGCCCATGCCCACCGTGGAACTGCTGGCCAGGCGCGCGAGGTTGAAGTCGGTCGCGCTCATCCACAGCCGGCAGCCCCAGCGCTCGGTCAGCCAATGCGCCAGGCCCAGGTGGTCGGGGTGGAAATGCGTCGCGATGACGCGCAGCACCGGCAGGCCGTCCAGGCGTTCGGCGAAGACCTTCTCCCAGTTCGCCCGCGTGTCGTCGCTGGCGATGCCGCAGTCGACGATGGTCCAGCCGTCGCGGCCATCGAGGTGGTCGCGCAGCAGCCACAGATTGATGTGATCCAGCGCGAAAGGCAGGCCCATGCGCACCCAGCGCACGCCGGGTACCAGGTCCAGTGCCTCGCCGGGCTGGGGCAGGACATCGCCCAAGGGATAGTGAAGTTCGGATTCGCGTGCGTTGGCCATGGCGGGTCGAGTGGTTTTAGACTGACGTTTACGTCAATCGAGTGTAGCCATGCCCCCTCGTCGCCCTGTCGCCGCCGCGACCGAAGCCCCACAGCCGACCTTCACGATCACCGAACTGGCCGCGGAGTTCGACATCACGCCGCGCGCCATCCGCTTCTACGAGGACATGGGCCTGCTGGAGCCCGGCCGCAAGGGCCGCAACCGCGTCTACACGCCGCGTGACCGCACGCGGCTGAAGCTGACGCTGCGCGGCAAGCGCCTGGGGCTGGCGCTGCAGGAGATCAAGCAGCTGGTCGACATGTACGACAGCCAGGCCAGCGCCGCACCGCAGCTGCGCGCCTTCCTGGCCATCCTGGCCCAGCATCGCGACCAGCTCGAGCAGCAGCGCCACGACATCGAGGTCACGCTGGCCGAGATCCAGCAGCACGAGAAGCGCTGCCGGGCCTTGCTGGCGGCCTGAGCGGCCGGACAGCCGCCCAAGCGTGACGCTTTGCCGGCCCTGCCCTAATTTCTGTTTCGAGCGGGGCAAACCCCGCTGACGCCCCCGCCCAGCCTGACTAGAGTCCGCCGCTCGACCGGGTGCCCCCGCCCCGGCTCGGACCGTCTTTGTGGAGCTGTCATGACGCCTGGACCGCGCCCCGCCCTGGTGCTCGCCCTGTCTGCCCTCGCCGGCGCCCTGCTGATGCCGGCCCAACCCGCTGCCGCCCAACAAGAACCCGCCAAGGCGGACGGCATGGCGCGTGCGCAGAAGGCGGCCGATGCGGTCTTCCACTGGATCAAGCTGCACGCCGACAAGCCCGCTCCCAAGCCGTCGCCGGCGCCAGCACCTGCGCCCGCACCCAAGAAGCCGGCGCCCGCACCCGTGGCTGCGGCGCCCAGGCCGGCAGCGCCTCCCGTGGCGGCTTCGGCAGCCGTGGCCGCCCCCGTCACCGCCGCCGCCACGCCCGAGCCGGAGCCCGATCACGTGCCGGTGGTGCTGGCTGCCGCCCCACCCACGCCCCAGCCGGCCGCCCCCATGGCCGCCGCGGCCCAGGCCGTGGAGCCACCGCCTCAGGCCGCGCCGGAAGCGCCCGAGGAGCAGCTGCAGCTGCTGTCCAAGGTCGACCCCACCCTGCCCCGCCAGCTGCAGCAGAGCAATTTCCGCAACGGCTTCGCCCAGGTGCAGTTCACCGTCGCGCCGGACGGCTCGGTCCGGCAGGCCTCGGTCATCAAGGCCAGCCATGCGCGGCTGGGCAATGCCGCGATGGATGCCGTGCGCCAGTGGCGCTTCGCGCCGCTGCGCAAGGCCCGCGACGCGGCCGTCGAGATCGCCTTCAAGAACGACAGCGACAGCGACTGAGGCCACGCCTAGGCCGGCGGCAGCGGACAGGTCTCCAGCAGCGCCGACATCGCCTCCAGAAACACCCGCGTGCGCAGCGGCATCAGCCGCCGCTCCGGGAACACCGCCCAGCAACTGGAACCGGGCAGATGCCAGTCCGGCAGCAGCCGCTTCAGCCGCCCCTGGGCCAGCGCATCGCCCACCACCAGACGGTCGATGCCGGCGATGCCCACGCCACGCTCCGCCAGCTGCGCCAGCAGGCTGGGCGCGTTGGCCAGCGTGCGCTGCGCCGGCTGCACCAGATAGGGCTCGGCGCCGTCGCGCTGCAGCCGCCAGGGCACGGGCTCGCCGGTGCGGGCCAGCAGCAGCAGCGCATGCATGCTGTCCAGCGCCTGCGGCAGCAGCGGCTCGCCGACGCGCGCCAGATAGGCCGGTGAGGCGTACAGCCCCCATTGCGTCGTCGCCAGCAGCCGCGCGGCGAGCTGGCTGTCCTCGTCCAGCTGGCCCATGCGGATGACGAGGTCGAAGCCCTCGCCGATCAGGTCCACGCGCCGCGGCGTCAGGTCCAGCTCCAGCTGCACCTCGGGGTAGTTCAGTGCGAACTCGGCCAGCATGCCCGCGGCCACCTGATGGGCGAAGTCCGCCGGCATGCTGACGCGCAGCCTGCCGCTGGGCTTGCGCTGGCGGTGCAGGGCCAGCGCCAGCGCCCCGTCCACCTCGGCCGCGACGGCCCGCGCATGCTCCAGCACGCCGGCGCCGAAGTCCGTCAGCGACAGCTTGCGCGTGCTGCGCTGCAACAGCTTCTCGCCCAGCCGCGCCTCCAGCGCCGCGATGCGCCGCGACACGGTGCTCTTGGGCCAGTGCACGCGCTCCGCGGCGCGGCTGAAGCTGCCGGCCTCGATGACGCGGGCAAACAGCAGCAAATCGTCGGCGTCGGATTCCATCAGGCCCCCATTGATCCATCAAAGGAACAATCTTATTCATTTCATCGGCTTCCGGAACCATTGGTGCAAATCTAGAGTAGATACATCGCCAACCCCTTACGCAGTCACCGTATGAACATCCTGCAAATCAACTCCAGCGCCCGCCGCCTGCAAGACGACCAGGGCTCCATCTCCACCCGTCTGGCCAACGAGCTGACGGCCGGCCTGCGTGCCGCCCACCCCGCCGCCACGGTCACCGTGCGCGACTTCGCCGTCAGCCCGCTGCCGGTGCTGGACGAGGCCGCGCTGGGCGCGCTGTTCACGCCCGCCGAGGCCCGCAGCGCCGAGCAGGCCGCCCGCGTCGCGCTGAACGACCAGCTGATCGCCGAGCTGTTGGCCGCCGACGTGGTCGTCCTCGGCGTGCCCATGATCAACTTCAACATCAGCGCCCAGCTGAAGAACTGGATCGATGCCGTCGCCCGCGCCGGCGTCACCTTCAAGTACGGCGAACAAGGCCCCGTCGGCCTGGTCACCGGCAAGAAGGTCTACGTGGTCAGCGCCCGCGGCGGCATCCACCGCGACCAGCCCACCGACCAGGTCGTGCCCTATCTGCGCACCGTGCTGGCCTTCCTGGGCATGACCGACGTGGAATTCATCTACGCTGAGGGCCTGAACATGGGCCCCGAGATCGCCGACCGCGGCCTGAACGCCGCGCGCGACCAGATCCGCGAACTGCTGGCCGCCTGACCCCTCCCCCGCCAGGGCCGGCCGCCGGACGGCCCTGGCCTCCTCGAAAGGATCCTCTGATGAGCACCGCCGCCACCGTTCTCCTGAACCACCCGCGCGAGGTCGAGCGCCTCGTCGCCGGTCAGCCGACCAGCGACGGCGCCGGCGTCAAGCTCAACCGCGTGCTGAGCAACAACCTGCAGCGCCGGCTGGACCCCTTCCTGATGCTGGACCATTTCGGCACGGACAACCCCGACGACTACATCGCCGGCTTCCCCGATCACCCGCACCGCGGCTTCGAGACCATCACCTACATGCTCAACGGCCGCATGCGCCACCGCGACTCGGCCGGGCATGAAGGCCTGATCAGCGACGGCGGCGTGCAGTGGATGACGGCCGGCCGCGGCGTCATCCACAGCGAGACGCCGGAGCAGAACGAGGGCCGCATGGCCGGCTTCCAGCTCTGGCTCAACCTGCCCGCCAAGGACAAGCTGTGCCAGCCCTGGTACCGCGACATCACCAGCGCCGAGGTGCCCGAGTTCGAGCAGGACGGCGTCAAGGTGCGCGTCATCGCCGGCGAGAGCCATGGCGTGGCCGGCGCGGTGCAGCGCCAGCACACCGAGCCGCTGTACCTGGACCTCAGCCTGGCGCCCGGCGCGCGCTTCGAGCAGCCGCTGCCGGCCGGCTTCAACGCCTTCGTCTACGTCTTCGAGGGCGGGCTGAAGTTCGAGTCGGGTTGCCAGGTGCCGCCGGGCCGCATGGCCATCCTGGCCAACACGCCCGGCAGCGATGGCGTGCGCCTGACGGCGGGCGAGCAGCCCACCCGTGCGCTGCTGATCGCCGGCCGGCCGCTGAACGAGCCCATCGCGCAGTACGGCCCCTTCGTGATGAACACCGAGGCCGAACTGGTGCAGGCCGTGCGCGACTTCCAGGCCGGGCGGCTGGCCTGATGACGATGCACGGCGAGCAGCGCCGCCACAGCCCCGCGGCCGAGCGCAACGGGCCGCCCATCCTGGCGGCCCTGCAGCGCCTGCTGCCGGCGAGCGGGCTGCTGCTGGAGATCGCCAGCGGCACCGGCCAGCATGCGGCCTTCCTCAGCGAGGGCCTGCCCGGCTGGCAATGGCAGCCCAGCGACGTGGAGGCCGGCGCGCTGCCGTCCATCGCGGCCTGGTGTGCAGGCCTGGAGCGCGTGCGCCCGCCGCTGCGGCTGGACGTGCTCGACGACGTCTGGCCCGGCGTGCCTGCGCCCCTCGACGCGATCTACTGCGCCAACATGATCCACATCGCGCCGTGGGCCTGCACGGCCGGGCTCATGCAGGGCGCTGCGCGGCAGCTGGCGCCGCAGGGCCTGCTGATCACCTACGGCCCCTATCTGCTGGACGATGAGCCCACCGCACCCAGCAACCTCGCCTTCGACGCCGACCTGCGCGCACGCAACCCGGCCTGGGGCATCCGCCGCCTGAGCGACGTGGCCGGCGAGGCCCAGGCCGCCGGCCTGCGGCTGCGCGAACGCGTCGCCATGCCGGCCAACAACCAGCTGCTGGTCTTCGCCCGCCCGGCCCCCTAGATCGCAGGCCGCTGACTTCCGCCATCCGCCGGCGCCGGGCCTAGCCTGCCGGCACCGCCCCTCGAGAGCGGCAGGGAGAGCCAACGATGAAGTCAAGGATGATGGGCCGGCCGCTCATGGCGGCCGCATGGCTGGCGCTGTTGACGGCCTGCGGCGGCGGCAGCGGCGACAGCGGTGGCGGCGGCAACCCGGCGCCGCTGCAGCTGGCCACGCCGGGCCAGGCGGTGATCAAGGCCCGCAGCCAGGGCATGGCCTGGGTGGCGCTGGCCGAGACCGCACGGACGCTGGAAATTCCCACCACACCGCAGCGCCGCCTGCTGATCTCGCCGGCCGACGGCCGCGGCCCGGCGGCGGACTATCTGCCGCCCACCGGCTGGTCGCTGCTGGACTTCGCGCTGCATCCCTCGGGCCAGATCAGCCTGCTGCTGGGCAGCGACCGCGAGCTGCGCCTGCTGCGGCTGTCGGCCGCCGGCCAGCTGCTGCGCGAGCAGGACTTCAGCGACCCGCTGGTGGCCGGCGACCCCTTCATCGGCGATGCGCTGAGCGCGCGCGACCCCCAGTCGCTGCTGCCCTACTACACGCGCGACGCGGCCCGCCTGGCGCCGCTGGGCGAGGATGTCGCGCTGGCCTTCCGCTCCGGCCGCCATGCGGTGGTGCTGCACCGGCTCGGCTACGCGGCGCCCGGTGGTTTCTCCAAGCAGTGGCGCAGCCTGGTCGAACCGGGCGTCTTCATCGGCGCGCGCTTCCTGACCGGCGGCAGCTTCGACCCCTTCAAGAGCCTGGACCATCAATGGCGGCTGGTCATGGACGCCGATCCGCAGGGCCGCATCGCGGTGGCCGTCTCGCTGGACTACACCGACCTGATCGAGGGCCACAGCCAGCATTTCGGCGAGCCGCTGGACCCGCGCGTCGCCAACGGCCTGCTGCTGAGCCAGTTCAGCGCCGGCGGCCAGCGCCTGGGCACGGCGCTGATCGACACGCAGCAACGCTCGGAGCTGCACGCGCTGCGCTGGGTGGGCGGGCAGGTCGCGGCGGCCGGCCGCGTGCGCAGCCGCCAGACGGCCGAGGGCTGGGACGCCTTCCTCGCGCTGGTGCCGGCCGGCGCCACCACGGCTTCGGCCTACCGGGTGCTGGATTTCGACGCCGGCGACGTGGCCTTCGACGTGGCGCAGCGCGCCGACGGCCGGCTGCTGCTGGCCGGCAGCACCGGCTACACGCAGAACCCCACCGGTGCCAGCATCTCCGAGGAGTCCAGGCCGCTGCTGGCGCTGCTGGCGGCCGACGGCCAGCTGCAGCAGCGCATCACGCTGACACCGGGCGCGCGCCACAACCAGCTGCGCGCGCTGGCCCCGCGCGGCGACGGCTGGCTGACGGGCGGCATGGAGAACGGCCCCGGCACGCATTCGGCCGACGCCAACCCAGCGCTGCTGGTCGCCGACGGCTATCTGCGCGAACTGCGTTTCTGAGCGGCACCCGGCTCCACCGGGGCCGGCGCCAGGCTCAGTCCTTGCGCCCCGCGCCCAAATAGGTCTCGATGACGCGCGGGTCCGTCGCCAGCTGCTCCGCCGGGCCGCTGAGGCCGAACTCGCCGGTCTCCAGCACATGGCCATGGTCGGCCACGCGCAGCGCGGCGCGGGCGTTCTGCTCCACCAGCAGGATGCTGACGCCGGTAGCGCGCAGGTCTTCGACGATGGTGAAGATCTCGCGCACGATCAGCGGCGCCAGGCCCAGGCTGGGCTCGTCCAGCATCAGCAGCTTGGGCTGGCCCATCAGCGCACGGCCCAGCGCCAGCATCTGGCGCTCGCCGCCGGACAGCGTGCCGGCCGCCTGCGCCCGCCGCTCCTTCAGGCGCGGGAAGCGCGCGTAGACGCTCTCCAGCCCGTCGCGCCAGCGCCCGTCGCCCAGCTTCTTCGGGCGCCAACCGCCCAGCAGCAGGTTGTCCTCCACGCTCATGGTGCCGAACAGCTCGCGCTTCTCGGGCACCAGCGCCAGGCCGGCCAGCACGCGCTCCTCCAGCGTCAGCCGGGCGATGTCCTCGCCGGCGAAGCGCAGCGCGCCGCTGCGCGACGGCAGCAGCCCCATCAGCGCGCCCAGCAGCGTGGACTTGCCGGCGCCGTTGGGGCCGATGACGGTGACGACGCTCTTCTCGGGCGCCGAGAAGCTCAGGCCATGCAGCACCTCCGCACGGCCGTAGCCGGCGTACAGATCCTTGACTTCCAGGAGGGCGCTCATTCGTCCGCTCCCAGGTAGGCCGCGCGCACGGCCGGGCTGGCCTGCACCTCGGCGGGCGTGCCTTCCATCAGGTGGCGGCCGAATTCCATGACGACGATGCGGTCGGTCAGCTTCATGACGAAATCCATGTCGTGCTCGACGAGCAGCAGCGACAGGCCCTCGGCCTTGAGCTGCTTCAGCACCTCGGCGAGCGCTTCCTTTTCCTTGTGGCGCAGGCCGGCGGCGGGTTCGTCCAGCAGCAGCAGCGAGGGGTCGCTGGCCAGCGCGCGGGCGATCTCGACCAGGCGCTGCGGGCCCAGCGCCAGGTTGCCGGCCAGCTCATGCGCCTGCTCGGCCAGGCCGATGCGGCGCAGCTGGCGCAGCGCCTCGGCGCGGGCTTGGGCCTCCTCGCCGCGGTCCAGGCCCAGCATGGCGGCGGCGGTGCCGCTGCGGGTGCGCAGATAGCAGCCCAGCGCGACGTTCTCCAGCACCGTCATGTCGGGCACCAGCTTCACATGCTGGAAGGTGCGGCTCAGGCCGGCGCGCGCGATGTCGCGACTGCCGCGGCCGTCCACGCGCTGGCCCAGCAGCTCGACCTGGCCGCTGGTCAGCGGCAGCACGCCGGAGACCAGGTTGAAGGTGGTGCTCTTGCCGGCGCCGTTGGGGCCGATCAGACCGACGATGTCGCCCGCCTTGATCGAGAAGCTGATGTCGTTGACGGCCACCAGGCCGCCGAACTGCTTGCGGATGGCGCGCACGTCCAGCAGCGCCGCGCCGCGCTCGGGATGGCTGCGCGAGCCCAGGCGCGCGGCGCCCTCGTCGACCGGGCGCGCGGCGCGCGCCGGCAGCCAGCGCGAGATGACGCGCGAAATCAGCGGCCACAAGCCGTCCGGCGCGAAGCGCAGCACCAGCACCAGCACGACGCCGAACACGATGATTTCGTAGTTGCCCGAGCCGCCGAAGATCATGGGCAGCCAGACCTTGAGCTGGTCCTCGGCCAGCTTCACCAGCGCCGCGCCGGTGAAGGCACCGCCCACCGTGCCGATGCCCCCCAGCACGGCCATGAACAGGTACTCGATGCCGAACTTGATGCCGAACGGCGACGGGTTCACGCTGCGCTGCATGTGGGCGTACAGCCAGCCCGACACCGAGGCCAGCAGCGCCGCGACGACGAACATCACCAGCTTGTAGCGGAAGGTGGAGGCGCCCATGGCCTCGGGCATGGTGGCGCCGCCGCCGCGATTGGTGTTGAGCGCGCGCATGATGCGGCCCGGCCGCGAGTCCAGCAGCCGCGTGATGCCGACGGCGGCCAGCAGCGCCGCCAGCCAGATCAGCAGGTAGATGCGGCGCTCGCTCTGGAAGCTGAAGTCGCCCAGCGTGATGGCCGGCAGGCCCAGCAGGCCGTCGTACTTGCCCAGGGCCTCCAGGTTGCCGACCAGGTAGTACAGCGCCAGGCACCAGCAGATGGTGGCCAGCGGCAGGTAGTGGCCCGACATGCGCAGCGTCAGCAGGCCGATGGCCAGCGCCAGCACCAGCGTGAGGGCCAGCCCGGCGACCAGGCCCAGCCAGGGCGACAGGTGCATCACCGTGCAGATGTAGCCGGTGGCGTAGGCGCCGACGCCGGCGAACGCCGCCTGGCCGAAGGACGTCAGGCCGCCCACGCCGGTCAGCAGCACCAGCCCCAGCACGACCAGCGAGAACAGGCCGATGTAGTTGAGCTGCGTGATCCAGAAGTCCGGCACCGGCGCGAAGGGCAGGACCAGCAGCACGACCGCCGCGGCAATCGACAGATGGGTGCGGTTCATGTCAGTGCTCCTCGTGGTGCGGGTCCACGAAGGACCGCCACAGCAACACGGGGAGGATGACCGTGAACACGATGACCTCCTTGAACGCGCTGGCGTAGAACGAGCCGAAGCTCTCGATCAGGCCCACGCCGATGGCGCCGCCCAGCGCCATCGGGAAGCTGGCCAGGCCGCCGAACACGGCGGCGACGAAGCCCTTCAGGCCGATCAGGAAGCCGGTGTCGTAGTAGATGGTCGTGGACGGCGAGATCAGCAGGCCCGACAGCGCGCCGATGAAGGCCGCCATCGTGAAGCTCAGCGAGCCGGCCGCGTCGCCCGAGATGCCCATCAGCCGTGCGCCGGTGCGGTTGACGGAGGTGGCGCGCAGCGCCTTGCCGGTCAGCGTGCGCTCGAAGAACAGCGCCATCACGGCCAGCAGCGCGATCGAGGCGCCGAAGATGATCAGCGTCTGGCCGGTCAGGCTCAGCGGCCCGACATCGAAGCGCGCATCCCAGAAGGCCGGCGTGCGGTAGCCCTCGGCGCCGAAGAACACCAGGCCGATGCCGGTCAGCGCGAAATGCACGCCCACCGACACGATGAGCAGCGTCAGCACGCTGGCGCTGGACAGCGCGCGGTAGGCCAGCCGGTACAGCAGCGGGCCCATGGCCGTGACGATGGCCAGCGTCAGCAGCACCTGCAGCCACAGCGCCGGCTGCTGCGGCACCAGCGGCGGCACGGCGACGGCCAGCACGACGGGGAAGCCCAGCGTGCGCAGCAGGCCCAGCGCCAGGCGGGCCGGAGGCCGGCGCTCGCGCAGGCCCTGCACCAGGTCCAGCAACGCGGCCGCCACGGCCATCAGCAGCAGCAGCCACACGGTCCCCGGCACCTTGCCCAGCTGCAGCGAGGCCAGCGTGAGCGCGCCGAAGGCGACGAACTCGCCCTGCGGGATGAAGATGATGCGAGTGACCGAGAACACCAGCACCAGGGCCAGCGCGACAAGGGCGTAAATGGCCCCGTTGGTCAGGCCGTCTAGGCCCAGGATGGCGGCAATCGAGAAGTCCATGGCGACAGAAATAAAGGCCTGTCGATGGTAAGTGCGATTTGTCGACCGCACGGTCGGGAATTATCCCAGGGCGGCGCCGGCCCTGGTCCTACAGGCGCGAGCGGGTCGGTCCCACGTCCGCGGCAGCGGGCCGGCCCCAGCATGACGACATGAAAGTCGCCGCCAAAGCCGTCGGCGCCGCCCTGCTGGCCTGCGCCGCCGCCGTGGCCGCCCTGGAATGGGCTGGCTGGCCCGGCCTCGCGCCCTGGCTGGCCGTGCGGGCCGGGCGCGGGCTGGAGATGGACGGCGGCGCGCGCCTGCATCTGCTGCTGGCTCCCCGCCTCGAGGCCGCGCGGCTGCGCGTCACCGGCAGCCAGGGCGAGCCGCTGGCCGATGCCCAGGGCCTGCGGCTGCACTGGCAGTGGCGCGACCTCTGGGCCTGGCGCGGCGGCGCGCCGCTGCGGCTGAGGCGGGTGCAGGCCGACGCGCTGCAGCTGAACTGGCAGCGCGACGCCAACGGCCGCACCGCCTGGCCCGTGCAACCCAGCGGCCAGCGCCAGGAGCCGGCCGCGCTGCCGCGCATCGACCATCTCGTCATCCACCATGGCACGGCCCATCTGGACGATGCGCCGCTGCTGCTGGCAGGCGACGCCCGCTTCGCCACCCAGGCCGACGGCCGCTGGACAGCCGAGCTGCAGGGCCGGCTGCGCGGCCAGCAGCTGGCCCTCAAGGCCGAGGCCGGCGCCGGGCTGGCCCTGCTGGCACCCGCCGAGGCCGGCCTGCCGCCGGTGCGGCTGAGCGCCGAGCTGACCCAGCGCAACGGCCGCCTGAGCTTCGACGGCAGCGCCGCCTCGCTGCTGGACGCCCGCGCGCTGGACGGCCAGTTGCAGGTGCATGGCCACTCGCTGGCCGACCTCGGCCGCCCCTTCGGCATCACGCTGCCCAACACGCCGCCGCTGGCACTGAGCGGGCGGCTGCAGCATGCCGCGGGCGTCTGGCAGCTGGGCGGCGCCCGGGCGCGCGTGGGCCGCAGCCAGCTGGGCGGGGACTTCGCCTTCGACACCCGCCCCAACCCGGCGCGGCGCCCGCTGCTCAGCGGCCTGCTGCGCGGCGGCCCGCTGCGCCTGGCCGACCTGGGCCCGGCCTTCGGCACGGACACGCCGCCCAGCCGCCCGGGGCGCGTGCTGCCCGACCGGCCCTGGGACCTGCCCTCGCTGCGCATGATGGACGCCCGCGTGGCCGTGGCCCTGAGCCAGCTGGACCTGGGCAGCGCCCGCCTGGCGCCGCTGGCGCCCGTCAACGCCAGCCTGGTGCTGGAGGACGGCGTGCTGAGCCTGCAGGGCTTCAATGCCGGCATCGCGGGCGGCGAGGCCGCGGGCTCGGCGCGTCTGGACACCCGCCCCAGCCCGCCGCGGTGGCGGGTGACCCTGGACGTGCGTGGCATGGCCGTGGAGCAATGGCTCAGGTTCCAGCCCGCCGGCCTGGCCCGGGATCCGCTGACCGGCCGGCTGCGCGCCGACCTGGACGTGCAAGGCCAGGGCCGCAGCCCCGCGGAGCTGCTGGGCAGCCTGGACGGCCCGCTGCGCCTGCGGCTGGACCGGGGCAGCGTCTCCCATCTGCTGACCGAGGCCGCCGGCCTGGACCTGGCCCAGGGCCTGGGCGTGCTGCTGCGCGGCGACCACCGGCTGGCGCTGAACTGCGCGCGCCTGGACGGCCGCTTCAAGGCCGGCGTGCTGCGGCCGCGCTCGGCCGTCATCGACAACCGCGACAGCCGCATCGACATCGACGGTCGCATCGACCTGGCCGACGAGACGCTGGACCTGCGCGTGGTGGCCCGGCCCAAGGACTTCTCGCCGCTGACGCTGCGCGCGCCGCTGCGCGTGCAGGGCAGGCTGGCCGAGCCGCGCGTGGCCCTGGAAGGCCGGGCGCTGGGCGGCAAGGCCCTGGCCGCCATCGCGCTGGGTGCGCTGACGCCGCCGGCCGCGCTGCTGGCCTTCGTCGACCCCGGCGAGACGCTGCCGCCCGTCCGCTGCGACGGCGCCGCGGCAGCGGCCGCATCGGCGGCCTCCTACCCGGCCGCGCGGCAGCAGCCGGCAAGCCGGCCGCGGGCCTCGTCCTAGATTGGGACTGACGGCAACGGGCCGCATGCCGTCCCCTGTACAGGCCCGGGCCGCCGGCCCAAGGAGAACCCCATGCTGCGTTACGCCATCATCTTCTTCGTCATCGCCCTGGTGGCCGCCCTGTTCGGCTTCGGCGGCATCGCCGCCAGCGCGGCGGGCATCGCCCAGCTGCTGTTCTACGGCTTCGTCATCCTGGCCGTCGTCAGCCTCGTCGTGGGCCTGATGCGCCGATAGCGCAAGCCGCCGCGGGCCCGTGAGGGGCCCGCGGCGCTCGCCTTCGTTGCGGCTTCAGCGACCGCGGTGCGGCTGCTCATGGACCGCGTCGAGGAACTCGTGCAGCGTCGCCCCGCAAGGCCCCTGCGGGCACAGGAACAAGCCCTCGACCTCGGCAGGCACATCGGCCGGGAAGCCCAGCGTGCGCAGCGAGTGCATCGCATCGCCGCACAGCAGCACGGTGCGGCCGCAGCGCCAGGCCATCTTCAGCAAGGCCTGCAGCTTGGCGCAGCCGGTGGGCGCGGCCCAGGCGTCGGCGTTCAGCACGACGAGGCCGTCCGCCCAGTCGGCCGCCACCGGCGGCTCGCCGAACTCGTCGTCCAGGCGCCAGTCCAGCCGGTGCACATGGTGGTCGGCGGCCAGCGCCGCCAGCTCTGCCTCGGCGCGCTGCAGCACCTCGGCCGTGCCGACGACGCAGATCAGGATCTCGGCCTGCGGCCCGCGGATGCCGGGCTGCAGTTCGGGCAGACAGTCGGTCGCGGTCGTCATGGCGCAGCTCCGCAGTCGAGGATGACGGCAGTCTGGCGCCACGCCGGGGCGGCGCGCGTGAGCCGGCGGCGCAAGGCCGCGTAGGACGGCATCCCGCGCCGGCCTGCAGGCTGCTGCCAAGGCCGGGCGGGCCGTTGGCGCACACTCCCGGCCCATGTCTGCCGCCGCGCTTCCCGCCCCCGCCTTCTCACCCTACCAACGGTTCGCGACCGGGCTGCTGACGCTGCTGCAGTTCGCCGTCATCCTGGACTTCATGATCATGTCGCCGCTGGGCGCGATGATCATGCCGGCCATGGCCATGACGGCCCGGCAGTTCGGCCTGGTCGTGTCGGCCTATGCCTTCAGCGCCGGCCTCTCGGGCATCCTGACGGCCGGCTTCGCCGACCGCTTCGACCGCAAGAAGCTGCTGCTGTTCTTCTATGGCGGCTTCCTGCTGGGCACGCTGTGGTGCGGCCTGGCGAGCAGCTTCGAATCGCTGCTGCTGGCGCGCATCGTCACGGGGCTGTTCGGCGGCGTCATCGGCTCCATCGTCCTGGCCATCGCGGCGGACCTGTTCGAGCCCGCGCTGCGCGGCCGCGTCATGGGGCTGCTGCAGGGCGGCTTCGCGGCCAGCCAGGTGCTGGGCCTGCCGTTCGGCCTGTACCTCGCCACGCACTGGGACTGGCATGCCCCCTTCCTGGCGCTGGCGGCCTTCGGCGGTGTCGGCGGCCTGCTGATCGCCTGGCGCATGCAGCCGGTGGACGCCCATCTGAAACTGCAGACCGACCGCGGCGCCTTCGCCCACCTGTGGCACACGGTGGCCCAGCGCCGGCATCTGCATGCCTTCCTGATCACGGCGCTGCTGACGACGGGCGGCTTCATGATCATGCCCTTCGCCAGCGCCTTCTCGGTGCACAACGTCGGCATTGCGCTGGAGCAGCTGCCGGTCGTCTACCTCGTCACCGGCATCAGCACGCTGTTCGTCGCGCCGCTGGTGGGGCGGCTGACCGACCGCCTCGGGCCGCTGCCGGTGTTCTATGCGGGCAGCGCCATCACCGTGAGCATGGTGGCCCTCTACACGCGGCTGGGGCCGTCGTCGCTGCTGACGCTGATCGCCATCAACGTGGTCATGTTCGCCGGCATCTTCTCGCGCATGGTGCCCTGGCAGGTCATGGTGGCCGGCATCCCGGCGCCCGAGCAGCGCGGCGCCTTCACGGCCATCAACGCCGCGCTGCAGCAGCTGGCCGGCGGGCTGGCGGCGCTGGTGTCGGGCCACATCGTGACGATCGCGGCCGACGGCCGGCTGGTGCATTTCCCCTGGGTGGGCAACGTGCTGATCGGCACGACGCTGGTGGTCTGCCTGCTGATCCGCCCCCTGGGCAGGCGCTGAACGGCGCGGCCCCGGCAGCGCGCCGCCCGCGCGCGTTCAGCCCGGGGTACGGGCCGACCAGAGCGGCTGCCGGGCCAGCTCCGCCGCGGTGGCGTCGTCGGCCGTCACCAGGTATTCCTGGCTGCTGCGCTCGACGAAATAGGCCGAGCGGAAGCGCTGCAGCAGCCCGCCCAGCGCCCGGCGAGCCTGGGCGGGAGGGCCGTTGAAGATGAGGGTCAGCGTGGTCATGGTGAAGCCGTGTGCAGGAAGTGGCGGCGCGTTGCCGCCGGTGCTACTTGAACGGCCAGCCTCGATCGCGGTTGACGCGGGCCTGACTTTCGGGTGCCTCGGCGGCGCGCAGGCATAGTGCCCGGCAACATCAACAAAAGCCTGCCTGTCGATGAGCGAGCTCGCGCGTGGTTCCTGTTTCTGTGGTGCCGTATCCGTCACGACGCCGCGGCCCCTGGGCCGCCCGGTCAACTGCCATTGCGGCGAATGCCGACGCCTCAGCGGCGCGGCCTTCAGCACCTGGCTCACGCTGCCGCTGGCGCAGGCCGTCATCGCCAACCCCGAGGGGCTGAGCCACTTCGGGCCTACCGCCAACCTGCAGCGCGCCTTCTGCAAGACCTGCGGCTCGCATGTGTTCACGCTGGACGCCCGCCTGCCCGACGCCCTGGGCTGCCCCGCCGGCCTGTTCGAGGGCGAGGCCATGGAGCCGCCGGCCAAGGACTATTTCCTCGAGGACCGGGCCGCCTGGCATCGCCCGCCGGCCTGAGCCGGCCGGCTCAGCGCGAGCCCGAGATGGCGCGGTCCAGCGACAGCCGGCCCGCGCCGCTGAACAGCAGCGACAGCGCGGCGGCACACAACGCCAGCGCGTACTCGTAGCCGCCCTTGTCGAGGAAGAAGCCCTTGCCGATGTGCACGGCGAAGATGGCCACCAGCATCGCGAAGCACAGGGCCGCCGCGGCCGGCCGCACCAGCAGGCCCAGGACCAGCGCCAGGCCGCCGAAGAACTCGGCCGAGCCCGCCAGCAGCGCCATGAGCACGCCCGGCTGCAGCCCCAGCGACGCGAAGAACTGGCCGGTGCCTTCGAGGCCATAGCCGCCGAACCAGCCGAACAGCTTCTGCGCGCCGTGGGCGATGAAGATGACGCCGACCGGCAGGCGCAGCGCCAGTGCGGCGATGCCGTCGTCGGTGGCCAGGACACGGTGGATGAGGGCGTTGTTCATGAAAGACCTCCTGGTGTCGGTGGCGCGGGCCGGAGCCATCGCTGCGGCGGCCTATCCACCGCGCCGCCGCGGATAGGCCCTGCTGAATCTAACCGCAGAAGGATTCGCGAACGCCGTCCGGGTCGAATGGCCATCCCGCCGACGCCGCGGCCGCCCTAAGCCACCGCCCCGCGCGTGTTCACGTACAGCGCGTAGAGCGAATGCGTGCTGGCCATGAACAGGCGGTTGCCCTTGGCGCCGCCGAAGCACAGGTTGGCGCAGCGCTCGGGCAGGTGGATATGGGCCAGCGCCCGGCCCTGGGCGTTGTAGACGCGCACACCGTCCAGCTGCGCGGGGTCGGCACCGGCGCTGCCGTCGCTGCCGAAGCCGCACCAGAGGTTGCCCTGCTCGTCCACCGCCATGCCGTCGAAGGCGCCGGGGCCGCCGGCATCGATCAGCAGGCGCTTGTTGACCAGCGTGGCGCCCTGCACGTCATAGGCCCAGATCAGCCGGTGCGGCCGGGCGCGGCTCTCGATGACGTAGAGCACGCGGCCATCGGGGCTGAAGGCCAGGCCGTTGGGGCCTTGCAGGTCGTCGAGCTGCAGCGTGAGCCCGCCCGTCGCACCGTCGATGCGGTAGACGCCCTGGGCCAGCTCGGGTTCGGCCCGCTCGCCCTCGAAGTCGCTGGCGATGCCGAACAGCGGGTCGCTGAACCACAGGCTGCCGTCCGGCGCACAGGTGATGTCGTTGGGCGAGTTCAGGCGCTTGCCCTCGAACCGATCGGCCAGCACCGTGATGCGGCCGTCGTACTCGGTGCGCGTGATGCGCCGCGTCAGGTGCTCGCAGCTGACCAGGCGGCCTTGACGATCGCGCACATGGCCGTTGGCGTTGTTGCTGGGGTTGCGGAACTCGCTGACGGCGCCCGTCGTCTCGTCCCAGCGCAGGATGCGGTTGTTGGGAATGTCCGAGACCAGCAGATAGCGGCCGTCGCCGAACCACACCGGCCCCTCGGCCCAGGCCAGGCCGGTGGCCAGCTGCTCGACGCCGGCGGCGAACAGCCGCAGCGGCAGGAAGGCCTCGTCCAGCACCTCGATGGCGGGGTCGGGCCGGCGCGCGTTGGGCGTGAAGGCGATCTTCATTCCGGGTCCTTCTCGAAGGGACCGAGGGTGACGAACTGGCCGCCCTGGCAGCGCACCTCGGGGCGGCTGGGGTCGAGCCGGGGCTGGGCCGCCTCGACCTCGGCGCGCCAGGGCTCGGAGCTGTCCTGGGGCTTGAAGCCGATGTGGCTGGAGGGTGCGTTGTTCCACCACACCGAGCGGTTGTCGCTCATGCCGTACACGATGCTGTGGCCGACGACAGGCGCGCTCAGCGCCGCGACGACGAGGCGCTCCAGGTCGTCGTAGCTGAGCCAGCTCGACAGCATGCGGCGGTCGGTGGGTACGGGCCAGGCCGAGCCTATGCGCAGCGACACCGTCTCCAGGCCGTAGCGGTCGAAGTAGAACTGCGCCAGGTTTTCGCCAAAGGCCTTGGACAGGCCGTAATAGCTGTCCGGCCGCGGCGCGGCCTGCGGCGTCAGCGTCTCGCCCTGGCTGTAGAAGCCGGTCACATGGTTGGAACTGGCGAAGACGATGCGCTTGACGCCGCGCTGGCGCGCCGCCTCGTAGACGTTGTAGGCACCGACGATGTTGGCCGGCAGCACGACGTCGAAGGGCTTCTCGATGGAGACGCCGCCGAAGTGCAGCACGGCGTCCACGTCCTTCAGCAGCGACTGCATCGCGGCCAGGTCTTGCAGGGGCGCCTGCACCACCTCCTCGCCCGGGCCGGCCGGGTCCATGGCCGCGAGGTCGGACAGGCGCAGCAGGTCGCAATAGGCCTTCATGCGGGGCCGCAGCACGCGGCCCAGGTTGCCGGCGGCGCCGGTCAGCAGCAGGCGCTTGAAGCGCGGGGCGGCAAGTGGGGTCATGCAGAAACGGCCCGCAAGGGGCCGGGATCACTTTCTCAAAGGGGGGCGCAGCCTGGGGGCGGCGTCGGACTGGCGTCGGACCAGTTCGAAGTCCTTGAGCTCATGCTCGCAGGGCAGAGGCTCTCCGGTGCGGCGCGCGCGGATGTGGCGCACCAGCAGGTCCACCGCCGCGCCGGCCATCTCCATGATGGGCTGGCGCACGGTGGTCAGTTCGGGCCAGATGGTCGTGGCCAGCGGCGCGTCGTCGAAGCCGACGACGGTCAGGTCGCTGGGCACGTCCAGGCCCAGGCGATGGGCGATGGCGACGGTGGCGGCGGCCATGTCGTCGTTGCTGGCGAAGATGGCCGTCGGGCGGCGCTCCTGCGACAGCAGCAGCTCCGCCGCGTCCAGACCCGAGCGGTAGGTGAACATGCCTTGCGCGACGACCTCCTCCTCCTCGATGTTCAGGCCGGCGTCGGCCATGGCCGCATGGAAGCCCGCGAGGCGGCGCGCGCTGCTGCTCTGGTGGGGGTCGCCGATGATGAAGCCCAAGCGGTGGTGGCCCAGGGCCAGCAGGTGGCGCGTCATCTCATAGGCGGCCCGGTAGTCGTCGATGCCGACGGCGCAGACGGTCTCGGGCGGCACGCCGCTGGAGACGACGACGGCCGGCGTGTCGGTCTCGGCGACGAGCTTGAGCAGCGGCTGCGAGTCGCAGAAGGGCGGCGGCAGGATGAGGCCGTCGACACCGTTGGCGATCATCTCCGCCACGGGCTTGTCCTCGCCGTCGCGCGCGGCGTCGCAGCGCTGCACCACCAGCTGCACATGGCGCAGCGTGGCCTTGTTCAGCAGGCCGATGAGGAACTCGTTCAGATAGCCGGCGCTCGGGTCGATGTAGAGCATGCCGATGCGGATGGGCTCGGAGCCCGCGAGATGGCGCGCGGCCTGGTTGGGCAGGTAGTTCAGCTCGGCGACGGCGGCCTGCACCTTCTCGCGCGTGCCGGGGCGCACGTTCTGCTCGCCGTTGATGACCCGCGACACCGTCATCGGCGACACCCCGGCCAGCCGGGCGACGTCGGCGATGGTGGCGACCTTGGTGCTGCGTCCGGCCCGTGCGCTTGGCTTCAAAGAGGTCCCTCGGCTGGTGGTGGGTTTGTTTGCGCAATCATATTTGCGTTGCGCCGCTCCAGCCGCCGCGCCCCCGCGCGGAGTGGCAACGCATGCCTTGAAGTGCGCGCGGCGGCGCAGGCCTTCATCATCGCGACGCTGGCGTCCAGCGCCGGCGGCGTGGTTGCGGCCATGGCCCTGCGGCCCGGGCTGGCCGTCGGACCTGGTCCCGACGAGGCAGCCGCCGCAGTCCGGGATGCGCGCATGGATTTCGTCGGCTGGCCTTCCGGCAGCCGCGCATGGCCGGGCCCAGCGGGGCGGCCGTCTGCCGCCTGCCCAGTTCCCCGGGTGCCGAGAAACGCGCCGACCCCCTGATGCCATGGGGCCGCCACGGGTCGACCAGCGCCGACGCCTTGGCGAGGAGCAAGGGCGCGATCAGCGACTCGGCCCGGCCGCCCGACCGCCCCGCCTGAGGCTGCGCAGCGCATGGCCCTCGGGGCCCGGTTGCCCCAGGGCAGGGCCGCGCCGGCCGTGCCGCCGCCCCTGGGAGCGCGGGAATGTTAGAGATTCATCGCTTGCACAAAGCAAAATGGTAGCGCTACATTTGCTGCCATAACCAGCCTTGCAAGGCGCCGCCGAGCACCCCGCCCTGGAGACAGCCCCCCCTTCAACCCCGATCCCGTCGCCGCCATCGCCGCGACCTCGCCAGCCGCTCGGCCCCCGGGCCGGTCGCGCCGATTGCCGGGGCGGCGTGACGGCCGGCGCCACGCCGCCGGGCCGCCACCGCTTGACCCCTGCCATCACCTCATGATCACCAACCCCATCCTGCCGGGCTTCCATGCCGACCCCTCGATCTGCCGCGTCGGCGACGACTACTACATCGCCACCTCCAGCTTCGAGTGGTGGCCCGGCGTGCGCATCCACCATTCGCGCGACCTCAAGCACTGGCGCCATCACAGCTACGCCCTCACGCGCCAGAGCCAGCTGGACCTAACCGGCCACCCCGATTCGGCCGGTGTCTGGGCCCCCTGCCTGAGCTACGCCGGCGGTCAGTTCTGGCTGATCTACACGGACGTGCGCTCCACCCTCGGCGCCTTCAAGGACACGCACAACTACCTGATCACCGCACCCGACATCGACGGCCCCTGGAGCGATCCCGTCTACCTGAACAGCTCGGGCTTCGACCCCAGCCTCTTCCATGACGAGGACGGCCGCCACTGGCTCGTGAACCAGCAATGGATACACCAGCCCGGCAAGCACCACTTCAATGGCATCCTGCTGCAGGAGTACGACCACGCGGCCAGGCGCCTCGTCGGGCCGGTGAAGAACATCTACGCCGGCACGGCGCTGCAGGTCGTCGAGGGCCCGCACCTCTACCGCCGCAACGGCTGGTACTACCTGCTGACGGCCGAGGGCGGCACCTTCTACGAGCATGCCGTCACGCTGGCCCGCTCGCGCCACATCGACGGCCCCTACGAGACCCTGCCCGGCAACCCGCTGCTGACGGCCTGGCAGCAGCCCACCGACGGCCTGCAGCGCAGCGGCCATGCCAGCCTGGTCCAGACGCAGAACGGCGACTGGTACATGGCCCATCTCTGCGGCCGCCCGCTGGAATGGAGCGGCCCGAACGCGCAGCAGCAGAACGGCGTCTACGAGAACCTGCACTGCCCGCTGGGCCGCGAGACCGCGCTGCAGCGCCTGCACTGGCGCGACGACGACTGGCCCGAGATCGAGGGCGGCGGCAATGCGCCGCGGCTGCAGACGGCCGAGCCCGGCCTGCCCGCGCATGTCTTCCCCGTCGAGCCGGCCCGTGACGACTTCGACTCGCCCGCGCTGAACCCCCACCTCAACTCGCTGCGCGTGCCTCTCGATGAAAGCTGGATTTCGCTGACCGAGCGCCCCGGCTTCCTGCGCCTGAAGGGCCGCGAGTCGCTGATGAGCCTGTTCGAGCAAAGCCTGGTGGCGCGCCGCCAGCAGCATTTCAACTGCCGCGTCGAGACGAGTCTGGAATTCCAGCCCCAGCTGTTCCAGCAGATGGCGGGTCTGGTCGCCTACTACAACACCAGCAACCACGCCTATCTGCACGTCAGCCGCGATGCGGACTCGGGCCGGCGCGTGCTGCGCCTGACCGTCAACCGCGATGCGGCCCTGAGCGAGCTGGCCGCGCCCGTCGAGCTGGCCGACGGCGCCGTGGACCTGGCCGTCGAGTTCAGGCACGACCGCTACCAGTTCCAGTTCCGTCAAGCCAGCCACGGCCACGGGGCCTGGCAGGACATGGGCCCCGCGCTGGACGCCGCCATGCTCAGCGACGAGTTCGCCACGCGCTTCGTCAACGGCTTCGCGCGCAGCTTCGGCTTCACCGGCAACTTCATCGGCCTGGCCTGCCAGGACCTGTCGGGCGGGCGGCTGGCCGCGGACTTCGACCATCTCAGCTACGAACCCAAGGATTGAGCGGCGACAGGCCGTGACCCAGAAGAACCCAACGAGACAAACCCATGGCCCTCCCCCAACATCGCCTCTCCTTCATGGAGAAGGCCGGCTACAGCTGCGGCGACGCCGCGGCCAACCTGGTCTTCATGTCCATGATCCTGTTCCAGCTGAACTTCTACACGGACGTGTTCGGCCTCAGCGCCAACACGGCCGCGGCCATCCTGCTGTGGCCGCGGCTGTGGGACGCGGTGTTCGACCCGGTGATGGGCGTGCTGGCCGACCGCACCCACACGCGCTGGGGCAAGTTCCGGCCCTGGGTGCTGTGGACCTCGGCGCCCTGGGCCGTCGTCATGGTGCTGGCCTACACGGCGCCCGACCCGGCCTGGGGCTGGAGCACCGGCATGGTGGTGGCCTATGCCGGCATCACCAACACGCTCTTGATGACGCTGTACAGCATGAACAACATGCCCTACTCGGCGCTGGGTGGCGTCATGACGGCGGACCTGAACGAGCGCACCCGGCTCAACGCCTTCCGCTTCGTGTCGGTCAACGTGGCGCAGTTCGTCGTCGGCGGCTTCACGCTGCCGCTGGTGGCCAAGTTCGCGCAAGGCCATGACCGCGCCCACGGCTGGCAGGTCACCATGTCCATCTGGGCGGCGGCCTGCCTGCTGCTCTTCCTCGTCACCTTCTTCACGACCCGCGAGCGCATCCAGCCGCTGCAGGAGAGCAGCGCCTCGCCGCGGCAGGACTTCGCCGACCTGCTGAAGAACGGCCCCTGGATCGCGCTGGTGGTCTACACCGTCTTCAACTTCGGCATGCTGTCCCTGCGCGGCGGCGCCCACTTCAACTACTACCACCACTACGTGGACAAGGGCGCGATGTTCGACTTCATCGCGGCCCTGGGCCTGACGACGCCCGACGCCGCCGACACCGGCAGCCTGGCCGACGCGCTGGGCTACATCGTGCACGGCACGCGCGACCAGCTCGCCAGCTCCAACGTCGCCGACGTGTTCAACAGCCTCATCAACATGGCCGGCTTCGCGACGACCATCGTCGTCATCATGCTGTCGGCCGGCCTGTCCGCACGCTTTGGCCGGCGCGCGGTGGCCGCGACCGGCTTTGCGCTGTCGACGCTGGCGGCCTGCTCCCTCTACGCGCTGCCGCCCACCGCCGTGTGGGCCATGCTGGGCCTGCACATGCTGGGCGCCGTCTTCTATGCGCCCACCATCGCCGTCATGTGGGCCATGTACGCCGACGCGGCCGATTACTCGGAATGGCAGACCGGCCGCCGCTTCACCGGCATGGTGTTCGCCACCATCGGCTTCGCGCTGAAGTCCGGGCTGGCCCTGGGCTCGGCCGGCCTGCTGTGGTTCCTCGCCGGCTTCTTCGGCTACGACACCCAGCAGCCCACGGCCTCCAACGCCATCGAGGGCTACCGCGTCGCATCCAGCTTCGGCGTGGGCGCGCTGTTCGCGGCCTGCACCGCCTGCCTGCTGGTCAACAAGCTGGACCAGCGCACCACGCTGCAGATGGCCGACGAGCTAGCGCGCCGCCGCCTGAAGGCCCGCGGCGCCGACACCCCCGACGCCAGCGCCGCCGTGCCGGCCGCCGCCTGATCCCCCGCCTCCCTCCACCTCCCTGATCCTGCAGCAAGGACTCCGCCATGAGCAGCCCCTATTCCGATCTCCCCGTCGTCCGCTACGAAGGCCCCGCCTCCACCAATCCGCTGGCCTACCGCTGGTACGACGCCGACCGCGTCGTGCTGGGCAAGACGCTGGCCGAGCATCTGCGTCCGGCCGTCTGCTACTGGCACAACTTCTGCTGGAAGGGCGAGGACGTCTTCGGCCTCGGCAACACCGTGTTCCAGCGCCCCTGGTTCGCCGAGGCCGATCCCATCAAGGCCGCCCACCTGAAGCTGGACGCCGCCTTCGACTTCTTCGCCAAGCTGGGCCTGCCCTTCTGGTGCTTCCATGACCGCGACGTGGCGCCCGAGGGCGCGAGCCTGGCCGAGTCCAACCGCATCCTCGACGGCCTGCTGGAGGCCGCGGCCAAGAAGATGCAGGACGGCAAAGTGGGCCTGCTGTGGGGCACGGCCAACCTGTTCTCCCACGGCCGCTTCATGAGCGGTGCGGCCACCAACCCCGACCCCGAGGTCTATGCCTATGCCGCCGCGCAGGTCAAGCATGTGCTGGAGTGGACGCATCGCCTGGGCGGCGCCAACTACGTGCTGTGGGGCGGCCGCGAGGGCTACGAGACCCTGCTGAACACCGACCTCAAGCGCGAGCTGGCCCAGTACGGGCGCTTCCTCAGCGCCGTCGTCGAGCACAAGCACAAGATCGGCTTCAAGGGCAGCCTCCTCATCGAACCCAAGCCGCAGGAACCCACCAAGCATCAGTACGACTACGACAGCGCCACCGTCTACGGCTTCCTGAAAACCTATGGCCTGGAGAACGAGGTCAAGGTCAACATCGAGGTCAACCACGCGACGCTGGCCGGCCACAGCTTCGAGCATGAAGTGGCCACCGCCTGTGCCCTGGGCATCTTCGGGTCTCTCGATGCCAACCGCGGCGACGAGCAGCTGGGCTGGGACACCGACCAGTTCCCCAACAACCATGCGGCGCTCGTCCCGGCCATGCTGGAGATGATCCGCCACGGCGGCTACACCACGGGCGGCACCAACTTCGACGCCAAGGTGCGCCGCCAGTCCATAACCCCCATCGACCAGCTGGAGGGCCACATCGGCGGCATGGACACCATGGCCCGCGCCTTCCTCAGCGCGGCCGCGCTGTACGAGAGCGGTCAGCTGGAGAAGGCCGTCAGCGAGCGCTATGCCGGCTGGAACGGCGAGCTGGGCCAGAAGATCCACGGCGGCGCCAGCCTCGAAGACCTGGCGGCGCTGGTGCATGCCCAAGACCTCTCGCCGCAACCGCGTTCCGGCCGCCAGGAACGCCTGGAGAACATCGTCAACCAATTCGTCTGATCCATGTTCCTCGGCATCGACCTCGGCACCTCCGAGCTGAAGCTGCTGCTGCTCGACGAGCGGCACCGCATCGTCGCGACCACCGGCGTGGCGCTCACCGTGCAGCGGCCGCAGCCGTTGTGGAGCGAGCAAAACCCCGCCGACTGGTGGGCCGCGCTGGACCAGGGCATGGTCCGGCTGAAGGCCGAGAACGGAGCGGCACTCGCGCAGGTGCGCGGCATCGGCCTCTCCGGCCAGATGCACGGCGCTGTGACACTGGACGCGGCCAACACCGTGCTGCGCCCGGCCATGCTGTGGAACGACGGCCGCAGCGCCGCGCAATGCGCCGAGATGACGGCCGCCTGCCCCGCGCTGCCGGTCATCACCGGCAACCTCGCGATGCCGGGCTTCACGGCGCCCAAGCTGGCCTGGATGCGCGCGCAAGAGCCCGAGCTGTTTGAGCGCGTGGCCCGGGTGCTGCTGCCCAAGGACTGGCTGCGCTTCGAGTTGAGCGGCGAGTTCGTCAGCGAGATGAGCGACGCCGCCGGCACGCTGTGGCTGGACGTGGCCCGGCGCCGCTGGTCGCCCGAGGCGCTGGCGCTGACCGGCCTGGACGAGCGCCACATGCCCCGCCTCGTCGAGGGCAGCGAGGTCAGCGCCATGCTCAGGCCCGAGCTGGCCTCGCGCTGGGGCCTGCCGGCCAACGTCGTCATCGCCGGCGGCGGCGGCGACAACGCGGCCAGCGCCGTCGGCATGGGCGTCGTCAAGCCCGGCGACGGCTTCCTGTCGCTGGGCACCTCGGGCGTCGTCTTCCTGTGCAACGAGCGCTTCAGCCCCAACCCGGCGCACGCGGTGCATGCCTTCTGCCATGCACTGCCCGGCACCTGGCACCAGATGAGCGTGATGCTCAGCGCGGCCAGCGCGCTGCGCTGGGTCACGCAGCTGCTGGGCGAGCCCGGCGAGGCCCGGCTGATCGAAAAAGTGGCCCGGCTCACGCCGGTCCAGCGCGAGCGTGCGCCGATCTTCCTGCCCTACCTCAGCGGCGAGCGCACGCCGCACAACAACGCCAAGGCCCAGGGCGTGTTCTTCGGCCTCACGCACGAGCATGACCCGGCGGCGCTGGGCTACGCCGTGCTGGAAGGCGTGGGCTTCGGTCTGCTGGACGGCTGGCAGGCGCTGCAAGCCGGTGGCGGCACGGCGGAGTCGCTGTGGCTGGTGGGCGGCGGTGCGCGCAGCCCGTGGTGGGCCGGCCTGCTCGCCTCGCTGTTGGGCGTGCGCCTCGTCAACGGCGTCGGCGCCGAAGCCGGCGGCGCCCTGGGTGCCGCGCGCCTGGCCTGGCTGGCCTGCGGCGCCACCGTGGACGAGGTCTGCCGCCAACCCGAGATCGCCCGCAGCGCCGACCCCGATGCCACGCTGGCCGCCGAACTGCGGCCGCGCCAGGCGCGCTTCCAGCGCCTTTACGGCGCGCTGCGCAACGAGTTCGGCTGAGCGGCGACGGGCAGGGCCGGCCCGGGCCAGCACGCCGCTTGATCATCCGGCGCCCAGGCCGGCTCCGCCTGGTAGCCCATCCCGCGCAACAGGGCGGCCAGTGGGTTGGCCGCCGGCGCGAAGCGCGGGTCCAGGGCCTTGTCTATGGTGTCCACCAGGTCCTGCAGATGGGCGCGCCGCGTGCGGTCGCCCTGGCCCGCCCGGGCGGCGATCTGACCCTTGAGCTCGCGCAGCTCCGCCCTCAGGGCGGCCTGGCCATCGTCCAGCCCCGCCAGGCTGGGGAAGTTGAGCCGCGCGACCAAGGTGTCGATGTAATGCCGCTGCAGGCTGCGGCGCGGCGCCGCGATGGCGTCCGCACCGGCGAGTTCGGTGAACACGCCGCGGCGCAGCTCGGCCAGCATGTCTTCCATGCGGTAGGCCCGGGCGCCCAGCTGAGCCTCCTGGGCCATCAGGCGGCGGCCGCGGGCGGGGTCCAGCAGCATGCGCAGCAGGACGCGCTGATAGGCGCTCAGCAGGCCCGGCGCTTCGGAAGCGCGCAGCCGCTGCGTGACGGCCGGGTCCAGCAGCCATTGCGGGGTGGCCAGCAGGTGCTCGGCCAGGAACTTCAGCGCGCGCGCCTGCTGGGCCCGGGGCACGGCCGTGGCGATGGCACCGGGCTGGTCGTTGTGCCTGTTCTCCACGCTGTAGCCGCCCACGATGGCCACCACATGGCTGAGCTCGCGCAGCCACTGCATCCCGGCGGCGCGGTAGAGCTCTTCCAGCGCCCGGTCGTCCTGGCCGTCCTGCGGCACGAGGGCGGGCAGCATCTTCACGACACGCTGCAGGTTGCGCAGACCCAGGCCGGTAGCCGTCACCGCATCGGCGTCGCCGACGGCCTCGGCGTTCTCGCCGAAATCGCCGCCCTCGGCCTTGGGCGCGCTGAAGCGCAGCCAGGGACTGGCCTCCTGCTCACGCGCCCACAGGTTGAGCTGCTGGCGTTCTTCCTCCGGCGTCCTGGCGCTGGGAATGGGCGTGTAGCCCCAGCGGGTGGCGAAGACGTCGTAAGGCCCCAGGCCGGGGATGAGCAGCGCGGGGTCGACCTTGTCCTCCGGCTGGACCAGGTAGTTGAAGCGGCTGTAGTCCATCAGCGACGGCGTGTGACCCATGGTCTTGAGCCACTGCGGGTCGCGCAGCTTGTCCACCGGGTAGAGCGAGCTGGCCTTCATGTTGTGCGGAAAGCCCAGCGCATGACCCAGCTCGTGCGTGACGACCATGGCCACCAGCTCGCCCATCAAGTCGTCGGGCAGCGGCAGCGTGCGGGCGCGCGGATCCAGCGGCCCCACCTGCGTGACATACCACTCCCGCTGCAGCTGCAGGATGTTGTGGAAGACCACCACATTGGCGTTCAGGATCTCGCCGCTGCGCGGGTCGGCCAGGTGCGGCCCGTAGGCGTTGGGGATGGCCGACGGCACCCAGCGGATGACGCTGTAGCGCACGTCCTCGGGATCGAACTCGGGGTCCTGCTCGGGCGTGGGATAGGGCCTGGCCTGCACCGCGTTCCTGAAGCCGGCGGCCTCGAAGGCCTGGTTCCAGGCCTCCACCCCCTTCTTCACATAGGGCAGCAGCGCCGTGGGCGTGGCCTTGTCGATGTACCAGACCAGGGGCTTGACCGGCTCGCTGAGCGCCGCGCCGGGGTCTTTCTTCTCCAGCCGCCAGCGCGTGATGAGGCGCTCGGTGCGCGCTTCCTGCAGGCCGTCGCCGAAGTCGGTGCGGCCGACGCTGAAGAAGCCCACGCGGTCGTCCAGCAGACGCGGCCTCATGGGCTGCTGCGGCAGCTGCACGATGCTGTAGGCCAGGTTGAGCGACACGCTGCGCGCGGGCTGCATCTGCGGCATCACCGGCATGCCCGGCAGCGTGGGCGTCGGCAGCGCCCCGATGTTGTAGGTCTGCACCGCGTCCACGCGCACGCTGCCCGGGAAGGCCTTGGTCTTCTCGATGTAGCTGCGGCTGCCGTCCAGCCCGCCACGCACCATGGTGCGGGCGCTGAAGTCCCCCATCTCCGCGCTGAACATCCGCGTCACCTCGATGACCGGCGCCCCGTCCTTGCCATAGGCCTCCACGGGAAACACGGCCAGGATGGCATCGCGCTGGGACTGGCGCACGGCGTCGGCCAGCACGTTGTCGGGCGCGCTCACGGCGCTATGGCTCACCAGCTGCAGCAGCACGCGGTGCTGGTGCAGCACGAAGCGCAGCACGTCCTGGTTCAGCGCCCGCCCCACATGCTCGAGGCCGGCCGGCACGGCCGTGGCATTCACCGCCATCAGCAGCGGCTGCTCCAGCAGCGCCTTGGGAATCTCGAAATAGAGCTTGTTCTTGACGCGGTGGACGGCGAACAGCCCCTGCTGGGTCTTGGCCTCGGCCGTGATGACCTTGTCGAAGGGCTTGGGCTCGGTCGGGTCCGGCGGCATTGCCGCGGGCCGCGCCGCCGCCGACGCGGGCGGGGTTGGGAGCGGGGGCGCGGTCTGCGCGAGGGCCTGGCCGGCGGCCAGGACGAAGCTCAGCAAGGCGAGCCTGGCACGGCCGCAGATCTTGTTGTTCATGACATCCCTTGGGTTAGGCGCACCGCGGCGCGCGGTGGCGATGTTAGGGATGGCGGACGGGCCCGGCGGCCCAGGGCCCGAGATTTTTACCGGTGACAGCAGGACGCGGCGGCGCCGTTGGCCAGAGAGCGTCGACGCCGGCAGGCCGTTGAGGCGCCTCAGAAGCTTTCCCAGCGGCCGGCCTCGTCGGCAGCCAGCGCGGGCCGGGCCTTGAGCGCAGGCGCGGCGGCCGGGCGCGGTGCCGGCCTGGGCGGGCCCGGGCGCACGGCGGGCGGCGACGGCCGCTGCGCCTCGGCCCCCAGCTTGAACTGGTCGACCACCTCCGCCAGTCTGGCGGCCTGGTGCTTCAGGCTCTCGGCCGCCGCCGCCGATTCCTCGACCAGGGCCGCGTTCTGCTGCGTGACCTGGTCCAGCTGGCTGACGGCCTCGCTGACCTGCGTGATGCCCTTGGCCTGCTCGCCGCTGGCCGCATCGATCTCGCCGATCAGGTCGGCCACGCGGCGCACCTGGGCCACGATCTCGCCCATGGTGTTGCCGGCCTCGGCCACCAGCAGCGAACCCGCGTCCACCCTCTCGACGCTCTGGCTGATCAGGCTCTTGATTTCCTTGGCGGCCTCGGCCGAGCGCTGTGCCAGCACCCTCACCTCGCCGGCCACCACCGCGAAGCCCCGCCCCTGCTCGCCGGCGCGCGCGGCCTCCACCGCGGCATTCAGCGCCAGGATGTTGGTCTGGAAGGCGATGCCGTCGATGGTGCCGATGATGTCGACGATCTTGCGCGAGCTGGTCGTGATCTCGTCCATGGTGCTGACGACCCGGCCCACCACCTCGCCGCCCTTGGACGCCACGCCGCTGGCGCTGGTGGCAAGCTGGGTGGCCGTGCGCGCAATGTCGGCGTTCTGCCTCACCGTCGCGCTCATCTCCTCCATCGAGGCCGCCGTCTGCTGCAGGTTGGAGGCCTGCTCCTCGGTGCGCTGCGACAGGTCGGCGTTGCCCGTGGCGATCTCGGACGAGCCGGTGGCGATGGAGTCCGAGCTGTGGCGGACCTGGCTGACGATCCTGACCAGGTTGCCGTTCATCGTGCCCAGCGCACGCAGCAGCTGCGCCACTTCGTCGCGCCCCTGCGCGACGACGCTCTGGCGCAGGTCGCCGACGGAGACCGCCTCGGCCAGCTGCACGGCCGCCGCAACCGGCTGGGTGATGGAGCGCGTGATCAGCCAGGCGAGCACGGCGCCCGTGGCGATCGCGAACACCGCGGCCGCCAGGGTGAACCACTCGGCGCGCTGCCTGACGGCCTGCGCGGCATCGAACTCCTGCTTGGCCACGCGCACCTGCAGACGCTGCAGCTCGCCCAGCGTGTCCGCGACCTGCGGCGCCATCTCGGCGACCTTGCCCTCGTAGAGCGCGTGCGCGGCCTGCAGATCACCCTTGAGCAGCGCGGCACGCGCCGGTGCCAGGCCTTGCCGTGCATAGCTGGTACGGGTGGCGACGAAGCGGTCGGCCAGCTGCTTCTCTTCCGGCGTCAGCCGGGTCGCCAGGTACTGCTGCAGCAGTTCGTCGATGGCCTTGATGTTGGCGCTCAGCTCCTGAGAGTGCCTCTCGATCACGGCGGGCTCGGGCTTGAGCATCATCTCCGCCAGCAGGAAGCGGTTGCGTATGGTCAACCGGCTGATGTCGCCCAGCTGGGCCAGCGGCACGGTGCGATCTTCGTAGACGGTCTGCAAGCCGGCCGCCACCTGGGCCAGGCTGGCCCGCCCGAGCAGCGCCACCGCGGCCAGCAGACACAGCACCAGGCCGAAGGCCAGCCCCAGACGCGGGCCTATCCTGACTTGCTTCAACCAGTCCATCGCCAGCTCCCGTTAGGAGCGGCCACTTTAGGCAGGGCCCGATTGGGTTGTCAAAGCATTTGTGCAGTGCAGCAAACTCGCTGCAAGCCTGCGGCCGGGACCTTCGTGCCCGCCAGGGCGGCCGTCGAACGCGGCCGGGTCCGGTGCGAGGCCGGCTCGGCATGCGCTGCGACGCCCATGATTACGCAATCATTCTTCCTGGACATTTCCACCCGCGCCGCGGGACCCGAATTCTTTCGTTGATCCGCCAGACCGCCCCCCATCCAGGAGCTTGGATCAGGTCTTGCGAACTCGTGAGATCACCAGCTCGTGGTAGCGTCACCTTTTACGTAACGCCAGCGCCGACCGGCTCCAGCTCCCGACCTCATGATCCGCATCCCCGTGCTGCCCGACCGCCTGCCGCGATGAGCCCCGCCATCTACACGCTGGGCCAGGCTGGCGGCCTGCAGATCGACGTCAGCGACCTCGGCGCACGCTGGCTGTCCTGCCGCGTGCCGCTGGCCGACGGCGGCCGGCGTGAGGTCGTGCTGGGCCATGCGAGCCTGGCGGACCATCTCAGCGAACCCGGCTTCTTCGGCGCCATCGTGGGGCGCTATGCCAACCGCATCGCCGGCGCGGCCTTCCCGCTCGATGGCCGGACGCACCGCCTCGTCGCCAACGAAGGCGCCAACCAATTGCATGGCGGGCCCGATGGCTTCGACCGCCGCCGCTGGCGCGTCGTCGAGCGCGGCCCGCTGCATCTGCGCCTGGCCCTGCATTCGCCGGACGGCGACCAGGGCTATCCAGGCGCGCTGGACGCCGAGGTGACCTACCGCGTCGACCCGGCGCGCCTGGCGCTGACGCTGAGCTTCGGCGCGCGCACCTCGGCCCCCTGCCCCGTCAGCCTGACCAGCCATCCCTACTTCAATCTCGACGGCGGCACGGCGCCGGTGCTGGGCCATCGCCTGCGGGTGGCGGCCGCCCGCATGCTGCCGGTGCGACCCGACATGATTCCCACCGGCGAGCTCTGGCCCGTGGACGGCGGCCCTTTCGACCTGCGCGAGGCCCGCCGCCTCGGCGACGGCCTGGGCCTGGGCGAGCAGCAGCGGCGCGGCGGCGGCTACGACCATTGCTTCGTGCTGGACGAGGCCGCCGCGCGCGGCGAGCGCGCCGCGGCCGAGCTGACGTCCACGGATGGCCGGCTGGCCATGCGCCTCTTCACGGACTACCCCGGCCTGCAGGTCTGCAGCGGCAACTTCGTGCAGAACTCGTGCGGCCGCGACGGCCTGCCCTTGCCGCGCCACGCCGGCATTGCGCTGGAGCCGCAGTTCTTCCCCGACGCGCCCAACCATCCCGCCTGGCGCGAGCAGGGCTGTCTGCTGCGGCCGGGCCGGCCGCTGGCGCGCTGGATGCGGCTGGAGTTCGACGACAGGACGCGCTCCCCTGGCTGACGCTGCACCGGGCCATCGCCATCAGCGAGCCCACTGGCTGGGGGCGACGCGCCGGCCTTCGCGGGCGACAGCGTCGCCCCGGCGCATCGGGCCGACGAGATCGCGGACGAAGCCGTCAGAGGCCACCGGCCCTCCTGCGCCCCTAGTTGCCGGCCGGCTGCAGCTCGGTCACGACGAAGCCGCTGGCGCCCTTCTCGGCCTTGAAGCGGATCTTGTCTCCGACCTTGACCCGCCCCACCAGCGCCGGGTCCCTGACCTGGAACACCATGGTCATGCCCGGCATGTCCAGGCTCTTGATCTCGCCATGCTTGATGGTGAGCTTCTTGTTGTCCGCGTCGACCTTGCGGATCTCGCCGTCGGTCAGCTCGGTGGTGGCGGTAGGTGTGCCGTGCGTCTTGCCGTGCTCCATGGCCTGGGCCGGCGCGGCCAGCGTGGTGAGGGCGGCCGCGACGGCGGCCAGGGTCTTGATGGCTTGCATGGGGTAGTCCTTCAACGATAGGTTTGGTAGACGCTGGCGCCGCCATCCTTGGCCAGCAGCAGCACGTCATAGGGATCTTTGCGGCCGCCGTAGACGGGGCCGTCCATGCCGGGGGAACCGACCGGCATGCCGGGCACGGCCAGGCCCAGCGCCTTGGGTCGCTCCTTCAGCAGGCGCAGGATGTCGCGCGCCGGCACATGGCCCTCGATGGCATAACCGCCCACCAGGGCGGTGTGGCAGGATCCGTACTTCTCGGCGATGCCCAGGCGCCGGCGCGCGCCGATGTTGCCGCGATCGATGACCGTCACTCGAAAGCCGTGGGCCTCCAGGTGCGTGATCCAGTCCTTGCAGCAGCCGCAGTTCGGGTCCTTCCAGACCTGGATGTCCACGGCGGGCGCGGCGCTGGCCGCGGCGGCCAGTGCCCAGGCGGCGGCGCCGGCCAGCAGCGTGCGGCGCGCGGGTCCGCAGCGGCGTTCAGTGCTGGTGGCCGACATGGCTGCCTCCGGCTGCAACCTTGACCAGACCCTTCATGCCCGCGTCGTAATGGCCGGGCTGCAGGCAGGCGAAGTGGACCTGACCGGCGCGGGTGAACTGCCACAGCATCTCGCCGGTCTGGCCCGGCGCGACCGTGACCATGTTGTCGTCGGCATGCTCCATCTCGGGGTGCTTTTTCATCACCTCGTAGTGCTCCTTGAGTTCCTGCACGCTGCCCAGCACCAGCTCATGCTTGAGTCGGCCCGAGTTCTTCACGATGAAACGCACGGTCTCGCCCTGCTTGACCGCGATGCTGGCCGGCGTGAAGCGCATCGCATCGCTCATGTCGATGTGCACCGTGCGCGTGACCTGGGCGGCGACACCGGGCTGGCCGATGGCGTCGCCGCCATGGCTGCCGGCGTGCTGGCCACTGGCGAGGCTGGCACCGGCGGCGACGGCCAGCGCGGCGAGGAGGGGAAGGGACTTCAATGTCATGGGGACTCCTGGATGGGGTGTCAGTGACCGGAATGGCCGGTGGGCTTGCGGACCTTGACCTCGGCGGCCGGCGCCGGCGTCTGGCGCGGCATGGACTGGCCGCCCTCGGCGGCGAAGCGCGCGGGCTGGGGCAGCGCGCCGGTCCACTCGAAGGCCACCTCGCCGGGGGGATGGCGGTACCAGCCCGGGTCGCTGTAGTCGCCGCGCTTCTGGTCCTTGCGGACCTTGAGCACCGAGAACATGCCGCCCATCTCGACACCGCCGAAAGGCCCCTGCCCGGTCATCATGGGCAGGGTGTTGTCGGGCAGCGGCATCTCCATCTCGCCCATGTCGGCCATGCCGCGCTCGCCCATGACCATGTAGTCGGGCACCAGCTGGGTGATCTTGGCCGCCAGGCCGCGGTGATCCACGCCGATCAGGGTCGGCACGTTGTGCCCCATCGCATTCATCGTGTGATGGCTCTTGTGGCAGTGGAAGGCCCAGTCGCCCTCCTCGTCGGCAACGAACTCGATCTGGCGCATCTGGCCCACGGCGACGTCGGTCGTCACCTCGGGCCAGCGGCCGGCCTTGGGCGTGGGGCCGCCATCCGTGCCGGTGACCGTGAACTCATGACCGTGCACGTGGATGGGGTGGTTGGTCATCGTCAGGTTGCCGACGCGGATGCGCACCTTGTCTCCTCTGCGCACGTTCAGCGTGTCTATGCCCGGGAAGACGCGGCTGTTCCAGCACCAGAGGTTGAAGTCCGTCATCGTCATGATCTTGGGCGTCGCGGCGCCGGGATCGATGTCAAAGGCATTCAGCAGGAAGCAGAAGTCGCGGTCCACCGCGTCGATCAGCGGGTTCTTCACCTTCGGGTGCGTGACCCAGAAGCCCATCATGCCCATGGCCATCTGCGTCATCTCGTCGGCATGCGGGTGGTACATGAAGGTGCCGGGCCGGCGGGCGACGAACTCGTAGACCCAGGTCTTGCCGGGCTGGATGGCCGGCTGCGTCAGCCCGGTCACGCCGTCCATGCCGTTGGGCAGGCGCTGGCCATGCCAGTGGATGCTGGTGTGCTCGGGCAGCCGGTTGGTGACGAAGATGCGCACGCGGTCGCCCTCCACCACCTCGATGGTGGGCCCCGGCGACTGGCCGTTGTAGCCCCACAGATGCGCCTTCATGCCCGGCGCCAGCTCGCGCACGACGGGCTCGGCCACCAGGTGGAACTCCTTGACGCCCTGGTTCATGCGCCAGGGCAGCGTCCAGCCGTTCAGCGTGACGACGGGGTTGTAGGGCCGGCCGGTCTCGGGCAGCAGCGGCGCCATGGTGTCGGGCCGGGTCTGCAGCACCGGCTCGGGCAGCGCGGCCATGGCCACGCGGCTGACGGCGCTGGCGGACACGGCCGCGGTCAGCGCGCCGGCGCCGCGGAAGAAATTGCGTCGGGAAAACATCGTGGACTCCTGCATCAATGGGCCGCAGCCGCGCTGCCGGCCACGGCTGCCGCCGTGCCAGCGCCGCCCAGGCCGGGCCTGCCGACCAGGGCCATGTCGAGATCGGCGCGGGCAACCCAGAAGTCGCGCAGCGCCTCGATGGAGGCGTTGACGGCGGCGATCTGCGCGCGCGCGTCGGCCAGCAGCTCGAACACGCTGATGAACATGCCGTTGTAGCGAAGCAGGTTCTCGTCGGAGATGCGCTTGGCCGTCGGCACGACGTCGTCGCGGTAATGCCGCGCGATGTCGTAGGCCGAGCGATAGCCCTGGTAGGCCTCGCGCACCTCGGAGCGCGCGTCCACGGCCGTCTTGGCTGCCCGGTGCACGCTCTGCATGTAGACCCCTTCGGCGCGGGCGATGCGCGCATCGCCCCAGTCGAACAGCGGGATCTCCACGCCGATCTCGTAGCCGGTCTGGCGCGGCGCCTCGTTGGAGCCGTTGCGCTGGTAGCCCAGCTCCAGCACGTTGATGAAGCGCGTCGCGCGGCTCAGCCCCAGGTTCTTGGCGGTCGCCTCCACCAGGGCCTTGGCCGCCTGCACGTCCAGCCGCGAGGCCATCGCAAGCTGCTCGATGTCGGGCTGGTCCTGCGGCTGGGCCGGCAGTTCCGGCAGGCGGGCCGGCAGCGCGAACGCGGTCTGCGCGCCCCACAGGCCCAGCAGCCGGGTCAGGCGCTCGCGTGCGGCGACACGGCCGGCCTCGGCGCGTGCCAGGTTCAACACGGCCTCGGAGAAGAAGCCGTGCTCACGGGCCTGTTGCAGCTTGGTCCAGTTGCCGGCCTGCGCCAGCCGTTTCGCCAGCTCGGCGCCGGCATCGGCCGTGGCCCGCACGTCGCGCATGTAGCCGGCGGTCTGCTCGGCCGCCACGGCGGCGTAGAAGGCCTTGCGGGTCTGGTCGGCCAGCGACAGCATCTCCATGGCCACGCTGCGCTGCACGGCAGCGAAGCGGCGGCCCTCGACCTGGCGCGCCAGCGGCAGCGCCACCAGGTGGGCAAGGTCGAAGGAGAAGCCGCGCTCGATCTCGCGCTCGTCGCCGCGGCGCAGCTTGGCGATGCTGAAGCCCGGGTTGGGCAGGCGGCTGGCCTGCACCATCTCGGCCTCGGCAATGCCCAGCTCCTGCAGGCTGGCCTGCAGGCCGCGATTGTTCAGCAGCGCGATCTGCACCGCCGAGTCGGCGCTCAGCGGCTGGGCCAGCAGCTCGGCCACGCGCTGGTCGATGCGGTCCAGGTCTTGCTCGGTGGCGGCGGGCAGCAGCGTCGCGCCGAGGTGGGTCTTGGCAGCGTCCTGCACGGGCGCGATGCCGCCCATGCCGTCGAGGCTGGCACAGCCGGCCAGCAGCAAGGGCACTGCGAGCAGCGCCAGGCGCCGCGGGGAGCGTGGGAACGTCTTCATGTCGGCCCCTCAGTGATGCGCATGGCCCGCGGGCGCGGACGCGGCCGGTGGCGCCGCGTCCGCCGGCCTGGCCTCCCTGGCATAAGCGCGCCAGCCGCCGGCCTGCTGCACGGCCTGGTTGGCGTCCTTCCAGGCGCCCACGGGCGCCTCGGCGTTGGGACGGTAGCCCTGGAAGGCGGACCGGTAGACCAGGGGCGGGACCTGGGCCTGGGGTTTCAGAGGATCGGGGCGCCGAGCCGGGTCGGCGGGTGGCGTCGACTGGGCCGACGCGCTGGGCGCCAGCACGAGGATCGTGGCGGCCAGACACAGCGCCACGCCGGATGCAATGGAATTCATGGGTCTCTCGCAGATGAACTGGGTTGCTGCGGCCGGGCCGCGTGTCGTCACGACACGCCCGGTGCAGGCCAGGGCCGGGGCCGGCGCGGGGAACGCGCGGGGCCCGTCAGGCGCGAGAGCTTCGGGGAGGTCGGTCCAGCCCGCCGACCATCACGCGGTCGTGGGCGGCCTGGAGGGTGGGGACTTCGGGCAGGTCGGGCGGCGCCACGGCCAGGCCGGGGACGGCGCTGGTCAGCGCGACGGCATTGCAGCAGGCCGAGCAGACGCTGCATTTGCCCGCGTGCTGGGCATGCCCCCCATCATCGGCCGGCGCGGCCTTGGCGGCTTCCAGCATGCGGGCATGGTCATGCCCGCCATGTTCCGCCATCGCCGGGGCTTGATGGCCGGCGGGAGCGCAGAGCAGCAGGGTCTGGGCGGCGTAGCCCTGAATGGGCAAGGCCATGGCCAACAGCCATGCCAATGCGATGCGCCAGAACTTGCTCATGGACAAAGTGTAAGGGGCGGGCCGGCCCGTTCAACGGCGGCAGCACGAACCGGTGGTCGGCGCCGCGGTGGCGGGCGGCGCTTCGGCCAGCGCCACGGGCGTGTAGCCGGCGTCCCGGATCGCGTCGGCCAGCTCGTCGGCGTCGGCCTGCGTCGCTGCTATCTGCACGCGCCGCGAGGCCAGGTCGATCTGCACGCGGGCGCCCCCATCCACGGCCTTCAAGGCCTTGGTGAGGGTGCTGACGCAATGGCCGCAGGTCATGTCGTTCACTTCGAAGCTGATCATCTGGATCTCCGCAGCGTTGCTGGGTCGGGACTCCACTGTCATCCTTGCCACTGTGGGAGGGTCAAGCCCTTTTTGTGCGCCGCGCCCCGCCCTAACCTCGGGGTTGATACAAATCTTTGCGCCTCGGCCACAAGGCCTTGCGCCAGCCGGGTGATTCTTCGCTGCAAGACAACGGAGATCGTCCATGAAAAACCGCCGCTTCATGCTCGGCAGTGGTGCCGCTCTCGCCGGCGCCTTGATGCTGGCCCGGCGGGCGCCGGCCGCGGCGCTGGCGGGCAGCGCGGCACCGCTGAGCGCCGACGAGCGCGCGCTGCATGCGCTGAACCGCCTGGGCTACGGCCCGCGCCCGGCCGACGCGGCGGCCATCGCCGCCCAGGGCGCCGGCCCCTGGCTGGAGCGCTTCCTGGATGAGCAGCTGGACCCGCGCGGCCTGCCCCAGCCGCCGGCCCTGGTCAGCCGGCTGGCCGAGCTGGAGGTGTTCAAGCTGGACCAGACCCAGCTGCTGGGCCGCTACCGCGAGGCCGTCAAGGCGGCACGCGAGGCCCGCCGCGAGAAGGCCGGCGGCATGACGCCCGACAGCGACGCGCTGAACGCCGTGCGCGACAAGGTGCGCCCGCTGGTCGTGCAGGCCGGCACGGCCAGGCTGGCGCGCGCGCTGCAGAGCCCGGCCCAGCTGCAGGAGGTGCTGGTCGAGTTCTGGTTCAACCACTTCAACGTCTTCGCCGGCAAGAACGCGGTGGGTGTGCTGGTGGCCGACTACGAGCAGCAGGCGATACGGCCGCATGTGCTGGGGCGCTTCCGCGACATGCTGGGCGCCACCGCCAGGCATCCGGCCATGCTGATCTATCTGGACAACGCGCAGAGCGTCGTGGCCGGCTACCAGCCGCCGCAGCGCGCCCGCCGCCTGCTGGCGCAGCGGCCGGAGCTGCAGGCCCGCGTGCCCCACGGCCTCAACGAGAACTACGCCCGCGAGCTGATGGAGCTGCACACGCTGGGCGTGGACGGCGGCTACACGCAGCGCGACGTGACCGAGCTGGCGCGCATGCTGACCGGCTGGGGGCTGGACACGCGCAAGGCCTTGCAGGGCGGCAGCGGCGCGCTGTTCGCGTTCGACCCGCGCAAGCATGACGCAGGCGTCAAGACCTGGCTGGGCCAGACCATCCAGGGTGCCGGCCAGGCCGAGGGCGAACGGGCGCTGGACCTGCTGGCCGCCCACCCGGCCACGGCCCGCCACCTGGCCTTCAAGTTCGCCCAAGCCTTCGTCGCGGACGAGCCGCCACCCGCGCTGGTGCAGAAGCTGGCCGACAACTTCCGGGCCAGCGGCGGCGACCTGCGCGAGTTCACGCGCACGCTGCTGCGCGCCGACGAGTTCTGGAGCCGCGAGGCCTACCAGGCCAAGTTCAAGACGCCTTACCAATACCTGCTGTCCAGCCTGCGCGCGCTGGACCTGCCGCTGGCCAACCCGCAGGCCCTGCTGGCCGCGCTGGCCCAGGCCGGCCAGCCGCTGTTCGGCGCGGCCACGCCCGATGGCTACAAGAACACGGCCGCGGCCTGGCGCAACCCCGAGGCGCTGACGCAGCGCGTGCAGCTGGCGACGACGCTGGGCCAGCGCAGCGGCAGCAGCGCGCAGCGGCTGGGCGCGACGCTGGGCGCCTCGCTCAGCGAGCCGACGCGGCGCGCGCTGGCCGCCGAACCGGCCGACCAGCAGCTCGCGCTGCTGCTCGCCAGCCCCGATTTCATGAAGCGTTGAGGACCCGACCATGCTCCGCCGCCAGCTGCTGCACTTCGGTGCCTTCACCCTCGCCGGCCTGCCGGTCTCGCTGCTGCGGGCCCAGGAGGCCGCGCAGAAGAAACTCGTCGTCGTGATGCTGCGCGGCGCGGTGGACGGGCTCTCGGTCGTCGCGCCCCATGGCGAGCGCGAATACGCCGCCAGTCGCCCGCAGATCGCCATCGCGCCGCCCGGCGCCGAGGACGGGCTGCTGCGGCTGGACTCGCTGTTCGGCCTGCACCCGGCCCTGGCACCGCTGAAGCGCCACTGGGACGGCGGCCAGCTGGCCTTCGTGCATGCCAGCGGCTCGCCCGACCCGACGCGCTCCCACTTCGACGCGCAGGACTATTTCGAGTCCGGCACGCCGGGCCGCAAGTCCACGCCCGACGGCTGGATGAACCGGCTGCTGGTGGCGCTGCCCGGCGAGCCGGCGCCCACGCGTGCCATCAGCATGGGGCAGACGCCGCCGCGCATCTTCGCCGGCGCCGGGCAGGTCGCCAGCCTGGGCCTGGGCCCCAACGCGATGCAGCGCCGCGCCATCGACAACCCGCAGATGCAGGCCGGCCTGGCCAAGGTCTACGCCGGCGACGCCCAGCTCAGCGGCACGCTGCGCGACGCCACCGAGAGCCGCGGCGAGATGGCGCGCAGCATGGCCGCGGGCATGGGCGGCCGCTCCATGGACCCCAGCGCCGACGCCGGCGCGCCGTCCGCGCGCAGCTTCGCGGCCGACGCCAGGCGGCTGGGCACGCTGATCCGCAAGGATGCGCACACCCAGCTCGCGTTCACGTCCGTCGGCGGCTGGGACACCCATGTCAACCAGGGCGGCGTGCGCGGCCAGCTGGCCAACCGGCTGGCCAGCCTGGGCGAGGGCCTGGACGCGCTGGCCGTCGGCCTGGGCGACGCGCTGCGCGACACCGTCATCGTCGTCGCCAGCGAGTTCGGCCGCACGCTGCGCCAGAACGGCAACGGCGGCACCGACCATGGCCGCGGCAACGTCATCTGGCTGCTGGGCGGCCCGGTGGCCGGCGGCCAGGTGCTGGGCGAATGGCCGGGCCTGGACAGCAGCGCGCTGGCCGACGGCCGCGACCTGGCCGTGCGCACCGACTTCCGCCAGGTGCTGGCGCCGCTGCTGCAGCGCCACCTGGGGCTGCCGGAAACCGCACTGGCCGCAGTGTTTCCACAAGGCCCGCAAACTTGGCGTTATGCAGACAAGCTGCTGCGCGCCTGAGGTGCCAGCCGCCGCGTTCCAACGGACAGGAGAACGGACATGATGCGAACCACACCCTCGTTTGGCTTGTGCGTGTTGGTGGCGGTGCTGACGTACTGCTTTCTGGTGCTGACCGGCACGGCCTGACGCGCTCAAGCGCCCTTCATCCCGTCCTTCGGGTTCGAAGGCGTCCCGGTGGCGGGTAGGGACACCCGCATCCAGAACACCCTGCAATCTCCGGCGCGGTGGTCGGTCGCGAAGGTGATGACGACCTTGCCGACCTTCTCCGTGTGCGCGTCATAGGTCTTCGGGCTGAACGCATAGCCGTTGAGCTTGACGTTGGCGCCCACCGTGATGTCGAGTGATCTAGTGATCGACGGATTCTTCAGCGCAGCCAGCGAAGACACCCGCCCCAGCGTCGAGCGAATGTTGGCGATCGTGCCCTGAATCTCGTCGAGTTCGGCCGGGGTCAACGGATTCCCGTTGGGGTTGGCGAAGAGGCCGACGGGCGGCTGTTGCGCCAGCAGCAGGGATGACAGCACGTCGGGCGAGCAATCCGCGGCATGTGCGGGCGTCCACGCGCCGTTGCTGAGCGATGCGAGCGCGAACGCGAACGCGAGCAGAACCCGGCGGTGCCCGCGTTTGCCTGCCTGAACCGTCGAGGTGAGCTTCATGCCGCGGATTCTCTGCGCCACCTCCGCCCGCGTGCGGCCCTTGCGTTCGGCCTTCTGCACGTAGAGCGGGTAGACCTTCGCGAAGGCGGTCGAGAAGATGCGGTGTTCGGACATGGAGCGTGCGTGGTCGGACCGTCCGGACAGTGTCCGCGGACAGCGCCAGCGATGCCAAGTGATTGATTCATAAGGAAGCCACTGCTGGCACAGGGCTTGCAATAAAGCCGTGCATGAACACTGGCTTTCGCGACACCTCCGAGCAGGACCGGCTGCTCGCTCCCCGTTCCGGGCTCCTGCGACGCTGGCCGCTGCTGCTGGCCGGCGGCGCGGCCGTCGTGGCCCTGGCCCTGCTGCTGGGCAGTGGCCGCCTCCGCCAGGCGCTGTCCGCCGACTCGGCCGTCAGCGCCGCACGGCTGACGCTGGCCACGGTGGACGTCGCGCCGCTGACGCGCGACGTCGCCGGCGAGGGCCGCGTCGTCGCCGCGCAGAGCCCCACGCTCTATGCCCAGGGCGCCGGCACCGTGACGCTCATCGTGCAGGCCGGCGACCCCGTCAAGCGCGACCAGGTGCTGGCCCGCATCGACTCGCCCGAGCTGACCAACCGCCTGGCCCAGGAGCGCAGCCATGTGGACGCGCTCAAGGCCGACCTGGCCCGCGCCGAGGTCGAGGCCCGCCAGCAGAGCGCGGCGCTGCAGAGCGCCTACGAGAACGCCCGCATCGACCAGCAGACCGCCCAGAACGACCTGGCCCGCCAGACCCAGGCCTTCGAGGCGGGCGCCACGGCGCGCATGCAGGTGGAGCGCGCCCAGGACACGCTGGCCAAGGCCAAGCTGGCGCTGGACCAGGCCCGCGACCTGCGCGGCTTGAAGACCGACAGCCTCAAGCTGGACGTGCAGGCCAAGCAGAGCGCGCTGGCCCGCCAGCAGCTGCTGGTGGCCGACCTGGAGCGCCAGGTGGCCGAGCTGCAGGTGCGCTCGCCGGTGGACGGCCAGGTGGGCCAGCTCTTCATCGCCGACCGCACCAACGTGGCCCGCGACGCCAAGCTGCTGTCGGTCGTCGACCTGTCGGCGCTGGAGGTGCAGATGCAGGTGGCCGAGAGCTTCGCCCGCGAGCTGCAGCCCGGCATGCCCGGCGAGATCAGCGGCAACGGCCAGACCTGGGCCGGCCGGGTCAGCTCGGTGTCGCCCGAGGTCGTCAACGGCGAGGTCAGCGCCAGGCTGCGCTTTGACGGCACCCAGCCCGAGCAGCTGCGCCAGAACCAGCGCCTGTCGGTGCGCGTGCTGCTGGACCGCCGCGACAAGGTGCTGGGCGTGGCCAACGGCAGCTTCGTCGACGACGGCGGCGGCAGCCACGCCTACGTGGTGCGCAACGGCGTGGCGCAGAAGGTCGCCGTCAAGCTGGGCGCGCGCTCGCTGGAGCGGGTCGAGGTGATCTCGGGCCTGGTGGCCGGTGACCGCGTCGTCATCTCCGGCTCGGACAACTTCAAGGGCGCCGAGCGCGTCCTGATCGCGGATTAAGCAAGAAGGGGAACACCATGCTCCAGATGGAAAAACTGCAGAAGGTCTACCGCACCGAGATGGTCGAGACCTATGCGCTGCGCGACTTCAACCTGACCGTCAACGAGGGCGAGTTCGTCGCCGTGACCGGCCCGTCCGGCTCCGGCAAGACCACCTTCCTGACCATCGCCGGCCTGCTGGAGGCCTTCAGCGCGGGGCGCTACCTGCTGGACGGCATCGACGTCAGCCGCATGGGCGACGCCCAGCGCTCGGCGGTGCGCAACCAGAAGATCGGCTTCATCTTCCAGGCCTTCAACCTGATCCCCGACCTCAACGTGCTGGACAACATCGAGGTGCCGCTGCGCTACCGCGGCATGAGCGGTGCCGAGCGCAAGAAGCGCGCCGCCGACGCGCTGGCCCGCGTGGGCCTGTCGGCGCGCGGCCGCCACTACCCCAACGAGCTGTCGGGCGGCCAGCAGCAGCGCGTCGCCATCGCGCGCGCGCTGGCCGGCGAGCCGCGTCTGCTGCTGGCCGACGAGCCCACCGGCAACCTGGACAGCGCGATGGCGCGCAGCGTCATGGAGCTGCTGGAGGAGCTGCACCGCGACGGCGCCACCATCGTCATGGTCACGCACGACCCGCAGCTGGCCGCGCGCGCGCAGCGCAACGTACACGTCATCGACGGCCAGGTGGTGGACCTGAGCGCCGAGCTGGCCCCCGCCCTGGCCGTGGCCTGAACCATGCGTCGACTGATCCCTGTCCTCGCGCTGGCCTGCATCGCCGGGGCGGCCGCCGCGGCCCGCGCCGACGACCTGCTGCAGGTCTGGGCCCAGGCGCGCGCGGCCGATCCGCTGCTGCGCCAGGCCGCGGCCTATGACGGCGCACAGCAGGCGGCCGCCCGCCAGGCCCGCGCGGCGCTGCTGCCGCAGTGGAGCCTGCAGAGCAGCGAGCAGCGCGAGAACGGCGCCGGCCGCGCGCGCACCACCACCAGCAGCCTCAGCCAGCCGCTGATCGACCTCGGTGCGCTGCGCGAATGGGATGCCAGCCGCAGCCAGGCCTCGGCCCAGTCGGCCCGCCTGGCCGCGGCCGAGCAGGCCGCCCGGGCCCGCGTCGCCGAGGCCTATTTCGGCCTGCTGTCGGCCCAGGCCCAGCTGGCCACGGCGCGCGCCAACGAGGAGGCCTTCGACCGCCAGGTCAGCGAGGCCGAGACCCGCTTCAAGGCCGGGCTGTCGGCCCAGGTGGAGGCCGACCAGTCGCGCGCCTACCGCGAGCTGGCGCGCGGCAACACGCTGGCCGCCGAGCTCAACCTAGCCGACGCCCGCGAGGCGCTGGCCCAGCTGACCGGTGCCGAGCCGGCCGCGCTGCGGCCGCTGCGGCGCGACCTCTCCGCCCAGCCCCTGCCCGACGACGCCGAGGCCTGGGCCCAGCGCGCGCTGCAGGCCAACCCGGAGCTGCTGGCGCTCGCGCTGGACATGCAGGCCAGCGAGCAGCGCATCGCCGCCGCCCGCGCCGGCCACCTGCCGACGCTGAGCCTGGGCGTGGACACCATCCAGCGACGCGGCGATGGCGTGTCGGCCTTCGACGCCGGCCGCACGCCGACCACGGTGGGCCTGCGCCTGACCGTGCCGCTGTTCGCCGGCGGCGCCGTCGCCGCCGCGGCCGACCGCGCGGGCTTCCAGCGCGACGCCGCGCGCGAGCAGCTGGAGGCCGGCCGCCGCGCGGTACTGCGCGAGGTACGGGCCCGGCACCTGGCCGTGGGCCAGGGCGAGGTGCAGCTGCGCTCCACGCAGGTCGCCGTGGCGGCCGCCGAGCGCGCGCTGGAGGCCACGCGCACCGGCCTCACGCTGGGCACGCGCAGCACCACCGACCTGCTGCTGGCCATCCAGACCCTGGCCGGCGCACAGAACGCCCAGACCCAGGCCCGCCACCGCCATGTGCTGGCCCTGCTGGCCCTGCACCAGGCCGCGGGTTCGCTCGGCGACACCGAACTCGCCACCGTCAACGCCCTCTTGGAGCAAGACTGATGTTCCTCCACTACCTCGAACTCGCCTGGCGCAATACCCTGGCCGCCAAGGGCCTGAGCGCGCTGATGGTGCTGGCCCTGGCCTTGGGCATAGGCGCCTGCATGACGACGCTGACCGTCTACCACGTGCTGTCCGGCGACCCCATTCCCGCCAAGAGCGCGCGCCTGTTCAACGTGCAGCTGGACGCCGCGGACATGGTGGGCTGGCGGGCCGGCGAGGAGCCCACCTTCGACCTGACCCGCTTCGACGCGACGGCACTGCTGCGCGACGGCAAGGCCATGCGCCAGTCCATGTCCAGCGGCTTCAACACGGCCGTGTCGCTGCCCGATGCGCGGGTCAAGCCCATCTTCTCCAGCGTGCGCTACACCTCGGCCGACTTCTTCGCGATGTTCGATGCCCCCTGGCAGCATGGCAGCGGCTGGAGCGCGGCCGACGACGCGGGCGAGGCCCGCGTGGCGGTCATCTCGGCCGCGTTGAACGACAAGCTGTTCGGCGGCGCCAACAGCGTGGGCAAGGAGGTCATCGTGCGCGGCCAGACGCTGCGCATCGTCGGCGTGCTCAAGCCCTGGAAGGTGCAACCCCACTTCTGGGACCTGACGCTGGGCAGCTACACCGAGACCGAGGACTTCTACCTGCCGTTCTCCACCGCGATGGCCATCAAGATGGGCCACTGGGGCAACATGAACTGCTGGGGCCGCGGCGCCAACGGCGGCAGCTCGCTGGACCTGAACGCGAGCTGCGCCTGGGTCCAGTACTGGGTCGAGTTCGCCAAGCCGGAGGATGCCGCCGCCTACCGCGACTACCTCACCGCCTATTCCGAGGCGCAGCGCAAGGCCGGCCGCTTCGAGCGCCCGACCAACGTGCGGCTGCGCAACGTGATGGACTGGCTGGGCGCGCAGAAGGTGCTGCCCGCCGACGTGCGGCTGCAGACCTGGCTGGCCTTCGGCTTCCTGGCCGTCTGCGTCGTCAACATGGTGGGCCTGCTGCTGGCCAAGACGCTGCGCCGCAGCGGCGAGATCGGCGTGCGCCGCGCGCTGGGCGCCACGCGCGGCGACATCTTCCAGCAGTTCGTCGTCGAGGCCGGGCTGCTGGGCGTGGCCGGTGCGCTGCTGGGCCTGCTGTTCGCCCAGGGCGGGCTGTGGCTGGTGCGCCAGAGCCCCAATGACTACGCCCGCCTGGCCGAGCTGGATGCGTCCATGCTGGCCCTGACGCTGGGCCTGGCGCTGCTGGCCAGCCTGATCGCCGGCCTGCTGCCGGCCTGGCGCGCCGCCCTCGTCACCCCGGCCGTCCAACTGAAGGTGCAGTAACCATGTCGACCTCCACGTCCTCCTCCATCCGCGGCCCGCGCATGGCCGCGCGGCCGCTGGCCGACCTGATGCCCATCCTGTCGACGCTGCGCCGCCACAAGATCGCGGCCGGCCTCATCGTGCTGGAGGTGGCGCTGTCCTGCGCCATCGTCACCAACGCGCTGCACCTGATCCAGACCCGCATCGAGGCGCTGCATACCGACAGCGGCCTGGTGGAGTCCGAGCTGGCCGTGCTGAACCTGCGCGCCAGCCGGCCGCAGCCGCCCGAGCGCACCGCCACGCTGGTGGCCGAGGACGTCGCGCGGCTGCGCGCGCTGCCCGGCGTCAAGGCCGCCACGGTGGTCAACCAGATCGTCTACGGCAACAACAGCAACAACAGCGGCGTCTCGCTGGAGCCCGACAGCCGCGGCCAGCGCCTGGTCGCGGCCCAGTACGCGGGCGACGAACAGCTGCTGCCCACCTTCGGGCTGAAGCTGCTGGAGGGCCGCAACTTCAGGAGCGACGAAGTCCTGGACAGCTTCCAGGCCTTCAGCGTCGCCGAGCCCAAGATCGGCCAGCTCATCGTCAACAAGGCGATGGCCGACAAGCTCTTCCCCGGCCGCTCGGCAGTGGGCCAGGCGGTCTACATCTTCGGCAGTTCGCCGTCCACCATCATCGGCGTCGTCCAGACGCTGACGCACACCCAGCTGCACCGCGCGCGCGGCGGCGACAACGACGGCGCCGCGATGATCCTGCCGCTGCGCGGCGGCGGCTCCTACGTGATCCGCACCGACCCGGGGCGGCTGGACGCACAGATCAAGGCCGCGACGGCGGTGCTGGAGGACGTCGGCCGCGGCCGCGTCGTGACCCAGGGCCAGCCGCTGACCGCCATGCGGGCCGCCTTCTATGCCCAGGACCGTGCGATGGCCTGGCTGATGGGCGGCGTCTGCGTGGCGCTGCTGCTGGTCACGGCCATGGGCATCGTGGGCCTGGCCAGCTTCTGGGTGCAGCAGCGCACCCGCATGATAGGCACGCGCCGCGCGCTGGGCGCCACCGAGGGCCAGATCCTGCGCTACTTCCAGCTCGAGAACCTGCTGCTGACGACCACCGGCGTCGTCATCGGCCTGGGCGGCGCCTGGTCCCTGAGCCAGCTGCTGATGCAGAGCTATGCGCTGCCGCGCCTGCCCTGGGTCTACCTGCCCGCCGGCGCGCTGGCGCTGTGGACGCTGGGCCAGCTGGCCGTCTGGGTGCCGGCCCGGCGGGCCGCGCGTTTGTCCGCAGTGGCGGCGCTGCGGGCCTGAGCCATAGTGCCGTCGCGCGGTGAGGCGCCGCGGCGAGGAGAGGATATGCGCAAGCTCCTGAAGTGGCTGGCCATCGTCATCGGCCTGACCGTCGTCGTCGTCATCGCCATCGCGGCCACCGGCTGGCTGCAGGCCGAGCGCAAGATGAGCCGGCGCGTCGACGTCAGCATCGCGCCGCTGGCCCTGCCCACCGAGGCCGCCGCGCTGGAGCGCGGCCGCTATCTCTTCAACTCGCGCGGCTGCGCCGAATGCCATGGCGTGGACGGCGGCGGGCGCAAGGTCATCGACAGCGGCGGCCTGCTGGTCGTCGCGCCCCACATCAGCGCCGGCCCGGGCTCGGCGACGGCGGCCTACCGCGTCGAGGACTGGGTGCGCGCCATCCGCCACGGCCTCAAGCCCGACGGCCGGCCGCTGATGATCATGCCCAGCGAGGACTACCACCGCTTCACCGACGCCGACCTCGGCGCCCTGATCGCCCATGTGACGCAGCTGCCCCCCGTCAGCGGCCAGGCGGCCGTCATCCAGCTGCCGCCGCCGGTGCGCGTGCTCTACGGCCTGGGCCTGATCCAGGACGCCGCCGCCAAGATCGACCACCGCCTGCCGCCGCCCGCGCCGGTGCCGGAGGGCCCGACGGCGGCGCATGGCCGCTACGTCGCGCAGATGTGCGTGGGCTGCCATGGCGAGGGCTATGGCGGCGGCAAGATTCCCGGCGGCCCGCCGGACTGGCCGGCCGCAGCCAACCTGACGCCCGGCCGCGGCAGCGCAATGGCGGGCTATGCCAGCGCCGACGCCTTCATCGCGATGATGAGGAGCGGCAAGCGCCCCGACGGCACGGCCATCGCCGTGATGCCGTTCGCGTCGCTGTCCCAGCTCAACGACGTCGACCTGCGCGGCCTGCACGCCTTCCTGCTGACGCTGCCGGCCAGGGACGCCGGCAGCCGCTGAGCCGGCCGCTGAGGCCGCCCGCGGCTCAGCCCGCCTGCAAGCTGTGCAGCTGGGCCTGCCAGTCGGCCCAGTGCTTGCGCACCCGTTCGCGCTGCTTCGCATCCATGCCGTTGAGGAGCTTGAGCAGGCTGGCGGTGATCTCGTCGCGGTAGGCCTGCTCGGCGGGCAGCGTCTGCATGTTGCGCATGAACAGGGCCGTGCCGCCGGCCAGGTCCTGGTGCGACCAGGCGCGCAAGCCCTCCAGCGTGCGCGCCTGCCGCGTGGCGCGGCCCTGGGCCATGGCCGCGAGGTCGAAGTGCCAGCCTTCGGCGTCGGCGCGGGCCTGCTTGCGCGTAGCCCGGTCCAGGTCGCCCAGCCAGCGTTCGAGCTGGGTCGTGTAGCGCCTGGCGCGCTCGGCCGGGCCGCCGCGGCCGGACTGCTCGTCCAGCCAGTCGGCCGCCTTCTCGTCCATCTTCCTCTGCAGATGCCGCCATTGCTCGGGCCTGAGATCGGCCAGCAGGGGCGCAGCCAGCGGCGCGGCCTGCTGCAGGCAGCGCTCCAGGCTGGCGCGCGCGCCGCGCTCCAGCGCCAGCAGCTCGTCCGCGGTCACCCTGCCGTCGTCCAGCGCCGCGCCGGCCTGGCGCAGCAGCGCCTGCCACTGCGGCAGCTCCTCGCGACGGTGCCAGGCCTGCCAGGCGCGCAGCCCCTCCTTGAGCCGGCCCCGCTGGGCGCCGTCCAGGTCGAGATAGCTGTCTATCCACAGCCCGCTGAGCAGCGGCATCTGGTTGTAGGCCAGCGTCAGACTGGAACAGCCGATCAGGCCCAGCAGCAGGCCCAGCGCGAGCAGGGTGGCGAGTCGTTTCAGCAGCCGCATGGGGCCATCATGGCAAGGCCGGCCGGCGCGGTGGGTTGAGGGGTCATTGCAGCGGCCGGTAGGGCAAGGCGGCGCCGGGGCCCACCCGCACCAGCGCGAGGGCTTGCTGCACGTCCGGCAGGCCGCGCGCATCGGCCTCCAGCGCCGCCGCCTGCGCGGCCCGCTCGACGCAGCCCTCCAGGTAGACCACCCGGCCCTGCACGGTGAACCACAGGCTGCTGGGATGCAGGGCCGGATCGGCCACCAGCGCCTGCCGCAGCGCGGCAGCGATGGCGGCATCGAAGCGGTAGGCGTTGGGCTCGCTGCACTGGCCGCTCAGCCAGCAGCTGGTGCCGCGCTCGGCGCGGTGATGGGCCTGCACGCGCGCCTCGGCGGCGCTGATGCGCGGGCCGCGCGGCTCGGGGCAGTCGGCGATGTCGGCCGACACCGCCTCGAAGGGGTCGTTGAAGCGGTTCAGCAGCCGCTGGTCGTCGACGCTGCCCGCCAGCAGCAGGGCCAGCAGCAGCGCCTTCACGGGCAGGCCATGCGCTGCATGGGAAAGTCGATGCCGCGCGGCTGGCCGTTGCGCAGGCCCTCGATGCGGGCCACCAGCCGGTCGACCGCCTCGTGGCGGTACAGCACACGCTGCGGGAAGTCGTGCGCGGCGTTCTCGAACACGGCCTCGTTCTCGGCCTGGCGCAGCAGCCGGAACTCCGTGGGCGGCCGGCCCTGGGGCTGGGCGATGAAGCTCAGCCGGCCCTCGGCGTCGGCGCGGATCTGCATGAACTCGAACTCGACGACGCGGCCGTTCTTCAGCGTGCGCGCCATGCCCAGCATCAGGCCGCCGGCCGGCGCCATCCACTGCTCGACCGAGCCGGCCTCGCGGCCCTGGGGGCTCCAGCAGCCGGCCAGCCAGGCGACCGGGGCGAAGGGGTCGGCCTGGGCGTGAGCCGCGGCACAGCCTGCCGACAGCAGCAGGGCGAGGAGGGTTTTCATGCCGGCGATTCTGGGCCTCGGGTGCCACCCGTGCAAACCGGCGCCGGCCGGCTTGTGGCATCGTCGCGCCGTGGCGCAAAAAGACCTCCCCGGCAGCTTCAAGCTGCTCACCATCTGGCTGCTCGTGTTCCTCGTGCTGTTCCTGGGCTTCAAGGCCTGGGAGCGCGAGCGCGAGGCCAGCCGTTTCAAGCTGGCCGGCGAGGCCATCGTGCTGACGCGCTCGGGCGACGGCCATTTCCACTGGCCCGGCCGGGTGGGCGACATCGAGGTGGACTTCCTCGTCGACACCGGCGCCACCGCGACGGCGCTGCCGCAGGCGCTGGCCGAGCGCGCCGGCCTGAAGCCGCTGGGCGCCGTGCGCACGCAGACGGCCGCCGGCGCGGCGCACGGCTTCGTCGCGCGGGCCGACATCGCGCTGGACGGCGGCGTGCGCGCCGACCGGCTGCCGGTGACCGTGCTGCCCGACCTGGCCGCGCCGCTGCTGGGCATGGACGTGCTGGGCCGGCTGCATTTCTCGCAGAAACCCGGCGAACTCCGCATCGAGCCATGATCCGACACCTGCTGTTTTCCTTCGCGCTGCTGGCCGGTGCGGCCCAGGCGGCGTGCCCGCCCGCACCGGCCCTGCCCAGCGTGCAACAGGCCGCGGCCTGGGCCGCCAGCGCGCCCGACCGCGGCCTGCTGTGGCGCATCAGCCGCGGCGGCCACAGCAGCTATCTGTTCGGCAGCCTGCATGTGGGCCAGGCGGACTGGGCCTATCCCGGCCCGGCGCTGCGTGCCGCCTGGCACGAGACCGAGGTGCTGGCCGTCGAGCTGGACCCGGCCGATGTCGGCAGCGCGCTGGCGGCGCTGCCCAGGCCCGCGGCGCTGCCGCCGGCCCAGGCCCGGCAGATCGAGGCCCAGGCGCGCGCCGTCTGCCTGCCGCCGGGGGCCCTGAGCGCGCTGCCGGCCATGCTGCAGCTGGCCACCTTGACGCTGCTGGAGGCGCGCCGCGACGGCCTGGACGCCGGCTTCGGCCAGGAGCAGATGCTGCTGGCCTGGGCCCGGCGCGAGGAGCGGCCGGTGCAGTCGCTGGAGAGCGTGCAGGAGCAGCTGGACGCGCTGGCGCCCGAGGCCGCCGAGCTGCCCGCCATCGTCGACGGCACGCTGCGCCAGCTGCGGAACGGCCAGGCCAGGGCGCCGCTGCGCAAGCTGGCCGCGGCCTGGGCGCGCGGCGACCTGAAGACGCTGGCGGACTACCCGCGCTGGTGCGCCTGCGCCGACACGCCGGCCGAGCGCGCCTGGCTCAAGCGCATCAACGACGACCGCAACCTGCAGCTGGCGGCACGCATCGCGGCACTGCACGGCGCCGGCCAGCGCCTGCTGGTGGCCGTAGGGGCGCTGCACATGAGCGGGCCGCAGGCCCTGCCCCGGCTGCTGGCAGAGCGGGGCTTCAGCGTCGAGGCCGTCTCGCCCGGCATTAGGATGGTCCCCCCAGGAGGCAAGCCATGACCGACAACAGCTTCAGCAAGTTCGTGCCCGGTTTCGAGTTCCTGCAGGGCCTCGTCAAGAACGCCGGCTCGGCGCTGCCGGGCATAGGCCAATGGGTGGCGCCCACGCTGAACCCGGAGGAACTGGCCAAGCGCATCGAGGAGTTGCGCACCGTGCAGTTCTGGCTGGAGCAGAACGCCCGCATGCTGGGCGCCACCATTCAGGCGCTGGAGGTGCAGCGCATGACGCTGTCCACGCTCAAGTCCATGAACGTGCCGCTGGCCGAGTTGCAGAACAGCCTGAAGCTGCCCGAGACGCCGGCCTGGCCCACCGCCCCGGCCATCCCGGCCGCGAAGACGGCGGCCAAAGCCGCCGCCAAGGCCGTGAAGAGCGCGGGCGCTGCGGCCCAGGCGACGCCGGCCGGCGTCGTGGATCCCACGCAGTGGTGGACGGCACTGAGCCAGCAGTTCACGCAGCTGGCCACCACGGCGATGAAGGACACGGCGACCGACGCCGCGAAGAACCTCGCCGGCTCGCTGGTGAAGCAGAGCTTCGACGCGGCGAGCGACACGCTCAAGCGCGCGGCGACGATGCCCGGCGCCGTCGTCGGCAGCGTCGCCAAGGGCTTCGCGAACGCGGCGCCGGCGCCGCGGCCCGCGGCGCGCAAGGCGGCCTCCAAGACCGCCGCCGCCAAGAAGCCCACGGCCCGCCCGCGCAAGGCCTGACGCCCGGCGCGCGCCCGTTCAGCGCAGCCGGCCCAGCCCCTGGTTGACCAGCAGCCCCAGCAGCACCGCGCCGCTGCCCAGCCACTGCAGCGGCAGCGGCCGCTCGCCGAAGGCCGCCGCGGCGGCGGCCAGGCCCACCACGGGCACCAGCAGCGACCAGGGCGTCACCTGCGACGGCGCATGGCGCTTCAGCAGCCGCGTCCACAGGCTGTAGGCCAGCAGCGTCGCCAGCAGGCCCAGGTAGAGCACCGCCAGCACCGCCGACCAGCTCAGCCCGCGCAGCTGCGCCAGCGTCGCCGCCGGCCCCTGCAGCCAGGCGTCCAGCGCCAGGAAGGGCAGGACCGGCACCAGCGCGCTCCAGGCAATGAAGCTCAGCGGGTCGTAGTCGCTGTGGCGCGCGGCCAGGCGGCCGACGATGTTGGACACCGCCCACATCAGCCCCGCGCCCAGCGTCAGCACGAAGCCGATCAGCGTCATCTGCCCCGGCCCCTCGCCATGCGCCGCGGCGATGGCCACCAGCCCGGTCAGCGCCACCGTCAGCCCCAGCCACTGGCGCGGCCTTGTGCGCTCGCCCAGCAGCGGCGCGGCCAGCAACAGCGTGAAGAAGGCCTGGGTCTGCATGACGACCGAGGCCATGCCCGCCGTCATGCCCAGCTGCAGGCCCATGAACAGCAGGCCGAACTGGCCCAGGCCCTGGGCCAGGCCGTAGGCGACCAGAAAGCGCCAGGGCAGCGGCGGCCCGCGGCGGATCAGCAGCAGCGCCAGGCCCGCCACCGCGAAGCGCAGCGCGCCCAGCAGCATGGGCGACAGGCCGCGCAAGCCCCACTTCATGACGACGAAGTTGCTGCCCCAGATCAGCACGACGGCGGCGATCGCCAGCGCGTCGCCACGGCTCAGTCGCGTCGCCGTCATGCGGTGACCGGCCGGCCCTGCGCGGCGCGCGCGGCGACGAAGGCGTCGAAGGCCTGGGCGCTGGTCTTGGCGGGCACATAGCCCAGTTCGGTCTTGAGGCGCGTGTTCAGCAGCACCGGCCGGTAGCGCAGGAAGTCCAGCTGCTCGGGGCCATAGCGGCTCAGGCGCAGCGCCGAGCCGACGGCCAGTGCGGTGCGCAGCAGGCCGGCCGGCAGCTCCAGCAGCGGCTTGTGCAGGCGCGTGGCGATGTCGCCCAGCGTCAGCGCGCCATCGCCGGCGAGGTTGTAGATGCCGCCGCGGCCGTGCTGCAGCGCATGCAGGAAGGCGCCGCAGACGTCCTCGTCCCAGATGAACACGAAGGGGCTGGCGCTGCCCCGGATGGCCAGCAGCCGCGGCTTCTCGAACAGCGCGGTGATCTGGTTGTCCACGCGCTCGCCGAGGATGGTGCCGATGCGGAAGATGGTCTGCTTCAGCGCCGGGTGGTCCTTGCGCGCGTCGGCCAGCATCAGCTCGACCAGCTTCTTGTGGTGGCTGTATGCGAAGGCCTCGTTGCCGCGCACCGGCCGGTCCTCGGTGATCCAGTCCGGGTTGTCGGCGTGGTAGCCATAGGCCGCGCCGCTGGAGCTGACCAGCAGATGGCCCACGCCGGCGGCCACGCAGGCGTCCAGCACGTTGCGGCTGCCCAGCACGTCGACCGCGTACTCCAGCTCGCGGCTGGAGCCGCGGCCGGGTGTGACGATGGAGGCCAGGTGCACGACGGTGTCGATGCGATGCGCGCGCAGCCGCTCGGCCAGCGCCGCGTCGCGCACGTCCAGCTGCTCGTAGACGATGCCGGGCAGGCGGCGCTCGGCCGGCACCTCGCGCACGTCCTGCGCGACGACGAGCTCGGCCGCCGCGCTGCGCGACAGCGCCGCGACGAGCGAGCGGCCCAGGAAACCGTCGGCCCCGGTGATGAGCAGCCTCATGCGGCCTCCCCGCGCGCCGTCTCGCCTCTTGCCGGCGCACCGGCGGCCGGGCGCCGCGCCCACCAGGCGGCCAGCGCCATGCCGAGGATGATGTCCAGGAAGCCCCAGGCGCCGGCGACGACCGCCATGCCGCCCAGGCCGCCGAAGAAGCTGAAGATCAGCACCAGGCCCAGCCCGGCGTTGCGTATGCCCACCTCCACCGACATCGCGCGCCGCTCGTACTCGGCCAGACCCGCCACCGCCGCGCAGCCGTAGCCCAGCGCATAGGCCAGCAGGTCGTGCAGCACGACGGCGCCCAGCACCAGGCCCAGGTAGTTGACGAAGTGCTGCCAGTTGCCGGCGATGGCCGCGACGATGAAGCCCACCAGGCACAGAAAGCTCAGCACGCGTGCCGGCTTCTTGATGCGCTCGGTCAGCGCCGGCAGCACGCGCGCCACCGCCATGCCGGCGACGAAGGGCAGCGCGATGATGATGACGATGTGCAGCCCCACCTCCAGCGGGTCCAGCGCGATGCTGCGCAGCAGCGGCGCGGCCGTCGGGTGCAGCGAGCCCCAGAACGCGACGTTCAGCGGCATCAGCGCGATGGCCAGCGCGTTGGACACGGCCGTCATCGACACCGACAGCGCGACGTTGCCGCCGGCGCGGTGCGTGATGATGTTGGAGATGTTGCCCGGCGGGCAGCAGGCCACCAGGATCATGCCCAGCGCGATGCTGGGCGCCGGGTTGATGGCCAGCGTCAGCGCGAAGGTGATGGCCGGCAGCGCCAGGAACTGCGCGGCGATGGCCACCGCCATCGCCAGCGGCATGCGCGCGACGCGGCGGAAGTCCTCCATGCGCGTGTCCAGCGCGACGCCGAACATCAGAAAGGCCAGCACCGCGTTCAGCGCCTGCAGCGACGCCGGGTTGAAGTTCAGCCGGACTTCGTCGAGCGGCATCATGGCTGGCCTCCCAGCTGGGCGGACTCCGCGCGCACCGTGCGGCGGTAGACGTCCTTGTTGACGTAGAAGGCCATGCGCTCCAGCTTCAGGTAGTTGAAGCCGCCGCTGAGGTCGGGCATGGGGCCGGCGAGCTTGGCGGCGAAGCGCGCGGCGCGCGCGGGGGCGTCGCGCTGCGCCTTGAAGAAACGCGCGACCAGCTCGGCCTGCTCGTAGCGGCCCTGCCAGCCCAGGCCGCTGGCCTCCACCATGCCGACCACGGCCAGGTTGGTGAAGCGCGGCGCGAAGATGTTCAGGTACAGCCGCGGCGCCATGCCCTGCCAGTTCAGCAGCTCGCGGGCGATGAAGGGGTAGTGCAGCTGGTAGCCGGTGGCGGCCATGACCAGGTCGTAGTCGCGCGCGCTGCCGTCCTTGAAGTGCACGGTCTTGCCATCGAAGCGCGCGACGTCGGGCCGCACATGGATGTCGCCATGGCCCAGGTGGTGCAGGATCAGCGAGTTCACGACCGGGTGCGACTCGTACATCTTGTACTCGGGCCTGGGGAAGCCGAAGCGCACCGGGTCGCCGGTGAACCACTGCAGGATGCGGCTGTCGATGGCCTGCTTCAGCCACGGCGGCAGCGTCAGCTTGCCGCCTATCGTGTCGGCCGGCCGGCCGAACACGTACTTGGGCACGAAGTAGTAGCCGCGGCGCACCGAGATGTCCACGCTGGCGGCGTGATGCACCGCGTCCACCGCGATGTCGCAGCCCGAGTTGCCGGCGCCGACGATGAGCACGCGCTTGTCCTTGAACACGTCGGCGCGCTTGTAGGCGCTGGTGTGCAGCAGCTCGCCGGTGAAATGTCCGTCGAAGCGCGGCATGTTGGGCTCGGCCAGCGTGCCGTTGGCGATGACGACGGCCTTGAACTCGGCGCTGTGTTCGCTGCCGTCGCGCTCGGTCCAGCGCAGCCGCCACAGCGGCGACGGCCCGTCGCCCACCGGCTCCACCGCCTGCACGCGGCAGCCGAAGCGGAAGTGCTCACGCAATTGGAAGCGGTCGGCGAAGGCGGCGAAATAGCGCTGCAGCTCGCGGTGGCTGGGGTAGTCCGCAACGCCGTCGTCCATCGGGAACTCGCTGAACTCCGTCATCCGCTTGCTGGAGATCAGGTGGGCCGATTCGTAGACCGTGCTGCGCGGATTCGCGATGTTCCACAGCCCGCCGACGTCGTCGTAGGCCTCGAAGCCCTGGAAGGCCAGCCCCGCCTTCTGCAGGTTGCGCGCGGCCGCCAGGCCGGACGGGCCGGCGCCGATCAGGGCGATCTGTTCGCGGGTGTCGGTGTTCATGTCTCGCTGTTGTCGTTGTCGTTCAAACCGGGAATGGGGGTGGCACCGGCCTCGCCGGGGCGCGGCTTGCGCGGCTGGGACAGCAACAGCCGCTCGTGCAGCCGCGTGGGCAGCAGCGCTAGCGCACTGGCCAGCCAGCCCAGGCGGCGCGGCAGCACCAGCTCCTCGCGGCCCGCGGCCACGCCGGCCAGCAGCCGCGCGGCCGCCGCCTCGGGCTCCATCAGCCCCGGCATGGCGAAGCGGTTGCCGGCCGTCAGCGCGGTGCGCAGATAGCCGGGGCTGACCGTCGTGACCTGCACGCCGCTGGCGCGCAGCTCCGCGCGCAGGCTCTGCAGGTAGACGATGAGGCCGGCCTTGCTGGCGCAGTAGGCGCCGTTGCCGGGCAGGCCGCGCCGGCCGGCCAGACTGGCCACGCCGACCAGCGCACCGCAGCCCGCGGCCTGCAGAGGCAGGACGAAGGGCTGGAAGGTGCAGGCCACGCCCAGCAGATTGATCTCCAGCATGCGGCGCAGCACGGCCAGGTCCTCGGCGCGCGCGGTGTCGAAGCCGCCGGCCACGCCGGCGTTCGCGATGACCAGGTCCGGCGTACCGGCCTGCGCCAGCCAGTCCGCCGCCATCGCCTGCATCGCGGCGGCGTCGCTGACGTCCGGCGTGTAGACCCGCGCCCGGCCCGGGGCCAGGTCTTGCAGCGCGGCCAGCCGCGTGCGGTCCAGGCCCACCAGCGCGACCTGCGCGCCGGCCCGCAGCAGCTGCCCGGCCAGCGCCGCGCCCAGGCCGCCACAGGCGCCGGTGACGACGGCATTGCGGAAGGGCAGCGAGGGGGTCAGCATGGCCGCGAGCTTAGCCAGCGGCCAGAATCGTCTCGTTTTCTTTTCGCGATTCGTCCCGGATTCCGAGATTTCATGACTGCCGATGTCGACACGCCCGGCCTGCGCCTGATCGAGCTGCTGGAACTGCTCGCCCGCGCCGGCCTGCCACAGAGCCTGGCCGAGCTGCTGCCGCAGTCGCCCTGGCCCAAGCCCACGCTGCACCGCATGCTGCAGCAGCTGGAGGCCGGCGGCTGGCTGCAGCGCGAGCCCGACGGCCGCCGCTATGCGCTGGCCGGCCGCGCCCGCGCGCTGGCCGAAGCGACGCTGGCCGGCAGCGCACAGGCCGGCGTGCGCCATGCGGTGCTGCGCGCGCTGGTCGCCGACCTGGGCGAGAGCTGCAACCTGACGGCGCTGTCCGGCGCCGAGGTCATCTATCTCGACCGTGTCGAGACCGCCTTCCCGCTGCGGCTGGAGCTGCGCCCCGGCACGCGCGTGCCGCTGCACTGCTCGGCCAGCGGCAAGCTGTTCCTCGCGTTCGCGCCGGCCGCGCAGCGCCGCCAACTGCTCGACGGCCTGCAGCTGACGCGCCACACCCGCCACACGCTGGACACGCGCGAGCGCCTGGAGGCCGAGCTGCAGCGCATCCGCGCGCAGGACTACGCGGTGGACGACCAGGAGTTCGTCGAGGGGCTGAACTGCGTCGCCGTGCCGGTGCGCGAGCCCGGCGCCGGCCGCGGCGGTGCGGTGCGCTGCGCGGTCGCGCTGCAGGCGCCCACGGCGCGGCTGGCGCTGCCGGCGGCCCTCGGGCTGGTGGGCCGGCTGCGCGATGCGGCGGCGGCGTTGGGCCGCAGCCTCTAGGATGGTGGGCGGCCCGCTACAGTGACAGCCACGATGTCTCCCACCGTTCCCGATCCCGCGGCCCGTGCCGCCGCGCAGTCCCGCCTCGTGCAGGCGCTGGCGCCGCTGCTGCCCGCCCATGCGCTGCTGTGGCAGCCCGAGAGCACCACGCCTTATGAATGCGACGGGCTGACCGCCTACCGCCAGCGCCCGCTGGCCGTCGCGCTGCCCGAGACCGAGGACCAGGTGGCCGCGGTGCTGAAGGCCTGCCACCGCCTGGGCGTGCCGGTCGTCGCGCGCGGCGCCGGCACGGGCCTGTCCGGCGGCGCGATGCCGCACGAGGCCGGCCTCACGCTGGCGCTCGCCAAGTTCAACCGCATCGTGCGCATCGACCCGCTGGCGCGCACCGCGCGCGTGCAGTGCGGCGTGCGCAACCTCGCGATCAGCGAGGCCGCCGCGCAGCACGGCCTGTATTACGCACCCGACCCCAGCAGCCAGATCGCCTGCACGATCGGCGGCAACATCGCCGAGAACAGCGGCGGCGTGCACTGCCTGAAGTACGGCCTGACGCTGCACAACGTGCTGCGCGTGCGCGGCTTCACGGCGGCGGGCGAGGCCGTCGAGTTCGGCAGCGAGGCGCTGGACTCGCCCGGCCTGGATCTGCTGGCGCTGGTCATCGGCAGCGAAGGGATGCTGGCCGTCGTCACCGAGGTCACCGTGAAGCTGGTGCCCAAGCCGCAGCTGGCGCGCTGCATCATGGCCAGCTTCGACGACGTGCGAAAGGCCGGCGACGCGGTCGCGGCCATCATCGCGGCCGGCATCATCCCGGCCGGCCTGGAGATGATGGACAAGCCGATGACGGCGGCCGTGGAGGACTTCGTGCACGCCGGCTACGACCTGGACGCCGAGGCCATCCTGCTGTGCGAGAGTGACGGCACGCCGGAGGAGGTGGCCGAGGAGGTCGCCAAGATGGAGGCGGTGCTGCAGGCCAGCGGCGCGACGCGCTGCCAGGTCAGCGCCGACGAGGCCCAGCGGCTGCGCTTCTGGAGCGGCCGCAAGAACGCCTTCCCGGCGTCGGGCCGCATCAGCCCCGACTACATGTGCATGGACTCCACCATCCCGCGCAAGCACCTGGCCACCATCCTGCTGGACATCCAGCAGATGGAGAAGAAATACGGCCTGCGCTGCGCCAACGTCTTCCATGCCGGCGACGGCAATCTGCATCCGCTGATCCTGTTCGATGCCAACGACCCCGACCAGCTGCAGCGCTGCGAGCAGTTCGGCGCCGAGATCCTGGAGCGCAGCGTCGCTTTGGGCGGCACGGTGACGGGCGAGCATGGCGTGGGCGTTGAGAAGCTCAACTCCATGTGCGTGCAGTTCAGCGCCGCGGAGCTGGCGCAGATGCTGGCGCTGAAGACCGCCTTCGATCCGGCCGGCATCCTGAACCCCGGCAAGCAGATCCCGACGCTGAGCCGCTGCGCCGAGTACGGCCGCATGCATGTGAAGCGCGGCCTGCTGGCCTTTCCCGAACTGGAGCGGTTTTGAAGTTCGACGACCTGCAAGCGCGCATCCGCGACGCCCGCACGCCGCTGCGCATCACCGGCCACGGCAGCAAGGACTTCTACGGCGAGCCCCCTCGGGGCGAGCCGCTGTCGACGCTGGCGCTGAACGGCATCACGGCCTATGAGCCCAGCGAACTCTTCATCAGCGCGCTGGCCGGCACGCCGCTGGCCGACGTGGAGGCGCAACTGGCGCAGCAGCGCCAGCGCCTGGCCTTCGAGCCGCCGCGCTTCGCGGGCGCCGCGGGCGCCGCGGGCGGCCACGGCACGGTGGGCGGCATGGTGGCAGCCGGCCTGTCCGGCCCCGGCCGCGCGGCGCTGGGCTCGGTGCGCGACCACCTGCTGGGCGCCGTCCTCATCAACGGCAGCGGCGAGCTGCTGAGCTTTGGCGGCACGGTCATGAAGAACGTGGCCGGCTTCGACGTCAGCCGCGCGCTGGCCGGCTCGCTGGGCCAGCTGGGGCTGATCACCGAGGTCACGCTGAAGGTGTTGCCGCTGCCGGCGGCCGTGGCGACGCTGCGCTTCGACCTGGCCCAGCCCGAGGCGCTGCAGGCCTTGAACCGCTGGGGCGGCCAGCCCCTGCCCATCGAGGCCAGCGCCTGGTGGGACGGCGCGCTGGTGCTGCGCCTGGCGGGCGCGCAGGCGGCCGTCGAGGCGGCCACCGCGCGGCTGGGCGGCGACCTCATTCCGGCCGAGCTGGCCGACGGCTTCTGGACCGGGCTGCGCGACCAGTCCGACGAGTTCTTCATCGGCGCCCAGCGCGCCGTGGCCGGCGGCGCCAGGCTGTGGCGGCTCAGCCTGCCCAGCACGGCGCCGGAGCTGAAGCTGCACGGCGAGCAGCTCATCGAATGGGGCGGCGCGCAGCGCTGGGTCGTCACGCCGCTGGAGCCGGCCGCCGTGCGCGAGGCCGCCGCTCAGGTGGGTGGCCATGCCACGCTGTTCCGTGCGCTGGACAAGGGCTGCGGCGTGTTCACGCCGCTGAGCGCGCCGCTGGCGGCCGTCCACCAGCGCCTGAAGGCCTCGTTCGACCCCCATGGCGTGTTCAACCCCGGCCGCCTCTACCCCGATCTCTGATGCAGACCACGCTTGCCCCCGAATTCGCCGGCACCCGCGACGGCACCGACGCCGAGGCCATCCTGCGGCGCTGCGTGCACTGCGGCTTCTGCACGGCCACCTGCCCCACCTACCAGCTGCTGGGCGACGAGCTGGACGGCCCGCGAGGCCGCATCTACCTGATCAAGCAGGTCATGGAAGGCGCCACGCCCACGCGCGAGACGCAGCAGCACTTGGACCGCTGCCTGACCTGCCGCAACTGCGAGACCACCTGCCCCTCGGGCGTGGAGTACGGCCGCCTGGTCGACATCGGCCGCCGCGTCGTCGATGCCAAGGTGCCCCGCCCCGGCGCCGAGAAGCGAGTGCGCTGGCTGCTGAAGGAGGGCCTGACCTCGCCGCTGTTCAAGCCGGCGATGAAGCTGGGCCAGGCGCTGCGCCCCCTCGTGCCCGCCGCGCTGAAGGACAAGGTGCCGGCCAAGCCCCCGGTGACGGCGCATGACTGGCCCACGCGCCAGCTCAACCGCAAGGTCGGGCTGCTGCTGGGCTGCGTGCAGCCGGCCATGGCCCCCAACATCAACAGCGCGACGGCGCGCGTGCTGGACGCGGCCGGCATCCAGACCGTCGTCGCCGACGGTGCTGGCTGCTGCGGCGCGATCCGCGAGCACCTGGGCGACCACGAGGCGGCCTTGAACGAGATGCGTCGCAACATCGACGCCTGGTGGCCGCTGGTGGCGGGCCGCGGCGAGCGCGTGGAGGCGCTGGTGATGAACGCCTCGGGCTGCGGCGCCATGGTCAAGGACTATGCCCATGCGCTGGCCCACGACCCGGCCTATGCCGACAAGGCCAGGCGCATCAGCGAGCTGACCAAGGACTTGAGCGAGCTGCTGCCCGAGCTGGTGCCGACGCTGAAGACCCGGCTCAAGGCCCGGGCCGGCGCGCTGGCCTACCACCCGCCCTGCACGCTGCAGCATGGGCAGAAGCTGCGCGGCGGCGTCGAGGCGGCGTTCCGCGAGCTGGGCTTCCAGATCGCCTGCGCGCCCAGCGACAGCCATCTGTGCTGCGGCTCGGCCGGCACCTATTCGGTGCTGCAGCCCGAGCTGTCCTACCAGCTGCGCGACCGCAAGCTGGCCGCGCTGGCGCCGCTGCAGGCCACGCAGATCGTGTCGGCCAACATCGGCTGCATCCAGCATCTGCAGAGCGGCACCACCCAGCCCGTGCGGCACTGGGTGGAGGTGCTGGACGACGCACTGCGCGGCGTGCAGGCCGCGCCGGCCCTCAGGTCCTGAAGGTCGAGACCAGCCGCACCAGCTCGTCGGCCTGCTGACGCAGGCTCTCGGCCGCGGCCGCGCTCTGCTCCACCAGCGCCGCGTTCTGCTGCGTGGCCTGATCCATCTGCGTGATGGCCTCGCCCACCTGGGCCACGCCCGCGCTCTGCTCGCGGCTGGCCGCGCTGATCTCGCGCACGATGCCGGCCACGCGGCCGATGGCGGTGACGACCTGCTCCATGGTCTCGCCGGCGCGGTTGACCAGGCCGGCTCCCTGCTCGATGCGCTCCACGCTGTCGCCGATCAGGCCCTTGATCTCGCGCGCGGCCTCGGCGCTGCGCTGCGCCAGCATGCGCACCTCGCTGGCCACGACGGCGAAGCCGCGGCCCTGCTCGCCGGCGCGCGCCGCTTCCACCGCGGCATTCAGTGCCAGGATGTTGGTCTGGAACGCGATCGCGTCGATGGTGCCGATGATGTCGCCGATCTTGCGCGAGCTCTGCTCGATGCCGCGCATGCGCTCCACGGCCTCGCCCACCACGGCGCCGCCCTGCTGGGCGACACGGCTGGCGTCCTGGGCCAGGCGGTCGGCCTGCTCGGCGTTGTCGGCGTTCTGGCGCACGGTGGCCGAGAGCTGCTCCATGGACGCGGCCGTCTCCTCCAGCGCGCTGGCCTGGGCCTCGGTGCGGGCCGACAGGTCGTTGTTGCCGGTGGCGATCTCGGAGCTGGCCGTGGCCACGCCGTCGGCGTTCTGCCGCACCGAGCCGACCAGGCCGCGCAGCGCCTGCTGCATGCCGGCCAGCGCCCGCGTGAGCTGGGCCGTTTCGTCGCGGCCGCTGGCGCGGATCTCGCGCGACAGGTCGCCGCGCCCGACCTCCTCGGCCTCCTGGATGGCGGCATGCAGCGGGCCGACGACGGAGCGCGTGATCAGCAGCGCCGCCGCGATGCCCATGGCCAGGCAGGCCAGGGTCAGGCCCAGCATCAGCAGCTGGGTGCGGCGGGACTCTGCCAGGATCTGGGCGGTCTCGTCGCGCACGCGCTCGCCCTGGAAGTCGGCGAGGCGGCTGATGGTGCCGACATAGGCCTCGGCCGCCGGCCGCATCCTGCCCTCCAGCGTGCTCAGCGCGGCCTCGGCCTCGCCGGCCTTGAGCTGGGCGAACACCTGGTTGCGCAGATCGATGTAGACCTTGCGGGCCGCGGCGATCTCCGCGAGCAAGGCCTTGCCGCGCTCGCTGTCGATGATCTTGGTCAGCTCCTCCTGCAGTTCGTTGATGCGGGCGCTGGTGGTCTTGATCTGTGGAGAGAAGAAGTCGGCCACGGGGCCGCTGCCGCCGGCCCGCGCGACCGCGTCGGTGCGGGTCACGTTCAGCTGGGTCTGGGTGCGCCAGTCCTGGGCCAGGTCCTGGCGGTGCTGCAGCGTCATCAGCAGGTCGATGCGGGGGCCTATCGTGCCCATCTGCCGGTAGCTCAGCCCCACCGCGATCACCAGCAACACCAGCACGACACCAAACCCCAGCAACAGCCGGGCCCCAATACGCAAGGACTGAATCTTCATTGCCACCTCCGGATTCGCTTCAGAGGGTGGGCTTCTGTGCACGCCCTCGGTACATGCACTCTAACGGTGGGTGCGTGGCGGCCGACACAAAAAAACACCGCCCCGAAGGGCGGTGTGTGGCGGATTTGGTGAGGCGGCGTGGCGCTTACAGGCCGGCAGCCGCGCGCAGGGCAGCCGCCTTGTCCGTCCGTTGGTCTCCTCTCACGCCGTTTCACGGCATGAGCGTCGCCCACGCACCGAACCGCGCTTGCGCGCGGCGGCCTTATCGGTGCGTTGGTCTTCGTTCACATCGCTGTGCGATATGAACTTCGCCAGCGAACGGCCAAGCCGCTACGCGGTGGGCTTACAGCCCAGCAGCAGCGCGCAGCGCAGCCGCCTTGTCCGTCCTCTCCCACGTGAACTCGGGTTCCTCGCGGCCGAAGTGGCCGTAGGCCGCGGTCTTGGCGTAGATGGGGCGCAGCAGGTCCAGCATCTGGATGATGCCCTTGGGCCGCAGGTCGAAATGCTCGTTCACGAGCTTGGCGATCTGCTCGTCGGGGATGACGCCGGTGCCCTCGGTGTAGACCGTCACGTTCATGGGCCGGGCCACGCCGATGGCGTAGGCGACCTGGATCTGGCACTGGCGGGCCAGGCCGGCGGCGACGATGTTCTTGGCCACGTAGCGGGCGGCGTAGGCGGCCGAGCGGTCCACCTTGGTCGGGTCCTTGCCGGAGAACGCACCGCCGCCATGGGGGCAGGCGCCGCCATAGGTGTCGACGATGATCTTGCGGCCCGTCAGGCCGCAGTCGCCCTGCGGGCCGCCGATGACGAAGCGGCCGGTCGGGTTGATCAGGTACTTGGTCTCGGCCGTCAGCCATTCCTTGGGCAGCACCGGCTTGATCAGCTCCTCGCGGATGGCCTCGTAGAACTCGGGCGTCATCTTGTCGCCCAGGCTCATCTCGGGCGCATGCTGCGTCGACAGCACGACGGTGTCGATCGAGTGCGGCTTGCCGTCCACATAGCGCATCGTGACCTGGCTCTTGGCGTCCGGGCGCAGGAAGGGCAGGCGGCCGTCCTTGCGCAGCTGGGCCTGGCGCTCCACGAGGCGGTGGGCGTAGTAGATGGGCGCGGGCATCAGCTCGGGCGTCTCGTCGCAGGCGTAGCCGAACATCAGGCCCTGGTCGCCGGCACCGGTGTTCAGGTGGTCGTCGGAAGCGTGGTCCACGCCCTGGGCGATGTCGTTGCTCTGCTTGTCGTAGGCCACCAGCACCGCGCAGCCCTTGTAGTCGATGCCGTAGTCGGTGTTGTCGTAGCCGATGCGCTTGATAGTGTCGCGCGCGACCTGGATGTAGTCGACATGGGCATTCGTCGTGATCTCGCCGGCCAGCACCACCAGCCCGGTGTTGCACAGCGTCTCGGCGGCCACGCGGCTGCGCGGGTCCTGCTCGAAGATCGCGTCGAGGATGGCATCCGAGATCTGGTCGGCCACCTTGTCAGGGTGTCCTTCCGAAACCGATTCGGACGTGAAGAGGAAGTCGTTGGCCACTTTTAAACTCCTGGTTGCTGTGGGTCGGGCGTTGCCTGACCTCAGGAGGTGCGGCGAACGCTTTAGCAGGATTTGTGAATCGCCCCGCAAGTAGTTCAGTAACTCGGCGATGCGCCAATTATAAGAAACATGGGCCTGGTCTTTCGTTGCTTGTCCCGGCTGCCGCTGGCGCTATTGCACGCTTTGGGGGCGGCCATGGGCTGGCTGGTCTACCTGGCGTCGCCCACCTACCGCCAGCGCTTCAGGGCCAACGTGGCCCGCGCCGGCCTGCCCTGGGCCGCGGCCCGGCCCGCCATCGCCGCGGCCGGGCGCATGGCGGCGGAGCTGCCCTGGCTGTGGGTCGCGCAGAAGGGCCGACCCTTCGGTGCGCGGCTGCAATGGGACGGCGCCGAGCTGATCGAGGCGGCCCTGGCCCAGCGGCGCGGCCTGGTGCTGCTGACACCGCACATGGGCTGCTTCGAGATCTGCGCCCAGGCCATCGCCGAACGCTTCACCAGCCCCGAGTCGCCCATCACCGTGCTGTACCGCCCGGCGCGCCAGGCCGCGCTGCGCGACGTGATGGCGGGCTCGCGCGAGCGCCCGGGGCTGGCGACGGCGCCGGCCTCGCTGGCCGGCGTGCGCCAGATGATCCGCGCACTGCGCCGCGGCGAGGTCATCGGCCTGCTGCCCGACCAGGTGCCGCCCGACGGCCTGGGGGTCTGGGCTCCGTTCTTCGGCCAGCCCGCCTACACGATGACGCTGGCGGGCCGCCTGGTGCAGCAGACCGGCGCGGCGCTGCTGCTGATCTGGGGCGAGCGCCTGCCCGGTGGCGCGGGTTTCGTCGTGCATGTGCTGCCGGCACCCGAGATCAGCCGCGACGCGTCCGCCGAGTCCGCCGCGACGACGATCAACGCCGCGATGGAGGGCCTGATCCGCCGCGCGCCGGGGCAATACCTGTGGGGCTATCACCGCTACAAGCAGCCGCGCGGCCTGGACATCGGCGCCGCGCCGGATAATCCCGCGCCATGAGAATGCGCTTCACCAAGATGCAGGGCGCGGGCAACGACTTCGTCGTCATCGATGCGACGCGTCAGCCCCTGGCGCTGACGCCCGAGCAGATGCGCCGCCTCGGCGACCGCCGCTTCGGCGTGGGCTGCGACCAGATCCTGGTCATCGAGCCCGCCAGCGAGGCCGGTGCGGACTTCCGCTATCGCATCTTCAACAACACCGGCGACGAGGTGGAGCATTGCGGCAACGGCGCGCGCTGCTTCGTGCGCTATGTCGTCGACGCGGGCCTGACGGCCAAGCGCGAGATCGTCGTCGACACCATGAACCGCCGCCTGCGGCTGACGCTGCAGGACGACGGCCGCGTGACGGTGGACATGGGCGCGCCGCTGTTCGAGCCCGCCGCCCTGCCCTTCGACGCCGGCGGCCTCACGCCGCGGCTGGAGAACGGCTTCGAGCTGTGGCCCCTGGAGGGGCTGGCCGGCGTGGAGCTGGCCATGGTCTCCATGGGCAACCCGCATGCGGTGCAGCGGGTGGCCGATGTCGAGGCGGCGCCGGTGCTCACGCAGGGCCCGCTGATCGAACGCCACGCGCGCTTTCCGCGCCGCGTGAATGCCGGCTTCATGCAGGTGCTGGCGCGCGACCGCGTCGCGCTGCGCGTCTACGAGCGCGACGCCGGCGAGACGCTGGCCTGCGGCACGGGCGCCTGCGCGGCCGTCGTCGCCGGCATACGCGCCGGCTGGCTGGATGCCGCCGTGGAAGTGCAGACGCGCGGCGGCCTGCTGCGCATCGAATGGGCCGGCGGCCAGAGCCCGGTGCTGATGACCGGCCCCGCTGTGAAAGTTTTTGACGGAGAGATCACGCTGTGAGTTCCAACCCGGCCGCCGACGCGGTGCAAGGCATCACCGAAACCGACATCGCCAACTACCTGGCGGCCACGCCCGGCTTCTTCGAGCGCCACGCGGCGCTGCTGGCCACGGTGCAGCTGCAGCATCCGCATGGCACGCGCGCCGTGTCGCTGCAGGAGCGCCAGGCGGAGATGCTGCGCGACAAGATCAAGGGCCTGGAGCTGCGCATCGTCGACATGATCCGCAACGGCCAGGACAACGTGGCCATCGCCGACCGCCTGCACCGCTGGACGCTGGCCGTCATGCGCGCCGCCGGCACGCCGGCCGCGCTGCCCGAGGTGCTGCTGGCCGAGCTGCGCCACCAGTTCATGATCCCGCAGGCCGGCCTGCGGCTGTGGGGCGTGGCGCCCCAGCACGAGGCCATGGAGTTCGCCGCCTCGGTCAGCGCCGACGTGAAGAGCTTCGCCTCCAGCCTGAGCCAGCCCTATTGCGGCGTGAACTCGGGCTTCGAGGCGGCGCGCTGGCTGGGCCTGTCGGAGAGCGGTGGCACGGCGACCTCGCTGGCGCTGATCCCGCTGCTGCAGCCGGGCGTCAACGAGGGCAAGCCCTTCGGCCTGCTGGTGCTGGGCTCGCCCGACCCGACGCGCTACACGGCCGAGATGGGCACCGACTTCCTGACCCGCGTCGGCGAGATCGCCAGCGCCGGCCTGGCGGGGCTGCTGGCCGCATGACGGAGCTGGTGCAGGACTATCAGGACTTCCTGCAGCACGCCCGCGTGCAGCAGCGCCTGAGTCCGCGCACCCTGCGGCTGTACACCGATGGGCTGGCGCGGCTGCAGGCCCTGCTGGCCGAAGGGGCCATCGAGGCGCGCTCGCTGAGCATGGCGCAGGCGCGCCGGCTGGCGGCGCTGCTGCACCGTGAAGGCCTGGCCCCGAAGTCCATCGCGCTGCTGCTGTCGGTCTGGCGCAGCGCCTACCGCTGGCTGGGCCAGCAGGGCCGCGTCACGCTCAACCCCTTCGACGGCCTGCGCGCGCCGAAAGCGCCCAAGCCCCTGCCCAAGGCACTGGGCGTGGACGATGCGGTGCAGCTGGCCGGCCATGTGCCCGACGAGATCCCCGACTCGCGGCTGGAGGCGCGCGACCGCGCGATGGTGGAGCTGCTGTACGGCGCCGGCCTGCGCGCGGCCGAGCTGATGGGCCTGGACGTCCAGGCCAGCCACAGCGCGGCCGGCTGGGTGGACCTGCAGTCCGGCGAGGTGCAGGTGCTGGGCAAGGGCGGCAAGCGCCGCAGCACGCCGCTGGGCGCGGCCGCGGCCGAGGCGCTGCGCGGCTGGCTGGCCGTGCGCGACCAGCTGGCGGCGCCCGGCGAGCCGGCGCTGTTCGTCGGCGCGCGTGGCCATCGCGTGGCCGGCTCCACGCTGCGCACCATGCTGAAGGCGCGCGCCGTCAGCGCCGGCATGCCGGCCCATGTCCACCCGCACATGCTGCGCCACAGCTTCGCCTCCCACCTGCTGCAGTCCAGCGGCGACCTGCGCGCGGTGCAGGAGCTGCTGGGCCATGCCCACATCACGACCACCCAGGTCTACACCCAGCTGGACCACCAGCACCTGGCGCGCATCTACGACGCGGCGCATCCCCGAGCCAAAAAATGAGAATCCGATTTGCCGCGCTGCTGGCCCTGCTGCCGACGACGACCTGGGCCACGCCCGACGACGCGCCTTTTGCGCGCATCCAGACCGTGCGCCCCGCCGCGATCGAGGCCAACTGGACGCGCATGAAGATGCCCGACGGCGGCCGCACGGCCTTCGCGTCGGTCAGCTATCTGATGGCCTTGAACGACGACTGGGGCTTCGGCCCCGGCTTCTACGGCGCGGCCAAGGGCGACTACGGCGGCATCTTCACCGTCGGCTTCACGGGCCAGCGGCGCTGGCGGCTGTCGCGCAACACCCACCTGGCGGCCAGCCTCTACGTGGGCGCGGGCGGCGGCCTGTCCAGCGATCAGCTGCGCTTCGGCGGCGGGCTGATGCTGCGGCCCGAGCTGTCGCTGCGCACCGAGGCGGGGGGCTGGTACTCCGGCATCGGCATCTCGCAGATCCGCTTCCCCAGCGGCAACGTGAAGAGCGGCGTGGGCCTGGCCTTCACGCTGGGCCGGGCCATGGACTTCTCCAGCTTCTCGCCCGCCGACGCCGGCCAGCCGGGCCGCGCGACGCGGCGCACCGGCCTGACGTTCGACGAGATCTCGCTGATCGGCGGCTTCGAGTCGCCGCGCGGCTCCAGCCGCACGCGCAGCGGCAACCCCTATCCCGGCAAGGTCGGCAAGGCCGGTGCGGACCTGCGCCAGTACATCGCCGAGGGCAGCTGGTGGGGCTTCGAGGCCGCCGGCGCGGCCAAGGGCGGCGTGGACGGCTACATGGAAGTGCTGGGCCAGATCGGCCAGGACTGGCCGCTGGGCTCGCCGCGACTGCGTGTGGGCGGCCAGCTGGGCCTGGGCCTGGGCGGCGGCGGCAACGTGGACACCGGCAACGGCTGGCTGCTGCGCGCCGGGCCCACGTTGCGCTGGATCACGCCCTGGGGCCCCAGCCTGCGCCTCGACGCCGGCCTGACCCACGCGCCCAGCGGCGCCTACAGCGCCCCCTTCCTGCGCGCCGCCCTGAGCATGCCGCTGGACCAGCGGCCCAGCTGGACGGTGGGCGAGGACGCCGGCGGCACGGTGCGCGTGCAGCAGCTGGGCGCCAGCGTCATGCATCTGCCGCGCGTGCGCTTCAAGGACGGACGGCGCGAGGCCGTCAGCCACCTGGCCGTCAGCCTATCGCGCGAGTTCTCGCCGACGCTGTACGGCGCGGCCCAGGCCGGCAGCGCGGCGGCCGGTAGCGCGGGGGCCTACTCCTTCGGCCTGTTCGGCCTGGGCGTGCAGAGCCGCCCGCTGTGGGGCGACATGCGCGTGGGCGCCGAATGGCTGGTGGGCGCGGCCGGCGGCGGCGGCGTGAAGGTGGGCGGCGGCGCCGTGACCCAGGCCGAGCTGTGGGCGCAATGGCCCGTCAGCGAGCGGCTGCGGCTGCGCGCCGGCGTCGGCGAGTTCCGCACGCTGCGCGGCAGCGACCAGTCCACGCCGCTGACCCATGTCGCGCTCAGCTACGCCTACGGAACGCTGCAGCGGTGACAACAACGGCCCCCACGCAACCCACACTTCGTGTGGCCCCTGCCCCCCGAGGGGGCGCTCTTCATCTTGGGACGGCCCGGCGATGAAGAAGATCACGATACGGCCGGGCAAGGAACGCTCGCTGCTGAAGCGCCACCCCTGGGTGTTCGAGAGCTCCGTCGCGCGCGGCGGGGCCGATGCGGGCGAGACGGTGCGCGTGGAGTCGGCCGACGGCGCCTTCCTGTGCTGGGCGGCCTTCAGCCCGCAGTCGCAGATCCGGCTGCGCGCCTGGAGCTTCGACGAGGCGGAGCGCATCGACGCCGCCTTCTTCCGGCGCCGCATCGACCAGGCGCTGGCGATGCGCTCGCGGCTGGCGATCGCGTCCGACGCGGTGCGGCTGATCCACGGCGAGGCCGACGGCCTGCCCGGGCTCATCGTGGACCGCTATGTCGACACGCTGGTGGCGCAGTTCACCAGCGCCGGCGTGGAGCGCTGGAAGGGCGTGATCGCCGACGCGCTGCTGGCCGCGACCGGCCTCACGCGGCTGTACGAGCGCTCCGACGCCCAGGCCCGCGAGTGGGAGGGCCTGCCCGTGCAGACGGGCTGGCTGCGCGGCGATGGCGACACCGCGATCACCATCCGCGAGCACGACTGGCGGCTGACGCTGGACGTCGCCGAGGGCCACAAGACCGGCTATTACCTGGACCAGCGCGACAGCCGCCGCCGCTTCGCCGACGCGGTGCGGCAGTACGGCTGCCGCAGCGTGCTGAACTGTTTCAGCTACACGGGCGGCTTCTCGGTCGCCGCGCTGGCGGGCGGCGCAAGCCAGGTCGTCAGCGTGGACTCTTCCGGCCCGGCGCTGGCGCGCGCCCAGGCCCATGTCGCGCTGAACGGTTTCGACGCCGGCCGCCACGAAGCCTGGGACGCCGACGTCAACGCAACGCTGCGCCAATGCCTGAAGGACGGCCGGCGCTTCGACGCCATCGTGCTCGATCCGCCGAAGTTCGCGCCCACGGCCGCCCATGCCGAGCGCGCCGCGCGCGCCTACAAGGACATCAACCGCCTGGCCTTCATGCTGCTGAACGAGGGCGGGCTGCTCTACACCTTCTCCTGCTCGGGCGGCATCGCGCCGGACCTGTTCCACAAGATCGTCGCCGGCGCGGGCCTGGACGCGGGCGTGGACGGCTACATCGTCGAGCGCCTGTCGGCCGCGGCCGACCATCCGCAGACGGTGCGCTTCCCCGAGGGCGACTACCTGAAGGGCCTGGGCATCCTCAGGCGCTAGCGGCGGCCGGGCCTGGCAACGCGATGCGGGTGTCGAACTTGGCCCGCTTCACGCTGAAGAAGGCCTTGATGTTGCGCACGTTGGCATCCTGGGTCAGCAGGCGCTGCGTGAACGCGTGATAGGCCGGCATGTCGGCCAGCTGCACGACCAGCACGAAGTCCGGCCCCGGCGACACCCGCCAGCATTGCTGCACGGCCGCCTCCTGCACGGCGCGGGCCTCGAAGGCGTCCAGGTGCTCGGCGCCCTGGCGGTCCAGCGTGATCTCCAGCAGCACGGACAGGCCGGCGCCCAGCCGCTGCGGCGACAGGATGGCCACCCGCCGCTCGATGACGCCGGCCTCCACCAGCCGCTTCACGCGCCGCAGGCAGGTGGCCGGCGACACGGCGACCCGCGCGGCCAGATCCTGGTTGCTCAACGAGGCGTCGGCCTGCAAGGCGTCCAGCAGGCGCAGATCCACGGCGTCCAGATCCTCATTCATGGCGATAATTTGAAATTAAATTTCAAGCCGGATGATGATGGAAATTTTCATTCATATGAAGATGAAATTTGCATGCATATGCCATGCCGACTTGCCTAGCATGCGCCATCCCTGAACGGAGAGCATCCATGTGCGGCATCGTCGGCGCGGTCAGTCAGCGCAACATCGTTCCCATCCTCGTCGAGGGCCTGAAGCGGCTGGAATACCGCGGCTATGACTCCTGCGGCGTGGCCGTGCACCAGGACGGCGGCCTGCGGCGCGCCCGCTCCACCTCGCGCGTGGCCGAGCTGCAGGCCCAGGCGGAGCAGGACGGCATCTCCGCCGGCACCGGCATCGCCCACACCCGCTGGGCCACGCATGGCGCGCCGGCCGTGCACAACGCCCATCCGCACTTCTCGGCCGGCCCCGGCGCGGGACAGTCCGTGGGCCGCATCGCGCTGGTGCACAACGGCATCATCGAGAACCACGACGAGCTGCGCGTCGAGCTGCAGCGCCGCGGCTACCAGTTCGTCAGCCAGACCGACACCGAGGTCATCGCCCACCTCATCGACCACCTCTACGACGGCGACCTGCTGGATGCCGTGCAGCAGGCCCTGCCGCGCCTGAAGGGCGCCTATGCGGTGGCGGTGTTCTGCCGCGACGAGCCGCACCGCGTCGTCGCCGCGCGCGAGGGTTCGCCGCTGGTGCTGGGCGTGGGCGAGGGCGAGAACTTCGTCGCCTCCGATGCGATGGCGCTGGCCGGCGTGACCGACCAGATCGTCTACCTGGAGGAGGGCGACGTCGTCGACCTGCAGCTGGGCCGCTACTGGCTCAGCCGCCAGGACACGACCACCGGCCGCTACATGGCCGTGCAGCGCGAGGTGAAGACCGTGCATGCCCACAGCGGCGCCGCCGAGCTGGGCCCCTACCGCCACTACATGCAGAAGGAGATCTTCGAGCAGCCGGTGGCCATCGCCAACACGCTGGACGCGGTGACCGGCATCAGCCCCGAACTCTTCGGCGATGGCGCCTACCGCGTCTTCAAGGAGGTGGACAAGGTGCTCATCCTGGCCTGCGGCACCAGCTACTACTCGGGCTCCACGGCCAAGTACTGGCTGGAGAGCATCGCCAAGATTCCCACCAGCGTCGAGATCGCCAGCGAATACCGCTACCGCGACAGCGTGCCCGACCCGCGCACGCTGGTCGTCACCATCAGCCAGAGCGGCGAGACGGCCGACACCATCGCCGCGCTCAAGCATGCGCGCTCGCTGGGCATGAAGCACACGCTGACCATCTGCAACGTGGCCACCAGCGCCATGGTGCGCGAATGCGAGCTGGCCTACATCACGCGGGCCGGCGCCGAGATCGGCGTGGCGTCCACCAAGGCCTTCACGACCCAGCTGGTGGGCCTGTTCCTGCTGACGCTGGCGCTGGCGCAGACGCGCGGCCACCTCAGCGACGCGGCCGAGGCCCAGCATCTGAAGGACCTGCGCCACCTGCCCGTGGCCGTGCAGGCCGTGCTGGCACTGGAGCCGCAGGTCATCGCCTGGAGCGAGGAGTTCGCGCGCAAGGAGAACGCGCTGTTCCTGGGCCGCGGCCTGCACTACCCGATCGCACTGGAAGGCGCGCTCAAGCTCAAGGAGATCAGCTACATCCATGCCGAGGCCTATCCGGCCGGCGAGCTCAAGCACGGCCCGCTGGCGCTGGTGACGGCCGAGATGCCCGTCGTCACCGTGGCGCCCAACGACGCGCTGCTGGAGAAGCTCAAGAGCAATATGCAGGAGGTGCGCGCGCGCGGCGGCCAGCTCTATGTCTTCGCCGACGGCGACACCGCCATCGAGAGCGAGGCCGGCCTGCACGTCATCCGCATGCCCGAGCACTACGGCGCGCTGTCACCCATCCTGCACGTGGTGCCGCTGCAGCTGCTGGCCTATCACACGGCCTGCGCGCGGGGCACGGACGTGGACAAGCCGCGCAACCTGGCCAAGTCGGTCACGGTGGAGTGAGCGGCCGGGGCGCGCCCAGGCCTGCCGCCCATCCATCGCGCACATCGCAGGAACTTGGCATGGAGGGATGACGGGCCTCGCGGGCGCAGGCCGTCCTGGCGCGCCGCATGGACTGCGCTGTTCACGGCTGACCACGACCCGTTGCAGACACCCTGCCAACGGGTCGCGCTGGACCCTTGGGCGGCAAGCGCGCATGCTTGGGGCCGTGCATCCGTGCTTCGGTTGGGTCGTGGCAGGTCTCGACGCCCCGCCTCCTCAACCGGGGACGGATGAACAACCGGGCGGCACGTCACCGGCAGCTTCTCGGGCGCATGGGTCACCCACGCATGAGTGCCGATGCCGGCGGCCGTGATGGGTAGGACGGCACTAGCCGGTGACGCAGCCGCAGGAACCGTCCCAGTTGCGTCGACGTCATGGAGAACGTATGGACACAGCTCTTCAATCCAAGGCGTACACAGGCAACGACCGGCTGCTTTTCGGCATCATCATGGGCGTCATCGCCTTCTGGCTGTTTGCCCAGACGACGCTCAATATCGCGCCGGACATGAGCCGCGACCTCGGCATGACGGCGAGCATGATGAATGCCGCGGTGGCCGTCACCTCGCTGTTCTCGGGCATCTTCATCGTGGTGATGGGCGGCCTGGCCGATCGCGTCGGCCGGCTCAAGATCACCCGCATCGGCTTCTACCTGAACATCGCCGGCTCGCTGCTGGTGGCCCTCACGCCGCAGGGGCAGCTGGCTGCGCCCTTCATGCTGCTGGGCCGTGCGCTGCAAGGCCTGTCGGCCGCCTGCATCATGCCGGCCAGCCTGGCCCTGGTGAAGGCGTTCTGGGACGGCCCCGGGCGCCAGCGTGCCATCAGCATGTGGTCTATCGGTTCGTGGGGCGGTTCGGGGCTGTGCGCCCTGTTCGGCGGCCTGATGTCACAGCACTTCGGCTGGCGCTCGATCTTCTGGGTGGGCATCGCCGTGAGCGTGCTCGGGCTGTGGCTGATGCACGGCGCGCCGGAGAGCCGGGCCGAAACCCGGGGCGAGTACAGGTTCGACCTGGCCGGCGTGCTGACTTTCATGGTCGCCATGGTGGCGTTGCAGGTGCTGGTGACCCAGGGCAACCAACTGGGCTGGGCCAGCCCGCTGGGCCTGGGGCTGCTGGCGGTCACGGGGGTGTTCGGCTGGCTGTTCTTCCGCATCGAGCGCAAGGCCTCGAATGCGTTCTTTGATTTCAGCCTGTTCAGGAACCCGACCTACACCGGCGCGACGATTTCCAACTTCCTGATCAACGGGACGGCCGGCACGCTGATCGTGTCGCTGCAGCTGGTGCAGCTGGGCGGCGGCATGAACGCCCAGCAGGCGGGCTTTCTGACGCTGGGCTACGCGGTCGCCATCATCGCCTTCATCCGCGTGGGCGAGAAGCTGCTGCAGCGCTTCGGGCCGCGCAAGCCGATGATCTGGGGCTGCCTGATCACGGGCCTGGCGATCCTGATGGTGGCGCCCGCCCATCTGCTGCTGTCGGACTACAAGATCCTCGCGAGCATGGGCTACGCGCTGTTCGGCGTCGGGCTTGCGTTCTACGCCACCCCCTCGACCGACGCGGCGCTGTCCAACCTGCCGGCGGCCCAGACGGGGTCGGGCTCGGGCATCTACAAGATGGCTTCGTCGCTCGGGGCCGCCTTCGGCGTGGCGATCTCCGCCGCCATCTTTACCGCGCTCAGCGGCGACAGCGCGAGCATGAACTGGCTGGAGGGCGTGATCAGCTTCAGCGGCCGCCAGGACAACCTGGCCGTGCGGGAAGCCGCCATCGTGGCCCTGGGCTTCAACGTGCTGATGGTCGTGATCGCCATCCTCGCGATCATGCTCACGGTGCCCAAGGGAGAAAAGGCGCAGGCCTGACCGCTCGCAGCGGCCACTGCAAGCGCCGGCCCGACCGCTCAGAACGGGTTGTTGCGCGCCCGGTTCAGGAACATCGTGCCGATGCGGCTCTGCGCATTGGGCCCCAGCAGCGTGTCGCCGGCCCACAGCCACTGCGAGGAGCTGGCATCGATCTGCAGCGTGCTGGTCGTGCAGTCCTGCGGCGCGACGTCGGTGCGGCAGGCCGCATGCGTCACGTCGGAGTAGCCGAAGGCGCTCGGGAAGCGTGCGATCTGCTGGACGGTCTCATCCGTCAGCACCAGGCCGATCAGGCGGCCGTCGTTGATCAGGTTCAGCCGCAGCGCGGTGTTGAAGGCCAGGCTCAGGTCGTCGAGGAAGATGGCGCGGTCGATGTCGGTCTGCTGCTCCTTCTCCTTCTGGCCGAAGGGCGTCAGGCCCACGTCGAAGATGGTGCTCACGACGACGCGGCCGTTGGCGTTGGCGATGCGGTTGACCTGGTCGGCCAGCAGCTTGCCGCGCGCCTTGGCCTCGCCGATCAGCGAATCGCGGCTCTGCAGCGGGAACTGGCGGTACAGCTCCACGATGTCGTTGACGCCCACCATGATGGTCACCAGATCCTTGGGACCGAAGCGGTCGTTGGTCAGGTGCTGATCGATCTTGTCGCGCACGTCGGCCACCTTGACGCCGGCCGCCGCATACATGATGCCCTGCGGCAGCGCGATGTAGTCGGCGTTGCACTGCGGGTAGACGAAGTTGAAGCCGCTGGCCACCACCTGGCTCCAGACCGGGTTGAGCCGGCAGTCGATCTGCTGGGTGTCGGTGGCCAGGCCGTTGATCGTGTACTTCTTGCCGTTCTGCAGGATGGCACCGCTCTCGTCGCCGAACGTGATGATGCGGGTCGGCGCGAAGGGATCGATCTGCTGGGTGCTGCCGCCGCCGCAGCCGGCGATCAGCGCGGCCGCCGCCACCGCGGCCAGGGCCAGGCCGCGCTTCAATTTCTGGGAGACAACACGTTGCATGACGATCAACTCAGGGCAGGAAAACTCAATCGGTGAAGGCGGCGGCGGCCCGGCTGAGCCGGTCCCGCACGCCATCCCAGGCCGGGTCACGCGGTGGCGCCTCGACCCAGATCTCGCGGGCGCCGGCCGCATCCAGGGCCCGCAACACTGCAAACAGTTCGTGGGCCGCCGCCGCCGGGTCGGCCGGCAGGGCCTGCCATTTCCAGGCCAACCTGGCCGGCGGTTGGGCGCGTGAATATACCGCCACCCCTTCCGGCCCTCCGCCGGCCGTCGCCGTCGCGAAAAGTAAAGCCAGCCGGTCGGCGTCCAGCAGGCGCACACGGGCATTGGGCGCGTAGTGCGCCGCCAGCGTGCCGGAGGCCTTGGGGGCCGCGGCATCGGGCTCGGCCAGCGGCCCGCCCAGCACGGCCTCGATGCGCGCCCGGCCGATCAGCCCGGGGCGCAGCAGTGCCGGTTGCGCGCGGCTGCAGTCGACGATGCTGGACTCGATGCCCACCTCGCAGGCGCCACCGTCCAGCACCATCAGCTCGGGGCCGAATTCCTCGACCACGTGGCGGGCCAGCGTCGGGCTGACGCGGCCGAAGCGGTTGGCGCTGGGGGCGGCCACGCCGTCCACGCCCAGCTCGCGCGCCGCGGCCAGCACGGCGCGGGCCACCGGATGGGCCGGCGAGCGCAGCGCCACGGTGGCATGGCCGCCGGCCGCCGCCTGGGCCACGCCGGGCCGGCGCGGCACGATGACGGTCAGCGGCCCGGGCCAGAAGGCGTCCATCAGCCGGCGCGCCGGCTCGGGCAGGTGGTCGGCGAAAGGCTGGGCCGCCGCCGCGTCCAGCACGTGGACGATCAGCGGGTGGTCGCTGGGCCGCCCCTTGGCGGCAAAGATCTTGGCGACGGCGTCGTCGCGGTCGGCGCGCGCGGCCAGGCCGTAGACCGTCTCGGTCGGCAGGCCCAGCAGCTCGCCATCCGCCAGGCGCTGCGCGGCGGCCTGGATGGCGGCGGGGTCGTTGCCGGGCAGCAGCAGCATCAGAACGAGGTGGGCAGGCCCAGGATGGCGGCGGCCTGCCGGGCCACCGCATGGGCGGCCTCGGGCGTCTCGGCCGTGATGTTCAGATGGCCCATCTTGCGGCCGGGACGGGCCTCGGCCTTGCCATACAGATGCAGGTGCGTGCCGGGCAGCGCCAGCACCCGGTCCCAGGCCGGCGGCGTGGGGCCGCCCTGGTCGGAGAACCACAGGTCGCCCAGCAGGTTCAGCATGACGGCGGCCGAATGCTGGCGCGGCTGCGGCAGCGGCAGTCCGGCCAGCGCCCGCACCTGCAACTCGAACTGCGACACGCTGGCACCGTTCATGGTCCAGTGGCCGGAGTTGTGCGGGCGCGGCGCCATCTCGTTGACGACCAGGCGACCGTCGTCCAGCCAGAAGAATTCGATGCACAGCACGCCGACATAGGCCAGCGCATCGGCCACCTGGCGGGCCGCGGCGACGGCCTGCTGCTGCACCTCGGCCGGCACGGCGCGCGCGGGCACCTCGGTGACGGCCAGGATGCCGGCACGGTGCAGGTTCTGCTGCACCGGGAAGTTGACGACCTGGCCGTCCGCGCCGCGCGCGACCAGCACGCTGAGCTCGGCCCGCAGCGGCAGCAGCTGCTCCAGCACGCAGGGCACGCGCTTGAGGCCGTCCCAGGCCTGGGCCAGCTCGGCGGCGGTCGACACCCGCACCTGACCCTTGCCGTCATAGCCCATGCGGCTGGTCTTCAGGATGCCGGGCAGCAGGGCCGGGTCCACGGCCGCCAGCTCGATGTCGTTGGTGATGACGGCATGCGGCGCCGGGTGGACGCCCGACTGCGCGGCGGCCGCCTCGAAATGCGCCTTCTCGACGGCGCGGTCCTGGCACACCGCCACCGCCGCCGCCGCCGGCGCGACGACGCGCATGCCGGCCAGCGTCTGCAGCGCCACGGCGGGCACGTTCTCGAACTCGGTCGTGATCGCGTCGCAGTCGCGCGCCAGCTGGGCCAGGCCCACGGGGTCGAGGTAGTCGGCCTTCACATGCTGCTCGGCCACCGCGCCGGCCGGGCTGATGGCATCCGGGTCCAGCACGACGCAGCGGTAGCCCAGCGCCTGGGCCGCGTGGACGAACATGCGGCCCAGTTGGCCGCCGCCGAGGACGCCCAGCGTCGCGGCGCCGGGGAGCAGCGCGGCCATCAGCGCAGCTCCTCGGTCATCGCCTGCGCCGCGGCCGTCTGGCGGGCGCGGAAGGCGTTCAGCCGCTCCAGCAGCCTGGCGTCGCCGGTGGCCAGCATCGCGACGGCGAACAGCGCCGCATTGGCCGCGCCGGCGTTGCCGATGGCGAAGGTCGCGACCGGAATGCCCTTGGGCATCTGCACGATGGAATGCAGGGAATCGACGCCTTGCAGGTGGCGGCTGGCGACCGGCACGCCCAGCACCGGCACCGGGGTCTTGGCGGCCAGCATGCCCGGCAGATGGGCCGCGCCACCGGCGCCGGCGATGATGGCCTTCAGCCCGCGGCCGACGGCGGCCTCGGCATAGGCGAACATCTCGTCGGGCATGCGGTGGGCCGACACCACCCGGGCCTCGAACGCGACACCGAACTCGGTCAGAATCTCGGCCGCCAGCCTCATCGTCTCCCAGTCGCTGCTGGAGCCCATGACGATGCCGATGACGGCGTCCGGGTTCTGGTGGGCTGACGTGGACAAAGCGCGCTCCGAAGCTCAGGAAAGCCTTGAATTGTAGAAGCCAGGGCCTCAACTCCCTCCGACCATGATCGACATCACCCTCCAGAACTTCGAAGCCGAACTCATCGGTGCCTCCCAGAAGCAGCCCGTGCTGCTGGACATCTGGGCACCCTGGTGCGGCCCCTGCCGCACGCTGGGCCCCATCCTGGAGAAGCTGGAGGTGGCCTACGCCGGCCGTTTCGCGCTGGCCAAGCTCAACAGCGACGAGGTGCCCGAGATCGCCTCGCAGCTCAGCCAGATGTTCGGCGTGCGCTCCATCCCGTTCTGCGTGATGTTCGTCGACGGCCAGCCGGTGGACGGCTTTGTCGGCGCCCTGCCCGAGGCGCAGATCCGCGAGTTCCTGGACAAGCATGTGCCGCCCGGCGAGCAGTTGGAGGCCGAGGCCGACCTGGCCGAGGCCCAGGGCCTGCTGGCCGACGGCGACCTGGAGGCGGCGCTCGCCAAGCTGGCCCATGCGGTGGAGACCGACCCGGGCAACGACTCGGCCCGCTTCGACTATGTGAAGGCCTTGCTGGAGCTGGGCCTGGTGGATGACGCCCGCGCCGCCTTCGCGCCGGTGGCCGCCAAGGCGGCCGACACGCTGACGCCCTCGCCCCGCCTGGCGGCGCTGGCCACCTGGCTGGCCGCCTTCGAGGCCGGCGGCGACCCGGCCGCGCTGCAGGCCGCCATCGCCGCCAACAAGCGCGACTTCGACGCCCGCTTCGCGCTGGCTCAGACCCACCTCGCCGCCCAGCGCTTCACCGAGGCCATGGACGAGCTGCTGGAAATCATCATGCGCGACAAGGCCTGGAACGGCGAGGCCGCGCGCAAGACCTATGTCGCCATCCTGGAGTTGCTGACCAAGCCGGCGCCCAAGCCCGCCGCGGAGGCCAAGAGCGGCACGCTGGAGCTGGCCGGCAAGGCCGCCGTCGTGCAGACCGACCCGCTGCTGGACCAGTACCGCCGCAAGCTGTCGATGGCGCTGTTCTGAGGCGCCGGCCCGCCCGACCCTAGCGCGGCGGACGGTCCAGGCCGGCCGCGCCCAGCCGCCCGGCCCAGAGGCGGCGCTGGGCGGCGTCGTCGCCCCAGGCGGCCCGCGCCGCCTCGGCATGGCGGGCGGCCAGGCCGTCCTCGTGCAGCCGCGCATAGACCTGGGCCAGCCGGGCATGCAGCGCGGCGCGCTCGTCCAGGTCGCAGTGCGGCGAATCCTCGGCCAGCACCTCGACGGCGGCCTGGTCGGCCAGTGCGCGAGCACGCGCCGCCTCGCCGGTATGGGCCCAGCACCAGGCCAGGTCGGCCAGCAGGCTGCCGCCGGTGCGGGCCAGGCCGGCCGCCACGGCCTCGGGCAGTTGCGCTTCCAGCAGCGCGGCGGCGGCGGCGAAGTCGCCCTGCACCGTCAGCAGCTGGGCGCGCAGCAGCGGCGTCAGGTCGGCACGGGCCGAGCCGCCGACCGCGTCGTCGAAATGGCCGATGGAGTCCACGCCCAGCAGCACGGCCGGCGCCTCACCGGGTTCGCCGGTCAGGGCGGCGCGGCGGATGCGCTGCGCACGCATCTGCATCTGGTTGTAGAGCAGCGCGGACAGCCCGGCATCGTCGCCGTCGGCGCTGGCGGCACGCCGCCCCCAGGCATACCAGGCGGAGGCGGCGGCCTCGTCCTGCGCCAGGTCCCAGGCCATGCCCAGCGCCGACGCGACGCGGCAGGCGGCCGGGTGGTCAGGCGGCGCGGCCAGCACGGCGGCGGCGTGGCCGACGAGGCGCTCGATGTCGCGCTCGACGAAGGCCATCTGGGCCAGCCAGGCATCGCACAGGGCTTGCAGCGACGCCAGCCCGGCGGCGGCAGCCATCACCTGGGCGCGACGCACGCGCTCGCGGGCGCCGCCGCCAAAGGCACCGAAATAGGCGGTCAGGCCCTCGGCCAGGTGCAGCCAGGCGGCCAGCTCGACGCGCGGATGAGCCAGCGCGAGCTGCTGCAGCCGGTTGAGTTCCGTGCGCGCCTCCGCCTCGCGGCCATGGCGCAGCCACAGGATGGCGCGCTGCACCTGCAGCACGGCCGCGCGCGCGGGCATGGAGGCGACGGCGGCAATCTCGCCGTCGAGCCGCTGGGCCAGCCGGCTGCGAAGCCTGACCGGACCGGCGGCAGCGTTCATGCGGTCAGCCGCTGCAGCGCTTCTTCGTACTTCTGCACGGTGCGGTCGATGACCTCGGCCGGCAGGGCCGGCGCCGGCGCGGTCTTGCCCCAGGGCTTGCCGCCCACCGTGGCCTGCTCCAGCCAGTCGCGCACGAACTGCTTGTCGTAGCTGGGCGGGTTGCTGCCCGGCGCATAGCTCTCGACCGGCCAGTAGCGCGAGGAGTCGGGCGTCAGCACCTCGTCCATCAGCGTGAGCGTGCCGTCGGCGTCCAGGCCGAACTCGAACTTGGTGTCGGCAATGATGATGCCCTTGGTCAGCGCGAAGTCGGCGGCGCGCTGGTAGAGCTGGATGGAGAGGTCGCGCACGCGCGCGGCCAGGTCGGCGCCGATGATCTCGGCGGCGCGCTCGAAGGAGATGTTCTCGTCATGGTCGCCCATCTCGGCCTTGGTGGCGGGCGTGAAGATGGGCGCGGGCAGCTTGTCGGCATTGCGCAGGCCCGGGGGCAGCGCGACGCCGCAGACGCTCTGCGTCTTCTGGTACTCGGCCCAGCCGCTGCCGGCCAGATAGCCGCGCACGACGGCCTCGATGGGCAGCGGCTTCAGGCGCTTGACCAGCATGGCGCGGTCGCGGATCTGCTCGCGCTCGGCGGCGGTCGCGACGACCGACAGCGGATCCTCGCCGGTCAGGTGGTTGGGGACGATGCCGCCCAGCTTGTCGAACCAGAACAGCGCCATCTTGGTCAGCAGCGCACCCTTGCCCGGGATGGGCTCGCCCATGATGACGTCGAAGGCCGACAGGCGGTCGCTGGCGACCATCAGGATGCGGTCCTCGCCGACGGCGTAGTTTTCGCGCACCTTGCCGCGGCCGAGCAGCGGCAGGGAGGTCAGGCTGGATTCGTAGAGGGCTTGGGGCATGGCGCGATTTTAGTTGCCGCCCCATCCGGATGCCCGCGGCAGCGCATCGAAGCCGGCATAGCGGGCCGTGAAGCGGGCCCGGCCTTCGCGCTCGAAGGCGGCCACGTCCCAGTCGCCCGGCAGCAGCCGGGTCGCGAACTCGGCACGGAAGCGGTAGACCCAGGCGGGGGCGGTCGCGCCGCCCGCAAGGCTCACGTCGACGCGCACGCGCTCGTACTCCTGGCCCTCGAAGGCATCCAGCCGCGCCCAGGCCGCGGCGTCGACGTCGCGGTAGAGCCGGCCCGCCACCAGGCCGCCGGGCGCGGGCCGCAGTCCGGGGTAGTCCTGGCCCGCCACCGGATGGCGGGCGTGCTCGGCCAGCGAGGCAGGCTCGCTGGCGAACTCGCGCCCGCAGACGCGGGCCATGATGTCGGCCCACATCAGCGAGCCGTAGGTGAAGCAGTGCCGGGTCACTGCACCTGCTGCGCCAGCTCGCCGCGCGCATAGGCGGCGGCGATGTCGACCAGCGTGCGCGGCTTGATCTTGGCCGCCTGGCCCTCGCAGCCGAACTGCTGGTAGCGCTGCTTGGCGATGGCCTTGGCGGCCTCGCGCGCGGGCTTGAGCCATTCGCGGGCGTCGAACTTGTCGGGGTTCTCGGCCAGGAACTTGCGCACGGCGCCCGTCATCGCCAGCCGGATGTCGGTGTCGATGTTGATCTTGCGCACGCCGTGCTTGATGGCCTCCTGGATCTCCTCCACCGGCACGCCGAAGGTCTCCTTCATCTTGCCGCCGTACTGGTTGATGACGGCCAGCAGCTCCTGCGGCACGCTGGACGAGCCATGCATGACGAGATGGGTGTTGGGGATGCGCGCGTGGATCTCCTTCACCCGGGCGATGGCCAGGATGTCGCCGGTGGGCTTGCGGCTGAATTTGTAGGCGCCATGGCTGGTGCCGATCGCGATGGCCAGCGCATCCAGCTGCGTGGCCTTGACGAACTGCGCCGCCTCCTCGGGGTCGGTCAGCATCTGCGCGTGGCTGAGCTTGCCCTCGGCGCCAATGCCGTCCTCCTCGCCGGCGTCGCCGGTCTCGAGGTTGCCCAGGCAGCCCAGCTCGCCCTCGACGGTGACGCCGACCTGGTGCGCCATCTCGACGACGCGGCGGGTCACGTCCATGTTGTACTCAAAAGAGGACGGCGTCTTGCCGTCTTCCATCAGCGAGCCGTCCATCATCACGGAGCCGAAGCCCAGCTCGATGGCGCCGGCGCAGACCTTGGGGCTGGTGCCATGGTCCTGGTGCATGACCAGCGGGATGTGCGGGTACATCTCGGCGGCGGCCTGGATCAGGTGCTTGATGAAGGGCTCGCCGGCATATTTGCGCGCGCCGGCCGAGGCCTGCAGGATGACCGGTGCGCCGACCTCGTCGGCGGCGGACATGACGGCCTGCACCTGCTCCAGGTTGTTGACGTTGAAGGCTGGGATGCCATAGCCGTTTTCGGCGGCGTGGTCCAGCAACTGGCGCATGGAGACGAGAGGCATGGGAATTCCCCGGTGGAGTTGAGAAATCTGGGCCGACTGCGGCTGCCAAGCTAGTTGGTAACCTCGCCGTAACTGACTGGGGATTCTATGGAGTCGGTAGCAGCCCCACCCCCCGTGGTTGAAGTAGTCAGCACAATGCGCGGTCATGACAAGACTGGTGTTCGACCACCTCACGAACTGGATCACCGCCGCCGCGAGCGAGCACTCGCATGACCTGGCGGACCATGTCGAGGAGCGCACCGGCGCCAGCCGCCGCGCCGTGCTGGCCGCGCTGAAGCGCCTGGTGGACGCCGGCTGGCTGACCCGCTCGGGCAGCAGCCGCCGCCCGGTCTTCGCGCCGGGCGCGCTGCGCCAGGTGGCGCGCAGCTACACCCTCTACGGCCTGCAGGAAGACCTGCCCTGGCAGCGCGACTTCGCGCCCCATTTCGCCCTGCCGCGGCATGTGGAGCGCATGGTGCGGCATGGCTTCACGGAGCTGGTCAACAACGCCGCCGACCATTCCGGCGGCAGCAGCGTCACCGTGTCGCTGCGCCAGACGCCCACCCATGCCCAGCTGCTGGTCAGCGACGACGGCATCGGCGTGTTCGACAAGATCTGCAGCGCCTTCCAGCTCGAAGACCCCCAGCACGCGATGCTGGAGCTCAGCAAGGGGCGCCTCACCAGCGCGCCCGACGCCCACACCGGCCGCGGCCTGTTCTTCAGCAGCCAGCTGGCCGACGTGTTCGACATCCACGCCAACAACACCGCCTACCAGCGTCGCGCCTGGGAAAGCGCCGGCTGGAAGCGCGGCCGCGCGCTGCCGCGCCAGGGCAGCAGCATCTACATGGCCGTGGCGCTGAACACCACGCGCACGCTGGACGAGGTCATGCAGGCCTGGAGCCTGGCCGGCGACGGCATCGAGTTCGACCGCACCCGCGTGCAGCTGCGCCTGCTGGCGGGCGAGGGCCAGGCGCTGGACTCGCGCGCCCAGGCGCGGCGCGTCGGCACGCGGCTGACGACCTTCCGGCGCGCCGAGATCGACTTCGACGGCGTCACCGACGTGGGCCATGGCTTCACGGACGAGCTGTTCCGCGTGTTCGCCAAGGCCCACCCGCAGATCGAGCTGGTCGCCACCAATGCGACGCCGCGCATCGCTGCGCTGGTGAAAAGCGCAAGCGCGGGCTAACTCACCGGGCGTCCGGCCCCGCATCGGCCGGCTCGGAGTCCACGAGTTCCGCGGCGCCGGCGTATCGCAGGCCAGCCCCAAACGGCAAGCCGTCGGGCCTGACCGCGTGGTGAGCCTGGCCCAAGCCCGCCAGGGCGCCTGTCGGCGAAATTGACAACCTCGCTCATCAAGAACCTGGGCTTCACCATAAATGCGCGTCCAGTCGGCATTTTTGACGCCTGGCACGACTCCTGCGTGGCATCGGCACGCCGCCCGCCTCGCTCCGAGGCGGCCTTACCCGACACCAGGAGAACCCGCGATGACACTGAAGAAGCTGCTTGGTTTTGCGGCCCTGGCCGTGGCCTTCGTCCCCGCCCACGCCGGCCTCACGCTGACGGCGGACGGCATCAACGCCGGATTCACGCTGACCACCTTCGTCAGCGGCTACAACTTCGGCAACTACGGCCCGCTGTCCCAGGCCGTTCTGCCCAACGGCAACGTCGTCACCGGCAGCGTGGGCTCGGGCCAGGTCTACGTCTTCAAGGATGTGGACAACCAGACATTGAGCGATGCGCTGGTGGCCAAGCCCTACAGCTGCGAAACCGGCAACTGCAATTTCGCCATGGCGACGGTCGGCGGCCAGGCCTATGGCGGCCAGCTGTTTGGCGGCCTTTTCTATCACTTCGCGAACGACGGCTCCTATGTGCCCATAGGCGGCCCCACCGGCACCGACCTCAGGGACTACCTCGGCATCTGGGGCTCGGTCAACGGCAAGTTGATCGCCTCGACGAACAGGGGCCTGGCCGAGATCGACCCGCTCACGGGCAACTACCGCATCATCAACGCCAGCCTCTTCCCGGACGGCGTGTCCGTCTCGCCCGACGGCAAGGTGGCCTATGTCGAGAACGGCGGCATCATCCAGTCCTATGACATCGCCACCGGGGCGCTGATCCGCTCCTACTTCAGCACCGCTGGCCATGGCGCCGACGGCACGGGCGTCATCACCGGCGGCCTCTACAACGGCGACGTCATCGTCAACAACAACGATGGCACGCTGGGTCTGCTGGACGTCGACACCGACACCATGCTCATCATCGCCAGCGGCGGCACGCGCGGCGACTTCACGTCGGCCGACACCAACAATGGCACCCTCTTCATCTCGCAGATCGAACAGGTGCTGCGGCTGAGCTGCGGTCCTGGATGCTCCATAGGCGGCCCGGGCAATGACGTGCCGGAGCCGGATGCCTGGGCATTGACCGCTCTGGCCCTGCTCGCTGCGGCATGGAGCCTGCGCCGCGGCCAGTCCTGACGGAGCGGCTTCAGCCGGGTTTGCGGATCGCCGGCACCGGCGGCACGGCCAGGCGCGGGCCGGCATAGCCCGCCACCGCGCCGAAGCGGCCGCCATCCTCGCGCGCCCAGTCCGCCGCCCAAGCCTGCATCTCGGCCGGCTCGCGGCCGACGAAGTTCCACCACAGCAGCGGCGGCTGCGCCCAGGGCTCGCCGCCCAGCAGCAGCAGCCGGGCGGCGGCCGCGCAGCGCAGCTCGACGGATTCGCAGCCGGGGCCGATGTAGAGCAGCGTGCCGGGCTTGAGGGCCTCGACCGCGTCATGGCCGGCCGGCGCGGCCTCGACCTCGCCCTCCAGCAGCATCAGCCCATGCTCGAAGCCGGGCCGCAACGCCAGCACCGCGTCGGCCGGGCCGGTGGCCGCCAGGTCCAGGCCCAGCTGCGGCGTGAAGCTGGGCACCGGCGAGCGCCGGCCGCCCAGCTCGCCCACCAGCAGCGTCGCGTCGAAGCCGCCCAGGCCCAGCCGCGGCAGGTCCGGGAAATGCTGGAAGCTGGGTTCGCGCTCGCGTTCGGCATCCGGCAGCGCGATCCACAGCTGGGCCAGGTGGATGCGGTCGGACAGCGACTCCTCGCTGTGCGCGATGCCGCGCCCCGCCGTCATCAGGTTGACCTCGCCGGCGCGCAGCACCTGCTCGGAGCCCAGGCTGTCGCGGTGCAGGATCTCGCCCTCGATCATCCAGCTGAAGGTGGACAGGCCGGTGTGCGGATGGGGCCCGACGTTCATGCGCTTCTCGGGCGGCAGCGTCGCCGGGCCGGCATGGTCGGCAAAACACCAGGCGCCGATGGCGCGCCTGGCCTTGTTGGGCAGGGCCCGCTGTATGGGCAGGCCGCCCACGTCGCTGACGTGGCTGGTGATGCGCTCGACATGCACGCTCATGAGACCCTCTTCTGCACGAAGTCGACAAAACCCTGGACAAAGCCCTGCAGCTGCGCCCTGACCTTGTCGTCGACCAGCTGACCGTCGGCGTCGAACACGGTACCGGCGCGCGACACCATCAGCCGCCCGGCCATCCAGAAGTCGCTGCCGAAGGTGCGCAGCACCGACAGCAGCGCATCCTGCGACTGCACGGTGCCGAAGCCGCCCGGCGTGGCGCCGATGAGCCCGGTCGGCTTGCCGCCGAACAGCTTGGCGCCCTCGCCGCTGGGCCGCGACAGCCAGTCCAGGCCGTTCTTCAAGACGCCGGGGATGGAGTTGTTGTACTCGGGCGTGCTGATCAGCAGCGCATCGGCCGCGCGTATGGCCTCGCGCAGCGCCGTCACCGCCTCGGGGATGCCCTGAGCCTCGACGTCGCCGTCGTAGACGGGGATGCCGTGCAGCGTGCGCAGCTCCATCGTGACGCCCGCGGGCGCCATCGCGATGGCAGCACGCAGCAGCGCGGTGTTGTAGGAGGCGCGGCGCAGCGCGCCGCTGAGGGCGATGATGTGCATGGCAGGATGGCAAGCCGGGGTACAGGCATGATGCCAGCCCCCAGGAGCCCTCGATGCATCGATTCACCTTGCCCGACATGAGCTGCGGCCATTGCGTCGCCGCCATCACCGAAGCGCTGCGGGCGGCCGACGCCCAGGCCCGCGTCGAGGTCGACCTCGCGGCCCGCACGGCCGAGGTCGACAGCGCTCTGCCGCGCGAGACGCTGGCGGCCGCGCTGACCGAGGCCGGCTACCCGCCGGCGCCTGGCGCGGCCAGCTAGCTCAGGCGAAGCGGAACGGCAGCTCGCGCTGGCGCTGGCCCGTCAGCCGCGCCACCGCGTTCGCCAGCGCCGGCGCCAGCGCCGGCACGCCCGGCTCGCCCATGCCCTTGGGCGGATCGCTGCTGGGCACGATGCTGACGGTCATGACCTTGGGCGCGTCCGGCATGCGCGGCATGGCCATGTCGTAGAAGTTGTTCTGCTCGACGACGCCGTCCTTGAACGTGATGCGGTGCGTGGGCATGGTCGTGCCCAGGGCCATGATGGCTGCGCCCTGCACCTGGGTCTCGACCGACTTCGGGTTCACGCAGAGGTTGCAGTGCACGCCGGCATGCACCTCCTGCAGCACCGGCTGGCGGTCCTTGCCCTTGCCCTTCAGGCTGGCGACGACGACGTAGGCCACGACGGACTCGAAGCTCTCGTGCATCGCCACGCCCCAGGCCTGGCCGGGCGGCAGCTTGCGCTTGCCATAGCCGCTCTTGTCCACGGCGGCCTGCAGCGCCGCGCGGTGGCGCTCGGCCTTGGCATTGCCCGCCATCAGCTTGAGCCGGTAGGCCACCGGATCCTGCTTGGTCGCGAAGGCGATCTCGTCGATCAGCGTCTCCATGACATAGGCCGTGTGCGTGGAGCCCACCGAGCGCCACCACAGCACCGGCACGTTGACGTCCGGGTGGTGGACGCTGAGGTTCATGGGGATGTCGTAGGGCTCGCGCATGCCCTCGGTGGCCGTGCCGTCCACGCCCTTGCGCACGCCCCAGGCCTCGAAGGCCGTGCCCTTCATGATGCCCTGGCTGACGATGCGGTGCTGCCAGCCGGCGATCTTGCCGCCGGCATCGAAGCCGATCTCGGCGCGGTGAACGGTCATGGGCCGGTAGTAGCCGGCCTTGAGGTCGTCCTCGCGGCTCCAGATCACCTTCACCGGCGCGCGCTGGCCGGCCTGGGCCAGCGCCACCGCCACCGCGGCGGCCTCGCGCGGCCATTCGCTGGCGGGCGTCGCGCGCCGGCCGAAGCCGCCGCCGGCCATCTGCACGTTGATCTGCACCTGCTCGGGCTTCAGGCCCACGGCCTTGGCGAGGTTCATCGCGTCGATGCCGGGCATCTGGGCCGCGTAGTAGAAGTCGCAGCGGTCGGCCTTCAGGTCCACCGTGCAGGCCAGCGGCTCCATCTGGGCATGGTTCAGGTAGGGGAAGACGAAGTCCGCGACGATCTTGCGCGGCGCCTTGCTCCAGCCGCTGGCGTCGGCCTGCAGCTCGGGCTTGGGTGCCGGCAGGCCCGGCGTCTTCGCCAGCGCCAGGTATTGCTGGGTGAGCGCCGCCGTGTCCGGCCGGGCGACACCGGCCAGGTCCCAGTCCAGCTTCAGCGCGTCGCGCCCCTTCTTGGCGGCCCAATAGCCGCTGGCCACCACGGCCACGCCCTGGCCGCCGCGATCCAGCGGCACCAAGAGCACGGCCTTCACGCCCTTGACCTTCAGCGCCTCGCTCGAATCCAGCTTGCCGACCTTGCCGTTGAAGACCGGCGGGCGCTGGATGACGGCCACCACCATGCCGGGCAGCTGCACGTCCATGCCATAGGCCTGGGTGCCCGTGCTCTTGGCCTGGCCGACGACCAGGCCGGTGGGCCGGCCGATGAGCTTGAAGTCCTTGGGGTCCTTCAGCGTGACGGCCTCCGGCACCGGCAGCTTCATCGCCGCGTCGAAAAACTCGCCATAGCCGCCGCTCCTGCCGCCGCCGCTGATGACGCCGTTCTGCGCCTTCAGCGACGCGGCCGGCAGCCCCCAGGCCTGGGCCGCTGCCGCCACCAGCATGGCCTTGGTGCGGGCACCCAGCTCGCGGTACTGCTGGTAGCTGTTCTTCACCGAGGCGGAGCCGCCGGTCAGGTGTATGCCCATCAGCGGGTCCACATAGGCGCCCTGCTGGTCGCCAAAGCCGGTACGGACCCTGGACCAGTCCGCGTCCAGTTCCTCGGCGCAGATCATGGCCAGGCCGGTCTCTATGCCCTGGCCCATGTCCATGCGGTTGCACAGGATGGTGGTGCTGCCGTCCGGCGCGATGCTGACGAAGGCCAGCGGCTGCTCGGTGGGCTTGCTGCCCGGCTTGGCGTTTGCCGGCTGCTGGGCCATGCCCATGCCCGGCAGCAGCGCCAGGCCCACGGCTCCGCCGAGGGTGGTGGTGACGAAGGCGCGGCGGGACAGGCCGGCGCCGCTGACGAGTTGGTCCAGGCGTTGGAGGTTCAGCATGGCGGCCTCCTCAGGCGAGCTGGGCCGCGGCCGCATGGATGGCGGCGCGGATGCGGGTGTAGGTGCCGCAGCGGCAGATGTTGCCGGCCATGGCCGCGTCGATCTGGGCGTCGGTCGGCTTGCTGTTGCTCTTCAGCAAGGCCACGGCGCTCATGACCTGCCCGCTCTGGCAGTAACCGCACTGGGCCACGTCATGCGCCACCCAGGCCGCCTGCACGGCCTGGCCGACCTTGTCGTTGGCAATGCCTTCGATGGTGGTCACCGGGCCCTGCACCGACGAGATCGGCGTCAGGCAGCTGCGCACGGGGGCGCCGGCCACATGCATGGTGCAGGCGCCGCACTGGGCCGCACCGCAGCCGAACTTGGTGCCGGTGAGCTGCAGCTCCTCGCGCACGGCCCACAGCAGGGGCATGTCGGGGTCGGCGTCCAGTGCGACGGCGCGACCGTTGACGGTCATGTTGATCATGTGATGCTCCTGGTATGGGACGGCCGCGACTCTAGCCAGAAGCAGTACCCCCGTACATCACTTAGGCATTGCGGCAGCGCGGCGGGTCGTCGAAACCGGCGACGCGCCAGGCCTGCGGCCTCACTTGAACTGGTAGCTGGCCGTGGCATACCAAAAGCGGCCGCGCGGATCCACGAACGAGCCGGCATAGCCCGCCACATGGGAGCCGTAGCTGGACACGGCCGTGAACGGCGGATCCTGGTTCAGCAGGTTGCGGGCGCCCAGGCGCAGCGCCAGGCTGGGCAAGGGCTTCCAGCCCACGGCCATGTTCCAGCGGCTGCTGTCCCTGACCTTGTGCTCCGCCGCGACGCCCACATTGGCATCCACCAGGCCGGCCGACTCCGTCCAGCCCTTGACGAAGACGTTCTCCAGCGTGAGGTTCCACGGGCCCAGGTTCCAGTCCAGGCCCAGCGTGTGCTGCCAGCGCGGCACCGGCTGCACGCTGGCGCCGTCGCCGGCCGAGCCGACGTAGGAGACGAACGGCGTGCCCTTGCCGTTCTGCTGCTTCCAGCTGCTGACATAGCTGCCCGCGAAGCTGGCGCCCAGCCGGCCCAGGTCGCCCAGCGGCCAGCTGGCCTTCACGTCCACGTCCAGGCCGCTGGTCTTGAGCTCGCCGAGGTTCTCCACCGGCGTCTCGATATAGCTGATGAAGCCGTTGGCCTGGCGATGGACGCGGGCCTTGTAGCGCTGGTACAGCGTCGGGTCGGCCATGATGGCGTCGCCGCCGATGACGCTGATCTGGTCCTTCTTCTGGATATGCCAGTAGTCCAGCGCGACGGACAGGTTGCGCACCGGCTCGAAGACGGCGCCCAGCGCGTACTGGCGCGACTTCTCGGGCTTGAGCGCCGGGTCGCTGGACAGGCGCACGTTGAACTGCGTCTCGCAGCGCGGGTCGCTGGCGTGGCCGGCCGGGCAGTCGGGGTCCAGCAGCGAATTGGCCGTGTTCGTGAAGGCCATGGGGCTGTGCACGTCCCACAGCGTCGGCGCGCGGAAGCCCGTGCCCGCGCTGGCGCGCAGCAGCACCTCCTTGCTGGGCTGGAAGCGCAGCGACAGGCCCGGGTTGAAGGTGTTGCCGAAGTCGCTGTAATGGTCGTAGCGGGCCTTGACGGTGGCCTCCCAGCCCTTGGCGAACGGCATGGAGAGCTCGCCGAAGACGGCATAGATGCTGCGCGAGGCCTGGGTGCGGGGCACGGTGCCCTCGCCGCCGATGTGCAGGCCTTGCTCGTAGTCGGCGTTGACGGGCCGGTCGTCGGCCTTCTCCTTGCGCAGGTCGGCGCCCAGCGCCAGCATCATCGGGCCGCCGGCCAGCGTCGCCAGCTCGCGGCTGGCCTTGGCGTCCAGCGCGTAGGTGGTGCTCTTGGAGCGGCGCATGGGGCCTTCCATGCGCGCGCGGTCCAGCGCGGCCAGGCCGGCGGCGTCCTGCGGGCCGAAGGGGTTGATGACGCCGCTGGCCAGCTCGGCGATGAAGCGGCCCTCGTGCAGATAGTTGAAATAGTCCAGCGAACCCTTGGCCTGCGAGACGGACAGGCCCGTGTCGTAGTCCCAGGCGCCCAGCACGCCGGTCGCGCCGGCCACCAGGCGGGTCTGCTCGTTGAGCGTGTGGTTGGTGCGCATGCCCACCGGCACCGCGCGCATCGCGATCTCGGTGAAGCCGCCGCCCAGCGTGTCGAAGTCGGCCGGCGTGTAGCCCAGGCTCAGCAGCAGCTCGCGCGGGAAATACTTGCTGGCGATGGGCAGCGCGAACGACGGGTAGGTGCCGTCGGGCTTCACATGGCCGGCCGTGGAGTCGATGGGCACGGCGGCCGTGCGGCCTATGGACTTGCTGCGCGCGTAGCTGGCCTCGAAGAACAGCTGCGACTCGGCCCCCATGTCCAGCGTCAGCCGGCCGAAGGCATCGGCCTTGGTGGTGTCGGGCAGGTTCTCCTGCGTGGCCGGATAGATGAAGCGGCAGCGCTTGATGGGCGTGCCGTTGGGCGTCTTATCGTCCAGCGTCTGCAGCGTGTTGTAGTCGGGGTCGCAGGGGCTGAAGCTGGCGCCCGCGTTGGCGTAGGCGCCGGGCGTGATGCCGAAGTCCACCAGCCGGCCGGGGAAGGAGCGGCCCGAGGTGGGCGGGGCCGAGCCGGGGATCTCGTCCAGGCCGCGCAGATACCACTTCTGCTCGATGGCGCTGAGCTTGGTCTGCTTCTTGACGTTGGCCGTCAGCAGCAGGTTGTAGCCGTCGCTCTTGAGGCCGCCCAGGCCGAAGGCGATGGACGCGCCGCTCTCCTGGCCGCCGATGCGCTTTTGCGTGTCGCCGTAGCGCAGCGTCAGCTCGCCCTTGTCGTAGTCCTTGCGGGTGATGAAGTTGATGACGCCGCCCACCGCGTCGGTGCCGTACACGGCCGAGGCGCCGTCGCGCAGCACCTCGATGCGCTCGATGGCCGCGAACGGGATGCTGTTCAGGTCCACCGAGGAGGCGCCGCCTATGGTGCCGAACGCGAAGTTGGCCAGACGCCGGCCGTTGAGCAGCACCAGCGTCGAGTTGGCGCCCAGGCCGCGCAGGTTGGCGAAGCTCTGCGCATAGCCGGCGCCCTGCGTGGTGTCGGACAGCAGCGCCGTGTTGGCGCCGATGCGGCGCAGGATGTCCTCGACGTTGGTGGCGCCGGTCTTCTCGATCTGGTCGCGCGTCATCACGGTCACCGGCAGCGCCGTCTCGGACTCGACGCGCTTGATGGACGAGCCGGTGATGGTGATGCGCTCCAGCTGCTGCTGGGCGGGCGCGTCCTGCGCCGCGGCCGCGCCGGCCAGGCCGGCGGCCAGCAGCGCCAGCGCCAGGCGGGTGGGACGGTGTTGCATGGGTCTACCTCATGTGCTGGGGCCTGTCTCCGGGGTGCCCCACTCCCTTGCCGCGGCGCGGCTTGTCGCTATTGCGCAGGGAGTTTTCAGCGCCGCCGCGGCACGCCTCCCCTGCGGGAAGTCAGGCTGTGGCCTGCACGCAGCACACGAGTTAGGGGCTGACTTCCCGCACGCGGCGAGCGGCGCCCGGTTGCGGCAATTGCGCAGCGGGCGCGCGCGCAGGGCCGGGCGGCGCCGCGGCTCGCGCTCAGCTCTGGGCCAGCAGCGCCTGCAGCTGCCCGCGCAGCCGGCGCAGCTGCTGCAGCTCCTGGTCGGGCGCCTGCAGCGCCGGCCACAGCAGCGCGACGAGATCGCGCGCGCTGGCCTCCACGTCGATCTGCCGGCCGGTGATGACCACCTCCCACAGCATCTGCTCGATGGGCCCGAACACCAGCGAGCGCAGCAGCCGCAGCGGGATGTCGCGCCTGACCTCGCCGGCCTCCTGGCCGCGGGCCAGCAACGCCATCAGCGGCGCCGTGTAGCGGCGCTGCAGCTCGACCAGACCCTCGCCCAGGCCCGGGCCCTTGGCCCGGCCCTCCGACAGCACCAGCGCGCAGATGCCCGTGCCCTGCACGAGGAAGACCCGCAGATTGGTCAGCACCAGGTACTCCAGCTGCGCGCGCACCGAGGCCTCGCGCGGCAGGCCGGCCTGCATGGCGGCGATGTTCTCGTCGTACCAGTCCTGGATGGCCCGCTGGCAGAGCTCACGCTTGCCGCGGAAGTACGTGAAGATGGTGGCCTCGGAAATGCCCAGGCGCTGGGCGATCTCGGTCGTCGTCGCGCCCTCGTAGCCGCGCTCGGCAAACACCTCGCGGCCCACGCGCAGGATGTCGCGCACCCGCTGCTCGGCCTTGGGGCCGGCGGGCGAGCGGCGCTGGGGCGTGGCGGCGGCGGTCGTCATCGAACCGCATTCTGCGCAATTTTTGAGTGCCACTCAAGTCAGCATTGCATCCGGGTTCACCCTGGATTATTCTGGCGCCCTTCAGCAGGCCCACAAGGCCGATAGACCATCAAGTTGAGTGCCACTTAAGCAGCACTCGCCGGGAGACACCATGCCGGTTTTGACCACCCAGCTCAACCCCCGCTCGACCGACTTCAAGGCCAATGCCGACGCGATGCGCGGGCTGATCGACGACCTCAACGCCCGCCTCGCGCAGATCGCCCAGGGCGGCGGCGAGGCTGCGCGCGCCAAGCATGTGGCGCGCGGCAAGCTGCTGCCGCGCGAGCGCGTCGAGATGCTGCTGGACCCCGGCACGCCCTTCCTCGAGCTCGCGCCACTGGCCGGCCTGAACCTGTACGACAACGCGGCACCCGGCGGCGGCATCGTCGCCGGCATCGGCCGCGTCGCCGGCGTCGAATGCATGATCGTGTGCAACGACGCGACGGTGAAGGGCGGCACCTACTACCCCATCACCGTCAAGAAGCACCTGCGCGCGCAGGAGATCGCTGAAGCCAACCGCCTGCCCTGCCTCTACCTCGTCGACAGCGGCGGCGCCAACCTGCCCAACCAGGACGAGGTCTTCCCCGACCGCGACCATTTCGGCCGCATCTTCTACAACCAGGCCAACCTCAGCGCGCAAGGCATCCCGCAGATCGCCGTCGTCATGGGCTCGTGCACGGCCGGCGGCGCCTATGTGCCGGCGATGAGCGACGAGACCATCATCGTGAAGAACCAGGGCACCATCTTCCTGGGCGGCCCGCCGCTGGTGAAGGCCGCGACCGGCGAGGTCGTGACGGCCGAGGACCTGGGCGGCGGCGACGTGCACACGCGCCTGTCGGGCGTGGCCGACCATCTCGCCAACAACGACACCCACGCACTGGCCCTTGCCCGCAACTCGGTCGCGCGGCTGAACTGGCGCAAGGCCAATCCGCTGGCCCTGCAGCAGCCCCAGGCGCCGGCCTTCGACCCGGCCGAACTGCACGGCGTGATCCCCACCGACACGCGCAAGCCCTTCGACGTGCGCGAGGTCATCGCCCGCATCGTCGACGGCTCGGAGTTCGACGAGTTCAAGGCCCGCTACGGCGCCACGCTGGTCTGCGGCTTCGCCCACATCGAGGGCATGCCGGTGGGCATCGTCGCCAACAACGGCATCCTGTTCGCCGAGAGCGCCAACAAGGGCGCGCACTTCATCGAGCTGTGCTGCCAGCGCAAGATCCCGCTGGTGTTCCTGCAGAACATCACCGGCTTCATGGTGGGCCGCAAGTACGAGAACGAGGGTATCGCCCGCGCCGGCGCCAAGATGGTGACGGCCGTCGCCTGCGCCCAGGTGCCCAAGTTCACCGTCATCATTGGCGGCAGTTTCGGCGCCGGCAACTACGGCATGTGCGGCCGCGCCTACAGCCCGCGCTTCCTGTGGATGTGGCCCAACGCGCGCATCTCGGTGATGGGCGGCGAGCAGGCGGCCAGTGTGCTGTCCACCATCCGCCGCGACGCGATCGAGGCCAAGGGCGGCCAGTGGAGCGCCGAGGAAGAGGAAGCCTTCAAGGCCCCGCTGCGCCAGCAGTACGAGGACCAGGGCCATCCCTATTACGCGTCCGCGCGGCTGTGGGACGACGGCGTCATCGACCCGGCCGACACGCGCCGCGTGCTGGCGCTGGGGCTGTCGGCGTCGCTGAACGCCCCCATCCCCGACACCAGGTTCGGCGTGTTCCGGATGTGATGCCATGAGCACCTGCCTGACCCTCACGACCGCCGGCCCCGTCGCCCGCGTCACGCTGAACCGCCCCGAGGTCCGCAATGCCTTCAATGAGGTGTTGATCGCCGAGCTGACGGCCGCCTTCACCGAGCTGGGCCAGCGCGCCGACCTGCGCGCCATCGTGCTCGCGGCCGAGGGCAAGGCCTTCTGCGCCGGCGCCGACCTGAACTGGATGAAGGCTTTTGGCCGCTATTCCTGGGACGAGAACCATGCCGACGCCACCAAGCTGGCCGACATGCTGTGGGCGATCTACAGCTGCCCGCTGCCTGTCATCGCGCGCGTGCAGGGCGACGTCTATGCCGGCGGCGTGGGCTTGCTGGCCTGCGCCGACATCGTCGTCGCGGCGGACCAGGCGGGCTTCTGCTTGAGTGAAGCCAAGCTGGGCCTGCTGCCCGCCACCATCGCCCCCTACGTCATCAAGGCGCTGGGCGAGCAGGCCTCGCGACGCTACTTCGTGACGGCCGAGCGCTTCTCCGCCGATGAGGCCAGGCGGCTGGGCCTGGTGCACGAGGTCGTCGCCGCCGACGCGCTGGACGCCAAGGTCGACGAACTCACCGCCGCCCTCTGCGCCAACGGCCCCGCCGCCGTGCGCGCCTGCAAGAAGCTCGTCAAGGACGTGGCCGGCCGCGAGATCACGCCCGCACTGCGCGACGACACGGCACGCCGCATCGCAGACATCCGCGCCAGCGCCGAGGGCCGCGACGGCGTGCAGAGCTTTCTGAACAAGAGCAGGCCGTCCTGGCTGCAGGGATGAAGCTCGACGCGGTCCACCTGCTCGCCCTGGCCGCCGCCCTCGGCTGGGCCAGCGGCCTGCGCCTGTATCTGACGGTGCTGCTGGTCGGCATCGCCGGGCACTGGGGCTGGATCGCGCTGCCGCCGGGCCTGCAAGTGCTGGCCTCGCCGCTGGTGATGGTCTGCGCCGCGGCGCTTGCGCTGGTCGAGTTCCTGGCCGACAAGATTCCGCTGGTCGACAGTGCCTGGGACGCGCTGCACACGCTGATCCGCATCCCCGCCGGCGCGGCGCTGGTGGCGGGCCTCGTCGGCGGCTGGGCCGGCGACCAGGGCCAGGCCTGGACGGTCGTGGCCGCGCTGCTGGGCGGTGGCCTCGCGGCGGCGGCGCACACGGCCAAGGCCAGCACGCGGGCCGCGGCCAACACCTCGCCCGAACCCTTCTCCAACCTCGGCCTGTCGCTGATGGGCGACGTGGCCGTGCCCACCATGCTGTGGCTGGCCTGGGCCCACCCCTTCATCTTCTTCCCGCTGCTGGCCCTGGCGCTGGCCGTCATGGCCGCGCTGATCGGGTTCTGCTTCAAATTCCTGCGCGCGCTGCTGCGGCGCGTGCGCCGCCCCTCCCCCGCATGACTTCCCCTCAAGACCTCGCCAGCCGCAGCCGCGCGGCCGTCTGGCATCCCTGCACGCAGATGGCCCGCCTGGCCCACCTGCCGCCGCTGCCCATCGCCCGCGGCGACGGCCCCTGGCTCATCGACACCGACGGCCGCCGCTACTTCGACGCCAACGCGTCCTGGTGGGTCAACCTGTTCGGCCACAGCGACCAGCCGCTGCTGGACGCGATCAAGGCCCAGCTGGACACGCTGCCGCACGTAATGCTGGCCGGCTGCACGCATGAGCCGGCCGTCCGGCTGGCCGAGCGGCTGTCGGCCCGCACGGGCGGCGCGCTGGGCCATGTCTTCTTCGGCAGCGACGGCGCCAGCGCCGTCGAGATCGCGCTGAAGCAGAGCTTCCACAGCTGGAAGAACCGCGGCCAGCCGGACAAGCGCGAGTTCGTCTGCTTGAAGAACAGCTATCACGGCGAGACGCTGGGCGCTTTGAGCGTGACCGATGTGCAGGTGTTCCGCGACGCCTACGACCCGCTGTTGATGCGCGCCCATATCGTGCAGTCGCCCGATGCGCGGCTGGCCAACGAGGCCGAGGCGCTGGCCGCGATGCGCGCGCTGCTGGCCGAGCGCCATGCGCAGATCGCCTGCGTCATCGTCGAGCCGCTGATCCAGGGCGCGGCCGGCATGGTCATGTACTCGCCGGCCTATCTGAAGGGCTTGCGCGAACTAACGCGCGAGTTCGGCGTGCACCTGATCGCCGACGAGATCGCCGTGGGCTGCGGCCGCACCGGCAGCTTCTTCGCGTGGGAGCATGTGCTTGCGCTTGATGAGAAATGCAACCACAGAGGCACAGAGACACAGAGTGAAGCGAGGCACAAATGGCCGGACTTCCTGCTGCTGTCCAAGGGCATCACGGGCGGCACCCTGCCGCTGTCGCTGGTGCTGACGACGGACGAGGTGTTCGCCGCCTTCTGGAGCGAGGACGTCACGCGCGGCTTTCTGCATTCGCACTCCTACACCGGCAATCCGCTGGCCTGCGCGGCCGCCAATGCGGTGCTGGACCGCTTCGACGCCGGCCAGCTGGACGCCAACCGCGAACAGGCCGAACGCCTGACCCGGGCCTTTGCGCCCTTGGCCCCACGCGTGGCCCACCTGCGCCAACGCGGCATGATCCTGGCCTTCGATGTGCCTGAAGCACCACCCCGCTTCGCGGAAGCCTTCCACCTGAAGGCGCGCGCACACGAACTGCTGATCCGACCGATCGGCAACACCGTCTACCTGATGCCCCCTTACCTGATCGACGACGCGACCGCGGCCTTCCTGGCCGATGCCGTGTCGAAGACGCTGAACGATGTCCTTGCTTGACCACCTGCAGGCCAAACTGAACGCCATCGGCGCGCAGAGCCTGACCCGCTCGCTGCGCCGCGCCGACAGCGGCACCTCCCCCCGCCAGACCGTCAACGGCCGCGAGCTGCTGATGTTCTGCTCCAACGACTACCTGGGCCTGGCCGCCGAGCCCGCCATCGCCGAGGCCCTGGCCGACGGCGCGCGCCGCTGGGGCGGCGGCTCCGGCGCGTCGCCGCTGGTCAGCGGCCACAGCGCCGCGCACGAGGCCGTCGCCGAGACCCTGTCGCGCTGGTATGCGCCCCACATCCCCGACGCGCGCGCCATCGGCTTCTGCACCGGCTATATGGCCAACCTGGCCGTCGTCACGGCGCTGGGCGACGAGCACACCGAGATCTTCTCGGAGCAGCTCAACCACGCGTCGCTGATCGACGCCGCGCGCCTGGCCAAGGCCCGCGTCACGCGCTTCCCGCACGCCGACCTGAGCGCCCTGCGCGCCGCGCTGGCCGCCAGCACCGCCCAGGTGCGCCTCATCGTCACCGACGCCGTGTTCAGCATGGACGGCGACCTCGCGCCGCTGCCGGGCCTGCTGGCGCTGGCCGAGGAGTTCGACGCCTGGCTCATCGTCGACGACGCCCATGGCTTCGGCGTGCTGGGCAAGACCGGCCGCGGCTCGCTGGAGCATTTCGGGCTGACAAGCGAGCGGCTCATCCTCGTCGGCACGCTGGGCAAGGCCGCCGGCCTGGCGGGCGCCTTCGTCGCCGCACATGCGACCGTCGTCGAGTACCTGCTGCAGGCCGCGCGCAACTTCATCTTCTCCACCGCCTCGCCGCCGGCCGTGGAACATGCGCTGCTGACCAGCCTCGAACTCATCGAAGGGCCGCTGGGCGCCGCGCGCCGCGCCAACCTCGTCGCACGCCAGGCGCAGCTGCGCGACGGGCTGCTCGCGCTGATCGCCCGCCATCCGGCGCTCGGCTGGCGCCTGCCCGACGCGGCCACGCCGATCCAGCCGCTCATCGTCGGCGGCAACGCCGAGGTCATGGCCCTGGCCGCCGCGCTCGAGGCCGCCGGCCTGCGCGTGCCGGGCATACGCCCGCCCACGGTGGCGGCAGGCACGGCGCGGCTGCGCATCACGCTGTGCGGCACGCACACCGCGGCCGATGTCGATGCCTTGCTGATGGCGCTGGAACGCGCCGCCGCTGCGCAGGAGATGGCCGCATGACCGGCATGAAAGGCTTCTTCATCACCGGCACCGACACCGAGATCGGCAAGACCTTCGTCACCGCCGCGCTGACGCGCGCGCTGGCCGCACGCGGGCTGCGCGTGGCGCCCATCAAGTCGCTGGCCGCGGGCCAGGACTTCGTCGACGGCCGCTGGGTCAACGAAGACGTCGCCACGCTGCAGGCCGCGCAGACCCTGGGCCTGAGCGACGCCGAGGTCGGCCCGCTGCAATTCCGCGAGCCCTGCGCGCCGCATATCGCGGCCCGGCTGGAAGGCCGCGGCATCGACCGCGACGCGCTGCTGGCCGCGATCCATACGACAGCCGGCAAGGCCGACATCGCGCTCGTCGAAGGCGTCGGCGGCTTCCGCGTGCCGCTGACTGACGGCTGGGACACCGCCGACCTCGCCGTCGACCTCGGCCTGCCCGTCATCCTCGTCGTCGGCCTGCGGCTGGGCTGCATCAACCATGCGTTGCTGACGGCCGAAGCCGTGCGCGCCCGCGGCCTGCGGCTGGCCGCCTGGGTGGCCAACACCGTCGACCCCCATCAACCCCATGTCGCCGACAATCTGGCCTCTCTGCAGGCCGGCCTGAAGGCGCCCTGCCTGGGGCACATTCCCCGCCTTTCCGACCCGCTGGCCGCGCCGGCGTGTCTCGACATTTCCCCCTTGGTGGCCTCCGCATGAACCAGATCCAGACCCTCACGCCCACGACCGACGCCGACCGCCGCCAGGCCAAGCCCTGGACCGTCGCCGAGGTTGCGGCGCTGTTCGAGCTGCCCTTCAACGACCTGCTGTTCCGCGCCCAGCAGGTGCACCGCGAGAACTTCGATGCCAACGCGGTGCAGCTGTCCACGCTGCTGTCCATCAAGACCGGTGGCTGCGAGGAGGACTGCGCCTACTGCCCGCAGTCGGCCCACTTCGACACCGGCCTCAAGGCCGAGAAGCTGATCCCGCTGGAAGAGGTCATGGAGGCCGCCCGCGCCGCCAAGGCCAACGGCGCGACGCGCTTCTGCATGGGCGCCGCCTGGCGCTCGCCCAAGCCGCGCCACCTGGAGGCCATCGGCGAGATGATTTCCGAGGTCAAGGCCCTGGGCCTGGAGACCTGCCTGACCGCCGGCATGCTGGAGGACGGCCAGGCCGAACAGCTGAAGGAAGCCGGCCTCGACTACTACAACCACAACCTCGACACGGCGCCCGAGTTCTACGGCCAGATCATCACGACGCGCACCTACCAGGACCGCCTGGACACGCTGGACCGCGTGCGCGCCCAGGGCCTGAAGGTCTGCTCCGGCGGCATCGTCGGCATGGGCGAGACGCGCCGCCAGCGCGCCGGCCTCATCGTGCAGCTGGCCAACCTCGATCCGTATCCGGAGAGCGTGCCCATCAACAACCTCGTGCAGGTGGAAGGCACGCCGCTGGCCGGCGTCGCGCCGCTGGACCCGCTGGAGTTCATCCGCACCATCGCCGTGGCCCGCATCACGATGCCGCGCGCCATGGTGCGCCTGTCCGCCGGCCGCGAGGAGATGCCCGAGACCATGCAGGCGCTGTGCTTCCTGGCCGGCGCCAACTCCATGTTCTACGGCGACAAGCTGCTGACCACCAGCAACCCGCAGGCCGAGAAGGACCGCGCGCTGCTGGAGCGGCTGGGCATGCGCTGCTCCACCGAGGCCGAGCTGACGCCGTCGGAGGCCGCCGCCAAGGTCGAGGTGTGCCGGGCGCACTGAGCGCCGGACACCACGCAGCGAACACGCGCCCTTGGCCCACCGGCCGAGGGCGCAGCCCGATCCCGAATCCACAAGAAGACGGCTGAGGAGACAACACGATGTTCAAGAAGATCCTGATCGCCAACCGTGGCGAGATTGCCTGCCGCGTCGCGGCGACCGCGCGCCGCCTGGGCATCCAGACGGTCGCCGTCTATTCCGAGGCCGACGCCAACGCGCAGCATGTGAACGCCTGCGACGAGGCCGTGCTGATCGGCGGCCCGGCGCCGCGCGACTCCTATCTGCAATGGGAGCGCATCCTGGCCGCGGCCAAGGCCACAGGCGCTCAGGCCGTGCACCCGGGCTATGGCTTCCTCAGCGAGAACGAAGCCTTTGCCCAGGCTTGTGCCGATGCCGGCGTCGTCTTCATCGGCCCGCCGCCCGGCGCCATTCAGGCCATGGGCCTGAAGGCCGAGTCCAAGCGGCTGATGGAGGCGGCCGGCGTGCCGCTGGTGCCGGGCTATCACGGCGCGGATCAAGACCCGGCGCTGCTCAAGCGCGAGGCCGACCGCATCGGCTATCCGGTGCTGATCAAGGCCAGCGCCGGCGGCGGTGGCAAGGGCATGCGCGCGGTGTTCGGCGCCGACGAGTTCGACGCGGCGCTGGCCTCGTGCAAGCGCGAGGCCATCAACAGCTTCGGCGACGACGCGGTGCTGATCGAGCGCTATGTGCAGAAGCCCCGCCATATCGAGATCCAGGTCTTCGGCGACTCGCGGGGCGACTGCGTGTATCTCTTCGAGCGCGACTGCTCCGTGCAGCGCCGCCACCAGAAGGTGCTGGAGGAAGCCCCCGCGCCCGGCATGACGCCGGAGCGCCGCGCCCAGATGGGCGAGGCCGCCGTGGCCGCCGCCAAGGCGGTGGGCTATGTCGGCGCGGGCACCGTCGAGTTCATCGCTGAACAAGATGGCCGCTTCTATTTCATGGAGATGAACACGCGGCTGCAGGTGGAGCATCCGGTCACCGAGGCCATCACGGGCCAGGACCTGGTGGAGTGGCAGCTGCGCGTCGCGGCCGGCGAGCCGCTGCCGCTGAAGCAACACGAGCTGACCATGCACGGCCACGCCATCGAGGCGCGCATCTGCGCCGAGAACCCGGACGGCGGCTTCCTGCCCGCCACCGGTTCGCTGGACGTGGCGCGCTGGCCCGCGCATGTGGCCTTCCAGCGGGGCGACGTGCGCATCGACGCCGGCGTGCGCGAGGGCGACGCGATCAGCCCGTACTACGACTCCATGATCGCCAAGCTCATCGTCTGGGGCGAGGACCGCGCCCAGGCGCTGGCCCGGCTGGATGCGGCGCTGCGCGACACCCACATCGTGGGCCTGCAGACCAACGTGGCCTTCCTGCGCCGCTGCGCGGCGACGGCCTCGTTCGCCGGCGCAGACCTGGACACCGGCCTGATCGAGCGCGAGAAGGCCGCGCTGTTCGACCAGCCGGGGCTGCCGCTGCGCATCAGCGCCGCTGCCGTCGTCGCGCACAAGCTGGCCGTCGAAGGCGCCACGCAGGGCAGCGACCCGTGGAGCGCGCGCGACGGCTTCCGGCTGTTCGGTGCGGCCACGCGGCGCTTCGACCTGGAGATGGGCGGCACGCATCACGAGGTGCTGCTGGACCGCCACCACCGCGGCGGCATGACGCTGACCGTCGCGGGCGAGGCCCTCCCCTTCGCCGTGCAATCCAGCGACACCGAGACGCATGAGCTCTTCCTCGGCGACGACCGCATCCGCGTGACGACCTATGCCCAGGGAGAGCGCGTCGCCGTCTTCGCTGCGAACGGCTCGGCCGTGCTGACCGAGGTGGACCTCATCGCCCACGCCGGCGACGGCCCGGCCGAGGGCGGGCGGCTGACCGCGCCCATGCCGGGCAAGCTGATCGCCTTCCTGGCCAAGCCCGGCGACAGCGTCACCCAGGGCCAGCCGCTGGCCGTCATGGAAGCGATGAAGATGGAGCACACCATCTCGTCGCCGCGCGACGGCAAGGTCGCCGAGCTGCTGTTCGCCGTCGGCGACCAGGTGACCGACGGCGCTGAACTCCTCAAGCTGGAGGCCTGAGTGCGACTGCCCCTCGCCCAGTCTTGCCCCGCTGAACGCGGGCCAGCCTGGTCGGTCCCCCGAGGGGACGGCGATGCTCGCGGCATGGAGCCGCGAGCACATCGCCAGGGCGGGCCGGCTCGGGAGCGGCCCAGCGCTCGGCCCGAAATACGCTGATTCAAACGCGGAATGGACAACTGAATGGTCACCTTCCCCTCGCACGTCAAGATCCTCGATGTCGGCCCGCGCGACGGGCTGCAGAACGAGAAGGCCCACGTCGCCACCGAGCACAAGGCGCAGCTCGTCGCGATGCTGCAGGACGCCGGCCTGAAGGAGATCGAGGTCACCAGCTTCGTCAGCCCGAAGTGGGTGCCGCAGATGGGCGACAACACGGCCGTCATGGCCGCCATCGTCCGCAAGCCCGGCGTGCGCTACTCGGTGCTGGTGCCCAACCTGAAGGGGCTGGAGCCGGCGCTGGCGAGCCAGCCCGACGAGATCCTCGTCTTCACGGCGACCAGCGAGGCCTTCACGCAGAAGAACATCAACTGCTCCATCGCCGAGAGCCTGGAACGCTTTGCGCCCGTCATCGAGGGCGCGCATGCGGCCGGCATCAAGGTGCGCGCGGCGCTGTCCTGCGCTTTGGGCTGCCCCTACGAGGGCGAGATCAGCGCGACCCAAGTGGAGGCCGTCGTCAAGCCGCTGCGCGCGCTGGGCGTGGACGCCATCGACATCGCCGACACCATAGGCGTGGGCACGCCGCGCAAGGTGCAGGCGGCGATGGAGCGGGCGCTGAAGCATTTCCCGCTGGCCGAGGTGTCAGGCCACTTCCACGACACCTATGGCCAGGCGCTGACCAACATCTACGCCAGCCTGGAGCTGGGCCTGCACAGCTTCCACGCCAGCGTGGCGGGCCTGGGCGGCTGCCCCTATGCCAAGGGCGCGACGGGCAATGTCGCGACGGAGGACGTCGTCTTCATGCTCAACGGTCTGGGCATCGAAACCGGCATCGATCTGGACAAGCTGGTCGACGCCGGCGCCTTCATCTCCGGCGTGCTGGGCCGCGAGCCGGTATCGCGCGTGGCGCGCGCCATGCTGGCCAAGCGCGCGGGCTGACGCGCCGATCACGCGCACGGGCGACCCGCCCGGCCGTGAATCTTTCCCTGGGCTGGGGCGACCTAACGTCGCAGCTACCATGCGCGCGCCCTCAACCGCCCCGACACCGCGCGCCCATGCACCTCTCCCCCGCCTTGACGGCCCTCGTCCTCTCGCTCGCGTTGGTCGTCGCGCCGGCCGGAGCCCAGGAGCAGCAACCACCCGCCAAGCCCGCCGACGACAAGACGCCGCCCCCGGCCGCGGACAAGCCCGACACCAAGGCCCAGAAGCTGGATCGCGTGGACGTCTCCGGCAGCGCCAGCGACGAGCAGGCGCGGCGCGCATCCACGGCGGCCAAGATCGTCATCGGGCGCGAGGAGCTGATGCGCTATGGCGACAGCTCGATCAGCGAGCTGATGAAGCGCCTGCCCGGCGTGACGACCGGCGGCGTGGCCGGACGCGGCGGCGACATCCGCATGCGCGGCCTGGCCGGCGGCTACACGCAGATCCTGGTCAACGGCGAGCGCATGCCGCCGGGCATGTCGCTGGAGACGCTGCCGCCCGAGCAGGTCGAGCGCATCGAGGTCTTGCGCGCGCCGACCGCGGAGTTCGGCGCCCAGGCCATCGCCGGCACCATCAACATCGTGCTGCGCCAGGCGCCGCCCAAGCGGGTCAACGAGCTGCGCCTGGGGCTGGCCAGCGAGAACGGCAACCTGCGCCCCAGCTTCAGCTGGAGCCGCAACGACAAGCTCGACGACCAGGGCAAGTCCACCTACAACCTCACGCTCAACGCCCAGCAGTCGGACTTCAGCAACGAGGGCCGCAGCCGCAGCGACATCCACGACCTGCGCACCGGCCAGGACAGCCTGATCGTGGGCAGCAACGGCAACGAGAACCACAACCGCTCGCTGAACCTCAACGGCCGCCTGCAATGGAAGCCGTCCAACCGCGAGCTGCTGGCGATCATGCCTTTCCTGAGCGCCGGCTCGGGCCGGGGCCAGGGCGGCTACGAGCGAGAGATCAGCCCGGCGCCGCTGCCCGACGACCCGCTGGCGCGCTTCGACCGCTCGAGCAACCGCTTCCACCACCGCTTCACCGGCGGCGGCCTCAGCGGGCAATGGCATACCGGCATCGGCAAGGAAGGCAAGCTGGAGTCCAGCGCCATGCTGGGGCGCTTCAGCAACCGCTTCGGCAACCGCATCCAGGAGTTCAAGGGCACGCAACTGGTGCACGACCGCGAGGACGAGAGCACATCGCGCAACGGCAACTGGAGCCTGCGCAGCAAGCTCTCGCAGCCGCTGCTGGACGAGCACAGTTTTGTCGCCGGCATCGAGGCCGAGGGCCGGCGCCTGCGGCAGCAGCGCCAGTGCCTGGAGGACGGCCTGCCCTGCGGCTACCTGCTGGACTTCGGCGACCAGGTCGACGCCGGCAGCCGCCGCATCGCCGTCTACGCCCAGGACGACTGGAGCGTCGGCAAGCAGTGGTCCTTCTACGCCGGCCTGCGCTGGGAGGCCATCACGACGGACAGCCGGGCGAAGGACCACCTCGTCGGCAACACCTCGCGCGTGCTGACGCCGCTCTTCCACGCGCTCTACAAGTTCAGCGACGACCCCAAGAAGGGGCGCGACCAGATCCGGCTGAGCCTGACGCGCAGCTACCGCGCGCCCGAGTTGAACGACATGATCGCCCGCCGCTACGTCAACTCGCTCTACCCCTGCCCGGGCGGCCAGCGCTGCCAGCAGACCAACGAGTTCATCTACGCGGACTACGACGGCAACCCGCAGCTGCGGCCCGAGCTGGCCACCGGCCTGGACCTGGCCTACGAGCAATACCTCAGCAAGGGCGGCGTGCTGAGCGCCAACCTGTTCGTGCGCCGCATCAGCAATCTGGTGCGGCGGCTGACCGAACAGGAAACCGGGCTGGAATGGTCCGACGCGCCGCGCTGGGTCTCCAGGCCGCGCAACATTGGCTCGGCGACGAGCAGCGGCCTGGAGCTGGAGGCCAAGTTCCGCCTCGACCAGTTCCTCGACAACGCGCTGCCCATCAATGTGCGCAGCAACCTTAGCCTCTACAAGTCGTCGGTGGCCGGCATTCCCGGGCCGCACAACCGGCTGGCCCAGCAGCCCCGCTTCACCGCCAACCTGGGCGGCGACTACCGGCTGAAGAGCCTGCCGCTGAGCCTGGGCGCCAGCCTCAACTACACGCCGGTCACCACGCTGCAGAGCACGCGCGAGGCGGCGACGCGCACGTCCAAGAAGCAGGTGCTGGACGGCTACGCCAGCTGGAGTTTTGACGCGAACACGGCGCTGCGCCTGTCCGCCACCAACCTCGCGCCGCAGGACTTCAGCAACGACAGCTTCACGGCCGCGCCGGAGAAGACCGTGTCCGCGCAGAACTGGGGCCGCACCTACACGGTCTGGACGCTGCGGCTGGAGATGAAGCTGTGAGTGGCCTCAGCCGCGCAGCTCCCACAGCACGTTGACGATGCGCCAGCGGCCCTCGACCTGGGCCAGGTGCATGTAGTCGATCCAGGCCTCGGCATCGACGCGCACGCTGGCCGTGCGGCCGAAGACGTCGAGGATCTTCACGTCGGCGCGTTTGCCGGCCTCGGGCCTGCCGGCGCGGGCCCGCGTGGACTGCACCAGCGTCATCGCGCCCATGCTCTGCAGGTCGCCGCGGCCGTCGGGCCCGCGCCTGACGATGCGCTTGGCCAGCTCGGGGTGCAGCGAGCGCTCCATGCGGGTCGCGTCGCCGGCATACCAGCCCTCGATGTAGTCGCGCGCACAGGCCTCGATGGCCGCGGCCTCGGGCTCGGGCGCCGCCACGGCGGCCGTCGATGCGGCGGCCAGGGCCGCGCTGCTCATGAAGATGCGTCGTTGCAAGAGAGTCTCCGTAGCGGATGGCAAACGGCGCGCAGCATCGCAGCAAGCGGCGCGGTGCGAAAGTGTCTTTCGGGCGAGATGGCCTTCGTCCGGCGCGGACACGGACGGCAGTAAAGGTTTCGTTAGGATTCTTTAGGCTTAGGACAAGCTGCAGGGCTTGTCCTCGGTCCGAAGTCATGCCTTGCCGCTGGCAGGCGGCAAGGTCTTCATCAGGCGTCGCCGAGCAACTGCCGCTGGGGTAGCGGCTGTGCGGGCGCGTGCCGCGGCGGGCCTGGCGCAGCGTGGGCAGGGGCGGGGCCGGCGTCTCAGCCGGCAGCCTGGGCGACGCGCTCGCGGAAGAACTGCGCCCGCTCGGCGTCGGCCACGGCCTCGATGCGGGCCGACGCATCGGCCAGCCAGGCGACGAAGCGCGATTCGCTGTCCACCTCGCGCGCGCTGGCGCGCAGCGCCTCGTCGCGGCCGGCGAGCATGCGGCCCGCCAGGTCCAGCGCGAACATCTTGGCGCGCATCAGCCGGCGCAGCCCCTCGTCCGCCGCCGGCGGGCCGGACGCGGGCGCGGTCGCGGGCACGGCCCCCACGATGAGGCCTTCGCGGTGCAGGCGCTCCAGCGCATCGGGGCCCAGCTTGAGCGAGTCGGCGATGCGCTGCAGCTGCGCCGCATCGCGCCGGCCATCGACGCTGATGAGCAGCATGCGCAGCGGCGCGGGCAGCGTGTTGCGCGGCCCGGCCAGCAACTGGCGGGCGGCATCGGTCTTGGCGGGAATGAAGGGCTGGGACATGACGCCACCATCATGTCCGGCGCATTTGCAGCGCCGATGACAGCGCCGTGACGCCCGGCCCGGCTCAGCCCGCGGTCGGCGGGTTGCGCAGGCGCTGGCTGAACCACCACAGATGGCCGTCGGGGTCGACGCAGCCATAGCTGCGGTCGCACCAGTAGTCGGTGCCGTAGTCGTTGTCCGCCAGCTCATAGGTCAGGCGCGCGCCGGCCTCGCGGGCCCGGTCGCAATGGGCGTCGACGTCGTCCACGTAGAGGAACAGCGTCTGCGTGTTCACGCCGCCGGCGGCCCGCGGCGCCCGGCCCGTGATGCCGAAGCGCGGCGCGCGCCCGGCACCGCCCTCGGCGACCATCACGATGGCCTCGCCATAGCGCAGCTCGCTGTGCATGACGCTGCCGTCGGGCGCATCCACGACGATCTCGACGGTGAAGCCGAAGGCCTTGCAATACCAGGCGATGGCCGCGCGGGCGTCTTCGCAATAGAGCGCCGAGGACAGGCGCGGCCAGCCGGGTGGGGTGGGTTTCATCGCGGTCTCCGCAGTGCAGGGCCAGAGTCCGATCCTCGCATCACGACTGCGCTGCCGCCACCATGAAACTCGCGGCGGCCGCCCCGCGGAGGCCCCGCCCGGTCGCCGCCAGGCGGTGCCGACGGGCGTGGGCCTGCGGCACCCGACGCTCGTCAAGCTCGGGCCCCAAGAGCCGGTCCATCACCCTAGGTGCGTGGCGCGTGTACAACTGCCGCTACGCTAGCGACAGTTCCACGAAAGGCCTATCCAATGATTCTGGGCATGGACCTGGGCACCACGCACAGCGCCGCGGCCGTCTTTCGCGACGGCGCCGCGGTGCTGATCCCCAATGCCCACGGGGACTACCTGACGCCGTCCGCCATCAGTCTGGACGACCAGGGCCACACGCTGGTGGGCCTGGCCGCGCGCGAACGCGCCGGCCTGCATGCGCAGTCCACGGCGCTGGCCTTCAAGCGCTGGATGGGCAGCGACAAGCGCATCACGCTGCGCGCCGGCGCGCATGAGAAGACGCTGCGTGCCGAAGAGCTGTCGGCGCTGGTGCTGCAGCAACTCAAGAGCGACGCCGAGGCCTTCATCGGCGAGCCCGTCACCGAGGCCGTCATCACCGTGCCGGCCTATTTCAACGAAGCCCAGCGCCGCGCCACGCGCACGGCCGGCGAGATCGCCGGGCTCAAGGTCGAGCGGCTGCTCAACGAGCCCACCGCCGCCGGCCTGGCCTACGGGCTGCAGCAGCGCCCCGAGCACAGCAGCTTCCTGGTCTTCGACCTCGGCGGCGGCACCTTCGACGTATCGGTGCTGGAGTATTTCGACGGCGTCGTCGAGGTGCGCGCCAGCGCCGGCGACACGCGGCTGGGCGGCGAGGACTTCAGCCGCGTCATCGCGCAGCTGTTCGCGCAGCGCTGCGAAGGCCTGAGCGCGGAGGAGCGCCAGGCCTGGTTCGAGAGCGAGACCTGGTGGCGGCTGGCCGAGCAGGCCAAGCGCGACCTCGGCGAGCGCGACAGCGCCGAGATGCGCACCCTGTGGCGCGACCGCCCGCTGGCCGCCACGCTGACCCGCGCCGACTTCGAGGCCGGCTCGCAGGAGCTGCTGCAGCGCCTGCGCCGGCCCATAGAGCGCGCGCTGGCCGACGCCCAGCTCGACGCCAGCAGCCTGGCCGAGGTCGTGCTCGTCGGCGGCGCGACGCGCATGCCCGTCATGCGCCAGCTCGTCGCGCGGCTGTTCCAGCGCCTGCCGCTGCGCCACCTCGACCCCGACCTCGCCATCGTCATGGGCGCGGCGGTGCAGGCCGGCCTGAAGGCGCGCGACGCGGCGCTGAACGATGTGGTGCTGACCGACGTGATGCCGTACTCGCTGGGCATCGTCGCGGCCAGCCATGTCGGCGAGCGGCTGGTCAACGACCGCTTCTCGCCCATCATCGAGCGCAACACGCCGGTGCCGGTGTCGCGCGTCGAGCAATACCGCACCCTCAGCGACCAGCAGAAGCTCATCCTCATCGACGTGCGCCAGGGCGAGTCGCCGGTGGGATCCGAGAACCTGTCCCTGGGCAAGCTCGAGATCCCCATCGCCGCGGCGCCCGCCGGCGAGGCCGGCGTGGACGTGCGCTTCACCTACGACGTCAACGGCCTGCTCGAGGTCGAGGCCCATGACTTCCCCGGCGGCCAGCGCCACGAGCTCATCATCGAGAGCCAGGGGGCGCGCCTGTCCAGCGCCGAGATCGCCGCGACGCGCGAGCGCCTGCAGGCCCTGAAACGCCACCCGCGCGACGAGCAGGACAACCGCTACCAGATCGAGCGTGCCAAGCGCCTGTTCGAAGACCGGCTGGGCCACGACCGCAGCCTGCTGCAGGACTGGCTGACGCAGTTCGAGGCCGCACTGCAGACCCAGGATGCCCGCGTCATCCGGGCCGCGCGCCAGCAGTTCAAGCAGGCGCTGGACAGCATCGACACCTCGTTCAGGTTCTGAGCCATGTGGGAACAGGACTGGGCCCTGCTGGGCATCGCGCCCACCACCGAGCCCGGCGCCATCAAGAAGGCCTATGCGCTCAAGCTCAAGGCCACGCGGCCGGATGACGATGCCCAGGCCTACCAGGCGCTGCGCGCGGCCTACGAGCGCGTGCAGCAATGGCTGAAATGGCAGCAGCTGCAGCAACAGCAGGCTCACCAGCCGGACGCCGAAACGCCGGCAGCGCCCCTGCCGCCGGCCGCCGTGCACGACGCGCCGGGCATGCCGCCGCCGGAGCAGCTGGTCCAGCCCCAGCAGCTGCTCGACGGGCTGGCCCGGTGCTGGCAGCGCTGCGGCGAGGCCGCGCTGCTGCACGAATGGACGGCGGTGCAGCAGCAGCTGGCTCAGCAGCCGCTGAGCCGCCAGACCGAGTTCTCGGCCGCCTTCGCCCACTGGGTGGTGGACGCGCCGGCGCTGCCCGACCCCTTGCTGAAGGCCTTGAACGACCATTTCGGCTGGCTGGACGACTTCCGCACCGAGCGACTGCTCGGCACGCCGCTGACGCACGCCTTGCACGAGGCGCTGGATGGCCGGCTGCGGCCGCCAGCCCTGCCCGACCCGGTGCGCGAGCTGGGGGCACCGCTGCAGGCGCTGGCGGCCCTGCACGAGGCCGGCCACGCCGGGTGGCGGCTGCAGTGGCTGTTCTTTCTGCTGCAGCCCACGCTGGCCCGCTGCCAGGACTTGCTGGGTGCCGACTGGCTGCGACGCCTGGGCCTGACGCCGCCGACGCAGCGCTGGCTGGCCGGTTGCACGCGCCGCCACCTGGGGCTGCGCGTGGGCCTGGCGACCCTGCTGTGCTGGGGCGCGGCGATCGCCATCCACGCCGCCGATGCGCAGGGCCGCGGCTTGGCCAGGCTGATCCTGAGCGGGCTGGGCAGCAGCCTGGCCTGGCTGGCCCTCAGCTGCGGCCTGCTGATCGTCGGGCTGCTGGCCGGCAGCCTCATCGGCGTCGGCCTGTCGCTGGGTGGCCGCGAAGGGCGGCTGGCCCGGCGACTGGACGCCTGGCGGCGCCACCGCAGCCAGCCCTGGCTGGGCCTGGCGGGGCTGCTGTTCGCGGCCTGGCTGTGCGATCTGCAGGCCTCGTCGGAGGCCGCCGGGGGCATGCCGTCGCTGCTGCCTGCCTGGGCCTACGGCAGGGCGGCCTGGGGATTCGGCATCGCCGGCCTGCTGCTGGCCTGGCCGCTGGTGCCGATGCACGGCCGCGTCGTGGCCGGCCTGGCGCCGCTGGTGGGCATGCTGGCCATGGACGCGCTGGGCGCCTGGCTGTCGCGCGGAAGCTGCCTGCTGCTCGGCCTGGCCTGGATGCTGGTCGCGGCGGCCGTCCACGAGGAGCGGCTGGGACTGCCGGCGGCCGTGCCCCTGCGCTGGCTGCTGCGGCCCATGCTGAACAGCTTCGCGCTGGCCGACCGCTGGACTTATGCGCTGGCGCTGGCGCCGCTGGCCGTCGGCATGGCCTGGCTGGGACTGGGCGGCGGCCAGGTCGGCGCGCTGCGCCTCTTCGTCGTCTGGGTGCTGAGCATCCTCGCCATCGGCTGGCTGCAGAGCCGCGCGGACGCGCTAGGTCTGAGCCAGTTGCGGGCCCTGCGGGCGGACGCGGGCTGAGGCGGATCAGCCCCGGTTCAGCACCTTGGGCACCGGATTGGGCCGCAGCCGGAACGCGTCCGGCATGCGCGAGCCCAGCAGCGGGCGCAGATACATGCGGAAGGCGTCGGTCACGTCGGTGCCGGCGGCGTTGATGAAGTGGTCTTCCATCGTGCGCGTCTTGCCGGCCACGGCGGCCAGCGGCAGCAGCTCGTAGTCCACCGAGTAGTAGCCCACGCGCTTGATGGCCACCGATCCGTCGCGGTCGCCGTGGAAGGCGTATTGCACGGCCTTCTCGCCCACCTCGCGGGCCTCGCGCGCGTCGACGTCGGACACGCAGCCCAGGAAGCTGCGCTGCAGATAGCCGAAGGTGTCGCCGCGCACGCGCTTGAGGCCCAGCTTGCCCTTGATCTCCTCGCACAGCAGGTCGGCCAGCGCGCCGGTGCCGCTGAGCTGCACGTTGCCATGCGCGTCGCGCTCCAGGTCGCCGGCCAGCTTGGACAGCATGGGTGCGCCGGAGGCGTCGTGGATGCCCTCGCTGACGGCGACGACGCAGCGCCCGTAGCGCTGGTGCGTGGCCTGCACGTCGCGCAGGAACTGCTCGGTGTCGAAGTGGCGCTCGGGCAGGTAGATGAGGTGGGGGCCGTCGTCGTCGAACTTCTTGCCCAAGGCCGCGGCGGCCGTCAGGAAGCCGGCATGGCGGCCCATGACCACGCCCACGTAAACGCCGGGCAGCGCCGCGTTGTCGAGGTTGGCGCCGGCAAAGGCCTGGGCGACGAAGCGCGCGGCCGACGCATAGCCCGGCGTGTGGTCGTTGCCGACCAGGTCGTTGTCTATGGTCTTGGGGATGTGGACGCAGCGCAGCGGATAGCCCGCCGCCGCGGCCTCCTCGGACACGATGCGCACGGTGTCCGACGAATCGTTGCCGCCGATGTAGAAGAAATGCGTGATGCCGTGGGCCTGCAGCACCGTGAAGATCTCGTGGCAGTAGGCCGCATCGGGCTTGTCGCGCGTGGAGCCCAGCGCCGAGGCGGGGGTGCTGGCCACCAGCTCCAGGTTGTGGCTGGTCTCCTGCGTCAGGTCGACGAAGTCCTCGTTGACGATGCCGCGCACGCCATGGCGGGCGCCGTAGACCAGGCCCACGCCGCGCTGGCGGCGCGCTTCCAGCACCACGCCCACCAGGCTCTGGTTGATGACGGCGGTGGGGCCGCCGCCCTGGGCGACGAGGATCTTCGCAAGACTCATGGACGCTCCTGGCTGTCGGCGACTGGTCGGCGCAGTTTAGGCGTCAAGCGGGGAATCTGCGGGCCGCGCGCCGCGACCGGATGGGGCTCGGCTCAGCGCGTCATCCAGCGCTCGAGGTCCTCGCCCGGCATGGGCCTGGCGAACAGCCAGCCCTGGCCCTCGTGGCAGCCCAGGCCGATCAGGTACTGGCGCTGCTCCTCGGTTTCAATGCCTTCGGCGATGACGGTCAGGCCCAGGCCGCGGCCCAGGTTGACGACCATCTGCGCGATGGTGGAGCCGGCGCTGGACGACTGCGCCTCTTGCACGAAGGCGCGGTCGATCTTCAGGCGGTCCACCTGCAGCTGGCGCAGCTGGGACAGCGACGAGAAGCCGGTGCCGAAGTCGTCGATGGCGACGGAGAAGCCCAGGCGCTTGATGTCGGCCAGCACGCGCAGCACGAGGTCGGCATCCTCCATGGCCATCGACTCCGTGATCTCCAGCTCGATGCTGTGGCCGTCCACGCCGCCGTCGCGCAGCGAGCGGGCCAGCATGTCGATGAAGCCGGGATGGCGGAACTGCGCCATGGACACGTTGACGGCCATGCGGAAATCCGTGTGGCCCAGGGCCTGCAGCTTGCGCAGCTGGGTGCCGGCGGTGCGCATGACGAACTCGCCGATGGGGATGATGAGGCCGCTCTGCTCGGCCAGCGGGATGAACTGGTCGGGCGGGATGAAGCGGCCGTCGGCCGTGCGCCAGCGCAGCAGCGCCTCGGCACCGATGACGCGGCCGTCGTGCAGGTCCACCTGCGGCTGGTAGACGACGAAGAGCTGGCTCTCCTCGAAGCCGGCGCGCAGGCCCTTGAGCAGCTTGAAACGCTCGCGCGCATCGCTGCCCATGGCGGCGGAGAAGTACTGCGACGAGCCGCGCTGCTGCTGCTTGGCCCGCTTGAGCGCGATCTGGGCGTCCAGCAGCAGCTCGGAGCCGACGGCGGTGGACTCGCCCAGCCGCACCAGGCCGGTGGTGGCCGACAGCTGCAGGCGCTCGCCAGCGACGACGAAGGGCTCGGCGAAGACCGCGTTGACGGTGTCCGGGCAGACCCGGGCATGCTCGCCCAGCACGCCGAAGGTGTCGGCGCCGACGCGGGCCATCGCGGCGTTCAGGCCCAGCATCTCGCTGAGGCGATGCGTGACGGCCTGCAGCACCAGGTCGCCGAAATGGTGGCCGAAGGCGTCGTTGATGTCGGAGAAGTCGTCGATGTCGATCAGCGCCAGCGTGACGCCCGACGGGTCCTTCAGGTTCTTGTCCAGCAGCTCGACGAAGCGGTTGCGGTTGGGCAGGCGCAAGAGCGGATCGTTGTAGGCCTGGTCCAGCAGCTGGCTGTACAGCACGACGTTCTCGAAGCCGACGGCGATGTTGGAGCAGAAGGCGCGCAGCAGCTGCTGGTCCAGCTCGTCCAGCTCGCGGCCCACGTCCACCAGCGCCGCCATCGCGCGGCCCTGGCCCATGCCGAAGTAGAGGACCGTGCCGTCGTCGTAGAGGTTCTTGCGCTCGCGCAGGCAGCGCTCCAGGCGCTCGCGCACGGCGGCGATCTTCACCTGGGCCAGCGGCCGGTCGATGAGGCTGCTGTACTGGCCGGCGGCCGCGACGATGCGCACCTCGTCGCCCGTCTCGCCGTTGACCTGGGCACAGACCAGGCCCTCGGGCAGGATGCCCAGCAAGGCGCACAGCTGCGTGACGACGCCTTCGGCGAAGCGGCTCAACCCGCGCATGCGCGACAGCGAGGTGCTGCTCTCGACGATCATCTCCAGGCCGCGGCGGTTGGCCTCCAGCGCGCAGATCTGGCGGTAGGAGCGCACGGCCGCCGTCAGCACGGTGTACAGCCGCGTGCGGGTCAGCTCGGACTTGGTCTTGTAGTCGTTGATGTCATAGGCCTGCACCGTCTCGATCTCGGGGGCATAGCCGGGCTGGCCGGTGCGCAGCACGATGCGCACGGCGCTCATGCGTAGCTCGTCGCGGATGTGGCGCACCAGCTGCAGGCCGGCATCCTCGCTCTCCATGACGACGTCCAACAGCACGACGGCGAGGTCGCTCTCGCTGGCCAGCAGCTGGCGGGCCTGGGCGGCGGAGCTGGCGTGCAGGAAGACCAGCGGCTGGCCCTCGACGGTCAGGCCCTGCATGGCCAGTTCGGTGGCCTTGTGGACGTCACCATCGTCGTCGACGATCAGGATGCGCCAGGGTCTGTCGTTATGTCGATGTTCGCCGTCGGCATGCCCGGGCTCGTCAAGCAGCTCGAGCAGGTCGTCGTCAGCGGCGGGTGTCTCTTGCATGAGGGATGGGGCTCCGGGCACCGGGGCGGGCACGTTAGGGCCACCCCGTCGGTCGAGAGCCGCAAGCGTAGTGCATCCGCATGACGGCCGACAAAAAAACTGCGGGCAAAACTCCCGTCGCAGGCCCTCAACGTTTACCGGGTTTGCCCGGACGCGAGCCGCCCGCCCGTGCGCCGCCGGTGACCCGTGGCGGCAGGCCCGTGTGCTGCGTCAGCAGCCGGCCCTGGCGCGGCGCCGCGGCCGGCTTGGCCGCGGTGGAGTTCTTGCGCCGCGCGCTGTCGTAGCTGCCGTCAGTGACGGGCTGGTAGCTGGGAATCAGGTGGTGCTTGCCGTTGCCGATCAGGTCGGCCCGGCCCATGGCCTTCAGCGCCTCGCGCAGCAGCGGCCAGTTGTTGGCGTCGTGATAGCGCAGAAAGGCCTTGTGCAGCCGGCGGCGGCGCTCGCCGCGCACGATGTCCACGCGCTCGCCGCGCGTCTCGTCGCGGCTGATGCCCTTCAGCGGGTTGCGCCCCGAGTGGTACATGGCCGTGGCCGTCGCCATGGGGCTGGGGTAGAAGGTCTGCACCTGGTCGGCGCGGAAGCCGTTCCGCTTCAGCCACACGGCGAGGTTCATCATGTCCTCGTCGCTGGTGCCGGGGTGGGCGGCGATGAAGTACGGGATCAGGAACTGCTTCTTGCCCGCCGCCGCGCTGGCCGCCTCGAACATCTGCTTGAAGCGGTCGTAGGTGCCTATGCCCGGCTTCATCATCTTGGACAGCGGCCCGCTCTCGGTGTGCTCGGGCGCGATCTTCAGGTAACCGCCCACGTGGTGTGTGACGAGCTCCTTCACGTACTCGGGCGACTGCACGGCCAGGTCGTAGCGCAGGCCGGAGCCGATCAGGATCTTCTTGACGCCCGGCAGCGCGCGCGCGCGGCGGTACATCTTGATCAGCGGGTCGTGGCTGGTGTTCAGGTTGGGGCAGATGCCCGGGTAGACGCAGCTGGGCTTGCGGCAGGCGGCCTCGATCTCGGGGCTCTTGCAGCCGATGCGGTACATGTTGGCCGTGGGGCCGCCCAGGTCGGACACGATGCCGGTGAAGCCCTTGACCTTGTCGCGCATCTCCTCGATCTCGCGGATGACGGAGTCCTCCGAGCGGCTCTGGATGATGCGGCCCTCGTGCTCGGTGATGGAGCAGAAGGTGCAGCCGCCGAAGCAGCCGCGCATGATGTTGACGCTGAAGCGGATCATCTCCCAGGCCGGGATCTTGGTCGCGCCGTCATGGCTGCCCTGCTCGTCCGCGTAGCTGGGGTGCGGCGCGCGGGCGTAGGGCAGGTCGAAGACATGGTCCATCTCCGGCGTCGTCAGCGGGATGGGCGGCGGGTTGATCCAGAGGTCGCGCTCGCCATGACGCTGCACCAGCGCGCGCGCGTTGCCGGGGTTGGTTTCCAGGTGCAGCACGCGGTTGGCGTGGGCGTAGAGCACCGGGTCGCTCTTGACCTGCTCGTAGGCCGGCAGGCGCACCACCGTGCGCTCGCGCGGCGGCATGCTGATGCGGCCGGTCCTGTGGAGGGTGATCGGCTTGGGCGCGCCCGCGGCCTCGGGTTCGGTCGCGCAGCTGTCCTGCTTGATCTCCTGGTAGGGGCTGATCAGCTCGTCGATGCGGCCCGGGCGGTCCACCTCGGTCGAGTCCAGCTCGAACCAGCCTGCGGCCGTCGGGTCGCCGTCGCGGCGCATGAAGGCGGTGCCGCGCACGTCGGTGAGGCTTTCGATGGCCTCGCGGCGCGCCAGACGGTGGGCGATCTCGACGATGGCGCGCTCGGCATTGCCGTAGACCAGCAGGTCGGCCTTGCTGTCGACGAGGATGGAGCGGCGCACCTTGTCCTGCCAGTAGTCGTAATGCGCGATGCGGCGCAGGCTGGCCTCGATGCCGCCGATGACGACGGGCACGTCCTTGAACGCCTCCTGGCAGCGCTGGGTGTAGACCAGCGTCGCACGGTCGGGGCGGCGGCCGCCCTCGCCGCCCGGCGTGTAGGCGTCGTCGCTGCGGATTTTCCGATCCGCCGTGTAGCGGTTGATCATGGAATCCATGTTGCCGGCCGCGACGCCGAAGAACAGGTTGGGGCGGCCCAGGGCCTTGAAGGCCTCGGCGCTGTTCCAGTCCGGCTGCGCAATGATGCCGACGCGAAAGCCCTGCGCCTCCAGCGTGCGGCCGATGACGGCCATGCCGAAGCTGGGGTGGTCGACGTAGGCGTCGCCGGTGACGATGATGATGTCGCAGCTGTCCCAGCCGAGTTGCTCCATCTCCTGCCGGCTCATGGGCAGGAAGGGCGCGGGGCCGAAGCGCTTGGCCCAGAACGGACGATAGGCGGTCAGGGCCTTGGGAGCGGTGGCGGGCAGTGCAGACATAAGGGTGGGATTGTCGACGGCAGGCCCAGAAAGCACAAAGCCCGCGCAGAGCGCGGGCTCAGGGCTCGAGGCCGGGACGTGATTTACAGCGCGCGGATGTTCGCGGCCTGCAGGCCCTTGGGGCCTTGCTTCACTTCGAACTCGACCTGAGCGCCTTCGGCCAGCGTGCGGAAACCGCCGCCGTTACGAATTTCGCTGTGGTGGGCGAACAGGTCCTTGCTGCCGTCGGCGGGCGTGATGAAGCCGAAGCCCTTGCCGTCGTCAAACCATTTGACGGTGCCGGTCTGGAGGGTGCTCATGGAATTTCCTTGCTGTTGTCGTGCGGTGAACCCCGCTCCGGAATCGGCTGCGGATTCACCAACAACGTCCAGGAAACAGGGCCACAAAAAAAGCGCCGGATGTCGGCGCCGGGGTGCATTCTAGTTCAGGCCGCCATCAAGGCCTTGATCGGCACCATCCGGCCCGGCGCTCGCGCGGCGGCGCCGTCGACGCGGCTCTCCTCGAACACCGCGCAGGCACAGTCGTGGCAGGCCCCGCAGGCCGTGGCCACGCGCAAGTCCTCCTGCAGCGCCTCGAAACTGGGGCAGCCGCTGGAGGCGGCGATGGCGATGTCGCGGTCGGAGACGCGGTGGCAGACGCAAACGATCATGGACACGAAGTCTAATGCGAATCGATCTCATTTGCAAAAAGAGCGGTTTTGCCCAAGGGCTTTCGCTGGGGATACTGCGGCCCGATTTCACGTTACGGAGCCGGCCATGAAAGGCGATCCCCAAGTCCTCGTCCACCTGAACCAGCAGCTCAAGCTGGAGCTGACCGCCATCAACCAGTACTTCCTGCATGCGCGCATGCTGAAGAACTGGGGCCTGATGAAGATGGCCAAGCATGAATACGAAGAGTCCATCGAGGAGATGAAGCACGCCGACAAGCTCATCGAGCGCGTGCTGACGCTGGACGGCCTGCCCAATCTGCAAGACCTCGGCAAGCTCTACATCGGCGAGAACGCCGTCGAGACGATGAAGTGCGACCTCATCATCGAGAAGGCCTCGCATGTGCACCTGAAGGAGGCCGTCGCCTACTGCGAGAGCGTGCGCGACTACGTCTCCCGCGAGCTGTTCGTGCAGATCCTGGACGACACCGAGGAACACATCGACCACCTGGAGACCCAGATCGAGCTGGTCAACACGGTGGGCGAGCAGAACTATCTGCAGTCGCAGATGGGCGACGCCGGCTGAGCCGACGTCGGCACGTCGTTCGAGGGCCGCCGCGTGCGGCCCTCGCCGTTTTCAGAGAAAGCGCTCCAGCAGCCGCCTGGAGTGCTTGTCCAGCGCCCAGCGGTCCGGCACCTGCAGCTGCACGCCGTGGCTGGACGTGATCAGCAGCCGGCCTTCTTCCAGCCGGCGTATGTCTTCCTCGCTCTTCAGCACGAAGTCCACCTCGCCGCGGTCCGTCGCGATGCGCCAGGTGCTGGGCGTCGCGAAGGTGTCGACCGAGATCAGGCGCTGCAGCACCGGATGGAACTCGCGCGCGGCCAGTTCGCCCTCCAGCAGCCGGCGCGGCGCCTCGGGCAGCGCGGACAGCCGCGCAATCCAGGCCAGCTCATGGCCATGGGTGCCCACCAGCGACACGCCCTCGTCGGGCGCCGAGATGGGGTGGGCGCGCACCGGGGTCACGCCCACATGGCTGTCGCCGTTCAGGTCGGTCAGCACCAGCCGGCCGTGGGCGTCCAGATGCAGGTCGCGGAAGGGCAGCAGCGTCGTGCTCATGCATTCACCGTGTGGGCGTTGGGGTTGGGCGCGACGACCAGCAGGCCGCCGCTGTCTTCATCGGCCTCCGCATCGACGCGACGGGCCTGGGCCTCCCACAGCCGCCAGTAATGGCCTTGCTGCGCGATCAGCTCGTCATGCGGGCCCAGCTCGACGATCTCGCCGCGGTCCATGACCACCAGCCGGTCGGCCTTGCGCAGCGTCGACAGCCGGTGCGCGATGGCGATGGTGGTGCGGCCCTTCACGAGGTTGTCCAGCGCGCGCTGGATCTCCTTCTCGGTTTCGGTGTCGACCGCCGACGTGGCCTCGTCGAGGATGAGGATGGCCGGGTCGATCAGCAGCGCGCGGGCGATGGAGATGCGCTGGCGCTCGCCGCCCGACAGGCCCTGGCCGCGCTCGCCGACCAGGCTGTCGTAGCCATGCGGCAGGCGCAGGATGAACTCGTGGGCATGGGCCGCGCGCGCGGCGGCGACGATCTCGTCGCGCGTCGCGTCGGGCTTGCCGTAGGCGATGTTCTCGGCGATGGTGCCGAAGAACAGGAAGGGCTCCTGCAGCACCAGGCCGATGTGGCGGCGGTAGTCGGCCACCTTCACGCGGCGCAGGTCCACGCCGTCCACCTTGATGGCGCCCTCGGTCACGTCGTAGAAGCGGCAGATCAGGTTCACCAGCGTGCTCTTGCCCGAGCCGCTGTGGCCCACCAGGCCCACCATCTCGCCGGGGCGGATGTCCAGGTTGAGGTTGCGTATGACCGAGCGCGAGCCGTAGCGGAAATTGACGCCCTGCAGGGCGATCGCCCCCGTCACGTCGTGGAAGGGCAGCGGCTGCACCGGGTCGGGCACGTTGGAGACATGGTCCAGGATGTCGAAGATGCGCTTGGCGCCGGCCGCAGCCTTCTGCGTGACGGAGACGATGCGGCTCATCGAGTCCAGCCGGCCGTAGAAGCGGCCGATGTAGGCCAGGAAGGCCGTCAGCGTGCCGACGGTGATGCTCTGGTGCGCGATCAGCCAGATGCCCACGCCCCAGACCACCAGCAGGCCCATCTCGGTCAGCAGCGCGACGCTGGGCGTGAACAGGCTCCAGGTCTTGTTCAGCCGGTCGTTGACCTCCAGGTTCTTCGCATTGGCCTCCTTGAAGCGCCGCGCCTCGCGCTTCTCCTGCGCGAAGGCCTTGACGACGCGGATGCCGGGAATGGTGTCGGCCAGCACGTTGGTGATCTCGCCCCAGACGCGGTCTATCTTCTCGAAACCGGTGCGCAGCCGGTCGCGCACCAAGTGGATGAGCCAGGCGATGAAGGGCAGCGGCACCAGCGTGGCCAGCGCCAGGCCGGGGTGGATGCTGAACAGGATGACGGCCGTCATGGCCAGCATCAGCACGTCGGTGATGAAGTCCAGCGCATGCAGGGAGAGGAACACCGAGATGCGGTCGGTCTCCGAGCCGATGCGCGCCATCAGGTCGCCGGTGCGCTTGTTGCCGAAATACTCCAGCGACAGGCCCAGCAGGTGTTCGAAGGTGGCCGTGCGCAGGTCGGCCGCGATGCGCTCCGACACCAGCGCCAGCAGATAGGTCTTGGCCCAGCCCAGCGCCCAGGAGAACAGGGCCGCGCCCAGCAGCCCGCCCAGCAGCCACATGACGAGGTGGGGGTCTATGGCCTGGCCGTTCTGGAAGGGGATCAGCACCCTGTCCATCAAGGGCATGGTCAGATACGGCGCCACCAGCGTCGCTCCGGTGGCCCCCAGCATCAGCGCGAAGCCGAGCAAGAGCTGGCCCTGGTAGGGGCGGGCGAAGCGCCCCAGGCGCAGCAGCACCCAGGTGCTGGGCGGCTTGCTGGCCTCGCCGAAGTCGAAGCCGGAGTCCTCCCCGTCCTCCTGCGCGTCGCTCACGATCTGGCCCGCCAGGCGCTGCACCTCGCGGTCGAAGACATCGGCGAAGCGCACGGCCGCCGGGTTGCAGGCCAGCGTAAAGCGCCAGCGCGCCAGGCGACCGCCGGCGTCGAACAGCTCCATGAAGGCCAGGCCGCCATGGTCGCTCAGGCGCAGGCTCTGGCCAGCAGCCAGCGGGAACTCGCTCCAGGCCCCGCCCGCCGGTTCGTAGGCCAGCAAACGTGAATTCGTCAGCACCATCAGGCCCCGGGCGAAGCGTCCCTGGGCGTCCAGGTCAACCTCCAGCGAGGCCACGACGTTCTCGCCTGCCGGAAGACGCCCCTCAAGGGCGGCCAGTTGAGGATGAGGCGCTGTCGCGGTAGGAAGGTCGTTCATGTTGTTCTTGGCTCTGACGGGCTGCCGCAATTCTCCGCCATGACTTCGGCGCACAATTCCAAGCGCTTCCAGCGCCCCTCCCCCACCCCATGAGCAAAAAAGAAGACATCCGCCTGCTGCGCATCAACTACCTGCGGGGGCCCAATATGTGGACCTACCGACCGGTGCTGGAGGTCTGGCTGGACCTGGGCGAGCTGGAGGACTACCCCAGCCATCTGCTGCCCGGCTTCAACGACCGCCTGACCGCGGCGCTGCCGGCCCTGATCGAACACCATTGCGGCGTCGGCGAACGTGGCGGCTTCATCGAGCGGCTGCGCGACGGCACCTGGATGGGCCATGTGCTGGAGCACATCGTCATCGAGCTGCTGAACCTGGCCGGCATGCCCACCGGCTTCGGCCAGACCCGCTCCACCAGCCGGCGCGGCGTCTACCGCATGGTGTTCCGGGCCCGCGACGAGCAGGTGGCCCGCGCGGCGCTGGCCGAGGGGCATGCGCTGCTCATGGCCATGATCAACGATCAGCCCTTCGACGTGCCCGCGGCGACGGCCCGCGTGCGCGACAAGCTGGACGACTGCTACCTGGGCCCCTCCACGGCGGCCATCGTCGCCGCCGCGACGGACCGCCGCATCCCGCACATCCGCCTCAACGACGGCAACCTCGTGCAGCTGGGCCACGGCGCGCGCCAGCGCCGCATCTGGACGGCCGAGACCGACATGACCAGCGCCATCGCCGAAGGCATCGCCGGCGACAAGGACCTGACCAAGACGCTGCTGAAGGCCGTGGGCGTGCCGGTGCCGGCGGGCCAGGAGGTCAGGAGCGCAGCCCAGGCCTGGGAGGCCGCGCAGGACATCGGCCTGCCGGTCGTCATCAAGCCCAGCGACGGCAACCATGGTCGCGGCGTCACGCTGGACATCTCCAGCGAGGCCGACTGCGAGGCCGCCTTCAAGCTGGCCGACGCCGAGGGCTCCTCGGTGCTGGTGGAAAGCTATATCCGCGGCAACGAGCACCGCGTGCTGGTGGTGGGCGGCCAGGTGGTGGCCGCCGCGCGCGGCGAGGCGGCCTGGGTGCATGGCGACGGCAAGCACACGGTGGCCCAGCTGATCGACATGCAGATCAACACCGACCCGCGCCGCGGCCTGACCGAGGATTTCCCGCTCAACCGCATCACGCTGGGCGAAGACCCCGTCGTGCTGCTGGACCTGCAGCGCCAGGGCTTCACGGGCGAGTCCGTGCCGCCCGCCGGCAAGGCCGTGCTCATCCAGCGCAACGGCAACGTCGCCATCGACTGCACGCCGGACGTCCACCCCGAGGTGGCCCATGCCGTGTCGCTGGCCGCCCGCACCGTGGGCCTGGACATCGCCGGCGTGGACCTGGTCACCGAGGACATCTCCAGGCCGCTGGCCGAGACCGGCGGCGCCATCGTCGAGGTGAATGCCGGACCGGGCCTCTTGATGCACCTCAAGCCCGCCGGCGGCGCACCCCAGCCGGTGGGCCAGGCCATCATCGACCACCTGTTCGCCGAGGACGAGAACGGCCGCATCCCCATCGTGGGCGTGGCCGGCTCGCGCGGCAGCCACCAGATCGCGCGCCTGGTGGCCTGGCTGCTGCACCTCAACGGCCGCCATGTCGGCCTGGCCTGCCGTGACGGGCTGTTCCTCGGCACGCGCCGCGTCGAGAAGACCGACTGCGCGCGCTGGGACGCCGCGCATCGCCTGCTGATGAACCGCGGCGTCAACGCCGTCGTCGTCGAGAACGGCGCCGCCGCCATCCTGCGCGACGGGCTGGCCTATGACCGCGCGCTGGTGGGCGTCGTCACCGACATGGACGGCCTCGAAGACCTGGCCGATTTCGACGTGCAGGACGCCGACCAGCTCTACAAGGTGCTGCGCACCCAGGTCGACGTCGTGCTCAGCGACGGCGCCAGCGTGCTGAATGCGGCCTACCCGCGCCTCGTCGACATGGCGGAGCTCAGCGACGGCGAGGTCGTCTTCTACGCCGTGGACGGCAGCCTGGAGGCGCTGCGCCACCACCGCGAGCGCGGCGGCCGCGCCGTCTTCCTGCGCGGCGGCGCGGCCGTGCTGGCCCAAGGCCCGGCCGAGACGCCTGGCGCCAACATCGAGGCGCTGCTGCAGCGCTTCGGCGAGCAGACCACCGACGCCGCCACGCTGCTGGCTGCCGTCGCCGCCGCCTGGGCGCTGGGCGTCTCGCCCGAGCTCATCGCCGCCGGCCTCGACACCTTCGTCCCCGACCTCCACCTGGCATAAACGACAAGACCATGGACGTTTCCCGTACCCGCGCGCTGCGCGGCCCCAACATGTGGTGCCGCCACACGACCCTGGAAGCCGTCGTGCATTGCAGCGAGGCCGAACGCTCGCTGGAACGCCTGCCCGGCTTCGAGCCCCGCCTGCGCCAGCTCTTTCCCACCATCGGTGAACTGCGCGCCGACGCCTCGCTGGCCCAGGTGCTGGAGCAGGCCACGCTGGCACTGCAGGCCCAGGCCGGCTGCCCCGTCACCTTCAGCCAGACCCATGTCACGCCCGAGGCCGGCACCTACCAGATCGTCGTCGAGTACAGCGAGGAAGACGTCGGCCGGCTCGCGCTGGAGCAGGCGATCAAGCTCGTGGACGCGGCGCTGAACGGTGGCGAGTTCGACGACGACGCGGTGCTGGCCCAGCTGCGCGAGCTCGACGAGGACATCCGCCTGGGCCCCTCCACCGGTGCCATCGTCAACGCGGCGCTGGCACGCGGCATCCCCTACCGCCGCCTGACCCAGGGCAGCCTGGTGCAGTTCGGCTGGGGTGCCAAGCAGCGCCGCATCTGGGCCGCCGAGGTGGACGCGACCAGCGCGGTCAGCGAATCCATCGCCCAGGACAAGGACTTGTGCAAGCGCCTGCTGCAGGCCGCCGGCGTGCCGGTGCCCACGGGCCGCCCGGTGGACTCGCCCGACGAGGGCTGGGCCGTCGCGCAGGAGATCGGCCTGCCGGTGGTCGTGAAGCCGCAGGACGGCAACCAGGGCAAGGGCGTGACGGTCAACGTGGTGGACCGCGAGCATTTCGACATCGCCTACCGGGCCGCCGACGAGATCGGCCAGGTCATGGTGGAGAAATTCCTGCCCGGGGCGGATTACCGGCTGCTGGTCATCGGTGACAAGCTCATCGCCGCGGCCCGCCGCGACCCGCCGCACGTCATCGGCGACGGCCAGCACACCGTCAAGGAACTGGTCGACAAGGTCAATGCCGACCCGCGCCGCGGCGACGGCCATGCCACCTCGCTGACCAAGATCCGCTTCGACGACATCGCCGTCGCCCGCCTGACCCAGCAAGGCCTGACGCCCGACTCCATCCCGGAGAAGGGCCAGCGCGTCGTGCTGCGCAACAACGCCAACCTGTCCACCGGTGGCACGGCCACCGACGTGACGGACGACGTGCATCCCGAGGTGGCGGCGCGCGCCATCGCCGCGGCCCAGGTCGTGGGCCTGCATGTCTGCGGCGTGGACGTGGTGGCCGAGAGCGTGCTGCGGCCGCTGGAGGAGATCAACGGCGGCATCGTCGAGGTCAACGCCGCGCCGGGCCTGCGCATGCACCTCAGCCCCAGCTTCGGCAAGGGTCGCAACGTCGGCGAGGCCATCGTGGGCCATCTGTTCGGCAGCAGCCAGAAGTCGGGCGGCGCCGAGGACGGCCGCATCCCGGTCGTCGCCGTCACCGGCACCAACGGCAAGACCACGGTCACCCGGCTGATCGCCCACATGTTCGCCAGCTGCGGGCTCAAGGTGGGCATGACCAACACCGATGGCGTCTACGTGGACGGCCGCCAGATCGACAGCGGCGACTGCTCCGGCCCCAAGAGCGCGCGCAACGTGCTGATGCACCCGGACGTCGAGGCCGCGGTGCTGGAGACCGCCCGCGGCGGCATCCTGCGCGAGGGCCTGGGCTTCGACCGCTGCCAGGTGGCCGTCGTCACCAACGTCGGCGCGGGCGACCACCTGGGCATGAATTTCCTGCACACGGCCGAGGACCTGGTGCTGGTCAAGCGCGTCATCGTGCAGAACGTCGCGCCCAACGGCTATGCGGTGCTGAACGCCACCGACCCGCTGACGGCCGGCATGGCCGCCGTCTGCCCCGGCCAGGTGATCTTCTTCGCGGCCGACCGCCACCACCCGCTGATGGCCACGCACCGCGCCCAGGGCAAGCGCTGCGTCTACGTGGACGGCGACCAGCTCGTCGCCGCGCAGGGCGTGTGGCGCGAAAGCATCCCGCTGCGCGACATTCCGCTGACGCGCGGCGGCCTGATCGGCTTCCAGGTCGAGAACGCGATGGCCGCCGTCGCGGCCGCCTGGGGCGTGGGCCTGGACTGGGACACCATACGCCGCGGCGTGGGCAGCTTCGCCAACGACGCCGACAACGCGCCCGGCCGCTTCAACGTGATGGACTACCGCGGCGCCACCGTCATCGCCGACTACGGCCACAACGGCGACGCGATGAAGGCGCTGGTGGGAGCCGTCGCGGCGCTGCCGGCCCACAAGCGCTCGGTGGTCATCAGCGGCGCAGGCGACCGCCGCGACGAGGACATCCGCGTGCAGACCGAGATCCTGGGCGCCGCCTTCGACGAGGTCATCCTGTACGAGGACGCCTGCCAGCGCGGCCGCGCCGCCGGCGAGGTCGTCGCGCTGCTGCGCCAGGGCCTGGAGGGCGCGGCGCGCACCAAGCACGTCGAGGAGATCGTCGGCGAATTCAAGGCCATAGACCGGGCGCTGGCGCGCCTGCAGCCGGGCGACCTGTGCCTGGTGCTGGTGGACCAGGTGGAGGAAGCGCTGGCCCATCTGGCCAGGCGCATCGCCGAGGCCTGAGGCGCGGGCGAAGCTGCGGGCCGGCGTGGCGGCGCCGTGGGCCGCCCGCACGCGCCGACGCCTACCCGCAAGCCGGCGTGCAGTTCCGCGACAAGCGCCGTCACAAGTTGGGGTTAGTCTGCCGGGATGTCATCGCCTGCTGCAGCCTCCCGCCGCCTGCCGTCCTGGTGGCCGCTGCTCCTGCTGGCCCTGTGGCTGGTCGCGCTGGCCGGCTGGCGGCAAGTGGCCCTGCCTGACGAGGGCCGCTACGGCGGCGTGGCCTACGAAATGCTGTCCGACGGCCAGTGGCTGACGCCCACGCTGTTCGGCCTGCCCTATTTCCACAAGCCGCCGCTGATGTACTGGGTGGACATCGCGGCCATGAAGCTGCTGGGCCCCACGCCGCTGGCCCTGCGCGCGGCGCCGCTGCTGGGCGCCTGGCTGATGGGCCTGGCGCTGTGGATCGCGGCCCGCGCCCGCTACCCGGCCGAGGGCGACGCCAGGCGGGCGCTGGCGGTGCTGGCGGTGCTGCCGCTGTTCTACCTGGCCGGCCAGTACGCCAACCACGACATGCTGGTGGCGGGCTGGATCTCGCTGGCCATCGTCAGCGCGCAGCGTGCGCTGGTGCCCGAGCGGCCCAGCCTGGCCTGGCTGTGCGGCGCCTGGGCCGCCATGGGCCTGGCCCTGCTGTCCAAGGGCCTGATAGGCGCCGTGCTGCCCGGCCTCGTGGTGCTGCCCTGGCTGTTGTGGCAACGGCGCTGGGCGGCGCTGCGCTTCGCGCTGCATCCGCTCGCGATTGCCGTCTTCGCCGCCATCGCGCTGCCCTGGCTGCTGGCCATGCAATCGCGCCACCCGGACTTCTTCGATTACTTCATCGTCGAGCAGCATTTCCGCCGCTACACCGGGACGCACTTCAACAACGCCCAGCCCTGGTGGTTCTTCCTGGCCGTGCTGCCACTGGGCACGCTGCCGCTGAGCCTGCGCCTGCCCGGCGCGCTGCGCCGCATGGGCTTCGAGCTGTGGTGGATCGTCGTCATCCTGGCCTTCTTCTCGCTGCCGCGCTCCAAGCTGGTGGGCTATGTGCTGCCGGCCCTCGTGCCGCTGGCGCTGCTGCTGTACGAGGCCTGGCGCGGCCGGCGCGGCGCGGGCGCGGCCTGGCTGGCGGGCGCGCTGATCTGCGTGGCCGCGGTGCCGGCCATTGCGCGCTGGGGCCGTCCCGACCATGCCGACGTCGGCGCCGCGCTGCAGGCGCACCTGACGCCCGGCGACCGGGTGCTGATCACCGGCGAGCCCTTCTTCGACCTGCGCCTGCAGGCCCGCCTCGCCACGCCGCCGGCCGTGCTGGCCGACTGGGACGCGCTGCGCACCCAGGGCGGCGACAGCTGGCAGCGCGAGCTGACGGACGCCGCCCGCTTCGACCCCGCGCACGGCGACCGGGTGCTGTGGACGCCGCAGCGGCTGGCCCGCGAGCGCTGCGCGCCGGGGCGGCTGTGGCTGGTGGCCACGCCGGCGGATGCCCTGCCGGGCGCCCTGCCCGTCTTCACCGGCCGACGCGCGACGCTGTTCGAGCTGCCGCGCCCGGCCGGCTGCCCGTGAAGCGGCTGGCGCGCTACGCGGCCGTGGGCGGGGCCGCGACGGCCGCGCACTACGCGCTGCTGATGCTGGCCGTGGAGGCCGGGCACTGGCCGGCCTGGCTGGCCTCGGGGGCCGGCGCGCTGCTGGGCGCGCAGATCGCGTTCTGGGCCAACCGCCACTACACCTTCGATCACCGCGGCCCCTGGCTGCCGGCCTGGTGGCGCTTCCACCTGACGGCCGGCGCCGGCGCGCTGCTGGGCATGGGTCTGGTGGCCGCGGGCGTGCACCTGGGGCTGCACTATCTGCTGGCCCAGGCCGGGGCCACGCTGCTGGTCATGCTGGCCGGCTTCGCGGCCAACCGGGCCTGGGCCTTCAGGCGAGCCTGACGCCGAACTCGGCCAGGTCCAGCGCGAAGGCCTCGCTGGCGAGATAGGCCATCTCGTTGGCGCGCGCCGCGGCGATGGGATCGCCCGCATCGGGCTGGCCCAGCGCCGGATGGCAGAACAGCAGCGCGCCATCGGGCGCCGTGCGCAGCCAGCCGCGCACCAGCGCCCGGTAGTCGGCCCGGGGGTCGAAGTCGTAGACGCCCAGCAATGCCGACGCCGCCGGCAGGTGCCGGGCCTGCATCTCGGCGCTCAGCGCGCGGCCGCCGCAGGCCTCGATGACGCGCCGCTTGAACGCAAAACCCGGCCCCGTGACGCGGCCCGTGCTGCGCAGCGGCAGCCCCAGGCCGTACGCGGCCTCCAGCAGGATGGGGCGCACGCCGGGCAGCGCATGCACATGCTGGTGGCCGTCGATGAAGTCGGGTGCTCGGCCGGTGACGGCGACGAAGCGCCGCAGCTGCAGCTGGAACTCCTGGTCCAGCGCCGCCGGCAGCCGCCCCAGGAAGGCCTGGGCCATCAGCGCACCCAGGCCGGGAAAGCGCGGCCAGCGCCGGCGCAGCTGCGGGCTCAGCGGCTCGCCCTCGGTCAGGTTGAAGTGCAGGCCGGTGGCGACGGCGCAGTCCCGCAGCGCCCGCCCCGCGCTGGCCCAGCGCGGCGGCGTGACGAGGCAGCTCAGTGCGGTGATGCGACCCTGAGCCGCCAGCGCGAGGATGCCGCGGTCGATGGCGGGCCCGAGGCCGTAGTCGTCCGCGCAGACGCTCAGTTGGCGCAGCGCCGTCACGGCGGATTGCCCGTGTCCTGGGCGACAAGGTAGACCGGCCGCTGCTTGACCTCGTTGAAGATGCGGCCGATGTACTCGCCCATGATGCCTATGGACAGCAGCTGCACGCCGCTGAAGAACATCAGGCCCACGACCACCGTGGGCCAGCCCGGGATGGGGTGGCCGTAGAGCAGGTGCTCGACGACCAGCCAGCCGCCATAGCCCAGCGCGCAAAGGGCGACGCTGCCGCCCAGCGCGCCCCAGATGCGCAGCGGCAGGTTGCTGAAGGCGGTCACGCCGTCGAAGGCCAGCCGCAGCAGCCGCCCCAGCGAGAAATGGCTGCGGCCACTGCCGCGCGGCTGCGGCGTGTAGGGCAGGAACTCGGTGCGAAAGCCCACCCAGGCGTACAAGCCCTTCATGAAACGGTTGCGCTCGGGCAGCGCGTTGAGCGCCTCGACGACGCGCCGGTCCAGCAGCCGGAAGTCGCCCGCATCCGGCGGGATGCGGAACTCCGTGGAGGCGTTGACGATGCGGTAGAACAGCCGCGTGCCCCAGCGCTTGAGCAGCCCCTCTTCGTCGCGGTTGGCGCGCACGGCGCAGGCCATGTCGGCGCCGCGCAGCCAGGCCTCATGCATGGCGACGATGAGTTCGGGCGCATGCTGGCCGTCGGCGTCCATCAGCAGCACGCGGTCGGCATCGGCCAGCGCCAGGCCGGCGCTCAGCGCGGCCTCCTTGCCGAAGTTGCGCGACAGCCTCACATAACGCAGCGGCAGGCCGGTGGCACGCGCCGCGAGCGCAACGGCGCCGGTGTCGTCGCTGCTGCCGTCATCGATGAGCAGGATGCGCCAGCGCGGCGTCAGTGCGCCCAGCACGCGCCGCAACTGGGCGAACAAGGCCACCAGGTTGGCGGCTTCGTTGAAAGCCGGCAGGACCACGTCCAGGCTGGCACCGGGATCTCGGGTCAGGGCAGTCATGCCGGCATTGTTCCGCGCGCCGGTGACAGTGGGCTTGTTTCAGACTGACCGCAGCCTTTCCCATCCCCTCGAGTGATGTCAGGGTCAACCCACCCGGCAGACCTTCAGCATGTTGGTGCCGCCGGGGTAGCCCATGGGCTCGCCGCAGGTGATGGCATAGGTGTCGCCCGGCATCAGCACGCCGCGCTCGACGAGGATCTTCTCCGCGGCGGCCAGGGCCTGGTCGCGGTCGTCGAACTGCGGCATCAGCAGCGGCGTGACGTTGCGGTACAGCGCCATCTTGCGCTGGCTGATCGCCTGGGTCGTCAGGCCGAAGATGGGCACGTTGATGCGGTGACGGCTCATCCACAGCGCCGTCGAGCCGGATTCGGTCAGCGCCAGGATGGCCTTGCAGCCGAGGTGATGGGCCGTGAACAGCGCGCCCATCGCGATGGACTGGTCGATGCGGCCGAACTGGCGGCCGGCGAAGTCGGTGTCCAGCGTGACGAACTCGGCGCGCTCGGCCTCCAGCGCGATGTTGGCCATCTGCTCGACGGTCTCGATGGGGAACTTGCCGGCGGCCGTCTCGGCGGACAGCATGACGGCGTCGGTGCCGTCCAGCACCGCGTTGGCCACGTCGCTGACCTCGGCGCGCGTGGGCACCGGGTTGACGATCATGGACTCCATCATCTGCGTGGCCGTGATGGAGACCTTGTCCAGCTCGCGGGCCAGCTTGATCATGCGCTTTTGCAGCGCCGGCACGGCCGCGTTGCCCACCTCCACGGCGAGATCGCCGCGCGCCACCATGATGCCGTCGCTGGCCTTCAGGATGGCCTCGAGATGGGGAATGGCCTCGTAGCGCTCGATCTTGGCGATCATGGCCGGCTTGTGGCGATAGGGCTCGCCGGCCACGTTGGCGAGCTGGCGGGCCATCTCCATGTCGGTGGCGTTCTTGGGGAAGCTGACGGCCAGGTACTCGCACTGGAAGGACATCGCGGTCTTGATGTCGTCCATGTCCTTGGCGGTCAGTGCCGGCGCGGTCAGGCCGCCGCCCTGCTTGTTGATGCCCTTGTTGTTGGACAGCTCACCACCCAGCTTGACGACGGTGTGCACCTGCGCGCCGCGCACGGCCTCGACGGTCAGCACCAGCAGGCCGTCGTTGAGCAGCAGCGTGTCGCCGGGCTTCACGTCGCGCGGCAGCTCCTTGTAGTCCAGGCTGGCGATGTCCTGGTTGCCCGGCTCGGTGCGGTCGGCGTCCAGGATGAACCTGGCGCCAGGAACGAGCTCGATCTTGCCGCCCTCGAACTTGCCGACGCGGATCTTGGGGCCTTGCAGGTCGGCCATGATGGCCACCGACTTGCCCACGCGGGCGGCCGCCTCGCGAACCATCGTCGCGCGGTCGATGTGGTCCTGGGCCTTGCCGTGGGAGAAGTTCAGACGCACGACATCGACGCCGGCGCGGATCATCTGCTCCAGCACCTCCGGCGTATTGGATGCAGGGCCGAGGGTGGCGACGATCTTGGTGGCGCGGGTCATGGTGGTCTCGAGTTTCTGGGGGGCGCGAAATTATGGTCTGCCGGCCCGCGCAGAAGTTTCGCCGCATTTCAGGGCGCCCACGGGCGCCGGGCCCGCGCTGCGCAAACACTCATGGGATCGAGTGCAGGGCAGCCAGACGGCGGACGCACCACACCCACCGGGGTGTTGGCAGGGGCCCAGGGCCCGGGCCGCCGGGGCCCGGGGGTCAGGCCTGAACACCGGCGCGGTTAGCGCGCGGTTACAGCGCGGGCACCGTCATCGCGAGCAGATAACGCGCCGCCTGGGCCCCGGGGTTGGCGAAGACGCTGCGCCCCAGGCAGCGGAAGCTCAGGGAGTCGCCGGCCGCGAGCTCGAAGACCTGGCCCTGCAGCGTCAGCCGCAGCCGGCCCTCGAGCAGGCACAGGTGATGCTCCAGCCGCGCGACGGTGGGCTCGTCATAGGCCAGCTCGGCGCCGGGCTTGAGGCGCGCCTCGATGACCTCGGTGGCGAAGCCGGCCAGCGGCGGGCAGCGCATCAGCCGCTCGAAGCCGCTTTGCTGGTCGTGCCAGCGCGGCTGGTCGGCGGCGCGCAGCAGGCGCACGGGCAGCGCCTCGGCGTCGGCCAGCAACCGGCTCAGCGGCAGGCCGTGGGCACGGGCCAGGCGCGACAGCAGCGTGGCCGTGGGGCTGGTCTCCGCCCGCTCCAGCCGGCTCAGCGTGGCACGGCTGACGCCGCTGCGCGTGGCCAGTTCGTCCAGCGACCAGCCCGCCGCCGTGCGCAACGCGGCCAGGCGCTCGGCCAGCTGGCGCTCGAACCGACCTTCTTCGGCCGAATCGGAGAATTCTTCTCTCATATGAGAAGATGCTAGCGCATGAGAGACCATCACGCCGCCCCGCTCGCCGCTGCCTTCGCCGTGGTGCTGGTGTGGGGGCTGAACTTCCCGCTCTCCAAGGCGCTGTTCAACCAGATCGGGCCGGCCGGCTTCCTGGGCCTGCGCTACCTGCTGATGCCGCTGTGCGCCGTGGCCCTGCTGTGCTGGCGCTACCGGCTGCGCTGGCCGCGGCTGGACCGCAGCGAGGTCTGGCCGCTGGTGCGGCTGACACTGGTCGGCCAGGGCCTGCACCTGCTGGCGTCGACCTATGGCATGCAGGGCTCCACCGCCTTCAGCGCCAGCGTGCTGCTGGCCTGCGGGCCGGTGTTCACGCTGCTGATCCTGCGCTTCAGCGGCGTGGAACGGCTGTCGCCGGGCCAGGTCGCGGGCGTGGCGACTGCCGCGACGGGCGCGCTGCTGTTCACGGCGGACAAGCTGCTGGGCGCCCAGGACTCGGGTTGGCAGGCCGGCCTGGGCGACCTGACGCTGCTGGCCGCCGCGGCACTGTTCAGTTATTACACGGTGGCGGCCAAGCCGCTGATCCAGCACCACGGCGGCGTGACGGTGCTGGCCTATGGCAGCCTGGTCTGCACGGCACCCATGCTGCTGTGGTGCGCGCCGCAGCTGGCCGCGCTGGACTGGGCCGCCCAGCCCGCCTGGGTGTGGACGGGCACCGTCTGGCAGGTGGCCGGCGGCGGCTTCCTGGGCTGGCTGGCCTGGGGCTGGGCCAATGCGCGGCGCGGCGTGGCCCGCACGGCGCCGCTGATCTATCTGATGCCGCTGGTCGCCGGCCTCGCCGCCTGGGCCTGGGGTGGCGAGCAGTTCAGCGCCCACAAGCTGATGGGCGCCGGCATCATCCTGGCCGGCGTGGCGCTGGCGCAGTTCAGCCCTTCGCGAGCCGGGCTTCCCGCACGTCAGCCACCGCCAGAGCCGTCATGTTGACGATGCGGCGCACCGTCGCCGACGGCGTCAGGATGTGCACCGGCGCCGCGGCGCCCAGCAGGATGGGGCCCACCGTCACGCCCTGGCTGGCGCTGATCTTCAGCACGTTGAACAGGATGTTGGCGGCGTCCAGCGTCGGCAGCACCAGCAGGTTGGCCGCGCCGGTGAGCCGGCTGTCGGGCAGGAAGGCCTGGCGCACGCTCTCGGACAGCGCGGCGTCGCCATGCATCTCGCCATCGCATTCCACGTCGGGGTGGGCGGCCGCGAACAGCTCGTAGGCGCGGCGCATCTTCAGCGCCGACGGCCGCGTGCTGGAGCCGAACATGGAGTGGCTGACGAAGGCCAGCTTGGGCGGCAGGCCGAAGCGGCGCAGCTCCTCGCAGGCCATCGCGGCGATGTCGGCCAGCTCCTCGGCGCTGGGGTCGTCGTTGACGAAGGTGTCGGCGATGAACAGCGTCATCTTCTCCATCATCAGCGCGTTCATCGCCGCGAACTGGCGCGCGCCCTCGCGCAGGCCCACCAGGTCGCGCACCTGATCCAGGTGGCGGTCGAAGCGGCCCACCAGGCCGCAGATCATCGCGTCGGCATCGCCCAGCTCGAGGGCCAGCGCACCGATGGCCGTGTTGGAGCGGCGCACGGCCGACTTGGCCATCTCCGGCGTGAAGCCGTTGCGCTTCATGCGCGCGTGGTAGGCCTCCCAGTACTGGCGGAAGCGCGGGTCGTCCTCGGGGTCGATGACGGCCACATCCTGGCCCAGCTTCAGGCGCAGGCCGGCGCGCTGGATGCGCGCGGCCAGCACCGCGGGGCGGCCGATCAGCGTGGGCTTGCACAGGCCCTCGTCCAGCGCCACCTGCACGGCGCGCAGCACGCGCTCGTCCTCGCCCTCGGCGTAGATGACGCGGGCCGGTGCGGCCTTGGCGGCGGCGAACACCGGGCGCATGAACATGCCGGTCTGGTAGACGAAGCGCTCCAGCGACTGGCGGTAGGCCGCCAGATCGGCGACGGGCCGCGTGGCCACGCCGTCGGCCGCCGCGGCCGCCGCGACGGCCGGCGCGATGCGCAGAATCAGCCGCGCGTCGAAGGGCTTGGGGATGAGGTACTCCGGCCCGAAGGCCAGCTCCTGGCCGGCATAGGCCGCGGCCACCTCATCGCTGGTCTCGGCCTTGGCCAGCGCCGCGATCTCGCGCACGCAGGCCAGCTTCATGCCCTCGGTGATCTTGGTCGCGCCGCAGTCCAGTGCGCCGCGGAAGATGTAGGGGAAGCACAGGACGTTGTTGACCTGGTTGGGATAGTCCGAGCGGCCCGTGGCGATGATGCAGTCGGGCCGCACGGCCTTGGCCAGTTCGGGGCGGATCTCCGGCTCGGGGTTGGCCAGCGCCAGGATGATGGGCTGCGGGCCCATGGTCTTGACCATCTCCGCCGTCAGCACGCCGGCCGCGGAGCAGCCCAGGAATACGTCCGCGCCGGCCACCACATCGGCCAGCGTGCGCGCGGCCGTGGCCTGGCAATAGCGCCGCTTGGATTCGTCCAGCCGGCCGGCCTTGGCGTCCTCGCGCTCGCCGTGGATGACGCCGCGGGAGTCGCAGACGAACACGTTCTCGCGCTTCACGCCCAGACCCACCATCACGTCCAGGCAGGCGATGGCCGCCGCGCCGGCGCCCGACACGGCCACCTTGACCTGGGCGATGTCCTTGCCCACCAGCTCCAGGCCGTTGAGCAGCGCGGCCGACGAGATGATGGCCGTGCCATGCTGGTCGTCGTGGAAGACCGGGATGTTCATGCGCCTGGACAGCTCACGCTCGATGTAGAAGCACTCGGGCGCCTTGATGTCCTCGAGGTTGATGCCGCCCAGCGTGGGCTCCATCGCCGCGATGATGTCTATCAGCTTGTCGGGGTCGCGCTCGGCCAGTTCGATGTCGAACACATCGACGCCGGCGAACTTCTTGAACAGGCAGCCCTTGCCCTCCATGACCGGCTTGGCCGCCAGCGGGCCGATGTCGCCCAGGCCCAGCACGGCCGTGCCGTTGGTGATGACGCCCACCAGGTTGGCGCGCGACGTGAAGTCGGCCGCCAGCGCCGGGTCGCGCTCGATGTCCAGGCAGGGGTAGGCCACGCCGGGCGAATAGGCCAGCGACAGGTCGCGCTGGTTGGACAGCGCCTTGGTGGGCGTGACGGAAATCTTGCCGCGCGTCGGCGCGCGGTGGTATTCGAGGGCGGCGTCGCGCAGCGCGGCCTCGGCGGGCGCGAGCTGGTCCGAGTAATCGGCCTTGTTCTTGTCCATGAATGCGTGTCTCCAGGGTAAGCCCGTAGATTACGCCGCGTTTCAGCACCCGCCGCGGTCGGATGCCCGCTCATCCATGCCGAAGCAGATAGCGCGCCTTCGGCGCGCGCACAGGCAGCCCCTGCCGCCGCGCGCCGGGCCAGAGGGGCTCGAACTCGAGGCGGAACTCGCCCGCCGGCAGCATCAGCGCGGAGCGGCGGGCCTGCAGGTCCTCCGAGCCCGGCGCGCCGCGCAGCAGGGCCTCAGCCCGCCGCGCGCTTGCTGAGGATCTCGAAGGCCGGCAGCGTCTTGCCCTCCAGCACCTCCAGGAAGGCGCCGCCGCCGGTGGAGATGTAGCCCACGTCCTTCTCGATGCCGTACTTGGCGATGGCCGCCAGCGTGTCGCCGCCGCCGGCGATGCTGAAGGCCACGCTCTCGGCGATGGCGCGGGCGATGGTCTCGGTGCCCTGCGCGAAGGCCGGGAACTCGAACACGCCAACCGGGCCGTTCCAGACGATGGTGCCGGCGGCCTTGAGCTTCTCGGCGAGCTTGGCGGCCGTCTTGGGGCCGATGTCCAGGATGAGGTCATCGTCGGCCACCTCGGTGGCGGCCTTCACGGCCGCGGTCGCGCCGGCCGCGAAGGTCTTGGCCGTGACCACGTCCTCGGGGATGGGCACCTCGGCGCCGCGCGCCTTCATCGCGTCCATCACCGCCCTGGCCTGCTCCACCAGGTCGGGCTCGGCCAGCGACTTGCCGATCTTCAGGCCCGCGGCCAGCATGAAGGTGTTGGCGATGCCGCCGCCGACGATGAGGCCGTCCACCTTGCTGGCCAGGCTTTGCAGGATGGTGAGCTTGGTCGACACCTTGGAGCCGGCGACGATGGCCACCAGCGGCCGGCGCGGGTTGGCCAGCGCCTTGGTGATGGCGTCGATCTCGGCCGCCAGCAGCGGGCCGGCACAGGCAATCTTGGCGTACTTGGCGATGCCGTAGGTGGTGGCCTCGGCACGGTGGGCGGTGCCGAAGGCGTCGTGCACGAAGATGTCGCACAGGCCGGCCAGCTTGCGCGACAAGGCCTCGTCGCATTTCTTCTCGCCCTTGTTGATGCGGCAGTTCTCCAGCAGCACCAGCTCGCCCGGCGCGACGGACACGGCGTCGACCCAGTCGCGCTGCAGCGGCACCGGGCGGCCCAGCAGCTCGGCCATGCGCTGGGCCACCGGCGCCAGCGAATCCTCGGGCTTGAACTCGCCTTCGGTCGGGCGGCCCAGATGGGACGTGACCATGACGGCCGCGCCGGCGTCCAGCGCCATCTTGATGGCCGGCAGCGAGGCGCGGATGCGGGTGTCCTCGGTGATCTGGCCGTTGTCGTCCTGCGGCACGTTGAGGTCGGCGCGGATGAAGACGCGCTGGCCGGCCACCTTGCCGGCGGCGATCAGGTCGGAGAAGCGGATGACGTTCATGGTCGGGCGGGAAGGGTTGATGACAAAGCTGCTGCGATTCTCGCCTCTGCTCCGCGCGGTACCGCGTTGAAACCGCGGCCCGGCGCCGGGCCGCCCCAAGCCGGCCCGCAGGCGAGACGCGTGCGGCGCTCGAGGGCTGAGGCCGGACACGGTGAGTCCGGTGGACTCGCCGTGCCTGCCGAAGAGCCGCGTCACCGATGCAGCGCGGTCTGCAAGACCGCCCGGGCTTGCCCGCGTTCAGCGCGGCGAGGCCGGACGAGGGGCGAACGGTTACCAGCCGAGCCCGAGCTTCAGCGGCAGCATGACGGCCATGCCCACCAGGATGGTGCCGAGGATGCCGCGGCGCCAGAAGTAGTAGGCCGTCGCCGCCAGCGCCGCGGGCCAGCGGGCGTCCTGCCAGGTCGCGATGAGCTGGCCCTGGGTCATGAACACCTCCGGCGCGACGACGGCCACCAGCGCCGCCAGCGGCGCGACCTTTAGCAGCTCGCGCAGCCAGTCCGGGATGGGCAGCGGCTGCTCGCCGATCATGAAGAAGCCGCGCGTCAGCACGGTGATGGCGCCCAGGCCCAGCAGCGCGATCCAGGTCATGGCCTCGCTCATGCGCTGCCCTTTCGCGCGTCCAGCCACCAGCCCACCGCGCCGGCCGCGACGATGGCGCACAGGATGTTGAGCTTGAGCGGCAAGGCGTAGGTCGCGATGGACACCGCGCCGGCCGTCAGGGCCACCCACCACAGCGTCTTCTCGGTCAGCAGCGAGTAAGACAGGCCCAGCAGCGCCAGCACGCCGGCGAAGCCTATGCCCCAGTGCGTCGGGATGCGGTCGGCCAGCAGGATGCCCGTGAAGGAACACAGCTGCCAGGCCGGCCAGTTGACGGCCACGCCGCCGCAGAAATAGCGCTGCTGGCCCGGCGCCGGCTGCGGGTCGGGATAGCGCTTCACGAAGTAGACGAAGTTCAGGTCGGCCGCGAAATAGGCCAGCGCCAGGCGGCGCACGCGCGGCAGGTGGCCGAAGTAGTGGCGCCACTGCGCGCTGAAGATGACGAAGCGCAGGTTGACGCAGAAGGCCGTGGCCAGCAGCACCCACAGCGGCGCGCCGGAGGCGATCAGCGGCAGCGCCGTCAGCTGGGCGCTGCCCGCAAAGACCAGCAGCGACATGCCGAAGGCCAGCGGCAGGCTGAGCCCGCTCTTCACCATGGCGACCCCGGTCACCAGGCCCCAGGCGGCCAGGCCCAGCGAGGGCGAGGCCATGTCGCGCGCGCCGCGACGGAAATCGGGGTCGCCAGCCAGCGCACGCAGCCTTGCAATCAAGTTCATGCGGCCATTGTCGACGCCGGCGCGGCCAGGCCCTGCCGGCGGGGGCTCAGTTCATGCGCCGCACCTTGCCGCTGCCGGCGATGGACGAGCTGACCTCCGGCGAGCCGGCGTACTTCACGTCGCCCGAGCCGGCGATGGAGACGCTGAGCCGCCTCGTCGCGTTGACCTGGGCGTCGCCGCTGCCGGCGATGGTGACCTTGACCTCGTCGGCCACCAGCTCGGCGGCCTTCACGTCGCCGCTGCCGGCGATGGACACGCTGGCGCTGGCGCAGCGGCCGGCCGCGACGATGTCGCCGCTGCCGCTGACCTTCATGCCCAGGCGCTCGGCGTCCAGGTTGGCGAAGCGGATGTCGCCCGAGCCGGCGATGGCCGCGTCGACGCCGCCGGTCTTCATGGCCTCGACCTTGACGGTGCCGGTGCCGGCCACCGAAACGGCGCGCAGCGCCGGCATCTCGATGCTGAGGCTGGGGTGGGCCGAGCTCTGCACGTTGACGCCCTTCCTGGGGGCGATCTCCAGCGTGCGGCCCTTGCTGCCCTCGACGATGCGGGTCTCGATATAGGGCAGCAGGTTGCGGTCGGCCTTGACCTCGACCTTGTGGCCCGAACCCTGGCGGATGACGACGTTGAAGCCGCCGCTGAGCGCGACGCCATCGAAGGCGCCGGGGTCGCGTGCCTCGGTGGCGATGTCGCCGTTGCCGGTGACGCGCTCGCCCTTGATGCTCCAGCTCCAGGCCTGGGCGGGGCCGCTGGCGACGGCGGTGGCGAGAAGACCGAGGGCAAAGAGGCGGCGGGAGGTGTTCATGGCGGGCTCCAACGGGTTTGCGATGGTCGCCATGCTGCCGGGCCGCGGCGGCCTCGGCCCGGCGCAGGCGACGATGCGCAGATTCGGGGGGCTGAAATGCGGCTGGGCGCGCCGGCCCGGCACGCCGTCAGTGGCTCTTGGCCTTGTCAGACGCCTTGTCGGACGCCTTCTCGGCGGGCGCGGCCTCGGCCTCGTCGGCGGGCGGCTTGACGGCCCCGGGACGCGGCACGACCGGTGCGATGCCCTCGAGCTTGTTCTCGCGCATGTACTCGTCCATCTCGCGCCAGCCGGCGTAGACGGCCGCCTTCTGGGCCTTGGGGTTGAGGATGTAGCAGTCCTCGATGGCGCGCATCGCATGCCGGCAGGCGCTGCCTATGGCCTTGCCGTCGGCCTCCTTGGCCGCGGCCACCTTGGCGGGGTCGTCGATGCCCAGCTGCTCGCAGGCCGACAGGGCCGCCAGCAGGGGCAGGGCGAGGGCGACGACGAGCAGGCGCTTCATGGGCTCAGGTATCGGCCGCCGGCGCGCGAACTTGAATCAGCGCCGCGCGCCGCCCTGGGCCATCGCGAGCAGGCGCGCGATGCGCTCCTCGGTGGACGGGTGGGTAGAGAACAGCCCGCGCAGGCCGCCGCCGGACAGCGGGTTCATGATCATCATCTGCGCCGTCTCGGGGTGGGCCTCGGCCGCCGCCAAGGGGATGCCCTGGGCGTAGCGGTGGATCTTGTCCAGCGCCGAGGCCAGCGCGGCCGGGTCGCCGGAGATCTCGGCGCCGCCGCGGTCGGCCTCGAATTCGCGGGCGCGGCTGATGGCCATCTGGATCAGGCTGGCCGCCAGCGGCGCGAGGATGGCCACGGCGATGCCCGCCAGCGGATTGGTGGGCCGGCCATGCTCGTCGCGGCCGCCGAAGAAGGCGGCGAAGTTGGCCAGCATGGAGATCGCGCCGGCCATGGTCGCGCTGATGGTGGAGATCAGGATGTCGCGGTGCGCCACATGGGCCAGCTCATGGGCCATCACGCCACGCAGCTCGCGCTCGGACAGCACGCGCAGGATGCCCGTGGTCGCGGCGACGGCGGCATGCTCGGGGTTGCGGCCGGTGGCGAAGGCGTTGGGCGCCGCCTCGTCGATCAGGTAGACGCGCGGCATGGGCAGGCCGGCGCGCTGGGCCAGCTCGGCCACCATGCCGTAGAACTGCGGCGCCGAGCTGGCATCCACCTCGCGGGCGTTGTACATCTTCAGCACCATGTCCGCGGAGAACCAGTAGCTGAAGAAATTCATGCCGACGGCCACCAGCAGCGCCACCAGCATGCCAGTCTGGCCGCCGATCATCTGGCCCACGACCATGAACAAGGCCGTGATGGCGGCCATCAGGATGGCGGTCTTCGCGAGATTGAACATCGGGGCGGGCTCCGTGAAGTGGCAGTTGACGTGGCAGATGGTGCCACGCAAGAGATTCTCAAGCGTCGAAGCGCTCGCCGGTCGCGATGGGCCGGGCCTGCAGAAAGGCCGCGGCCGGGCCGCGCTTGCCGCCCGCGCGCTGCAGCTCGGTGAGCAGCAGTGCGCCCTCGCCGCAGGCGACGACCGGGCCCGGCGCGATGACCTCGCCCGGCTCGCCCCGGCCCTGGGCCAGCTCGGCGCGCCAGACCTTGATCGCCTCGCCGGCCAGCGTCGCGACGCCGCCGGGGAAGGGGTCGAAGGCGCGCAGGCGGCGCTCGATCTCGACGGCAGGCTGCGTCCAGGCGATGGCGCTCTCGGCCTTCGCTATCTTGTGGGCGTAGGTCACGCCCTCGGCCGGCTGCGGCGTGGGCGGCAGCGCGGCGGCCTGCAGCGCCTCGACGATGAGGCGCCCGCCCAGCGCGGCCAGGCGGTCGTGCAGCCGGGCCGTCGTGTCGTCGGCGCGTATGGGCTCGCGGCCCACCAGCAGCATGTCGCCGGTGTCCAGGCCGGCGTCCATCTGCATGATGGTGATGCCGGTCTCGGCGTCACCCGCCTCGATGGCGCGGTGGATGGGCGCGGCGCCGCGCCAGCGCGGCAGCAGCGAGGCGTGGATGTTCAGGCAGCCGCGCAAGCCGCCCGCCGGGCCGCTCCCAAGGGCGGCTTGATCCCCTCGGGGGATCGCCGGCGTACCCGCCGGCGAGGGGCGCCGGTTGCCCGGCAGGTCCAGCACCCATTGCGGCAGGATCAGGCCGTAGGCGGCGACGACCATGACGTCGGCGTCGGCCGCCAGCAGCGCCTCGCGGGCCGCCGCGGCATCGGCGGCGTATTTGCCGTCCAGCCTCAGGCCCTGAGGCTGGGCCACCGGGATGCCGGCGGCCACGGCGCGCTGCTTGACGGCCGAAGCCTGCAGCTTCATGCCGCGGCCGGCCGGGCGGTCGGGCTGGGTCAGCACCAGCGGCACCGTGAAGCCGGCGGCCAGGATCGCGTCCAGCGCGACGGCGGCGAACTCCGGCGTGCCGGCAAAGACGACCCGCATCACAGCCTCTGGTTGCGCTTCTTGGCTTCGGCCTCTTCCTCGCGCGTCTTCTTGACCATCTTGGTCTTGATGCGGTCGCGCTTGAGCGGGCTCAGGTACTCGACGAAGACCTTGCCCATCAGATGGTCCATCTCGTGCTGCACGCAGACGGCCAGCAGGCCGTCGGCCTCGAACTCGTAGACCTCGCCGTCGCGGTTGGTGGCGCGCACCGTGACCTCGGCGTGGCGTGCCACCTTGTCGTAGATCTGCGGCACCGACAGGCAGCCCTCCTCGCCGTCGACCATGCGTTCGCTGGTCTTGACCAGCTCGGGGTTGATCAGCACGCGCGGCGTGTCGCGCTCCTGCGAGGTGTCGATGACGACCACGCGCTCATGCACGTCCACCTGGGTGGCGGCCAGACCCACGCCGTCGGCGGCGTACATGGTTTCCAGCATGTCGTCGACGAGCCGGCGGATGCGCTCGTCGACGACCTCCACGGGCTTGGCGACGGTGTGCAGGCGAGGGTCGGGGTAGCGAAGGATGTGCAGTTGAGCCATGGGGTGTGGGCCGCCGGCCACGGCGGGCACTTTGTAAGCACTCGCAAACGGGGGCCGGCCAGGTTGAATGCGGGCAGAATCACCCGGATTTTCGCCGATCCGGCAATCCCCTCGGAGACCGCGCCCGATGCCCGCTGCCCGCACCGCCCCTCTCACCGTCCTTGCGGCCTGCCTTGCCCTCGCAACGGCTTGCGCCTGGGCGCAGACCAGCTCGCTCCCCATCACGCCCGAGCAGCGCCGCGTGGCCGACCAGGTCGCGAGCGCGGGCGTGCCGCTGACCGAGCTGGCACCCGATGCGCCGGACAGCCACACGGTGAAGGCCGGCGACACGCTGTGGGACATCTCCAAGCTGTTCCTGAAGAGCCCCTGGCGCTGGCCCGAGCTGTGGGGCATGAACCGCGAGCAGATCCGCAACCCGCACCTGATCTATCCGGGCCAGGTGCTGCTGCTGGTCAAGATGGACGGTCGCGCACGGCTGCAGCTGGCCCAGGGCGTGGGCGGCGACACGGCCGGCGACGCCGTCAAGCTGCGCCCGCAGATGCGCATCGCGGCGCTGGACGCCAATGGCATCGCCGCCATCCCGCTGCACCTGATCCAGCCCTTCCTGACCGACGCCGTCGTGTTCGACACCGACCAGCTCGCCACGGCGCCGCGCGTCGTCGCCGCCCAGGACGGCCATGTGCTGCTGGGCCGCGGCGACCTGGCCTATGCCCGCGGCGACTTTGGTGGCGCGACGGACTTCCGCGTCTTCCGCACCGCCCGCACGCTGCGCGACCCGGCCACGCAGGAGATCCTCGGCTACGAGGCCCCCTATGTCGGCACGGCCGAGCTGATCCGCCCGGGCGAGGAGCGCGCGACGGCCGACGGCAAGACCGAGATCGTGCCGGCCACGCTGCGCATCCGGCAGTCCAAGCAGGAGGTCGGCATCGGCGACCGCCTGGCGCCCGCGCCGCAGCGCGGCCTGGAGCGCTATGTGCCCCACGCGCCCGACCAGCCCATGGCGGGCCAGATCGCGGCCATCTATGGCGATGCGCTGAACGCCGGCCAGAACCAGATCGTCGCGCTGAACCGCGGCAAGCGCGACGGCGTCGAGCGCGGCCATGTGCTGGCGCTGTGGCGGGACGGCGCCACGGTGCTGGACAAGACCCAGGACCGGGCCCAGGCCATCAAGCTGCCCAACGAACGCCACGGCGTGCTGTTCGTGTTCGAGGTCTACGAACGCGTGTCCTATGCGCTCATCATCTCGGTCAAGGACCCGGTCAAGCCGGGCGACCGCTTCACCGAACCCTGAGATGAGGCCCGGCGCCCGGCCCGAGCACTGAGATGCTGGACCCGGCAGAGCTGGCTGCCTGGCTGCGCCTGACCGAGTCCGTCGGCCCCGCCGCCGCGCGCCGCCTGCTGGCCATGGCCGGCAGCCCCGAGGCCGTCTTCGAGCTGCCCGCCGCGGCGCTGGACCAGGCCTTGCCGGGCAAGCAGCGCGAAACACTCCACCAGCCCCCCGAGCACTTCGACGCGCTGCTGGCCGCGGCCGGCACCTGGCTGGCCGAGCCGGGCCATCAGCTGCTGGCGCTGGGCGACCCCGACTATCCGCCGCGCCTGCTGGCCACGGCCGACCCGCCGCTGCTGCTGTGGCTGCAGGGCCGGCGCGAGCTGCTGTCGGCGCCGTCCATCGCCATCGTCGGCAGCCGCAACCCGACCGCGCAAGGCGGCGACAACGCGCGCGCCTTTGCCGGCGCGCTGGCCCGGGCCGGCTACGTCATCGTCTCGGGCCTGGCCCTGGGCGTGGATGCCGCGGCACACGAGGGCGCGCTGCAGGCCGGCGGCGCCACCCTGGCCGTCGTCGGCACCGGGCTGGACCAGGTCTACCCGCGCCGCAACGAGGCGCTGGCGGCGCGGCTGCTGGCCGCCGGCGGCCTGATCGTCAGCGAATACGCGCTGGGCATGCCCGTGCTGCCGGCCAACTTCCCCAGGCGCAACCGCATCATTGCCGGGCTGACCCAGGGCTGCCTGGTCGTCGAGGCGGCGCTGCAGTCGGGCTCGCTGATCACGGCGCGGCTGGCGGCCGAGGCCGGGCGCGAGGTATTCGCCATCCCGGGCTCCATCCATTCGCCACAGGCGCGCGGCTGCCATGCGCTGATACGCCAGGGCGCCAAGCTGGTCGAGTCGGCCGCCGACGTGCTGGAGGAGCTGCCGCCGCTGGACCAGCCCCCAGCCGCGGCACCGGCCGGCACGGAAGCGCCCGCCGAGCCGCGCCACGAGCAGCAGGCGCTGCTGGACGCCATGGGCCTGGACCCCGTCAGCCTGGATGCGCTGATGGCCCGCTGCGGCTGGCCCGCCGCCGAGCTCAGCGCCGCCCTGCTGGAGCTGGAACTGGACGGCCGCATCGCCCGCCTGGCGGGCCAGCTGTTCCAGCAGCGCCGCAAGGGTTGACGAGCTTAACGGCGGATATCAGAGGTCGAACCGAGGGGTTATTCGCGGCCGGGGCGGCCGAAGCGCTGGGCTATCATCCCCTCACGATGCTCGATGTCCTGGTTTATCTGTACGAAACCTACTGGCGCCCGGACGCCTGCCCCGACGCTGCGCAGCTCGCGCGCAAGCTGACCGCGGTGGGCTTCGAGACCGACGAGATCCAGGAGGCGCTGTCCTGGCTGGAAGGCCTGGCCGCCGCCGGCGAGGCCTATCACGCCCAGCAGAGCGCGCATGCGCTGCGCGTCTACTCCGCGGCCGAGGTGGAGCATCTGGGCGAAACCTCCATCGGCTTCATCAGCTTCCTGGAATCGGCCGGCGTGCTGCCCGGCGCGATGCGCGAGATGGTCATCGACCGCGCCATGGCCGTGGGCGGCAGCCCCATGGACCTGGAAGACCTGAAGATCATCGTGCTGATGGTGTTCTGGAGCCTGGGCGAGGAGCCCGATGCGCTGATCCTGGACGAGCTGTTCGTGGCGCCGGAAGACCGGCTGATCCACTGACGGCACCTCACCCCAGCAAAACGGCGCCCCAGGCGCCGTTTTTCAGTTCAGCAGGCCGCTGGGGTCCGCATCCAGCTTGGCCAGCGCCTTGCGCGTGGCCAGCACCGTCAGCGCCTCGTCCTGGGCCGGCAGCAACAGGCCGGCCTGCAGGAAGGCGGCCATGCGGTTCAGCGAGAACAGCACGCCGCGCCCCTGCGGCGTGACGAACAGCGCCAGCTGCTTGCGCAGGCCGCGCCAGGCCAGTTGCACCTGCTCGTTGCGGCCGCGGTAGTCCAGCATGAACCAGCCGCCCACCTGCAGCTCGCGCGCCCAGGCCAGCATGGCAGGCGTCGGCGCCGAGCCGCCCTCGGCGACCACCTCCATGCCCTCGGACTCGTGGCCAGACAGGTCGCGCACCAGCATCTCGTCGACCTGGCTCTCGCCCTCGACGTCCTCGGGCAGCATGGCCTCCAGCGTCTCGAGCTGGTCCATCAGCTCGTCCAGCCGCTCGCGCGGGATGGCGGCCGTCTTGGCCGTGAAGGCCGCGGCCAGCGCGTTGTTGAGCTGGCGCACATGCTCGTCCTGCTTCTCGATGGGCAGGCCGGCGTGGTTCATGCCGTCGCGCAGCGTCTTGAGCAGCTGCGGCAGCCGACGTATGACCTCGGCGCGCTCCTCGCGCGAGGCCTTGGCGCTGGCGCTCCAGATCAGGTCGGCGGCGGCGCGCTTCATGGCCTTGGTGACGTCCGACTGCGCGCCCGAGCGCACGGCGGTGACGGCCAGCACGTCGGCCCAGACATGGAACAGGAAGTCGCGCACGCCCTCCTGCACCGGCACCTCGGACAGCATCTTGCGCAGCTCGATGGTGTACTGGATGGCCAGTGTCTCGCGCTGCTCGACCTGCTGGGCCAGCGACACGCCGCGCTTGGAGGCCTGGTTCTCGTTCTCGAAATAGTGGTCGAGGAACTTCTCGAACTCGGTCAGCACCGTCGCGAACACGCGCCGGCCGGTGTCGGGATAGGCCTCGACGACCTGCACCACGCGCTTGATCTCGCGCTCCAGCGCATCGCCGCTGGCGCGCTCGGCGCCGGGGCCGCTGGCATGGGCCGTGTTGAAGCCCATCACGCAGGCACCCATGCGGTCGATGAGGCGGCGCGCCGGATGGTCGGCGGCGGCGAAGAAGTCGGGCTCGCCGACGGCCACGCGCAGCACCGGCATCTGCAGTCGCGCGAACCAGACCCGCACCGTGGCCGGGATGCGTTCCTCGGTCAGGATGCTCTGGAACATCATCGCGACGATCTCGATGGTGGCGCGCTCGGCCGGGCTGCTGGCGGCCTGCTTCAGGACCTGCTTGAAGGCCTGGTTGCGCGCGCCGATCTCCTCCAGCGCACGCGGCGCGCCGTCCGCAGCGGCGGCCGGGCGGCGCTGCAGCGACTCCTGCGCATGCTTGATCGCGCCCATCAGCCGGGGCGACGCGGTGGCGGGCGGCGCATCCGCCAGCGACGGCCTGGCACCGGTCGCGGGCGGCATGTCGGCACCCGCCAGCTCGGCCAGGCTGGGCCGGCCGGCGCCGGGCCGGGCCGGCAGCTGACTGCGGCCGACCGGGAAACCGGGCACATGGCGGGCCAGCACGCGCTGCAGCTGGGCCATCACCTCGTCGGCCTGGCTGCTGACCTTGCTGCGCGCCACGGACGGGCCCTGGGCGGGCGCAGGGCCGGACGCGGGCGACTGCGCAGGCGGCGGCGCGGCCGGCGTGCCGGCCGCGGGGGTGGCCTGGGCCGTGCGGCGTATGAAGGGCCGCAGGTCCACCTCGGGCAGCACCTTCTGCGCGATCAGCCAGCGGTTGGTCTCGTGATAGGCCTCGCTGATGAGCTGGGCGAACTCCTCGTGCAGCTCGTGGTGCAGCAGCTGCCAGACGTTGGTGTCCAGGCCCGCACGGCCCCAGGCGTCCAGCGCGATGCGGGCGACGACATGGGCGCGCAGCAGGTCCAGCGGGTCCAGGTCGTCGTGGGTCTCCAGCGCCTGCATGCGGGTGCGCAGGTCGGTGAACTCCCAGCTGGCGCGGTCCATCATGACCAGGGCCAGGCGCGAGCTGGTGATCTCGCGCTCGATGGTCGAGTCGTCGACCAGACTCATCTTGCTGGACTGCACCGGCGCGGCCGGCTCGTGCTCGCGGGCGTTGTCCGACACGCCGTGCATGGCCGCGTGGCGCAGCGCCGCGACGACGGCCATCTGCCAGCTCGGGCCGGACTTCTGCCAGGCCTGCACGGCATCGCGCCGCGCCATCGCGACGGCATGCGGCGCGCCCTGCAGCAGCAGCTGCTGGGCGCCCTGGCCCACCGCGGCAACCAGCGGCGTCATGCCGCGCACCAGAGCCTCGAGGTAGACGCGCCGAGCCTGGGTGGCCAGTGCCTGGTTGCGGGCGGCGGTCATGGAGCGTGGAAAGGGGTGATCAGCGTCGTTGCGAAGGTCGCTTCACTCTACACGACGGCCCCGGAGTTCGGGTCGCTCGGATCGTCACGGTTGACCGGTGCCTTGATCAGGTCCTCGCGCTTCACGCCCAGCCACATCGCCAGCGCCGCCGCAACGAAGACCGAGGAGTAGATGCCGAACAGGATGCCGATGGTCAGCGCCACGGCGAAGTAGTGCAGCGTCGGGCCGCCGAACAGCAGCATGGACAGCACCACCAGCTGCGTGGAGCCGTGGGTGATGATGGTGCGGCTCATCGTCGACGTGATCGCGTGGTCGATGACCTCGTGCGTGTTGAGCTTGCGGTACTTGCGGAAGGCCTCGCGCACGCGGTCGAAGATAACCACCGACTCGTTGACTGAATAGCCCAGCACCGCCAGCACGGCCGCCAGCACCGCCAGCGAGAACTCCCACTGGAAGTAGGCGAAGAAGCCCAGGATGATGACCACGTCGTGCAGGTTGGCGATGACGCCGGCCACGCCGAACTTCCACTCGAAGCGGATCGCCAGGTAGATGACGATGCCGATGACGGTGAAGGCCAGCGCCTTGGCGGCGTCCCAGGCCAGCTCCTCGCCGACGGCCGGACCGATGACCTCGGAGCGCGACAGCTTCAGGGGCTCGGCGCCATCGGCCTTGGCGCAGATCTGCTTGTCCACCTGCTCGCCCTGGGGCGTGACCTGCTGGTGGTGAGTGACCGTGCCGGCCTCGGACTTGCACAGCGCGTCGAACACCTTGTCGACGACCTCGGTCTGCTTCTCGCCGGGGCGCACGGGCAGGCGGATCATCACGTCGCGCGACGAGCCGAAGTTCTGCACCTGCACGTCGCCATAGCCCATCTGCTCAATGGTGTGGCGGGTCTTGGCGATGTCGGCCGTCTGCGGATAGGCCACTTCGACGATGGTGCCGCCGGTGAACTCGATGGAGAAGTGCAGGCCGCGCGTGACCAGGAAGAACACGGCGACGGCGAAGGTGACGAAGGACACGACGTTGAAGATCAACGCGTGCTTCATGAACGGGATGTCCCGTTGGATGCGGAAGAGTTCCATGACGGGTGTTCCTTAGGCCGCGGTCTGCTCGGAGGCGTCGGGCGTGGGCTTCCACACCTGGCCGATGGACAGGGACTTGAGCTTCTTCTGGCGGCCGTACCAGAGGTTCACGAGGCCGCGCGAGAACACGACGGACGAGAACATCGAGGTCAGGATGCCCAGGCAGTGGACGACGGCGAAGCCCTTGATGGGGCCGGAGCCGAACACCAGCAGCGCCAGGCCGGCGATCAGCGTCGTGACGTTGGAGTCCAGGATGGTCGCGAACGCGCGCTCGTAGCCGGCGTGGATGGCCGCCTGCGCCGTCGCGCCGGCGCGCAGCTCCTCGCGGATGCGCTCGTTGATCAGCACGTTGGCGTCGATGGCCATGCCCAGCGCCAGCGCCATGGCCGCGATGCCGGGCAGGCTCAGCGTGGCCTGCATCATGGACAGGATGGCCATCAGCAGCACCAGGTTGAAGCCCAGCGCCAGCGACGAGAACAGGCCGAACAGCATGTAGTAGACGCACATGAAGGCGGCCACCGCGACGAAGCCCCAGGTGACGCTGGCGATGCCCTTCTCGATGTTGTCCTTGCCCAGGCTCGGGCCTATGGTGCGCTCCTCGATGATGTCCATGGGCGCGGCCAGCGAGCCGGCGCGCAGCAGCAGGGCCGTGTCGGCAGCTTCCTGCGTCGTCATCGCGCCGGTGATCTGGAAGCGGCTGCCCAGTTCCGAGTTGATGCGCGGCGCCGTGACGACCTCGCCCTTGCCCTTCTCGAACAGCAGGATGGCCATGCGCTTGCCGACGTTCTCGCGCGAGACCTCCTTCATGATGCGGGTGCCCTTGGCATCCACGGTCAGGTGCACGGCCGGGTTGTGGTTCTCGTCGAAGCCGGGCTGGGCATCGTTCAGGTTGTCGCCGGTCAGGATGACCTGGCGCTTGACGATGATGGGGCCGAAGCCACGGTCGATGAAGCGCTCGGTGCCGAAGGGCACGGGGCCGGTGCCTGCCAGCGCGGCCTGGGCCTCGGCGCTGTCGTCCACCATGCGCAGCTCCAGCGTCGCCGTGCGGCCGATGATGTCCTTGGCCTTGGCAGTGTCCTGCACGCCGGGCAACTGCACGACGACCCGGTCCAGCCCCTGCTGCTGGATGACCGGCTCGGCCACGCCCAGCTCGTTGACGCGGTTGTGCAGCGTCGTGATGTTCTGCTTGAGGGCCGCCTCCTGCACGGCCACCTGGGCCTGGGGCGACAGGCTGCCGGCCAGCAGCAGGTTGCTGCCATCGCCCTGGGGCGTCCAGGTCACATCCGGGATCTGGGCGCGCAGCAGGGCCAGCGCGGCGGTGCGCTGCTCGGCATCACGGAAGGCGATCTGCACCGCATTGCCCTCGCGGTTGATGCCGGCATGGCGGATGTTCTTCTCGCGCAGCATGCTGCGCACGTCGCCGGTCAGCGCCTCGGCCTTCTTCGTCAGCGCCGCCTTCATGTCGACCTGCATCAGGAAGTGCACGCCACCGCGCAGGTCCAGGCCCAGGTACATGGGGTTGGCGTGCAGCGCGGTCAGCCACTGCGGCGAACGCGACAGCAGGTTCAGCGCAACGATGTAGGTCGGATCGGCCGGGTCGGCGTTCAGCGCCTTGTTGATGGCGTCCTTGGCCTTGAGCTGCGTGTCGGTGTCACCGAAACGGGCCTTGATCGAGTTGCCGTCGAACTGCACGTAGTCCGCCTGAACGCCGGCCTCCTTCAGTGCGGCCTCGATGCGGGCCTGCAGCGCCGGATCGACCTTGACGGTGACCTTGGCGCTGGACACCTGCACGGCAGGCGCCTCGCCGAACAGGTTGGGCAGCGTATAGAGCGTGCCGATCAGCAGCGCGACGAGCAGGAGCGCGTACTTCCAGAGCGGATAGCGGTTCATGAGGGACTTCCTTGTCAGCGCCCGGACGGCATGGCCCGGGAGGTGGGCGCGTCGCGATTTACTTCAAGCTGCCCTTGGGGAGAACCTGGGTGACGGCGCCACGCTGGATCTGGATCTCGACGCCTTCGGCCACTTCGAGATGGATGAAGTTGTCGCCCAGTTTGCTGATCTTGCCGATGACGCCGCCGGCCGTGACGACCTCGTCGCCCTTGGCCAGCGCCTCGATCATGGCCTTGGCTTCCTTCTGGCGCTTCATCTGCGGCCGGATCATGACGAAATACAGCACGACGAACATCAGCACCAGCGGCAGCATGCCGAGGAGACCGGACTCGGGAGAGGCGGCCGGAGCGGCCTGGGCGTAGGCGTTGGAGATGAACACGTTGATTTCCTTGGGTATGAGGGGCGACCGCGGGAACCGCAGAGCAACCTTGAATTCTAGTGCCGCCGCCCGGGCGCTCGCGCCGGCGCCGCGCGCCCTGCTAACCTGCGCCGCAAGCCTGCCGCAGCGCCACCGACGCCCCGGCGCGGGCGCGCTGCCACAACCCCCATGCCCTCCAGTCCCACTCCCCCCATCGACCTTGCGGCGCTGCGCCGCCATGCCGTGGCGCGCAGCCTGTTCACGCCCACCACGCTGCTCAAGGCCGTCGAGCGGCTGGGCGGCTTCGTGCAGGCCGACCCCCTGCGCGCGCCCGCCCGCGCGCAAGACCTGACGCTGCGTCACCGCGTCAAGGACTACCAGGCCGGTGACCTGGAGCGCCGCTATCCGCGCCTGCCGCTGCAGGAGGACTTCTTCATCAACTACGGCTTCGTGACACCCAGGCTGCGTGCGCTGATGCACCCGCGCACGGCGCGCCGCGTCTGGGACAAGACGCGCTGGCAGCTCGCCCGCGCCGTGCTGGGGGAGGTGGAGCGACTGGGCGAGGCCCACCCGGCCGACGTGGATGCGGCGCTGGGCCATGGCCAGGTGAAGAACTGGTTCGGCGGCAACAGCCGGCTGTCCACCGAGCTGCTGGACGGCCTGCATTACCGCGGCCACCTGGATGTCGCGCGGCGCGACAGCGGCACGCGCGTGTACCGGCTGGGGCCCGCCTGGCAGGCGCCCGACGACCCGCAGGCGGCCATGGACGCGATGGCCGACGTGCTGGTGCAGAAGTACGCGCCGCTGCCGGCGGGCAGCCTGTCGCAGCTCATCAGCATGCTGGCCGGCGCGGCCCACCAATGGCAGGACCTGCGCAAGCCCACGCTGCTGCGCGCCAAGGCGCGGCTCGCCCACGCCCGCGTCGACGGCGTGGACTGGTACTGGCCGGCAGGCGAGGATCCGGCGCGCGGCTGGCGCATCCCGGCCCAGGTGCGGCTGCTGGCGCCCTTCGACCCGGTGGTCTGGGACCGCCGCCGCTTCGAGCTGCTGTGGGGCTGGGCCTACCGCTTCGAGGCCTACACGCCGGCGGCCAAGCGGGTGCGCGGCCATTACGCGCTGCCGCTGCTGTGGCGCGACCAGGTCATCGGCTGGGCCAATGCCGGCGTCAGGAGCGGCCGGCTGCAGCTGGCTTGCGGCTACGTGGCGGGCCGCGCGCCGCGCGACGCGGGCTTCAGCACGGCACTGGACGAGGAGATCGCACGGCTGGCGGCCTTCCTGGGCGTGACGACTTGACGGGGATCAAGCCGCGGCATGACGCCCGCGCGCAGCATGCTCGCTTGTCCATCACGATGGCTCCGCCATGCCCACCCTGCCCCGCAAGACCGACAACCACCCGGGCCGGCGCCCGGCCGCCCGACGCACCACCGCCGGCGACATCCCTCCGCGGCTGGACGCTGCCGCACTGGAGCAGCACCGCGTCGACCGCGCGGCGACGCGCCAGCAGGTGGTCGGCAGCGAGACCCTGGCGGAGCTGCTGCGCCGCCACCAGCAGGACGGCCACCCCGAGGCGCTGGCCGGGGAGCTGGCCACGCTGCTGAATGGCAGCTCGCCCGACGAGCGCCGCCACCTGCGGCGGGCGCTGCGCCAGCATGAGCAGGCCGTGGCGCCCACCGACGCGGTGGACGCCGACGGCGAACTCAGCCCCGGCTGGCGCCAGGGCGGCTACCCGTACCGGAACCTGCTGTCGCGCAAGGCCTACGAGCGCCAGAAGTACCGGCTGCAGGTGGAGTTGCTGAAGCTGCAGGCCTGGGTCAAGGAGACCGGCGCCCGCGTGGTCATCCTGTTCGAGGGTCGCGACGCGGCCGGCAAGGGCGGCACCATCAAGCGCTTCATGGAGCATCTCAACCCCCGCGGCGCCCGCGTCGTCGCGCTGGAGAAGCCCAGCGAGACCGAGCGCGGCCAGTGGTATTTCCAGCGCTATGTGGAGCACCTGCCCACGGCCGGCGAGATCGTGCTGTTCGACCGCAGCTGGTACAACCGCGCCGGCGTCGAGCGCGTGATGGGCTTTTGCAGCGAGGCCGAGTACCAGGAGTTCCTGCGCCAGACGCCCGAGTTCGAGCGCCAACTGGTGCGCTCGGGCATCCACCTGTTCAAGTTCTGGTTCTCGGTCAGCCGCGACGAGCAGCGTCGCCGCTTCAAGGAGCGCCGGCTGCATCCGCTCAAGCAGTGGAAGCTGTCGCCCATCGACATGGCGTCGCTGGACAAGTGGGACGACTACACGCGGGCCAAGGAAGCCATGTTCCTGCACTGCGACACGTCGGACGCGCCCTGGACCGTCATCAAGAGCGATTGCAAGAAGCGCGCGCGGCTGAATGCGATGCGCTTCGTGCTGAACCGGCTGCCCTACGCGGAACGCCGGCCCGAGCACATCGGCCCGGTGGACCCGCTGATCGTCGGCCGCCCGGCGCTGGTGTCCACGCCCGGCGACGACTTGCTGGCTGCCAGCGGCGCGGGCTGAGCGCGCCGCGCTGCGGCGAGCCGGCTAGAATGCCGGCCTTCCGAGGAGCGTTGCAACCTCAGCACTCTTGAGGCCAGGCTCGGAAACTTTCCCTCTGCAACTGCGCTCACCCGCTGGCCGTCCGCGCCGGGGTGAGCTTCCATCCCCCGTCAACGGCACCAGCGGCTTCATTCGCTTGAAGGAGCCCGCATGACCGCCAACCTCCCCGCCCACATCGTCAAGGACCTGTCGCTGGCCGACTGGGGCCGCAAGGAAATCAAGATCGCCGAGCACGAGATGCCGGCGCTGATGGCCATCCGCACCGAGTACGCCGCCAGCCAGCCGCTGAAGGGCGCGCGCATAGCCGGCTCGCTTCACATGACCATCCAGACGGCCGTGCTGGTCGAGACGCTGCAGGCGCTGGGCGCCGACGTGCGCTGGGCCTCCTGCAACATCTTCTCCACGCAGGACCATGCCGCCGCGGCCCTGGCCGTGAAGGGCACGCCGGTGTTCGCCTACAAGGGCGAGACGCTGGAAGACTACTGGGACTACACGCACCGCATCTTCGAATTCGCCGGCAAGGGCGAGGCGGGCGAAGGCCCCAACATGATCCTGGACGACGGCGGCGACGCGACGCTGCTGATGCACCTGGGTCAGAAAGCCGAGAAGGACCTGTCCGTGCTGGACAACCCGGGCAGCGAGGAAGAGCGCATCCTGTTCGCGGCGATCCGCAAGAAGGTCGCCGAGGACGGCACCTGGTACACGCGCAAGAGCGCCGAGATCATCGGCGTGACGGAAGAGACGACGACGGGCGTGCACCGCCTGAAGGAAATGTCCGCCAAGGGCACGCTGCTGTTCCGCGCCATCAACGTCAACGACTCGGTCACCAAGAGCAAGTTCGACAACCTGTACGGCTGCCGCGAATCGCTGGTGGACGGCATCAAGCGCGCCACCGACGTGATGGTGGCCGGCAAGATCGCCGTCGTGGCCGGCTACGGCGACGTGGGCAAGGGCTCGGCGCAGGCGCTGCGTGCGCTCTCGGCCCAGGTCTGGGTCACCGAGATCGACCCCATCTGCGCGCTGCAGGCCGCGATGGAGGGCTACCGCGTCGTCACGATGGAATACGCCGCCGACAAGGCCGACATCTTCGTGACGACCACCGGCAACAAGAACGTCATCCGCCACGAGCACATGGCCGCGATGAAGAACAACGCCATCGTCTGCAATATCGGCCACTTCGACAACGAGATCGACGTCGCGTCGCTCGAGAAGTACGAGTGGGAGGAGATCAAGCCGCAGGTCGACCATGTCATCTTCCCGGACGGCAAGCGCATCATCCTGCTGGCCAAGGGCCGCCTCGTGAACCTGGGCTGCGGCACGGGCCACCCCAGCTACGTGATGAGCTCGTCCTTCGCCAACCAGACCATCGCGCAAATCGAGCTGTACGCCCACAAGGACGCCTACGACATCGGCAAGGTCTATGTGCTGCCCAAGCACCTGGACGAGAAGGTGGCACGCCTGCAGCTGTCCACGCTGAACGCGCAGCTGACCGAGCTGACCGAGGAGCAGGCCGCCTACATCGGTGTGCCCAAGGTCGGCCCGTACAAGCCCGACACGTACCGTTACTGATCCTGTCCCGATGCGTGCCGACCAGCTCCTCGTCGCCCAGGGCCTGGCCCCGACCCGCTCGGTGGCCCAGCGCCTGATCGGCAACGGCGCCGCCGAATGGGCCTCGCCCGCCGGCTGGGCCGTGCTGAAGAAGGCCGGCGAGGACCTGCCCGAGACGGCCCAGCTGCGCGTCATCGACGACGCGGAGCTGCGCTATGTGTCGCGCGGCGGGCTCAAGCTGGAAGGGGCGCTGGCGCACACGGGCTTGGACGTGTCCAGCCATACGGTGCTGGACGTGGGCCAGAGCACCGGCGGCTTCACGGACTGCCTGCTGGCCCACGGCGCGCGCCATGTTGTCGGCGTGGACGTGGGCCACGGCCAGCTGCACGCACGGCTGCAGGCCGACCCGCGCGTCACGGCGCTGGAGGGCACGCATGTGCGCGAGCTGGGTGCGCTGCGCCCGCATGTGCCGACGGGCGGCTTCACGCTCATCGTCGGCGATCTGAGTTTCATTTCCATGTTGGGCAGCCTCCCGCAGCTGCTGCCCTGGCTGGAGGTGCACGGCCATCTGCTCGTGCTCATCAAGCCGCAGTTCGAACTGGGGCCACAAGCCCTGGGCAAGGGCGGTCTCGTCAAGGACGAGGCCGATTACCCGCGACTGGAAGCCCGCGTGCGCCTGGCCTGTACGGCTCTCGGCCTCAAGGTGCTGGACTATTTCGACAGCCCCATCACCGGCGGTGATGGCAATCGCGAATTCTTCTTGTGGGCCTCCCGATGAGCACCCCTGTCAGTTTCGAATTTTTCCCCCCCAACACGCCGGTCGGTGTCGAGAAACTCAAGACCGTCGTGCAGGAGCTGGGTGCGCTCAAGCCCCAGTACTTCAGCGTCACCTACGGCGCCGGCGGCTCCACGCGCGACAAGACCCTGTCCGCCGTGATGGACATCGCCGCGGCCGGCTACGAGGCCGCGCCGCACCTCTCCTGCGTGGGCTCCACGCGCGAGAACATCGCCGAGATCCTGGCCACCTATCGCGCCCAGGACATCCACCGCGTCGTCGCGCTGCGCGGCGACCTGCCCAGCGGCACGGCCACGGCCGGGGAGTTCCGCTACGCCGCCGAACTGGTCGGCTTCATCCGCGAGACCCAGGGCAAGGACTGGCACATCGAGGTGGCCGCCTACCCCGAGGTGCATCCGCAGCAGCGCTACGCCGCCCAGGACCTGCAGCATTTCGCCGACAAGATGAAGGCGGGTGCCGACGGCGCCATCACGCAGTTCTTCTTCAACGCCGACGCCTATTTCCACTTCGTCGACGAGGCCCGCAAGCTGGGCGTCACCCAGCCCATAGTCCCGGGCATCATGCCCTTCCACAACTACGGCCGCATCGCCCAGTTCGCGCAGCGCGACGGCATCGACATGCCGCGCTGGGTGCAGATGAAGATGGAAGGCTTCATGGACGACACGGCCAGCATCCGCGCCTTCGGGCTGGACGTGATCACACGGCTGTGCGAGCGCCTGATCGCGGGCGGCGCGCCCGGCATCCACTTCTACACGCTCAACCAGAGCGGGCTGACGCTGGAGCTCTGCAAGCGCCTGGGCCTGGGCGGCTGAGCGTTCAGGCCGGCCCGCCGGCCTTGGTCGCCGTCAAGGCCTGCAGCAGCGCGCGCACCCGCGGCGGCTGCAGCCTTGCCGTGGGCATGACGACGCTGATCGGCATGGCCGCCGGCCGGCAGGACGCCAGCACCTCCACGAGGGCCCCGCTGGCCAGTCCCTCGGCCGCGATGTTGTCCGGCACCTGGGTCAGGCCCAGGCCCTGCATGGCCGCGGCCGCCAGGCCCTCGCCATCGTTCACCTCCACGGCCGGCTCCGGCAGCAGGCTGACGGCCTGGCGGCCGCTGCGGAACTGCCAGGGCCGCTGACGACCCGTGCTGGGCAGGCGGAACACGATGGCCGCATGGCCGGCCAGCTGGTCCACGCGCTCCGGACGGCCGCGGGCCGCCAGGTAGGCCGGGCTGGCCACCAGCACCAGCTGCTGCGTGTCGAAGCGCCGCGCGACCAGGCGCGAGTCCTGCAGCTCGCCGACGCGGATGGCGGCGTCCAGGCCGTCGCGGATCAGGTCCGCATACCCGTCCTGCAGGCGCAGGTCCAGGCGCAGCGCCGGATGCTGGCGCAGCAGCCCGCTGAGCACCGGCATCAACACCTTGCGGCCGTAGGTGATGGGCGCGTCGATGCGCAGCGTGCCGGCCACCGCCTGGCGCGTGCCGGCGGCCTCGGCCTGCAAGTCCTCCAGCTCGGCCAGCACGCGCTCGCTGCGGCGGAACAGGCGCTCGCCGTCGGGCGTCAGCGAGACCTGGCGGGTCGTGCGGTGGAACAGCCGCACGCCCAGCGTGGCCTCCAGCCGCGCCACGCTCTTGGCGATGGTGGACGGCGTGCCGCCCAGGTCGCGCGCGGCCGCCGCGAAGCTGCCGCGGCGGGCCGTCTGGGCAAAGGCAATGAGCGGCTGCAGTCCCTGCATGACAGCCCCGATTGAGGAACAAGTGTCCTCAATGTTAGTCAGCTCCCGCCTCTTCACGCTCCAGTCAGCGGCCGGGACACTGGGGTTCCCTTGTCCCATCCACCACATGGAGCCTTCATGTATGTCCTTGAACAATCCCCTCCCCAACTGACCGCGCTGCCCGGCATCGCGCATGCCACCTGGGCCAGCCGGTCCGACGGCCTGCAGCAGCTCTCGGTATGGCGCCAGCGCATGGCGCCGGGCACGGCCACGCCGCCGCATGTGCATGACTGCGACGAGGTCGTGTTCTGCCTCGCCGGCCAGGGCGAGGTCCACGTGGACGGCCAGGCCCTGGCCTTCGATGCCAGCCGCCTGCTGGTGCTGCCCCGTGGCCGGCCGCACCAGATCTTCAACACCGGCAGCGTGCCGCTGGAAACCCTGGCCGTGTTCGGGCAGACGCCCGCACCCACGCAGGCGCCCGACGGCCGCGAACTGCCGCTGCCCTGGCGCAGCTGAGACGAGGCCGGGCCCGCCGCGCTGTTGCGCGGAGGCCCGGCTATCTGGCCCGAGCTTGACCCAGCACAAAGCCACACCGCCTTCGCGGGCAGGGCCGAGCGGCCATGTTGCGTTGCATCAATTCGAGCCGGGGCGCTGGCGCGTGCAATGGCTTCATCGGGGCACGCCCCATTCACAGGAGCCATCCATGTCCAAGAAGATTTCCGCCCTCGCCGCCCTGCTCGTCGCCGCGCTGGCCGCACCGCTGGCCCAGGCCGACGAAGGCCCGCTGATGGTGCGCGTGCGCGCGCTGCACCTGTCGTCCGCAGACAAGGACAGCACCGGCCTGGGCCTGTCCATCAACAGCAAGACCTTCCCCGAAGTCGACTTCAGCTACTTCTTCGCACCCAACCTCGCGGCCGAGCTGATCCTGACCTATCCGCAGAAGCAGACGCTGTACTCCAACGGCAGCGAGATCGGCTCGCTCAAGCACCTGCCGCCGACGCTGACGCTGCAGTACCACTTCAACCCGACCGGCACGCTGCGCCCCTACATCGGCGCCGGCGTGAACTACACCAACTTCTCCTCGGTGAAGTTCGCACCCGCCGTGCAGGCCGCGCTCAACCCCAGCATCAAGCGCAACAGCTGGGGCGCGGCCTGGCAGATCGGCGCCGACGTGGAGATCACCAAGGGCACCTACCTGAACTTCGACCTGAAGAAGGTGGACCTGGGCACCACCGTCTACTCCAACGGCACGTCGGTCGGCAAGTTCAAGGTCAACCCCACGCTCGCCAGCGTGGGCCTGGGCTGGCGTTTCTGAGCCGGGACCGAGGGCAGTCCCTGCGGACTGCCCGACGCCCGGCGAAGGCCGTGGCGCCTACGAGCGGCACGGCATGAGCCCGCTCTCCGGACAGTCCCTGCGGACTGTCCAACGCCCGGTGAAGGCCCAGACGCCTGCCAGCGGCACGGCATGAGCCGGGACCGAGCGCCGCCCTCTGGCGGCGCAGCATCGGCCCGCTCCCATAACTTCCGCTCATGTAAATGAGCGCTTTACGTGATCGGCCCTCACGGCTGCGCCACCAGAATGCGCGGCCATGAACCGCCTCCTCCCTGCGCTGGCCACGCTGTGCGCCTGCGCGACCAGCGCGGCCCAGACGCCCACGACGCCGCCCGCCGCCCCCAAGCCTCCCGCCGCCAGCGCCCCCGCTCCCGCCCCGGCGGCCAGCGAGGCCGGCAACCGACTTGAGCGCGTGGAGGTCAGCAGCGGCCCCACGGCCAACAGCCGCCGCCGCAACAGCACGGCCAGCAAGATCGTCATCGAGCGCGAGGACCTGGAGAAGTACGGCGACGTCGTGCTGGGTGACGTGCTGCGCCGCCTGCCCGGTGTGACGCTGGGCGGCCGCCCGGGCCGCGGCGGCGACATCCGCATGCGCGGCATGGGCGGCGGCGCGACGCAGATCCTCATCGACGAGGAACGCCCACCACCGGGCTTCGCGGTGGAAGACCTGCCGCCCGACCAGATCGAGCGCATCGAGATCTACCGCGCCCCCACCGCCGCCACCGGTACGAGGGCCATCGCCGGCACCATCAACATCGTGCTGCGCGAGCCGCTGCAGAAGTCCGACCACGAGTTGCGCATGGGCCTGGGCTGGGACCGCAACCAGCCCCAGGCCGACGCCAGCTGGACGCGCAACCTGAAATGGGGCGGCCCCAACAACGACGAGTTCGTGGGCGCCATCTCCACCAATGGCGCCGTCCGCCGCTTCTTCAACAACGTCGACTCGGGCAACCGCATCACCGACACCGCGACCGGCCAGGTCACCGAGCAGAACACGCAGATCGGCACCAGCGAGAACCAGAACACCAGCCTCAACGGCAATGCCCGGCTGCGCTGGAAGTACAGCGACACGCTGAGCTTCAACCTGATGCCGTTCTTCTTTCTGTCGCAGAACGAGGGCAGCAGCCAGTACAACTCCGAGGGCACGCGCTTTCGCGACGTGCACGGCGAGAACGACGCCCGCAACCACAACCTGCGGCTGAACCTGTCGGCCGATTACCGGCCCCGGGTGGGCGAGAGCTTCAACCTGCGCCTGGGCGCCGGCACCTCCAAGAACACCCGCAACAGCGATCGCCGCGACACGCAGACCCTAGGCGGCATCACCACCGAGCGCATGCAGCAGGACCGCAGCTCGGTCGAGGAGGACCAAGCCAGCCTCAACGGCCGCTGGAGCCTGAAGACGGCCCAGGAGCACCAGTGGGTCACCGGCGCGGAAGCCGAGCGCAGCCAGCGCACGCAGGTGGTCGACACGCTGGTCAACGGCGCTCCGCTGCCGGGCCTCGCGCGCTTCGGCAACACGCTGGCCACGCGCAACCAGCGCCTGGCCGCCTACACGCAGGACGAGTGGAGCCCGAGCAAGCAGTGGTCGCTGTACGCCGGCATCCGCTACGAGCGCATCGAGACCACGGCCGAGGCCGCCGGCTCGCTGCCCGGCACGCGCAACGTCTCGCAGGTCACCTCGCCGCTGCTGCACCTGCTGTGGAAGCCCGAGGCCTTCCCCAAGGACCAGGTGCGCCTGGGCCTGACACGCAGCTACCGCTCGCCCAACCTGAACGACCTGGCCGCGCGGCCCAGCATCAACACCACCTACCCCGACGGCCCCAACTACCAGACCCATGCCGACCGCGCAGGCAACCCCGACCTCAGGCCCGAACTGGCCACCGGCGTGGACCTCAGCGTGGAGCACTGGCTGCCCACGGGGGGCATCATTTCCGGCAGCGCCTTCGTGCGCGACATCAAGGGCCTGATCCGCAGCGAGGTGATGCTAGAGACGGTGAGCTGGGACGCCGCGCAGCGCTGGGTCAGCCGCCCGCGCAACATGGGCAGCGCTCGCCGCATGGGGTTTGAGTTCGAGTTCAAGGCCCGCATGGACGAGCTGTGGGAGGACGCGCCGGAGGAGCTGCAGCTGATGCTGCTGCGCTTCAACTTCGCCGTCTTCAAGAACAAGGTGCAGGGCCTGCCGGGCAACAGCAACCGCCTGGACCAGCAGCCCAAGGGCAGTCTGAACTTCGGCATCGACCACCGCTGGAGGGCGCTGGGCATGAAGTTCGGCAGCGGCTTCAACCTGAACTATGTGCCCGCCACCCGCGAGCAGGTGACCGAGTTCCTGCGCCGCGACGAAACCGCGCGCCGCCAGTTCGACGCCTACCTGTCCTGGGCCAGCGGCGCCGTGCGCGACGGCATCAACTGGCGCCTGTCCATGGCCAACCTGCTGCCGCGCGACACCGACGTCAGCTCCGAGGGCCTCAGCACCAACAGCGTCACGCAGCGCGAGTACCTGACCCAGAGCTGGTCGCGCAACAAGACCTTCCGCGTGGTCTCGCTGCGCGCCGACATGCGGTTCTGACGTGCCCCTCGTCCAGGGAGTACCCTGGACGGTCCCCCAAGGGGACGGCGATGCTTGCCGGATTGACCGGCAAGCACATCGCCAGGACGGGCCGGCTTGGGAGCGGCCCGGCGCTCGGCCCGCAATACCGCCATGACTCGCCTGCCATGACACGCCGCATCCTCTTCTTCTGCATGGGCAACATCTGCCGCAGCCCCACGGCCGAGGGCGTCATGCGCGCCAAGCTGGCGGCCGCCGGCCTGGACGTGGAGGTCGACTCGGCCGGCACCCATGGCTATCACGTCGGCGCGCCGCCGGACGCGCGCAGCCAGCAGCACGCGGCCCGGCGCGGCTACGACCTGAGCGCCCTGCGGGCACGGCAGCTGGTGGCGCAAGACTTCGACCGCTTCGACCTCGTGCTGGCCATGGATGACGACAACCTGGCCCGGGCCGAACGCCTGTGCCCGCCGGCGCAGCGGCAGCGGCTGAAGCTGCTGCTGGACTACGCGCCCCAGGCCGGCAAACGCCATGTGCCCGACCCCTACTACGGCGGTGCGGCGGGCTTCGAGGAGGTGCTGGACCTGGTCGAGGCCGCCTGCGACGGGCTGATCGAGGTGCTGCGCCGCCGCTGAGGCCGGCCTCGCTGCGCAGCCGCTCCGGCGGCCCTCAGCCCTGCGCGGCGAAGGCGTCGCGCGTCAGGTTCTCCGGCGCGGCGCCGGCGGCGCGGCAGGCCACGTCGTCCTCGATGCGGATGCCGCCGTAGCGCGACAGCCGCTGCACCGCGGTCCAGTCCACCTGCGCGCCCTGCGGCGATTCGCGCAGCCGGCGCAGCAGCGTCGGGATGAAGTACAGGCCCGGCTCGATGGTGACCACCATGCCGGCCTGCAGCGTCCGCGTCAGGCGCAGATGGCGGTGGCCCTCGGGCTTGTCGGCGATGCCGCCGGTCTCGCTGGCCATGAAGCCGCCCACGTCGTGCACCTGCAGGCCCAGCAAGTGGCCGATGCCGTGCGGGAAGAAGGGCTGGGTGACGCCCTCGGCCACCATGGCCTCCTCGTCCATCTTCACGAGGCCGGCCTGGCGCAGCACGCGGGCGATGCGGCGATGCGTGCTGAGGTGGATGTCGCGGTAGTCCACGCCCTCGCGCACCTCGTCCACCAAGGCCAGCTGCTCGCGCTCCATCGCGCCGACCAGCGCCGCGAACTCGTCGTGGCCGGGCGCCACCCAGGTGCGCGTGATGTCGCTGGCATAGCCGTTGACCTGCGCACCGGCATCGATGAGGAAGCTGCGCGACTCGGCGGGCGGGGCCTCGTCCTGGTACTGGTAGTGCAGCACCGCGGCATGCTCGTTGAGGCCGACGATGTTGGTATAGGGCAGGTCGCGGTCGGTGTGGCCCGTGGCGAGGAGGTAGGCGCGGTGGATGGCCGCCTCGCTGTCGCCGCGCAGGAAGGCGGCGCGGGCGGCATGGTGGCCCGGCACCGCGCGGCGCTGGGCGGCACGCATCTGCGCCAGCTCGTAAGGCGTCTTCACGCCGCGCGCCCAGTGCAGCAGGTTCAGCAGCGGCTCGGGGTTGTTGGGCACCAGCCCCGGCAGCGCCGCATCGGCCTCGCCGAGGATGGCCGCGCGCGGCGTGACGCAATCGGCCAGCGCCTGGGCGGCTTCTTCGGGCTCGCGGATGATGATCAGCTCCACCGCATCCACCCATTCGCCGCTGGGCGCGCTGGGCGGCACATGCCAGTAGTCGTCGGGCTGGTAGTAGACGACGCGCGGCTTCCTGCCCGGCCGCACGGCCAGCCAGGAGTGGGGATGCTCCGTCAGCGGCAGCCAATGCTTGAAATGCGGGTTGACCTGGAACAGATAGGGCCGGTCATCCAGGAAGGCGTATTTCTCGATGCCGGAGGCGATCACGAGGGCGTCGAAGCCGCTGCGCTCCAGCGCGGCTTCGGCCTGGCGCTGCAGCGTGGCGAGGTGGTCGAGGTAGAGGCTCATGGTCAGTCCGGGTTCACTTGCGCAGATAGGTCAGCTTCTTCGTACCGCCATCGCAGCTGCCGATCACCTGGGCATCGCCCACCTTGTCGTTGTCGACGGCCGTGATCTCGTAGCCCTTGACGCCTTTTTCGTCGAGCTTGGCGGCGATCTCGGCCTTCAGTTCGTCGCAGGGCTTGGGGGCGGCCAGCGCGGACTGGGTCAGCAGCAGGGCGGTGGCGGACAGGGCCAGCAGGGTGGGCTTGGACATGGCGGTTTGCTCGTGGCGATGGAGTGCCGGCATTGTCCGGCAGCCGCGGGAATCCTTGCGCCGCCGGCGCCGCGGGCTCAGCCCCGGGTCGCCGCTGCGCACTCGGCGCGCAGCCAGGCGGCAAAGGCGCGCATGGCCGCCGTGGGCTCGCGCGACAGCGGCTGCGTGAGCCAGTAGCCGCCCGCATCCAGCGTCTGCGCGAAGGGCTGCACCAGCCGGCCGGCACGCAACTCGCGCATGAACATGCACGGCGGCGCGAGCGCCACGCCCTCGCCGCGCAGTGCCGCCTGCACCATCAGCGCCGACGCATCGAACACCGGCCCGCGCGCCACCACGCGCGGCGCGCCCGCCGCCGCCAGCCAGGCCGGCCAGTCGCCCTGGCGATAGGAGCGCAGCAGCGGCACGCGGGCCAGGTCCTCGGGCTGGTGCAGCTGCGCCGCCAGCGCCGGGTCGCACAAAGGTGCCAGCGGCGCCGCCAGCAGAGGCTCGGCCTCGACGCTGCGCCAGGCGCCGTCGCCGAAGCGGATGGCCAGGTCCAGCCCCTCGGCGGCGAGGTCGACCTTGTTGTTGTGCGTCTGCACGCGCAGCTCGATGCGCGGATGGCCGGCGCGGAAGTCCGCCAGCCGCTCCAGCAGAAAGCCCAGCGCGAACGTGCCGACGACACCCACGGTCAGCACCTCGGCCGGCCCGCCCTCGCGCAGCGCCGCCAGCGCCGCGCCCATGCGCTCGAAGGCCTGCGCCACCACGGGCGCCAGCGCCTCGCCCTCGTCGGTCAGCAGCAGGCCGCGCGCATGGCGGCGGAACAGCGCCCGGCCCAGCTGCGCCTCCAGCGCCTTGACCTGATGGCTGACGGCCGCCTGCGTCACGCACAGCTCCTCGGCCGCGCGGCTCAGGTTCAGGTGGCGGGCGGCCGCCTCGAAGGCGCGCAGCCCGTTCAAGGACACGCCGTTCAGCGACACAAAGACCCCCTCAAAAAACTAAGAGCTGACCTCAGAAACCATCCATTGTGCCGAGGCGCCCGATCCAGACAATGCGCCGCACCCGCAACCGAACCCGAGAAGAACTATGAGCCTCATGAACCGCCGCCGGGCGCTGGCCGCCACCTCCGCCGCGCTGCTGCGGCCCGCCTTCTCAGCCTCAGCCCCGGCCGAGGCCGACCACCCCGCCCTGCGTGCGCTGGAGCAGCGCGCCGGCGGCCGGCTCGGCGTGGCCCTGCTGGACACCGTCAGCGGCGCGCAGACCGGCCTGCGCCGCGACGAGCGCTTCGGCATGTGCTCCACCTTCAAGCTGCCGCTGGCCGGCCTGGTGCTGAAGGCCGTGGACGAGGGCCGGCTGGCGCTGGACCAGTGGGTGCCCTACGGCGAGCAGGACATGGTGTCGCACGCGCCGGTCACGTCGCTGCACCTGAAGGCCGGCGGCATGACGGTGGGCGCGCTCGCCGAGGCCACGCATGTCACCAGCGACAACCCGGCCGCCAACCTGCTGGTCGCGCTGCTGGGCGGCCCCGCGGCCGTCACCGCGTCGCTGCGTGCGCTGGGCGATGCCCACACGCGGCTGGACCGCCTGGAGCCGACGATGAACCAGGTGCCGGACGGCGAGGTGCGCGACACGACGACCCCCCTCGCGATGGCCCGCACGACGGCCAGGCTGCTGCGCTCGGACTGGCTGTCGCCCGCCTCGCGCGAGCGACTGGTCGGCTGGATGGTGGCCACGCAGACCGGCCGCAAGCGGCTGCGCGCCGGCCTGCCCGCCGCCTGGCGCGCGGGCGACAAGACCGGCACGGCCATGCATCCCAGCATGGCCGACAAGCTCAACGACGTGGCCATCGCCTGGCCCGATGCGCGGCAGGCCGTCGTCATCGCGGCCTACTACGACGCCCCGGGCCGCAGCGGCCGCATGCGCGACGAGGACCAGGCCGTGCTGGCCGAGGTGGGCCGCATCGCCGCGGCCTGGTGGCAGGCGCTGCCGCGCCGCTGACGCGGCGGCTCAGCCGTCGCGGTCCCAGACGACGCCCTCCTCCGTCAGCATCGCGTCCAGCGGCATGTCCAGGGGGCTGGGCTTGAGCAGCGGCAGAAAGCCATGTGCATAGCCTATGCCCACGGCCACCGGGCGCGGCGACATCTGCGCCAGCGTCTTGTCCATGAAGCCCCCGCCATAGCCCAGCCGCAGGCCCGCCGGGCCGAAGCCCAGGCAGGGCACCAGCATCAGTTGCGGCTGGAACTCCTCCGTGCCCTTGGGCTTGGGGATGTGGAAGGCGTCTTCCTCCATCGGGCAGCCCGGGTACCAGACGTGAAAGCGCAGCGTGCCCAGCAGCTTGTCCACCACCGGCAGGCCGATGCGGCGCTCCGGGTGGCTCTCGCCCCAGCGGTACAGCGTGGGCAGCGGATCGAACTCGCCCTTGATGGGCCAGTAGGCGCCGATGGTCTTTTCCTGGCGGCGCAGCAGCCAGACGCTGAGCACCTCCTGCAGCTCGGCCGCCAGATCCAGGCGGTTGGGCAGGGCCAGGCGTTGGGCAATCAGCTTGTGCCGGATCGCGGCGCGGTCGTTCGCATCCATGACCTGCGAGCTTACAGTTCCTCGCATGGACGCCTTCACCGAACTCTGCGTCGAGCTGCTGTCGCCGCTGGGGCCCGTGCGCGTGCGCCGCATGTTCGGCGGCCAGGGCATCTATGTGGACGGCCTCTTCATGGCCTTGATCGCGGACGGCCAGCTGTTCCTGAAGGCCGACGAGCTGACCCGCGAACGCTTCGTCGCGGCCGGCTGCCCGCCCTTCACCTACCCCACCAAGGACGGCGAGCGCATGGTGATGAGCTACTTCCGCCCGCCCGATGAGACGCTGGAGTCCCCGCCGCTGATGCGGCCGTGGGCCAGGCTGGCGTTCGAGGCCGCGCTGCGCGCCGCCAATGCCAAGGCCCGCAAGGCGCCGGCGCGGCGGCCGGCGAGCGGGATCGGGTCAGCGGCCAAAGAACCGGCGGCCAAGAAGACCGCGCCGCGCGCCCGCTGACGCGGGCGGCACCAGCAGCTGGAAATCGGCCGCGGGCCAGCCTTCCAGCACGGCCGTCTGGCCCGGCGCCAGCGCCACGGCCTCGCCGGCTTCCAGCCATTGGTCCTGGGCCGGCTCGGCGGCCGTGCCCGACAGCGTCAGCCAGACCCGGCCGCGCGCCACCGCCAGGCGGCGTGCCTCCGCGCCTGCGGCCAGGGTCAGGGCCCGGCCACCGTCCAGATGCCATGTGGATTGCGCATCGCTCATGATGTTGCTCCAGGGTTGATATCCGGGATTCTGCTGAGATCACCCAGGGCGGTCCAATGACTACGCCGCGCAGATTGATACCATCCACGCATGAATCAACCGATGCGCCAACGGCCGCTCTCGATCGGCCCGCTGCGTGCCTTCGAGGCCGTGGCGCGGCTGCTGTCCTTCCGCGCGGCGGCCGAGGAGCTGAGCCTGACGCAGTCGGCCATCAGCCGGCAGATCCAGGCCCTGGAGGAGGAGATCGGCTGCACGCTGTTCCTGCGCGGCACGCGCAAGGTGGAGCTGTCCGGCGACGGCGCCCAGCTGCTGCCCACCGCCGTGGCCGTGCTCTCCCGGCTGGACCAGACCGTGCGCCAGATCCGCCGCGCGCGCGGACGGCGCATCATCAACGTCAGCACCTTCGCGTCGTTCGCGTCGCTGTGGCTGATCCCGCGCATGGAGGCCTTCCAGCGCGAGCATGAGGACATCGACATCCGCGTGTCGGCCTACGACCGCAAGGTGGACCTGGAGGACGGCGAGAGCGACCTGGCGCTGCGCTACGACGACCGCGCCGCCGTGCCGCCCGACGCCGAGCAGCTGTTCGAGGAGCTGCTGTCGCCCACCGTCAGCCCCTGGTATCTGCAGAATCCGCCGGCGCCGCTGAAGCGCGCGGCCGACCTGGCCGGCCATGCGCTGGCCGAGGAGGACGACCCCCGCCCCAGCGCCGAGTACCTGAGCTGGCGGCGCTGGCTGACCCGGATGGGCGAGCCCGAGCTGCAGCCGCGCCGCTGGCTCTACATGAACTTCACCTACCAGCAGGTGCAGGCCGCGCTGACCGGCCAGGGCGTCGCGCTGGCGCGGCTGCCGCTGGTGCACGAACACCTGCAGCGCGGCGAGCTGGTGGAACCCTTCGGCAAGGCCGGGCGGCTGGGCAGCCCCTTCAGCTACTGGATGATCCTGGGCCCGAACGCGGCGCGGCGCCCCGAGGTGCAGCAGTTCGCCGACTGGGTGCGCGAGCAGGCCGCCGTCACGCGCGGCCAGCTGGCCGGCGTCTGACGGCGGGCGGCGCTCAGGCGGCCGCCACCACCCGCGCCAGCGCCTGGGCCAGCGCCTGCTGCGAGCGCAGCACCTCGTTGACGCCGGCCTGGGCCAGCCATTGCGCCTCTTCGCGCGTGTGCGCGACGACGGCGCAGCGCAGCTCGGGGTTGAGCTGGCGCCCCAGGTCCAGCATGGCCGGCACACCGCGCACGTCGCTCACCGCCACCACCAGCCAGGCCGCCTGCGCGATATGGGCCTGCACCAGCGTCATGGCCTCGCTCGCCTCGCCCAGCACGGCGGCCTGGCCCGCGGCGCGCAGCTTCTCGACGACGTCGCGGTCGCGGTCGATGACCACCAGGGGTCGCGTGCCCAGCTCGGCGCGCAGCGCCGTGCCCAGCGTGCCATGGCCCACCAGCACGATCTGCCCGGCCAGCGCGCTGTGCGGCGTGTCGGCGGGCAGCTCGGCCAGCGGGTCGTCGCGCGCCTCCAGCTGGCGCGCCCAGGCCGAGCGCGCCAGCACGAAGCGCCGGATGGGCTCGATGCTGGAGAACCACAGCGGGTTCAGCGCGATGGACACGATGGCCCCGGCCACCACCAGGCTGGCCGCCTCGGGCGGCACGAGGTTGAGCGACTGCCCCAGGCTCAGCAGGATGAAGCTGAACTCGCCGATCTGCGCCAGGCTGACCGCCACCGTCAGCGCGGTGGACAGCGGGTACTTCAGCAGCAGCACCAGCGCACCGGCGGCCAGCGTCTTGCCGACCAGGATGACGGCCAGCGTCGCCAGCACGGCCAGCGGCTGCTCCACCAGCACGCGCGGGTCGAACAGCATGCCCACGGCGACGAAGAACAGCACCGCGAAGGCGTCGCGCAGCGGCAGGCTCTCGTGGGCCGCGCGCTCGCTGAAGGCCGACTCGCGCAGCACCAGGCCCGCGAAGAAGGCGCCCAGCGCCACGCTGACGCCGAACAGCGCCGCCGCGCCCACCGCCAGGCCCACCGCCGCGGCCACGGTGGCCAGCGTGAACAGCTCGCGCGAGCCGGTGCGGTTGACCTGCCACAGCAGCCAGGGCAGCAGGCGCCGCCCGGCCACCAGCATGACGGCCACGAAGGCCGCGACGGCCAGCAGCGTCGTGACGATGGTGAGGGCCAGGCTGCCGCCCCCCGCCTGTGCCCCGCCCTCGCCCCGCCCGCCCAGCAGCGGCATCAGCACCAGGGCCAGCACCATGGCCAGGTCCTCCACGACCAGCCAGCCGACCGCGATGCGGCCATTGCCCGTGTGCAGCAGCTCGCGCGACTCCAGCGCACGCAGCAGCACCACCGTGCTGGCCACCGACAGCGCCAGGCCGAAGACCAGCGCCGCGCCCAGCTCCCAGCCCCACCACCAGTAGGCCAGCCCCCCGCCCATGGCCGTGGCCGCGGCCATCTGCACCAGCGCGCCCGGCAGCGCGATGCCCTTCACCGACACCAGGTCGTGCACCGAGAAATGCAGGCCCACGCCGAACATCAGCAGCATGACGCCCACCTCCGACAGCTGCTGGGCCAGATGCACGTCGCCGACGAAGCCCGGCGTGTTCGGCCCGATCAGCACGCCGGCCAGCAGATAGCCCACCAGCGCGGGCAGCCTGGCCCATTGCGCCAGCAGGCCCAGCACCAGGGCCAGGCCGAAGGCGGCGGCCAGCGTGGAGATCAGCGTCATGCCGTCATGCATCGTGTCGGCGTCCTTTCAGTCGGGGGCGATGAGCTCGCGCTCGGTGAGGATCAAGGTCAGCGCGCGGTCATGCGCCTCGACGGGGAACTGGGTCTCGGCACCGGACCAGGCCAGGCCCACGCTCGTCACGCCGGGATGCTGGGCCAGCCAGCGGTCGAAGAAGCCGCCGCCATAGCCCAGCCGGAAGCCCTCGCGCGTGAAGCCCACGCAGGGCACCAGCACGACGTCGGGCACGGCCACGGCGCCCGTGGAGGTGGCGATGCCGCATTCATCGCGGGCCGCGGGCGCCGCGCCGTCCCAGCGGCGGTACTGCATGGCGGCCGGCTCGCGGCGCGCGAACGGCAGCGCGCACGGCCAGGCCGGGGCGCCGGGGTCGAACTCGCCGTCCAGCGGCCAGTACACGCCCAGCAGCTCGGGCTCCAGCTGGGCCAGCAGGGCCGGCAGGGACTGCTGCAATGCCTGTTGGGCCGCCTGGAAGGCGGGCGTGGCGGCAAAGGCCCGGCGCTGGGCCAGCAGCTGGCGGCGCAGCGTGGAACGGTCGGTCGGAGTGGCGTCTGGCATGGGGCGCGAGCGTGGGCGGGTGTGCCATTGGAACTCATCGCCAGCACCGGCGGCCCTGGGTTAAATTGGCCGGCGTGGCAGTAGCGGCAGGCATGAGTCAAATGGATAGGCAAGTTCGGAAACGCGGGGTCCGCGGCGGCATCTGGGCGCTGGGGGCCGTGCTGCTGGCCAGCAGCCTGGGCGCCTGCGCGGCGCCGGCCGACGACGACCTCGCCGTGCAGGCCCGCGAAGCCTGGGTGAAGCGCGACCGCAAGCGCCTGGCCGGCCTGGTGGACGCCGCGCGCGGCCAGAACCACCCGCTGGCCGGCTGGGTCGAGTATTTCGACCTGAACGCGCGCCTGGCCGAGGTGCGCCAGCCCGAGATGGACGCCTTCTACGCGCGCTACCCCGGCAGCTATGTCGAAGACCGGTTGCGCAACGACTGGCTGCTGGAGCTGGGGCGCCGCCGCGACTGGGCCAACTTCCGCCGCGACCATGCCAGCTATGTGATGCGCGACGACCGCGAGGTCGCCTGCTATGCGCTGCTGGCCGAGCAGGCCGCCGGCCGCAAGCCCGCCGCCGACACCGCGCAGGCCGCGTGGATGGCACAGCGCGACGCCGACGACGGCTGCCAGCAGTTGGCCGCGGCCATGGTCGAGGCCGGCGTCTTCAAGCCCGACACGCTGTGGGCCAAGGCCCGCCAGGCCACCGAGCAGGGCCGCCCGCGCGCGGCCCGCCAGGCCGTCGCGCTGCTGGGCAGCAAGCTGCTGGACCAGAAGCTCGCCGAGCTGCAGGACAACGCCGGCCGCTACCTGACGCGCAAGGCGCGCAGCGCGCCGCGCGCCGAGGCCGAGCTGACGGCCCTGGCGCTGGCCCGCGTGGCCGGCAACGACCCCGAGCAGGCCGGCGACCTGCTGCGCGACAAATGGAGCCGGCTGCCCGCCGAGCTGCAGGCCTGGCTGTGGGTGCAGATCGGCCGCCAGCAGGCGCTGCGGCTGCAGGACGGTGCGCTGGCCGCCTTCGAGCGCGCCGACAAGCTGGCGCCCGAGCTGGCCTGGAGCGACGACGCGCTGGCCTGGATGGCCCGCGCCGCGCTGCGCGCCAAGGCGCCGGCCGCCGCGCTGCGCGCCATCGAGCGCCTGAGCCCCGCCGAGCAGCGCGAGCCGGCCTGGGCCTACTGGCGCGCCCGCGCCACCCGGCTGCAGGGCGACCAGGCCGCCGCCCGCGCCCAGCTCG